>NZ_JBITGA010000006.1:146420-622481 GCF_044456565.1 Streptomyces sp. NPDC050842 | reverse complement strand
ACAACACCAAGCCCGCATCAGCCACTACAAACGACGCGGCCACACACCACCAGAAACTGCCCAACCGTCACAACATAGACCGTTGCAGTACTAGGGGGTGTCTTGCCGATCAGGCCGGGCTCGCGGCGGCCGGCACCGCGCCTCGCCGCGTTGTCGTCACTCGCCATGACTCCGCCATGACTCCCTCCTCCGCCTTGCGATGCACGGCACCAGCCGCCGCTCCCTGATCCGGCCTGATCGACAAGACACCCCCTAGACCCACCTCACAGAGTGGGCCGGGCCCCCGCCCACTAAGCTGGGGTCCGGCCCGTTCCGCCTTCACCGCTCAGTCGAGGAGCACCCTGTGATCATTTTCTTCGAAGTCCTGCTGGTCCTCGTCGCCGTCGGCGTGCTCGCCTTCACCGGACTGGCCGTGAAGAAGCTGTACCAGGGCCAGCGCTAACCACTTCTAGAGAACGCCAGAGCTGCTCATGATCGAGATCCCGTCCGACCTCAATCCGGACCTCGTCCCCCTCGCGTTCCTGCTCGGTACGTGGGAGGGCGCGGGCGTCTCCGACTTCCCCGGCGCCGAGAAGTGCAACTTCGGCCAGTCCGTGACGTTCAGCCACGACGGCCGGGACTTCCTCGAGTACCACTCGCACTCCTGGGTCCTCGACAAGGACGGCAACAAGGTCCGTCCGCTGGAGAGCGAGAGCGGCTACTGGCGCATCGACAAGGACCGCAAGGTCGAGATCGTCATGGTCCGTGACGAGGGCATCGTCGAGATCTGGTACGGCGAGCTCGCCGACCAGAAGCCGCAGATCGACCTCGCGACGGACGCCGTCGCCCGGACGGCGGCCTCGGGCCCGTACAGCGGTGGCAAGCGCCTCTACGGCTACGTCAAGAGCGACCTCATGTGGGTCGGCGAGAAGGCGACCCCCGAGGTCCCGCTCCGCCCCTACATGTCGGCGCACCTGAAGAAGGTCGTGACGCCCGAGGAGGTCGCGGAGATGGCCCGTAACCTCGGCGACCTGCCGGACGACGGCATCGCCTTCTTCCGCTAGACATCCGGTAGACGACCGGGGTGGCGCGCCGCGTCCTCCTACACTGGAGGGCGTGGTGACCACCGACTGGAAAAGCGACCTGCGGCAGCGCGGCTACCGGCTGACGCCGCAGCGTCAGCTCGTCCTCGAGGCCGTCGACGCGCTGGAGCACGCGACGCCCGACGAGATCCTGGTCGAGGTCCGCAGGACCGCGTCCGGGGTGAACATCTCCACCGTGTACCGGACCCTGGAGCTCCTGGAGGAACTCGGGCTGGTGAGCCACGCCCATCTGGGGCACGGGGCTCCGACGTACCACCTCGCCGACCGGCACCACCATCTGCACCTGGTCTGCCGGGACTGCGCCGAGGTGATCGAGGCGGACGTCGAGGTGGCCGCCGAGTTCACCGGGAAGCTCCGCGAGGCCTTCGGCTTCGAGACGGACATGAAGCACTTCGCCATCTTCGGCCGCTGCGCC
This sequence comes from Streptomyces sp. NPDC050842, assembly GCF_044456565.1. Lineage (NCBI taxonomy): Bacteria > Bacillati > Actinomycetota > Actinomycetes > Kitasatosporales > Streptomycetaceae > Streptomyces > Streptomyces sp. NPDC050842. The sequence goes on along the minus strand of NZ_JBITGA010000006.1, from coordinate 620,984 downwards.
GAGTGTGCCGGGAAGGCAGCCGACGGCGAGTCGTAGGCTGGCTCCTATGCAGCGACATTCAAAGATCAGCCCACTGCTGGCCCTGCCCGGCGCCGTCGCCGCCGAAGGCCGCGACGAAGGCGTCGCCGCCCACTACGGCGATCTGTTCCGCGAGCAGCGCGCCCTCGCCGACGGCTCCGGTTTCGTCGACCTCTCCCACCGCGGTGTCGTCGCCGTCACCGGCGACGACCGGCTGAGCTGGCTGCACCTGCTCGTCACCCAGCACATGACCGACCTGCCGCCCGGGCAGGCGACCGAGGCGCTCGTCCTCTCCGCGAACGGGCACATCGAGCACGCCCTGTACCTCGTCGACGACGGCGAGACGCTCTGGGCGCACGTCGAGCCGGGGACGCGGGAGGAGCTCGTCGCCTACCTGGAGTCGATGAAGTTCTTCTACCGGGTCGAGGTCGCCGACCGTACGGACGACATCGCGGTCGTCCACCTCCCGGCCGGCTCCATCGCCGAGGTCCCCGCGGGCGCCGTCGTACGGGAGACCCCGCACGGCCGCGACCTGTTCCTGCCCCGTGCCGACCTGGAGTCCTTCGCCGCCTCGCACGGCCCGGCCGCCGGGATCCTCGCGTACGAGGCGCTGCGCGTCGAGGCGCACCGGCCGCGGCTCGGCTTCGAGACCGACCACCGGACCATCCCGCACGAGGTCGGCCTCATCGGCAGCGCCGTCCACCTCCAGAAGGGCTGCTACCGGGGGCAGGAGACCGTCGCCCGCGTGCAGAACCTGGGGAAGCCGCCGCGCCGCCTGGTCTTCCTGCACCTGGACGGCAGCGAGGTCCTGCTGCCCGCGCACGGTGCGCCGGTCCGGCTGGCCGCCGACGGGGAGGAGGGCCGGCAGCTCGGGTTCGTGACGACCGCCGTCCGCCACCACGAGCTGGGGCCGATCGCCCTGGCCCTGGTGAAGCGGAACGTCCCCGTGGACGCGCCGCTGGTCGTCGGGAACACGGCGGCCGCGCAGGAGACGGTCGTCGAGCCGTGAGGAAGCCGCTGAGCCGTTAGACGTCCAGCAGGACCGTGAACGGGCCGTGGTTCGTGAGCGAGACGCGCATGTCCGCTCCGAAGCGGCCCGTTTCCACGTGCGCTCCCAGGTTCCGCAGCTGCGCGACGACCTCGTCCACGAGGGGCTCGGCGACCGGGCCGGGGGCGGCGGCGTTCCAGGTGGGTCGGCGGCCCTTGCGGGCGTCTCCGTAGAGGGTGAACTGAGAGATCACCAGCAGCGGCGCGTTCACGTCGGAGCACGACTTCTCGCCGTCGAGCACCCGGACGGACCAGAGCTTTCTGGCCAATTGGGCGGCCTTCTCCGGGGTGTCGTCGTGGGTCACCCCGACCAGGACGCACAGCCCCTCGCCGACGATCTCTCCGACGGTCTCCCCTGCGACGACGACGCTCGCGCCGTCCACTCTCTGCACCACAGCTCGCATGTGTCCCAACGTACCGGCCGGGAACAGTGGGGGGCCGAACGGGTGCAGAGCGCCTGCACGCGCACGGGTGGGAGTGGCACGATGCCTGTCAGGCGGTGCGGCTCCGCACCGGTCGAGGGGACGATTCACATGAGTGCACCTGGCACCGGGCCGACGCCGTCCGGCCCCGTACCGCTGTTCCGCGCCGCGAGTGTGGGACGAAGCCCTGGAGGAGGCGTGGGAGGAGGCATGGGTGGAAGCCCGATCGTGCGTCCGCCCGTGCAGCGGACCGGAGAGCCGGCCCTGGCGGACCGGGCGCAGCCGGACCTCGGCGCGCTGCGGCTGCCCGAGCTGCGCGCGCTGCGCCGGGAGGCGCAGAGCGACGAGGCCGACCTGAGCTACGTACGCCGGATGCTCCAGGGTCGGATCGACATCCTGCGGGCCGAGCTGGCGCGGCGGACCGACCCGGAGGCCCCGGTCCTCGACCGGCTCTCCGAGATCCTCGCCGACGTGCCCTCGCGCCACCGGACGTCGGCGCGGCACGTGACGCTGTCGACTCCGCGCGGCGAGGAGTACCGGCGGCTGGCGTCCGAGATGCTGTCGGAGGTCGAGCTGTCGGACCTGACGGCCCGTACGGACGAGGAGCTGCACACGGCGATGGGGCGGCTCGCGGGGTACGAGCAGCAGATCTCGCACCGGCGGCAGGGCCTCCAGCGGACCGCCGACGACTGCAGCGGGGAGATCGCCCGCCGCTACCGGGAGGGCGAGGCACAGGTCGACGACCTGCTGGCCTGAGGGGGCGCGGGGCCGGGGCCTCGGGACCTCGCGGGAAACTCGTGTGCGAGGTCCGTACGGCGCTGCGTAGGGTCGGGGAATGAGTGTCGACGTGCGCGCGGTGACGGAATCCGACTTCCCCGGCTGGCTCCTCGCCCTGCAGACGGGGTTCCTCCGACCGCCGAACACCTCCGACGACCTGGTCGCCGACCGCCTCGCGAACTCCGACCTCGCGCGGACGCTGGGGGCCTTCGACCGCGACCGGATCGTCGGCACCCTCCGGTCGTTCCGGCAGGAGGTCAGCACGGTCGGCGGCGGCAGCCTCACCGCCGACGCCATCACCCAGGTCACCGTCTCCCCGACGCACCGGCGCCAGGGGCTCCTGGGCCGCATGATGAGCGCCGACCTCGCCGCCGCGAAGGAGCGGGGCGACGCGATCGCCACGCTGATCGCCGCCGAATACCCGATCTACGGGCGGTACGGCTTCGGCCCGGCCAGCTGGTGCACCGAGTGGAGCGTCGACGTACGGCGCGCCGGGCTCGACCCGAAGCGCACGGGGCGCCCGGACGACGGCGGCCGGATCGACCTGTCCGACGGCGAGGAGATCCGCAAGATCGGTCCGGCACTGCACCGCCGGCTCGCCGGCGTCCGCGCCGGGGTCACCGACCGCACCACGCGCGGCTGGGAGCTCGGTACCGGTCTCGGGTACCAGCTCGACCCGTGGAAGGAGCCGTTCTACGCGGTCTACCGCTCCGCGTCCGGCGAGGTGGAGGGGTTCGTCGCCTACAGCGCCGACGACAAGTGGGACGACGCCAAGCAGCCCGTGAACACCGCGTCCGTACGGGACCTGATCGCCGTCACGCCGGCCGCCGAGCGGGCCCTCTGGCAGTACGTCTGCTCGATCGACTGGATCAGCACGGTCCGCTCCGGTTACCGGGCGCCCGACGACCTGCTGCCGCTGCTCCTGCCGGACCCGCGCGCGGCGAAGACGGTGACGTACGTCGACATGCTGTGGGTCCGGGTCCTCGACGTCGTCCGGGTCCTGGAGAGCCGGACGTATCCGGTGGAGGGCAGCCTCGTCCTCGACCTGCGGGACGCGGACGGTCCGGCGGGCGGGCGCTACCGCCTCGACGCCTCCCCGACGGGCGCGGCCTGTGTCCGTACGGCCGACTCCGCCGATCTCGTCCTGGACGTCGCCGAGTTGGGCACGCTCGCCTTCGGTGACGAGTCGGCGGTGCGGCTGGCCCGGGTCGGGCGCGTCGAGGAGCCGACGCCGGGCGCGGCCGCCCGTGCCGACCTGCTGTTCCGTACGCCGCTGCGGCCGTTCTCGCCCGACATCTTCTGACCTCAGCGGGTCCGGAGGCGGAAGAGGAAGCCGGAGGCGGCGAGCGCCAGGGTGAGCAGGGCCGCGCACCAGCCCAGCGCCACCCACGGGGCGTCGCCGACCGGCTGGTCGAGCAGCAGGCCGCGCATCGACTCGATGAGCGGGGTCACCGGCTGGTGCTCGGCGAAGCCGTGCAGCCAGCTCGGCATGGTGTCGATCGGCACGAACGCGCTGCTCGGGTACGGCAGGAACATCATGAAGAAGGTGATCGCGCCGGCGGCCTCCGCCGTCCTGGTGACGAGCCCGAGGGCCGCCGACAGCCAGGAGACGGCGGTGATCCAGGCGAGCAGCAGCCCGATCGCCGCGAGCCAGCCGCCCGGTGTGCCGGTCGGGCGGAAGCCGATGACGAAGGCCGCGCCGAGGACGAGGGTGGTGGAGAGGGCGTTGCGGGTGACGGTGGCCGCGACGTGCCCGGCGAGGAACGGCGTTCCGCCGACGTCGAGCGTGCGGAACCGGTCGACGACCCCGCGCCGCATGTCCTCGCTGACGGTGACGGCGGTGCTCGCCGCGCCGAATCCGGCGCAGAGGACGAGCACGCCGGGGACGACGTAGGTGACGTACCGGGTGCCGGTGTCGATGGCTCCGCCGAAGAAGTAGACGAAGACCAGCATCAGCATGATCGGCATCATCATCGAGGTGATGACGGCGTCGAGGTTGCGGCGGCTGAGGCGGATGCCGCGCCCGGCGAGGGTGCTCGCGGCGGTGAGACCGCCGGTGAGGCCGTCAGACACGGCTGGTCTCCTTGGCGTTGGCGTTGGCGTTGTCGTCGTCGGCGGCGGTGAGGGTCAGGAAGACGTCGTCGAGCGTGGCCGTGTGCAGGGTGAAGCGGGCGATGTCCCGGCGCTCGGGGTCGAGTGCGTCGAGCAGTTCGCGGACGTGGACGGCGCTGCCGTCGGTGGGGACGCCGAGCGTGCGGGACGCGGGGTCGTGGGTCGCGGAGCGAGTGGTGCGGGCGGCGAGTCGTACGTAACCCTCCCCGTCGTACGCGACGACGTCGAGGCGGTGGGCGGCGTACCGGGCCTTGAGTTCGGTGGGGGTGCCCTCGGCGAGGGTGCGGCCGTTGCCGAGGACGGCGATGCGGTCGGCGAGCCGGTCGGCCTCCTCCAGGTACTGGGTGGTCAGGAAGACCGTCGTACCGCTCGCGGAGAGTTCGCGGACCACCTCCCACAGCTCCTGTCGGCTGCGCGGGTCGAGGCCGGTGGTCGGTTCGTCGAGGAACATCACGCGGGTCGCGCCCGGGTCGCGGACGAGTCCTGCGGCCAGGTCGAGGCGGCGGCGCATGCCGCCCGAGTACGTCCTGGTCAGCCGGTCGCCGGCGGCGGCGAGGCCGAAGCGTTCGAGGAGTTCGGTGGCGCGGCGCGCGGCGGCGGGCCGGGAGAGGCCGGAGAGCCGGGCCGCCGTCCACAGGTTCTCGGCGCCGGTCTGGGTCTCGTCGACGGCGGCGAACTGTCCGGTGAGGCTGATCGCGCGGCGGACCCGGGAGCGCGCGGTGACGACGTCGTGCCCGGCCACGCGCGCGTGCCCGGCGTCGGGCGTGGTGAGGGTGGCGAGGATGCGGACGGTGGTGGTCTTCCCGGCGCCGTTGGGGCCGAGGAGGGCGAAGACCGTGCCGGGTGCGACGTGGAGGTCGAGCGCGTCGAGGACGCGTACGCCTCCGTAGGTCTTGGTCAGGCCGGTGGCTTCGACGGCCGGAGGTGGCATGGCGTGCTCCCTGGGGCTCATGAGGTCGTGGCGAAGTGCCGTGACCCGTGACTGCGTACTGCTCACCGCGTACTGCGTATGCCATACGCGTTACTGTGTAAGGGTTACGCATTACTAGGATGGGCGTCAAGCGTGGGACGTGTGCGAGGTGCGGAGGCGGCGGGTCATGGCGGGCGACGACGGCGGTAACGGCGCGGACGACGGCGGGACCTTCCTGCCGCCGAGCATCGAGGCGGCCTGGGGGCTGCGGGAGCGCCCCTCGAAGGGGCCCAAGCCCGGCCTGACCCTGGACCGGATCGTCGGCGCGGCCGTCTCCCTCGCCTCGGCCGAGGGGCTCGACGCGGTCTCCATGGGCCGGGTCGCCAAGGAGCTCGGCGTCTCGCCCATGTCGCTCTACCGGTACGTCTCCGCCAAGAGCGAGCTGTACGTCCTCATGCAGGAGGCCGCGACGGGCGCCCCGCCCGAGCTCTTCCCGCCCGGCACGGGCTGGCGCGAGGCGATGGGGGCGTGGGCCTGGGGGATGCGCGAGGTCTACCACCGCAACCTCTGGATGCTGCGGGTCCCCGTCTTCGGGCCGCCCGCGACCCCGCACATGGTCGCCTGGTGGGAGAAGGCCCTCGTCGCCATGGCGGACACGGGCCTCGACGAGGGCGCCAAGATCTCGGTGACCCTGCTCGTCGCCGGGTTCGTGAAGAACGAGGCCCTGATGACCGCCGACCTCGCCGCCGCGATGGCGGCGGGCGACGGCAGCCCGGACGAGGTCCTCGCCCGCTACGGCCGCACCCTGAGGCGGCTCGCGGACCCGGAGAAGTACCCGGCGGTGGGGCGCTTGCTGGACTCGGGCGTACTGGACGTCGCGGACGAGCCCGAGGCCGAGTTCCGCTTCGGCCTCGACCGGATCCTGGACGGCGTCGCGGTACTGGTGGACGGGAGCGCGTCATGACCCGGGGCGGCTCTGGCGCCGCTGCCTCATGGGTTGTACGTGGTGCTCAGCCGGGATGTGTCGCGGCCGGCTCTGGTGCACGCGGAGGGGCCTCCGGAGGAGTGTCCGGGGACGGATCCGTCTTCCCGTAGAGCGCGGTGAGTTCGGCGCCGATGCGGGCCAGTGCCGCGCGGGCCTCGGGTGGGTCGAGGAGTTCCACGCGGGCTCCCAGGCCCGCGAGTCGGGCGGCGACGACCTCGGGCGAGGGGCCGTCGATCTCGATGGTCGTCCAGCCGTCCGGGGCGCGATCCCCGTACCGTACGCGCCCTTCGACGAGGCCTTCGAGGACCGACTCCGTGCCCGGGGCCGCTCTGCCCCGGACCGTCGCGGCGACCATGCGGTCCTCCATGCGGGTGGCGAGCACGCGCCAGGCGGTGGGGAGGTCGAAGTCCTCGGGGCGGACGGCGGGGGCGCCCGTCTCGGTCACCGAGACGATCCGGCCGACCCGGAAGATGCGCAGGCCGTGCTCCGTACCGGCGACGAGGTAGTGGACGCCGGTCTTCGTGGCGATCCCGAGCGGGTGGACGGTCCGCTCGCTCGGCTCCCGGCCCGGGCGGGCGTACCCGATCGTGAGCTCGCGTTCCTCGACCACGGCCTGCTGGAGAGCGGCCAGTCGGGGTTCCTCCGGGACCGAGACCGGGGCGCCGGCCCAGTCGGTGCCGTCGGCGGTCCCCGCGCGGGCGGCGGCCTCGGCGCCCGCGCGGAGGGGCGAGGGGAGGGCCCGTACGAGCTTGCGCAGGGCGGTCCGGGTCTGCGGGCTCGCGGGCGTCTTGTCGAGCAGGAGGAACAGGGCGCGGACCTCGGGGGCGGTGAGGCCCGTCAGATCGGTACGGGCGCCGCCGACCAACGACCAGCCGCCGCCCACGCCCGCCTGGGAACGGACCGGGACCCCGGCGCTCGCGAGCGCTTCGAGGTCCCGGCGGGCGGTCCTTTCGGACACGTCCAGTTCTGCGGCGAGTTCGGCGGCGGTGACGCGGTGCCTGGTCTGGAGGAAGAGCAGGGCGGCGACGAGGCGGTCGGCTCTCATGGCGTCATTGTCACAGCGTGGTGAGGACGCGCTCGGGCTTCCGCGCCTCCGGCTGGTTCCGGACGGGGCGCAGGACGGTGAAGGCGACGGCCAGGGCGGCGAGGACGAGTGCGGTGCCGACGGCGAAGGCCAGGTGGTAGCCGCCGGTCAGGGCCTCGGCGGTGGAGCGGCCGGCCTCCGTGAGGGACTCGGTGCGGGAGGCGGCGAGGGTGGAGAGGACCGCGATGCCGAGGGCCATGCCGATCTGCTGGGTGGTGTTGAAGAGACCGGAGGCCAGGCCCGCGTCCTTCTCCTCGGCGCCGGACATGGCGAGCGAGGTGAGGGCGGGGAGCGCGAGGCCGAAGCCGGCGGCGAGCAGCATCACGGGGAGCAGGTCGGTGACGTAGTTCGCGTCGACGGGGAGGCGGGTCAGCAGGCCGAGGACGCCGACGAGCAGGAGGAGGCCGGTGAGGAGGATGTTCCGCTCGCCGAAGCGGGCGATGAGGCGGGCCGAGACACCGAGGGAGACGACGCCGATGACGGCGGCGGCGGGCAGCATCGCGAGGCCGGTCTCGGCGGCGCCGTAGCCGCGGACCTTCTGCAGGTAGAGGGCGACGAGGATCTGGAAGGAGAAGAGCGCGGCGACCATCAGCATCTGGACCAGGTTGGCGCCGGAGACGCTGCGCGAGCGGAGGATCCGCAGGGGCATGAGGGGGTTGGCGGCCTTCGTCTGGCGGACGAGGAAGCCGGCCAGGAGGGCGACGGCGAGGGCGCCGAAGCCGAGGGTGTGCGCCGAACCGGCCCCGTACTCCTCGATGGTGACGACGGCGTAGATCCCGGTCATCAGGCCGGAGGTGACGAGCAGCGCGCCGATGACGTCCGCGCCGGCCTTCAGCCCGAGGCCGCGGTCGGCCGGCAGGGCGGGGAGGGCGAGGAGGAGGGCGGCGACGCCGATGGGGAGATTGATGAAGAAGATCCAGTTCCAGGCGAGGGCGTCGGTGAGGACTCCGCCCAGGACCTGGCCGAGGGAGGCGCCGGCGGCGCCGGTGAAGCTGAACACGGCGATGGCCTTGGCGCGTTCGCGGGGTTCGGCGAAGAGGGTGACGAGGATGCCGAGGCTGACGGCGGCGGACATCGCGCTGCCGACGCCCTGGAGGAAGCGGGCGGCGATCAGGACCTCGGGGGAGGTGGCGGCGCCGGCGAGGAGCGAGGCGGCGGTGAAGAGGCCCGTGCCGAGGAGGAACATCCGCTTGCGGCCGATGAGGTCCCCGAGGCGGCCGGCGAGGAGGAGCAGCGAGCCGAACGCGATGAGGTAGGCGTTCACGACCCAGCTGAGGCCGACGGGGGTGAAGCCGAGGTCGCTCTGGATGGCGGGCATCGCGACGGTGACGATGCTGCCGTCGAGGACCGTCATCAGCATGCTCGTGGCGAGGACGCCGAGGGCGAGGTGGCGGGAGGTGCTGGCAGGCGTGGACATGAGCTTCTCTCCTGTTCGGCGGCGGCAACAGGAGAGACGTTAGCAGATGGTTTTGTTGCAGACTATTTTTTACGGGAGGAGTTTCGAGGGTGGCTGTGGGGTCAGGCGCGCTGCCGTGCCCGGCGGGCCGTCTTCGGGCCCTCGACGGGGGTCTCCAGGTGGCCGGTGACCAGGCGGTTCAGTGCGCGGAGCAGGACCTCGCGCTCGTCGCCGGGGAGGGAGGCGAGGGCCTTCTCGTGGACCCCGTCGACGATCTTCTGGCTCTGCTGGGCGACCTTCGCCCCCTCCTCGGTGACGGCGATGATCCGCGCCCGCCGGTCGGTGCTCGACGGCTGCCGCTCGGCGAGCCCGGCCTTCTCCAGGGCGTCGACGGTCACCACCATCGTGGTCTTGTCCATGTCCCCGATCTCGGCGAGCTGCGCCTGTGTGCGCTCCTCCTCCAGGGCGTGGACCAGGACGCAGTGCATGCGGGGGGTGAGCCCGATCTCGCCGAGCTCGGCGGTCATGCGGGTGCGCAGGACGTGGCTGGTGTGGTCGAGGAGGTAGGAGAGGTCGGGCTCGGTGCGGGTGGGCGCCATGGCTGTCATGTCTGCCAGGGTAACGAAAGTCGATCCGTCGCGGATGGTAAGGAAGCGGATGAATTGCTGGTGGGGGCGGGCCCGGCCGGGCAGGATGGGGGTGTGACCGCGCCCCTGCTCTTCCTGGACGTGGACGGGCCGCTGATCCCGTTCGGCGCGCGGGAACGGCCGTACCCGACGTACCCGCCCGTGCCGTCCCCGTCCGTGAGCCCGCTCCTCGTACGGCTCGACCCCGCGCAAGGGGCGCGGCTCGCGGCCCTCCCGTACGAGCTGGTGTGGGCGACGACCTGGGAGGAGGACGCCAACGCCTGGGTGGCCCCGCGCCTCGGGCTGCCCGCCCTGCCCCTCGTCCCCTGGCCGGACGGTCCCGAGGAGCCAGGTGTCCACTGGAAGGTGCCGGCTCTGGTGGCGTGGGCGGCGGGGCGGCCGTTCGCCTGGGTGGACGACGAGATCGGGGCCGCCGACCGGGCGTGGGTCGCCCGCCGCCATCCCGGACGGGCGCTCCTCCACCGGGTGGATCCCCGGCGCGGGCTCGGCGACGCCGACTACGCGGCGCTCGCCGCCTGGGCGGCACGCGCGGACTGGGCGGCACACGCGGACTGAACGGGGGGAGCGCCGCTCACGTGGGGCTCACATGCCGGTCGTGCCGTCGATGCGTTCGCGGAGGAGGTCGGCGTGGCCGTTGTGGCGGGCGTACTCCTCGATCATGTGGAGGAGGACCCAGCGCAGCGAGACCGTTCCGCGCCAGGAGTCGTGGGCCGAGACGTCGAGGTCGGGGGCCTCGGCCGTGAAGCGTTCGGCGAAGGCGACGGCCGCGTGCCAGGCGTCCCAGGCCGCCGTGACGGCCGCCGCGTCGGGGGTCGCGCCGTCGAAGTCCCCGTCCGGGTCGGTGGGCGACGAGAAGAGCGGCGCCGCATCGGCCTGACCGGCGAGGACCGCGCCGAACCAGCGGCGTTCGACGTCGGCGAGGTGCCGGACCAGGCCGAGGAGGGAGAGCGTGGACGGGGCGACGGCGCGGTCGGCCAGGTCGTCGGTGAGGCCCGCGCACTTCAGCACCAGGGTCGCGCGCTGGTCCGCCAGGAACCCGACGAGCATCTGCCGCTCGTCCCCGGTCGCGGGACCGGAGAAGCGGCGCGGCCCCGGGCGCGCCGTCTCGTCGAGGACGTCCGCGCGGCGCCGGGGCCCCGCCGTGTCCGGGGTGTGCGTCTCAACTGTCATGCCGACCCTCCCTGTTGCCCTCCGGGCATGCTGCCATGAAGGGGGTGGGGAGGGGCGGTCGTCAGCCGGCCTCGCGGGGCTGGGAGAACCGGAGCATGTTGCCCGCCGGGTCGCGGAAGGCGCAGTCGCGGACGCCGTACGGCTGGTCGACCGGCTCCTGGAGCACCTCGCCGCCCGCCGCCCGGACGTGCTCGAAGGTGGCGTCGACGTCGTCGGTGGAGAAGATCACCCCGCGCAGCATGCCCTTGGCAAGGAGCTCCGCCATGGCCTGGCGGTCGGCGGCCGAGGCGTTGGGGTCGGCGAGCGGCGGTTCGAGGACGATCTCCACGTCCGGCTGCGCGGGCGAACCGACGGTCACCCAGCGCATCCCCTCGAACCCGACGTCGTTGCGGACCTCCAGGCCGAGGGCGTCGCGGTAGAAGGTGAGCGCCTTGTCGTGGTCGTCGACGGCGATGAAGCACTGCGAGAGTTTGACGTTCATGGCTTCGACGCTACGACGGTGATCCGGAACGCGCTTCTCCGATCGTGACCGCTTCGGCCGCCGTTCCTCGGCGGTGTCAGTCGCTCCTGGTCGGGCGCGTGAGGACCTTCGCCACGCACGCCGGGATCACGGCACCCGCCTCGTGGCGCCGGGCCCGGTACGTGCTCGGGCTTTCGCCCACCAGCTCGGTGAAGCGCGAGCTGAACGACCCGAGGGAGGTGCAGCCCACGGCGAAGCAGACCTCGGTCACGCTCAGGTCGCCCCGCCGCAGCAGTGCCTTCGCCCGCTCGACGCGCCGGGTCATCAGGTAGCTGTACGGCGTCTCGCCGTAGGCGGCGCGGAAACTGCGGGAGAAGTGCCCGGCCGACATCAGCGCGACCCTGGCCAGCGCCGGTACGTCGAGGGGCAGCGCGTAGTCGCGGTCCATCACGTCCCGCGCGCGCCGCAACCGCACCAGATCCTCCAGCCTCACGCTCCCCAGCATCGCACGCGACGCTGTCACAGCATCTGACCAGCGGTTTCGGTGCTGCGGCTGCCACTGCCGATGGTCGCGGTCACTGACGCGGGACGTCGATGCCGGCCGCGCGCAGGTTCGCCTCGACCAGAGCGTTCAGCCGGGCGATGGACGGCTCCTCGCCCTCCCGGTGGTGATTGACCACTCCGTACCGGGAGGCCGCGTCGGACTGGCGCCGGAACCCGGTCGGCATCGCCAGCAGCGCGCGGTCGGCCAGCAGCTTGTCCGCCAGCGCGGACGCCAGCTCCTCGATCCGCGGGTCGTCCGGATCCCAGGACCTCGCGTCCAGGCCGCGCTTGGTCAGCTCGACGGACTCGGGATCGTCGAGCGAGGCTTCGAGCCGGGCCAGGAAGTTGTCGAAGATCCCCGGGACCAGTGCCCGGGCCAGCACCAGGGCTTCCCTCTGAGCGGCTACGTAGTCGGGGGCGAAGCCGAGGTCGGCGAGCCGGTCCAGGACCGCGCAGGCCCGGTCGGGCAGCAGGGCCCGGTCTCCATGGGTGAGCCGGTGCAGGGTGTCGCGCCGGGCGGTCAGCTCCTCGATCTGCTCGGTGAGCCGACGGCGGACGTCGTCCAGGGCGACGGCGAACCGCTCGGGATCGGCGTCGAGCAGGTCCCCGATCTCGGCCAGCGGCACACCGGCGCCGGCGAGGGTCCGGGCCTGGACCAGCCGGAGCAGGTCGGCCGACCCGTAACGCCGGTAGCCGGAACCGTCACGCTCGGGCTCGTCGACCAGGCCGAGCCGGTGATAGTGCCGCACGGTCTTGATCGTGACGCCCACGAACGCCGCCGCCTGACCGATCGTGAGTCCGTCTGCGATCACAAGGGCGAGGGTAGCGCGCCTGTTCCCGCTCATCACGCCCTGCCGCGAAGGCGGTTGACCTTGACCTCGGGTCAAGGTGCACGCTCAGCGCCACGGCCGCCGCGAAGGGGGCTTCCAGGGAACAACCGCTGTGGGCAAGGAGCTTCACGATGAACACGACGAACACGACGAACACGAGCGCCAAGGGCTTCTCCGAAGCAGGGCTGCGCGGCCTGCGCGAGATGCTGGAACGGCATGTCGAGTCGAAGCGGATTCCCGGGCTGGTCGCCCTGGTCGGCCGCGGCGGCCGGACGCATGTCGAAGCGATCGGGACGATGCGCCACGACGGTGGCGCGCCGATGCGCCGGGACACGATCTTCCGGATGGCGTCCACGACCAAACCGGTCACGACGGCGGCGGCGATGGTCCTGCTCGACGAGTGCAAGCTGCGCCTGGACGAGCCGGTGGATCCGTGGCTGCCCGAACTCGCCGACCGGCGGGTCCTGACACGGCCCGACGGCCCGCTGGACGACACGGTGCCGGCGCGGCGGCCGATCACCGTACGGGACCTGCTGACGTCCACCTTCGGGCTCGGCATGGACTTCGAGCTGCTGGACGCCCCGATCAGGGCCGCGACCTTCGAGCGGACCGACTACGGCGTGGCGTCCGGCCCGGCGCCCGAGCCGGACGAGTGGATGCGCCGCCTCGGCGAGCTGCCCCTGTCGTACCAGCCGGGAGAGCGGTGGCAGTACGACCTCAGTAGCGAGGTGCTGGGCGTGCTGATCGCCAGGGTCGCGGACCGGCCGCTGGAGACGTTCCTGCGCGAGCGCGTCCTCGATCCGCTGGGGATGAAGGACACCGGATTCCACGTGCCCGCCGACAAGATCGACCGGCTGCCGCCCCTCTACGGGCCGGACCCGCGGACCGGCGAGTTCCTCGTGTGGGACGAGGCGGCGGGCGGCAGGACGAGCCGGCCTCCGGCGTTCCAAGGCGCCGGCGGCGGGCTGGTCTCCACCGTCGACGACTACCACGCCTACTTCCGGATGCTGCTGAACCACGGCATGCACGGCGGCGAACGGATCCTGTCCCGACCGGCTGTCGAGCTGATGACCACCAACCGCCTCACGCCCGGGCAGCAAGCCGCCCGCAACGCCATGTACGGGAACATCGCCCACGCCACGGTCGGCCAGGGACAGCACGGCGGCTGGGGCTTCGGGATGGCGGTCCGCACCCACCGCGGCGACTACGCGCCCGTCGGCCAGTTCGGCTGGGACGGCGGCACCGGCACCACGGCCTACGCCGACCCGGAGAACGGGCTCACCGGAATCCTGCTCACCCAGGTGGGCATGTCCACCCCCGACTCCACGCGCCTCATCCACGACTTCTGGACCACGCTCTACCAGGCCCTCGACGACTGACGCCCGCCCACGCCGCGCGACACTATTGCAAGCGCCTGCTTGCAATAGTTAGCAGAGGCTGGCATGGTCGGGGCATGGCATCGCTCAACGTCGGCAATCTCGGTGAGTACCTCCGCGAGCAGCGGAGGACCGCGCAGCTGTCCCTGCGGCAGCTCGCGGATGCCGCCGGCGTGTCGAATCCGTACCTGAGTCAGATCGAGCGCGGGCTGCGGAAGCCCAGCGCCGAGGTGCTGCAGCAGGTCGCCAAGGCGCTGCGGATCTCCGCCGAGACGCTCTACGTGCGGGCCGGGATCCTCGACGAGAAGGAGCGGGAGGAGCTGGAGACGCGCGCCGTCATCCTGGCCGATCCCTCGATCAACGAGCGGCAGAAGCAGGTGCTGCTCCAGATCTACGACTCGTTCCGCAAGGAGAACCTCGCCGAAGCCGTGGCCGTCGCCAAGGCTGAGGCCGCCGCCAAGGCCGAGGCCGCCGGAGCCGATGTTCCGGCCGCCGCCGCGCCCGATGCCGAATCGCCTTCGCGTTAGTACCTACGTCACACCCGGGAGGACCACCAGCATGGCCATCATCGACGAACTGCGTACCCCTCTCTACTTCGCCGCCGGCACCGCCGACCTCGCCGTGCGGCAGGCCAAGAAGGTCCCCGGCCTGATCGAGCAGCTCGCCGCCGAGGCGCCCGCCCGTATCGAGGCCGTGCGGAAGACCGACCCGAAGGCCGTGCAGGAGAAGGTGACCGCACAGGCCAAGGAGGCCCAGGTCACCGTGCAGGCGAAGTTCGCCGAGGTCGTCGGCGGTCTCGACACGGACCTCAAGAAGCTCGGCGAGACCGCCCAGGACCTCGCCCTCCGCGGCGTCGGCGTCGCCGCCGAGTACGCGGTCAAGGCGCGCGAGAAGTACGAGGAGGTCGCCGCCCACGGCGAGGAGGCCGTCAAGACCTGGCGCGCCGAGGCCGCCGAGGAGATCACGGAGATCGCCGTCGTCGTCGAGCCGTCGGCGGACGAGACGCCGGTGACGGACGAGCCGGTCGCCGAGGCCGACGCCGACGCCGAGAAGGCGCCTGCCAGGAAGACCACCGCTCGCAAGGCCCCCGCCAAGAAGGCGACGGTCGCCGCCGAGAAGGAGTGAAGGAGTAGGGGAGTAGCGGAAGGGCGGGCACCAATACGGGTACCCGACGCGTTGTAACGGGTACCTTGACCGCGAGGCGCTTTCTCCACATCACCACTAGGCGGTGCTCAGCATGTTGCGCGCGGGATTCGACTCCCTTCTCAACCTGGTGATCTTCCTGATCTTCACCGGCTTCGCCGTGGCCGCACTCGTCTTCGCCGCCATGGCGCGCGAGGACGCCTATCGCGCCGCCGAGAAGCAGACGAAGAAGTTCTGGCTGATCATCCTGGGCATCAACCTCGCCCTGAATCTGCTGGTGCCGATGCTGTTCCTGCAGATCGCCGGGGTCATCGCCGCCATCGTCTTCATGGTGGACGTGCGCCCCGCGCTCGCGCAGGTCTCCGGCGGAGGCGGGGGCGGCCGCCGTGGCGGCGGCTCCAGCAGCGACGGACCGTACGGCCCCTACAACGGCGGCCGGTAGCGGAACCAGAGGAGTAACGGCAGGGCCTGGGGCTAACCCCGGGCCCTGTCCCGTTCCAGGGCGAGGACCGCGACGTCGTCCGTCAGCTCGCCGCCGTTCAGCGACCGCACCTCCGTCACGGCGGCCTCCAGGAGCTCCTCGCCCCGCAGGCCCTCGGCCAGCTGCCGGTTGATCATCTCGACCATCCCGTCCTGGCCGAGCCGCGGCGAGCCGGGGCCGGCCGAGCGGCCCTCGATCAGTCCGTCCGTGTACATGAGCAGGCTCCACGCCCCGCCCAGCTCCACCTGGCGGCGCGGCCAGCGGGCGCGCGGCAGCAGCCCCAGGGCCGGGCCGCCGTCCTCGTACGGGAGCAGCCGGGCCGCCCGTCCCTGCCGGGCGATCAGCGGTGACGGGTGCCCGGCGAGGCAGAGGCCCGCCCGGCGTCCGTCGGGCGCGATGTCGACGGTGCAGAGGGTCGCGAAGATCTCGTCGCTCTCCCGCTCGTGCTCCAGGACCTGCTGCATCGTCGAGAGCAGCTCGTCCCCGCACAGCCCCGCGAAGGTCAGCGCCCGCCACGCGATCCGCAGCTCGACCCCGAGGGCCGCCTCGTCGGGGCCGTGCCCGCAGACGTCGCCGATCATGGCGTGGACGGTGCCGTCGGGCGTGCGGACGGTGTCGTAGAAGTCGCCGCCGAGCAGCGCGCGGGAGCGGCCGGGCCGGTAGTGGGCCGCGAACCGCAGGTCCGAGCCCTCCAGGAGCGGCGTCGGGAGCAGTCCGCGCTCCAGGCGGGCGTTCTCCTGGGCCCGCAGCCGGGACTCGGCCAGCTTCACCTGGACGGCGTCGGCGCGCTTGCGCTCGACCGCGTACCGGATGGCCCGGCTGAGCAGCCGTCCGTCGAGCTCCTCGCGGAAGAGGTGGTCCTGGGCCCCGACCCGTACCGCCTCGGCCGCCAGCTCCGCGTCCGCCGAGGCCGCGAGGGCGAGGACGGCGTGGCGCGGGGCGAGGCGCAGGATGTGGCGGAGCGGGGCGAGCGGGTCGTCCCCCGCGGCGGCGCGGGGGCCGGGCAGGGAGAGGTCGACGAGGACGCAGTGGACGTCGTCGGTGAGGAGCCGCTCGGCCTCGGTGAGGTTGCGGGCGGTACGGATGCGTACGCGCGTCCCGGCGGCGTCCGCCGCGTCGAGCAGGTCGGGTACGGCGAAGGCGCCCGCCGGGTCGTCCTCGACGACCAGGAGGGTGAGATCGGTGCGATCGCGGTCGGTTCCTGTGCCTGTGCCAGTCATAGCGGTGGCGTCCATAGCGGTGGCGTCGCCGGGTCCCACGGAAGCAGAGACGATTCTCTGACGCGGTACGGATACGGGCATCGGTCCGGAGCTTCCTTCCCTCCCCCCGAGGGTGCGCAGGGCGCCGGGTGGCGCCCCGCCCGTCCCGGACCCTAGCGGTAGGTCGGTGCGCAGCGGAATGGTGATCAGTGGGGGAGTGGCCTTCCCGGGCTTGGCATATGCCGCGGAAGGGGAGGTAGTTGTCGCGGGAAGGGCCGCGGAGGCCCGTGGGAGGGGCCCGAAGGCAATGAGAAAGGTCACGCCGGGTGCGGGAGGTCCGTCAGGTCGTGCGGATGAATCCGGTCACAGGGGGGCGGAATCCCGCCGGAATCCTGTCGGAACGGCCCCCACCGGCTGCTACCCCGGGCGGACGACTCCCAGGATCTCCATCGAGCCCGCCCCCGCGATGGTCACGTTCCGGCCCGGGCGCGGTGCGTGCACGATCGCGCCCTTGCCGATGTACATCCCGATGTGGCTCGCGTCCTTGAAGTAGACGATCAGGTCGCCCGGGCGCATGTCCTTGATGTCCACGCGCGGCAGCAGCCGCCACTGTTCCTGCGAGGTGCGCGGGATCGGGAGCCCCGCCTTGGCCCAGGCGAGCTGGGTCAGGCCGGAGCAGTCGAAGGAGTCCGGTCCCTCCGCCCCCCACACGTACGGCTTGCCGATCTGCGCCGTCGCGAACCGCACCGCCGTCTTGCCCTGCGCGGTCGCCCCGGTCTTGAGGTCGCCGAGGATGCCGGTGTCGAGCCACGTCGTCTGGGCCCGGTACTGCGCCTGCTCCTCAAGGCGGCGCAGTCGCTCGCGCTCCTCGGCGGCGAGTTCGGACTCCAGCTTCTTGGCCGCGGCGATCTTGTCGTTGATCTCCTTCTTCGCCTGGGCCTGCTTGACCCGGTGGGCCTCCAGCTTGGTCCAGTTGGCGCCGGCGTCCTTGGCGTAGAGGCCCAACTCGGCCTGGGTGCGGGTCATCTCGCCGAGGAGGTCCGTGGTGGCCTTCGCCCCGGCCTTGAGCCGCCCCGCGCTGTCGAGGAAGAGCTGCGGGTCGTCGGTGAGGACGAGCTGCGCGCCTTCCGGGAGCCCGCCGTTGCGGTACTGGGCGCGGGCGGCCGCGCCCGCCTTGGCCTTGAGGTCCTCGACCTTCTCGCGGCCCTCGACGATCATCCGGGCGAGCCGGACGATCTCGGCGGACTGCTCCTTGGTCTTCTCCTCGGCGAGGTTGTACGCGTCGGTGGCGACGGCGGCCTGCCGGTACAGGCCGTCTATCTCCTTGCGTACCTCCTCCAGGCTCTTCTTCGGCGGGGGAGGGGGCAGCGGCGCGGCGGCGGCCTGAAGGGTCAGGGCCGGTGAGGCCAGCACCGCCAGGGCGCAGATCACGGTGATCGCGGCGGTGGTGTGGCGACGTCGGTTCACAAGCTCCCCCTCGTAAACGGCCCGCGTCTCTATCTGATTTACCGTCAGTAACTTAGCGGTGACCTTGGCGATAGTGCCATGCGAAACCGGAAAACAACAGGGGAAACCTGGGCCTGTCGGGCCGGTTCCCCTCTAGGGGACGAGAGACGCGCGGGAGGCGTTCCCGACGTACGCGAAATTCAGCGGGAGTTGGGGAAGGAGTCCCGGAGAGGGTGGGTGCCGGCGCTGTCAGCGCCGTGGTGCCAGTGCCTCCCAGCGCACCGTCACCTCGCCCTGCCGCCACCGCCGCGGACCGTCCGTCAGCGGCCAGTCCGCCGCCAGTTCGCGTACGGAGCGGATCCAGCGCTGCCGCGCGCCCAGCGAGGCGTACGGGGCGGCCGCCGCCCACGCCCGGTCGAAGTCCCGCAGGAAGGCGTGCACCGGCTCGCCCGGTACGTTGCGGTGGATCAGCGCCTTCGGGAGCCGCTCCGCCAGGTCCGAGGGCCGCTCCAGGGAGCCGAGCCGGGTCGCGAAGGTCACCGTGCGCGGACCGCTCCGGTCGAGGGCCACCCACACGTGCCGCCGCCCGATCTCGTCGCAGGTGCCCTCGACGAGCAGCCCCCCGGGCGCGAGCCGCCCGCACAGCCGGGCCCACACGGCCGCGACCTGCTCCTCGTCGTACTGGCGCAGCACGTTCGCCGCTCGGATCAGGGCGACCGCGCCGGGCACCGGCACCTCGAAGCCGCCGTGCAGGAAGGAGAGGCCCTCGTGCTCGTACGGCTTCGCGGCCTCGACGCGGGCGGGCTCGATCTCGATGCCGTACAGCCGGGTGCGGGGCTCGGCGGTGCGCAGCCGGGCGAGGAGCTCGACGGCGGTCCAGGGGGCGGCCCCGTATCCGAGGTCGACCGCGAGCGGCGGCTCGGGGGAGCGGCGCAGGGCGGGGCCGTGGACGGCGGCGATCCAGCGGTCCATGCGGCGCAGACGGTTGGGGTTGGTGGTCCCGCGGGTCGGTGTGCCGACGGGGCGGGTGGTGCGCGGGGCCATGACACGAGCGTAAGGGGTGGAGTGCGGCGGACCGGGCGTGACCAGGTGGGACCGTTCCTCGGCGGCTCCGGGACCGTTCCTCCGTCGTTCTCGACCGGTAATGAATTGGCAAAGCGCCCGGGTCGCCGGAAATGAAAGGGAGCATTCCGCTGTTGTCGGGGCTGAAGGGCGTCACCCGCCCTTCAGCTGTCATGCCCGACGCAGTCCCCGAGCGGAAGGACCGCCGACGTGAGCCAGTACGTGTCCCGGTTCGCCGGTGCCCGGCACCGGCACCAGGCGCCGACCCGGCTCCGGCTCCCCGGCCGGAACCGCACCCCGCGCCGGATCGCCATGCTCAGCGTCCACACCTCCCCGCTGCACCAGCCGGGCACGGGCGACGCGGGCGGCATGAACGTCTACATCGTCGAGCTGGCCAAGCGCCTCGCCGCCATCGACATCGAGGTGGAGATCTTCACCCGGGCCACCACCGGCGGCCTCCCGCCGGTCGTCGAGCTCACCCCAGGCGTCCTCGTCCGGCACGTCGACGCCGGCCCGTACGAGGGTCTGGCCAAGGAGGAGCTGCCGGCCCAGCTCTGCGCCTTCACGCACGGCGTGATGCAGGCGTGGGCGGGCCACCGCCCCGGCCACTACGACCTCGTCCACTCCCACTACTGGCTCTCCGGCCACGTCGGCTGGCTCGCCGCCGAGCGCTGGGGCGTCCCGCTCGTCCACGCCATGCACACCATGGCGAAGGTCAAGAACGCGGCGCTCGCCGAGGGCGACACCCCCGAGCCCGCGGCCCGGGTCATCGGCGAGATGCAGATCGTCTCGGCCGCCGACCGGCTCATCGCCAACACGGCCGAGGAGGCCGACGAGCTCGCCCGCTTCTACGAGGCCGACCCCGGCAAGATCGCGGTCGTCCACCCCGGCGTGAACCTCGACCACTTCCGTCCCGCCGACGGCCGCGCCGCCGCCCGCGCCCGCCTCGGGCTCCCGCAGGACGCCTTCATCCCGGTCTTCGCCGGCCGCATACAGCCCCTCAAGGCCCCGGACATCCTGCTGCACGCCGCCGCCCGGCTCCTGGACCAGGACCCGTCGCTGCGCTCGCGCATGGTCGTCCCGGTCGTCGGCGGCCCGAGCGGCAGTGGCCTGGCCAAGCCGGAGGGGCTCCAGAAGCTCGCCGCCCGGCTCGGGATCGCGGACGTCGTGCGCTTCCACCCGCCCGTGGGGCAGGACCGGCTCGCGGACTGGTTCCGCGCGGCCAGCGTCCTCGTCATGCCCTCGTACAGCGAGTCCTTCGGCCTGGTCGCCATCGAGGCGCAGGCGGCCGGCACCCCGGTCGTCGCGGCGGCGGTGGGCGGTCTGCCCGTCGCCGTGCGGGACGACGTGACCGGTTTCCTCGTCCAGGGGCACGACCCGGCGGACTACGCCCGCGCGCTCGGCCGGTTCGTCGCCGACCCGGCCCTGTCGGACCGGATGGGCGCGGCGGCCGCCCTGCACGCCGGGTCGTTCGGCTGGGACACGGCGGCCTCGGGCACGGCCGATGTGTACACGGCCGCCATGCACGACCATCGGGTCCGCGAGAACCGCCGTCGCGTACGCTCCCACCATGGCTGAGGACGTGACCGGGGGCGGCGTGACCAGGGGCGACGTGAGCAAGGACGGCGCGAGCGAGGACGGCGTGGCCAAGGGCGACGTCGCCGCGGACGTGCGGCGGATCATCGAGTCCACCTTCGACGACGCCGAAC
Organism: Streptomyces sp. NPDC050842; assembly: GCF_044456565.1. NCBI lineage: Bacteria > Bacillati > Actinomycetota > Actinomycetes > Kitasatosporales > Streptomycetaceae > Streptomyces > Streptomyces sp. NPDC050842. The sequence continues at coordinate 600,167 of NZ_JBITGA010000006.1, read as the reverse complement.
TGGAGTGGGAGTCCCCCGAGCCCGGCTCGTACGTCGTCAAACTCCCGGGCACGCGCAAGCTCTTCACGACGCTCTCGCTGCGCGCAGGCCGCCACTCGCTCTCCCTCAACGCCTTCGTCATCCGGCACCCCGACGAGAACGAGCCGGGCGTGCACCGCTGGCTGCTCGAACGCAACCTCAAGCTGTACGGGGTGAGTTACGCGGTCGACGCCCTCGGCGACGTCTACCTCGCCGGGAAGCTCCCGCTCTCCGCCGTCACGCCCGAGGAGCTGGACCGGCTGCTCGGCTCGGTCCTCGAAGCGGCGGACGGCGACTTCAACACGCTCCTGGAGCTGGGGTTCGCGTCGGCGATCCGACGCGAGTACGAGTGGCGGGTCTCGCGCGGCGAGTCGACCCGCAACCTCGACGCGTTCAAGAACCTGACGCAGAAACCCACCCGCTGACCCCTTTCGGCAAGGGGCTTCTCCTGCCATGCTCACGCCCGGCGCAGATCTGAACACCGTTCATATACGTGAAAGGTTCAGGGGCATGGCACTCAGCAGAAGGCAGTTCGTCGGCAGCGCGGTGGCGGTCGCGGGAGCCGTGGGATCCATGGGCGCGACGGGGTTCACCTCACCCCTCAGCCCCGCGAGGCTCTGGCGCGAGTTCGAAGCCGCCCCCACCACCCACCCGCAGATCCCCTACGTGGGCAAGGCCGGCGCCCACGGCGGCGCCCGCCGCGCGCCCCGCCCGCCGGTCGTCGCGAACGCCGTCACCTACGGGGCCACCCCCGACGCCCGTCGCGGAGCGACCGATGTGCACGGCACCGACTCCGCCCCCGCGATCAACCGCGCCCTCCTGGAGGCGGGGGAGCGGGGCGGCGGCACGGTGCTGCTGCCACCCGGCACGTACCGGATCGACGACTACCTCCGGATCGGCCACAGCGGAGTCGTCCTGCGCGGCGCGGGCTCCGGCCGTACGACCCTGCTCGCGACCCGGCACCTCACCGAACTGATCGGCCCGTACGGCTCCCGCTACGGCGGCGACAAGTCCTCCTGGTCCTGGGCCGGCGGCCTCGTCTGGCTCTCCCCGCACACCCGGCACGCCTCCCTCGTCACCGCGATACGCGACCGGGCCTGGCCCTTCGAGGGCTGGACCGGCAACCGGCGCGACGAATGGACCACACTCACCACCCTCCGCCCCGCCCGCCGGGGCGACCGCTCGGTCACGGTCGAGGACCCGTCGGCGCTCAGGCGCGGGCAGCTGGTCCTGCTCCGGCTCGCCGACGACCCGGGCCACACGCTCCTGGAGCACATGGCGGGCGGCGGGCCCGGCCCGGAGGCGTACACCTGGGACGACAAGACCAAGCTCACCTCCTACGTCCCCTACGAGTGGCCCGTACGGATCACCGGGCTCGCGGGCCGCCGCGTCACCCTCGAACGGCCCCTGCCGCTCGACCTCCGCCCCGAGTGGGACCCCCGACTCGTCTCCGGGGTGCTACCGCTCACCGGCTCGGGGGTGGTGGGTCTGACCCTGGAGGCGCCGGCCGTCCCCCAGTCCCCGCACCTCCTCGACAAGGGCTTCAACGGCGTCACCTTCCAGTGCGCGTACGACTGCTGGGCGGAGGACGTCGTCGTCCGCCACGTCGACAACGGCTTCGGGCTCGTCGCCGCGTCCGCCTGCACCCTGCGCCGTACGCGCGTCGAGGGACGTGGCTCCCACCACCCGTACTTCTGCCGGGAGGGAGCGCACGACAACCTCGTCGAGGACTTCCACATCGCGGCCCGTACCGTCCCCGCCCCGGCGGGCACGCAGCTCCACGGCATCAACGTCGAGGGCCTGTCCAGTCACAACGTCTGGTCGCGCGGGGTCATGGAGACGGGCACCTTCGACACCCACCGGGGCATGCCCTTCGCGAACGTACGGACCGAGATCACCGTCGAGAACGACGGCCGGCACGGCGGCGACGCCTCCGCCGGGCCGCTCTACGGCGCCCGGTTCGCCCACTGGAACGTGACGGTGACGAACGGCCGCGCGGGCCTCGTGAAGCTCGACACCGTCGCCCCGTACAGCGCGACCGTCGGCATCAGCGAGGTGCGGGAGTTCGACCAGATCGACGTCCCGGACTTCGCGGGCGACCTCCACGCGCGCGTGGAGGCCTACGGGAGCCCGGAGTCGGTGCGCCCACGGAACCTGTACGAGGCGCAGCGGGCGCTCAGCGGGAGGTGAAGACGTCCTCGCCGCGCCGGTCCTGGCCCGGCGTCCCGCTCCGGTACTGGCCCGGCGTCGTGCCGAACTCCCGGCGGAAGGCGTGCGAGAGGGCGTACGGGCTGGCATAGCCGACGCGGCGGGCGACCGTGGCCAGCGGATCCGCGGTGTCCCGGAGCAGGGCGGCGGCGCGCGTCAGCCGCCACCACGTCAGGTACGCCATCGGGGGCCGGCCGACCAGCGCGGTGAAGCGGCGGGCCAGGGTGGGCCGGGAGACGCCCGCCTCGGCCGCGAGCCGGTCGTTGGTCCACGGCGCGGCCGGGTCGGAGTGCAGGGCCCGCAGGGCGGCGGCGGTCACGGGGTCGCCGAGGGCGGCGGGCCATCTTCCGCCCGCCACTCCGCCCGGGGCGCCTTCCTTCGTCTCGGCCAGCCAGGACCGGATCATGTAGACGAGCAGCAGGTCGAGCAGGCTGGGCAGGGCGACGGAGGAGCCGGGCCGCCGGGAGTCGAGCTCGCCGCCGAGGAGGTCGACGGCGGCGCGGAGCTCGGGGTGGTGGCCGGCGCGGTTCGGCAGGTGGACGAGCGGGGGGAGTTCGGCGAGGAGCGGGTGCGCGCGGCCGTGGTCGAGCCGGTACTTGCCGCAGAGCATCTCGACCTCGCGCTCGCGCACGTGGAACGCGGGCAGGGGAGGCTGCGGCAGGGCCCGGTCGGCCCACCGGGCGAACGGCACCGCCCGTGCCACGGTCGCCGCGTCGGCGGGCGAGTCGGCGATGACGTGCCCCGTACCGTGCGGGAGCAGCACCGCGTCCCCGGCGCCGAGCGCGACCGGCTCGCCGCCGTCGGGCAGCAGCCAGCAGGCGCCCTTCAGGACGACGTGGAAGCCGGCGCCGTCGTACGGGTCCAGCCGGGCGCACCAGCTGCCGCCGACCCGCACGCGGTCGGAGGAGGGCCGCCCGACGCGTACGGCCGAGATCGCGTCGCTCACCAGGTCCATGAAGCCAGCGTAGGCCCGAGACCCTCACTCGTGAGCCGTATGCGTATCGAGGAGAGCAAGAGAAGCATCGAGAAGCTCATTCCCTCTCCCTAGGCTCGACGACATGAACACGGAGAGCGCACAGCGGATGGTGCTGGGAGACGTCGAGGTCATCCGGGTCGTCGAGTGGCAGGGCCCGTTCGGTCCGGCCCGCGGCCTCGTCCCGGGGGCGGGGGCCGAGGTGTGGAAGGCAAACGAGGAGTGGCTCGCGCCGGACCACTGGGCGCCGGAGAGCGACAGCGCGGTCATGGCGCTGCAGACCTGGGTGCTGCGCAGCGGGGGCCGGACGGTCCTGGTCGACACGGGGGTGGGCAACGGCCGGGAGCGGCCGCACTCGCCGCTCTTCCACCGGCAGGAGGGCGACTTCCTGGGTCGGCTGGAGCGGGCGGGCGTCCGACCCGAGGACGTCGACGTCGTCGTCAACACCCACCTGCACGCCGACCACGTCGGCTGGAACACGCGGGACGTCCAGGGGGAATGGGTGCCGACCTTCCCGAACGCCGAGTACCTCGTACCGGCCGCCGACGACTTCCACTACGGCCCGCGGAACGGATACGGCAACGGGCGCCAGGAGGAGGACCGGCTCGTCTACGAGGACAGCGTGGCGCCGGTCCACCGCGCCGGGCAGGTCCGGCTGTGGGACGGGGGCCACCGCATCGACGGGAACCTGACCCTGGAGCCGGCGCCCGGCCACACGCCCGGTTCGGCGGTCCTGCGGCTCGCGTCCGGGGGAGACCGGGCGGTCTTCGTCGGCGACCTGTTGCACAGCCCCGTACAGCTCCTCGAACCGTCCTGCGCCAGCTGCTTCTGCCTGGACGCGGGCGGGGCGGCGGCGAGCCGTCGCCGGATCCTCGAACGGGCCGCCGACGAGCGGGAGCTGGTCGTGCCCGCGCACTTCGGCGGGGCGGGTGCCGCCGAAGTGCGCAGGGAGGGGGAGGGGTTCGGCCTCGTACGGTGGGCGGCGTACGGGACGGGGGCTTAGGCGTTGACGGAGGGGACGGAGCTGTCGGTGCTGCTCTCCCCCTTGAGGACGCGGGGGGCGTCCTGCGGCGAGGTCTCCTGGGGCGAGGTCTCCTCCGCCAGGGCCTTCCGCAGCCGGGTGAAGTACCCGACGGCGGCGACGACGCCGATGACGGCGGTCGCCGCCCACAGGACGTCGGGGCCGGGCCCGTCGACGATCGCGCCGGCCGTGATGGGGGCGACGAACCCGGCGACCGCCCAGGACATGCCCATGACGCCCTGGTAGCGGCCGCGGGCGTGCTCGGGGGCGAGGCGGGCGGTGGCGGCGGCGTTCGTCGGGACGTGGATCATCTCGCCGACCGTCCACACGACCACGGTCGCGGCGAAGGCGACGGACGAGCCCGCGAGGGCGGTGGCTCCGGTGCCGACGGCGAAGAGGAGGGACGAGAGCGTCAGCAGGAGGACGGGGGAGCGCTTGTCGGTCAGCTTGTTGACGAGAAGCTGGAAGCCGACGATCACGATGCCGTTGACGGCGATGACCATGCCGAAGGAGGACGGGGGCAGACCCTGGTGCGCCATGGTCAGCGGGAGGCCGATCCAGGGGGCGGTGAAGACGACGCAGACGAGGAGGTTGAGGAGGACGAGCGTGCGGAAGGGGGCGTCGCGGAGGACGGTCAGCATGCTGACCTTCGCCTCGGCGACGGTCTCGCCCTGCTTGTCGACGGCGGCCTCGGGGCGGGTCTCGGGCAGCCGCAGGAAGACGATCACGGCGCACAGGACGGTGGCGACGGCGTCGACGACGAAGAGCGTGCGGTAGCCGAGGAAGGCCGCGGCGCCGCCGCCGATGGAGGCGATGGCGAAGCCGAGGTTGAGGGCCCAGTAGTTGAGGGCGTACGCCCGGCGCACGTCGTGGGCGGGGACCATGTCGGCGATCGTCGCGTTGATCGACGGCCGGACGGCCTGCATGGCGACGCCCATGAGGAGGACGACGGTGGCGATGGCCCAGGCGCTGGTGACGACGGCGAGGGCGGCGGCGCAGGCGGCGGCGGCCAGGTGCATCGTGACCATGGTGGGGCGGCGGCCCCAGCGGTCGGTGAGCGTGCCGCCGAGCGGCGAGCCGGCGACGCCGCCGAGGCCGTGGAGGGCGACGACGAGTCCGGCGAACCAGGCGGAGTGCCCGAGCTCCTGCGTCAGGTACAAGGAGAGGAAGGTCAGGACGAAGGCCCCGGTCCGGTTGACCAGGGTCGACAGCCAGAGCCACCAGAAACCCGGGGGGAAACCGGAAACGGTCGCGTGAGCTGATCGTCTGAGCGAGTCGATGGACATGTGTGGCCGGCCCCTTGGTGTCTGTAAGCCCCTATCACGGCTCTCGTAACTTACGTATCTCAGGTGCCGGACGCCAGCGAATTGACGACGCGCGTCAATCGTCGGCGGTCGATTAGGCTCGGACGCATGGCCGACGCGACATACAAGCTGATCCTCCTCCGCCACGGCGAGAGCGAGTGGAACGAGAAGAATCTGTTCACCGGTTGGGTGGACGTGAACCTCACCGCGAAGGGCGAGAAGGAGGCGACGCGCGGCGGCGAGCTGCTCAAGGACGCCGGCCTGCTCCCCGACGTGCTGCACACCTCCCTCCAGAAGCGCGCCATCCGCACCGCGCAGCTCGCGCTGGAGTCCGCGGACCGCCACTGGATCCCGGTCCACCGCTCCTGGCGGCTGAACGAGCGCCACTACGGCGCCCTCCAGGGCAAGGACAAGGCCCAGACGCTCGCCGAGTTCGGCGAGGAGCAGTTCATGCTGTGGCGCCGCTCCTACGACACCCCGCCGCCGGCGCTCTCCGACGACAGCGAGTACTCGCAGGCCCACGACGCGCGCTACGCGACGATCCCGCCGGAGCTGCGCCCGCAGACCGAGTGCCTCAAGGACGTCGTCGAGCGGATGCTCCCGTACTGGTACGACAACATCGTCCCGGACCTCCTCACCGGCCGCACGGTCCTGGTCGCGGCCCACGGCAACAGCCTCCGCGCCCTGGTCAAGCACCTGGACGGTATCTCGGACGCGGACATCGCGGGCCTGAACATCCCGACGGGCATCCCTCTGTCGTACGAGCTCGACGAGAACTTCAAGCCCCTCAACCCGGGCGGCACGTACCTCGACCCGGACGCGGCTGCGGCCGCGATCGAGGCCGTGAAGAACCAGGGCAAGAAGTAGCCCTCACTCGTAGCCCTGACTGACGAAAGAGCCCCCTGTCTGCGGTTTCTCCGCAGGGAGGGGGCTCCTTCTCGTCCAGGGGACTCACCGGGGGCCGGGTTCGGGGCCGCCATGTCGGCGGAGGTAGGCCAGGACGGCGCGGACCCGGCGGTGGCCGCTGTCGCCGGCCGACAGGCCGAGCTTGAGGAAGACGCTGCCGACGTGTTTGTGGACGGCGTTGTCGGTGACGAAGAGCCGCTGGGAGATCGTGGTGTTGTCGTGTCCTTCGGCCATCAGGGCCAGGACCTCGCGTTCGCGGGGGGTGAGCGCGTCGACGGGATCGCCCCGGAAGGCGAGGAGCTGGGCGATGACCTCGGGGTCCATGGCGGTGCCGCCGGCGGCCACGCGGCGCAGGGCGTCGGTGAACTCCGCGATACGGCTCACCCGGTCCTTGAGCAGATAGCCGATGCCGCCGCGGGTGTCGGAGAGGAGGCGGCCGGCGTATTCCTGCTCGACGTACTGGGACAGGACCAGGACGGGAAGTCCGGGGCGGTCGCGGCGGGCCCGGAGGGCGGCGCGGATGCCCTCGTCGCGGAAGGTCGGGGGCAGCCGCACGTCGACGATGGTGACGTCCGGGCGGTGGGTCTCGACGGCGGCGAGGAAGCCGGGGGCGTCGACCGTGATCGCGGCGACCTCGAAGCCCTGGGAGCCCAGCAGGAGTTCGAGTCCGGAGGACAGCAGGACGTTGTCCTCGGCGATGACTACACGCACGGCAGCTCCACGGTGACGACGGTCGGCCCGCCCGGCGGGCTGCTGACCTTCATGGTGCCGTCCAGGGCGGCGGCGCGGCGGCGCATTCCGTCCAGGCCGCTGCCTCCGGACGCGTCCGCTCCGCCGATGCCGTCGTCGGTGATCACCGCGGACAGCAGCGCGCCGTCGCGGGTGACGTGGACGAAGGCCCGGGTGGCCCGGCTGTGCCGGGCGACGTTCGCCAGCGCCTCGGTGACGGCGAAGTAGGCGACCGCTTCGACCGCGGCAGGGACCTCGCCGAGCTCGCCGACGTCGATGCGGGTCGGTACGCCGGCCCTGGTGGCCAGGGCGCGGAGTGCGCCGACGAGGCCCTGGTCGGCCAGGACCGGAGGGTAGATGGTGCGGATGACGGAGCGCAGCTCGGTCATGGCCTCCTCGGTCTCGGCTCGGGTCTGCCGTACGAGGGTGGCGGCCGCGTCGGGGTCCTGGGGAAGGATCTCCCCGGCCACGGCGAGGCGCATGGCGATGGCCACCAGCCGGGCCTGGGTGCCGTCGTGCAGGTCGCGTTCGATCCGGCGGAGTTCCGCGCCGTGCGCCCGCAGGACGTCCGCGCGCGTCCGGGTGAGTTCGCCGACCCGTGCGGCCAGTAGCTCCGCGGGAGTCGGTGCCGTCACTGCCAGACAGCACCGCGCGTGTACCCGGGCGAGCGGTGGCAGGGCGATGGCCGTCGCCGCCGCCAGGAGCAGGAACTGCGCCGGACCGGCCGTCAGCGCGAGGGCCCAGCCGTCGACATGGACACCGAGCAGCGGCAGCAGTGCCGGATCCGATGCGGGAAAGGCCCACCACCCCACGGTGATGCCCAGGACGAGGAGCAGATTGCCCAGGCACAGCAGGGCGAGTACGCCCGCCGGCAGCCCGGTGGCCACGTGCGTCACGAGCCATCCGAGGTCGCGGCGCGGGGAACGCGGGCGCGGCTCCACCGGCCTGCCCAGCAGCGCCCCGGCGCGGCGGCGTTGGCGCTCCGCCCAGGGAGCCGCCAGCGACGGAACGCACAGCAACGGCGCCGCCACGAGCGTCACCGTCGCGGTCATCAGCGTGCCGAGCAGGTAGCGACCGCCGCGCCCGGCCTGGATCAGGGCCTGGACCGACCGTGCTCGGGCCTTGCCGTTCACACCGCGCACTGGCTCGCCTTCGGCAGTCGTACGGGGCCGGGAGCGGCCCTCGGACGCGCCACGGTACGTGCCGGGTACCCCCTGTGGCGCTACAGCGGGCTGTAGCTTTCGAGGGGCCGCCTGCGGTAGCGACCCGTGACGCCCCGCTTGCCTAGCGTGAGGCCCATGAGATCCACGACCCCGGCCTCCGCGCCGAAGAACCGCCCGTCCCCGCAGCGTTCCCGGCAGCGTCACCGCCGGATCGGCCGGTGGTGGCCGGCCGTCGCGGCTGCCTTACTCGGCACGGTCGCCGCCGCCGCGGCCGCCCGGCCCGCGGACGGCGACGCGGCCGCACCGCCGTCCGCGCCCGGCTACCGGCAGGACGACCTGCGCCGGGACACCTCCGCCCTCCAGGCGCTGGGGATCACCGGCGTCCAGGCGCGGGTGACCACCGCCTCCGGCCGCGACCTGGTCTCCACCGCGGGCGTCGCCGTGGCGGGCACGAACCGTCCGGTGCCCCGCGACGGCTACTTCCGGATCGCCAGTACCGGTAAAGCACTCATGGCCGTTGTGATCCTGCAGCTGGTCGACGAGGGCCGGCTGTCACTGGACGACACGGTGGACCGCCGACTGCCCGGCGTGATCGACGCCAACGGCAACGACGGACGGAAGATCACCGTGCGGCAGCTCCTGCAGAACACCAGCGGCCTCCACGACGACCTTCCCGGCTTCGACACCCCGCAGGAGTACTACCGGCACCGCTACGACACCTTCACCCCCGAACAGATCGTCGCCCGGGCCATGAAGCACCGCCCGGACTTCCCGCCCGGCACCGGCTGGAGCTACTCCAACACCGGCTACGTCGTCCTCGGCATGATCGTCGAAAGGGTCACCGGTCGCCCGTGGAAGGACGAGGTCGAGAGCCGGATCCTCAAACCCCTCGGCATGCACCACACCTACCTGCCGGGCACCACACCCACCCTTCGTCGCCCGCACGCCCACGGCTACCAGGTCTTCGCCTCCGGCGAACGGACCGACGTCACCCGACAGATCGTTCCCGACCTCGGCGGCTACGTCTCCACCACGGCGGACGTCAACCGGTTCTTCCGGGGACTGCTGGGCGGCAGGCTGCTGTCCGGGGCGCGCATGGCCGAGATGCGGGACACCATCCCGGTGGCCAAGCGGTTCGAGGTGATCTGGCCCGGCGGACGCTACGGCCTCGGCCTGGTCAACCGCCCCCTGACCTGCGGCGGCACCTACTGGAGCCACGAAGGGGGCGAAGCCGGCTACATCACCCTGAACGGCGCCACCGGCGACGGCGGCCGCGCCGTCACCGTCTCCATGACCACCAGCCACAACGACTTCGACACAGCGCTCCGGCACCACAAGGCCGCCGGAGACCTCGTCGACCGCGCGCTGTGCGACAGCTCCGGCGACGGCCGGGGAGAATGACCGCTGAGCCGGACGGGTGAGGGTGAAACCCTACGGCTCGGGGGCGGCGCACGCTGCACGACCCGGCGAGCGATGAGTGCATCGCCATTCCTGAGGCCACCGACCCCGCCGCACCCGGGCCCGCGTTCGCGCCGCACGACGACACGGACGAGTTCGCGATCGTCTTCACCGAGCCCGACTGCACCGGCGACTCCTGGACCCTCCGCCCCCACGGCCGCCCGGCCACGGACCGCCTCACGCTCCGCTCGGTCGTGTTCGTCCGCGGCTAGGACCTGTCCGGCCGATCAGAGGGACCGTCAGAAGTCGTCGCAGGCGCGGGCGCGGAAGTCCTCCACCGTCGTCGTACGGACGAGGTCGCCCACCGAGTAGCGGACCTGGCCGCGCGAGAGCTTCGCCAGGTCCTCCAGGGTGAACGAATGGTGACCCGTCGACCAGGAGTTGTCGCCGGTCGTCCCGTACAGGGTGTAGAGCTGCCCCGGCCGCAGAGCGCGCGGGCGGGCGTCCGGCGTCCAGCCGGCGTCCCCCGTCTCGCTCGTCAGGCGCCAGGACGAGAAGCCGCTGACGGGTTCGGCGGAGGTCCAGAAGTCGGTGTACTCCGGTTCCACGGCATCCGCGGTGACCTCCGCGTCCGGGTCGCCGGCCTGCTCGTCCGGGTAAAGCACCGCCGCGTCGACCTGGTCGTGGCAGACCAGGATCACCCCCAGCGGCTCGCCGTCCGCCGTCACCGAGACCCCGGTGAGCCCGGCGGACGGCACGCCGCAGCCGGCGAGCAGGGGCAGCGCGGACAGCGCGACGGCGGTGAGGAGGGCACGGCGGAACCCGGCGGCAGTCATGACGACACCCTGGACCGTCGCGATATTCGCGGGCGGGCATCGCACCGAATCGTTAGCGTTCCGGGTCATGAGCACGCCACACCCCAGCCCGTCCCAGCCCGGCCCGGCACCCAGCACGTCCCTCCGCCTGGAGCGGGTCACGCCCGAGAACGTCGACGCCGCCCTCGCACTGCGCGTCCACCCCCATCAGGAACGCAACGTCGCCCCCGTCGTGAAGTCCCTCGCCGAGGCGTACGCCTTCGGGGAGATCGCCTGGCCCCGGCTGATCTTCGACGGGGACGAGCTCGTCGGCTTCCTCATGGCCTTCCTCGACATCCCGTGGAACGAGGAGAAGGACCCCACCGACCGCCGCAGCGGCCTCTGGCGGCTCAACATCGCCGCCACCGGACAGGGCAAGGGGTACGGACGCTTCGCCGTCGAGGCGGTGCGCGACGAGCTCCGGCGGCGCGGGACGGGACAGCTGTACGTGACCTGGGAGCCCGGCGAGGACGGGCCCGGCGAGTTCTACCGCCGGCTCGGTTTCCACACGACCGGCGAGCTCAGCGGCGGCCAGACCGTCGGCGTACTCGACATCTGAGAAGACCGGAAGGAGGGGGGCGGGGTCACTGCCCCACCCCCCTCCCTCACCGGTCAGCCCGAGCAGCCTCCGCACTGGCACGGCGAGCCCGACTGGCAGCCGCAGCCGCAGCCCGAGCCGCAGCCACAGGCGCCGAGTACGGGCAGGAACTCCGTCCCGCGCGGGGTCTCCTGCTGGGGATCGGTCGTCATAGGGGATTCGGCCATGGGGTCCCTCCCTTTCGAGGCGCGCGTCGCCTCCCCCCATTGCATGCCCACTCGGACCGGCGCATCAACGGCGCATCGGCGCCCGTGCGCTCCGGACAGGCCCTACGCGCCTTCCACCGGCGCGTCCGCCGCCTGCAGCTCGTCCGCGTGTTCACCCGTCACCAGGTACACGACGCGCTTCGCCACCGACACCGCGTGGTCCGCGAACCGCTCGTAGTACCGGCCGAGGAGCGTCACGTCCACGGCCGTCTCGATGCCGTGCCGCCAGCGGTCGTCCATCAGGTGCTGGAACAGCGTCCGGTGCAGCAGGTCCATCTCGTCGTCGTCCTGCTCCAGCTGGAGCGCCAGGTCGACGTCCTTCGTGATGATGACCTCCGCGGCCTTCGCCATCAGGCGCTGCGCCAGCTGCCCCATCTCCAGGATGGTCGCGTGCAGGTCCCGCGGCACCGCCGTGTCCGGGAACCGCAGCCGCGCCAGCTTCGCCACGTGCTGCGCCAGGTCGCCCGACCGCTCCAGGTCGGCGCTCATGCGGAGCGAGGTCACCACTATCCGCAGATCCGTCGCCACCGGCTGCTGCCGCGCGAGCAGTGCGATGGCCCGGGCCTCCAGATCGTGCTGGAGGTCGTCGACCTTCTGGTCCGCCGCGATCACGCTCTCCGCGAGCTTCAGGTCCGCGTCGAGCATCGCCGTCGTGGCGCGCCCGATCGCCGATCCGACGAGTCGGGCCATCTCGACCAGGCTCTCGCCGATCGAGTCCAGTTCCTCGTGGTACGCGTCCCGCATGGATGTCCCTCTCTACGCAAAGCTCCGGGGTCCGGGTGGGGCTTCGGACCCCCACGCTTCCACGTTCGGCCCCTTACGCGTCCGGTTCCACCCCCTCATATGAATCGGTACTTTCCTCTAGGTGAACTCTGGGCGACACGCGCCACCACCGCCGTCGCAGCAAATGAACCACCACCGTCTCCACGGTGAACTCTGGGCGACGACTGTTCGAGGAGCCACTCGGACGGCTGGGAGAGTGTCCTCCACCCCGCATAACCTTGAGGGCATGGACGTGAACGCGGCGGTCGCCGCATTGGCAGCGATCGCCGGCGTGTGCACCGGCGTGATCGCCATGCTGGCGTTCCGCTGGAGCGAGCGCGACCAGGCGCGGCCCACCCGAACCTCCCTGCACACCGACGCCGTGCTCCCGCCCGGCGTCGACACCGTACTGTCCGTACTGCGCTCCTCCGCGGTCGTCCTCGACGAGAGCGACTCCGTGGTCAAGGCCAGTTCGGCGGCGTACGCCCTCGGCCTGGTCCGGGGCGGCAAGCTGGCCGTGGAGCCCATGCTCAACATGGCCCGCGACACCCGTCGCGACGGGGAGATACGACAGGTCGAGCTGGACCTGGCCCGGCGCGGCACCGGACGCGGCGAAGCCCTCGCCGTCTCCGCCCGCGTCGCCCCGCTGGGCTCGCGGCTCGTGCTGCTGCTGGTCGAGGACCTCACCGAGGCCCGTCGCATCGAAGCGGTGCGGCGCGACTTCGTCGCCAACGTGAGCCATGAGCTCAAGACGCCGACGGGCGCGCTCTCCCTGCTCTCCGAGGCGGTCATGGACGCCTCGGACGACCCCGAGGCGGTCACCCGCTTCGCCGGCCGCATGCAGATCGAGGCGACCCGCCTCACCAACCTCGTACAGGAGCTCATCGACCTCTCCCGCGTGCAGAACGACGACCCGCTGGAGGACTCCGAGCCGGTGTCCGTGGACGAGCTCGTCGCCGAGGCGATCGACCGCTCCCGGCACACCGCCTCCACCAAGCAGATCGCCATGGTGTCCGGCGGAGCGGCCGACCTGCGAGTCTGGGGGAGCCGCGGCCAGCTCGCCGCGGCCCTCGGCAACCTCGTCGAGAACGCCGTCAACTACTCACCCGCCCACACCCGCGTCGGCATCGCGGCCCGCAAGATCGCCGCGCCCGGCGGCGACCTGATCGAGATAGCCGTCACCGACCAGGGCATCGGCATCCCCGACAAGGACAAGGAGCGCGTCTTCGAGCGCTTCTACCGCGTCGACCCGGCCCGCTCCCGTGCCACCGGCGGTACGGGGCTCGGCCTCGCCATCGTCAAGCACGTGGCCGCCTCGCACGGTGGCGAGGTCACCGTATGGAGCACCGAGGGTCAGGGCTCCACGTTCACCCTGCGGCTGCCCGAGGCGGGCTCCGCACGGGACCGCAGGCCCGTCTCTTCTCCCACCCCAGATCTCATGACCGAACCGCTTCCCGCCCCGGAGGTCCTTCCGTGACCCGAGTGCTCGTCGTCGAGGATGAGGAATCCTTCAGCGACGCCCTGTCATACATGCTCCGCAAGGAAGGCTTCGAGGTCGCCGTGGCGGCGACCGGGCCCGACGGCCTCGACGAGTTCGAGCGCAACGGAGCCGACCTCGTCCTCCTCGACCTGATGCTTCCGGGCCTGCCCGGTACCGAGGTGTGCCGCCAGCTGCGCGGCCGCTCGAACGTCCCGGTGATCATGGTGACCGCCAAGGACAGCGAGATCGACAAGGTCGTCGGCCTGGAAATAGGAGCCGACGACTACGTGACCAAGCCCTTCTCCTCGCGGGAGCTGGTCGCCCGCATCCGCGCGGTGCTCCGCCGCCGCGGGGAGCCGGAGGAGGTCACCCCGGCGGCCCTGGAGGCCGGCCCGGTCCGCATGGACGTCGACCGCCACGTGGTGACGGTCTCGGGCGGCAAGGTCGACCTCCCGCTGAAGGAGTTCGACCTCCTGGAGATGCTGCTGCGCAACGCGGGCCGCGTGCTGACCCGTATGCAGCTCATCGACCGGGTGTGGGGCGCGGACTACGTCGGCGACACCAAGACCCTCGACGTCCACGTGAAGCGCCTCCGCGCCAAGATCGAACCGGATCCCGGCGCCCCGCGCTACCTGGTGACGGTCCGCGGCCTCGGATACAAGTTCGAGCCGTAAGCCGACCCTGGCCGAGGAGGCCGGACGGAGTCCGGCACAGCGCCCCGAAGCCTGTGAGGCCCCCCAGGGCCGACCAGTGCGAGGGGCGCACGTGGGACGGGGCTCGAACCGGAGCCGGGCGCCCCGCGCTACCTGGTGACGGTCCGCGGTCCGGGCTACGAGTTCGAGCCGTGAACGAGGCGGACATACGTGTGAAGGGGCGCCCCCGACCGGGGGCGCCCCTTCACACGTATGTCCTGCCGCGGCTCGGTCAGTGACCGGCGGTCGTCGCCTCGGCCGAGGCGTCGGTGCCGTGCTCGCCCTCGCCGCCGTGCTCGCCCTCGGCCGGCGCCGAGGCGGTCGGCGAGGAGCCCGGGGGAGCGGGGACGACCGACGGGCCGAACTCCTTGAAGTAGCTCGCCGCCGGGACGACGAAGGCCTGCAGGCCGACGTCGCCGGTCTTGCTGAGCTTGAAGACGACCTCCTGCGCGTCGCCCTTCCTGGCGGCCTCGGTGCCGTTCTCGATCGTCGCGGTCGCGTTGCCCGCGCCGCCGATCACGACGGAGCCGAGCGCCGGGATGGTGATCGGGCCGGTGCTGCCCGCGGCCGGCGTCAGCTTCACCGTCGCGCTCGTACCCGGCAGGGTGATCGCGTCGAGGGTCTGCGGCGCGCTGCCGTTGTTGAAGACGGTGGCCGAGACGACGGCCGGGCCCTTCACACCCTGGTGGGGCTGGGTGATGACGAGCGCGTTCTGGATCTTGACGTCGTCCACGGTGACGGCCGCGTTGTCCGGCTTGACTCCGAGGGTCTGCGCGTCGTTGCCCGCGGCACAGGCGGACAGCGCGGCGATGGAGAACACGATGGCAGTGGCGGCGAGGGCGCCGCGTCGAAGGCTGCGGCTCACGGCGGCGGCATCTCCTAGGACGAACGGACAGGATTGGGGACCAAGGAACAGCTAAAGGTGTGTCAGCGCGCTTAGGTTACCGAGCCGCACTCTCCGTCCCGCACCCGACCCGCCCCTAACCGGCCGCGGCAGTGGGCGGGCGGGCTCCCGGGGAGTTCCCGGGGCCCTGCCCCGAGGGGCGCCCGGCCGTCGCCGTGAGCGAGCTCGTGAGCGGGCTTGCGATCGCTCGCGATCGGGCTCGCGATCAGGCTCGCGATCGGGCCCTGTGGCCGGATCGCGACCCATTGACCTGTTGTTCACATAACCGCCTTGATCAATTCGAGGGTCACCCCGCATTCCCCGCAGCCCCGCTCCGGAAAATCACGGACCGTCGTCGAGCTGATCAATTCCGGAATCACCCCGGCATGCATCCGTACGGGTGGTCGATCCTCGAACGGAGTACGCGATGAAGGGCGCCCCGAACCCGGCAAACCGGGACATCGCCCCTCCCTGGAGGGGCTCCTGGTACGTGTAACGTGCGCGTTTCTCTCCGTCCGCACAGCGGCTCCGACCTGCGAATACCGCCTTCCGGAAGCCCTCCGCAGCACGATCGTGATGCTGTTGTCAAGCCCCGAGATATGCTCTGACCTGCGAAAACGCCATTCAGAAGAAGCAGTATCCGTGTTACCCTGGATAGCCACGGAAGGGGTACCTGTCACATGACGTTCAAGGTTGGCGACACCGTGGTCTATCCCCATCACGGGGCCGCGCTGATCGAGGCCATCGAAACTCGCCAGATCAAAGGCGTGGACAAGACCTACTTGGTGCTCAAGGTCGCGCAGGGCGACCTGACGGTTCGTGTACCGGCGGACAATGCGGAGTTCGTCGGTGTTCGCGACGTGGTCGGTCAAGACGGGCTGGACCGGGTCTTCGAGGTGCTGCGCGCGCCGTACGCCGAAGAGCCGACGAACTGGTCCCGTCGCTACAAGGCAAATCTCGAGAAGCTCGCCTCCGGCGATGTCATCAAGGTCGCCGAAGTAGTCCGCGACCTGTGGCGCCGGGAGCGCGAGCGCGGGCTGTCCGCCGGTGAGAAGCGGATGCTTGCCAAGGCTCGGCAGATCCTGGTCAGCGAGCTGGCTCTCGCGGAGAACACGAACGAGGACAAGGCCGAGGCTCTCCTCGACGAGGTCCTCGCGTCCTGAGTGAGCGCGCTCTGAATCGCTCCGGTCTCTTCCGGGCGACCGGGTCCTGCCCGGCGGCCGGATCTTTCCGGGCGATTCGTTCCGAGCGTGCTTCCAAGTGAAGCGATGCCGCGGTGCCCGCTGGCGCGCTGTGAACCACACAGCGCTGTCGCCGGGCGCTGCGGCATGTTCGCGTACGTATGCGGAGCGTACGCGGAACCGTACACACGCGGACAAAGTCGGGCAGTAAGGCCGGGCTACCCCGTGCGTACCGCTGTGAAGAACCCGCACCCCCTGTTACGTCCGAACCCCTGTGCTCACGCGGTAACGCCTCGACCGTCGTCACGGAAAGGGCCCGGTCAAGGCGTCGCGTCCGGCACGGTGAGGCCATACCCATGTCGGCCGCGGAAACAAACCTGCCGGAGTGCAACCGATGTCAGACGAAGCGCGTCCTCCTCGTACCGCCGTGGTGATCCCGGCGGCCGGACGGGGCGTACGCCTCGGCCCGGGCGCCCCCAAGGCGCTCCGCGCGCTGAACGGCACCCCCATCCTCATCCACGCCGTCCGCGCGATGGCCGCCTCCCGCGCGGTCTCGCTCGTCGTCGTGGTCGCCCCCTCCGACGGCGCCGCCGAGGTCAAGCACCTCCTCGACGCCCACGCCCTCCCCGAGCGGACCGACTACGTCGTCGTCCCCGGCGGCGACACCCGCCAGGAATCCGTCCACCTCGGACTCCAGGCGCTGCCCGAGGGCATCACCACCGTCCTCGTCCACGACGCGGCCCGCCCCCTGGTCCCCGTCGACACCGTGGACGCCGTCATCGAGGCCGTACGGGACGGGGCCGTCGCCGTCGTCCCCGCGCTGCCCGTCGCGGACACCGTCAAGGAGGTCGAGCCGGCCGAGAAGCCCGGCGACCCCGAGCAGGTCGTCGCCACGCCGGTCCGCGCCCGCCTCCGCGCCGTCCAGACCCCGCAGGGCTTCGACCACGACACGCTGGTCAACGCCCACGCCACCATCGCCCTCACCGGTGAAGGCGCCACCGACGACGCCGGCATGGTCGAGCGGCTCGGCGCGCCCGTCGTCGTCGTGCCCGGCCACGAGGAGGCGTTCAAGGTGACCCGTCCGCTCGACCTCGTCCTCGCCGAGGCCGTACTCGCCCGCAGGAGGGCCAACGATGGCTTCTGAGATCCCCGTGCTGCCGCGCACCGGCATCGGCACCGACGTCCACGCCTTCGAGAAGGGCCGCGAACTGTGGTGCGCCGGCCTCCTCTGGGAGGGAGAGGAGTACGGCCTCGCCGGCCACTCCGACGGTGACGTCGCCGCCCACGCCGCCTGCGACGCCCTCTTCTCCGCCGCCGGCATCGGCGACCTCGGCGCCCACTTCGGCACCTCGCGCCCAGAATGGTCCGGCGCCTCCGGCGTCACCCTCCTCGCCGAGGCCGCCCGGATCGTCCGCGCCGAGGGGTACGAGATCGGCAACATCGCCGTCCAGGTCGTCGGCGTCCGCCCCAAGGTCGGCAAGCGCCGCGACGAGGCCCAGAAGGCGCTGAGCGCGGCGGCCGGCGCACCCGTCTCCGTCTCCGGCACGACCACCGACGGGCTCGGCCTGACGGGCCGCGCCGAGGGCCTCGCCGCCCTCGCGACCGCCCTCGTCTACCCCGTATCGCAGCAGGGGGCGTGAAAAACGTGCCCCGCGTCAGCCGACAGGGTCGCGGGGCACTACCACACGCCCACTACCCTGGAGTGGTGACTATTCGCCTGTACGACACCAGCGCCCGGCAGATCCGTGACTTCACCCCGCTCACACCGGGCTGCGTCTCGATCTACCTCTGTGGCGCGACCGTCCAGGCCGCCCCGCACATCGGCCACATCCGGTCGGGGCTGAACTTCGACATCATGCGCCGCTGGTTCGCCTACCGCGGCTACGACGTCACGTTCATCCGGAACGTCACCGACATCGACGACAAGATCATCGCCAAGGGTGCGGACCAGGGCCGCCCCTGGTGGTCGATCGGGTACGAGAACGAGCGCGCGTTCAACTCCGGTTACGACGCGCTCGGTTGCCTGCCGCCCACCTACGAGCCCCGCGCCACCGGGCACGTCCCCGAGATGATCGAGATGATGCGCGGCCTCATCGAGCGCGGTCACGCGTACGAGGCCGACGGCAGCGTCTACTTCGACGTGCGCTCCTTCCCGGGCTACCTGGAGCTGTCGAACCAGGACATCGACGACCTGCGGCAGCCCGCCGAGGACGGCATCACCGGCAAGCGCGACCCGCGCGACTTCGCGATGTGGAAGGCGACCAAGCCGGGCGAGCCCGACTGGGAGACCCCGTGGGGCCGCGGCCGCCCCGGCTGGCACCTGGAGTGCTCGGCCATGGCGCACAAGTACCTGGGCTCCGCCTTCGACATCCACGGCGGCGGCCTCGACCTGATCTTCCCGCACCACGAGAACGAGATCGCCCAGGCCAAGGCCTACGGCGACGACTTCGCGACGTACTGGGTGCACAACGCCTGGGTCACCATGGCCGGCGAGAAGATGTCGAAGTCGCTCGGCAACAGCGTGCTGGTGTCGGAGATGGTCAAGAACTGGCGCCCCATCGTCCTCCGCTACTACCTGGGCACCCCGCACTACCGCTCGATGATCGAGTACAGCGAGGAGTCCCTGCGCGAGGCCGAGTCGGCGTTCGCCCGTATCGAGGGCTTCGTCCAGCGCGCCACCGAGAAGGCGGGGACGACCGTCGCCCCCGCGGCCGAGGTGCCGCCGGCCTTCGCCGAGGCCATGGACGACGACCTGGGCGTGCCGCACGCGCTCGCGATCATCCACACCACCGTCCGCCAGGGCAACAGCGCCCTCGCGGCGGACGACAAGGACGAGGCCATCGCCCGCCTCGCCGAGGTCCGTGCCATGCTCGGCGTCCTCGGCCTGGACCCGCTCGACCCGCACTGGGCCGACGAGTCCGGTGGCGGCGAGGAGCTCCACGGCGTCGTCGACACCCTCGTACGGCTCGTGCTCCAGCAGCGCGAGTCGGCTCGCGAGCGGAAGGACTGGGCGACCGCGGACGCGATCCGCGACCAGCTGAGCCACTCCGGTCTCGCCATCGAGGACAGCCCCGACGGCCCCCGCTGGACGCTGGGCAACCGTTAGAAGACGTGCCGCTCGGGGCTCCGGGCGGCACACTTCAGTTACAGACTTGTGTACGCAGGCAATAGAGGAAACAGGTAGTCATGGCCGGGAACAGCCAGCGCAGGAACCGTCGCACGTCCAACAAGAAGGGTGCGACGGTCGGCAGCGGTGGCCAGCGGCGCAAGGGCCTCGAAGGCAAGGGCCCGACCCCCAAGGCCACCGACCGCAAGGGCCACAAGGCCTTCCGCGTCTCGAACGCGATGGCCCGGAACGTGGCCAAGCGCAAGCCCGTCGCGCGCCGCGGTGGCAAGGGGACGTCCGAGATGGTCGTCGGCCGCAACCCGGTCTTCGAGGCGCTGCGCGACGGCGTGCCCGCCACGACCCTGTACGTCCAGCAGTTCATCGACAACGACGAGCGCGTGCGCGAGGCCCTGAACCTCGCCACCGGCCGCGGCAACATCCACATCATGGAGGCGCCGCGCCCCGAGCTCGACCGGATGACGAACAACCTGAACCACCAGGGTCTCGTCCTCCAGGTCCCGCCGTACGAGTACGCGCACCCCGAGGACCTCGCCGCGGCCGCCTTCGACAACAACGAGGACCCGCTGATCGTCGCCCTCGACGGCATCACCGACCCGCGCAACCTCGGCGCCGTCGTCCGCTCCGTCGCGGCCTTCGGCGGCCACGGCGTGGTCGTCCCCGAGCGCCGCGCCGCCGGCATGACGGCCGGTGCGTGGAAGACCTCGGCCGGCACCGCCGCCCGTACCCCGGTCGCCCGCGCCACCAACCTGACCCGCTGCCTGGAGCAGTACCAGAAGGCCGGTCTCACGGTCGTCGGCCTCGCCGCCGACGGCGACCACGAGGTCCACGAGCTGGAGGCGCTGTCCGGCCCGGTCGTCATCGTCGTCGGCTCCGAGGGCAAGGGCCTGTCGCGCCTCGTCGGCGAGACCTGCGACTACCTCGTCCGCATCCCCATGCCGGGTGGCGCGGAGTCGCTCAACGCGGGTGTGGCCGCGGGTGTCGTGCTGTACGAGGCGGCCCGCCGCCGTATGGCGTAACACTTCTCCGCACCACGCAGCGCACGACCCGGCCTCGGCCGCGGCGTTGATCTTGACGGGTCTCGGACATTTGCGAGCTGTCAAGGCAGTGTCCTAAACCCAGATCACTCGGTTAGATGAGTGTGGACACCAGAACGCCCCGGCCGGGGTTCGACGATCAGCCCGCGCTGAGCATGGTCAAAGTGGACTCAGATCCCGCCCAGGTGATCGTGAACCACGCCAGCTTCCGTGTGCGGCTCGCGCCGGCACAGGCGCCGACGTTCGCCGCGAACCCGCGCGTCGCCGCACTCGCGGGAGCGGGAGCCGCTGGGGGCGGGGGCGCGCCGCGCCGCCGTCCCGTCGTGTGGACGGGGAAGTCCGCGCCGGGCGCGACCGGCCTCCTCCAGGCCGTACGCGATTCCTCCGCCGTCTCCACCCTGGACCCGGCCGTGGGCCGTGGCGGACCCGGCGGCCATGGTGCACCGGGTGGACACCTCGGGCACGCGGGACACGCCGGACACTCCGGCCTGGACGCGGGGCTCGACGCGGGCGCCACCCAGGCCATCCCGCGCATCGACGACACCATGCCCACCCCGATGGTGCCCGCCGAGGCCGCCGGGCCGCTGCTGCCGCCGATGCGCCGCGCCGAGGGCGCCTACGACGACGTGTACGAGCTCCGAGCCGAGACCCCCGGGCCGTACGAGGACGACACGGCGTACGGCACGGCGGACGGCCGGGAGGGCCGCGACGGCCGGCGCCAGGCGCACGACCCCGTCCGGCACGCGTACTACCCGGGCCGCCGGATGAACCTCGGCGTCGTCCTCCTCCCGCTCCGCGTCTTCCTCGGCTTCATCTCCATCTACGCGGGCATGGGCAAGCTCTGCGACCCCGTCTACTTCGACGGCGGCGAGCGCGGCTCCATGGTGAAGTGGCTCAACTCGCTGCACCCGTGGGCCCTCGCCGAACCGCTCCGCGACTTCGCCCTCCAGCACCCCGTGGGCGCCGGGCTCACCGTCGCGTTCCTCCAGGTCGTCGTCGGCGTCCTCACGGTCCTCGGCCTCTGGCAGCGGGCGGCCGCGGTCGTCGCCGCCCTGCTCTCCGCCGCGCTCATCCTGACCGTCAGCTGGAAGACCGTCCCGGTCTACGACTCGGCCGACATCATCTACCTGGCCGCCTGGTCCCCGCTGATCATCGCCGGCGCCCCCGTGTACTCGATCGACGGCCGCCTCGCGGGAGAGGCCTGGCGCACCCTCGGCCCCCGCGCCGAACTCTGGGCCCTGCGCCGCCGCGTGACGCGCCGCAGCACCCTTCTCGCCTCGGTCGTCGTCGGCCTCACGCTCCTCATCGGCTCCGTCCTCGGCGGCGCGGTCCGGTCGACCGAGATGATCACCGTCCCGGGCCCCAACGACGACCCGATCAACCACCTCCCCGGCCGCCCGCTCCCCACGGAGCCGACGCGCCGGGCCCCCTCCGGGAGCGCCTCCACCGCGCCGGAGCCGTCCGCGACGTCCGAGACGTCCGAGACGACGGAGGCCACCGCGGGTCGCGAGGAGACCGAGGAGGCGACCCGGCCGACCGAGACGACCCGGGAGGCCACCCGCACGCAGGAGCAGCGCCCGACGGCCACGCAGGGCAGCGGCACCACGGGCTCCTCGACGACCACGCGCCCGCCGACGCAGTCGAACCCGGCGCCTCCGCCGACCACCAGCGACACCCCGACGACCACGGGCGGCACGTCGAGCGGCGGCTCCACCGGGTCGACGGGCTCGACGGGCGGCAGCAGCACGCCGACGGAGAGCGGCTCGACGACGGGCGGCGCGAGGAACCCGATCGGCGGCCTGCTGGGCTGAGGCGGGCGTACACGCACACGTAGACGCACACGTACGCGTACGAGAGAGGGCGGCGCCGCGAAGAAGCGGCGCCGCCCTCACGCGTACGTGCGCGTCCTCCTGGGGTGTCTCACGCCCGCTGGGGTGTTCTCAGCCCCCGCGGGGGGTGTCTCAAGGACCGCGGGGGTGTCTCAAGGCCCGCTGGGGTGTTCTCATGCCCCGCGGGGGTGTCTCAGGCCCGCTGGGCGGCAAGCTCCTTGGCGGCCTCGGTCAGGTCCTTGGCGGTGTCGATGGCGCGCCAGTACGCCCCCTGGGGCAGCGGGAAGCCGGCGAGGCGGCGCTCGCGGGCGAGCCGGGGGAAGGTGGTCCGCTCGTGGTCGCCGAGGTCCGGGAGGAGCTCGGTGAAGGCCGCGGAGAAGACGTACACGCCGGCGTTGATGAGGAACGGCGACGGGGGCGACTCGACGAAGTCGGTGATGTGCCCGAAGGTGTCGGTCTCGACGGCGCCCCAGGGGATGCGGGGGCGGGCCAGGGCGAGGGTCGCGACGGCGTCCCGCTCGTCGTGGAACGCGGCCATCTCGCGGAGCGAGAAGCGGGTCCAGATGTCGCCGTTGGTCGCGTACCAGGGCTGGTCCGGCGAGGGCAGATGCGCGGCGGCGTACTTGAGGCCGCCACCGCGGCCCAGGGGCTCGGACTCGACGACGGTCGTCACCTTGAGGGGGAGTTCGGCGGTTTCCAGCCACTCCTGGAGGACTTCGGCGAGGTGGCCGCAGGAGACGACCGCGTCGGTCACGCCCTCGGCGGCGAGCCAGGAAAGCTGATGGCCGATGATCGGGGTCCCGGTGCCCGGGATCTCGACCATCGGCTTGGGGCGGTCGTCGGTGTAGGGGCGCAGCCGCGAGCCCTGGCCGCCCGCCAGGACCACGGCCTGCGTCGGATTGGAGTGCATACGGGGAACGATAGGCGCCCCGCGCGCCGGAGGGCGGCGGGGCGCACGACGATGCTCGGCTCCCGGCTCGACTGACGACTCGACCGACGTCTCAGCTTCCGGCTCAGCTCGTGCGCATGACGCCGGTCGCGTACGAGGTGTCGCAGACCGGGCGGGAGAAGGACTGGGCGCGGGAGGGGCCGTAGTGCTTGACGGCGGCGCGGCCGAGGGCGCGGGCGATGGACATGCAGTGCTCGGCGAGGGAGGGCCGGTTCTCGACCTCGCGCTGGAGGTGCGTGAGGGCCGTGCCGGGGTCCTTCTCCTGAAGCTCTGCGAGGAGCTGGTCGCGGAGAATATCCTGCGGGGCACGGGACTTGGCGCGGACGGAGACGTCCGTGGAGGAGGCCGTCAGCTGGGTGGTGGAGTCCTGGCCGGCCCACGGAACGGCGGACACCGCGAGCGTTCCCGAGAGCACCAGGACGACGGGCAGGACGAGGGCGAGAGAGCGGCCGATTCGGCGGGCAGTGTGCGTCACGCAGGCGAGCGTAGCGGCCGGTAGTGATATGGCGACATTTAGTCACTCTCGCGGGGGATGGTTCGAGGCGGCTTTTCGAATTCCGTGTTGACGCGGGGGTCGTGGGAGGGCCCTGAATGCCGGGGTTTTCCGGGGTAAACCACGACTTGGACGTCATAGGCGAACGGCCCCCGCATCTGCAAGAGATGCGGGGGCCGTTCAGCGAAGCGCCGGCGTTGTGGATCAGTCGCTGAGGCGGGCGCCCGTGGAGGTGGAGAAGACGTGCAGCTCGGCGGCGCGCGGGACGACGTGGAGCGTGGAGCCCTTGGCGGGCACGTCACGGCCGCCGACGCGGACGACCAGGTCCTTGTCCTCGCCGCTGACGCGGGTGGAGCCGTAGATGAAGCCGTCGGAGCCGAGCTCCTCGACGACGTTGACCGTGACGGCCAGGCCCTGGTCGCTCTCCGAGCCCTGCACGTCGAAGTGCTCGGGGCGGATGCCGACGGTGACGGTGGTGTCGCCGTTGGCGGAGGCGGCGGCGATGGCGTCGCGGGAGACGGGGACGACGCTGTTGCCGAACTTCACGCCGCCGTCGGTGATCGGGACCTCGATCAGGTTCATGGCGGGGGAGCCGATGAAGCCGGCGACGAAGAGGTTGGCGGGCCGGTCGTACATGTTGCGCGGGGAGTCGACCTGCTGGAGCAGACCGTCCTTCAGCACGGCGACGCGGTCGCCCATGGTGAGGGCCTCGGTCTGGTCGTGGGTGACGTAGACCGTGGTGATGCCGAGGCGACGCTGGAGACCGGCGATCTGCGTACGGGTCGAGACACGGAGCTTCGCGTCGAGGTTCGACAGCGGCTCGTCCATGAGGAAGACCTGCGGCTCACGCACGATGGCGCGACCCATGGCGACACGCTGACGCTGACCGCCGGAGAGCGCCTTGGGCTTGCGGTCGAGGTACTCGGTGAGGTCGAGGATCTTCGCGGCCTCTTCGACCTTGGCGCGGATCTCGCTCTTGTTGACGCCGGCGATCTTGAGCGCGAAGCCCATGTTGTCGGCGACGGTCATGTGCGGGTACAGCGCGTAGTTCTGGAACACCATCGCGATGTCCCGGTCCTTCGGCGGCAGGTGCGTGACGTCGCGGTCACCGATGCGGATGGAGCCGGCGTTGACGTCCTCGAGCCCCGCGAGCATGCGGAGCGAGGTCGACTTGCCACAGCCGGAGGGCCCGACGAGGACGAGGAACTCGCCGTCGGCGATCTCGATGTCGAGCTGGTCGACGGAGGGCTTGGTGGCACCGGGGTAGACCCGGGTCGCCTTGTCGAAAGTGACGGAAGCCATGGTGGTGTTTCCCTTCACCGGCAGGAACGTGCCGGACGATCCGAGTAAAGGAAGGATTGAGGTCTAGTCCACCTGGGTGAACCGCAAGTGACGCTACCTGGCCATGCCCGATCTGTCAGCCACCCAGAGGACGTGAGATTTCCGGCCGCCGCCCGAGCGGGGTTGGTTACACTGCACTCGCTGCCTCCTTAGCTCAGCTGGCCAGAGCACCGCTCTTGTAAAGCGGGGGTCGTCGGTTCGAACCCGACAGGGGGCTCACGGCGAAGGGCCGGCGCAGGGGCGTGTTTCCCCGGTGCCGGCCCTTTCGCGTGATCACGGTCGTGCCGGCTATGGGCCGGGAGGTTCGTCCGGCGGTCCGGTCGTCTCGGGAGTCGCGGGGTGCCAGGCTCGTCGGTCAGGCGGCCTTCCGGGTCTGGGGTGCCTTCCGTGTCTTCACCCCGGTGACGACGAGCGCCAGACCCACGGCGACGATGCCGAGGTAAGCGGTGGACGGAAGGTCGGCGACCTTGTGGATCCAGCCCCACTCCGTGCCGAAGAAGGTCTGCGAGGCGAAGCTGACCAGTCCCTGCGCTCCTATGACGTAGCCGATGCTTTCGACGGTGTATCCGATGGTTGTTCGCACGGATCAAGCCTCTCGCCGCGGTGCCGCAAGATCGTCCTCCCCAGGGCCGAAAGCGCGGTAGGCCGAAGGATGCAGTCGCGTGCGGTGAGCGAATGCGTACCGTTTCTGTGTTCCTTGTCGGGGGCGTCCGGGACACTTGTGCGTTACGGGGGCGTACAGGTGGCGTTCGGGGAGGGGTGTGCGGATGGGGCGGCGTTCCAGTGGGTTGATCGGGGTCTGGGCCGAGCAGCAGCGCGTTGCGCAGAGGGAGCGTGAGGGGCAGCAGCAGGCCGTGCTGCGTCGGCGTAGGGAGGCGGAGGGGGCGCAGCGGGCGTACGAGCGGGATGTCGCCCGGATGCAGAAGGAGCAGCGCGCCGCGTATCGGCGGCATCGGGATGAGGACGCTCTGCGGCGGACCCATGAGTTGGACGCGCGCGTCGCCCAGCTTCAGGGGCTGCTCGTCGCGGGGTGTCGGGCTCCCGTTCTCGGCGTGGAGGGGTTGCGGCGGAGCGAGGTCGTGCAGCCGTTCGAGCCCGGGGCGTTGGGTGAGCCCGTGGCCATGCCGGACCAGCGGCACTACCAGGACCACGGCGGGCGGGCGCGGTTCGAGCGCGACTGGTACGCGGCACAGGCCGCCGAGGCGCGGCGCCTGGAGCAGTTGGCCGCGTATCGGCAGGCGTACGACTCCTGGGCCGCGGCGCGGATCGAGGAGATCCGCGCGCACAACGTCGGGCTCGCCGGGACCGCCGACGCCTTGAGGGTGGGGGAGCCCGAGACCGTCGTCGAGTTCTTCTCGGCCGTGCTCTTCGCCTCTGGCGCCTGGCCTGAGGGGTTTCCGCGCGAGGTCGCCGCCGCCTACGACCGCGCCGGGCGCACGTTCGTCCTCGACTGGGACCTGCCCGAGTACGAGGTCGTGCCCGCCGCCAAGGGGGTCAAGTACCTGCCCAGTACCGACCAGGACAAGGAGGTGCCGCGGCCCGTCACGCAGCGGCGCGCCCTCTATCGGGACGTGCTCGCGCAGAGCGTGCTCCTCGCCGTGCGGGAGTTGTTCGTCGCCGATCGGGGCGGGGTGCTGGAGAGTGTCGCCCTCAACGGGTACGTGGGCGGTGTCGATCCCGCCACCGGGCTCGCCGGGCGGGTGTGCGTCGCCTCCGTCGTCGTCGGACGGCGTGACTTCGACCGGTTGAACCTGGAGCTCGTCGGGGCCGTGGAGTGCCTGACCGGGGCCCTCGGCGGGCGGCTGTCCGCCAAGCCCGAGGAGCGGGTCGCCGTGGCACCGCTGCGCACGCCCGAGCAGGTCGGTTCGGACGTCGTCGTGCAGGGGGACGGGGACGAACCCGATCTCCTCGCCATGGATCCGATCGCCTTCGAGGGGCTGGTGGCCGAGCTGTTCCGTGCTCGGGGGCTTCAGGCCGTCACCACGCGCCGCTCCAACGACGGCGGCGTCGACGTCGAGGCGCTCGATTCCGATCCGATCAGCGGCGGCTCGATCGTCGTGCAGGTCAAGCGGTACCGGAACACCGTCCCGCCGACCGCCGTCCGCGATCTGTACGGGACCGTGCAGGACGCCGGCGCGAACAAGGGCGTGCTCGTCACGACCTCCAAGTTCGGTCCCGGCTCCTACGCCTTCGCCAACGGGAAGCCGCTGACGCTGATTTCGGGCACCGAGCTCGTCGACCTCCTCCATCAGCACGGGCTGCGGGGGCGGTTGGGGAGCGGCGAGGCGGCGTCGGCTCCTCCCGTCGAGGCCCCTGTGACCGCGCCCGCCGAGGCCGACGACGACTTCAACCTGCTCGGCATGGTGTGGTCCGGGTCCACCGCTCTTGATGTGTGCGCCTTGGTCTGCTCCGGCAACCAGGTCCTCGGCGACGAGTGGTTCGTCTTCTTCAACAACCCCGCCACACCCGATGGTTCGGTGGCCATGGTCGCCGCCGCCCCCGGCGACCGCGCCGCCGTACGCGTCGGCTTCGACGCGCTCCCCGCCCGCGCCGACCGGCTCGTCCTGGTCGCCGCCGTGGACCCGGAGGTCAACCCCGACGCCGACCTGGCCGCCTTCGCCGACGCGGGCATCCGGCTGCGGGACGACTCCGGCGGCGAGCTCGACAGCCTTGAGGTGTCCGACGGGCGTCCCGGCGAGACCGCCCTCGTCCTCGGGTCGTTCCGGCGCCGCTCCGGCGGCAACTGGGACTTCGTCCTCGGCGGGAAGGGGTACCGGGGCGGCCTTGAGGAGTTGGTGGGGGACTTCGGCATTCAAGTGGAGTGACGGGAGGGGTGGGGAAGGTGGGGGCGGTCCTTGTCTCGGGCCCGCCCCCCGTCCCCTCAGTGGCGGCCCGTCACCTTGTCCGCCAGGACCGCCACCCGGTCCGTCTCCGCGCTGTGGCCCGTCAGTTCGCGGCGGTCCGCTCCGCGGAACGCCGCGTACATCGTCTGGACCGCGAGCCAGCGCAGGGGTTCCGGTTCCCACTTGCGGACCTTGTGGTTCACCCAGGGCAGTGCGGTGAGGTCCGTGGGGCCCGACTGTCCCGAGTCCTGCTGGATCAGGTCGCGGAGGGTGCGGGCCGCCAGGTTCGCGGTGGCGACGCCGGAGCCCACGTAGCCGCCCGCCCAGCCCAGGCCCGTCGAGCGGTCGAGCGTGACCGTCGCGCACCAGTCGCGGGGGACGCCGAGGACGCCCGACCAGGCGTGGTCGACGCCGATGGCGGCGAGCTGCGGGAAGAAGCGGACCAGGATGTCGCGGAGGGCCTCGATCGTCCGGGGCTGGGTGCGGCCGTCGTTGTCCGTCTTCGAGCCGTAGCGGTACGGGACTCCCCGGCCGCCCAGCGCGATGCGGCCGTCCGCCGTGCGCTGCGCGTACATGTAGGCGTGCGCCATGTCGCCGAGGGTCTCGCGGCCCTCCCAGCCGATCGACTCCCACTGGGCGTCCGTGAGCGGCTCGGTGGCGATCATGGAGGAGTTCATGGGGAGCCATGTGCGGCGCTGGCCTGCGAGGGAGGCCGTGAAGCCCTCCGTGCAGCGCAGGACGTACGGGGCGCGGACCGTGCCGTACGGGGTGATCGCGTGCTTCGGCTTGATCTCCGTGACCGGCGTCGACTCGTGGATCGTCACACCGAGCGACTCCACGGCCGCCGCCAGGCCCTTGACCAGCTTCACCGGGTGCAGGCGCGCGCCGTGCGGTGTCCAGGACGAGCCGACGGCGCCGGTGACGCGGATCCGGTCGGCCGTCTCGCGGGCGCCGTAGAGCTCGCGGTCCCTCTCGCCGAAGGCGGCCTCGGTCGCGTGGAACTCCTTCAGCCGGGCCAGCTGGGCGGGGGACACGGCTACTTCGAGCACTCCTCCGCGGTGCTGGTCCGCCTCGATCTTCTCCGTCTCGCAGACGTCCAGGACCTCGTCGACCGTGGCGTTCATGGCCTGTTGGAGGCGGACGGCGGCCTCGTGGCCGTGGAGCTTGGCGTAGCGCGCGCGTCCCGCGATGCCGTTGTAGAGCCAGCCGCCGTTGCGCCCTGAGGCGCCGTAGCCGCAGAACTTGGCTTCGAGGACCGTGATGTTGAGGAACGGGACGGCCTTCTTCAGGTAGTAGGCCGTCCACAGGCCCGTGTAGCCGCCGCCGACGATGCAGATGTCGGCCGTGGTGTCGCCGGGGAGCGGCTCGCGGGGGGCGGGGGCGCCCTCCTGCCCGTACCAGAACGAGATGCCGCCGTTGACCGTACTCATGTGTCGTTCCTCAGTCCGTCTTCCGGGTGCGTGGGCGGGACGTTACCCGGGCCTCGGGCCTGTGGATACGGCTCCGCCGCGGCCGTGACCGTGGTGCCGCGGTACGCCGACCGTGCCCGTCGACGGGGCCGCCCTCCGGCGGGGCCGCGTCGACGGGCAGGGCGCCCTCTGCGACGTCGGCGCATTCTCGAAGGCGCTGCGCGGCGCCGGTGTCTAGGCTCGGTACGTGATTCACGTACCCGCGGAACTCGCGCGCTCGCAGGCCAAGTACAACGGTGAGGCCGGGCGGGCGTTCGTCGCCGGACTGCCCGCGCGGGCCGAGGAGTTCCTGGGCCGCTGGGGGCTGCGGGTCACCGGCCCCTCCTTGTACGGGGTGGCCTCGCTGGTGCTGCCGGTGGAGCGGGTCGCGGACGGCACCCGCGCCGCGCTGAAGATGCAGATCCTGGACGACGAGACCGAGGGGGAGCCCGTCGGGCTGCGGGTGTGGGACGGGGCGGGTTCGGTGCGGCTGCTCGATCACGACGCCGGGACCGGGACCATGCTCCTCGAGTGGCTCGACGCCGCCCGGCCGCTGTCCTCGGTCGCGGAGACGTCGGGCACCCGGGAGGCGCTGCGGATCGTGGCGGCGCTGCTCGCCCGGCTCGTGGCCGTTCCGGCGCCGGCGGGGCTGCGGACCCTCGGCGACATCGCCGCCGGGATGCTCGCCGACGTACCGGAGGCGGCCGCCCGGCTCGGCGCGGAGGACGCGGCCGTCCTGCGGGACTGCGCGGCGGCCGTACGGGACGTGGCGGGCGAGCCGGGGGACCGGCTGCTCCACTGGGACCTCCACCTGGACAACGTGCTCGCGGCCGAGCGGGAGCCCTGGCTGGCCATCGACCCCAAGCCGCTCGCCGGGGATCCCGGCTTCGATCTGCTGCCCGCTTTGATGGACCGGTTCGATCCCGATCCGGACGAGACGCTCTGGCGGTTCGACCTGCTGGCCGAGGTCGTCGGCGACCGGCGGCGGGCGGTGGCCTGGACGCTCGGCCGGGTCCTGCAGAACGGACTCTGGGACATCGAGGACGGGGAGCCCGGCCTGGACGAGGAGCAGGTGGCACTCGCACGAATCCTGCTGGCCAGGAGGGTCTGACCCGAGGCAGGCTGGTCCCATGATCCGTACCGCCACGCCCGCCGACGTCCCCCTCGTCTTCGCCATGATCCGCGACCTCGCGGAGTACGAGAAGGCCCTCCACGAGGTCCGTACGAGCCCCGAGCAGCTCCACGAGGCCCTCTTCGGCGACCGCCCCGCCGCCTTCGCCCACATCGCGGAGACGGAGTCCGGCGAGATCGCCGGCTTCGCGCTCTGGTTCCTCAGCTTCTCGACCTGGCGCGGTGTCCACGGCATCTATTTGGAGGACCTGTACGTCCGTCCGGAGGTGCGCGGCGGCGGCCACGGCAAGGCCCTGCTGCGCGAGCTGGCCCGTATCTGCGTGGACCGCGGCTACGAGCGCCTGGAGTGGTCCGTCCTGAACTGGAACAAGCCGTCGATCGACTTCTACGAGTCCCTGGGCGCCCGCCCGCAGGACGAGTGGACGGTCTACCGCCTCACGGACGGGGCGCTGGCCGAGCTCGGTGGTGGTGGGGCGGGAGCGCTGTAGGACGTGCTGTAGGAAGGGTGCATGGATATCGAGCAGCGGTTTCAGCGGATCACCGACTTCATCGAGGCGCGCCTGACGCCCCTCTTCGACCCCGCGAACGGGAAGGACCACGGCTTCGGGATGGACGACACGTCCCGGGCCCTGCGCGCCCTGCGCTACACCGTGCAGGCCGCCTCGGCGGTCAAGGGCCTCGTGGAGAAGCGGGAGTCGGCGCCGGAGCTGCGGCCCGTGGTCGACCAGGCCCTTGAGCACAACTGGGACGTGCTGCGCTCCGCCGCCCGGATGTGGGAGGACCACGCCGACTTCCAGAAGGAGTTCAAGGCGCATTCGTGGGACGTCATCGGCGTCTGAGCCGGTGAGCCGGTGAGCCGGTGAGTCGGTGAGCCGCGGGTCCTACGGGATCAGGACCACCTTGCCCGTCGTGCCCCGGGTCTCCAGGGCGCGGTGGGCTCCCGCCGCGTCCGCCAGCGGGAAGCGGTGGACCGCCGGGCGGAGGCTGCCGTCGGTCGCGGCGGCGAGGGCGGCGAGTTCGAGGTTGCGGACGTCGCCGCCCGCCTTCTGGATC
Organism: Streptomyces sp. NPDC050842; assembly: GCF_044456565.1. Classification (NCBI taxonomy): domain Bacteria; kingdom Bacillati; phylum Actinomycetota; class Actinomycetes; order Kitasatosporales; family Streptomycetaceae; genus Streptomyces; species Streptomyces sp. NPDC050842. The sequence continues at coordinate 568,543 of NZ_JBITGA010000006.1, read as the reverse complement.
ATGACGGGGCCGAGGACGGAGTCCGACGTGATGCCCCGCTCCGCGAGTTCCTCCGGCGTGAACGTCAGCGGTTCGCCGTCGTGCAGGCCCGCGCCGGACCAGCCGAACACCACGTGCTGCCCGCCCTTGCCGAGGAGGCCGACGGCGGCGCGGCCGGTGTCGCCGCCGACCGAGTCGAAGACGACGGTCGCGGAGCGCCCGCCGAGGTACGCGCGGACCTTCTCCGGCCAGTCCGGCTCCTTGTAGTCGACGGCGAGGTCGGCGCCGTTCGCCTCGACGAGCGCGACCTTCGCGGGGCCGCCGGCGAGGCCGACGACGGTCGCGCCGGCGTTCTTCGCGTACTGGACGAGCAGGGTGCCGATGCCGCCCGCGGCCGCCGGGACGATCGCGATCGAGTCGGGGCCGAGCTCCGTGAACTGGAGGATGCCCAGGGTCGTGCGGCCGGTGCCGATCATGGCGACGGCCTCGGCCTCGCCGAGGCCCTCGGGCAGGGCGTGCAGGCGGGCGGCGTCGGTGACGGCGAGCTCCGCGTACCCCCCGGGGACCATGCCGAGGTGGGCGACGACCCGTCGGCCGAGCCAGGACGGGTCGGTGCCCTCGCCGAGCGCGTCGACGGTGCCGGCGACCTCGCGGCCGGGGATCGCGGGGAGTTCGGCGGGGGCGGGGAAGGGGCCGGTGTGACCGAGTCGCAGGGCGGTGTCGAGGAGGTGCACGCCGGCGGCCGCGACGCGGATGCGGACCTGGCCGGGGGCCGGTACGGGATCGGTCGTCTCCTCGTAGGTGAGGTTCTCGGCGGGGCCGAAGGCGTGGAGGCGGATGGCGTGCATGACGGTTCCCCTGTCGTCGTCCGGGTGTCTTTCCCGTGGTGCTTTCGCGGTGACAGGGAGAGCCTCCGACCTCAAGCGCGCTTGAGGTCAAGCAGTTCCGTGCGGACGGCCAGCGACACCGCCTCCATCGCGCTCGTGAACGACACCTCCGACAGCACTCCGGGCGCCGCCACTTGGTCGCCCACCAGGTACACGCCGTCGCCCCGGTCGACCGCCGGCCGGTCGCGCCAGGTGGTGCCCGGCCGGTCCACCGCACCCGTACGGCCCTGGGACACGGCCTCCCGCCGCCACACCGTCCGCTCGCGCCAGCCGGGGAAGCCGCGGTCGAGCAGCCGCTCGGCATGGGCGACACCGTCCGCCTTGGACTCGCCGGGACCGATGGGCAGCTGGGCCTGGATCAGCTGCTGTCCGGCGGGGGCGAGCGAGGCGTCCTGCGCCGTGAACCGTTCGATCCAGCCGGGCGCGTCCAGGTCCGAGACGACGAACGGATCGCCCTTCCGGGTCCGCAGCGCCAGGTCGAGCAGGACCGTGCGGCCGCTCTCCCAGGTCAGCGACGGGTCGCCGAGGAGCCGGGCGGCGGCGGGCAGGGCGGTGGCGACGACCACCGGCCCTTCGCCGAGCGGCAGGCTGTCGACGCGGGACGAGGTCTCGATCCGTACGCCCATCTCCCAGGCGCGCGCGACCATCCGTTCGATCAGCTGACCCCAGCCGCCCCGGACGTAGTGCGCCTCGGGCGGCAGGGAGCCGGCCCGGTGCAGGCGCTCCTGGACGAAGCGGGCCGAGAGCGAGCCCGGGTCGTGGTGGAAGAGGGCGACCGCGCTGTAGGCGGCGGCGTCGTGGGCGGTCCGCTCGCCCGCGAGACCGGTGACCCACGTACGGAAGTCCAGGTCGACGGGGGCCTGGCCGGCGCCGCGGAGGGTCTGGCGCAGCAGGCCGAGCGGCGGGGTGCGGCGCAGGGCGCCGTCGCGGTGGAAGCGGAACCGGAGGGCCTCGGCGGGCGGCAGCGGGGCGAGCGGGCCGAGGAGGCCGCGCTGCTCGAGCCACGTCCAGTGGGGGCCGCCGTCGTAGAGGGCGTGCGGGCCTTCGTTGGTGCGGTACGGGCCTTCGGCGGTACGGGCCCGGCCGCCGGGGGTCCGGTGTGCCTCGTGCACGGTCACCTTGGCGCCGGCCTCGGCGGCGGTGATCGCCGCGGTGAGCCCCGCGAAACCGCCGCCGATGATCGTGAGCTTGCGCATGTCCGTCTCCCTCGCCGTGGTCGTTCGGTCTCGTACGGGGGACGGGTGGCGAGGCCGCGTTCGTGACATCGGGGCGGGGGTGTTGTCAGTGGCATGGATCACTATGGGGGGATGGCGACGGCGAGGAAGAAGAAGGCGGGAGCGGTGGCGGGGGCGCGGCGGCCGGAGGTGCGGCTGCCTCCCCTCGTGGCGTACGAGGGCGGGATCGAGGCGGACGGGGACTACGACGGGCTCGAACTGACCGGGCTCGACCTGGCGGGGCAGTCGGGGGCGGGCGCGCGGTTCCTGGACTGCGCGCTGCGGGAGTGCGGGCTCGACGAGGCGCGTCTGACGGGTGCGCGGTTCCTCGACTCGGTGCTGAGCGGCGTACGGGGCGTGGGCACGGACCTGTCCGCGGCGCAGCTGCGGGACGTGGAGCTCGTGGACGCGCGGCTCGGCGGGGTGCAGCTGCACGGGGCGGTTCTGGAGAGAGTCGTGGTGCGGGGCGGGAAGTGCGACTACCTGAACCTGCGGGCGGCGAAGCTGAAGGACGTCGTCTTCGAGGGGTGCGTGCTGAGCGAGCCGGACTTCGGGGGCGCGGTCCTTGAGCGGGTCGAGTTCGTGGACTGCGTCCTGACCGGGGCGGACTTCTCCGGGGCGCGGCTGAAGGACGTCGACCTGCGGGGCGTGCAGCGCCTGGAGATCGCGCGCGGGGTGGAATCGCTGGCGGGCGCGGTGATCTCGACGGCGCAGCTCCTCGACCTGGCGCCGGTGCTCGCGGCGCGGTTGGGGGTGCGGGTGGAGGGGTGAGGGGGCGGGGCCGCTGCTACGTGAGGCGGGGGAAGCGGGCCTGGAGGGACCAGACGGCCGGGTTGTCGCCGAGGCCCTCGTGCATGTCGGTGAGGTCGGCGATCAGGTCGTGCAGGAAGTCGCGGGCCTCGCGGCGCAGTTCGGCGTGGTTGAAGGTGACCGGCGGCTCGTCGCCCGGCATCCAGTCGGCCTCGACGTCGACCCAGCCGAAGCGGCGCTCGAAGAGCATCCGGTCCGAGGACTCGGTGAAGTCGAGCTCCGCGTACTGCGGCTGTGCGGCGCGGCTGCCGCGCGGGTCCTGGTCGAGCTGCTCGACGATGTCGCACAGGGCCCAGGCGAAGTCGAGGACCGGGACCCATCCCCAGGCTGTGGACACCTCGCGGTCGGCCTTGGTGTCGGCGAGGTAGACGTCCCCGCAGAAGAGGTCGTGGCGCAGCGCGTGGACGTCCGCGCGGCGGTAGTCGGTCTGCGGAGGGTCGGGGAAGCGACGGGAGAGGGAGTAGCCGATGTCGAGCACGGGACCGATGGTGTCACGGCACCAGGCCGGCCTCGTACGCGAGGACCACGAGCTGCACCCGGTCGCGTGCGTCCAGCTTGGCGAGGAGCCGGGCGACGTGCGCTTTGGCGGTGGCCGCGCTGATGTGGAGCCGTACCGCGATCTCGCCATTGGACAGGCCGCGGCCGACGAGGACGAGCACCTCCCGCTCCCGCGGCGTCACGCCGGTGAGCGGACGGCACCGGGCGGCGGCGGGCGCCGGGCCCGGTTCGGGGCGGGCCGCCGGTTCGGGGCGGGCCGCGAACTCCTCGATCAGGCGGCGCGTGACGGCCGGCGCGATCAGGGCGTCCCCGGCGGCGACCACGCGGATCGCCGCGAGGATGTCGTCCAGGGCCATGTCCTTGACCAGGAAGCCGCTCGCGCCGGAGCGGAGCGCGCCGTACACGTACTCGTCGTCGTCGAAGGTCGTGAGGACGAGGACGCGGGGCGCGCCGGGTCCCGCGGTGACGAGCCGGGTGGCCTCGATGCCGTCCATGCCGGGCATCCGGACGTCCATCACGACCACGTCGGGCCGGAGGTCGCCGGCCAGCCGGACCGCGTCGGTGCCGGTGCCGGCCTCGCCGACGACCGCGAGGTCGGGGCTGTCGGCCATCAGGACGCGCAGGCCGGCCCGGACCAGGGGCTGGTCGTCGACGAGAAGGACACGGATCGGCGGGATCGGCGCGGTCGGCGGGGTCGGCGCGGTCATGGCGTGCGGGGGCCTTCCTGGGGAAGCGGCAGGGGCAGTGCGGCGGTCACGTGGAAGCCGCCTCCCGGGCGGGGGCCCGCGGAGAAGCGGCCGCCGAGGAGCGCGGCTCGCTCGCGCATGCCGACGATGCCGTATCCGTGCCGGTGTCCGTGCTCGGTACCGGCCCCTGTGTAGGCGCCTGTGTCGAGGGCGGTGTTCTTCGACGGGCCGTCGTCGGTGATCTCGACGAGCAGGGTGTCCTCGCTCCGGTCCACGGTCACCCGGCAGGCGGCCGTCGACGCGTGGCGTACGACGTTCGTCAGCGACTCCTGCACGATCCGGTACGCGGCGAGGTCGACCTCCGGCGGCAACGGCAGGCCGGGGGCGCCGAGCCGCCGCACCTCGACCCGTACGCCCGCGTCGGCCGTGGACGCGACGAGCCGGTCCAGATCGGCGAGGCCCGGCGCGGGTTCCAGCGGTGCGGGGGCGGGGGAGGACGGGTGCGCAGGGGTGCGCCCGGGGGCGGGAGTGTCCTTCGTGGAGGCCCTGAGCGCGCCCAGGGTGCGGCGCAGACCGGCGAGGGTCTCGCGGCTGGTGGTCTCGATGGTGGCGAGCGCGTTGCGGGCCTCGGCGGGCTGGGTGTCGATGACCCGGCGGCCGACGCCCGCCTGGATGGCGATGACGCCGATGCTGTGCGCGACGACGTCGTGCAGCTCGCGGGCGATCCGCAGCCGCTCGGCGGTGACGGCCTCCGCCTCCGACCGCGCCCGCAGCTCGGTCGCGTGCGCGCGCCGCTCGCGTACCGAACGGCCGAGCAGCCCGGCGGTGAGGAGCGCGAGAGCGAGGGCCAGGGCCGTGGTGACGAAGACGTTCCGGCCGGAGGTCGTGTACGTCGCCGCTCCGAGCTGCACGGCGAGCGTCGTCAGGGCGGCGGGCACCGCGATGCGGAGCGGGCGCCGGGCGGTCAGCCACCCGACGCAGGCGTCGGCGGCGAGGACGGGGAGGTACAGCAGCTCGGGGGCCGGCCAGGTGGTCGCCGCCGCGAACAGTCCGACGAGGAGCAGCCCGAGCGCCGCCTCCGGCCTGCGCCGCGCCAGGGGCAGGAGCATGCCGATGCCGACGGTGGTGAGGAAGAGACGGAGCTCCGTCGAGCGGAACGGCCCGGCCTGCACGCCGAAGAAGAGGACGAAGGGGTGGGCGGCGGCCACACACCACGCCAGGACCGCCGACACGCGCCCGGCCGATGAGGCGGCGGGAGGAGGGGCGGCGGTCGTGGTGGCGGCGGCGGTGGCGGACATGCGCCGATCGTAGGCAGGGGGAGGGGGATCGGGCATCGGCCTCGGGGCGTACGCCCCCGGGCCACCCCACCGGCCCGTTCGTGGCCGGCGGGCCGATGCCGGCGGGGGTGCCGTCCCGGCACCGTGGGTCGGGTGATCGAAGTCCGAGAACTGACCAAACGTTACGGCCACGACCGCCGCCGAAGCGGCCCGTCCGGTCCGGTGGGCGCCGCCTTCGGCCCTGTGACCCGCCTGCTCGCCCGCCGCGCGGGCGGCGGGGACGACGGCCCGGCCTCCGGCGGGGCTGACTCGGCCTCCGCCGGGGGCAGCCCCGGCTCCGGCCGCGAGGGTCCGGGCTCCGGCCTCGACGGTCCTGCCTCCGGCCGCGAGGGTCTGGGCTCCGGCCTTGGCGGTCCTGCCTCCGGCCGCGAGGGTCTGGGCTCCGGCCTTGGCGGTCCTGCCTCCGGCCGCGAGGGTCCGGGCTCCGGCCTCGGCGGTCCGGGCTCCGCCCGGGACCGTCGCGGGCCCGCCGCAGGCGGCCGGGTCGCCGTCGACCGCCTCAGTTTCCGGGTGCGGCCTGGGCGGGTGACCGGGTTTCTCGGGCCCAACGGGGCCGGGAAGTCCACGACCCTGCGGCTGATCCTGGGGCTGAACGAGCCCACCTCCGGGACCGCCACCGTCGACGGGCGGCGGTTCCGGGACCTGCCGCGGGGGCTGCGGCACGTCGGGGCGCTGCTGGACGCGCACGACGTGCACGGCGGTCGGACCGCCGACGCGCACCTGGCCGCCCTCGCCCGCACCAACGGCATCCCGCGCCGCCGGGTCGGCGAGGTCCTCGACGAGGTGGGGCTCGCCGACGCCGCCCGGCGCCGGATCGGCGGCTACTCCCTCGGCATGCGGCAGCGGCTCGGGATCGCCGCCGCCCTGCTCGGCGACCCGCCGGTCCTGCTCTTCGACGAGCCGGTCAACGGCCTCGACCCGGAGGGCGTGCTGTGGGCGCGCGGCCTGTTCCGGCGGCTCGCCGCCGAGGGGCGCACGGTGTTCGTCTCCAGCCATCTGATGAGCGAGATGGAGCACACCGCCGACGACCTCGTGGTCATCGGCCGCGGCACGCTGATCGCCGCGGAGAGCCTGGCGGAGTTCGCCGCGCGCGGCTCCGGCGGCGGGGTGACCGTACGGACCGCCGACCCGGCCGCGGCACCGGGCCTCGCCGCCGCCCTGGCCCGCGAGGGGGCGACCGTACGGCCCCCGGACGGGGCGGGTGGGGCGGGTGGGGCGTTCACCGTGACCGGGATGGGCGCGGACCGGATCGGCGCGCTCGCCTTCCGGGACGGCGCCGCGCTCGCCGAACTGGCCGTCCGCGCCTCCTCCCTGGAGGACGCGTTCATGGAACTCACCGCCGACAGCGTCGAGTTCCAGAAGAAAGGAAAGAACCGATGAGCGGCGCCCGCTTCCGTGATCTGCTCGCCGCCGAGTGGATGAAGCTGTGGTCCCTGCGCTCCACCCCCTGGGCCTTCGGCGTCGGCGCGTTCGCCGTGCTCGCCGTCAACCTCAACGCGACCTTCGCCGACTACCGCAACTACCCTCACTACGCGCAGGGCATCCGCGACCTGTTCGTGCCCATCTGGGCGATGCGGGACGCCTTCACGCTCGGCGGGGCCATGGTGTACATGCTCGCGGCCGGCTCCATCGGCGCGCTCGTGATCGTCGGCGAGTACGGCACCGGCCAGATCCGTACGACCTTCGCGGCCGTACCCGACCGGCGGGCCGTGACGGCCGCGAAGACGCTGGTCCTCACGGGCGTCATGCTCGTGTACGGGATCCTCGTCGCCGCCGTCTCCTTCGCCGCCACGCAGGCCGTGCTCTCCGGCCGGGACGCCGGCATGTCGATCGACTACCCGGGCGCGCCGGCCGCCGTCGCCGCGTCCGCCCTGCTCGCCCCGGTGTGCGCGCTCGTCGGCTTCGGACTCGGGGCGCTCCTGCGGCACACGGCGACCACCATCGTCACCGTCACCGGTGTCCTGCTCCTACTGCCCGCGCTCGTCGACGACCGGAGCCGCTGGTCGGCGACGTTCCTGCACGCCCTGCCGCAGGGCGCGTGGCGGCGGCTCACGCAGGTGGGCGACTCGCCGGTGCCGGTGGAGTACCCGTGGACGGCGGGCGGGGCGTGGACCGTGTACGCGGCCTGGTCGCTCGGCGCGGCCGCGGTGGCCCTGATCGCGGTCAACCGCCGGGACGTGTGACGCGCGACCGGGCGGGCCGCGACCGGGCGGGCCGCGACCAGGCCGGCCGCGACCAGGCACGCTCAGCGGCGGCCGTGCACCGCGCGCGCCACCCGCGGGCCCAGCCAGCGCTTGAGGCGGCGCAGGGCCTCCAGTCGTCCGGCGGCCCGGTCGATCCGGTAGTACAGCTGCGGCGGGATGTGCGGGAGCAGCGGCGAGTGGCGCTGGCCCAGGAGCGCGAACATCTGCGCCGGCTCCAGCCGCATGTAGCGAGGCAGGTTCTCGTACCACTGGGCGCTGTACCGGGCCGCGCTCTGGGCCGAGACGAGCTCGGCGCGGCGCCGCTTCCCGTACGTGGTGAGGGCCGTGTCCAGGTCGGCGTGCGCGCGCAGGGCGTCCGCGAGGGCGAGCGCGTCCTCCAGGGCCAGGGTGGTGCCCGCGCCGATCGAGTAGTGCGTGGTGTGGGCGGCGTCGCCGAGGAGGACCAGATTGCCGCGGTGCCATACCCGGTTGGTGAGGGTGCGGAAGGTGAGCCACTGGGCGGCGTCGTCGGCCCGCTCCCGCCCGATCAGCTCGTGGCCGTCGAGGAGGTCGTGGAAGAGCTTCTCCAGGAGCCGCAGGGTGTCGGTCTCGCCGCTCGTGTCGAGGCCGAGGCCCGTCCACGTCTCGCGGGAGCACTCGACGACGCAGGTGGAGCGCTCGCCGCTGAATCCGTAGGCGTAGCACCAGATCCAGCCGTGCTCGGTCTCCTTGAAGGCGAAGCTGAACGAGTCGAAGACCTTGGTGGTGCCGAGCCAGATGTACTGGTTGCGGCCGGCGGTGACCTCGCTGCCGAAGTGGTCCGCGTGCGCCTCGCGCAGCACGCTGTTGACGCCGTCGGCGGCGACGACCAGGTCCGCGTCGGCGAGTTCGGGCGCGTCCCGCCCCGTCACGTCGTGCTCGAAGGCGACCCGTACGCCGAGCTCCTCGGCCCGGTCGGCGAGGAGCGCGAGCATCCGCCGCCGCCCGATGCCGAAGCCGGCGTCGCCGCGGTGGACGGTCCGCTCGTCGCGGACGATCGCGACGCCGTCGGTCCAGGTGACGGAGGCCTCGGCGACGGCCGCGGCGGACTCGGGGTCGCCCGCGCGCAGCTTGTCGAGGAGCCCGGCCCAGTAGGTGACGCCCCAGCCGTACGTGGAGCCCGCGGGGTTCCGTTCGTACACGGCGATGTCGTGGGACGGGTCCTGCCGCTTCAGCAGGATCGAGAGGTAGAGGCCGGCGGGGCCGCCGCCGACGATGGCGAGCTTCACGTGCGCTCCCACGGAGACTGAGATCGAGACTGAGACGGGACGGAGAGATGACACCGTGCGTTCGGACAGCAACGCACGGTAGCAGTGAGTCTGTGTCTCGGAGGCGGGAAGCGCTACGCGGGCGGGAAGCGTCGCTACGGCAGCAGGCGGCGTTCCTTCGCGACCGCCACGGCGCCCGCGCGCGTGTCGACGCCGAGCTTCGCGTAGATCCGGCCGAGGTGCGTCTTCACCGTCGCCTCGCTGATGAACAGCGCCCGCGCGATCTCGCGGTTCCCGAGGCCGCGGCCGAGCTGGCCGAGGATGTCCCGCTCCCGGTCGGTGAGGCTCGGGCCCGCCGCGCCCCGCATCCGGTCCATGACCCGGCTCGCGACCGGCGGCGACAGGGCGGTGCGGCCCTGCGCGGCGGAGTGGATGGCGGCGAAGAGCTCCTCGGGCCGTTCGGCCTTCAGGAGGTAGCCGGTGGCGCCCGCCTCGATGGCCCGGGTGATGTCGGCGTCGGTGTCGTACGTGGTGAGGACGAGGACGTGGACGCCGGTGGGCGCGATGAGGCGGGTCGCCTCCACGCCGTCGATGCCCGGGCCGAGCTGGAGGTCCATGAGGACGACGTCGGGCTTCAGCTTGGCCGCCATGGCGACGGCCTCCTCGCCGCTGCCGGCCTCGCCGACGACCTCGATGTCGGGGGTGCTGCCGAGGAGGGCGAGCAGCCCGGCGCGGACGACGACGTGGTCGTCGCAGAGGAGGATCCGTACGGACATCACGACTCCTGGAACGAGAGATGAGGGGGTCGAGCGGTCAAGGGGGTCGAGCGGTCGAGCGGTCAAGGGGTCAGGGGGTCAGAGGGATCGCGGCCGAGAGCACCGTGCCCTCGCCCGGGGTGGACTCGACCGTCAGCGTGCCCCCCAGCTGCTGGGCCCGCACCCGCATCGCCGGCAGCCCGTGGCCCCGGTCGCCGCGCTCGCCTCGCTCGCCCGCGTCGCGCGCGAGCGCCGGGTCGAAGCCGTGGCCGTCGTCGGCGATGTCCAGGACCACCTGGTCGTCGAGGTACGTGAGGGTCAGGGCGGCGGACTCGGCGCCCGCGTGCTCGCGGATGTTGGCGAGGGCGCCCTGCGCGATCCGCAGGAGCGCCGACTGCGTCCGGTCGGGCAGCGGCACCGCGGTCCCGTCCACCCGGAACTCCGCCGACTCGCGGGCCGCCAGACCGCGCAGGGCCTCTTCGAGGCCGCCGCCCTCGGCGAGGTCGGCGGGGGCGAGGTCGTGGACGAAGCGTCGGGCCTCGGCGAGGTTGCGCTCGGCGATGGACTCGGCCGTACGGACATGGCGCCGGGCGGTGCCGGGGTCGCTGTCCCAGGTGCGGTCCGCCGCCTGGAGCAGCATCTGCTGGCTGGACAGGCCCTGCGCGAGGGTGTCGTGGATCTCCATGGAGAGCCGCTGGCGCTCGGCGAGGGTGCCCTCGCGGCGCTCGATCGCGGCCAGTTCGCGCCGGGTGCGGATCAGGTCGTGGATGAGCGCGCGCTGCCGTGCGGCCTGCCGGTCGGAGTACACGAACACCCCGGTGGCGATGGCGGCGACGGCCGGCGGCGCGACGATCAGGTTCGGGTCCCAGCCGCCGTGGGCGAGCTGCACCTGCGCGAAGACGACGAAGGCCGTCAGCAGGACGACGAGGCCGAGCGCGGCGCGCGGCGGGAGGGTGCGCAGGCCCGTGTAGAAGAGCGGGACCGCGCACCAGGCGAAGCTGGGCGCGAGGACGACGAGGACGATCCAGACGGCGACGACCGTGCCCAGCCAGGCGATCCGGCGCGGGGCGGCGCGGGTGCCGAGGACGGGACCGAGGAGGTAGAGCGAGGCGAGGGCGCCGGAGAGGGCGACGATCCAGGGGCTGCGGTCCTCCCAGGGATGGCGCAGCAGGAAGCGGGCGAGGGAGGCGCCGAGGAGGAGGAAGAACGCGATGTGCATGACGCGTGCGAGCCAGGGGGCGTCCGGGTCCTGCTCGGTGGGCGGCTGTGTCATCCGCCTGCCTGCCGGCTGTGTCACCTGCCTGCCTTCCCTTCTCTCCGAACTGCATCCCTGACCTGGGGATATCTGTCTATCGTGGCCCGGAGGGACCAGACCGGCATCAGCCGATCGGCTGACCCGGACGTCCTCCAGTGTGCGTGAGGAGGGCAGCCGGACCGTGGACCGAAAGGCCTCGGTTCCGGCCACAGGATGGATGGCAGAGCGAACGAACGAACCGCCCTCCTCGCCTCCTCCTCACCTCACGGAGTTCCTGATGAAGAAGATCCTCTTCGGTGCCACCGCTGCCGCTGTCGTCGCCGCCGGCACCTTCGGCGCGGTCTCCGCGAACGCCTCCGCCCCGGCCGCCGCCCCCGCCGCCGTCGTCCAGGCCGACGCCGGCAACGACAACCTCCAGCAGTCGACGCACCTGACGATCGAGGCCGCGACGAAGGCCGCCCAGGCCACGCTGGACGCCGCCGAGAAGGAGAACCAGCGCGTCTCCGTCGCCGTCGTCGACCGCAACGGCAACACCATCGTGACCCTCCGCGGCGACGGCGCCGGCCCGCAGTCCTACGAGTCCGCCGAGCTCAAGGCCTTCACCGCCGTCTCGTGGAACGCCCCGACCTCCGTCCTCGCCGGCCGCCTCGCCCAGGCGCCGAACCTGAAGGACATCCCCGGCACCCTCTTCCTCGCGGGCGGCGCCCCGGTCACCGCCAAGGGCGCGCCCATCGCGGGCATCGGCGTCGCGGGCGCCCCGTCCGGCGACCTGGACGAGAAGTTCGCCCAGGCGGGCGTGGCCGCGCTCGCCAACTGAGCCCTCGCTCGGCAGTAGCCCCCCAGCCGGTGGTGGCGCCCGGATCCCCCGCCGGGCGCCACCAACGTTTCCGTACGGTGTCGGTCGTATCCGTCCTGCTTAGGATCGGTACGTGTACGTGTACGTGTACGAGGACGAGTACGTGACCCGGCGACGCACCCGGACCGGGGCTCGGACCGGCCCCCGGACCGGGGCCGCCGCGGCCCTCCTCGCCCTCGCGCTCCTCGCGGGCGGCTGCACGGAGGTCGGCGGCGGGGTCCGGGGCCTTCCCGGCGCGGCCGGACTGCGCGACCCGTACTTCCCGAAGCTCGGCAACGGCGGCTACGACGTGCGGCACTACGCCCTGTCCCTCGCCTACGACCCCGGCACCGGGCGCCTCGACGGCACCGCCGAGATCACCGCCCGCGCGACCCAGGACCTCAGCGCGTTCAACCTCGACCTGGCCGGTCTCACGGTGGCCGGGGCGACCGTCGACGGCGCCCCCGCCGCGCACAACAGGGCGGGCGACGAGCTGACGCTCCGCCCGCGCGAGGACATCCGCGACGGGGCGGAGTTCAAGGCCACCGTCACCTATACGGGCGTGCCGGAGCCGATCACCGACGCGGACGGCTCCGAGGAGGGCTGGCTGCGCACCGACGACGGGGCGGTCGCGGTCGGCGAACCGGAGGGCTCCATGACCTGGTTCCCCGGCAACCACCACCCGGCCGACAAGGCCGCGTACGACATCACGCTCACCGTCCCGGCCGGGCTCGAAGCGCTCTCCAACGGCGTCAGGACCGACCGGCGGACGGAGCGGGACGGCCGCGTCACCACGGTGTGGCACTCGGCCGAGCCGATGGCGAGCTATCTGGCGACGGTCGCGATCGGCCGCTACGAGACGGCGACGGAGACGGCCAGGGCGCCCGGGCCGACGACCGGATCCGACGCCGGTCCCGCTTCCCTCCCCGTGCTGACCGCCGCCGACCCGTCGGTCGCGGCGGGCAGCGCGGCGCTGCGCGGCGAGATCCCCGAGATCCTCGCCCGGCAGACCGAGCGCTTCGGCCCGTACCCCTTCTCGGCCGCCGGGGCGATCGTCACCGAGGACGGGACCCTCGGCTACGCCCTGGAGACCCAGACCCGGCCCGTCTTCCCCGCGGCCTCCTTCGACCGGACGACCCTCGTCCACGAGCTGGCCCACCAGTGGTTCGGGAACTCGGTGACCCCCGCCACCTGGCGGGACCTGTGGCTGAACGAGGGCTTCGCCACGTACGCCGAGTGGCTGTACGCGGAGGAGTACGAGGGCGTTCCGGCGCGGACGCACTTCGCGCGGGCCTTCGCCCAGGACGCCAACTGGGCCTTCCCGCCGGCCACCCCGCCGTCCGCCGAGAACCTCTTCGACCCGCCCGTCTACCAGCGTGGCGCGATGGTCCTCCACAAGCTGCGCGAGACGGTCGGGGACGCGGCCTTCGACGAGATCCTGCGCGGCTGGCCCGCGAAGTACCGGCACGCCAACGCCTCCACGGACGACTTCACGGCCTACGCGGAGAGCGTGGCGGGGAAGGACCTCGACGGGCTGTGGGACGTCTGGCTGTACGGCGAGGGCAAGCCGGCCGCGCCGTAGGGCCTGTCCGCGGCCGTGTCCGGTGGGCGGCCTCACCCGGCGGGCAGCGTGTCCTTGGTGACGAGGCGGGGGCCCGACCAGCACAGCCGGTAGAGGTCGACCTCCTCCAGGAGGTTGCCGTTCGAGCGGTAGAAGGCGCAGGTGGTTCCCGGGGGCCGGGGCGCCGACCGGGCGTCGTCCGGCGGGTACGGGAAGGGCTTGGACGGCAGGAGCGGGGCCAGCTCGGCGTGGGTCCGGCCGACGTGGAGCTGCTCGTACGCGGACGGCGACAGCACTCCCGCGCTCAGCTGGTACGCGAAGTAGCCCGCCGCCGGTACGAAGACGAGCGCCGCTCCCGCCGGGATCGCGAAGGCCGTCGCGAGGCGCAGCCGGGCACTGCGCCGCACCTGGGCCAGTCGGCGCGCCGACTCGGGCGCGGTGCCGGTGCTGTCGTCGGGGCGCGGCGGGGGCGTCGCGCGGTGCGGGAGGGTCGCGCTGACCTGGAAGCCGCCTTCCTCGTACGGGCCGGTGTGCAGGGTGCCGCCGAGGACGGTGACGCGCTCGCGCAGCCCCGCGAGCCCGTGGCCGCCCGCCTGTTCGCCGGGGACCCGGCCCGGCAGCGGTCCCGCGTCGACGATCCGGACGTGGGTGCGGTCACGGTCGGCGTCGTGGGCGATGCTCACGCGGACGGGACTGCCCGGCGCGTGCTTGGTGGCGTTGGTGAGCGCCTCCTGCACCACCCGGTACACCCCGCGCTCGATCAGCGGGGACAGCGTGGGCGCCGGGCCCTCGCGTTCCCACCGCACGGGGACGCCGGAGGCGACCGCCCGGCCGAGGAGCTCCTCGACGGTGTCGGTGGCCGGCCGGAGCGGGTCGGCCTGCGGCTTCTCGCGCAGGACCGTGACCGTCTCCCGCAGCTGGTCGACGGCGTCCGCGATCGTCGCGCGCAGCTCGGCGAGGTCCTCCCGGTCCCGCTCGGCGAGCGTCGGGGAGAGTTCCAGCGCCCCGGCGCGCAGCGCGACCAGGCTCAGGACGTGCCCGAGGGAGTCGTGCATGTCGGCGGCGATGTCGGCGCGTTCCGTCAGCCGCGCCCGCTCGGCGACGAACCGTTGCCGCTCCTCCAGGCTCCGCGCCAGCTGCCACCCGCCGCGCACCAGCTCCGTACGGCCGCGCCAGTAGCGGCCCGCGAGCCACGGCAGGAGGAGCGCGGCGGGCAGCACCGTCAGGGCGTAGAACCACCACACCGGGCCCACCCGCAGGACGGCGCAGCCCGCGAGGCAGCCCGCCAGGGCCGCCGCGAGCACGAGCAGCGGCGTGCGGGTCGTCGCCGTCCGCAGGCCGAGGAGGCAGCTCAGTACCGCCAGGATCAGGACGGAGACGTGCGCGGGGCTCGTCGTGTCCGCGAGCCCCACCGCGCACGGGACGCCGGCCAGCAGGACCGCGGCCTCCGGCCGGTGCCGGGACAGGGGGAGCGCGACCGCCGCGACCGCGAGCGGCAGCACCAGGCCCAGGGCGACCGAGGGCGTCGGGTCGTCCCGGAGCCACAGGACGGCGGCGCCGCAGAGCACGGCCCACAGGGCCAGGTCGGCGAGCGCGCGCCGCACGGGAGGGGCTGTCTTCATCCGTCCGACGCTACGCGTCACGCCGCCGCAGCAGGTACAGGCCGGTCAGATGGGCGGCCAGCGCCCACACCGCCAGGACCAGGACGGCCACGCCGGGCCCGTACGGGGCGTCGGGGGCGTGCGGGGCGTCGGGCGCGGCGCCTCGCATGAAGACGCCGCCCGCGCTGTGCGGCAGCCAGTCGTGGACGGCGAGCAGGGCGGAGCCGCCCAGCCCCAGGAGCACGGTCGGCAGCCCCCACAACAGGGTGAGGAGCACGGCGAGCGCCCCGGCCGCGTGCCGCGTCGCGAAGGACACGCCGACGGTGAGGACCGCGACGAGGGCGTAGTAGCCGCCGACGGCCACGGTCTGGCGGGCGGCGGAGGCCGCGTCGAAGGAGGCGTGGCCGGCGAACGGCCCCCAGGCCGCGGCCATGCCCGCCGCCGCGCACACCGCGCCGGTGACGAAGGAGACCCCGGCGGCGAGCAGCGCCTTCGCCAGCTGCACCCGGTGCCGGACCGGCACCCACAGGAGCGAGGCGCGGACACTGGAGGTCGTGTACTCGCCGGTGACCATGAGCATGGCCAGGACGACCACGGCGAACTGGACGACGGCGGTGGAGGAGACCGAGGCGTCGCCGACGGGCTGGACGGGGTGCCCGTTGATCCGGGCGATCGAGCCGTAGTAGAAGGTGAAGGCCCCCGTCGTCGCCAGGGCCGTCACGAGGCAGACGTACGGCGCGCGGACCGACCACAGCTTGGTCCACTCGGCGCCGACCGCCCCGGCGAAGCCCCCGCCGGAGATGCTGTCGGACCGGTCTCGGCTGATCGTGGCGCTCATTTCTCTCCCCCTCCCGTCACGTACTCGACGCTCCGCGCCGTCAGTTCCATGTACGCCTGCTCCAGGGACACCTGGACGTCGCTCAGCCCGTGCAGCCTGACGCCGTGGCGGTGGGCGAGGTCGCCGACGTGGGAGGCGCTCCGGCCCCGCACGAGGACCGCCCCGGCTGTCCCGGCTACCCCGGGAGCCTCCTGCGCCTCCACCGTCACACCGGTCTCCGCCGCGAGGCGGCTCACCAGGACGGCCCGCTCCTGGGGATCGGGCACCTCGACCCGTACGGACGGCCGGGCGCCGCCCGCGAGGAACGCGGCCATCGGGGTGTCGGCGAGCAGCCGGCCCCGTCCGATGACGACGAGGTGATCCGCGGTCAGCTGCATCTCGCTCATCAGATGGCTGGAGAGGAAGACCGTGCGGCCCTGCGCGGCCTGGCCCCGGACGAGCTGCCGCATCCAGCGCACGCCGTCCGGGTCGAGGCCGTTGACCGGTTCGTCGAGGACGAGCGTCGGCGGATCGCCGAGCAGCGCTCCCGCGACCCCGAGCCGCTGGTACATGCCGAGCGAGTACGAGCCGGTCCGGCGCCGGGCCGCCTTGGCGAGGCCCACCGTCTCCAGGACCTCGTCGACCCGGCGTACCGGAATGCCGTTGCTGCGGGCCTGCGCGACCAGATGGGAGCGGGCCGTCCGGGCCGGGTGCACGGCCTTCGCGTCGAGCAGCGCGCCGACCTCGCGGAGGGGATGCCGCAAGGCCGCGTAGGGCCTGCCGTCGATGAGCGCCGTGCCGCGCGAGGGGTGGTCGAGGCCGAGGATCATCCGCATCGTGGTGGACTTCCCGGCCCCGTTGGGACCGAGGAAGCCGGTCACCCGGCCCGCCGCGACGTCCAGGGTCAGTTCGTGGACGGCGGTGGACCCGCCGTAGCGTTTCGTCAGCTCTCGGAGTGCGATCACACGGTGGACGCTAGGAGCGGCGGGCCCGGCGGCGCATGGGGCGATCGGAAGGACCTTCCTTCCTTTCGTCAGGGGTGCTCCGCCCACCCGGAGTCGTAGGCTCGGCGCGTGGAAGAGACGTCGGCGGAGAGCCGGCCGGTCCGGGTCCTCGTCGCCGACGACGAGGCGATGGTCCGGGCCGGGGTACGGGCCATCCTGGCCAGGGACGCGGGCACCGAGGTGGTCGCGGAGGCCGCCGACGGCCACGAGGCCGTCGAGCTGACCCGGCGCCACCGCCCCGACGTGGTCCTCCTCGACATCCGGATGCCCGGCCTCGACGGCCTCGCGGCGGCGGCCAGGATCCACCAGGCGCTGCCGACGGCCGGCGTGATCATGCTGACGACCTTCGGCGAGGACGCGTTCATCACGCGGGCCCTGGCGGACGGGGCAAGTGGCTTCCTGCTCAAGGCGGACGACCCCCGGGAGCTGCTCAACGGGGTACGGGCGGTGGGGGCGGGCGGCGCCTACCTGTCGCCGAGGGTGGCCGCCCGGGTCATCGAGGGCCTGCGCTCCGACCGGGCGGCGCGGCCGGCCCACCGCCCCCTCGACCACCTGACGCCACGGGAGCGGGACGTCCTCGCGGGGGTCGGCGCGGGGCTCTCCAACGCGGAGATCGGGGCCCGGCTGCACCTGGTCGAAGGCACCGTGAAGGCCCACGTCAGCGCCGTCCTCGCCAAGCTCGGGGCGCGCAACAGGGTGGAGGCCGCGATCGTCGCGTACGAGTCGGGGCTCGTGAGGCCCTGAGGCCCTGAGGCTCGTGATGCCCTAAGGGGTCAGGCTCTTGCGCAGGACGACGCACGGGCGGCCGTGCGCGAGGTCCGGGCGGCGGTCGGTCTCCTCGTATCCGAGGGAGGTCCAGAAGGCGAGCGCCTTCGGGTTGTTCTCCAGGACGGCGAGCCGCAGACCGGTGCGGCCCCCGGCGCGGAAGCGGTCCTCGACGTACGCGGCGAGCCGGCGTCCGTGGCCGGCGCGCCGCTCGTCTCCGTGGACCATGAGCAGGCCGAGCCACGGGTCCGGTTCGGCCGGGTCGGGGTGGCGGCCGAGGGTCACGGCGACGGCGACGAGCCGGCCTTCGGAGCGGGCGAGGAGGACCTCGGCGGTCGGCTGCGCGAGATCGTCGGCGAGGGCCGCCGCGACCTGCTCGGGCCGGATGTCGGACGGGTCCGGGAAGTCGCCGCTGAGCTGCTGGAACTCCTCGTTCGACGCGTAGAGCGCGGTGAGTTCGGTGAGCAGCGGGCCGGGGAGGGCGGCGCCGTCCTCCAGGGCCTTGGGGACGAGGGCTTCGACGATCACGCGGCAAGGGTAGAGCCCCGGCCGGGGATTCCCGGCCGGGGCTCAGTGGCGCTGCGGCGGCGTACCAGGCGTACCGGAGGTACTAGAGGTTGACGCCGAAGTCGCGGGCGATGCCCTCGAGGCCCGAGGCGTAGCCCTGGCCGACGGCGCGGAACTTCCACTCCGCGCCGTTGCGGTAGAGCTCGCCGAAGACCATGGCGGTCTCGACGGCGGCGTCCTCGGAGAGGTCGTAGCGGGCGAGCTCGGCGCCGCCGGCCTGGTTGACGATGCGGATGTAGGCGTTCCGCACCTGGCCGAAGTTCTGCGAGCGGTTGACCGCGTCGTAGATGGAGACCGGGAAGACGATCTTGTCGACGGTCGCCGGGAGGCCCGCGAGGTTGACGTTGATCTGCTCGTCGTCGCCGCCGCCCTCGCCGGTGCGGTTGTCACCGGTGTGGACGATGGTCTGGTCCGGCGTCGCCTTGTTGTTGAAGAAGACGAAGTGGGCGTCGGAGGCGACCTTGCCGGCGGCGTCCACACCGATCGCGGACGCGTCGAGGTCGAAGTCGGTACCGGTGGTGGTGCGGACGTCCCAGCCGAGGCCCACGGTGACGGCGGCGAGGCCCGGGGCCTCCTTGGTCAGAGAGACGTTGCCGCCCTTGGACAGGCTCACAGCCATGGAAAGTCCCTTTCATCGTGGTGTCGTCGCCTGGAGAAACGCGCACGGACCCCCAGCGGTTCCCGACGGGTTCCCGGCGAAAACAGGATGACTCCAACGGCCCACTGCGGGGAACATGGAGGGCATGTCCGGTCCCTATCCCATCCGCGGCTCCGTCTCGCTCCCCGAGGCCGAGCTCCAGTGGCGTTTCTCGCGGTCGTCGGGGCCGGGCGGGCAGCACGTGAACACCAGCGACTCGCAGGTGGAGCTCCGCTTCGACCTCGCGGCCACCACGGCGTTCCCCGAGGTGTGGAAGGCCCGCGCCCTGGAGCGCCTCGCCTCCCGCCTGGTCAACGGCGTCGTGACGGTCCGCGCCTCGGAGCACCGCTCCCAGTGGCGTAACCGCGAGACGGCCGCGGTCCGCCTCGCCGCCCTCCTCGCCGAGGCGACGGCCCCGCCGCCGAAGCCCCGCAGAGCGACGAAGATCCCGCGCGGCATCAACGAACGGCGGCTGCGGGAGAAGAAGCAGCGCTCGGAGACCAAGCGCACCCGGCAGTCCCGCGGCGACTGGGGCTGAGCCCCCCCGCCGGCCCCCGCGCGGAGCTCTCAGCTCAGGTGCCGGTACTTCCCCTGGAAGTACGTGAGAGGGCCGCTGCCGTCGGCCGAGGGCAGGCCGACCGTCACGACCCGGCCGACGACCAGGGTGTGGTCCCCGGCCACGACACGGCTCTCCGTGCGGCACTCCAGGACCGAGAGCGCCCCGCCGAGCAGCGGCGCGCCGCTCTCCGCGCCCCGCGTGTACGGAAGGTCGGCGAAGAGGAGCCGGTCACTGACCCGGTTCTTCATCGCGAAGCGCCCGGCGATCTGCCGCTGGCCCTCGGAGAGGATCGACACGGCCCAGACCGGGACCTCGGCGAGCAGGTCGTCCATGCGGGAGCCGTTGCGGAGGCTGACCAGGACGAGCGGCGGGTCGAGGGAGACCGACATGAAGGCGGTGGCCGTCATGCCGATGTCCTCGCCGCGCGGTCCCTCGTCGGGGTCGTGCGCCGTCACCAGGACCACGCCCGCGGCGAGGCGGGACATCGCCGCCCGGAACTCGTCGTTGCTCACCCCCTCAGCATGCGGGATGGCCAGATCGGACACGGGGGGCGGGGCGGGCGTCTTCTGCAGCACACCCGCACGCTAGACCGGGCCGCTCGGGGGCCGCATCGGGCCCGGGGACCAGTTCGCCACCCCCGAGGGTCCTAGGACCCCTCCCGGGTCCGGAACCCTCACGACCCTCAGGTCGGACCGATGACCTTCTTCCGCATGTGCCCGTAGACCACCGACGTCCGTACGTCGGCGAGCTCCGGGCGCTTCGTCAGCTTGTCCAGGACCACCGCGTGCAGATGGTCGGTGTCGCGGACCGCGACGTGCACCAGGAAGTCGTCGTGCCCGGTGAGCACGAACAGCGAGATCACCTCCGGCATCCCCTCCAGGAAGGCCTGGAACGACTCGATCACCGCACGCGTCGGCGGGCGGACCCGTACGGCGATCACGGCCTGGAGCCCGCGGCCGATCGCCGCGAGGTCGGCCTCGGCGTGAAACCCCGTCAGGATGCCGCGCTCGCGCAGCGACCGGATCCGCTCCAGACAGGTCGACGGGGCGATGCCGAGCGCCTGGGCCATGTCCCGGTTGGTGCGCCGACCGTCTTCCTGGAGCATCCGCACCAACGCCGAATCTAGTTCGTCCACGATCGCCTCTCTCAGTCGGATTCCGAAGGTAATTCGGAGTCTAAGCGGGACTTTCGACAGTCGATTACTGTCCGCGTCGATCGGCTGATGTTTGTTCGGTGGAGAGGGGTGTGGGTTCGTTATGCGTGAGCGAGGGTCCGGCGTGTGGGCGGTGTGCGCCGTGGTGGCGGCCGCGCTGTTCTGGAGCAGTTCGTACGCGGTCACCAAACGGCTCCTCGAGGACGTCGGGCCGCTCAGCATCGGAGCCGTCCGGTTCGCGCTGGCGGCCCTGCTCCTCGGCGTGGCGGTACGCCTGAACCGGCGCCGCGCGGGCCGTTCCGACGCCCGGCCGGACGCCCGGCAGCGGCGGCAGCTCCACCTCAGCGGCTTCCTCGGCATCACCGTCTACTTCGTCCTGGAGAACGTCGGCGTCGATCTGTCCACGGCCTCCGACGCGTCCCTGATCGTGGCCACGTACCCGCTGATGACGATGCTCCTGGAACGGGTCGTCCTCCGCGCCCGGATGCCGCCACTGCGGATCGCGGGCGTCCTGCTGGCCACCGCCGGCGCCTTCCTCGTCGTACGCAACGGCGCCCAGGTCGGCGGCGGCGCACGGTGGACGGGCGACGTCCTCCTGCTGCTCGGCGGGCTGGCCTGGGCCGGGTACAACGTGCTCGGCAAGCGCGCGAGCGCCGGGCAGAGCGCCATGAGCGTCACGTACCACCAGACCCTCGCGGGCGCGGCCGGATTCCTCCTCGCCTCCCTCCTCGAGGCCGACGACTGGCGGATGCCGGACGCGACCGCGTCGGCGCTGCTCGTCTACCTGGCCGTGGCGTGCTCGGTCGGCGGCTTCCTGCTCTACAACCACGGCCTGCGGAGGATGGCGTCGAGCGTCGCCGTGAACATCCTCAACCTGGTCCCGGTCTTCGGCGTCCTCGGCGCCGTCCTGATCAACGGCGAGTCGATCCGGCCGGCCCAGGCTGCGGGTGGCGCCGTCATCGTCGCCGGGGTGGCGCTGGGCATGGTCGAGCGGGAGCGGAAAGCTTCCGGACGGGCTTCCTCGCGGGACCTGGCCGAGACCCAAGACGCGATATAGCGTTAGTTCTTCAGCTGTGAAGCCCTCGACTGCCCTCGACGCCCGCCTCGACACGACCAGGACGGCAGCATGTCGCGAGAGATCTCGTCCACCGGGAAGCACTCCGGCCCCGGCGCGTCCGCGTCGCCCGAGCTGCGCGCCTCCCACGAGGACCGCGACCGGACCGTGGACGTCCTGCGCGTCGCGGCGGGGGACGGCCGGCTGACCCTGGACGAGCTGGACGAGCGCCTGGAGGCCGCCCTGTCGGCGCGGACCCTCGGCGAGCTCGCGGCACTCACCGTCGACCTGCCGTCCGTGTCGCCGGGCGGTGCGGCCGCGGCGGAGGTCAAGGACGTGCTCAGGATCCACCAGAAGCACAGCACCATCGCGCGCGCCGGGCGCTGGGTGGTGCCGCGGCGGATGGAGCTCGTGGCGGAGTGGTGCGAGGTGACGCTCGACTTCACCGAGGCGGTGATCACGCAGGACACCCTGCGGATCGACGTGGACAGTCAGGGGAAGACGCTGACGCTGGTGACGCGGCCCGGCATCGTGGTCGACGTCGACGGCCTGGCCCTCGAACACAGCAGGTTCAGGATCCGCCAGGCCCCGGACGTCCCCGGCGCGCCCGTCCGGCTGCGGGTGGAGCTGGTCGGCAGGAAGAGCTTCGGCCGTGTCGTGGTGCGGCCCCCGCGCCGGACCTTCGGCCAGTGGCTGCTGCGCAGGCCGCGGGCGGCCCTCCCGGCCGGCGACTGAGTCCGCCGCCGCACGCCCCGAGAGGGCTTCCGATGGCACGCGTCCGAGGCATATGTCCGGTGGCACGTGCCCCCGGGACGACCCACTAGGCCCGGACCGCCCCACGGGGTTGTGCGCGACCCGCCATGACCTGCTGTGACTTGAGTCACAGACGGCAGTATTTGCTGACCCTGTGTACCGGGTGCGCAGCTCGCTGTGATTCAGTGGCAGGGACAGTGCAGCACGAAGCCGATGAGAACCCTGGAGTTGCTGTCGAGGTCTCGGGGAGAGCGAGCGATGGAGACCGAGTCGGAGCCGTACGTCCGTCTCTCGACCCTGCGGCAGCTGCATCAGGTCGTGGCGGACCTCAACACAGCCCGCAGCCTGGCGGACACCCTGCAGACCGTCGCCGACGGAGTCGTCGCCGGCCTCAACTACGAGCTGGCCTGCGTCAACCTCGTACGCCCCGACGGTGACCTCGTCGTCGCCGCCTTCGCCGGAAGCTCCGCCGCCGAGGCCCTGATCACCGGCCGGGTCGGCTCCCGCGCCTCCTGGGACCGCCGCCTCTCCATGGGCTCCGCCTGGGGCGAGCTCCGCTTCATCCCGCACACCGAGGGCTGGGTCCTCATGGAGGACGACGTCCCCCAGTGGCACACCGACGGCCCCGCACCCCGCTTCGAGGACGAGTGGCACCCCCACGACCGCCTCTACGCCCCCATGTACTCCCCCAGGCTCGGCTCCGCTCGCCCGGGGGGACCCCCACCCGGCTCCGGCCGTGAACTGCTCGGCGTCATATCCGTCGACCGCCCGCGCAACGGCCGGCACCCCGGCCCCTGGGGCCAGGAAGCGCTCCAGATGTACGCCTCGCAGTCGGCGATCGCGATCAGCAACGCCCGCCTCCGCTCCAACATGCAGCGGGCCCTCGTCCGGCTCGAAAGGGAACAGCAGGCCCTGCGCGCCAGCGAGGAGTCCTTCCGGCAGGCCTTCGAGTACGCCCCCTCCGGCATGGCCATCGCCGAGATGGGCGGCGACCAGCACGGCCGGCTGCTCCGTACCAACGACGCCCTGTGCCGGCTCCTCGGCCGGCCCGCCTCCGTCATGCGGCGCTACTCCTTCGCCGACCTCGTCCACCCCGAGGACATAGGGACACTGCTCCGGACCTCCGCCGAGGGCGGCCGCGCCGAGCTGCGCCTCGGGCGGCGCGACGGCACCTACGTCTGGGTGTCCCTGCGGAACTCGGTGGTCGCCGACACCGCCGACGGCCCCCGCTTCCTCCTCACCCACGTCGAGGACATCGAGGAGCGCAAGCGCCACGAGCTCCAGCTCGCCCACCGCGCCTCGCACGACGCCCTCACCGGCCTCCCCAACAGCGCCGAGCTGCGCTCCCGGCTCTCCGCCCGCCTCTGCGAGCGCCCGGCGCAGGCCGCGGGGTACGCCGGCTACGAGGGCGGCGCGGCGTACGAGAGCGGCGGGCACGACGGCGGCTACGACTCGGCACGGGACGGCGGCTACGGCCAGGGACACGACGCCGCGCCCCACGTCGGCACCGGCCACGAATCCGGCTACGAGTCGCCGTACGAGCACGAGCACGGCTTCGGATTCGAGCCGGCGAACGGCGCCGGACCGTACGACCACCACATCCACACCGTCGCCCCGTCCACGGGTGACGTCGACGACGGTACGAAGGGGCTCGCCGTCCTCTTCTGCGACCTCGACGGCTTCAAGTCGATCAACGACCGCTTCGGACACCACACCGGCGACGCCGTCCTCATCGAGGTCGCCCGCCGGCTCACCACGGGCGTCCGTGACGGGGACACCGTCGCCCGGCTCGGCGGTGACGAGTTCGTCGTCCTCGCCGACGGCCTCGGCGCGGCCGACGCCGCCGACCTGGCCGTACGCCTCCGGAACGCGATCATTCCGCCGATCCGGGTGGACGGCCGGGCCGTGCGTGTCGGGGCGAGTTTCGGCATCGGCTGGGCCGAGTGCGGGATGACCGTCGAAGAGGTCCTCAACTCCGCCGACCAGCGGATGTACATCGAGAAGCGCTCCCGCGCCAAGGTCCAGCGCCGGGCCGGCTGAGTCCACCGCCACCCGTCCGCCTGTCAAGGCTCGCCCCGGGCGCTGGTCCGTTCGGGGTAGGCTCGGCCGGTCGGCGACGGCTGGCGAGCATGGATAGGAGTGACCCGGATGGCTGCCGGTAACCACGGCGCGAGCAAGCCCGAGGACGACGATCCGTTCGGCTACCTGTACGAGGACGGTCAGGCGGCGGGCGCCCAGGCGCCGCAGGGCGGCGGCTACGGCTACCCCGGCCCCGGACCCGCTCAGCCCGGCGTGCCCCGGACCTCGTACAACCAGGTCAGGACGGTCGGTGAGCGCCAGTACGGGCAGCCGCCGCAGGGCCAGCAGCCCTACGTACCGCAGCAGCAGCAGGCCCCCTACGGCCAGCCGCACGCGCAGTACGCCGCTCCCGAGACCTACGGCGGCCCGCCGACCCGCCAGGCCCCGCCGCCCTCGCGCGGCGGCTCCGGCGGCGGCCCCAACTCCCGGGGTCTGCTGATCGGCGCGGTCGCGGTCGTCGCGGTCGTCGTCGTCGGCATCGCCGCCGCCGTGATCACGAACAACGGCGACAAGGACGACAAGGACAGCCAGGCCGGTGGCGGTACGCCGTCGACCGCGCCGTCCCAGGTCTCCGAGGAGCCCAGCACCGAACCGAGCACGGAGCCGACCCCGGTCGAGCTGCCGAAGCAGGACGCGGCGACGCTGAAGCTCGGCGGCACCGCCGCTACGGACAGCGCCATCAAGGGAGCGCAGGGCACGAACGGCGCCTACGTGACCTTCAACGGTGTGGGCGGCTCCGCGAGCTGGTCGGTCGACGTACCGGACACTGGCGAGTACACGCTCCGCATCATCTACAGCGTGCCCGGCAAGGATGCCAAGACCTCCCTGACGGTCAACGGCGAGACGCCGCGGGGGCTGAACATGTCCAACTTCGCGAAGGCCGCCGAGGGCGACTGGGAGAAGGGCTGGACCTACACGTACGCCTACGTGAACCTGAACAAGGGTGACAACGCCCTCAAGATCTCCTGTGAGACGGGCGACGCATGTGAGGCGATCCTCGACCAGGTCTACTTGGAGGCCGGTCACACCGGTAGGTGACCCTCAAGGGTTCTTTTTCTGCCGCGCCGACGGGGCTCCGCTCTGAGGCGTGGCGGAGGCGATGAGTGGGTGACGCGAGTCGCGCCACCCACCATCACATCCTTGTGGCAGTTACCACTTGGTGCAGATGTTCTTCACGGACCCATCGCTGTTGAGGCGTGCCACTTCGAGTCCGATATCGAAGAGTCCGTTCATGTGCGAGGCCGTGGTGTTCCAGGTGCTTGTTTTTCCATTGCCCTGCGTATTCTTGTTCCACTTCCAGAGGTGGACCCTGCCAAAGGTGTCCTTCGAGACCAGGCGCAGAGCGACGCTGTTCCCGTCAGCCTGTGTGTCGGTCAGGGTGAACTTGAGATTGATGGTGTAGCCAGGTCCCCAGTAGTTGCTATAAGACATTACGCCGGAGGCGCCGGTCGTGATGCAGCTCTTGGCGCCGGAGTCGAGGCCCGCCTGGGTCGCCTGGGCAGACCCGGACGTCGACAGGGAGATAGCGAGCGCTGCAGCTGTGACTCCCGCAGCGGTCATGATGCTTCTGCGCACGTGAGATTCCTCCGGATTGACTTACGGAACACGACGATTTTCGTTCGCGTGTTCGATTGACGTCCAGGGGGAGAGCGGAGAATGGCCGGTAATGCCCCGTGATACTGACCCCGCTGGGGCAGCCTATTTGAGCCAGGGAAGCGATTTCGGCATCGAGTAGCCGGCAGGTCTCACGCGGCTTCGGACTCGGACGTCACCTTCACGCGCGGCAGCAGCTCCTCGTAGGCCGCCGCGTCGTACTCCCCGGCGACCGGGGAGAGGACCGTCGCCGCAGAGAGGGCGACCGCGCGGGTGAGGCGCTCGGGCCAGGGGGCGTCGTCCACCAGGCCCGAGAGGAGGCCCGCGACGGCCGAGTCGCCCGCGCCGGTCGGGTTGCCCTGCACGGCCGCCGGTGGGGCCGCGCGCCACAGGCCCTCGGGCGTGGCGGCGAGCAGCCCTTCCGGGCCGAGGGAGGAGACCACCGCGTGGGCGCCCCGGCGGCGTGCGTCGCGGGTGGCCCGGTGGGGTTCGCGGGAGCCGGTGAGCTGGGCGAGCTCGTCGGCGTTCGGCTTGACCAGGTCGGGGCGGGCGGCGATGCCCCGCCGCAGGGGCTCCCCGCTGGTGTCGAGGAGTACGGGGACGGCGGCCGCGCGCGCGAGCCGGACGAGCTCCGCGTACGCCCCGACGTGGATGCCCGGCGGCAGGCTGCCGCAGAGGGCGACCGCCCGGGCCCCGTCGAGGAGTTCGGCGAAGCGGTCCCGGAAGACGGCCCACTCGCCGGCGGTGACGGTCGGACCCGGTTCGTTGAGCTGGGTCGTGTCGCCGGTCGTGGTGTCGACGACGGCGACGGTACGACGGGTGGGGCCCCCGGTCTCCACGAGCTCGTCGCGGACCGGGGTCGCGACGAGGAGGTCCCGCAGCATGGCACCGGTGGCGCCGCCCGCGAAGCCGGTGACGACGGTCTCGTGGCCGAGGGCGGCGAGCACGCGGGCCACGTTGAGGCCCTTGCCGCCGGGGCGTTCGATGACCTGGGTGACCCGGTGGGTGGCGTGCGGGGTGAGGGCGGGGACCCGGTAGGTCAGGTCCAGCGCCGTGTTGAGGGTGACCGTCAGAATCACCTGTGCACCCCGTACTCCGTGTGAAGTCCTGCGGAACGGGCGTTCCGACGGGCACCGATCATGCCAAAGGAACGGCGGTTGGCCCAGACCCGCGACCGACCGCCCTTCCGTTTGACGCCGTATGACCGCAGATCAGACCGCTGATCAGGCCGGTGTGGTGGTCGTCGGGTCGACGATCCAGGCGCCCTTGCGCAGGACGCCCTTGAGGTTGAACTCCGCGTCGAGGACGACGATGTCGGCGTCCTTGCCGGGCTCCAGGGAGCCGACCCGGTCGTAGACGCCGAGGAGGCGGGCCGGGTTGGCTGAGATGGCCTGGACGACCGACTCGACGGGGAGGCCGTCGATGGTGGCGGCGCGCTTGAAGGCGCGGTCCAGGGTGAGGGTCGAGCCGGCGATGGAGCCGCCCTCGACGAGGCGGGCGACGCCGTCCTTGACCTCGACGGCCATCGGGCCGAGGGAGTAGGTCCCGTCGCCGAAGCCCGCCGCGTCCATCGCGTCGGTGATGAAGGCGACCCGCTCGGCGCCCGCGTGGTGGAAGGCGAGCTCCAGCGAGGCGGGGTGGAGGTGCGTGCCGTCGTTGATGAGCTCGACGGTGATCCGCTCGTCCTCCAGGAGCGCGGCGATCGGGCCGGGCGTGCGGTGGCCGAGGGCGGGCATCGCGTTGTAGAGGTGCGTGGCGACGGTGGCGCCCGCGTCGATGGCGGCGACGGTCTGCTCGTACGTCGCGTCGGTGTGGCCGATCGCGGCGATCACGCCGTGCTCGGCGAGGAGGCGTACGGAGTCGATGCCGCCGGGCAGCTCGGTGGCGAGGGTGACCATCTTGGCCTGGCCGCGGCCGGCGTCGATCAGCTTGCGGACCTCGGCCGGGTCGGGGTCGCGGAGCAGCGTCTCGTCGTGGGCGCCCTTGCGGCAGGGGGAGATGAACGGGCCCTCGAAGTGGAGGCCGGCGATCTCGCCCTGCTCGGCGAGCTCGGAGAGCAGCCCGGCGCGCCGGGTGAGGAAGTCCATGTCGCCGGTGACGAAGGAGGCGACGACGGTGGTGGTGCCGTGCAGGCGGTGGGTGTGGACGCCGGTGAGGACGTCGTCGACGGTGCCGGAGGTGAAGGACGCGCCGCCGCCGCCGTGGTTGTGCATGTCGACGAAGCCGGGGACGAGCCAGTGCCCGGTCAGGTCGATGGCCGGGGCACCTTCGGGGGCGCTGCCGGTGATGCGGTCGCCCTCGACGATCACGCGTCCGTTCTCGACGATTCCGGTGGGCAGCACGACGTGTGCGCCGGCGAGAACCTTGTGATCGGCCATCAGGCGGAAACCTCCGAGTCGGTGGGGCGCTGGGGGTGCTGGTCGGCGAGCAGATCCCAGGCGAGGAGGCCCGCGCCCAGGCAACCGGCGGTGTCCCCGAGGGCCGCCGGGACGATGGCGGGCAGCTTCTGGAACGTGACTCGCTCCTCCACCGCGGCCCGAAGTGGTGTGAACAAGGTTTCCCCGGCCTCGGCGAGACCGCCACCGATGATCAGTGTGCGGGGGTCGAGCAGGGTGAGCGCGGTGACGAGGCCGTCGGCGAGGGCGTCGACAGCGTCCTGCCAGACGCGTACGGCGGTGGCGTCGCCGGATTCGACGGCCTTGGCGCAGTCGGCGGCGTCGGCCTCGGGGTCGCCGGAGGCGGCGGCCCAGGCCTGGGAGACGGCGGAGGCGGAGGCGTACCGCTCCAGGCAGCCGCGCTGGCCGCAGCCGCAGTCGGTGCCGCCGGGGCGGACGACGATGTGGCCGATCTCGCCGGCGTAGCCGTGGGCGCCGGCCTCGATGCGGTCGCCGATGCCGATGGCGCCGGCGATGCCGGTGCCGAGGGGCACGAAGAGGAAGCGGTCGGCGCCGTTGCCCGCGCCGATGCGTCCTTCGGCGAGGCCGCCGGTGCGGACGTCGTGGCCGAGGGCGACGGGGATGCCGTCGAGGCGGCGGCTGAGGAGTTCGCGCATGGGAACGTCGCGCCAGCCGAGGTTGGCCGCGTAGACGGCGATGCCGTTCTCGGCGTCGACGATGCCGGGGACGGCGACTCCCGCGGCCGCGGCGGGCTCGCCGTACCGCTCCTGGCCGAGCGCGCGGAGGTCCTCCGCGAACCCGAGGATCGTCTCGACCACGGCCTCGGGGCCGCGGTCGCGCCCCGTGGCGCGGCGGGCCTCGTGGAGCAGGGTGCCGTCCGCCCCGACTAGGGCGGCCTTCATGCCGGTGCCGCCCACATCCAGGGCGATGACGTGTCTCACGGGGGACAGTTTGGCGCGCGAGGACCCAAAAGGTCTAGTCCACTGCCGAGGATTGTTGCGCACGGATACAAATTCGGGACCCGTCATGGGTCCATGGTCCCGGCTGTGTTGCGGAAGTGATACCCAGGTGGTGTAGACCTCATACCCGCCCGCAGGAGAGACTTGCTGCCCTGCGTAGAGCAAACGCGCAGCTCACAGCCGTGCGAAAACCGTGAACATCACAACTCAACGCAGCTCAACGACGAGCAAAAAGGTGGATGAAGCCGTGGAGCGGCGACGATTCCTTGGACTGACCGCGGCCGCCGCCGCCCTCGGACTGACCGCCACGGTCGCCGGATGCGGCGTCCTGGGGGGCGAATCCGGTGACGTGACCCTCAGACTGGTCGCCGCCGACTACGACCTGACCGGCGGGGACACGACCAAGAAGTACTGGGCCGGCCTCGTCGCCGCCTTCGAGGCGGAGCACCCCGGCGTGAAGGTCGAGGTCCAGATCGAGTCCTGGGACGACGTCGACCGCAAGGTCGCCGAGATGGTCAAGGCCGACGAGGCCCCCGACGTCGCGCAGATCGGTGCCTACGCCGACTACGCCGCCGCCGGTGAGCTCTACGCCGCCGACGAGATCCTCTCCATCCCCGTCCAGGCCAACTTCCTCGCGCCGCTCGCCGCCGCCGGAGAGACCGAGCGCACCCAGTACGGGCTGCCGTTCGTCGCCTCCACCCGGCCGCTCTTCTACAACAAGGCCCTCTTCGAGGAGGCCGGCGCCGAGGCCCCCACCACCTGGGACGAGCTGGCCGCCGCCGCCGAGAAGCTCAAGGACAAGGGCGTCAAGACCCCCTTCGCGCTGCCGCTCGGCCCCGAGGAGGCCCAGGCCGAGGCCCTGATGTGGCTCCTCAGCGGCGGCGGCGGCTGGACCGACGCCACCGACCACTACGCCGTCGACTCCGACGCGAACGTCCGCACCTTCGACTGGCTGAAGAAGAACCTGGTCGGCAAGGGCCTCACCGGCCCCGTCGCCCCCGGCAAGCTCAACCGCAAGGCCGCCTTCGCCGCCTTCGCGAGCGGCGAGGTCGGCATGCTCAACGGCCACCCCTCGCTGCTCAAGGAGGCCGCGAAGAAGGGCGTCGAGGTCGGCGAGGTCCCGCTGCCCGGCATCGACGGCACGCCCAAGAGCTCCATGGGCGTCGCCGACTGGATCATGGGCTTCAAGCAGAACGGTCACCGCAAGGAGATCGGTGACTTCCTCAACTTCGTCTTCACCGATGAGAACGTCCTGAAGTTCGCCGGGGACAACGACCTGCTCCCGGTCACCGTCAGCGCCTCCACCCGCATGGAGACCGACCCCGAGTACGCCAACCTGCGCGCGTTCCTCAAGGGACTCCCGGACTCCCAGCTCCCGCCCGTCGGCAAGACCTCGTGGGCCACGGTCAGCGAGAACGTCAAGCAGAACATCGGCAAGGCCGTCACCCCCGCCGGCCGCCCCGCCGAGGTCCTCGGCGCCATAGGCCGGGCGGCGACGGCGGCCGAGAACGCCGAGTAGGACGGCGGCCCGGCCGAGAACGCCGAGTATTGACTGCTCCCCCTCCTGCAGGAGGGGGATTCCTGGCTCACTTCGCCTGCGGACCGGCGGGCCGGCAGGTCTTACAAGATCAACACCAGCCGGGTGCGAGACCAGCCCGGACGAGCATCACGCGGGCGGAGTTCTTGTCCCTCGGTCGGGAGACTCCGCACGCGGTGCACGTATAGGTGCGTTCGGACAAGGGCAGTGCGTGCTTGGCTCTCGCTCCGCAGTCTGCGCAGTCCATCGTGGTGTAGGCGGGGTGCACGAGGTGCACCTTGCGCCCGTGCTTGCGGCCCATCTCGGTCAGGGCCGTCTTCGTCGCGGAGATCGCCGCGTCGGCGGCCTTGCGGGCCATGGTCGACTTCGCGAGGAACTTCGGGCGGAAGTCCTCCACCGCGAGCTGGTCGAAGTCGCGGACGACCTTCTTGGCCCACTTGCGGCCGGTGTCCTGACGCTGACGCGCGACCTTCTTGTGTGACTTCGCCGCCTGGCGCTTCGCCTCGCGGTACCCCTTGGAGGCGACCTGACCTCGCTTCGGCTTACGCCGAGCCATCATCCGCTGATACCGGGCGAGGCGTTGCGCGGCGTTCTTCCCGTGCTGGGCGTGCGGGAGATCGTGTGCGTCGCTGGTGGTGGTGGCGGCTTCCTTCACACCCCAGTCGATGCCGATCGCCGCGCCCGTGGCGAGAAGTGGTTCGGTCTCGGTGGCGACGACAAACGATGCGTACCAATGGCCGAGGCTGTCGCGGTAGACGCGCACGCTGGACGGGTCGGAAGGCAGCTCACGCGACCACACCACGGTAACGACGATGCCGCCCGGCAGGTGCAGGCGGCCGTCCTTCAGCCGGAAGGCGCGCCGGGTGTACTCAAGCGTCGGCGCGCTCTCGCGCTTCTTCTTGTACTTCGGCATCCCCGCCCGCTGCCGCATGGGAAGCCGGGCCTTGATGTCCTTGAGTGCTTTGGCGCGGGACTTTCCGAAGTCGCGGATCAACTGCTGCTGCGGAACGCAGGCGCCATCGCGAAGCCACTCGTTCTTGGCACGTGCCTCGGTCAGCATCTTCGCGAGCTGAACCGGGCCGCACGTCGACTTGTCTGCGTCTTCGGGTAACGCGCGGTTGTTCTGGTGAGTCTGCTTGGACTTGGCGACGGACTCGTTCCAGATCCACCGGCATCTCGACCACTCCGCTTCCAGGGCGGCCCTCGCGCTGGACGACACGCGGAGGCGATAGGTAAACCGGGCGCGCCCGGCCTCTCTCGCTTCCCTTGATGTCGTCATGATGTCAAAGTAGCATCATGATCCGTTTCGCGCTGCGCATTCCCGAAGACCTCCACGCCCGTCTCGTCGCGCAAGCGGCTGCGGACCGCAGGTCAATCAACGCTGAGATCCTGTACCTACTGGAGGGCGCGTTGCCCACTCCGGTGGAAGGCGACGAATCGCCCTGACGACGACGCGCCTTGCCCAGCCCTGCTCCGCAGGTGTTTCGTTTCCTCCCCCACGTAAAGGTGGGGGTATTCACGAAGGAGTCCGGATGACCACCGACGACGCCCGGGAGCCGGCTGACGACGATGGCGACGCCGGTGGGCTCGGCGAGCGCGAGCGGGCCCTCCTCGCCGTCGAGCGCCGCTCCTGGCCCGGCCCCGGCGCCAAGGAGAGGGCCGTCCGCGAAGGCCTCGGCCTCTCGCCGACCCGCTACTACCAGCTGCTCAACGCCCTCCTCGACGACCCGCGGGCCCTCGCCCACGACCCGGTCACGGTCAACCGGCTGCGCCGGGTGAGGGCGGAGAAGCAGGGGCGGCGGTAACGCACGGGGCCGGCGGCGCAAGGGGTCGGAGGCGGTGACCCCGGCCACGCTGACGCGGCCGCCCCGCGTCGGTAGGGTCGTGAGCATGGTCAGCAGCCTTCCGCACCCGACCACCCCGACCGGCCGCGACGGTCTGGACGCGCTCCTCGCGCGGCCCG
The DNA here is from genome assembly GCF_044456565.1 of Streptomyces sp. NPDC050842. Classification (NCBI taxonomy): domain Bacteria; kingdom Bacillati; phylum Actinomycetota; class Actinomycetes; order Kitasatosporales; family Streptomycetaceae; genus Streptomyces; species Streptomyces sp. NPDC050842. The sequence goes on along the minus strand of NZ_JBITGA010000006.1, from coordinate 535,859 downwards.
CGAAAGCCGTCGTCGCCCTCGATTTCGACGGCACGCTCGCCGAGATCGTCCCCGACCCCGAACAGGCCCGCGCCCACCCCGGTGCCGTGGCCGCCCTCGCCGCCCTCGCGCCCGAGGTCGCCTCCGTCGCCGTCGTGACCGGCCGCCCCGCCGGGGTCGCCGTCCGCTACGGCGGCTTCGCCGGAGTCCCCGGCCTCGAACACCTCGTCGTCCTCGGCCACTACGGCGCCGAACGCTGGGACGCCGTCACCGGCACCGTCAAGGCCGCCGCCCCGCACCCGGGCGTCGCCTCCGTCCGCGCCGAACTCCCCGGCTTCCTCGACCGCGCCGGCGCCTGGCCGGGCGTCTGGATCGAGGAGAAGGGCCGCGCGGTCGCCGTCCACACCCGCCGCGCCCTCGACCCGGAGGGCGCCTTCGAGGCCCTCAAGGGCCCCCTCGGCGACCTCGCCACCCACCACGGCCTGGTCCTGGAACCGGGCCGCATGGTCCTGGAGCTGCGGCCCCCGGGCATGGACAAGGGCGTGGCGCTCGCCGAGTACGTACGGGAGACGGGCGCCGGGTCCGTGCTCTACGCGGGCGACGACCTGGGCGACCTGCCCGCCTTCGCCGCCGTCGAGAAACTCCGCTCCGACGGCACCCCCGGCCTCCTGGTCTGCAGCGGCTCCACCGAGGTCCCGGAGCTCGCCGCCCGCGCGGACCTCTCGGTGGCGGGCCCGCCGGGGGTGGTGGAGTTCCTGACGGAACTGGCGAGGGCGGTACGGGAGCGGGGCTGAGGCCCCACCATGCGGCGAGGGCGGTACGGGGGAGCCGAAGCCCTCCGGCTCCCGCGCCCGCCGGTGCCGCGTCCTGGGTCTCCTGCGCGGCGGCGGGGGTGAGGCCCGCGGCGAGGAGTGCGGTGAGCGCTTTCACTGCTTCCGGGGTTACCGGTCGTGCAGCAGCAGGTCCACCGTTCCGGTCAGGTCCTCCTCGCCGCTGCCGAGGGCCAGTCGGCGGCGCATCAGCTCGAAGAACGGGCTGATGAGCTCCGGGCTCACGCCCTGCTCCTCGGCCGTGGTGAGGAAGGTCGGCACGCCCGCGACCTGCATCGCCAGGTTGGAGACCACGTCCTCGGTGAGGGCGCCGCTCGCCAGTTGCCTGCCGGTCTGTGTGATCGACGGACCGGCCATCGCCTTGATCCAGTCCACGAGCAGCGGGGCGAACGCGACCGGGTCGATGTCCTCCTTCCGGATCAGGGCGAAGGCGTGCGTGACGCCCGCGACCATCCCGTACATCGCGCTGAGCAGCGCCACGTCGTGCAGGGCCGCGTGCCCCGCGTCCTCGCCGACGTACGTGGTGCCCACGGGCACGGCCAGGGTCTCCCGGTGCTCCGCGAACAGCTCGCCCGAGCCGCTGTAGAAGACGTACCCCCCGGCCTCCGGGATGCCGACCATCGGCGGTACGGCCATGATCCCGCCGTCCAGGTAGCGGGCCCCGCGCTCGCGGGCCCAGTCGGCTCGGGCGCGGGCCTGGGCCGGGGTCGTGGTGGTGAGGTTGACGAGGTCCTTCCCCGTCAGGTCCGCGTCGGCGAGGGCCTCGCCGACCGAGGCGTCGTCCAGGAGGCAGACGACGACCAGGGTGCTCGCGGCGACCGCCTCGGCGGCGCTGCCGACCGCCTTCGCGCCGTCGTCGGCGAGCCCGGCCGCGCGGCCCGGGGTGCGGTTCCAGACGGTGAGCGGGTGACCTGCGGCGAGCCAGGTACGGGCGAGCGCGGTCCCCATGGCGCCGAGACCGAGGAGGGTGACGGGGGTCTTCTCTGCGGAGTTCTGCGTGTTCTGCGTCATGCCCACAGGCTGCTCCAGGCCCCTGACCTGCTCAAGTACCCACTTGGAAGTGGGTGGTTACCCTGAGGTGAGTGAACAGGTCAGAAGGGTGTGGGGGATGGCGACGCTGAACCGGCCCGGAGCCGACGACGGGCACGTCTGCGGGATCGACACCTCGATGGAGGTGATCGGCGGCAAGTGGAAGGTGCTCATCCTGTGGGCGCTCCACCAGCGCCCGAGGAGCCGCTTCGGCGAGCTGCGGCGCCTCGTCCCGGGCATCACCGAGAAGGTCCTCGCCTCCCACCTCCGGGAGATGGAGGCCGACGGCATCGTGGACCGCGTCTCGTACGACGAGGTCCCGCCCCGCGTCGAGTACGACCTGACGAAGGACGGGATGCGCCTCAACGACGCCCTGGAACCGCTCGCGGCCTGGGGGCGCGAACGGCTGGAGCGGGCCTCCGGAGCCTGAGGGACTCCGGTCCGGTCGGCCGGTTCGGCGCGGCGTTCCCGCGATCCCACGGGCAGGCCTTAGCCAGGCGTGACCAGCCGGTCCACAATGGAATCGGTGGACAACGGACGAGGAGGACACCATGTATGTCGTCGTCCAGCACAAGATCCTGAACCCCGAGACGGCGTTCCCCCGCGGCCAGGCCCTCATCGACGGCACCGGCGCGCCCGACGGCACCCGCGTGCTGCAGTTCTACCCGCACGTCGACGGATCCGTCGTGACGTGCTTGTGGGAGACGGAATCCGTAGCGGACGTCCAGGGCTTCGCCGACACCACTCTCGGTGACGCGAGCGTCAACGTGTGCTACGAAGTCGACGCGGACAAGGCATTCGCCGACCGCCCCGCCGGCCTGAGGCCGAAGTCGGTTCCCGTCACCTGACGGGCGTCCGCCACGCGTGCGGGGACCCGCGGGGAACGGAGGAACCGGCGGAGGACTCAGCATGAGCCCCCGCCGACCTCCGCGACGCTACGAGGGCTCCCGCAGCGCCTCCAGCTGGTTCAGGAACCAGCGTTGTGGCGGCAGGGCCGTGGCCGCCGCGGCGAGGCGTTCGGTGCGGTCGGCGCGTTCGGTCGGCGGCATCGACAGGGCGGTGTGGAGGGCCTCGGCGGTCTCCGACACGTCGAAGGGGTTCACGGTGAGCGCGTCCTCGCGCAGTTCCTCGTACGCCCCCGCCTCCCGCGACAGGACCAGCGCGCAGCCGGCCTCCGAGACGACCGGTATCTCCTTCGCGACCAGGTTCATGCCGTCGCGGACCGGGTTCACCAGGGCCACGTCCGCGAGCCGGTAGGCGGCCAGGGAGCGCGTGAAGTCGTCCCGTACCGAGACCAGGACCGGCTGCCAGTCGGCCGTGCCGAACTCGCTGTTGATCTCCGAGGCGAGCGTCCCCACGGCGGTCGTGTACGCGCGGTAGACCTCCAGGTCCTGCCGCGAGGGGTACGCCGAGGCCAGGTGGACCACCCGCTCGCGCCACTCGGGGTGGGTGGTGAGCAGTTCGCGGTAGGCGAGGAGGCCACGGAGGATGTTCTTGGAGAGTTCGGTGCGGTCGACACGGACGATGGTCTTCCGGTCGCCGACCTCCTCCCGCAGCCGCGCCAGCCGCTCGTCCACCTCGGGGCGGTGCGCCAGCGCCCGCAGCTCGTCGGCGTCCACGCCGAGCGGGTACGCCCGGACCCGGGTGTGGGCCTTTTCCGAGCCGTGCCGCATGTGTTCCACCCCGCGCCAGGGGTCCCCGCTGCGCCACAGGCCCTGGGCCGACCCGGCCGCGCCGTCCATGGACGCGCCGCTGACGAACGCCGACGCCCATCCCCAGGTGTGGAAACCCAGCTCGTCCGCGCCGAGCATCCCCCACAGGAGCTCCTCGCGGACGTCGTCCGGGAGCATCCGCAGGTACTCCGGGGAGGCCCACGGGGTGTGCGTGAAGTGGGCGATCCGCAGGTCGGGGCGGAGGTCGCGGAGCATCCCCGGGACCAGGGCCAGGTGGTAGTCCTGGACGAGGGCCGCCGCGCCCTCGGCCGCCTCCGCGGCCAGGGCCTCGGCGAAGGCGCGGTTGTAGCTCCGGTACGCCTCCCAGCGGCGCCGGAACTCCGCGTCGAAGACGGGTTCGCGCGGGATGTCGTACAGATGGTGGTGGAGGAACCACAGCACCGAGTTCGCGATGCCGTTGTACGCGTCGGCGTACACGTCCGGGGCGATGTCCAGCATCCGCACGCCCGGCTCGCCGACCCCGCGCCGTACGGCCTCGCGGTCGCCCTCGCCGAGGGCCGCGCACACCCACAGGCTGTCCTGGGAGTCCTGGGAGACGGCGCTCAGGCCCGAGACCAGGCCGCCGCCGCCCCTGCGGGCGTCGAGCTCACCGTCCTCGCCGAGCACGTACGAGACGGGTCCCCGGTTGGATGCCACGAGCACAGTAGCCATGTGGCGAACCTAGCCCGTCCCGTAAACGCTCAAACGTACGTATACGAGACGGGCCGATCCGGCCACGGAGGGTCAGGGCGGGGCAGGGAGGGTCAGTGGCGGTCAGCGGCTGTCAGTGCTCGCGTCGGCCGCGCATCGCCGCCTTCGCCACCAGGCCCGTCGCCGCGAGCGCCACGCCGAGCGCGCCGAGCAGCCACAGCCGCTCACCGCTGCTGCCCGTCTCGGCCATCGAGCCGCCGTTCTCCCCGTGCGGCCCCGGCGCCGGCGCCACCGGGGCGGCGGACGTGGTCTTCGAGGCTGAGGGGGAGGCAGGGGCGGAAGGGGAGGCCGGGGTCGTCGGGGAGACCGAGCCCGACGGGAAGGCCGGGTCCGTGGGCTCCACCGGTGCCGAGGTCGTCGGCGTCGGAGGCTTCGTCGGGTCAGTGGGCGTGGGCGTCGGCGTGGGCGTCGGGCTCGGCTTCGGCTTGTCGAGCACCGGGGTCACCGCGCAGGCCGGGTCCTCGCTGCCGTCGCCGCAGTTGGAGCGCGGGGTCTCCACCTCGACGCTGTTGCGGAGCTTCCCGTCGCCGGTCACCGGGTCCTTGATCTTCACCGAGTACGTGACGGTCGCCGTCTTCCCGGCCGGGATGTTTCCGAAGTACCCGATCTTCGGCTTCTCGTACGACACCTTGCCCAGGTCCGTCTTCGCGTCGCCGTTGTAGTCGGCGTCGTCGAGGTTCCCGGTGAGGTCGTCGCCGAACTTGGCGTTCGGGTAGTCGATCGTGCTGATGTTCTTCGCGGTGATCGTGTACGTGAGGGTGTCGCCCGGCTTCACCGTGCGCGGGCTCGCCGTCTTGGTGATCTCCAGGTCGGGCACCGGCACGGAGAAGGCCAGCCCCGACGGCACGTAGGTGTCGCCGTTCGTGGAGAAGGTCAGATCGGCCGAGGTCGCGCCCTGCGGGATGGCACCCGCCGGGATGTCGAAGGCCTTGGCGTCGATGCTGAGGTTGTTGACGAGCTTCGGCGCGACCGCGCCGTCGTCCTCGCTGACGAAGAAGTTGTCGGTGTTGCCGGTGTGGGCCTCGGTGACGTTCTTGCCGTCGACGAGGAACTTGTCGCCCGGGGTGTTCCAGTCGCCCTCGTACGCGGTGACGCTCGCCCGTGCCGTGCCGCCGCTCCGGTAGAAGCCGTCGACGGTGATCGTGGTGGCGGGCGAGGTCGAGCGCTGGAGGACGTGGCCGCCGTAGACGTACACGTTCCGCCGCTCCGGGGCCTTGACCGGGTCGGGGCCGGGGAACTTGTGGACGACCGTCAGGGACCAGCCCCCCACACAGCCCTTGCCGTCCGGTGCCCAGATGTTGCCGACGGCCACCCGCGCGTCCGTCCCCGAGACGCCCGCGAAGGCGGCCGTCACGTCCGACTCGCCCGTGTAGTAGTGCGGGCCGTTCGTGTCGGACGGGTCGGTGACCATGCTGTCGATCGAGACCGGGGTCGCGGGCCCCGCCCCGACCTTGATCACCGGCGCGGTCGTCGCCGGGTCGCCGGGCGAGGCCTCGACGTCGGTGCCGGAGATGTCGCAGCGCCGGAGCTGGGCCCCGCTCGGGCCCTTGTACGTGCCGTCGTTGCCGCCCCAGAACAGCCGGGCGTACGCGACCTCGGCGCCCGCCGGGATCACGACGTGGCCGGTACTGGAGCCGAACTCGGGCGCGTCACCCGCCGCCGCCATGCCGGCCGCGTCGATCCGCCGCATCACGAAGGTGTTGTTGTTGTCGGAGCCCTCGCCCTTCGCGGCGGTCGCGCAGCGCGCGGCCAGGTCCGCGGGGGAGTCGGGGCAGCCCATGACCGTGTTGCCGAGCGTCGTGAAGTCGCCGTAGATCGACTCGTCGTACCGCTTGCCGAAGGGCTCGATGACGTCCGCCGAGGCCGGACCGGCCGTCGAGAGCGCAAACGAGGCCACGGCGAGGCCGACGACCGCCGCCACACTGCCCAGGTGTTGTTGTCTGAAGCGCATAAAAGGGCAATGTAGGCAAAGCGGATCATCTGGTGGCGTTACGCCACGCGGCGGCGCGTGTACTCCCTGATGTCGAGCATCGGCGGCCGCTCCTCCGTGTCCACCGCGTAGGTCCGCGGGACGAACCCCTCCTCGCCCCGCTCGAACTGCGTCAGCCGCGGCCGTACGAGGTGCCCGCGCGAGAGCCGCAGCTGCGCCGTCCGGTAGATCGCCGCCGCCATCCGGCCGAGCGCCCGCTCGTCCTGATGGCGGTGCTTGCGTACGCCCACGTCGACCTGCGCGAGCGCGTCCAGGCCCACGGTGTGCAGCGCGTCGACGAGCAGCCCCAACTCCACTCCGTAACCGACGGGGAAGGGCAGCCGCTCCAGGAGCGAGCGCCGCGCCGCGTACTCGCCGCCCAGCGGCTGGACGAAGCCGGCCAGCTGCGGCCAGTGCATGTTGAGGAGGGGGCGTGCCACCAGCTCCGTCACGCGACCGCCCTGGCCAGGAGTGTCCCCGGCTCCGAACGGGCGGTCGTAGGTCGCCTTCACGAAGTCGATGTCGGGGTCGGTGAGCAGCGGGCCCACGATCCCCGTCACGAAGTCCGCGGAGAAGTCCCGCAGATCCGCGTCCACGAAGCACACGACGTCCCCGCTCGTCACCATGAGCGACCGCCACAGGACCTCGCCCTTGCCGGGGACGGCCGGTATCCGGGGGAGGATCGCGTCCCGCGCGACCACCCGCGCCCCGGCTGCCGCCGCCACCTCCGCCGTACGGTCGGTGGAGCCCGAGTCGATCACGACCAGTTCGTCGACGAGCGGCACCGCCTCGGACATCAGCTCGCGGCGGATCACGGCGACGATGTCGCCGACCGTCGCCTCCTCGTTCAGCGCCGGCAGCACGACGCTGACCTTCGTGTTTCGCTTGGCGGCGAGGATCCGCTCCATCGGCCGGTCAGCCACGGACCAGGACCGCCGGTCCAGCCAGCGCTCCACCTCTTCCAGCACGTGATCTCCATCTCGCGGTACGGACGGCCCGTCCAAGCTCCGGGGCCTTCGGTTACAGTCTTGAACAACGCGGATGCCCGATGCACGTCGGGGTGCCGCCCGCGTCGGAGCGCAGGAACGAAGCCCGCGAGGACTTCACCGCACTTCACAATCGAATACCGCTCATCCAGAGGGGCAGAGGGAAACGGCCCGTTGAAGCCCCGGCAACCCTCCAGTCGGTTCGTCTCGTCCTCCAGCGAGGTCCCCGGCTAGGGAAGGTGCCAAATCCGTCTCATGACGAAAAGTTCGTCATGGGAAAGATGAGGAGAAAGGGCCTCGCCTCCATGGCTGTACAGACTGTCGCCTCTGCCACCACCGTCGACCTCGGTCCCGCTTCAGGGCTTTCCTGTCGCGAATGCGGTGAAGTGTTCGCACTTGGTCCGATCTTCGCCTGCGAACTCTGTTTCGGACCGCTCGAAGTCGCGTACGACCTCCCCACCGGTGACCCCGAGGCACTGCGCAAGCAGATCGAGGCCGGCCCCGCCAACATCTGGCGCTACGCCCCCCTGCTGCCCGTCCCGGCCGACGTCGCCGAGAAGCCGAACCTGAACCCGGGCTGGACCAAGCTCGTCCAGGCCGACAACCTCGCCCGCGAGATCGGTGTCGCCCCCGGCAAGCTCTTCGTCAAGGACGACTCGGGCAACCCGACCCACTCCTTCAAGGACCGGGTCGTCGCGCAGGCCCTCGAGGCCGCCCGCGCCTTCGGCTTCACCACGCTCTCCTGCTCCTCCACCGGCAACCTGGCCGGCGCCGTCGGCGCCGCCGCCGCCCGCGCCGGCTTCCGGTCCTGCGTCTTCATCCCGCACGACCTGGAGCAGGGCAAGGTCGTCATGGCCGCCGTCTACGGCGGTGACCTCGTCGCCATCGAGGGCAACTACGACGACGTCAACCGCTTCTGCTCGGAGCTCATCGGCGACCCGCTGGGCGAGGGCTGGGGCTTCGTCAACGTCAACCTCCGCCCGTACTACGGCGAGGGCTCCAAGACGCTCGCGTACGAGATCTGCGAGCAGCTCGGCTGGGTCATCCCCGACCAGCTCGTCATCCCGATCGCGTCCGGCTCGCAGCTCACCAAGATCGACAAGGGTCTGCAGGAGCTCATCAAGCTGGGCCTCGTCGAGGACAAGCCGTACAAGATCTTCGGCGCGCAGGCCGAGGGCTGCTCCCCGGTCTCCGCCGCCTTCAAGGCCGGCCACGACGTCGTCCGCCCGCAGAAGCCGAACACGATCGCCAAGTCGCTCGCGATCGGCAACCCGGCCGACGGCCCGTACGTCCTCGACATCGCCCGCCGCACCGGCGGCGCCGTGGAGGACGTGAACGACGAGCAGGTCGTGGACGCGATCAAGCTGCTCGCGCAGACCGAGGGCATCTTCGCCGAGACCGCGGGCGGCGTGACCGTCGGCGTCACGAAGAAGCTCGTCGAGGCGGGTCTGATCGACCCGGAGCTCACCACTGTCGTGCTGAACACCGGCGACGGCCTCAAGACCCTGGACGCCGTGGCCGAGGGCTCGCAGGCGACCGCCACCATCCGCCCGAGCCTGGACGCGTTCCGCGCCGCGGGCCTGGCCCTCTGAGAGGTACGAAGACATGGCCGTGAACGTCCGCATCCCCACCATCCTCCGCACCTACACGGGCGGGCAGTCCGAGGTCCCGGCCGAGGGCGCGACCCTCGCCGAGGTCATCGCGGACCTGGAGAAGAACCACACCGGCATCGCCGCCCGCGTCCTGGACGACCAGGGCAAGCTGCGCCGCTTCGTCAACGTGTACGTGAACGACGACGACGTGCGCTTCGAGCAGGGCCTGGAGACGGCCACCCCGGCCGGCGCGGGCGTCTCGATCATCCCGGCCGTCGCCGGCGGCTGCTGAGTCCCGGGACTCTTCTGTCCCGTCTTTCTTGAATTGCCCCTTCCGCGACATAAAGCGGAGGGGGCAATTCTGCATGGTTAAGCGGGGTAGAGTTGGGGAAGTCCCCTCCGCTGCTCATGCCGGACGCATATGAGAATGCGTCCTTGCGCGTCAGGAAGCAGCCAAAGTGCATGTGCGTTGTGTACGTTCTGCGCGTTTTGCCGGGCCCGACTTGCCCCGGAACTCCAGGGATTCTCCCTAATTCCCCTTTCTGCCATGCCCAGAATTCTCGCTCGAATGACCTGTTGCAGAGGGCAGTTGGGCAGATACATTCAGCGGCGGTCGACGCGTTCCGGCGCAGGGTCTGACCCCGGGTCCGCGAAGTGCGGTTCCCGCGCAAGGGCCAGTAATAGGGGAGTTAGGCATGGCTCAGGGCACCGTCAAGTGGTTCAACGCGGAGAAGGGCTACGGCTTCATCGCGGTCGACGGTGGTGCGGATGTTTTCGTCCACTACAGCGCGATCCAGATGGATGGCTACCGCAGCCTCGAAGAGGGGCAGCGGGTCGAGTTCGAGATTTCGCAGGGCCAGAAGGGTCCGCAGGCGGACATGGTCAAGCTCGCCGTCTGAGCGCGGCGCGATCGGCCACCGACGCAACGCCGTCGAGGGGCCCGCATCCCCCAGGGGAAGCGGGCCCCTCACGCGTTTCCGCACCCGTGGCGTACCCGTGCCGCACGTGTGCCGACCCGTGTCAGGACTGCCCGAAACCCGAGAGTCGCTTGCACTCTCCTAGGGCGAGTGCTAATCATTGGCGTTAGCACTCGGCAGGTGAGAGTGCTACGAGGATCGGGCAGACGAGGTCGCCGACCGGGTGGGGCAGGGAACCACACGGAACACGCGGAGGCCGTCCGTCGCGGGCGTCGGCGCGGTCCTGGAGCGTTATCCACCCCATGTCCGGGAGGACCACTTCACATGGCCAAGATCATCGCGTTCGACGAGGAGGCCCGGCGCGGTCTCGAGCGCGGCATGAACCAGCTCGCTGACGCCGTCAAGGTCACCCTCGGCCCCAAGGGTCGCAACGTCGTCCTCGAGAAGAAGTGGGGCGCCCCCACGATCACCAACGATGGTGTCTCCATCGCCAAGGAGATCGAGCTCGAGGACCCGTACGAGAAGATCGGCGCCGAGCTGGTCAAGGAAGTCGCCAAGAAGACGGACGACGTCGCCGGCGACGGTACGACCACCGCCACCGTTCTCGCCCAGGCGCTCGTCCGCGAGGGCCTCCGCAACGTCGCCGCCGGTGCCAACCCCATGGCCCTCAAGCGCGGCATCGAGAAGGCCGTCGAGGCCGTCTCCGGCGCCCTCCTCGAGCAGGCGAAGGATGTCGAGACCAAGGAGCAGATCGCTTCGACGGCCTCCATCTCCGCCGCCGACACCCAGATCGGCGAGCTCATCGCCGAGGCGATGGACAAGGTCGGCAAGGAAGGCGTCATCACCGTCGAGGAGTCCCAGACCTTCGGTCTGGAGCTGGAGCTCACCGAGGGCATGCGCTTCGACAAGGGCTACATCTCGGCGTACTTCGCCACCGACATGGAGCGCATGGAGGCGTCGCTCGACGACCCCTACCTCCTGATCGTCAACTCCAAGATCTCCTCCGTGAAGGACCTGCTCCCGCTCCTGGAGAAGGTCATGCAGTCGGGCAAGCCCCTGCTGATCATCGCCGAGGACGTCGAGGGCGAGGCCCTGTCGACCCTGGTCGTCAACAAGATCCGCGGCACCTTCAAGTCCGTCGCGGTCAAGGCCCCGGGCTTCGGCGACCGTCGCAAGGCCATGCTGAACGACATCGCCATCCTCACCGGCGGCACGGTCATCTCCGAGGAGGTCGGCCTCAAGCTGGAGAACGCGGGCCTCGACCTGCTGGGCCGCGCCCGCAAGGTCGTCATCACCAAGGACGAGACCACCATCGTCGACGGTGCCGGTGACAGCGAGCAGGTCGCCGGTCGCGTGAACCAGATCCGCGCCGAGATCGAGAACTCGGACAGCGACTACGACCGCGAGAAGCTGCAGGAGCGCCTGGCGAAGCTCGCCGGCGGTGTTGCGGTCATCAAGGCCGGTGCCGCGACCGAGGTCGAGCTCAAGGAGCGCAAGCACCGCATCGAGGACGCCGTTCGCAACGCGAAGGCGGCCGTCGAAGAGGGCATCGTCGCCGGTGGCGGCGTGGCCCTTCTCCAGGCCTCCTCGGTCTTCGAGAAGCTCGAGGCCGACCTGGCGGGCGACGAGGCCACCGGTGCCAACATCGTCAAGCTGGCGCTTGAGGCCCCGCTGAAGCAGATCGCGGTCAACGCCGGCCTCGAGGGCGGCGTCGTGGCGGAGAAGGTCCGCAACCTGCCCGTGGGTCACGGCCTGAACGCCGCGACCAACGAGTACGTGGACCTCATCGCCGAGGGCATCATCGACCCGGCGAAGGTCACGCGCTCCGCGCTGCAGAACGCCGCGTCGATCGCCGCGCTGTTCCTCACCACCGAGGCCGTCATCGCCGACAAGCCGGAGAAGGCGTCCGCGCCGGCCGGCGGCGGCATGCCGGGCGGTGACATGGACTTCTGATCCTCCGGGATCGGTGGTTCATCGCAGTACCGCTGTAGAGCCGTACTGCTGAACGCGATCGAGGGCGGCACTCCCCAGCAGGGGGGTGCCGCCCTCGGGCGTTATGGAGGAGCGCTTTCCGGGATCCGTCAGCGCACGTCGACGTAGTCCCCGCCGGCCGACGCCGGGGTGTTGAAGTGCCTGCTGTCGCCGTAGTGGCGGATGCGCCAGGTGCCGTCCCCGGTGGCCTTCGCCTTCAGGGAGACGTTGCCGCTCGCGTTCGACCGGCCCGTCGCCATCTGCTTCCAGGTCGTGCTGCCCCGCGGCTGGAACTGCAGGACGACCGGAGCGTTCGCGTACGCGCGCCAGTTCCAGTCCGCGTAGTGCTGGAGCCCGCCGGTGACCGTCACGTACCCGCCCTTCGCGACCGGCTCGGGGCCGGCGTTCAGGGAGACGATCCGGGTGTCGAGGCGGGTGAGCCGGAACGACGGAGTGACGGACTCGGCGAACTGGTCGGTGGTGAGGTGCCGGACCCGGAACCAGCCGCCCTTGCTCGCCGCCGAGAGCGTGAACTCGTCGTAGTAGGCCGAGCTCACGCTCGCCCAGGCGATAGCCTTCCAGCCGCCGGCGACGAGCTGCTCCAGCCGGACGAACTGCGCCGCCGGGAAGGACGGTTCGGCCACGTACCGGGCGCGGAAGGTGCCGGAGACCGTGACCCGGCCGTCGGCGGAGAGCCCGTACGTGCGGAGGTCGGTGCGGGAGTCCAGCGGGATGGCCAGCGCGCCGTGAAGATCCGGGAAGCTCACGTACCGGTCGGGGGATTCGACGAACCAGCCGCCCGACTCCTTGCCCGCGATGGCGACGAGCCGGGCGGTGAACCGGCCGTCCGCGCCGGTCCGGACGACGGTGCTCGGGCCCGTTCCGTAGGTGGGGCCGCCGAGCCGCACGCGGACCTGGTGGTCGGCGACCGGTGCGCCCGCCGCCGCCGGGTCGGTCATCCGGCCGCTGATGGTGACGGTCTGCCCGTCGAGCGCCCGCTTCTTGTCGGCGGTGGCGGTGACGGCCACCTTGCGCGACACGTGATCGGAGACGCTGAGGTAATCCGTCACGGTGCCGTGGATCTCGGGGGTGTCGGCCGTGACCGTCGTCCGGAAGTGGATGGCCGAGGTGCCGAGGTCCTCGCTGGAGATCGGGAACGGCGGCGACGTGAACCGGCCGGCCGCGTCGGTGACCGCCTCTTGTGCCGCGCTCCATGTCCCGTCCTGCGTCGGGCTGGTCCGCTCGATGGTGACCGGCCGGCCGGTCAGCGTGACCCGGTCCCCGGAGCCGGGCTGGATGCCGACGACGCTGCCCGAGGGGCGGGCGTTGCGGTCGGCGTACGTGGGCTTGGTGGGGACGAGGGTGATCTCGGGGCGGAGCCGGAAGTCGAGCTGTCCGGCGTCGGTGCGGGTCTGCTTGTTGCCGAGGGAGTCGGTGGCGGTGACGTCGATGGCGTACGTCCCGAGGGCCGGGATGCGCCCGCCGTCCTCGACGAGTTTCAACGTGGCGGCGTCCGCGAGCCGGAAGAGGTTGGCGGCGCTCGGGTCCCAGGGGTCGGGGACGACAGGGAGCGTCGGGATGTCGACGAGGACCGTGGAGCCCTGCCGGACCGTGGCCGAGACCTTGGTGATCTTGGCGTTCGGGGCGTCGGTCCAGGCCGTCACCTGGAAGATGCCGCGCTGGGCGTCGTCGGTGACGGCCCGGCCGATGCCGACGGCCGTGGCGGCGTGGGCGGCGGGCGCGGCCGTGACCGTCAGGGTCCCGGCGGCGAGCGCGGCGGCGGCCAGGCCCGCCGTCAGGGAGCGCCGGTAGGAGGAGGAGAGATCAGCGCGCATCGATGTACTTCGCAATCGTCTCGCTGTAGAAGTAGCTGCCCGTGGTGTTGAGGTACAGCGCCCAGGAGCCGTCGCCGTACGCGGTGGCGCGGTAGCTGAACCGGCCGTAGGCGTCGGTGGTGATGCCCTGGTTGACCCAGTACCACTGGCTCTCGCCCTTGGGCTTGTAGACCAGGGTCACCTTGGTGCCGGGGAGCGGCTTCCAGAGGCCGCCGACCTTGCGCTGGACGGTGCCGGAGACCGTCATCTTCCCGTTCACCGTGGGCTGCGTGGGGCTGATGTCGAAGGCGGAGAAGCGGGTGGGCGTGCGGGCCCGCTTCAGGGACGTACTCCCCTTGGCGACCAGCTCGTTCGTCTCCGGGTGGTGGATCCGGTAGAGGGCGCTCTCGTAGCCCTGGGTGGTGAAGGTGTAGGAGCAGCCGCTGTCGGTCATGCCGGTGCGCATGACGCGCCAGGTGGATCCGGCGTCGAAGGAGACCTGGAGCTGCACGGGCTGCCCGTTGCGGCAGTAGGCCGACCCGAACCCGCCCGTGGCGGTGAGCTTCCCGTGCTCGTCCAGGGTGATCGTGTGCGGGGAGTAGGAGAACTGCTGCGGTACGGCGATGTCGCTCTTGGCGTACGGGCGGGAGTCGCCGAGGTACGGCGAGGGCCGCAGCGACGTGTAGACGAAGTCGGTGCTGTACTGGGCCCGCGCGTTGAAGGAGAAGGTGCCGGTCGCGGAGGAAGTGGCGCCGCCGAGGACGTTCGTCAGGGCGGAACCGTAGGAGTGTTCCCCGGTCGCGACGACGGGGGCGCCGGGGAAGGGCTTCCAGCCGGTCGGCGTGTACCGCTCCACGTGCCCGGTGACCCGCACGTCCGTACCGGCGCGCACGCGGTACTTGTTCACGTCGGCGCTGATCCGGTACAGGAGTGTGTCGACGCCCAGGGACGGGACGTAGGCCGCGTCGTTCGGGTCGTTGACGGTGCCGGCGGTGACCACGGTCGCGCTGCCGGACACCCAGCCGTTCGGGGTCAGCGTCACGGAGAAGCTGCCGTCCGTGCGGGTCGTGGCGCTGGAGTTGACGACCCTGTCGGTGCCGTCCTGCGCGGTGAGGGTGATCGCCACCTTGGTGCCGCCGGGCGCGGCGGTGCGGGCGCCGGTGGCGGGGTTCCAGAGGGTCGTCTTTCCGGAGAGGACGGCCTGGCGCTGGTCGTAGCTGGTGGTGCGGCGGTTCCAGGACACGTCGGTGACGCCGACGTGCGGACGGTAGCTGTAGGTGCCGCCGGTCGACTGCTGGGTGGTCTGGCCGGGCAGCCGGTAGTCGACGCGTACCGGGTAGTCCGAGAGGGCGGTGCCCTGCGGGAGCGCGAAGGGCGCGTCGGTCTCCCAGTCGATGTTGTCCGTGGTGAGCGCCTCCGTGGAGGCGAGGACAGTGGCGCCGGGGGCGGTGGAGGCCAGGACGCTGACCTTGATCCAGAGCGCGTTGGCGGGCAGTTTCACGCGGTAGCGCCCGTCGTCCAGCGTCATGCCGGACAGGCCCGTCGAATCCGCGTGTGCGGCCGGGGCGTGGATGACGGCGGGCACGATGACACCCGCCGAGAGAGCGAAGACGGCTGCGGCACGCACAAGGGCGTGCGTAAGCCTGCGCGGTGAGCGCGGCAAAGGGACCCCCCACAGGTCTGAGAAGGCGGCGTCGCACGTGATCGGGACGGCCGCGTGGCAGAACTTTAGCGCTCACCTGTTGAACGTGTTCACTCCCTTTACGGAAGTGGCTGTGGGGGCGCACCGGAGTGATGCTGGAAGGGACACCGTGGAAGGGCCGAGCCCATGGTCACCCTGATGACGACACCCGCTGATCGCGAACTGGTCATCACCCGGACCTTCGACGCCCCGCCGGGCCGGCTGTGGGAGGCCTGGACGCGCCCCGAGCACGTACGCGAGTGGTACGGCGTCTCCGGGCTGACGACGACGGTCGTCGACGTCGACCTGCGGGTGGGCGGAGCCTGGCGGTGGGGCCAGACAGCCCCGGACGGCCAGGAGATCGTCTTCTCCGGCACGTACGAGGAGATCGTCCCGGCGGAGCGGCTCGACTACACGGAGGTCTTCGAGCAGATGCCGGACACGGCCCCGGTCCACGTCACCCTCACCTTCGACGCGACCCCGCACGGTGGTACGGCCCTGACCAGCACCTCGCTCTGGCCCTCGAACGAGGTCAGGGACCAGGCACTGGCGGCGGGCATGGAGGCGGGCGTACGCGAACAGTACGACCGCCTCGCGGAGCACGTACGGACGATGTGAGTCAGGGGTGACGAGTCAGGGGTTACGCCAGGGGTTACGGAAGAGCGCCGTCCAGAGGAAGGGCTCGCCGAAGTGCGCCGAGTCGGCGGGTTCGTCGTGCATGCGGCGGACGTCGATCTCCGCCAGGTCGGCGAAGAGCGCGCGCAACTCCGCGTCGGTGTAGGCGAGTCCGCCGTCCAGCTTCCCCTGCCGGTAGAAGTCGGCGTCCGGCAGTTCCGAGCCCATGCCGCCCTCCCCGGCGGCGAACGCGGTGAGCGCGAAGTGCCCGCCGGGTGCGAGGACGCGGTCGAGGAGCGCGAGGTAGCTGACGCGGCGGTGCGGGGGCAGGTGGTGGAAGCAGCCGGAGTCGTAGACGAGGTCGTACGGGCCGTCCAGGGGCGCGGCGAAGGCGTCGCCGCACACGAAGCGCACGCTCTCCGCCGCGCCGGCCTCGCGGGCGCGTTCCTCTGCCCAGCGGATCGCGGTGGCGGAGAGGTCGACGGCGTCCACCTCGTACCCGAGCGACGCGAGGTACATGCTGTTCCGCCCGGGTCCGCACCCGAGGTCGAGCACCCGCCCGCCGGCCGGGAGCAGGCCCCGCTCGACGTACGACACCAGGTTCTCGTCGGGCTTCGCGACGAAGAACGGCACCGGCTTGTCCCGGTCCGCGTAGAACTCGTCCCACCACCCGGCCCCACCTTCCGACCACCGGTCGGCGCTGGGTGCGAAGAGCCCGTCGAGCAGGCGCAGGACGTCCTCGACCGTGCGGATGTCACGGTTCTCACGGCTGTTGCGGTCCATGGGGATCCCCCTCCAAGTCGATCTCCAGAGTACGGGAATGGAGGGTAAAAGTGCAGGTCAGAGGCACTTTGGTGATCGCCTGTGAGGGGCGCACGCACCCCATCCCCAGAGGCCCGGACCCAGGGGTTCGGGGATGCCGTACGGGCTCGCGGAGGCCGCCTCCAGGCCCGGGAAGAGGCCTTCGCGGGCGGCTCCCAGGAAACTTTTCGAACTCCCGTGTCGCGTGAATGTACGATCCGACTGCCGACAGGGGGGGTCCCGCCGGCCCCGGCCGAGCGGCCCGCTTCGTCCTGCCGTCCTGCCCGTCCTGCCTTCGCGCCGCCCCTCCCGTGTCGTACCCGTCTTCACATCCGTACGAGGGGACACAGGACTTGTCCGTACGAAGAGTCGTCGCGCTCGCTCTGAGCGCCACGCTCGGCTTCACCGGCCTGGCGGCCGTCGCGCCGTCCGCCACGGCGGCGACCGGCGCGCCGTACGAGGTGACGATCGCCGCGCCGCCGAGCGTCACCCCGCCGCCCCAGACCGTCTTCGGCGCGGGCACCGGTCTCCAGGCCTCCGACCCCGACCGGGGCATGCGCTGGCAGAGCTTCGCGGGTGGTCCGGTCACATACCACGCGGCCTGCGACTCCACCGACAGGATGGCGTTCCACGGTGACCGGTTCGCGTGCCTCGACTACCACCAGGGCACCTCGGACGCCACGATCCACGACTGGGCCACCGGCGTCACCCTGACCCGCCCGCACCCCGAGGGCCACACCTGGCTGCGGGCCTTCGGCACGGACCGGCTGCTCAGCTACAGCACCGATGCCGAAGGCGCCGTGACCCTGCACCTTCCGGGCTTCGGCGAGGGCGCTCCGGCGGACGTCGACGTCGCGGCGACCGAGCGGATCACCGGCTACCCCGAGGTCCTGGCCTTCGATGCCAAGGGCGCCGTCGTCACGTACACCCGGGCCTCCGGTGGACAGGGCGTCGGGCTCGTCGATTTCGTCACCGCCACGCTCGTCCCGCTGGCCCAGCCCGCGGCCGGTCTCCCCTACGGGGTGAAGGCAACGCTCAGCGCCGACCGTATCGCCCTCTACGGCGGGTACGGCACGACGGAGGCGTTCATCGTGCCCCGCGCCACCCCCGCGGGTCCGGCCGCCACGGTCAAGCTGCCGAGCACCGATGCCAGGCAGGGCCGTCTCGCCTTCCTCGGCGGCTGGATCGTGGGCGCCTACAGCTCGTACGGGTCCGGCCCGCTCAAGGCCACCTCGCTCACCAGTGGCGCGACCCGTGACCTGGGCGTCCTCGTCGCCGGGGACTCCGAGCTCAGGACCGGCACGGACGGCACCCTCTACTTCGTGGGCGGCACCGACTCCACCCACTGGGGCGTCCGACGCGTCACTCCCGACGCCACCGGAGTGCCCGTCACCACCCAGGTCCTGAGCACCCCGCCCAAGCCGGTCCAGCGGACAGGACTGACCCTGGCGAACGGCCGGGTCACGACCGAGCACGAGGACGGCTACCGCGGCCTCCAGGGATACGACGTGTCCCTCACCGAGCCGCGCACGGCCGCCTCGGTCTGGAGCTGTGCCGTGACCTCCGGCGGCACCTCGCCGTGTGCCGAGCCCTACGGTCCGGGGATGGTGGGCGCCCGTTGGGCCGACAGCGGGGACGGCCGCCTCGTCAGGCTCGGGGCGGACGACGTTCCGCCGTCTCGCGGGGACTGGTGCGGCTGGTGCGTCCCGACGGTGTACGTGACGACGGCCGCGCCGGGTGCGACCACCCGGAAGATCACGCTGGACACCACGCGGAGGCTCGAGCCCGAGGTGCTCTACACGGTCTCAGGCCGCTACGTGCACTACCTCGCAACGGAGAACTACGAGGTCAAGTCGGTCGTCGCGGACATCGAGACCCGGAAGATCCTCTCCGTCGTGAGCAACGCGAACCAGTTCCTGTGGGGCAGTCAGCTCTGGACGGCGTCGTTGGAGAACGACACCGTCTCGGCGGTCGACCTGCGCACCGGGTCGACGGTCGCGACCGTTGACCTCGGGACGAACTGCGGAACCGGCGATTTCGCGGTCCTCGGCAAGTGGATCTACGCCCAGTGCCTGCGCGGCACATCCGCGATCGTGTACGACCAGGAGCGGAAGACCAAAGTCTCCTTCTCGGCGCCCAGCTACGGCCAGACATCGCTGGGAGACGGCTTCATCGCCTACACCGAGTCCAACGGTGCTGCCCCCGACTCGCTGAACGTGATCGACGTCCGCTCCGGCGCGCCCGTCGTGCGCACCATCGGAACGCTTTCCGAGACCGGCGAGAGGTGGACGATCGACCGTTTCGGCGGGGGTATCGCCTTCATCGACCCCCAGCAGACGATCCACGTTGTCGGTCTCGGCGGAGCCACCAGCCGCGTGACGGTCTTCGACTCGGCCGTGCCGACTTCGGTGAACCTGAGGTCCTCCCTCTGGAGGCCCCGTTGGACCGTCTCGAAGCCCGTCACGTGGTCCCTCGCGCTCAAGCGCAAGGCGACCGGCGCGACCGTCCGTACCCTCACCGATGAGGGTCGTGGTGTCGTCACGCCCGTCTGGGACGGGAAGGACGCGACCGGGAAGCTCGTCCGGAACGGCACCCACACCTGGACCCTGACGGTGAAGCCGGCCGACGGCCAGGGCGCCGACCTCGTCCAGTCCGGGAACCTCTCCGTGACCGGCGGAGCCGCCGTGTGGCGGGACCTCGCCGGGGACGACGGCTTCGGTGACCTGCTGGTGATGGACACGACCGGGCTCGTGTCGATGTACCGGGGGACCGGGACGGGTGCGGTGTCCGCGCGGATCGCCGGTACGGGGACGAAGTTCGCGACGTCGTCGGTGTTCGTGCCGACGGGTGACCTGAACGGCGACCGGTGCGCGGACGTGTACGCCCGCGTGGGCGACCAGCTGCGGGCGTACCGGCCGGGCTGCGGGAAGGTGCTCTCCGCCTTCTCGCCGTACACGGTCGTCGGTTCGGGCTGGGGCCAGTACGACGTGCTGACCTCGCCGGGTGATGTGAACGGTGACGGGTACGCGGACCTGGTCGCACGTCAGGCGTCGACGGGTGACGTGTACTTCTACGGCGGAACGGCCGACCACCGGGTCAAGGCCCGCGTCCGGATCGGCACCAACTGGAAGCTGTACAAGAAGATCACCGGCGCGGGCGACCTGAACGGCGACGGGCGCGGTGACCTGCTGGGTGTCGACGCCTCCGGTGCGCTGTGGCGGTACTACGGCACCGCGACCGGCGGCGTCACCGCCCGGGTGAAGGTCGGCGGCGGCTGGGGCGGGTACTCCTCGCTCGTCGGCGTCGGCGACCTGTCCGGCGACGGGCGCGCCGATCTCCTGGCCCGCGACACCGCCGGGAAGCTGTGGCGCTACAGCGGCACCGGGACCGGTGCCTACGGCGGCCGGGTGGCCGTCGGCAGCGGATGGAGCATTCTCAAGGGGCTCTACTGATCCGGACGTCCTGTGAATCCGGATGTCCTCCCGAGGGCCCGGCCGCCGTGGTGCGGTCGGGCCCTCGGGCGTCTCGTCACGCCGGCGGGGCCAGGAGGGCCGGGTCCTGGCCCGTGCGGCGGAGGGAGGCGGCGACGAAGCCGTTCGTCTTCAGTTCCTCCACGGTGTCGCGGAGGAAGGCGACGGTCTCGGGCCGCCGGCCGGACGTGGTTCCGACGGCCTGCCGGATCTCCATGAAACGGCCCTCGATCAGGCGCACGTCCTCGTGCGCGGCGGCGTAGGCGGTCATCGGCTGCCGGATCCCCGCGCCCGCCTCCAGACCCTCGGCGCGGAACACGTCGACGCCCTCCTCGCCCCGTACGACGGTCGCGTGGACGAGGGAACGGGAGAGGAACAGGTCGTAGGCCGAGCCCTGCTTGACGCCGATCCGGACGCCGGGGGCGTCCACCGCCTCGACCGTGCTGATCGCCGAATCGCGCGGCACGGCGTACACGCCCTCGATGACGACGTACGGGGAGGTGAACGCGACCTCCTTCTCGCGCGCCGGGTCCACGGCCAGGAAGCAGAGGTCGGCCCGCCCCTCCGCCATCGCCCCGAACGACTTCCGCGCCGCGTCGAAGCAGAGCAGCTCGACGGGCAGCGCGAGGCGCGCGCCGATCTCGCGCGCCAGGTCCACCGTGATCCCGGCGGGCGCGTCGGGCGTGCCCTGCGCGAGGACCGGGTTCCCGAGGTTGATGGACGTGCGCAGGGTACCGGTGGGCGCCAGGTCGGCGGCGACGGCGGCGAGGTGCGCGGAGTTCGGTGTGGTCGTCATGGGTGCGGAGTCTAGGTACCGGGCGGGTACCGGGCGGGGGCACTCGGTGTGGGCCTGCTTCGTGGGCCTCTGGTGGGACCGCCCTCTTTCCGAGAGTCGCACCTTCCGCCACCGCGTCAAGGGCAAGTCGGCTCCGCCGATGGCCTGCGGCCACCCTTGACCCGGCGGCGGAAGCCGCGCAACAACTCTCGGAGGGCGGTCCGGGGGCCGGGGTCGCGGGGGCCTCGGGCAGCGGCTGGGCTCGGAGGGCGCCTGGCAGCCCGGTGGGGTGGGGCTTGGTTCGTAGCGGGGGCCGGTGGGTCTCACCGGTCGTGTGAGGGTGCGCGGTTGTTGAATGGGGCGGCCCGGCTTGGCTTGGCGGGTCGCGGCCGGTGGGCAGGGGGGATTCAGGCCCCGCTGGTCTGTTTCGGTGGGTGGAGGCATGCCTGGCGTGCACTTACTACGAGTAACTAGCCGCTGGGTCGGAGAAGTCAGGGCGTTTCGACCCCGATCGGCGATCGATCTGCAGCAATGTCTCGTATCGGCTCTCCTCGCCGCCGCTGGCGACCCTTCCCCCACCGGGAGTGACCAGCGGGGCCTGAAGCCCGACCACTCGACGGCCGTGACTCGCTAAGCGCCGCCCGACTGCCCCATTCAACAGCCGCGCACCCCGGACCGGCCGCCAGGTGCCTACCCGCCCCGGCTGCGAACCCAGCCCCCACCCACCGGCCCGACGGGCGCCCTCCGGCCCCCGACACTGCCCGAGGCCCCCGCGACCCCGGCCCCCGGACCGCCCTCCGAGAGGTCTTTCGCTCCTGGAGCCACCGGGTCAAGGGTGGCCGCAGGCCATCGCGCAGCGACGCCGAAGGCGCCCTTGACGCGGTGGTGGAAGGTGCGACTCTCGGAAAGAGGGCGGTCCCACCAGAAGCCTGTCGGAGACGCCCGCCCCCTGCGCCTCCCCAGTGGGCCCGAACGCCCCACTTCTGGGCGGGGGTTGGCCCCACCCCAGACCCGCGTGCCTGCCGGATGGGGTGGCGGCCGTCGATTCGCGAGGCTGTGCGCATGACAACGACCCGTGGACGCACGACGCTTCTCCTCGCCCTCTCCGCCGCCGCCGTCGCCGGTGCCGCTCTCTCCGGTGGCGGTGCCGCCGTCGCCGCCACCGGCGGCGCCACGGCCGGGCTCGCGTGGGGCGACTGCGCCCCGGCCCTACGGCCGCTGCCCGGGCAGCGGTGCGCCATGCTCTCCGTACCCCTGGACTACGCCCGGCCCGACGGGGAGCAGATCCAGCTCGCCGTCTCCCGGCTGCCCAGCACGCGGCCCGAGGCGCGGCGCGGGACCCTGATGGTGATCCCGGGCGGGCCCGGCAGCTCCGGGGTGCAGCGGTTGGCGCAGAAGGGTGCCGCCCTGGCGAAGGAGATGGACGGGGCGTACGACCTCGTGGCCTTCGACCCGCGCGGCATCGGCGGCTCCGCGAAGGCGCGGTGCGGGCTCGACGAGGGCGACCGGTGGATGATGACGCTGCGGTCGTGGCCGGGCGCCGACGGGGGCATCGAGGAGAACGTCGCCCGGTCCAAGCGGGTCGCCGAGGCCTGTGCCCGGAACGGGGGTGCCATGCTGCGCGGGCTGACCACCGCCAACCAGGTGCGGGACATGGAGCGGCTGCGGCAAGCGCTCGGCGAGCGGAAGCTGTCGGCGTGGGGCGTGTCGTACGGGACGTACGTGGCGGCCTCGTACGCCGAGAAGTTCCCCGGGCG
This sequence comes from Streptomyces sp. NPDC050842, assembly GCF_044456565.1. Classification (NCBI taxonomy): domain Bacteria; kingdom Bacillati; phylum Actinomycetota; class Actinomycetes; order Kitasatosporales; family Streptomycetaceae; genus Streptomyces; species Streptomyces sp. NPDC050842. Next base: position 513,250 of record NZ_JBITGA010000006.1, on the reverse strand, counting down.
GACCGATCGCTGGGTTCTCGACAGCAGCAACGACCCCGACCCGAGGCGGGTCGCCCGGGGTTGGCTTGAGGGCATGGCGCAGGGTGCCGAGGACCGGTTCCCGGACTTCGCGGACTGGGCGGCGCACCCCGACCGGGCGGACGAGGGGCTGCGGCTCGCGGAGCGGCCCGAGGACGTACGGGCTGTGCTCATGGACCTCGCGGGGCGGCTCGACCGGGAGCCGCATGCCTCGGTGCTGCCGGGTGCGCCCGGCGAGCCCGTGCGGCCCGGGCCCCCGCTCACCGGGTCCATGCTGCTCCAGGCGCTTCAGCTCGCGCTCTACTCCGACGGTTTCTTCCCGTCCTTCGCGCAGATGGTGACGGAGGCGCTCGACCCGGAGGGCGAGCCGGTGTTGCCGCGCGAGCTGGCCGGCGCGATGCCGGACGACGCGGCGGCCATCACCGTCGGCGTGATCTGCAACGACGTGAACTGGCCCGCGTCCGTACCGGCGTACGAGCGGGCCGTGGCGAAGGACCGGGAGCGGTTCCCGCTGACGGCGGGGATGCCGGCGAACATCACGCCCTGCTCCTTCTGGAAGGGTGGGGCGGTGGAGAAGCCGGTCCGCATCACCGACCGGGGGCCGTCGAACATCCTGATGATCCAGAACCTGCGCGACCCGTCGACGCCGTACTCCAAGGGGCTGCGGATGCGGGAGGCCCTCGGCCAGCGGGCGCGGCTCGTCTCCGTCGACCACGGCGGGCACGGGGTGTACCTGGGGAACGGGAACGCGTGTGGCGACGCGGCGGTGACCCGTTATCTGACCGAGGGTGTGCGGCCGTCGGAGGACGTTCTCTGCCGGTGAGTACGAGGAAGGGCCCGGCGGACGGTGTCCGCCGGGAGGACGGACTTGATGACGCGGCGGAGGGAGCCGTCGCGGGGGAGCTTGAGTTGGAGTGCTCTCCCGGCTGAGGCCGGGAGATTCCTGCTTACCTCGCGGTAGCGGGCTTGACGCGTTTGGCGCACCTGACGACTGCCCTCCCGGCAGCCGGGACGAGCGCGAGGCCCATCCGGTACAGGTGCAAGACGTTCCGGGCCGCGTTGTGGTCGGCGTTGCCCGACCATCCGCAGTCCGGGTTCTTGCACAGGAACACAGCCTGGGACTCCCGGTTGCCGGGCGTGGTGACGCCACAGGCGGAGCAGCGTTGGGAGGTGCCGGGGGCGGGGACCTTGTGCAGGGTGCCGCCGTGTTGGGCGGTCTTGTACGCCGGCATGGGGGCCGGGCGCGGTGCCCGAACTGCCGCTTGACCAGGGTGTCTTGGCTCACGACCGAGGACGTGGCATCGGTTTATATCGCCACGCTGGCATCCTCACCCCGATGTCAGAACGGGGCGCCATGTTGTCCACAACCTGCACGTTCACTTGGCTTTTGTCACGAAATGCCCACGCAATGCGTTCATCGACGCCATGCTGTCCCGGACCGAGGAGATCCGTCCCTGACCGCCACCCCCAGCTTGCTCGGACGGGCGTCCAGGGGATGGGTCACGCGGTGGGCTCGGTCGCGTGCAGCGCCGCACGCAGGTGACCCTGGGAGACGGTGAGGCGACGCGCGGCCGTGGGGGCGTCGATGTCGGCGAGGATCATGAGGATCGCGTTCTTCACCTCCCCGTCGGCGGCGGTGAGGGCGGCCTCGATCTGCTCGTCCGGCGCACCGGTGGCGAGGGCGACGATCCGCCGCGAGCGGGCCTGGAGCTTCTCGTTGGAGGCGCGGACGTCGACCATCAGGTTTCCGTAGGTCTTGCCGAGGCGGATCATCGTGATCGTCGAGATCATGTTGAGGACGAGCTTCTGGGCCGTGCCGGCCTTGAGCCGGGTGGAGCCGGTGAGGAGCTCGGGGCCGGGGACGACCTCGATGCCGTGCTCGGCGGCCGCGGCGAGCGCGCTGTCCGCGTTGCAGGACAGGCCGATGGTCAGCGCGCCGTGTGCGCGGGCGTGTTCGACGGCGCCGATGGCGTACGGGGTGCGGCCGGAGGCGGAGATGCCGACCACGGTGTCGTCGGCGGTGAGCCCGAGCGCGGTCAGGTCCTCCACCGCGAGCTCCCTGGAGTCCTCGGCGCCTTCGACGGCCTTGACCATGGCGGAGGGGCCGCCCGCGATCAGGCCGACGACCACGGACGGGTCGGTGTTGAAGGTGGGCGGGCACTCGCTGGCGTCGAGGACGCCGAGGCGGCCCGCGGTGCCGGCGCCCAGGTAGATCAGCCGGCCGCCGCGTGCCATGCGCTCGGCCGTGGCGTCGATCGCGGCGGCGATGGCGGGGAGTTGGCGGGCGACGGCGGCGGGGACGGTCTGGTCCTCGCCGTTCATGGTCCGGGCGATGTCCAGGGTCGGCAGCCGGTCGATCTCGGCGAGCTCGGGGCGGAACGCCTCGGTGGTGAGGGTGGCCAGCTGGGCGCGGAGCTCCGAGTACGTGGCGGAGTCGGCTCCCTGGGCGGCGGCGGTGGAAGGAGTGGACGTGGTGGACATGTGCGGCTCTTTCGGTGCGTGGACGTCGTCGGCGTCGTTGGCGGTCGACGTGTGACGCTCGGCGGGCGGGGCGTCGTTACGGGGTGGTCGTTACGGGGTGGTCGTTACGGGATGGTCAGCGGGTCCGGGGCGAGTGGCGGTGGGCGAGGGCTTCGTACGAGGCGGCGAGGGCAGGGGCCGCCGTCTCGTACGTACGCTGGGTGACGCAGGTGAACAGGCAGTCCACGACCAGGAGTTGGCTGGTCCGGGACGACATGGCCGCGGGGCGCAGTTCGCTCTCGCGGGCGGTGGAGGTGGTCAGGACGTGGTCGGCGTACTGCGTGACCGGGCCGTCCGGGCGGCCGGTGATCGCGACCGTGGTGGCGCCGTGGTCGAAGGCGACGCGCAGCGGTTCTATGACGTCGCCGGTGGAGCCGGAGTGGGTGATGGCGATGGCGACGTCGCCGGAGCGGAGCTGTACGGCGTTGGTGACGGCGAGGTGCGGGTCGCTGTGGGCGTGCGCGATCAGGCCGATACGGAGCAGCTTCTGGCCGAGGTCCTGGGCGACGAGGCCGGAGGCGCCGACGCCGTAGATGTCGATGCGGCGGGCGGTGGCGAGCGCGGCGACGGCGGCGCCGAGCTGGACGGTGTCGAGTCCGGCGGCGGTGTCGGCGAGGGTCTGCTGCTCGTCGTAGGCGAGCTTGGCGACGACGTCGGCGACGGGGTCGTCGACGGCGATGTCGGCGGTGACGGCGGGCGCGCGGCCGGACTGCTGCTGTGCGGCGAGGCCGGCGAGGGCGAGGCGCAGGTCGCGGTAGCCGGGGTAGCCGAGGAGCCGGGCGGTGCGGACGACGGTCGCCTCGCTGGTGCCGGTGAGCTCGGCGAGGCCGGTGACCGTGAGGGCGGCGCAGCCGGCGGGGTCGCCGGCGACGGCTTCGGCGACCCGCTGCATCGAGCGGGTCATGGAGGGCGCGAGGGTCCGCACCTTGGCCGCGAGGGCGGCGGGCGCGGGGGGCGCGGCAGGGGCCTCGCTCGTGAAACTTTCCTTCACTTCATTGGTCACATCTGAAAGATACTTTCGGCCGGGTGGGCCGACAAGACCCCATCGGCCCCGGATCGGGCCCGGGCGGTCCCGGAAACGGACGGGACCTTCGCCCTGCCCCGGCGGCGGGTGACAATGAGTGCATGGACGAGATCGACCCCGTGGAGCAGGCGCTGCACGCCGCTCGCGCGCTGGTACTGGCCGACCTGGTGGCCCGAGAGGTGGCCGCCGCCGAGGTCGTGTCGATGGTGGAGGACGCGGTGACCCACCGGCGCTGGTGGGTCGAGCAGTGGCCCGAGGGCGTGACGTACGTCGCGGGGCTCGTCGCCCAGGACGTCCAGGACGCCCTCCTCGAACGGTACGGACGCTGGCCGCTCTGCCCGGTCTGCTCCACGGGCGACCCGCACGCCCTGGACGTGGAGCCCGAGCTCGGGCCCGACCCGCACTGGGTCTGCGGCAAGCAGGGAGTGGTGGTCGCACCGGTGGGCAAGCTGACGTGAGCTTCTACATCGACCTGGTGGGGTGCCTGGCGTGAGCTTCTACATCGACCCGGTGGGGTGCCCGACGTGAGCCTCTACATCGACCCGCCGACCTGGCCGGGGCACGGCCGCATGTGGTCGCACCTGGTCAGCGACGTCTCCTTCGACGAGCTGCACGCCTTCGCCGCCTCGATAGGCGCCCCGCCGCGCGCCTTCGAGCGGGACCACTACGACATCCCGTCCGAGCGGTACGCGGACGCGGTGGCGGGCGGCGCGGTCGAGGTCGGCTCGAAGGAACTCCTCCGCCGCCTCACCGAAGCGGGCCTGCGGCGCCCGAAGAGCCGGCCGGTCGCCTGACCCGGGGTGCGGGTCGCCTGCCCCGGATGCGGGGCGGCCGAAGGCGGCCGGGCACCCTGGACCACCGGCATCCCGACATGATCTTGCTGACCGGTGCGCGGACACCGGCGGGCGCCGTCAGTGGGCGGTGTTCTTCAACGGTACGGGCGTGCCGGCGTCGTCGGGCTGCTTCGTCGGGCTCTTGGTCACGACGTGGCTGCCGGAGGCGCGCCCGCCGAGGCGCAGCGCCAGTGCCGTCGCGCCGAGGGCCACCGCCGTCATCGCCGCTCGCCCAGGCCGGGGAGGCGAAGCCGAGGCCGGCGTCGATGACGGTGCCGCCGAGCCAGGGGCCGCCGGTGTTGCCGAGGTTGAACGCCGCGGTGGTCGTGGCGCCGGCGAGGGTGGGGGCGGCGCCGGCGACGTTGAACATGCGGGCGTTGAGGGCCGGGGCCGTATAGAAGGCGGAGACGCCGAGGAGGAACGTCAGGACGATCGTGGCGACCGGGCTCGACGCGAGGAACGCCAGTGCGATCAGGAAGACGGTGGAGGCGGTGATGCCGGTGAGCAGGACGCCGAAGAGGTGGGCGTCGGCCACCCGGCCGCCGATCGCCGTACCGATGACGGCGCCGATCCCGAAGAGCGCGAGGACGCCGGAGACCCAGCTCTCGTCGACGCCGGAGACGTCCGTGAGGAGCGGGGACAGATAGGAGAAGGCGCAGAAGACGCCGCCTGCGGCGAGCGCGACGATCGCGACCTGGAGCAGGACCTGCGGGTCGCGGTAGACGGCCAGCTCCCGCTTGAGGCGCGGCTTCGTCTCGGGGAGCGGGATGCGGGGGATGCGGGTGAGGACGCCGACGAGGGCGATCGCGGAGGCGGCGGCGACCGCCCAGAACGCGGAGCGCCAGCCGAGGTGCTCGCCGAGGAAGGCGCCGGCGGGGACGCCGATGACGTTGGCGATGGACAGGCCGCCGATCATGACCGCCATGGCGCGGGCGCGCGAGCCCACCGGGACCATGGCGATGGCGACGGCCGCGCCGACCGCCCAGAACCCGGCGCAGGCGAGCGCGCTCACGATGCGCGAGGCGAAGAGGACGGCGTAGTTCGGGGCGAGGGCGCCCGCTATCTGGCCGAGGCCGAAGACGGTGATGAGGGTGACGAGGGTCGTCTTGCGGGGGAGCCGGAGGGTGGCGACGGCGAGCAGCGGCGCGCCGACGACCATGCCGATCGCGAAGGCGGAGATGAGGAGTCCGGCTTGGGGGATGGAGACGTTCATGTCCTCCGCGATGGGCGGGAGGAGTCCCGAGAGCATGAACTCGCTCGTGCCGAGTGCGAAGACGGAGAGGCCGAGGATGTAGACGGCCAGGGGCATCCGGCTGGGGGTGGCGGTGGGGCTGGGGGTGGGACCGGGGCTGGGGGTGGCGTCTTCGGCGGAGAGGGAGGGCATGACATGCGTAAACCCGGATTTTGTGCCTGTCATTCCGTGTGCGGAGGAATGTCTTGCGATGCGAGACGAGTGCCGCTCGCCCCACTCCCTTACGGCCGGTAACAACATGATCAACTAGGCGTCGCTTTGGCCTCTTTCCCGCTCCCCTGGGGCTTTGGTGAGGATTATTTGATCTTCTCTTGGAGGCGGTGCGCGTGACATCGTCGCGGAGCAAGCGGTAGCGCCGGTTCGTGGGGGGCGAGCGTGCCGGCGGTCGCGTCAGGGGGAGTGTGTCCTGGTGCGGCTGACCGCTGTTCTGTCATGCCCATGTTCATGTCTAGGTGCTGCCGGACGATCGCGAGATTGCAAGGCGGGACATGTCATTGCTCAGAGACGCCGGCAGACGCCGGCGTCGCCTACGGTCGGCCCTGACCAGGGCCACCAGTACGACAGCCCTCATGACGGCGTCCGCCGTCCTCGTGGGAATGATCTCGGCGTCCCCGGTCGCCGCCGAGGAGCCGACGCCCGAGGTGGACGACGGCCTCTACCGCAACAGCATCGGCAGTGACCGGCGCCTCGACCGCTGCATCGCCGCGGTGGCGCTGCACGTCGGCGGCCCGCAGGTGAAGGTCAAGGCCATCGAGGGCCTGACCGGCACGGAGGAGCAGCTCGGCGGGGTCGTCCGGGCCCCGGAATGGTGGAACCCCAGCCCCCTGAACGTGGCCTCCAAGGCCGATCAGGAGGCCGCCGGCGTCTACTCCGCCATGTCCTGGGCCCGCCAGGACGCCCTGACCGCCGCCAACCACCCGTACGCCAGCTCCGTGGCGTCCGACGCCGGGCTGACGTGGCACGCGCCGAAGTTCGGCGAGGACCTCCGGCACTTCACCGTCGTCACGCAGAAGGAACTCGCCTGGCGCGTTGGCGAGGCCGACATCAGCCGGCCCAGCGCCGAGGCGATGGAACGCGCGAAGGCCGTCGCCGCGGAGAACAACGGCAAGGACCAGCTGCACGACTGGGCAGCGGATTCCATGCTCAGGTTCAGCAATGTCGGCAACACCGCCAACACCTCCAGCGACATCGCCGCCTATCTGAAGCGCGGTGGTTTCCCGACCGTGGCGCCCGTCAAGGGCACGCCCGAGTACCGTGTCGAGGTCGAGGACCTCAAGCAGGCCTGGGCCGGCTGCGACTACCAGAACCCGTGGGACCCGTCCCGCAAGCTCAACGAGCCCCTCATGACCGCGATGGTCGAGTGGGAGCTCGAGTACGCGGGTCAGGCCACCCAGCGCGCGACCATCATGCGCGCGGAGGCCGACGCCTCGGTGGCGGCCCGTGAGGCCACCGACGACCTGATCGAGGCCATCGGTCAGGCGTGGCTCGCCGACCAGATCCTGAAGTGGAGCACGTTCTGGCGCGACAGGATCGCCCAGTCGCCCGGTTACTACTCCGATGAGCCCGACCAGGCCAGGCTCGCCAAGGCCGACGCGGATCTCGCCACGTACCGCGGCAACATCGCGGCCCTCGTCACCTCGGCCAAGGCCCAGTCGGCCAAGGCCGCCACCGCCGCCCAGTCGGCCACGACCGCGCAGCAGCAGGCTTGGGCCGTCGCCGACACGACCCACGTCCCGCGTGGCCGGGGTCTGATGTACGCGCAGCAGTCCGTGCAGGTGGCCCGTGCCTCCGCCGCTGCCGCCGCCGCCGCGACGAAGGCGACCGAGACCACGCTCGCCTCCGCCAACGCCACCGCGGCCACCAGCGAGGCGCTGCTCGCCAAGGCGCAGACCGAGTCGCACGCGATCGACGCCGAGTTCCGTCGCGTCGCCGCGCAGGAGGCCGCCGCCCAGGCGAAGGCCGCCGCCGACACGGCCGAGGCGAACGCCACGGCCGCCACGGAGAGCGCGAACACGGCGAAGGCCGCGCGGACGACGGCCGAGCAGAAGCGCGACAAGGCCAAGGAGGCCGCCGACACCGCTTCCGCCGAGCGGGCGAAGGCGCAGGCCGAGCAGGCCACCGCCACCGCCTCCCGCGCCAAGGCCGCCACCGAGCGCGCCAAGGCCAAGGCGGCCGAGGAGCGCGCCGCCACGCAGCAGACCGCCGCCACGAGCGCGGGTACGGCCGCGGGCACGGCGACAGCCGACGCCACGGCGAAGCGGAAGGTCGCCGACGAGAAGGCGAAGGCCGCGCAGAGCTCGCGCGAGAAGGCGATCGCCGCACTCCAGGCGAAGCAGGCCACCGCGGCCCGCGCCGCCGCCCTCGAAGCCGCCGCGACCGCTGCCGAGGGCAGCGCCGCCGCCGCCGAGACCCGGACTGCGGCCACCAACGCCCGTACGGCCGCGAACCAGGCCGTGCAGGCCGCGACCGCCGCGCAGACCGCCGCCGACCAGGCGACCACGGCCGCTGTCGCCGCGCGTACCGCCGCCACCACGGCGGAGGGCGCCGCCGAGCGCGCCCAGGCCAGTGCCGACACGGCCTGGTCCGCCTTCTACGCCTCCCAGGGCGAGGCGTCCACGGCGCACGTCGCCGCGGCCACCGCGCTCGACGCGTCGCAGGATGCCGCGATCCGCGCGGACAACGCCGCGACGGCCTCCGAGAACGCGACCGAGCTGGCCAAGAAGGCCCAGCTGGAGTCGGTCGCCGCCGGCACCAGCGCGGACGAGGCCGTGAAGTCGGCCGCGACCGTCGTCGGCCGTGCGTACGCGGCAGGGCAGGCCGCCCTGGCCGCTCGCGACAGCGCGAAGGCGGCGATCAACGCTGCCGACACCGCCGTCTCGGTCGGTACTCCGTACCAGGAGAAGGACAGTTCGGCCGCGTTCGCGGTGCTGTCCGGCCAGTCGTCGAAGACGCTCGCCGAGCAGCAGGCCGCGGCCGCGGAGGCCAAGGCCGTCGCGGCGGCCGCCGCCGCGGAGTCCGCGCAGCTGACCGCCGACCAGGCGACGGGTGACGCGAAGCTCGCGGCCGAGGCCGCCGCTCGCGCGGCGAGCGATTCGTCGCGCGCGGTCGAGGCCGTGACCCGCGCCCAGACGGCAGCGGGACAGGCCTCCGACGCCCAGAAGGGCGCGAAGGACGCGTCCGACGCCGCCGCCGGTCACGCCGAACAGGCCGGGGTCGACGCGCTCAGCGCCCGGACCACCGCCGGTGCGGTGAGCGGCATCGCCGCCGAGGCCGACCGTGAGGCGACGGACGCCGAGCGGCACGCCGCCGAGGCGAACGAGAAGGCCGGCCGGTCCGCCGAAGCCGCCGCGGAAGCCGCGCGCAAGGCGACCGAGTCGGAGAAGGACGCCAAGGACGCCGAGGACAAGGCATCCGACGCGGCGGGCGACAGCTCGGCCGCCGAGGAGGCCGCCAAGCAGATCGAGAAGGAGCAGCGCGAGAAGAACGAGGCCGCGCACCAGGAGGCCCTGGAGGAGGGCACCACGCCCATCAAGGGCGGTGCGTCCAACTGGCCGGCGCTCGGTGAGCGCGAGGAGCGGATCCTGCTCGACGCGTGCGGTCAGACCTGTGTCGACGACTACCGGAAGGGCCTCGCGGCCGTCTCCGTGAACGTCGTGGAGTGGGCTTCCGCGAACGGCGGGCAGATCCTCTTCGATCAGCTCGACGCCGCCAAGGTGAAGGACTGCCTGGCCTCGCGGGACGTCGACGACTGCCTCTGGGCGCTCGTGGACATCCCCTCGTCGTCCGTGATCGTGGGGCGTATCCCCGCGCTCGCCGTGGCGATCGAGAAGGTCTCCGACGGCATGCGGACGATCTTCAACGCCGCCGACGACGCCCTGCGCCGGCTCAACGAGCTGACGTCGGTCATCAGCGGCGTCCGCTCCACCCCGCGTCTGGAGCGCTGCATCACCGGCGTCGCCCTGCACGCGGGTGGTGTCAAGACGAAGGCCAAGGCCATCGAGGGCCTGACCGGGACCGACGCACAGCTGCACGCGGTCATCGGCGACTCCATCTGGTTGCAGTTCATGCCTCTGGGGGAGGCCAACTCCCAGGACAAGAAGGCCGCGTACGAGTACGTGGACGCCATCGCGGCCCGCAAGGCGATCCTGGAGGACGCCAACCGGCCGTACGCGATGAGCTCGTTCAGCGACGAGATCACGCTGCACGCACCGCAGTTCGGCGCCGAGGTCATGGCGTTCACGTACGCCACGCAGCCGAAGCTGTCCGCCCGCGTCGGCTACGACGGGCACACCAACCCCAGCGCCGAGTCCGTCGCCCAGGCCAAGGCCGTCGCCGAGCAGAACCGCGGCAAGGACGACTGGCACGACTTCGCGGCGGACTTCATGCTGCGCGACGCCAGCACGTCCGACGACCTGTTCTCCGGCGGCACCACGTCCGCCGACATCGCGACGTACCTGCGGCACGGCGGCTTCCCCGCCAAGAAGGTCACCGAGGGGACCGCGGCGTTCCGCGTCGAGGTCGAGAACCTCAAGCAGTCCTGGGCCACGTGCAACCACGGCGACCCCGTGGACCCGCGCAACGCCCTGAGCGACGTCGTCTCCCGGGCCTCGGCCGAGTGGGAGTCGGAGTACGCCGGGCAGAACACACAGCGCGGCATCATCATGCGGGCGGAGGCCGACGCCGCCGCGGCGACGAAGGCCGCCGCGGACCACATGATCGAGGCGATCGGGCAGGCGTGGCTCGCCGACCAGATCCTGCTCTGGCAGAAGTACTGGCACGACCAGCTCGCACGCGACCCGAACCACCTCTTCAAGCCGAAGCAGGCGCTGTTCGACCAGGCCAAGACGGACCTCGCCAAGGCCCGCGGCAAGGTCCAGGCGCTGGTCACCAAGGCCCAGGCCCAGGCCGCTCTGGCCACCGCCGCCTCCCAGCGCGCGGTGACCGCCCAGCAGGACGCCTGGGCCATCGCGGACGCCTCCGAGGTGCCGCGCGGCCGTGGCCTGATGTACGCCCAGCAGTCGGTCCAGGTCGCGCGCGCTTCCGGCGCCGCCGCCACGGCCGCCGCGAAGGCGACGGAGACGGCGCTGAACGCGGCGAACGCCACGGTCTCGACGTCCCAGACGCTGCTCGCCCTGGCGAAGACCCAGGCGCACGCGGTGAACACCGAGTTCCGCCGTATCGCCGCGCAGGAGGCCGCCGCCCAGGCGAAGGCCGCCGCGGACAGTGCCGACGAGCAGGCGGCCGAGGCCGAGGCGAACCTGAAGATCGCGCAGGAGGCCAAGGCCACCGCGGAGAAGGAGGAGCAGGAGGCGAAGCAGGCGGCCGCCACGGCGCAGGGCAAGCGCGCCGAGGCGGAGCTGGAGCGCGCCAACGCGGCGGCCCACCGGGCCACCGCGGAGCAGGAGCGGGACAAGGCCAGTGTGGCCGAGGCCCGTGCGCAGGAGGAGAAGGGCAAGGCCGCCTCCGCCCGCTCCGACGCGACGACCGCGGCCGACGGTGCCGCGCTCAAGCGGGCCGACGCGGAGGCGTCGGAGGAGCAGGCCAGGCTGGCCCGTGACCGCGCCGTCGAGGCGGAGCGCACCAAGAGGGCGGCGGACTCCCGGGCCGCGGCCCTCGAATCCGCGGCTGCCGCCGCCGAGGGCACCGAAGCCGCCACCGAGACGCGGCAGTTGGCGACCGAGGCGCGTGCCGCCGCCAACGCGGCGACCACCGCGGCGACCAACGCCCGTGCGGCGGCGAACGAGGCGACGACCGCTGCGGTCAACTCCCGTGCGGCCGCGACCCGGGCCAAGGGTGCCGCGGACCGCTCCAAGGCGGCCGCGGACGGCGCCTGGGCCGCGTACGCGACCGCGATGGGATCGGCGGCTGCCGCCCACGCGGCCGCGGCCACGGCCATCGACGCCTCCGAGGCGGCCGCGCAGAACGCGCGGAACGCCGAGGCGGACTCGCGGAAGGCGTCGGCCGCTGCGGCCGTCGCGAAGCAGGAGGCGGCGGCCGCGCACACCGAGGCGGTCCTGACCGCCGAGTGGGCGGCGAAGACGGCCGGTCACGCGTACGCCGTCGCCCAGGCGGCGAGCGCGGCGCGGGACACCGCGACCCAGGCCGTCAAGCCGGCGAAGGAAGCCATCGCGATCGGCTCTCCGTACCAGGAGACCGACGCGTCGGCGGGCTTCGCGGTCCTCACCGGCCAGAGTGCGCTGACCCTCTCGGAGCAGCAGGCCAAGGCCGCCGAGGCGAAGGCCGTGCAGGCGGCCGCGTACTCGGCCGAGGCCCAGCGCCTCGCCGACCAGGCGGCGGCCGACGACAAGCTGGCCGCCCAGGCGGCAGCGGCGGCGGCCAAGGACGCGGAGCGCGCGGCGAAGGCCGTGAAGCGCGCCCAGGCCGCGGCGGTGGAGGCGGAGAAGGCGGCCAAGGCCGCTCAGGCCGCCGCCAAGCGCGCCGACGGATACGCCCTCCAGGCGGGTTCGGACGCCATGGCCGCGACGTCCGCCGCGAACGCGGCGATGGGTGACGCGGTCGCGGCCGACAGCGCGGCCACGGAGGCGGAGAAGGACGCCGCGAGCGCCCGTGCGGCGGCGACTTCGGCGGAGAACGACGCCGCCGCCGCCCGTTCCTCGGCCACCCAGGCCGAGAGCGACGCGGACGCGGCCGAGACCGCCGCCGAGAACGCGCACGCGCTCGCGACGGAGGCCGACGAGGCCGCCAAGCGGGCGGAGGAGGAGGAGCGCAAGCGCCTCCTGGAGCAGCGTGGTGATCATGTCGAGGCCGGCTCCCTGGTCACCGGCCAGGAGCTGACCCCGACGGTCGAAGAGCTGCTCATGAAGATGTGTGGCCAGACGTGCGTCGACGAGTACACGGCTGCCAGGGACCTGGCCGGTGGGGACATCGTCGAGTGGGTCAAGGCCAACGGCGGGGCGATTCTGCTTGAGCTGTTCGGTCTCGCCAACATCAAGGAGTGCCTGTCCACCTGGGACTTCGAGGCCTGTGTCTGGGCGCTGGTGGACGTGGCGGGGTATCTCGTCCCCGTCCTGAAGATCCCCGCGGTGGCGAAGGCGCTGTACCGGATCGGCATGGCGCTCGACAAGTTCTTCGACGCGGCGAAGCTCGCGAAGAAGCTGATGGAGAAGTACCAGGGCTTCCTGAAGAGGGTCAAGGACTCTCCGGTCTGCCTGGTCAGGCCGCAGTCCGGGACGTCCGGCGTGGCGTCGTACGGCAGCGGCTCGTACAGCACCGCTCTCTACCGGACTCCGTCGTCCGGCGAGGCGTCGTCGTTCAGCACCGTCGGCAGCCGTCCCAGCGACGACTGGTATCCGGATGACTACCAGGACGACATCCCCGAACCCGTCGACCCGAAGTCCTTCTACCCCGATGACTACGTCGACCCGAAGGACAGGCCCAAGGACCTGGGCGACTGGGCCTCGATGCCGGATCTGTGCGAGCCGGTGGTGGTCGGCCCGGCGTTCACGAAGAACATCAGGAGGTACCACTTCGAGGGCGGTGACAAGGTCCAGGATGACAAGGGCATCTGGAACAACGTGCTCTCCGACGGAGACATCGTGACGATCTTCCTGATGGCGGCGATCAAGTGCGCCGGCAAGTGGACGAAGTCGAAGTCGGTGGCGAACAACCGCGTCTGCGTCTTCGATCCGGGACTCGGCAAGATGATCGGCAAGAAGAAGCCCGGCGGAGACGACACGGACCTCGTCGAGGTGGTCGTGTCCATCTACGGTGTCCCGGTCACCATGTACCCGAAGTAGTCGGACCAGCGAGGAGGAACGAGAGATGAGCCGTCTTGGGGTCCGGGTGCTCGACCTGGCGCAGGACATCCAGTCGGAGTTCGCGGACGACGACGAGGAGAGCATGCTCCACTTCTGCATCGAGGCGCCGGATACGGCTGTTCGCTGGGGAGTGAGCGGCTACGGCGAGACGCTCTTCAACTCCAAGCAGGCGGAGCAGCTTCTCCGGGAGTTCGAGGAACTCCCGGAGGAGCGGCGAACGCCCGTCCTCCGACGACTGAGGGAGAGCACGCTGTGGGTCTACCGGAGAAGTGGATACCTCCAGTTCCTCGGTGACTGATCCTTCGCGTTCCCTCACAATTGAACGCCCGGCCGGAACCCATCCGGCCGGGCGTTCGCGTGTCCGGGCTCTCTCCGTGCTTACGGCGGCAATGTCAGCCCCGCGCGTCCGCGATCCGGTCCAGCTGGGCCGTGATCACCGGATCCGGGATCGCCGCCTTCTTCGGGTCCAGCATGTTCACGCCGTAGAACGCCGCGATCACGCCCCCGCTGCGCACGACCGTGTACGTCATCGGCACCTTCTGCTTGGCGATGTCGCCGGTGATCCGGTAGCCCACGGCCTCGTCGCCGAGCTTCGGCGCCGGGAGGTTCTCGACCTTGCCGTAGGTGAGGCCCAACGTCTTGAAGCCCTTGGGGCATTCGGTGACGGCCGTGCGGAGCTCCTTCATCACCCGGGTGGCGTTGGACTCCGAGTGCGAGGCGAGCCACATCGAGCCCACGGTCGCGTTGGCCGCCTCGCCGGGCTGGAGCGAGCGGTGGACCGTGGACACCGCGGGGACGTGCGTGAAGCCGCCGATCAGGCTGGCGAGCGGCTGGCAGGCCTTCTTGTCGGCCTCCATGCCCCGGCCGGCCTCGACCTCCGCCTTGGCGATCTTCTTGGCGTCGAAGTTCGCGGTCATTCCCGTGATGGCGACCTTTTCGAGGGCTTTTCCGTCGAACGCCCCCAGGCGCTTCGCCTCGGCGGCCTCTTTCTCCTCGGGGCTCTGCTCGCTCTTCGCGCTCGCGCTCGGCTTCGGCTTCTTGGAGTCGGATTCCGAGGATTCGCCGCTGCACGCGGACATGACGAGGATGGCCGGTATGACGGCAGCAATCGGAAGGGCCCTGCGCAGTTTCATGGTCTTTCCTGGCATCTCTCGCTGGCGAAGAATGAGCAGAATGATCTTACCGGCGGTAGAGGTCGGCTCTCATTACGTTTTGACGTCGGATCAGCCCGGACTCAATTCGCGTCGGAAATGTCCGTCAATTCCTTGAGCTCCTTTTCCATGTTGTCCCGCGCCTTCTCCTCCCACACCGCCGCCCCGTACGGCGTATGGAAGAGGCGCGGGAGCGAGAGGAGCTGGCGGAGGACGGTCGCGCGGCCCGCCCGGAAGGCGCCCTCGGGGACGAAGGCGTACTCCTCGCGGACCGCCGCCGCATACCCCCTGTAGGTATCCGGATCGGTGGCCAGGATCGCGAGGTCCGCGTCGCAGAGGGTCTCGCCGTTCAGGTCGCCCGCGGCCGGGTCGTGGGACACCGTCAGGCGGACGAGCCGCGCCACTTCCCGCACCTCATGCTCCGTCAGGCCCGCTTCCCTCAGGGCGCGTTCGGCCAGCTGGGCCGAGCGTTCCTCGTTCTCGGTGCGGTCCGGACGGTAGACCGCGTCGTGGAACCAGGCGGCCAGGCGGACGAGTTCCAGCTCGCCGCCCTCCCCGCCCTGGTCGGAGAGTTCGTCGATGCGGTCGAGGACCGCCCGCAGGTGGTCGACCGTGTGATAGCGGCGCTGCGGCTCGGCCCAGCGGGAGAGCAGGTTCCGGCCGTACGGGGCGGGGTCCGGGCCCTCGTGGCCGGCGCGGGCGGCGCGCAGGGTGGCGTTCCAGCGCTGGAGCAGCTCGGGGTGTTCCTCGGCGGTCATGGGGGCATTCTGCCCGGCGTGCGACCCGGAAGCCCTGCTTCCCCTGTGTCGCGCTCCGCGCCGGAAGGCTCGGCTCCCTGGTGCTCCCGCCGCGCCCTCACCTCACTCTTACATACCCCCTATGGGTATGCTACGGTGCTCCGCGAAGGTACCCCCCTGGGGTATGCAGCAGCGAGTGAAGGGTCAGGGCAATGTCAACCGTCAATCCCCGGCGCTGGTGGGCACTTGTCGTGCTCGCCGCCGCGCAGTTCATGGTCATCATGGACACCTCGATCATCGGGGTCGCACTCCCCGAGATGCAGAAGGACCTGGGCTTCACGCAGGGCGAGCTCCAGTGGGTCTTCAACGCCTACGTCATCGTCTTCGGCGGCCTGCTGCTCCTCGGCGGACGCCTCTCCGACCTCGTCGGGGCCCGCAAGATCTTCGTCACCGGCTGGGCGATCATGATCGTCGGCTCGATCCTCGCCGCCGCCGCGCAGACCGCCTGGGTGGAGATCGCCGGCCGCGCCGTCCAGGGCGTCGGCGGCGCGCTCATCGCGCCCGCCGCGATGACCCTGCTGATGATGCTCTTCATGCACGACCCGAAGGAGCTCGGCAAGGCCATGGCGCTCTACGGCGCCGCGGCTCCCGCCGGCGGCACCGCGGGCGTCTTCCTCGGTGGCGTCTTCACCGAGTGGGCCGCATGGCAGTGGGTCTTCATCATCTACATCCCGATCGGCCTCGCGACCCTCGCCGCGACCAAGCTCCTCCCGAACGTCGAGTCCCGCCGCGGCTCCGTCGACGTCCTCGGCGCCGTCGCCGTCACCGCCGGTCTCGCGCTCGCCGTCTTCGCCGTCGTCCGCGCCCCCGAGGTCGGCTGGGGCGCCACCGCCACCGTCCTCGAACTGGTCGGCGCCGCAGCCCTGTTGGTCCTCTTCTTCGTGATCCAGAAGAGCATCCGCGAGCCGCTCATGCCGCTCAGCGTCTGGCGGGTCCCGCGCCTCGGCTCGGCCAACCTCGCGATGACGCTGCTCGGTGCCGCCTGGATCCCGATGTGGTACTTCCTCAACCTGTACCTCCAGCAGGTCCTGGGCTACGGCGCCTTCGCCTCCGGTGCCGCGTTGCTCCCGATGACCGTGCTCCTCATGATCTTCATGACGGCCATCACCTCCCGGCTCATGATGAAGTTCGGGGCCAAGCCGCTCATCGGCATCGGTCTGCTCGTCCTCGCGGCCGGTCTGGTCTGGCTCGCGGCCGTCCCGCCGACCGGCACCTTCCTCATCGACGTCCTGCCTGCCTCGCTCGTCGCCGCGCTCGGCATGTCCCTCGCCTACATCCCGGCGATGATCGCCGCGATGTCCGGCGCCCCGCAGGAGCAGGCCGGTCTGGCCTCCGGCATCGTCAACACCACCTACAACGTCGGCTCCGCACTCGGTCTCGCCGCGCTGACCGCCGTCGCCATGTCCCAGGGCGCCGACCAGCTCGGCAACCTGCCCGCCCTCACCGACGGGTTCTCGGCCGCCTTCATCGGCGCCGCGATCATCGCCGCCGTCGGCGGTGTGATCACCCTCCTCGTCATGAAGAGCGACAAGGCCGTGGCCGCCGAGGCCGCCGCCCCCGCGCCGCAGGGCGAGAAGGTCTCCGCCTGACCGGCCCGACACGCACGCACGCACCCAGGGGCCGCCCGATGTCCGTCACCGGACGTCGGGCGGCCCCTTTCCCGTATCAGGAACGGCAGGAAAGGAACGTCATGGAACTGAACACCCGCGCCGTGCACGTCTTCAACGAGCCCTTCCCCACCGGCAGTTGGCCACTGTCCGTGCCCCTCGTCCAGTCCTCCGCCTTCGCCTTCGACTCCGCCGCCGAGCTCGCCGACGCGATGGCGGGCCCCGACGGCCGGTACGTCTACAGCCGCCGCGGCAACCCGACCGTACGGGCCCTGGAGCAGACCCTCGCCGGCCTGGAGGGCGGCGCCGGGGCCATCGCCTTCGCCTCCGGGATGGGCGCCCTCAGCGGCGTCCTGCTCGCACTCCTGCGGCCCGGCGACCGGGTGGTCGCCCAGCGCTGCCTGTACGGGGGCACCCACGCCGTCCTGTCCGACCTGGCCGAGCGGTACGGGATCGAGGTCGTCCGGATCTCCGGCGACGACCCGGCCGAGCTGGAGGCGGCCGCCGTCCATCCCGCCACCCGGCTCCTCGTCCTGGAGACCATCGCCAACCCCACCGGCCAGGTCCCCGACCTGCCGGGGCTGCTCGCCGCCGCCCGCGCGGCGGGCGTGACGAGCCTCGTCGACAACTCGCTCGCCTCGCCCGTGCTGTGCCGCCCCCTGGAGCTCGGCGCCGACATCGTCGTCCACTCGACGACCAAGTACCTCTCCGGGCACTCCGACGTCCTCGGCGGCGCCGCCGTCTTCGCCGACGACGAACTGCGCCACCGCGTGTGGCCGCGGACCGTCGAACTCGGCGCCTGCGCCGACCCGTTCGCGGCCTGGCTGACCCTGCGCGGGATACCGACCCTGCCGCTGCGGATGCGCGAGCACTGCGCCAACGCCGTCTCGCTCGCCGCGGCGCTCTCCGAGCGGGCCGAGGCCCGCGGCGACGTCACGGCCGTGCACTACCCGTGGCTCGCGGGCCACCCCTCGCGCGAGAACGCCCGCAAGGCCCTCTCGGGCGGCGGCGGGCTGCTCTCCTTCGAGCTGGCCGGCGGCCGGGACGCGGGACGGGCCTTCGTCGAGCGCGTACGGGTGGCGAAGCTCGCGCTCTCCCTCGGCGGCGTGGAGACCCTCGTGACGCATCCCGCCTCCACCTCCCACCGCGAGCTGGACGCGACCGCGCTGGCCGCCGCCGGGATCGGCGAGGGCCTGGTGCGGATGTCCGTCGGCATCGAGGACGTCGAGGACCTGTGGTCCGACGTCGAACAGGCCCTCGCCTGAACGGATTCCCGCCTTCTTTTGGGTTGACAAAATAAACGAACGATTCGTAGATTGGATGTCGCCAGGGAAAGACCACTCCTAGGTCAAGGGGGGCGCGCGATGCGCTACTTCGAGGACTTCCGGCCCGGCGACGTCCACGAGCTGGGCGCCGTCACCGTCACGGCGGAGGAGGTGCTGGAGTTCGGCAGGCGCTTCGACCCGCAGCCCTTCCACACGGATCCCGAGCTCGCGGAACGCTCGCAGTTCGGCGGCTTGATCGCGAGCGGCTTCCACACGCAGTCGATGTTCATGCGGCGGTACGTGGACGGCCTGCTCGCCTACAGCGCCTGTATGGGCTCGCCCGGCATCGACGAGGTCCGCTACCTGCGGCCCGTCCGCCCGGGCGACGTCCTCACCGCGCGCGTCGAGATCCTCGGCTCCACCCCGTCGCCGTTCAACCGCACCACCGGCACCGTCAAACCGCGGTGCACCCTGGTGGCCGCCGACGGGACGGCCGTGTTCAGCATGATCCTGCACAGCATCTTCCGCCGGCGCCCCGCCGACTCCGAGGCCGACCATCTGTCGTCGATGCCCGCGGCCGAGGACCCCGTCGCCTGTGGGCGACCGGCGGCGAAGAGCGCTGTCCCGGCCATGAGCGCCTGACGGACCGTCCTCCGCCAGGCCGCCTGAACACGGCCGTCCGCACTACTCACGCACCACGCACGCACCACGCACGCACCACCTCCGGCTCTTCGCCGTTCCTGCGCCATTCCTTCCCACCACCCTGTTCGCCAGTGAAGGGGGACCTCCTGTGGAGGCCGTATCCCGCACCGCCCAGTGGACCGCCGCCGCGCGCGCCCTGGAGACCGAGCGCGAGGACCGGCTGTTCGCCGATCCCTACGCGCGGACCGTCGCCGACGAGGTCGGCTTCGAACTGCTCGACCGCTACGACGGCGGCGGCATCGTGCCGTTCCTCGCCATCCGCACCACCTACCTCGACCGGGCCATCGTCAAGGCGGTGGAGGAGCGGGGCATCCGCCAGGTCGTCTTCCTCGCCGCCGGCATGGACACCCGCTTCTTCCGGCTGCCCTGGCCGGACGGCGTCACCGTCTACGAGCTCGACCGCCCCGCGCTCCTCGCCGCCAAGGCCGAGATGCTGGCGGACGAGCCGCAGCCCGCCGGCCGCACCCGGATCACCGTCCCGGTCGACCTCACCCAGGACTGGACCGGCCCGCTGAAGGAGGCGGGCTGGAAGAGCGAGGAGCCCGTCCTCTGGGTCGTCGAGGGCCTGCTGTTCTTCCTGCCCGAGCAGGCCGTACGCACCCTCATCTCGACGCTCTCCGCGCACGCCGCGCCCGGCTCGGTGCTGCTCGGCGACGTCATCTCGAAGGCCGCCCTCGTCAACCCGCTGGCCCGCACCTTCCTCAAGGCCCTGAAGGACGACGGCAACCCGTGGCTCTTCGGCACCGAGGACCCCGAGGCGCTGCTCGACGACTGCGGCTGGGCCGTACGGGAGGTCAAGCAGCCCGGCGAGGACGGCGCCGACTTCGAGCGCTGGCCCTACCAGGTCGCCCCGCGCGCCCTCCCGGGCGTGCCGAGGTCGTTCCTCTTCACATGTGACCTGCCCGGTGCGAGCGGCTCCGACCTGCCCACCCACAGCGAGGAGAAGGCGGCATGAGCGCCCACGACTTCCACCAGCGGGTCATCACGGACGCCGGCGCGGCCGTCCGCGGTCTGACCGTCGCCCTCGGCGAGCGCCTCGGTCTCTACAAGGCGCTGGCCGCCGAAGGTCCCCTGACCGCCGAGCAGCTCGCCGGGAAGACCGGCACCGACCCGCGGTACATCGAGGAGTGGCTGCACGCCCAGCTCTCCGCCGGGTACGTCGAGCGGCACCCCAGTTCGCTCACGTACACGCTGCCCGCCGACCACGTCGAGGTCCTCGCCGACCCGAAGGCCGTCACGTACGCCGCCGGGTTCTTCACCGCCCTCAAGGCGCTGTACGCCACCGAGGACCTGCTCGTCGACGCGTACCGCACCGGCGACGGCGTCGGCTGGGCCGAGCACGACGCGGCCCTCGACACCGGCATGGGCTCCTTCTTCCAGCCCACGTACGAGCACAAGCTCGTCCCGGACTGGCTGCCCGCCCTGCACGAGGTCACCGACAAGCTGGCGGACGGCGGCACCGTCGCGGACGTCGGCTGCGGCGTCGGCCACACCACGCTGCTCATCGCGAAGGCGTTCCCGCAGGCCACGGTCCACGGCTTCGACTACTCCGAAGAGGCCATCTCCCTCGCCCGTGAGCTCGCCGAGGAGGCCGGTCTCTCCGACCGGGTCGTCTTCGAGGTCGCCTCGGCCGACGACTACCCGGGCTCCGGCTACGACCTGGTGTGCTTCTTCAACGCCCTGCACGACATGGGCGACCCGGTCGCCGCCGCCCAGCACGTCCACAAGTCCCTGGACGCGGACGGCACCTGGATGCTCGTCGAGTCGAACGTGTCCCCGCAGGACATCGACACGCAGACCCCCGCCGCCCGCATGTTCATGGCCCTGTCGGCCGTGATGTGCCTGCCGGTCGCGGTCGCGCAGCGCGGCCCGCACGCCCTCGGCAACCACTCCGGCGAGAAGGCCTTCCGGGCCATCGCGGAGGAGGCCGGCTTCACCCGCTGGCGCCGCGCCACGGAGACCGCTGTGAACGCCGTGTACGAGGTCCGGCCGTAACCCCCCATCGTCAGAGGAGTAAGCACATGGGCCTGACCGCCCCCCTGCCCGTCACGGACCGGTTCATGGAGGTCCTGGAGCGGCTCAGCGAGCGCTCCGTCGAGGACTACTACAACCCGTACCAGACCTTCCAGTGGCCCGAGACGCTGGAGGAGAACCGTTTCTGGATGACTCCGGAACTGCTCACCGTCTACGGCACCGAGCACTACGACACCCTCGGTGAGGAAACGCTTCAGCGCCTGTCGAAGTGGGAGTCCATCAACTTCTACAGCCTCAACGTGCACGGCATCCGCGAGCTCCTCATCGAGGTCGTCGGCCGCATCCACATGCCGGGCTTCGAGGTCCCCTCGGACTTCTTCCACCACTTCATCGGTGAGGAGAACGAACACATGTGGTTCTTCTCCGAGTTCTGCCGCCGCTACGGCCACAAGATCTACGGCTCCACCGCGATGCGAGCCGACGCGGCCTGGGAGCCGGAGGTCGAGAACTTCCTGGTCTTCACCCGCATCCTCTTCTTCGAGGAGCTCGTGGACCACTACAACTCCCGGATGGCGAAGGACGATTCCCTCTGTCACACCATCCGCGAGGTCAACCGCATCCACCACCAGGACGAGTCCCGCCACATCGCCTTCGGCCGTGAACTGGTCTCGCTCCTCTACTCCCGGATGTGCCAGTCCGTCAGCGCCGAGCGGGTGCGCGAGGTCGAGGCGTACCTCAAGCGGTACGTCGTCTACAGCACCAACTCCCTCTACAACCCGCACGTCTACCGCGACGCCGGCATCCCGGACCCGCTGGCCCTGCGGAACTCGCTGGTCGCCGACGAACGCCGCCGCCCGCACGAGCGCAAGTCCATCCGCAAGCCGCTCTCCTTCTTCCTGAAGACCGGGATCTTCACCGACGACACCCTGCCCGTCGTCTGACGCGCCCCAGGACCTGCCTGAGACCTCCCACCCGAGAGGTGAAGAGATCATGACCGTGACCAGCCCCGCGCATGCCGGGGCCCCCGAGACAGTCGGGGAATCCGCCGTCGGGGAAACCTCGGACCGGACGAAGGGCGACCGGCCGGGCACCACCCGCGGCCTGCCCTCGCTCGGCCCCGAGGGGACCCGCCTCCTGCGGCTCCTCGACGACACCTTCGAAAGCTGGGGAGTGACCGCGGGCGCCCGCCCGATGACCATGCCCCCGCTCCTGCCGGCCGCCGACCTGGCGAAGCTGGACTACTACGACAACTTCCCGCACCAGGCCGTCGTCGCCGCCCCGCTCGATCTGGAGCGCCGCGCGACCACGCCCTTCTCCGCGGACACCGGCTGCTTCCCGAGCGACGCCCTCGAACCGGCCGCGCTCGGACTGCCCTCGGCGTCCTGCTACGCCGTCTACCTCGACCACCAGGGCACCCGGGTCGCCGACCACACCCTCGTCACGATCTGCTCCTGGTGCTTCCGCAAGGAGACCCACTACGAAGGCATGCGGCGCCAACTCGGCTTCCGCATGCGGGAGATCGTCGCCATCGGCGCGCGCGAGCACGCCGAGACGCACCTCGCCGACTTCACCGCCCGCATCCACGCCTTCGCGACGGCGCTCGACCTGCCGCTGCGCAAGGAGGCCGCCTGCGACCCGTTCTTCGACAAGGGCGGCTCCAAGGCGGTCCTCCAGCGGCTCACCCCGGTGAAGTACGAGTTCCTGTACGAGGACCTGGCGATCGCCTCGGTCAACACCCACCGGAACTTCTTCGGCGACCGCTGCGACATCACCCTGGAGTCGACCGGCGGACCGGCCTTCACCAGCTGCGTCGCCTTCGGCCTCGAACGTTGGCTGTCCGCACTGACCCGGCGCCACGGCAGCTGGGAGTCCGCCACCCAGGCGGTGCTCGACGCGAACGCCCGCCTGCGGGCCGATGCGAGTGGCACGGCCGGGCCGGTGATCTGACGTGCCGGCCCGTCCCGCCGCCCCGCCGGCGGGCGGCCTGGGGTGGGCGAACCTCGGCATGGACATCGTGTCCGTCAACCGTGTCCGCAGGCTCCTCGCCCAGTACGGCGAGCGGTTCTTCGAGCGGATGCTCACCCCCGGCGAGCTCGCCGACTGCCGTACGTCCTCCGGGCTCGACGTCCTGAGCCTGTGCGGACGGATCGCGGCCAAGGAAGCGGCTTTCAAGACCTTACGGGTCAGGGGCAGGTTCCTGCCCTGGCCGGACATCGTCGTACGGCGCTCCGAGGGCGGCTGGCCGCTCGTGGAGCTGCACCGGGCCGCCGCCGAGATGGCCGCCGAGTCCGGGATCACCGAGATCACCGTGTCCATCAGCCACGACGTGGACTACGCGGTCGCGGTGGCCGCCCCGATCATCGCCCCCGCCCCCGCCCCCACCTCTTCCGTATCCAGCAGCAGCTAAAGGAGATCAACCATGGCCGACGGCCTGCAGACGGTGAAGAACTGGATCCTCGACCGTCACCCCGAGCGCGACGACATCGCCTCCGACCTCGACCTGATCGAGAACCGGCTCATCGACTCGCTGTCCTTCGTCGAGTTCGTCTTCCTCCTGGAGCAGGAGAGCGGCACCTCCATCCAGATGGAGACCCTGGAGGTCGAGTCGATCCGCACCCTCGGCGCGATCGAGCAGCACTTCTTCAACGCCCCGGCGCAGGCTCCGGTGGAGGTCCAGGCATGAGCCGCCGCCTCTTCACCTCGGAGTCCGTCACCGAGGGCCACCCCGACAAGATCGCCGACCGGATCAGCGACACGATCCTCGACGCGCTCCTCACCGAGGACCCGTCCTCGCGCGTCGCCGTCGAGACCCTGATCACCACCGGTCTCGTGCACATCGCCGGCGAGGTCACCACCACGGCGTACGCGCCGATAGCGAAGCTGGTGCGCGAGGCGATCCTCGACATCGGCTACGACTCCTCCGCGAAGGGCTTCGACGGCGCCTCCTGCGGCGTGTCGGTGTCCATCGGCGCCCAGTCGCCGGACATCGCGCAGGGCGTCGACACGGCCTACGAGTCCCGGGTCGAGGGCGCGGGCGACGAGCTCGACGCCCAGGGCGCCGGCGACCAGGGCCTGATGTTCGGCTACGCCTGCGACGACACCGCCGAGCTGATGCCGCTGCCGATCGCGCTGGCCCACCGGCTCTCCCGCCGGCTGACCGAGGTCCGCAAGAACGGCACCGTGCCGTACCTGCGGCCCGACGGCAAGACGCAGGTCACCATCGAGTACGACGGGGACCGCCCCGTCCGCCTCGACACGGTCGTCGTCTCCTCGCAGCACGCCGCCGACATCTCCGTCGAGGGCCTGCTCACGCCGGACGTCCGCGAGTACGTCGTCGAGCACGTCCTCAAGGAGCTCGTCGAGGAGGGCGTCAGCCTGGAGTCCGACGGCTACCGGCTCCTGGTCAACCCGACCGGGCGCTTCGAGGTCGGCGGCCCGATGGGCGACGCCGGACTCACCGGCCGCAAGATCATCATCGACACGTACGGCGGGATGGCCCGGCACGGCGGCGGCGCCTTCTCCGGCAAGGACCCGTCGAAGGTGGACCGGTCGGCGGCGTACGCGATGCGCTGGGTCGCGAAGAACGTCGTCGCGGCCGGACTCGCCCGCCGCTGCGAGGTGCAGGTCGCGTACGCGATCGGCAAGGCGGAGCCCGTCGGCCTCTTCGTGGAGACCTTCGGCACCGGCACCCTCCCGGACGAGCGGATCCAGGAGGCCGTCAGCGCGGTCTTCGACCTCCGCCCGGCGGCGATCATCCGCGACCTGGACCTCAAGCGGCCGATCTACGCGGAGACGGCGGCCTACGGCCACTTCGGCCGCGAGCTCCCGGAGTTCACGTGGGAGCGCACGGACCGCGTCGAGGCCCTGAAGAAGGCAGCGCCCGCGCCGCAGGAGCGCGCCGGCGTCGAAAGGGAGAGCGCGCGCAGGTCGGGAGGAACGAGCGACCGAGCACGGTCGACCGTCGACGCCGGCGTGAGCGCTCCGGAGGCGCGAAAGAGGGAAGGGGTCTGAGGGAGATGCGTATCGCTGTCACGGGATCCATCGCGACCGACCATCTGATGACCTTCCCCGGCTGGTTCAGCGAGCAGCTGCTCGCCGACCGGCTCGACAAGGTCTCCCTGTCGTTCCTCGCCGACAACCTGGAGGTCAGGCGCGGCGGAGTGGCAGCGAACATCGCCTTCGGGCTCGGTGTGCTCGGGCTGCGGCCCGCCCTCGTGGGCGCGGTCGGGGCCGACTTCGAGCCGTACCGGGTCTGGCTCAAGGACCACGGTGTGGACACCGACTCGGTGCGCGTCAGCGAGTCGCTCCACACCGCCCGCTTCGTCTGTACCACCGACCGGGCCCAGAACCAGATCGCCACCTTCTACGCGGGGGCGATGGCCGAGGCGCGCGAGACCGACCTGCGGGACGTGGTCGCGCGCACCGGCCGGCTGGAGCTGGTCCTGGTCTCCCCGGACGACCCCGAGGCCATGCTCCGGCACACCCGCACCTGCCGTGACCTGGGGATTCCCTTCGCCGCCGATCCGTCGCAGCAGTTGGCGCGGCTCGACGGGGAGCAGGTGCGGGAGCTGGTGGACGGGGCGCGGTTCCTCTTCACCAACGAGTACGAGACGGCCCTGCTCCTGGAGAAGTCCGGCTGGAGCGAGGCCGAGGTGCTCGCCAGGGTCGGCACCTGGGTCACCACGCACGGCGAGGCGGGCGTCCGTATCCGCGGCGCGGACCGTGCCCCGCTCGCCGTCCCGGCCGTGGAGGTCGCCGGGGTCGTCGACCCGACCGGCGTCGGCGACGCCTTCCGGGCGG
The DNA here is from genome assembly GCF_044456565.1 of Streptomyces sp. NPDC050842. NCBI lineage: Bacteria > Bacillati > Actinomycetota > Actinomycetes > Kitasatosporales > Streptomycetaceae > Streptomyces > Streptomyces sp. NPDC050842. The sequence continues at coordinate 487,529 of NZ_JBITGA010000006.1, read as the reverse complement.
GGTTCCTCGCCGGGACGCTGTGGGGCGTGCCCGAGCGGTGCGCGGCGCAGCTGGGCTGCGCGGTCGCGGCGACCGTCCTCGACTACGTGGGGACGCAGGAGTACCGGCTGCACCGGGACTCGCTCCTGGACCGGATCAGGACGACGTACGGGGTGGGCTGCACGGCCACCCTGGTCACCCATCTGAGGGGACTGACATGAGTACGGGAAGGCGTTCCCTCCGGGAGGAGTTCGCGACCCGGGTCGTGGTCGCCGACGGGGCGATGGGCACGATGCTCCAGGCCGCCGACCCGACGATGGACGACTTCCGGAACCTCGAAGGCTGCAACGAGATCCTCAACCTCACGCGCCCCGACATCGTCGCCTCCGTCCACGACGCCTACTTCTCGGTCGGTGTGGACTGCGTCGAGACCAACACCTTCGGGGCGAACCTCGCCGCGCTCGCCGAGTACGGCATCGAGAACCAGGTGTACGAGCTGTCGGAGGCCGGCGCCCGGATCGCCCGTACCGCCGCCGACGCGCACACGGCCGCCGACGGTCGCCCCCGCTGGGTCCTGGGCTCCATGGGGCCCGGGACGAAGCTGCCGACGCTCGGCCACGTCACGTACGAGCCGCTGCGCGACGCCTTCCAGCAGAACGCGGAGGGCCTGATCCGGGGCGGCGCGGACGCCCTCCTCATCGAGACCTCGCAGGACCTGCTCCAGACGAAGGCGGCCGTCATCGGCGCCCGCCGGGCCCTGGACTGGGTCGGCGTGGACCTGCCGGTGATCGTGCAGGTCACGGTGGAGACGACGGGCACGATGCTGCTCGGCTCGGAGATCGGCGCGGCGCTCACCGCGCTCGAACCGCTCGGCATCGACATGATCGGCCTGAACTGCGCCACGGGACCGGCGGAGATGACGGAACACCTCCGGCACCTCTCCCGGCACGCCCGCATCCCGATCTCCGTCATGCCCAACGCGGGTCTGCCGGTCCTCACCTCCGACGGCGCCCACTACCCGCTGTCCCCGGCCGAACTGGCCGACGCCCAGGAGGCGTTCGTACGGGACTACGGCCCCGCGCTCGTCGGCGGCTGCTGCGGGACGACCCCGGAGCACCTGCGGGAGATCGTGGAGCGGGTGCGCGGCGCGGCCGTCCTCGACCGGCGGCCCACGCCGGAGGCGGGTGCGTCATCCCTCTACAGCCACGTGCCGTTCCGGCAGGACACCGCGTACCTGGCGATCGGCGAGCGGACGAACGCCAACGGCTCGAAGAAGTTCCGCGAGGCCATGCTCGACGGCCGCTGGGACGACTGCGTCGAGATCGCGCGGGACCAGATCCGCGAGGGCGCGCACATGCTCGACCTGTGCGTGGACTACGTCGGCCGTGACGGTACGGCGGACATGGCGGAGCTGGCGGGCCGTTTCGCGACGGCCTCCACCCTGCCGATCGTCCTCGACTCGACCGAGATCGGGGTGCTGCGGGCCGGCCTGGAGAAGATCGGCGGCCGGGCCGTCGTCAACTCGGTGAACTACGAGGACGGCGACGGCCCCGAGTCCCGCTTCGCGCAGGTCACGGCCCTCGCGAGCGAGCACGGAGCGGCGCTGATGGCGCTGACGATCGACGAGGAAGGCCAGGCCCGGAGCGTCGAGCACAAGGTGGCCGTCGCCGAGCGGCTCATCGACGACCTCACCGGGAACTGGGGGATCCGGGAGTCGGACATCCTCATCGACACCCTCACCTTCACGATCTGCACGGGCCAGGAGGAGTCCCGCAAGGATGGCGTCCACACGATCGAGGCGATCCGCGAACTGAAGCGCCGCCACCCCGACGTGCAGACGACCCTCGGCCTGTCGAACATCTCCTTCGGCCTGAACCCGGCCGCGCGGATCGTCCTCAACTCGGTCTTCCTCGACGAGTGCGTGCGGGCCGGCCTGGACTCGGCGATCGTCCACGCGTCGAAGATCCTGCCGATCGCCCGCCTGGAGCCGGAGCAGGTGGAGGTCGCGCTCGACCTGATCCACGACCGTCGCCGGGAGGGTTACGACCCGCTCCAGCGCTTCCTGGAGATGTTCGAGGGCGCGACGGCGAAGTCCCTCAAGGCGGGCAAGGCCGAGGAGCTCCTCGCGCTGCCGCTCGACGAGCGGCTGAAGCGACGGATCATCGACGGCGAGAAGAACGGCCTGGAGGCGGACCTCGACGAGGCCCTGACGTCCCGGCCGGCGCTGGAGATCGTCAACGACGTCCTCCTCGACGGCATGAAGACGGTGGGCGAGCTCTTCGGCTCCGGCCAGATGCAGCTGCCGTTCGTGCTCCAGTCCGCCGAGGTCATGAAGACCGCGGTCGCCCACCTCGAACCGCACATGGAGAAGACCGACGCGGACGGGAAGGGCACGATCGTCCTGGCCACGGTCCGCGGGGACGTCCACGACATCGGAAAGAACCTCGTCGACATCATCCTCTCCAACAACGGCTACAACGTCGTGAACATCGGCATCAAGCAGCCGGTCTCCGCGATCCTGGAGGCGGCGGAACAGCACCGCGCCGACGTCATCGGCATGTCGGGTCTCCTGGTCAAGTCCACCGTGATCATGAAGGAGAACCTTCAGGAGCTGAACGGCCGCGGACTCGCCGCCACGTTCCCCGTGATCCTCGGCGGCGCCGCCCTCACCCGGGCGTACGTCGAACAGGACCTCCACGAGCTGTACGAGGGCGAGGTGCGGTACGCCCGCGACGCCTTCGAGGGCCTGCGCCTCATGGACGCGCTCATGGGCGTCAAACGGGGCGTCCCCGGAGCCGTACTGCCTCCCCTCAAGCCGCGGCGCGTACCCAAACGCGAGACCCCGGTCGCCCTGGAGGTACGGGAGCCGGAGCCGGCCGGCCGCTCCGACGTCGCCGCCGACAACCCCGTACCCGAGCCCCCCTTCCTCGGGACCAGGGTCGTCCAGGGCATCCCGCTCGCCGCGTACGCCCCCTGGCTCGACGAGACGGCCCTCTTCAAGGGCCAGTGGGGCCTCAAGGACGCCGACACGATCGAGACGGAGGGCCGGCCGAGACTGCGGGCGCTGCTCGACCGCGTCGAGCGCGACGGCCTCGTCGAAGCAGCCGTCGTCTACGGCTGGTTCCCCTGTGTGTCCAAGGGCGACGACCTGATCGTCCTGGACGAGGACGGAGGCGAGCGGACCCGCTTCTCCTTCCCCCGCCAGCAGCGGGGCCGCCGCCTCTGCCTGGCCGACTTCCACCGCGCCGAGGACTCCGGCGAGGTCGACGCGGTCGCCCTCCAGGTCGTCACCGTCGGCTCCCGGATCGGCGAGGAGACGGCGAGGCTCTTCGCCGCCGACGCCTACCGCGACTACCTGGAACTCCACGGCCTCTCCGTCCAGTTGACGGAAGCGCTCGCCGAGTACTGGCACGCGCGGGTGCGGACGGAATGGGGCATCGCCTCGACGGACCCTGCCGGCATCGACGGCATGCTCCGCACCGAGTACCAGGGCTGCCGCTACTCCCTCGGCTACCCGGCCTGCCCCGACCTGGAGGACCGGGCGAAGATCGCCGCCCTCCTGCGCCCCGAGCGGATCGGGGTCGAGCTGTCGGAGGAGTACCAGCTGCACCCCGAGCAGTCGACGGACGCGATCGTCGTCCACCACCCGGAGGCGAGCTACTTCAACGCGGGAGGCAGACGTCAGTGAACCCCACGTACTCCTTCGAGTTCTTCCCGCCGAAGACGGACCGGGGCGAGCAGTCCCTGTGGGACGCGATCCGCCGAGTGGAGGCCCTGTCCCCGGACTTCGTCTCCGTGACGTACGGCGCGGGCGGTTCGTCCCGCGACCGGACGATCGAGGTCACGAAGCGGATCGTGACGGAGACGACGCTGCGGCCGGTGGCCCACCTGACGGCTGTGGGGCACTCGGTCGCCGAGCTCCGCGCCATCATCGGCGCGTACGCGGACGCCGGGGTACGGGACGTACTCGTCCTGCGCGGCGACCCGCCGGGCGACCCGCGCGGCCCGTGGACCCCGCACCCGCAGGGCTTCACGTACGCGTACGAACTGGTGGAACTGGTCCGCTCGTTGGGCGACTTCAGAATCGGGGTAGCGGCGTTCCCCGAGGGCCACCCGAGGTCGGCGAATCCGTCCGCCGACCTGGCGCACTTCGTCGCCAAGTGCCGGGCGGGCGCCGACTACGCCATCACGCAGATGTTCTTCGACCCGGAGGACTACCTGCGGCTGCGGGACCGGGTCGCCGCCGCCGGCTGCGACACCCCGATCATCCCGGAGATCATGCCGGCCACCGACGTCCGCCAGATCCGCCGCTTCGCCGAGCTGAGCGACGCCGCCTTCCCGGAGGACCTGGCGCACCGCCTGGAGGCGGCGAAGGACGACCCGGCGGCCGCGTACCGCATCGGCGTCGAGCACGCGACGCGGATGGGCCTGCGCCTGCTCGACGAGGGCGCGCCGGGCCTGCACTACATCACGCTGAACAAGTCGACGGCGGCGCTGGAAATCCACCGAACCATCATGAGCGCAAGGAGCGTTGTCCATGTCTGACGTCTTCACCGATGCTTCATTCACCGACTACAGGGTGGCGGACATCTCCCTGGCCGAGTTCGGCCGCAAGGAGATCACGCTTGCCGAGCACGAGATGCCGGGCCTGATGTCGATCCGCAGGGAGTACGCGGAGGCCCGGCCCCTGGCCGGCGCGCGCATCACCGGCTCCCTCCACATGACCGTCCAGACGGCCGTCCTCATCGAGACGCTGGTGGCGCTCGGCGCCGAGGTCCGCTGGGTGTCCTGCAACATCTACTCGACGCAGGACCACGCGGCCGCGGCGATCGCCGCCGCGGGCATCCCGGTCTTCGCCTGGAAGGGCGAGACCCTGGAGGAGTACTGGTGGTGCACGGAGCAGGCGCTGACCTGGCCGAACGCCGACGGCCCCGCCGCGTCTGATGGTCGGTCCTCGTGCCTCGGCCCGAACATGATCCTGGACGACGGCGGTGACGCGACCGTCCTCGTCCACAAGGGTGTGGAGTACCAGAAGGCCGGCGAGGTCCCGGACCCGTCGACCGCCGAGAACGACGAGCACCGGGTGATCCTGGAGCTGCTGCGGTCCACCACCCTGGACTGGGCCACGATCGCCGCCGGCATCCGGGGCGTGACGGAGGAGACCACGACGGGCGTCCACCGCCTGTACGAGATGCACCGCGAGGGCGCCCTGCTCTTCCCGGCGATCAACGTGAACGACGCCGTGACGAAGTCGAAGTTCGACAACAAGTACGGCTGCCGCCACTCCCTCATCGACGGCATCAACCGCGCGACGGACGTCCTCATCGGCGGCAAGACGGCGGTGGTGTGCGGCTACGGAGACGTGGGCAAGGGCAGTGCGGAGTCCCTCCGCGGCCAGGGCGCGCGCGTGATCATCACCGAGATCGACCCGATCTGCGCGCTCCAGGCGGCGATGGACGGCTACCAGGTGGCGACGCTGGAGGACGTCGTCGAGACGGCCGACATCTTCATCACCACGACGGGCAACAAGGACATCATCATGGCGTCCGACATCGCCCGCATGAAGCACCAGGCGATCGTCGGGAACATCGGCCACTTCGACAACGAGATCGACATGGCGGGCCTGGCGCGGATCCCGGGGATCGTGAAGGACGAGGTGAAGCCGCAGGTCCACACGTGGACGTTCGAGGACGGAAGGGTGGTCATCGTCCTCTCCGAAGGCCGCTTGTTGAACCTCGGCAACGCCACAGGCCACCCGTCCTTCGTGATGTCGAACTCCTTCGCGGACCAGACCCTCGCGCAGATCGAGCTCTTCACGAAGCCGGAGCAGTACCCGGTGGACGTCCACACCCTCCCCAAGCACCTGGACGAGAAGGTCGCGAGGCTCCACCTCGACGCCCTGGGCGTCAGGCTGACGAAGCTCCGCCCCGAGCAGGCGACGTACATCGGGGTCCCGGTGGAGGGCCCGTACAAGCCGGACCACTACCGCTACTGAGCCGCCATGTGTACGGACTGCACGGTCGACACCCGTGACCCCTGGCTCCCCGACCGCCTCCTCCGGACGGAACGGGACGCGCTGATGCCACTCCTCCGCCGTACACCCGAGGAGGCGTACGAGCTCCGCACGGCCTGCCCGGGCTGGACGGCGAGGCAGGTCCTGGCCCACTGCGGGGCGGCCCTGGTCAGGATCGTCGAAGACCGCCTGGAAGAAGGCGTGTTCCTGCCGGAGGCGAACGCCTGCGACGTGGCCGAGCGCGAGGGCTGGCCGCTGGCCCGGATCCTCGACGAACTGGAACGCGGCCTGACGGAGGCGGGCCCGGTGATCGCGGAACGGGAGGACGGCCGGCTGGACGCGGTAGCGCTGGGGGAATGGGTCCACGCGGGAGACGTCCGAGAGGCCTTCGGCGCCCCGGACGCGTACTGCGGGGCCAGCCTGGACCTGGCGCTCCCCCTCCTCTCGGTCACGAGCCGCAAACGGGAGACCCCCCGCCTGGTGGGCGTCCTGGCGGACCGCGAAGACCACCCGGTGGCTCTGGGCAACGAGGTCGAGGGCCGCGATCCGGCCCGCTTCGTCGGCGACGCGGCGACCTTGATCCGCATCTACGCGGGCCGCCCGCTGGTCCGCACCCGCTACGAACTGACAGGCGCCACAGAACAAGAACTACTCATCTACCGCTGACCCCAACGACCCCACCCGGCCCGACCCCGCCCCACCCCCGTGTGGGCAATCGTCCCGCTGGGCGGGACGGGTGGGCACACGGGACGGCGCCCTTGCGGGCGCCTCCGCTCCCTGCGCCTACCCGCACCAACGGCACGCCGCGCACGTGGTGCGGGTGCAGGCGCGGAAGCCTAGGCCCGGCACGGGGCGCCGTCCCGTTGTGCCCACCAGTCCCGCCCCAGCGGGACGAATGCCCACAACGGGGGTGGGTGGCGGGCCCCAGCCCGGCGAAGGGGCGGCCAACGACTGGGTGGGCGCCCGGCTCGGCGGGGCCGCAGACGAAGGGAACCCATGTCCACGCTCGACCGCCTCCTCCGCGCCGAAGCCCACGCGCGCCCCCACGCCACCGCCGTCCGCTACGACGACGAGACGCTCACCTTCCGCGAGCTCGCGGAAGGCGCCACCATCCTCGCCACCTACCTCCGCACCCTCGGCGCCACCACCGACACCCGCATAGGCGTCCACGTGGACCCGTCCCTCGAACTGGTCATCGGCGCCTGGGGCGTCATCTCCTCCGGCGCCGCCTACGTCCCGCTCTCCCCGGAGTACCCCGAGGAGCGCCTCCGCTACATGATCGAGGACAGCGGCGCCCGCATCGTCTTCACGCAGGAACGCTTCAGCACCCGCGTGGCCGAGCTCGCCCCACCCGGCACCACCGTCGTCACCCTCAAGGACGCCGTCCAGCACGCCTGGCGCACAGCGGGCGAGGAGCCCACCCCGTACGACATCCACGACACGGACCTCGCATACGTCATCTACACCTCCGGCTCCACCGGCAGACCCAAGGGCGTCATGATCGAGCACCGCTCGATCGTCGCCCAGATGCGCTGGATGGCCGCAGAGCACCACCTCGGCCCGGCCGAGACCGTCCTCCAGAAGACCCCCATGAGCTTCGACGCCGCCCAGTGGGAGATCCTCGCCCCCGCCGTCGGCGCCCGCGTCGCCGTCGGCCCGCCCGGCGTCCACCGCGACCCCGAGGCCCTGATCGACGCGGTCCGCGCGCACGGCGCGACGATGCTGCAGGGCGTCCCCACCCTCCTCCAGGCCCTGGTCGACACCGAACGACTGGCCACCTGCACCACCCTCCGCCGCGTCTACTCGGGAGGCGAGATCCTCTCCCGGAACCTCGCCGGCCAGCTCCTCGCCGAACTGCCGGACGCCGAGCTGATCAACCTCTACGGCCCCACCGAGTGCACGATCAACGCCTCCTCGCACACGGTGGACCGGGCGACCCTCTCCGAAGGGCCGTCCGCGATCCCCATCGGCAGACCGGCGTACGACACGACCTTCCACATCCGCGACGGCGAACTGTGCATCGGCGGCATCCAGGTGGCGCGGGGGTACCTGGACCGACCCGAGCTCACCGCCGACCGCTTCATCACCGACACCGAAACCGGCGACCGCCTCTACCGCACCGGCGACCTCGCCCACTGGAACGACGACGGCACCGTCCAGTTCGCCGGCCGCGCCGACAACCAGATCAAGCTGCGCGGCTTCCGCGTCGAGCTGGACGAGATCGCCCTCGCCATCGAGAACCACGACTGGGTGAAGAACGCGGCGGTCATCGTCAAGAACGAGCCCCGCACCGGCTTCCAGAACCTCGTCGCCTGCGTCGAGCTCTCCCCGAAGGAAGCCGCCCTGATGGACCAGGGCAACCACGGCGCCCACCACCAGTCCAAGGAGTCCAAGCTCCAGGTCAAGGCCCAGCTGTCCAACGCCGGCACCCGCGACGACGCCGACCTGGCCGGCCGCCCGGCCGTCGCCCTCCCGGGCCGCACGCCGACCGCCCGCATGCGCCGCACGGTCTTCGCCCGCAAGACGTACCGCTTCTACGAGGGCGGCGACGTCACCCGCGCCGACGTCCTGGCGGCCCTGGCCCGCCGCCCCGAGGGCATCGGCTCCCGCGCGATCGGCAGCCTCACCGCCGCCGACCTTGGCGAACTCCTCCGCTGGTTCGGCCAGTTCACGAGCGAGGAGCGACTCCTCCCGAAGTACGGCTACGCCTCGCCGGGCGCGCTGTACGCCACCCAGCTGTACGTCGAGGCGCGCGGCATCGCGGGCCTCGACCCGGGCACGTACTACTACCACCCGGTACGCCACCAGCTGTACCTGACGGAGGCGCTCGCGGACGGCGGCGACCCCACCCTCCGCCTCTCCTTCCAGGGCAAGCGCTCCGCCATCGAGCCGGTCTACAAGAACAACATCCAGGAGGTCCTGGAGATCGAGACGGGCCACATGGTGGGCCTCTTCGAGGAGATCCTGCCGGGCTACGGCCTCGACATCCGCCCCGCCGGGGACGGCACCTTCGACGTGGTCCCGTACGACGCGGAGGCACCGGGCATGGCCCCGGAGGTGGACGTCTACGTCCAGTCGCACCCGGAGGCGATCGCCGACCTCCCGCCAGCCCAATACGCCTACGAGCAAGGCGACTTACTGCCCATCTCCCCCTCCCTCATAGAGAAGAAGCACGTGATCGCCATCAATCAGGCGGTCTACGAACGATCCGCGCTCGGCATCACGGTGATCAGCCGTACGCGCGACACCCGACGCGGGTACGTCGACCTGGGCCGCGCGCTCCAACGCCTCCAACACGGCGACCACGGCCTCGGGTTCATGTCCTCCGGCTACAGCTCGAAGACGGCCCACCCGCTCCCCGCCGCCCGCCGGATGGACGAGATCCTCACGGCGGCGGACCGCCCGACAGGACCCTCGTACTTCTTCGTCGGGGGCAGAGTCAGCGAGGAGCAGCGGCGCAGCGAGGGCATGTACGAGGACACGGTCCACATGAAGGGCCCGGCGGAGATGATCCGCGACGACCTCGTCCACCACCTGCCGGACTACATGATCCCCAACCGGGTCGTGGTCCTGGACCGGCTGCCGCTCTCCGCGAACGGCAAGGTGGACGCGAAGGCGCTCGGCGAGCTCGCCGTGGTCAACGCCGGCCTGCACGGCCGCCCCCACGTCCTCCCCAGGACCCGCACGGAGAGCAGGCTGGCCGAGATCTGGGCGGCGGCGCTCAAGTACGAAGAGGTCGAGGCGGTCTCCGTCCTCGACGACTTCTTCGAGTCGGGCGGCAACTCCCTCATAGCCGTGGCCCTGATCACCAGGATCAACCGCGAGTTCGGCGGCGGGGTCCAGCTCCCCCTCCAGATCCTCTTCGAGTCCCCGACGATCGAGAAACTCGCCCACCGGGTCGACGGCGCGGCCGCGACGCCCGCGTCCCGCCTGGTGCGGCTGCACGCGGCGGGGGCCCAGTCGCCGGTGTACTGCTGGCCGGGCCTCGGCGGCTACACGATGAACCTGCGGCACCTGGCCGAGGAGATCGGCATCGACCGCCCCTTCTACGGGGTGCAGGCCTACGGCATCAACCGGGGCGAGGAGCCGTACGCCACGATCCGCGAGATGGCGGCGGCCGACGTCGCCGCGATCCGCCGCCGCCGGCCCACAGGCCCGTACACGCTGTGGGGATACTCGTTCGGCGCCCGCGTGGCCTTCGAGTCCGCGCACCTCCTCGAAGCGGCGGGCGAGCAGGTGGAGAACCTCTTCCTGATCGCCCCCGGCTCCCCGAAGGTCCGCTCGTCGGAGACGGGCGGGGCGGCGTACGACAACCCGGCGTTCGTGACGATCCTCTACTCGGTCTTCGCGGGCACGATCGACGCGACGGTGAAGTCCGGCGACCGCGACTCCTTCGTCGCCCTGGTCGCGGACCGCTTCCCGGCCCTGGACCCGGACCTGATCACCCGGATCGTCGCGATCGTCGAGGAGACCTTCGACTTCACGTACACCTTCAAGGAGCTCACCGAGCGCCAAGTCGCTTGCCCGGTGACCCTCTTCAAGGCGGAGGGCGACGACTACTCGTTCCTGGAGAACGCGGAGGGCTGGTCGACCCGCCCGCCGACGGTGGTGGAGCTGGACGCGGGCCACTACAGCCTGTTGCGTCAGCCCGACCTGAAGGAACTCGTCAAGAAGATCCGCTACCGACTGGGTCAGTAGCCCAAGAGGCGCACTCCGGGCACAGGGTCTCGTCCGCAACGGGCCGGAACAGCATGGGCTGGGTGTGTCTGCCCGCGCACTCCTGCGCGCCTTCGAGCCGTGGGGAGAGCCGGGGCGGCCCGGCCGGCGGGGTCACGCGCAGGGGTGGCACGTGGCGGAGCAGGTATCTCACCAGCCCGCCGGGTCGGTGTACGGGCGTCCCGGCGCCGGGCAGACCGCGCAGGACGTGTTCGTGGACGTCGGCGGAGGTGTGTCCGGCGGCGAGCCAGCGGCCGACGAGCAGCGCGAGTTCGTCGCGCATGCCGGGCGGGATGTACCGGAGGGCGGGGGAGAGGAGGGGGAGGGCCCCGACGAGGGCGCGAGCTTCGTCGAACTGAGCGTCGCGGGCGTCGTCGACGGCCTCGTCGACCGGCTCGTCGACGGGCTCCATCTCCGACTCCGACTCCGACTCCATCTCCGGCTCCGGCGCGGGGGGAAGGAGGGAGGTGTCTTCCCTGGGATCTTTCTCTGGATGACCGTCGGTCGACGGACTCGCCGGATGACCGACGGCCGGAACCACGGCACTCGGCGCCAGCTGCGGAAACACCCGCTCGGTCCCGGCGCGGAAGGGCATCCCGCCGAAGATCTTGGCGGCCTCCTCGGCCCGCAGGGGTTCGCTGGAGACGAGCTGCTGGGTGGCCCAGAGCCCCCCTTCCCCCTGCACGCGCCGCTCGTGCACGTACCCCTCGGCCTTGAGCTGCCGCTTCGCCTTGATGAACGAACAGGCCCCGATCCGGGCGCGCTCGGCGGTCTCGGAGAGGGTCTGGTGGGCGTGCGGGGCGAGGGAAAGCTGCCAGTTGAGAATGCGCGCGGCGTCCGAGTCGAGGCGCGGATGGCGAATGATCGCGTTGGTGAGCTGGGTGAAGTCGCGCGAGGGCGCGATAAAGTTGCGATAGATCACGGTGGAGGCCTATTTCCACTAGTGGTTCAGGCCCTCGACGACGGTTGCACCCGTTGGCGAGGGCCGTTTTGTGCGAACCTACCGCACGGCATATGCCTGAAACGACACGCAGAGTAAAGACCGCCCGTACGAGTGAAGTGCGCTGCCGGTCCGCAGGCTTGCTCGTTCCGGCTGGGACTTGAACATGTTCAAACTCCGTGTCAGGGTACGGCGCGGGTTCCTGAGTCCACCGGTCGCACACGCGCGGCCTGCGGAACCCGCGAGGGGTGGAGTGTGTTGCGTCGCTGGAGTACTGCGCTGATCTTGGCCGCCACAGGTCTCGCCCTGACGTCCTGCGGCAGGTTCACCGTCATGCCGCCGCCCGACGGCGAACCGGTCGTCCTGAAGCCGGCCGATCTGGAGACCACGTGGACCGATGACGACGGCGGCACCATCACGCTGAAGCGGGACGGGACGTTCATCGCCGACAAGATCTGCGTCGCCGTCTCGTGGTACGACGGTCTGACCTGGTCCGGAACAGGCACCTGGAAGGAGAACACCTACAAGGAGCAGCAAAGCATCGTCGCTGTGACCTTCGACGACGCCCAGCCCGTGGGCTTCGACATGACCGACCCCAGAGAGTTCAAGCGGAAGCCCGACTCCTACGCCGCCTTGAGGCAAGGCAAGGTCCTGATGCTCTGGACCGCCGTCGGCGATCCGGACAACGACTATCCGCACTGCGAGCTGACCAGCCCGGCAAGCTGACCCGGCTGCCGCCGAAAATGCGTCGACAGTGCTCCTCGGTACCCGGCAAAGTGGCCCCCGTGACGAGCAGTGAACTGTGGACCCGTGCGACCGCCGAACGCTACGACACCGAGGAGGCCGAGACGTCCTCGGCCGCCGTTCTCGGACCGACTCTCGCCTTCCTCGCCGAGCTGGCCGGAGACGGCCGGGCACTGGAGTTCGCCATCGGGACCGGACGAGTGGGCGTCCCCCTCCGGGAACGCGGCGTGCCGGTCGTGGGCATCGAACTGTCCGAGCACATGGCGGCGGTGCTGCGGCGCAAGATCGACGAGGACACGCTCCCGGTGGTCATCGGGGACATGGCCACCACCGTCGTTCCCGGCGATTTCACCCTGGTCTACCTCGTCTACAACACCATCACGAACCTGCTCACGCAGGACGAGCAGGTCGAGTGCTTCCGCAACGCCGCACGTCATCTGGAGCCCGGTGGCCGATTCGTCATCGAGCTGGGAGTGCCGCCGCTGCGGTTCCTGCCGCCCGGCCAGGTCGCGGTGCCGTTCGACGTCTCCGAGCGGCATCTCGGCTTCGACACGTTCGACCTCGTCGAGCAGATTCTCGTCTCGCACCACCTCACCCGCGACGGCGACGACGGCCGCTACCGCCGCGAGAACTCCCGGCACCGCTACGCCTGGCCGGCCGAGCTCGACCTGATGGCACGGATCGCCGGGCTCGAACTGGAACGTCGCGTCACGGACTGGGACGGGTCGCCGTTCACCCAGGACTCCGCGAAACACATCTCCGTCTGGCGCAAGCCGGCCTGAGGCCGGCCACCTGGCCGTCAACGTAAGCCATGCCGAGCCACCCCACGTCCCCAGACCATCAGTCCCGGCTGGTCACTCCCGGTGGGTGGAGAGGTGCCTAACAGGTGCCCAACCCCGTGGCTACTCTGAGTAACGCCCCCCGAGGTAACCCCAAAGGGGGGCGCATCACCCTTATAGAGCGGGGAAAGTGCACGAATGTCTCGCCGCCGGCCCCACCACCCACCGAGACAGACCAGCGGGGCCTGAATCCCCACTGCCCCCGGCCGTGACCCGCTAAGCCAAGCCGGGCCGCCCCATTCAACAGCCGCGCACCCCGAACCAAGCCGGGGGGCGGACCCACCCTGCCCCGCCGCTGACCAAGCCCCCACCCACCTACCCGCCAGGCGCCGTCCGACCCGCGTCAGGAAGGGGGCCGCGCGCGGCGAGCTGACCGCCACGCCGACCGCCACGCCGACCGCATGGGCCGTCTTCACCGCGTTCGCGCGGGCGCGCGCGATCTGACGTCAGCGGTCAGCGTTCGTGCCGTCGGCGCTTGCGGTTCGGGCGGTGGGGGCGTACCAGGGTGTCGAGGGCGCCGATGGCGGCGCGGACGTGTGCTGGTTCGTCGGGCGATTTCCCGCCCGCGCAGCGCCAGTTGGCCTGCCCGTCCTCCTCGCGCGGGTGCAACCCGATGCCGTGCTCGCCGCACACGGGCCAGGCCCGCCAGAGGAGTTCGGAGACGGTCTCCTGCGCGGCCTCGGCGACGTCCGCCGAGGCGCGGGCGGGCGAGTCGGCCGAACTCGGATCCAGGCAGTTGCCCTGCCACTCGCCGTTGGCCATGGCCACGTAGACGTCCTCGCCCCTTCCCTCGTCCCACGGGGGAAGCGCCAGGAGCCGCAGCGGCTCCACGTCCGGCAAGGTCACCGCCAGGTCCCGGTTGACCAGAGCGAGCGCCTCCTCCCACAGCGGGTACTCGCCGGGCAGGACCCGGCGGGGGTCGAGGGGGTCGAGGGGGTCGAAGATGCCGCTCATGGGGGCCATCCTGCCTCCTCGCCCGGCCGCGTGAGGAGCCTGCGGCGTCCGGCGGTCGTACTGTCGGTCCCGTCACCGAGGAGGAGGACTTCCGATGCGCAACGTGACCTATTCGATGGGCGTCTCGCTCGACGGCTTCATCGTCGGGCCGGACGGCGGCTTCGACTGGACGGAGCCCGACGACGAGGTCTTCCGCTTCTGGATCGACGAGATCCGGCACGTCGACGTCCACCTGCTGGGGCGCCGGCTGTACGAGACGATGCTGTACTGGGAGACCGCCGACCAGGATCCGACGCTCGACGACGCCAACCGCGAGTGGACCGCGCTCTGGAAGCCGCTCCCGAAGGTGGTGTTCTCCACCACGCTGACGGAGGTGCAGGGCAACGCCCGCCTGCTCTCCGGTGGTCTGGCGGAGGAGATCGAGCGGCTGCGCGCCGAGCCGGGGGAGGGCGACATCGCGATCGGCGGTGCGACGCTCGCCGCCGGGGCGGCCGAGGCGGGTCTGATCGACGAGTACCAGGTCATCGTCCACCCGGTGCTGGTCGGCGGCGGCATCCCGTTCTTCGCCCGGAACGAGCGCCAGGTCGATCTCGAACTCGTCGAGACCCGCACCTTCGCCTCGAAGTTCGTCTACCTGCGCTACCGGGTGACGCGCTAGGGAGTGTCGTCACCGTGGCGTCGGCCGCCCGGAGGGCGGGGCCGGCCAGGCGCGACGCGGAATTCGGTGGAGGCGCCAGACACGCCGTGGTGCAATGCACGCCATGATTCTTGGAGATCTCGTGCAACTGCGTGCGCTGGCACCGTCCGACGCGGAGTCGTTGTGGCGGTGGAACAACGACCCCGACGTGATGCGCTGGATGGACGCGTATTACGACCAGCACCTGGAGGGGGTGCGCAAACGCCTCGATGCGCGGGGACCGAACACGTACGGGGACACGCTGTACGGGATCGAGGTGCGTGACGAGGAGACGCTGATCGGATTGGTGCGGCTGCGGGATGCCGTGCCGGAGACGGGCTGCGCTGAGCTGGACATCTACCTGGGCGAGAAGTCTCACTGGGGCCGCGGGTACGCCACCGACGCGCTGCGCACCATGTGCCGGTACGGATTCGACACCATGCGGCTGCACAAGATCTCCCTCACCGTGGTCACGGAGAACCATGCGGCTCACCACATCTACCAGAAGGTCGGCTTCGTCGAAGAGGGCCGACTGCGTCAGGTGTTCCGCCGGGAGGGCGTGTGGTACGACCAGTACGCCATGGGAATGCTGAAGGATGAGCTGCGCTGAGGGCTGGCCGGCGATCACGTCCGGAGCCCAGATGATCAGGGTGGCTGTGCGTGAGGTGCGGCGGGATGCTCCGTCCGCGCCGCAAGTACGGTGAGCGGGTGAACGAGACCTGGAGCGCAACCGGCGCTGGTGTTCTGCGGCTTCCCTCCGGGCGCCTGGTCCGAGGCCGCGGCCTTCGCCGGCCGCTTCCGGACGGTCCGACGCCCGACTTCGCCGTCTATCTGCTCGGCAAGCAGCCTCCCGAGGTCCCCTGGGACGTCCGGTGGCTGCGCTGGCCGGACTTCCGGCTGCCCGCCGACCACGCACAGGCCCGAGCCGTCCTCGGCGAGGCGTACGCCCGTGCCGACGCCGAACGTGTCGAGATCGCCTGCGGCGGTGGCCGTGGCCGAACCGGCACGGCCCTGGCCTGCCTCGCCGTCCTGGACGGAGTACCGGCCGGCGAGGCGGTGGACTTCGTACGCCGGAACTACGACCCCCGTGCGGTCGAAACCCCCTGGCAGAGGCGCTACGTCTCCCGCTTCGCGGACTGACTTCGTCAGGTCGACCTCTGGAGATGCTCAAGTCCCGTGTCCTGCCCGCCCCTCGGCGGGCAGAGTGATCCCACCATTGACCAATGGGACCGGGGGAAAACAGCATGAAGATCCGACAGACCTGGCTCTCGGCGTGTGCCGTCGTCACTCTGATCGCGGGCACGGCCGCCTGCACGTCCGACGGCCCGGAGCGGGCCGCGAAGCCCACACGCGCCGCCGCTGCCACCGCCGCCGCTGACACCGCCTGCGCGAACGGCACGTACGCGTGGTTCAACGTCGACAAGCGGGACGTCCTGACGGGCGTCGCCGAGAAGCAGAAGCTCGGCAAGGGAGGCGGCAAGCTGACGAACAAGCTCGCGCCGCTCCACACACCGCGTGTCACCGTCACCTTCGAGAAGGGGCCGCGGGTACGCGCCGAGGCCGTGCTCCGCTCGCTGGGCCTCCATGTCGACGAAGGGGACGCTGCTGACGGCGTCGCCGGCGAGTTCACCAACGTCCGCCGCCCCGCACCGGATCTCAACGCGGGCCGCACCAGGGTCGACGGCGCCGGAACGTTCGTGGACTACGCCTATGTGCGGCAGGTCACCGCCGACTTCCGCTACACGTGCGCGGACGGCAAGCGAGCGGTCGGCCGGGCGACCAGCTGGATCATCGACGGCGCGGGCGTCCTGGAGTGCGCGCAACCGCTCCGCGACATGGAGGCGGGCGAACCGGCTCTGACGGCCGCCCGCCTGTCCTGCGGACCCGACGCACCTGCCGCCAAGGCTGGAAAGGCCTGACCCGCGGGCCCTGATGGGCGCGTTCGCTCGTTCGGGGCCCGCCGCCGTGCGGGGCGGGGGACCGGCTGGTCAGCTGGTCGGGACCCCACTCCCCGCACGTACAGGAGCAGCACCATGGCCGTCATCGTCACCGTCGAGATCCCCGGCGGTACCCAGGCGCAGTACGAGGAGACCACGCGGCTCCTGGAGGCCGAGGAGTGGTTCCCGCCGCAGGGGTTCCTCGCCCACGCGGCCGGTCCCGACGGGTCCGGGGGCTGGCGGGTCGTCGACTTCTGGGACTCGGAGGACGACTTCCTCGCGTTCGTGGAGAAGGCCCGGCCGATCTTCGAGCGGGGCGGTGTCCGGTCGATCCTGCCGACGGTGCAGGAGGCCGTGAACGTCATCCTCAAGTAGCCCCGGCCGGGCCTCCCGAAAACCCTTTGCGGGGCGGGGGCCGTGGGCGTCAGGCTTCCGTCCCATGACCAGTCATCCTTCCCGCCCCGTCGCGGATCTGTTCTCCGTGGACGGGCGCCTCAAGGCGATCCCGCGCAAGCCCGCGCGCCGCGAGGCGCTGCTCGCGCATCTCGCCGAGACCCTCTTCGACGCGGACCGGTCCTACCGTGAGTCCGAGGTCAACGAGGCCCTGCTCACCGTGCACGAGGACTTCTCGGCCCTGCGCCGCTACCTCGTGATCGGCGGCTTCCTCACCCGTACCAAAGACGGCGCGGACTACCGCCGACAGCAGCAGCCCGGCTTCCCCGAAGGCGCGATCCCCGCCGTCGCGTGACGGGCGCGGTGGTGGCCGGCCTGCTGGCCGGTTACGGCATCGCGATCCCGGTCGGCGCCGTCGGCGCCCATCTGGTGGCGGTCGCGGCACGCTCCCCCTGGCGTACGGGGGCGGGCGCGGCGCTCGGCATCGCCGCCGCGGACGGGCTGTACGCCACGCTCGCGGTCCTCGGGGGCGCGGCCCTCGTCCCCCTCCTCGCCCCCGTGGCGGGCCCGCTGCGCTGGGCTTCGGCCGTGGTCCTCGTGATCCTGGCGGCCCACTCCACGGTGACGGCCGTCCGTGCGTACCGGGCGGGCGCGCAGAGCGCCGAGGCGGCGCCGCCGGCGCCCCGGCGGGCGTTCCTCACCTTCCTGGGGATCACGGTCCTCAACCCCATGACGGTGGTCTACTTCACCGCTCTCGTCCTCGGCGGGCACTCGACGACGGGCGCGACGGAAGCGACGGTCTTCGTCCTGGCCGCCTTCGCGGCCTCGGCGAGCTGGCAACTGCTCCTCGCCACCGGCGGCACCCTCCTCGGCCACCTCGTCACGGGCCCCCGAGGCCGCCTGACGACGGCCCTCGCCTCGGGGCTCCTGATCACGGCGCTCGCGGTGGGTCTTGTGGTGTGACGTCGGTCCCGGACCGCTCCCGCTCCTCCAGTACGTCGAAGTCGAGGAATCCCTCGGCGTTGTCCTGGAGCCAGCGGAGGGCCTGGGCACGTCGGACGACGTCCTCCGGTGCCTCCACGCCGTGCCGAGTTCCCGCGACGGCCGGAAGGCCGTGGTCCCGCGCGTTCCCCAACCCGTTCCGGCTTCTCGGGACGTCTCAGCGGCCGGAACCGGTTTGCCATCGTGCCAGGTCAGCGGCGAAACTCCTGCGCCGGTCGTCTGCCGGTCGTCTGAATTTCGGGGGAATCGTGACAGAGCGGGTACTCGGCGCGGGGCTGCGGCAGCGGCATCTGGCCATGATCGCGTTGGGTGGGGCCATCGGTGCCGGGCTGTTCGTCGGTTCGGGGTTCGGGATCGCGGCCGCCGGGCCCGGGATCCTCGTCTCGTACGGCCTCGCCGGCGTCCTGACCGTCCTGGTGATGCGGATGCTCGGCGAGATGTCCGCGGCCCGCCCGGTCACGGGCTCCTTCGCGGAGCACGCGCGGGCGGCGTTCGGTCCGTGGGCCGGGCTCCTCGCCGGGTGGATGTACTGGGCGCTGCTCGTCGTGAGCGTCGCCGCCGAGGCCGTCGGCGCGGCGCACATCGTCGAGGGATGGGTGCCGGCCGTGCCCGGCTGGGTGTGGGTGGCCGTCTTCATGAGCCTGTTCACCGTGAGCAACCTCGCCGGCGTCCGGAACTTCGGCGAGCTGGAGTTCTGGTTCGCCGGCCTCAAGATCGCCGCGATCGGCGGCTTCCTCGTCCTGGGGGTCGTGGTGCTGGCCGGTCTGCTGCCGGGCACGCCCTCGCCCGGGACCGCGCACCTGCTCGGCGACGGCGGCTTCCTGCCGAACGGCTGGTACGGCGTCGCCGTCGGCATGGTCGCGGCGGTCTTCGCCTTCGGCGGTCTGGAGACCGTCACCATCGCCGCGGCCGAGTGCGACGACCCCGTCCGCGCGGTCCGCACCGGCGTACGGGCCGTCATGTGGCGGGTCGCGGTCTGCTACCTCGGCTCGATGGCCGTGATCGTCGCCCTCGTCCCGTGGAACGACCCGGCCGTGGCCGGCGGCCCGTACGCCGCCGTCATGGCCCGCATCGGCGTCCCGGGCGCCGCCGACCTCATGAAGGCCGTCGTCCTCGTCGCGCTCCTGTCCGCGATGAACGCCAACATCTACGGCTCCTCGCGCATGCTGTACGCCCTCGTCGGGCGCGGCGACGCACCCCGCGCGCTCGGCCGGCTGCGCAAGGGAGTCCCGTACGCGGCCGTCCTCGCCTCCGCCGCCTTCGGCTTCGTCTCGGTGATCCTCAGCCTGCTCTGGCCGCGCACGGTCTTCCCGTTCCTGCTCAACTCCATCGGCGCCGCGATCCTCGTCGTCTGGGCGCTGATCGCCGCCTCCCACCTGCGCCTGCACGGCACGTCCGGACGGGCGGTCGTCGCCCTCGCGGGAATCGGCGGGGTGCTGCTCTTCATGCTGGGCGACGAGGCGAGCCGTATCCAGCTCCTGACCACCGGGGCGTGGGCGGCTGCCCTGCTGGTGTGGGCCCGGGTCAGGATCGTCAGGCGGTCGCGTACCGGGCCAGGAACAGATCCACTCCCGAGCTGATCACCCGCGTCAGTTCGGCGTCCTCGATCACCGCGTCGGGCGAGAAGGTCCGCACGAGCTGCGGTACGCCCACCGTCACCGCGACGAGCTGCTGCACGGCGAGCTTCGGGTCGGGCGCGTCGAGCGTGCCGCGCGCGTGCAGCTCGGTGAAGGCCTCGACGAGCGGGCCGTTGTTCATGTCGTAGCTGACCCGGTACCAGAGCTGGCCGAGCTGCGGAAAGCGGTCTATCTCGCCGATCACCAGGCGCCGCAGCGACATGATGTCGGGCCGCAGCAGGATCCGCGCCCAGTCGGTGGTGAGCCGGACGAGCGCGGCCCGCAGGTCGGGGGCGTCGGCGAGCGTGGAGTTGGAGGGCTCCAGATCGGCGTACGTCTTCGGCAGGACACCGCCGATGACGGCGAGGAAGAGACGCTCCTTGCTGCCGAAGTGCTTGTAGATCGTCGCCTTGGAGACCCCGGAACCGCGGGTGATCGCGTCCATGGAGGCCGCGGAGTAGCCCTCGGCGAGGAACTCGGCGAGGGCGGCGTCGATGATCGCCTGCCGCTTGCGCGAGGCCGCGTCGGCGGGGTCCGGGATGATCGGGATGCCGTACTCGTCGATGGCGCCCTGGGCGTCCATGCGGGGTCCTTAGCTGTGGTGGCGGGGGCCGTCAGTATATGAACTGAACGGTTTGGTCTGCAAGGCCCGGCGGCCCTGGCCGCCTACACGAAGAAGCTGTCGTGGCGCTCGCAGAACTCCACACGCTCGGCGTCGCTCAGGTCGGCGAGCTGCGTGATCGCCTCGAAGTACTCCTCGCGGGGCGCGCCGGGGGCGAACAGCATGAGCATCGAGGCGGGCTCGGGGGCGTCGTTGCGGAAGGCGTGCAGGCCGCCGACGGGGACGTAGAGGTGGTCGCCGGAGCCGGCGGTGACCCACTTCTCCCCGTCGAACAGCCGCACGCTGCCGGAGAGGACGAAGAACGCCTCCGACATGGCCTTGTGGAAGTGCGTGCTCGGACCGCCCGCCTCGGGCCCCATGTCGACGCGGTACAGGCCGTATTCGCCGTCGGTCGACGTGTTCTGGGACAGGTAGTGGTACGCGGTGCCGCCGGGCCCCGGCCCCGAGACGTAGTCGGGCTCGGCGTCGGCGGGCCGGAAGCGGGCGTTGACCTCGCCCTGCTCGCCGAAGTAGCGGGGGGCGGGGTAGGAGGGGTGGAGGAGGGACATGGGGAGCTCCTGAGGTGAGGGTGTGCGGTTGGGCGGTAGGGCGGTGGGGCGGCAGGGCGGCAGGGCGGTAGGTCGGTTGGGCGGTCAGGGTGACGTCAGGGTGTGTTCTGGAGGGCCTCCGCCGCGGCCGGGCCCGCCGCCACCCCGATCAGGAAGGCCAGGTTGAACAGCCCGATCGCCGTCGCGTGCCGCGCCTCGGGGAGCCGCCCGGTCGCCGCGCCGGTGAGCAGCCCCTGACCGCCGGCCGTGACGAGGGAGCTGGTCGCCGAGCCGACGAGGACCACCGCCGCCCAGGGCGCGAACGCCGCCAGGGCGGCCGCCGCCAGTGATCCGGCCGCGAGCAGCAGCCGCGTCCGGCGCGCGCCCAGGCGGGGGGCGGCGCGGATCAGCTGCCAGGACAGCAGGGCGCCCACCAGGGTGGCGATCGAGGCCGCCGCGCCGGTCTCCACGCCGGTCCAGCCGGTGAGGGCGGTGACGCGGCGCGGAGCCGCGTACAGCAGGGCGAAGTTGACGGTGGAGAGCGCGAGCATGAGCCCGGCGGCGGTGCGGAAGCCGGGGTCGCGCAGCACGTCGAGGGGGAGTGCGGGGATACGGGGCCGGTGCCCGGTCCCGGGTCCCTCCTCCGGCGCGGTGCGGCCCGCGAGGCGCAGTGCCGGTGCGAGGGCGAGCAGGCTGAGGAGCGGGAGCAGCAGGGTGGCGCGCCAGCCGAGCGTCCCGGCGACGGCCGCGCCGACGAAGAGGCCCGACGTGCCGCCGACCGCGCTGCCGATCGCGACGAGCCCGGGCGCCCGACCCGAGCGGTCCCGGCCGGCGATCTGGAAGGCCGCGACGTTGAGCCCGGCCGCGCCCGCCGCTTCCAGGGCGCGCCCGGTGACGGCCAGTTGGAGGTTCGGGGCGACGAGGGTGAGGGCCGCGCCCAGGACGAGGACGGCCGCACCTGCCCGGACGGTGCCGGCGGGGCCGCGCCGCCCGCCGGCCGCGGCCAGCAGGGGCGTACCGACCGCCATGCCGATCCCGTAGGCGGTCAGCAGCCAGGCGGCCGTCCCCGGGGAGACGGCGAGTCCGCGGGCGGCGTCGGACAGGGCCAGGGTCGGCCCGGACACGCCCATCGCGGCGGGTGCGGCGAGTAACGCGAGGAACAGGCCGCCGCCTGCCCGCTCTGAGCCGTCCTTCGTGAGCGTCGGGGGAGCTGCGGTCGTGGGAGTGGGCATGCGTCGAATGAACTACACCATTCAGTTCACTGTCAAGACTGAACCGTTCCGTTGACAGACTGAACCGATCGGTTTAGCTTTCTGGTCGTCGAGATACGACACACCGTTTCCGAGGGGGAACCGCCATGACCGCGTCCAAGTCCGCGTCCAAGTCCGCGTCCAAGTCCGCGTCCACGTCCAAGACCGCGTCCACGATCCTCGCCATCTCCGGCTCGATCCGCTCCGACTCGCACAACACCCAACTGCTGCGAGCCGCCCAGAAGTTCAACACCGGCCAGGACATCGAGATCTACGAGGGCCTGCGCGACATCCCGCCGTACGACCAGGACCTCGACACGCCCGACCTGCGCCCGGCCGTCGTCAACGAGCTCCGCCGCCGGGTCACGGAGGCGGACGGACTGCTCATCGCCACCCCGGAGTTCAACTACTCCATCCCCGGCGTCCTCAAGAACGCCCTCGACTGGCTGAGCACCGACTGGACCCGCACCGAGGGCCTGCCCCTGAACCGCAAGCCCACCGCGATCCTCGGCGCCGCGCCGACCAACTTCGGCACGGTCCGCGCACAGATCGCCCTGCGTCAGGTCTTCGTCTGGACGGACAACGACGTCGTGGTGAAGCCGGAGGTGCACGTGTTCCGCTCGCACGAGCGCTTCGACGCGGAGGGCAACCTGACGGACGAGACGACGATCGAACTCCTCCAGCTCCTCCTGACCAACCTCCAGTCCAAGATCGACTCGGCGGCCTGAAGCCCACAGGGGCCGCCGTGTGTCAGCGGCCCCGCCGGGAGCCGTGGGAGAGGATCGCCCGGCACGACCGCGCGGACAACAGCGAGAAGGCGCTCGCCCAGGAGCCGATGGAGCCGACGGACAGTGCGGAGCCGATCGAGCCGACGGAGAGGAAAGACCCGACGGAGCCGATCGAGAGCGTCGAGCCCACCGACGCGACGGACAGGAACGAGTCCCGAGACCACAGGGACAGTGAGGAACTGCGCTGCATGGCCATACTTCGATCTTAGGCTTGAGTGGCGACCGATGAGTTTTTCCGCGGGCCGCGGTCATACATCACGACTGGCACGCGGCGCCGAGCGCCGAGCGCCGAGCGCCGAGCGCCGAGAGCCGAGAACCGAAGACAAGCGCCGGAACACCGAGGAACCGAGGAAACGACATGCGCACTCTCATCAGCTCCGCCTTCATCTCGCTCGACGGCGTCGTGGAGGGCCCCGGCGGCGAGCCCGGCTACCGGAACTCCGGCTGGACCTTCAAGGACGTCGAGTTCCTCCCCGAGGCGTTCGAGATCAAGGGCCGGGAGCAGAAGGAGGCCGGCGCGATCCTGCTGGGCCGGACCAGCTACGAGGCGTTCAGCCCCGTGTGGCCCGACATGGAGGACTTCGCCGACTACAAGGAGATGCCGAAGTACGTCGTCTCCACCACGCTCACCGAGGACGACCTGGTGTCGAACTGGGGCGAGACGACGATCCTGCGCTCGCTCGACGAGGTCGCCGCGCTGAAGGAGACCGAGGGCGGCCCGATCATCGTCCACGGCAGCGCCACCCTGAACCAGGCCCTCTCGGACGCCGGCCTCATCGACCGCTACCACCTGCTCGTCTTCCCGCTCCTCCTCGGCGCCGGCAAGCGGCTCTTCAGCGCCACCGACAAGGACACCCAGAAGCTGAAGCTCGTCGAGCACGAGGTCTACGCCAACGGACTGCAGAAGCAGGTCTTCGACGTGGTCCGCTGACGCGGCCTTCCTGTCGAAGCAGGGCCCCGACGGCTGCCCTTGCCTATGCCGCCGGGTCCGGCTTCCAGTCCTGGGCGAGAAGACCGAGGAGTACCTCGTCCAGGAACTCGCCCAGCACCCAGGCCGAGGAGCGCAGGACGCCCTCGCGGACGAAGCCGTTGCGCTCGGCGGAGCGCAGCATCGCGGTGTTGTCCGCCAGCGTGTCGATCTGCAGCCGGTGGAGGCCGCGCACGACGAAGCCGTAGTGGCACAGCACCGCGACCACGTCGGTGCCGTAGCCGTTGCCGCGGGCGGACGGCAGCAGCCCGAGCCCGATGTGCGCGGACCGGTGGTGGTTGTCGATGCCCCACAGGTTCGCGGTGCCGACCAGGGTGCCGCCCTCCAGCTCCACCACGGAGAACGAGACGCTCCCCTGGACCGTGTCGTCCACCACGAGCCGTGGATCCTTCGCGCCGGGCGTGACCGGTCGCCACGGCGCGGCTTCCGCCCGCGAGCCGGTCACCACGTCGTCGTACAGCTCGGTCCGAAGGATCGGGATGTCCTCGTCGTGCCGGGCCCTGAGCCCGACCTTGCTACCTCTCAGCATGCAGGCTTCCTATCCGACGCCGTCGGCCGGCGGCAAACCGATAAACCGACAAGGCGTCGCCGGCGAGGCGTACCGAACAGGGCGAAACCCCGGACCTCATGGGACCTGCCGGCGTACGCCCTGCTGACCGGATCGGTCCGCTGCCGGACCCGATGCGGCCTGTCGCCGCCCCGCCCGCGAGGGCCAGGCTGGGGGACATGAGCCGAGCACTGATCGTCATCGATGTCCAGGAGTCCTTCCGCGCCCAGCCGCTGTGGGAAGCCATCTCCGACCCGAAGATCGCCGACAAGGTGAACCGCCTGGTGCGGCTCTCCCGCCGGGCCGGGGACCTGGTCGTGTGGGTCCTGCACTCCGAGCCCGGCACCGGTGACGTCTTCGACCCGGCCCTCGGCCACGTCCGGCTGATGGAGGAGGTGGAGCGAGCGGACGGCGAGCCGCTGATCCACAAGACCTCGCACAACGCCTTCACCACCACCAACCTGCAGCAACTCCTCACCGCGCACGGCATCCGCGAGCTCACCGTCTGCGGCATCCGCACCGAGCAGTGCGTGGAGACGACCACGCGCGTCGCATGCGACCTCGGCTACCAGGTCACGTTCGTCACCGACGCGACCGCGACCCACCCCATCCCCCACCGCGACGCCCCCGCCGACCGGAGCGTCGCCGATCTGCTCGCCGACCCCCGCACGCTGCCGTCCGCGGAAGCCATCAGGCGCACCGAGTACGCCCTCGCCGGACGCTTCGCCACCATCGCCACGCTCGATGGTCTCGCGGTCGCGGCGGAACTCCCCGTACGCTGACCGGATCGTGAGCCACATCGTCTTCCTCCTGGTGCCAGGAGTCCAGCTGCTGGACCTGGCCGGCCCCGCGCAGGTCTTCTCCACGGCGGCCGACTTCGGGCACCCGTACACGCTCGCCTACGTCGCCGAGCAGCCGCAGGTGCCCACCGCCCAGGGCCTGCCGGTGGTGGCCGGGCTCGACTGGCCCGAGCTCGGGCCCGAGGACCTGATCATGGTGCCGGGCTGGCGGACCGGCACCCTGGCCGACGGCCCCGCCCTCGGCGCCGCCTCCCTCCAGGCCCTCCGGGAGCACCACGCCAGGGGCGGGACGGTGGCCAGCGTCTGCGCCGGAGCCGACGCGCTGGGCCGGGCCGGACTGCTCGACGGCCGCCGCTGCACCACCCACCACGACCTGCAGGACGAGCTGGCGCTGCGCCACCCCAGGGCGGTCGTCGTCCGCGACGTCCTGTTCACCGCCGCCGAGCGGGTGATCACCTCGGCCGGCATCGCCAGCGGCATCGATCTGGCCCTGCACCTGGTCGCGACCCGGCACGGCCCGGCCGCCGCCGCCCAAGTGGCCCGGGACATGGTCGTCTACGCCCGCCGCAACGGCCATGACCCGCAGGCCAGCGCGATGCTCCGGCACCGGTCGCACCTGGACGACACCGTGCACCGCGCCCAGGACGTCATCGACACCCGCTTCGACGAGCCGCTGCCGCTGCCCGCCCTGGCCGCGGCCGTCGGCGTGAGCGAACGCACCCTCACCCGCCTCTTCAGCCGCGCCACCGGGCTCACGCCCCTGCGCTACCAGCAGACGCTCCGCCTCGAACGCGCCCAACACGTCATCAGCCAGGGCGCGACGATCGACGCCGCCGCGCGATCGGTCGGCTTCGAGGACCCGCGCATGCTGCGCCGCCTCCGCGCCCGGTCGGTCTGACCGTGCCAGAGGGCCGGCGTTCCTACCCGCCGCAGGCGGGCAGGAACTCCAGCCCCTCCGGCGTACCGAAGCGGACGACCGCGAGGTACGCCTCCGGGTAGTCGCAGCCCAGGTCGATCCACTGGAGTGCGAAGACGGTCCAGACGACGAACACGGCCAGGAGGAACCAGCGCCATCCCTTTGACATGTTCGCCACGTACCCGCCGGTCGCGCGGAGGAACCGCTTCCCTCCGCGCCGGCCGCTGGCCGCTACCCGCTAGCCGCCGGTCGTGCCGTCGAGCATCTCGCGCAGGATGTCCAAGTGGCCGTTGTGGCGGGCGGTTTCCTCGGTGAGGTGGAGGAGGATCCAGCGCAGATCGACGTGGCGGCCGTCGCGGACGGGTCGCTCCGCCCGCTTGTCCAGGCTGTTCGCGGCGACGAGTTCGCGGTAACGGGCGCTCTGTTCGGCGTACTCGTCGAGCAGCTGAGGGAGCGGGAAGTCGACGGCGACGCGCATTTCGCGGTCGGGGTCCTCGTCGGTCCAGGGGCCCTGGTCCTCCTCGCCGAGGAAGACCACCTGGAACCAGTAGTACTCGACCCAGCGGAGGTGGTTGATCAGTCCGCTCATGGTCATCAGCGGCGAGCCGGGCAGGAGCGCCTTGCGGGCGTCCTCCGCGGAGACGCCGTCACACTTGGCGCGGGCGGTGCCGCGTGTGTAGTCGAGAAACGTGGCGAGCTGGGTGCGCTCGTCCCACGCGGGCGGTGTGTCGTCGATTCTTGTCATCGCGGGAAGCGTCCCCGATCACAAGGCCGGTGTCGAGGCATTTCCCTGCTCCGCCCGTCTCATGACCGGAGGACGGCGTCGGCGAGTGCGATCACGACGTCGTCGTCGTTGCAGAAGTTGCCCTCGCTGATGTCGCTGTAGATGGCGAGTGTGACCACGCCGGTGAGGTCGACCGTGACGGTCTGGGGGCGGTTGATCTCCAGCATCACGCTCTTGAGCGGCCGGCCGTCACCGGCGACGGTCAGCTTCCCGGGCTTGGCCAGGCCGTTGTCGTCGAGGCCCGTGGTGAAGGTGAGGCTCTTGTAGCGCTCGTTGAGGCCGTACTCGACGGTGTTGATGCACGGGTACCGGAGGACGATCGCGTTCTCGTGGGCCTTGCCCCCGAGCGTCGCGGTGCTCAGGCCGACCTTGTCGGGTCCGTGGTCGCCGAGCGGGGTGAGGTCCTTGAGGGCGACCGCGCCGGTCGGCAGCGGCGGCGGAGCGGGGATCGTCTCGGGACCGCTCGTCTCCGGGTCCGGTGTGGGTGTGGGTGTCGCGCTCGCAGGCGTGGCACTGGCGCCGGCGGCCGGGGGCGCGGGGACGGTCACGGTCACGACGACCGGCCGGGCCGTGGGCGAATTGACCAGTGTCGGCAGGCCGAAGAAGCCGAGCAGGAGCCCCGCGACGGCCGTGAGGGCGGACACGAGCGCCGCGACCTCACCGAGCCGCCGGGGCCGGGGAGCCTGCTCAGGAGCGACCGGCGTCGGCGTCGGCGTCGGCGCCGGTGCTGGCGCCGGTGCCGGATCCCTTGCCGGATCCCGTGCCGGATCCCGTGCCGGATCCGATGCCGGGGACGGTCCCGGGGACGATCCCGGTGCCCGATCCGGCGGGAGGGGCGGCGGAGGCGGCGGCGCTTGCGGTGGAACCCGGTCATGGGACGGTGGTAACTCGGTCACGGATGGCCCCTGCTCGTCGACGGAAGGGCATTGAACCCGATCACCGCGCGGGGCACCAGAGTCCCTGGCCGCCCGCCTGACCCTGGCCCTATCGGTCCAGTTCGGATATCCGCTTCTTACTGGCGTCGTCCGTGGCCTGCTGACTGCTGGAGATCACCAGGATGCCGTCGGGGAGCGCGCCGCTCAGGTAGTCGCCGAAGGCGTCCGTGCCCTTGTCGAGGTTGTTCAGGACCGTGTCGAGCACGGACGCGATCGCCGCGCCGAGCTCGCCGCTCGCGGCGGCGGTGGCGTGGTGGTCGGCAGCCTCGGACAGCCGGCCCGCGGTCTTGCCGTGGACCTCGACGGCGACCTCCCGGAGCCGCCCGGCCGCGCGCTCGTGCTCGGCGTGGTCGACGCTGATGCCCTCGGCGATGGCCCGGCCGCTGCCGGAGCCGAGGTCCTTGCCCCAGGCGTGCCCCGTCCCCGCGTCGGCCACCCCGTCGCGGGCCTGGCCGCCGATGCCTCCCGCGAGGCCGGCGGCGATGCGTTCGAGCGGGGCCACGTTCGGGTCCTGTTGGACTTGGCTCAGGGTACTGAGGACGTTCCTTGTGCACTGGGAGACGATGACCTGCGACTGGGCCTGGGCGCCCGCGATCGCGGTCGTGACGATGCCGTCGGCGGCGCCGAAGGTCAGCGTCGCGCCGGCGAGCCCGGCGACGGTGGTCTCGGCGCACTCGGCAGCGACCTGGACGAGCTGCGCCTTGGCCTCCGCGATGGTCACAGCGATGGCGTTCGCCGCGGCGCCTGCCACTCCCGCCGCCTGCGAGATCGACAGGACGTCCTGGTTCATGACCTTGTCCCATTGCTGCCCCAGGGCGTCCAGCGCCTCGCCCCTGCCGGACGAGAGCAGCCGCTGGACGTGCTGGTTCGCGTCCCCGGCGTCGCTCCAGATCGAGTCGGCGTAGCCGCGCAGACTGCTCGCGACCGAGTAGTAGGGCTCCTGGTCGGCCTCGACCCGTGCGAGGTACTGGGTGATCAGGGCCTCGTACAGGCCGGAAGCGGTGCTGGTCATGGCGTGAACTCCCCCTCGTCACGCGCGTGTTGGTCCCACGCGCCCCCACGTGTGGCGTTCACCGTCTCACGCGACCCGTGCCGTCACAAGGACGCTGAAGGGCCGAAGGGATCGGCCGGTGGCTCAGCCGGTGGCTCAGTCGATGTGCACGATCTGGAACGCCTCCGCCATGCGGCCCGGCGGCAGCCCGCCCGCCGTCGCGTGTTCGCCGAGCCAGTCGCGGAGCAGGCCGGCCAGGTCGTCGAAGTGGGCCGTCTGGGAGGTGTGGATGCGCAGCGCCTCGACCTTGCGGTCGAAGACCGGGGTGACGTCCACGTACTGGTTCGGGGTGGGGCCGGTCATCAGCCACAGTTCGTGGACCGTCCACGGCTCCAGGCCCTCGTCCTTCAGGAGCTGCGCGTGCGCGAAGGGGTTGCGGGCCTCCGGGTAGACCGCGCGCAGGCAGGCGTCCCCGACCGCGCGGTGGTCGGGGTGGAGGTCGGCGACGCGCGCCCAGTTGATCTCGGGGGACGGGATGATGGCCCGCTGCGGGCGCACTTCGCGGATGACCCGGCACAGGTCGCGCCGCAGTTCCACGGACGCCTCGACGAAGCTGTCGGGGTAGCCGAGGAAGCGGACGTCGGCGACGCCGCTGAGTTTCGCGGAGTGGACCTGCTCGGCGCGGCGCAGGTCCGCCATCGCCTGCCGGGGGAGCTGTTCGTCGTAACCGCCGGCGCCGCCGTCCGTGACGATGCAGTACGTGACGCGGGTGCCGCGCTCGATCCACTGCATGACGGTGCCGCTGACGCAGAACTCGATGTCGTCCGGGTGCGCGGCCACGACCAGCAGGGATGCGGGTGCGCCGCGGCCCCTCTCGAAATCCTCCATGTCCCTCATGAGGCAAGCCTGTTGGGGTGGCGGGAGCGCCGCAAGGCCAACCCGTGGCGTGAACTGGACATGGCACTTACGCGCCATTCAAAAACTTGGTAGATTCAAATCATTGGGTGCGACCAGTGTGAGATGGACAGTGACTTCGGACGCGTGACGTCGGAAGCGCGACTTCGGAATACGGAGGCGACCGCCATGTGCAGGATTCTCGGCACCATCGCCGCGGGAGCGGACCGCCCGGACCCCGCCGAGCTCGCGGCGGTCTCGGCCCGCCAGCGCCACGGCGGCCCCGACGAGCACCATGTGCTCAGCGGGCCCGGCTGGTCGCTCGGCTGCGACCGGCTCGCCGTGACCGACCCGTGCGGCGGGCAGCAGCCCTACCGGCTGCCGCACCTCCCCGGCATCCTCGCCGTGCTCAACGGCGAGATCTACAACCACGCCGAACTGCGCCGCGCGCTCGCCGCCCGCGGCCACCGCTTCCCCGACCGCTGCGACGGCACCGTGCTCCCCGCGCTGTACGCCGAGTACGGTCCGGCCTTCGCCGAGCACCTCGACGGCATGTTCGCCGTCGCGATCCTCGACCTGCGCCCCGGCTCGGCCCAACTCGTCCTCGCCGTCGACGACATGGGCATGAAGCCGGTCTACTTCCACCACGATCCGTACGACGGCTCCACCCGCTTCGCCTCCGAGATCCCCGCCCTCCTCGCCTTCGAAGGGGTACGGATCGCCCCGCGCGACGACGCCCTCGACACCGTCCTCGCCACCCGCACCTCCTTCTCCACGCACACCGCGCTCGACGGCGTCAGCGTCCTGCCGCCCGGCGCCACCGCCCTCGTACGCCCGGGATCCGCCCCGGTCGTCCGCCGCCGGGGCCCCCGCCCCGCAACGCCCCCCGGCGATACCCAGGACACTCAGGACGTCCTGCGCCACGAGGTCCGGCGGCTCGCCCACGCCGAGGTGCCCGTCTGCGCGATCACCAGCGGCGGCCTCGACTCGGGCCTCGTCACCGCGCTCGCCGCCGAGCACGCCCGCGAGACCGACGCCCCGCCGCTGCACACCTTCCACCTCACGTACCGGGGCAAGTGGCCGGACTCCGAGGCCGCGTTCGCGCGCTCCGTCGCCCGCCGGGCCCGGACCGTCCACCACGAGGTCTCCGTCGACCCCGACGAGCTCTCCTCCCTCCTCACCCGGACCGTCCGCCACCTCGGCCAGCCCAACGCCGACCCCATCACCCTCTCCACGTACGCGCTCTTCCGCGCCGTCCGCCAGAACGGCTTCACCGTCGCGCTCGCCGGCGACGGCGCCGACGAACTCTTCGGCGGCTACGACCGGATGCGCGCCGCGCTCGCCGCGCCCGGCGGAGCCGACTGGGCCGGCGCGTACGCCGACGCCCTCTCCGCCGCCCCGCGCCTGCTCCGCGAACACCTCTACACCGCCAACTACCGTGCCCACATCGCCGATCAGGGCTCCGCGGCGGACCGCATCGAGCAGGAGCTGCGCTCCGCCGAGGCCGTCGGCGAGGACCGGCTCGCCGCGATGACCGCCTTCGAGACGCGCTGGCGGCTCCCCGCGTACCACCTGCGGCGCGTCGACCACCTCTCCATGGCGTGGGCCGTCGAGGCCCGCATGCCCTTCTGCCAGCCGTCCGTCGTCGCGCACGCCCGCGCCCTGCCGACGGCGGCACGGACGGGCAAGCGGGCGCTGTACGAAGCCGGGTCCGAGCTGCTCCCGGCGGGCGTCCTCCGCCGCCCCAAGCAGCCCTTCACCCTCCCGCTCGCGGCGATGCTCGCCCCCGGCAGCCCGCTCCTCGACACCGTCCGCGAACTGCTCTCCCCGGCCCGCCTCGTCCTCGGCGGCAAGGTACGCGCGGACCGGGTGCAGAAGCTCCTCGCCCGCCAGCTCGAACGCCCCTCGCACCATGACGCCCTGGCCCTCTGGGGCCTCGCCGTCCACGAACTGTGGACGGAGGTCGTACAGGGCATGCGAATCCCGGTGGGCTGTGCGGCCTGAGCGTGCCCGTACCCGGCGGGCGGCCGCGACCGGCGGCCGGGCCCGTCGTCGAGGCGTCGTGCTCGGCACCGTCGTGCGGGCCGAGGACGCGCCCGGGCCCACGCTCGTCCTGCGGCTCGATCAGCTTCCGGTCGGGGCGCTCGCGCTGGGTGGCGAGTTGGCGCGGCTGCGGGGCGCCCTCGCCGGGACGGCGTACGCCGACCTCCACAAGATCGCCCTGTACGGCCCCGGCCGGCGAGGCCTCGACTACCGGTTCGTGCAGGCCCTCCCCGGTGGTGCCTTCGACTTCCGGGCCGGGTGCGGGCACTCCCTCCTCGCCTGCGTCGTCGCCGACGGCCGGCCCGGGCCCGTCACCGTCCGGGCCGTGACCACCGGGGACACCGTCCTCTGCGAGCCGCAGGGCAGCACCGACGCGTACACGCTCAGCTTCCTCAAGGCCCCCACCGCCCCCGGCACCCTCCCCACCGGTCGGCCCGTCGACGTCCTCTGCGGGGTGCCCGTCTCGCTCGTGCGGTACGGCAATCCGTACGTCTTCGTCGACGCCCGCCACCTCCCGGCGGACGCCCTCCACGCACGGCTCCTCGCGCTGCGCGCCGAGGCCGCCCGCATCCTCGGGTATCCGCCCCACTCCGCCCTCCCCAAGATCGCCGCCTTCACCGAGGGCGACGGCCCCGGCGGGCTCTCCGTCCGCGCCCTCACCGTCGGCGGCTGGCACCCCCGGCTCGCCCTCACCGGCGCCGCCGCCCTCGCCGCCGCCGGCGCGCTCGACGGCACCGTCGTCCCCGCGCCGACCGGCCCCGTCCGCACCCCCGGCGGCACCGTCACCGTCTCTGCCGCACCCGACCGCGTCCGCGTCCACCACAAGCGGGCGACGGTCCTCGGCAGGCTCGAACTGCCGTGGCGCATCCACGCAACGGCGTGAACGCGCACCCCTCTCACAGGGCCCACGGTGTCCTTTCTCTGCCACGCTGAAATGGACCGGTAATCGGTATCCGTGGGGAGAGCAGACGCACATGAAATTCGAGAACCTGCGTGTCGTCGTGACCGGAGCGTCCCGCTATTTCGGTCGCGCGCTCGCCGTCGGATTCGCGCATCTCGGCGCCGAGGTCTACGTCTCGGCGCGGACCGTCGAAGCCGCCGAACGCACCCGTACCGAAGTCATGGGCTCGGCCCGCGACCGTATCCACGCCTTCGGCTGCGACCTCAGCAGGCCCGCGGAGATCCGGGAGTTCGCCGCCCGTGTCGGCGAACACACCGACCGCGTCGACCTGTTGGTCAACAACGGTGCGCGCTGGCTCGACGGCATGGACCTGGAGGCCGCCAGCGACCGCGAGATCGTCGAGACGATCGAGTCGACGGCCGGCGGCACGGTCCTCATGGTCAAGCACTTCCTGCCGCTGCTGCGCGGCTCCCTGCGGCCCGACATCGTCAACATGGTCGCCGTCCGCGATGCCGAGGGTGCCTCCGCCGCGACCGCCGGCCACGCCCACGAGGCGTTCTGGGCGGCGAAGAGCGCGCAGGCCGGATTCGCCGACATCCTGTCCCGCCGGCTGCGACCGTCCGGGGTCCGGGTCTTCTCGCTCTTCCCGCCCGACTTCTCGACCTCCGATCCGCGATTCGCGGAATGGGACGGATCGAATCCGGACGGAATAGCACCCGACGAGAAGCTGACCACCCAGGCCCTTTTCGAATGCATCGTCTACGCCGTCGAGCAGCCGCGCGACTGCTTCATCCGTTCCTTCCACTTCGAGCCCCGCTGACCCGCTGAAGCTTCGCACCACAGCGTCAAGGAGGTCCCAGTCCCATGAGCACCCCCGTCTGGATCACCGCGACCCCTCCCGCCACCCACGGCGAACTCCACATCGGCCACCTCGCAGGGCCGTACGTCGCCGCCGACGTCCTCACCCGCTATCTGCGGGCCGAGGGGGAGGCGGTCCGGTTCACCACCGGCACCGCCGACCACGCCAGCTCCGTCGAGGTCCGCGCGCTGCGTCACAACCGCAAGCCCGAGGAGGTCGCGGAGGGCTACCGCGCCGCGATCACCGCCGACTGGCTGCGCTCGGGCGTCGAGTTCGACCACATCGTGCGCCCGCGGCGCGACAAGGGCTACGGACGCTGGGTGCAGGACCTCTTCAGCAGACTGTTCGCGCAAGGGGTCATCGCCCCGCGCACCCGCCTCCTGCCCTACTGCGAGCCGTGCGACCGCTGGCTGTACGGGGCGCACGCCACCGGCAGCTGCCCGCACTGCGGCGCGGACAGCGACGGCGGCATGTGCCACGAGTGCGCCCGCCCCAACGACGGCGGCGACCTCGTCTCGGCGCGCTGCGCGGTCTGCGACACCCCGGCGGTGGCCCGCCGCTGCCGCCGGCTGTACGTGCCCCTGGAGCCGTTCCGGGAGACGCTCGCCGAGTACTGGGCGACGGCCGGGCTCCCGCCCCGGCTCGCCGCCCTGTGCGAGTCGCTCGTCGAGGACGGGCTGCCGGACATCGCCGTCGGCCACCCCGCCGAGTGGGGCCTCCCGGTCCCGGTCGACGGCTTCCCCGAGCACCGGATCGACGGCTGCTTCGAGGCCGCCGCGATGCACCTCTTCGGCTACGACACCAAGGGCCCGCTGCCCCGCCGCGCCATCCACTTCTGCGGCTTCGGACACTCCTTCTGCCACGCGGTGCTCCTGCCGGTCCTGCTCCTCGCGCAGGACATCAAGCTGCCGCAGGACTTCAACGTCAACGAGTCGTACGTCATCGAGGAAGGCGTCCAGGAGGGCAACGTCTGGGCGCTGGACCTCCTCACCGAGTACGGCTCCGACACCCTCCGCCGGCACGTCCTCCAGGCCCGCCCGCTCGGCCGCCGCACCGTCTTCCACCGGGAGCGGCTCGCGGCCGCCCGCCGGGAGCTGGACGAGAGCTGGAACAGCTGGCTCGCGCGGCTCTTCTCCTCCGTACGGGAGGAGTGCGGCGGACTCGCCCCGCAGGCGCTGCCCGGCGGCACCGGCTGGGAGATCCTGGAGCGGCGGCTCCACCGGGGCGTGGACGACCTGCGCGAGGCGTACGGCCCCGACGCCTTCGACCCGCGCCGGGCGGTCGCCGTCCTCGACGAGATGGTCCGCTCGGTGGCCGACTTCGGCCACGTCAACGCCCACGAGCGGTGCCGGCCCAGCACCTCCTGCCGTCATCTCCCGGCGCTCGCAGCCCAGTTGGCGGTGGCGTCGGCGCTCTCCGCGTGGGCGCGACCGGTGATGCCGGAGGGCGCGGCCCGGCTCGCGGCGGCGCTCCAGGTGGAGCCGGGGCGGCCGGTCGACTGGCACGCCCTCATGGGCCCCCTCCCGGGGACCCGGCTCGCACCGCCCTCGGGCCCGGTCTTCGGGTTCTGACCTCCTCGACTACTAAGCAACTAAGTATTTACGTATCTCCGAGTACCCCAGTCCCTGCCGCGTGACCGTGCGCGCGAGCGACGCGCAGGGACACGTGGCCCCCACTCCACAGGAGCCCCACGTGTCCCTGCGCGTCGCCATGCTCAGCGTCCACACCTCCCCGCTCCACCAGCCCGGGACGGGGGACGCCGGCGGAATGAACGTCTACATGGTCGAACTCTCCCGCGCCCTCGCCGAACAGGGCGTGGAGGTCGACCTGTTCACCCGCTGCCGGGGCGAGGGCCTGCCCCCGCTCGTCGAGCTCGCCCCGGGCGTCCGGGTCCGCCATCTGCACGCCGGGCCGCGCGGCCCGCTGCCCAAGGAGGCCATGCCGGACCTCGTCGTGCCCTTCTCGCTGGCCCTGCTGAAGGAGGACCGGCGCTACGACCTGGTCCACTCCCACTACTGGCTCTCCGGCCAGGCGGGCCGGATCGCCTCCGTCGGCTGGCGGATCCCGCTCGTGCACACCGCCCACACCCTGGCCCGGGTGAAGAACGCCTCGCTCGCCGAGGGCGACACCCCCGAGCCCGAGCTCCGCGTCCGCGGTGAGCTCCAGGTCGTCGGCTCCGCCGACCGGTTGATCGCCAACACCACCGACGAGGCGGACGCGCTGCGCGCGCTCTACGGGGCGGCGGGCGAGCGGACCGAGGTCGTACGGCCCGGGGTCGACCTGCGGACCTTCCGCCCCGCCGGGGGTACCTCCCAGGCCGAAGGCTCCGGGGGAGGCAAGGCGGCGGCCCGGGCCCGGCTCGGGCTCCCCGCCGACGCGTTCGTCCCGCTCTACGCCGGCCGCATCCAGCCCCTGAAGGGCCCGGACGTGCTCGTACGGGCCGTCGCCGAGCTGTTGCACCTGGAGCCCGGGCTGCGCCGGCGGCTCCTGGTGCCGGTGGTGGGCGGCCACTCGGGCGCGACCCGCGAGGGGACGGCCTGGAAACTGGCGGGGGAGCTGGGCGTCACCGACGTGCTGCGGGCCTTCCCTCCCGTACCGCAGTCACGCCTGGCGGACTGGTACCGGGCGGCGGACGTGCTGGTGGTGCCCTCGCGCAGCGAGTCGTTCGGTCTGGTGGCCCTGGAGGCGCAGGCCTGCGGGACCCCGGTGCTCGCGGCGGCGGTCGGCGGACTGCCGACGGCGGTGTGGGACGGGGTGACGGGGCTTCTGGTGCACGGCCACGACCCGGTGGAGTACGCGCGGCGGCTGCGGTGGCTCGCCGCGCACCCGGAGGCGGTGGAGACGATGGGCGAGGCGGCGGTCCGCCATGCGCGCGGGATGAGCTGGCGCGCGTCCGCCACCCGGACCGTCGAGGTGTACCGCGGGGCGCTGGCGGAGGGGCGTGGACAGGGGTCGGGGCAGGGGCGGCGGCACGCCCCTGCCCCGGCGGCCTCTCTCTCCTGGAGGAACGAGAAGGCCGTAGCTCAAGTCTAGCATCTCTTTTGGTTCGACCAAAGATATGGAAGGCTCCGGATCCTTCAATTCCGTTGTGGCGCGGGCGTATTGACGCATCCACGCCATGGCGGGTCCACGCACAGAGAATCCCTGGATCGGATTCCGGGGCGGGGACAGAATGGAGATGTCTTCAGGGAACGCCCGGCGGCACGGGCCCCCGGAAGGCGGAATTCACATTCCAACTCCTGGAGGAATCATGTCTGCTGAGCACGCCACGGGGATGCGCAAGACCGTCCGTCAGTTCGCCCTCGCCGCGGCCGCGTGTCTCGCCGTCGCCGGCGGCGCGGCCCTGGCGACGGCCCCGAGCGGGGTCTCGGCCCCCCAGCACGTGATGGCCGAAGGGGCGGCCGGCGAGACCACCGCGACCCCGACCCCCACGCCGTCCCCGTCCAACGGAAACGAGTGGGACAAGGTCTCCCCGGCGCCGATACCTGCCAATTGAGCGTCCGGGGAATGCGAAAAGGCTCCGCGACTGCCCTGGAAAGGGCGAGCGCGGAGCCTCTTCGCATTCCCCGGCGAGCTTTCTCGGACTTCTCGGACTTCCTCAGTCCACCCAGCCCAGCCGATGGGCCCGCACCCCGGCCTCGAACCGGCTCGTCGCGCCCATCTCCTGCATCAGCTCGGAGAGCATGCGGCTCACCGTCCGCAGCGACACCCCGAGTCCGCGTGCGATCTTCTCGTCCTTCATCCCGGAGGCAAGCATGCTCAGTGCCGCCCGCTGCTGCTCCGACAGCCCGTCGCCGCCCTGATCCGGCGCGAATCCGTCCCCGTACGGCAGGGCGGTGTGCCAGCAGTGCTCGTACAGCGCGAGGTACGAGCGGACGAGGGCTGGGCCCCTGGCCAGTACCGCCCCCGCCGCCGGTTCGGCCGGATCGACCGGCACGACCGCGAACTGCGCGTCCGCGATGATCAGCGGCATGGGCACGGCCGACGCGATCCGTACCTCCACCCCCGCCTCGACCCGGCGCCGCAGATGCTCCGCCACCTCGGGCGAGGCGCAGGCCTGCTCGCTGTACATGGCGCGGACGCGTACCCCGTTGTCGAGCTGCCGCCGGTCCCGGCTCAGCACCCGATCGCCCACCTCGCGCTTCAGTGACGTCAGATGCATCGACGCCAGGCTGTGCTGGATGACGTCCGTGATGTCCTCAAGGACCTGCTGGATCCGCCGGTAGTCGCTGAGCAGTTCCACATCGGCGTCCGAGCGCGTGAGGGAACCGGCCCGCAGGAACGCCCCCGCCAGGGTCTCCAGGGTGCTGTACGCGCGGTCAGCCTCGTCGAGATGCTCGCGCAGCTGCTCCCGCTCCCGGTGCAGCAGCCGGAGCAGCGCGATCTCCGGGTCGATCACCGCGACCGTGTCGCCGTCCTGCTGCCCGCCGCCCTGCCGTCCGTCGCCCTCGCGCGCCTGCGGTTCCGTCCGCGGTTCCGTACGAGCGCCGTGCTGGGCCTGGTTGGTCGGCACGATGAGTCCGAGGTCCGTCAGTTCGCTCCGACATCGCTCGTACTCCTCGGACGAGAGGCGGAGTTCGGAGGCCACCTCGCCGAGGCTGGACACTCCGCGCCTGCGCAGTTCCTGATAAAGGGTCACCACAGCATCGGGTGAGCCGTCCGAGCGCCCGGTTCCGTTCCCCGTACTCGAACCCGTCCCCGGACCCGTGATGCCGCCGGTGGTGATCAAGGCGAAGTGACCCCCTGTTCCCTCGAGTCGCGCCGCCGTCACCCTGTCACACGGCTGGGCGGCCGTCCGTCATACCGATCCGACCGGTCCGACCGATCAGGCATCCATCGTGCGTCATCCGAACTCCCCGGTGGTATCCCGCTCTTACACCCCGCGCTCGGCCCCCTCGCCGTCGAGCAGTCCGAGCCGGGACGCCTTCACGCCCGCCTCGAAGCGGCTCGCCGCGCCCAGCTCCTGCATCACCTCGGAGAGCAGCCGGCTGACCGTCCGCAGCGAGACCCCCAGATTCTTGGCGATCTGCTCGTCCTTGATGCCGGAGGCGAGCATGAGCAGCGCCGCCCGCTGCTGCTCGGAGAGCCCGTCGCCGCCCTTCTCCGCGGCCTCCTCCTCGCCGTACGGGGCGGCGGCCGTCCAGCAGTACTCGTACAGGGCGAGGTACGAGCGGACGAGGCCGGGGCCGCGGGCGAGGATCGCGGCGGAGGACAGGTCGTGCGGATCGGTCGGCAGGAGCGCGAAGTTCTCGTCGGCGAGGACCATGTTCATCGGGACGACGGAGGCGAACCGGACCTCCACGCCCAGCGCGGCCCGCTCTTCCAGGTGCTGCGCCATCTCCGGCACCGAGGCGGCCCGCCGGCTGTACATGGCCCGGATCCGGACCCCTCGCTCGGCCCACAGGCGGTCCTGGGCCAGCTCGTCCGGCAGCTCCTCGCGGCGGACGGAGCCGGTGTGCATGAAGTGCGCGGCCGTCCGGACGGAGTCCGTCAGGTCCGCGAGGCTCCGCCGTATGCGGTGGGGATCGTCGACGATCTCGACCTCGATCTCCCCGCGCGGCGTGGCCCCGGCCCGCAGAAACGGTCCGGCGAGGGCTTCGAGGGCGGTGTGCGCGCGGCTGGTGGCGGCGAGGCGCTCCCGGAGCCGGTCGCGCTCCCGGCGCAGCAGGCGCAACAGGGCGACGTCGGGGTCGACGACGGCGTCGGCGCTCGTGTCGTGAGAGGGTGCGGTCAGTCCTAAGGAGACGAGTTCGTCACGACATCGCACCCGCTCCTCGGCGGAGAGCTCCAGCCGGTCCGCGACCTCGTCGAAGGCCGTCCCCGGACGGGCGCGGAGTTGCTGGTAGACGGCGAGAGCCTGTTCGCTGCCCGTACGGGCCACGGCGGCGTTTCTGGACACGGCGCAGCAGACTCCCCTCGGACCCCCATGGATCCTGATGAATCGCCCCGCTAGACCCTGCCACACATTCGAACGCCGCGCACGGAGTTCACCGCAGCTCAGGACGGTTCGCGACGGCCTGGCGGGGGCCTGGCGGGGGGCTCGGGACCGCTCAGGCGGCGGGGGTGTTCGCCCGGCAGTCGGGGCACAGGCCCTTGAACACGATCTCGGCGTCCTCGACCGTCCACTCCGGCAGCGCGCCCCGGGGCGGCTTCGGCGCGGCCGTGTCGACGTTCTCCACGCGGCCGCAGACGACGCACAGCGCGTGCTGGTGCGCCGGGCCGGAGATCTCGAACACGGCGGGCAGGCCGGGGCGGTCGAACTTGCTGACCAGGCCGGTCTCCTGGAAGTGCCGCAGCATCTCGTACACGGCCTGGCTGGTCAGCGTGCCGAGCCGCTCGCGCGCGGTCGTGGTGATCGCCTCGACGTCGAGATGGCCGCCGGCGGCGAGCACCGTGAGCACCTCGAGGCGCGGGCCCGTGACCCGCAGCCCGACGTCGCGCAGGCGCTGGATCACCGCCTCGCGGCCCGTCAGCTCTTCCACGACTGCCATCTTCTCCGCCCGCTACCTGGTCGGCTCAAACGTTTGTGGGCATCGTACCTCTTGCTCGTCAACCTCGTCAGGCGTCCGGCCCGGTCGCCTCCCCTGTCCGCGTCCGGTCGTCCGTCTCAGTCGTCCGTCCTGCACACCAGCAGGACGCTCTCGGTCCGGTCGTCGATCCGGTGGCGTCGCCGGCCCTCGATGTGCAGGCCGGCCGAGTGCAGTTCGGCCGCGAGCCGCTCGGGATCCACGATCCACTTGTCGGTGGTCAGCACGACCCGCTCGGTGGAGAGCTTGCCGGTGCGGGCCGTGTAGTACGTGATCCGCTCGCTCATCGACGGCAGGTCGAAGACCTGCCGCGCCACCACCCACTCGTCGATCCCGTCGAAGCGCGGCACCTGGAACGCCCAGGTCCTGCGCGGCTCCGCGATGAGACCGGGCAGCTGGTGCGCGGTGTAGTCGAGGGCGAGCGCCCCGCCCGTCTCCAGGTGGGAGGCGACCTCGCGCAGCAGCTCCGGCCGGTGCGCGGGCGGGACGGCCGTGACCATCGCGCCCGCGAGCATCGCCAGCCGGTAACTCCCTTCGAGCCGCAGGTCGGTGAGGTCGGCCCGGTGGGTGACGACGAGCCCGGCGACCTGCGGGCCGATCCGGCGGGCCCAGCCTTCGAGGCGCTCCAAGGCCGAGGCGTCCCGGTCGACGGCTTCCACGGCGAAGCCGTGCCGGGCGAACGGGACGGCGAGCCGCCCGGCGCCGGAGCCGAGGTCCAGAACGGGTCCGCCGGTGGAGCGGGCGAGGCTGAGGTACCGGACGATGTCCGCGCTGTGCGGGCCGAGCAGGGCGTCGTGCAGCCAGACCGAGCCCTCGTCGGCGGGAGAGACCGATTCGAGTCCGGGCAGCGTGTCGGACTCGATCCGGATGCCTGCCCCAGGGGCGGGCTCCCGCTCCCGGTCGTATCGGGACGGCAGGACCGGGGCGAGCGCTGCGGGCACGACGGGCAGGGAAATGCCGCTCGGTGTGTGCATCGCTCCTCCAGGGGCTCGCTCGGTCCATGCCGTCCGGACGAGGTACCCGTGCCGCCGGGACCGCGCCGCTGGACCCATCCTGACCTGGCGGGGGAGCGCCGATCCACCGGATCGGGCTGCGTGAACACGCGATGGCGTGGATCTGCCACGACCGCCGGTTCGACAGTCGTACGGGCCTGCGCCGGGGGCGTCAGACCTTGCGGCTCCAGCGTGTGGGGCCGAGGGGGGCGAAGCCCTGGTGCGTGTAGAAGGGGAGTGCCGGGTCCGTCTCCGCCGGGAGTTCGACCCGCTGGTCGTGGGCGCCGTAGCTCCGCATCCGGTCCGTGGCCGCCGACAGCAGGGCCGTACCCACTCCTCGGCGGCGGGAGCCGTCCGCGACGGCCAGCGCGTACACCTCGCCCTCGCCCGGCACCGGGACCCCGCCCGCGGCGACGCCGACGACGGCGCCCTCGGGGTCGGTCGCGACGAGCCAGCCGAGCCAGCCGGGCGCGCCCCCCGGAATTTCAATTTCCGCGCGTATGCGGGGGAGCGCGCATTGCTCCGAGATCAGCCGCCGCATCGGGATTTCGGCCAGTATTCCGGCGTAGCTGCTCCGAATGACGTCCGCGAGCAGCCTGGATATCGTCGTCGCATCGCCGGCCGCGGCCGTTCGAACGCCAGCCAGCTGCATAGGTTTCGTACCCTTCGACGTGCCGAGCCAGAGCCCCAACGTACCCACAATAGCGGTGAATTAAGTTGCCCGTGACCGATGCGAAATCTACGAATTCGCTTAGTAAATAGCGGTGTTCGGGAGGTCGGACGGTGAAGCGAGTAAATTAGCCGGGGAAGGAACAGCAGGCGATGATCAGCGGGGCCATCGCGAGCCCCGCCGACGAGATCGTGAACAGTCCGCGCAGGACGGGGTGTCCCGCGCTGTACGGGGTGAGGATGCGCCGCATCCGCACCGCCGCCGAAGGGCCGCCCGCCGCGAAGGCGGACCGCGGCGCCCGCCCCGAGGCCAGCGCGTACAGCGCCGTCGCGAGCGCGTCGCGCGTGCATCGCCGCAACGCCCGGTCGTCCGCGGCCATTTCGAGCAGCAGCGGTACGGACGTCCCGCCGTACCGCGCGAGCGGAAGGCGCGGGAAGACGGCCGCGAAGGCCTCCGTCGCCGCGACGAGGAGATGGTGCCGCCCCGCGATGTGCGCCCGCTCGTGCGCGAGGGCCGCCGCGAGCTGCGCGGACGTCAGCGTGTGCACCGCTCCGGAGGAGACGACGACGCGGCGCGAGCGGCCGGGCAGGCAGTAGACCGCGGGCCGGTCGTCGTCGAGGACGGTGGCCCGCAGATCGGGGTCGTACCGTCCGACGAGCCGCAGCACCCCCGCGTGCCGCACCCGCACCCGGCGGGCCCGCGCCAGTCTCCGGACGAAGGCGGTGCAGGGGAGCGAGAGGACGCCGAGGGCGATCGCGAGGGCGAGCTGCTCGCGGCCGTCGAGGGCGAACAGCTGGGCGGGGGTGGGGAGTCGGAGCGTGAGCAGCATGTCGGTGAGGCGGTGGCTGCTCTCTCCGGACAGGACCATCTGGGCGGGCAGCAGGGCGCTCGCCGTGGTGAAGACCGCGCCGCACGCGGCCCACACGGCGAGCGCGAGGCGGGGCACCTGCTGGGCCCAGCGGGCCCGGACGACGAGCCAGGGCACGAGGAGGCCGGTGAGCAGGACGAGCCCGAGCGGGACGAGGGCGTGGTGGTTCACGCGCCACCGCCCGCGGAGGCGCCGCCGGCTCCCCCCGCCGGGCCGCCCCTGGCCGCGCGGAGCGCCGCGTCCAGGGCGGCCATGTCCTCGTCCGAGATGACCTCGACGAACCGCAGGAGGGCGGCCGGCCGGTCCTGGCTGTCGCCGAGGGCGTCCCGCATCAGGCCCGCGGTGTACTCCTCGCGGCTGCGGACGGGCTCGTACAGCCAGGCCCGGCCCGCCTTCTCGCGGCGGAGCCAGCCCTTGCGGTGCAGGATGTCCGCCACCGTCATGACGGTCGTGTAGGCGACCCGGCGTCCCCGATTGATGTCGTCGACGATCTCGCGGACCGTGGCGGGCCGCTGCCAGGCCCACAGCCGGTCCATGATCTCGGCCTCCAGCTCTCCCAGCCGGCGCACGTGGATCCCCTTCCCCCTGGGCGGCTCATCGTACGGGCCGCGTCACTCGCTCAGGTATACCCCCCAGGGGTACGATGGCGGGATGTCGTCCCCGCTGAGCACCCCCCTGAGCACCTCCCTGAGTGCCCTCATGAGGAACCGCCCCTGCGTGAAGCTCTGCGGCCCCGGTCTTCCCGGTTCGGCGGAGCTGGTGCTCCTCCGGCAGGTGCTCGGGCTGTGTCTTCGCCTGAGCATCAGGCTTTCCGCTGAGTGCCCTTCACACAAGGGCGGTTGATACCGCTTCGGTATTCCGAACGCCGTCCGCGCTACTTCGTCAGGTCCGGATGAGCCGGGCGATGGCCTTCGACGCCTCGCCCACCTTCTCCTTCGCCTGGTCCCCGCCCTGGGCGATGGCCTCCGTGACGCAGCAGCTGAGGTGCTCGTCCAGGAGGGCCACCGCGCAGGACTGGAGGGCCGCGTTGATGGCGGAGACCTGGGTGAGGACGTCGATGCAGTACACGTCCTCGTCGACCATCCGCTGCACCCCCCTCACCTGGCCCTCGATGCGCCGCAGGCGTCTGATGATGTCTTCCTTGTGCTGTCCGTAACCGGCCACGGCGGTCTCCCCGTCACATCGCTCGCTTCTGGGTGATCAGGTCACTTGTCCGCGGCCTGGAAGCCGCGCAGGCGCAGGCTGTTGCCGACGACGAAGACCGAGGAGAAGGCCATCGCGGCCCCCGCGATCATCGGATTGAGCAGTCCGGCCGCGGCGAGCGGCAGGGCGGCCACGTTGTAGGCGAAGGCCCAGAAGAGGTTCGAGCGGATCGTGCCGAGCGTCTTGCGGGAGAGCCGGATCGCGTCGGCCGCGGCCCGCAGGTCGCCCCGTACGAGGGTCAGGTCGCCGGCCTCGATGGCGGCGTCCGTGCCGGTGCCCATCGCCAGGCCCAGGTCGGCCTGGGCGAGCGCGGCGGCGTCGTTCACGCCGTCGCCGACCATGGCGACCGAACGGCCCTCCGCCTGGAGCTTCTTGACGACGTCGACCTTGTCCTGCGGCATGACCTCCGCGATGACCTCGTCGATGCCGACCTCGGCGGCGACGGCCTCGGCCACCGCCTTGTTGTCGCCGGTGAGCAGGATCGGGGTGAGGCCGAGGGCGCGCAGCCGCCGGATGGCCTCGGGGCTGGTCTCCTTGACGGCGTCGGCGACCTCCAGGACCGCGCGGGCCTCGCCGTCCCAGGCCACGGCAATCGCGGTCTTGCCGGCCTTCTCGGCGGTGTCCTTGGCGGTCTTGAGGTCCGCCGGGAGGGCCATGGCCCACTCTTCGAGGAGCTTCTCGCGGCCGACGAGGACGGCGTGTCCTTCGACGATGCCCTGGACGCCGAGACCGGGGATGTTGGCGAAGTCCTCGGGGGTGGGCAGGGTGCCGACCTTGGCGGCCGCGCCGGTGGCGACGGCCTGGGCGATGGGGTGCTCGGAGGAGTGCTCCAGGGCGCCCGCGAGCCGCAGGACGTCCTTGTCGTCGACGCCCTCGGCGGCGTGGACCTTGATGAGGGTCATGCGGCCGGTGGTGACGGTGCCGGTCTTGTCGAGGACGATCGTGTCGACCTTGCGGGTGGTCTCCA
This sequence comes from Streptomyces sp. NPDC050842, assembly GCF_044456565.1. Lineage (NCBI taxonomy): Bacteria > Bacillati > Actinomycetota > Actinomycetes > Kitasatosporales > Streptomycetaceae > Streptomyces > Streptomyces sp. NPDC050842. The sequence continues at coordinate 442,648 of NZ_JBITGA010000006.1, read as the reverse complement.
GGACCTCGGGGCCCTTGATCAGGATGCCGAGCTGGGCGCCGCGGCCGGTGCCGACCATGAGGGCGGTCGGGGTGGCCAGGCCGAGGGCGCAGGGGCAGGCGATGATCAGGACGGCGACGGCGGCGGTGAACGCGGCGGTCAGGCCCTGCCCCGTACCCAGCCAGAAGCCGAGGGTGCCGAGCGCGAGCGCGATGACGATCGGGACGAAGACGGCCGAGATGCGGTCGGCGAGGCGCTGGGCGGCGGCCTTGCCGTTCTGCGCGTCCTCGACGAGCTTGGCCATGCGGGCGAGCTGGGTGTCGGAGCCGACGCGGGTGGCCTCGACGACGAGCCGGCCGCCGGCGTTCAGGGTGGCGCCGGTGACGGAGTCGCCGACGGAGACCTCGACCGGCACGGACTCGCCGGTGAGCATGGAGGCGTCCACGGCGGACGAACCCTCGACGACGGTGCCGTCGGTGGCGATCTTCTCGCCCGGGCGGACCAGGAAGCGGTCGCCGACCTGGAGTTCGGCGGTCGGTACGGTGACCTCCTGGCCGCCGCGCAGGACGGTGACCTCCTTGGCGCCCAGCTGCATCAGCGCCTTGAGCGCGGCGCCCGCCTTGCGCTTCGACCGGGCCTCGAAGTACCGGCCGGCGAGGATGAAGGCGGTGACGCCGGCGGCGGCCTCCAGGTAGATGTTCCCGGCGCCGTCGGTACGGGCGATGGTGAACTCGAAGGGGTGCGTCATCCCCGGCGTACCGGCGGTCCCGAAGAACAGCGCCCACAGCGACCAGAGGAACGCGGCGATCGTGCCGACCGAGATCAGGGTGTCCATGGTGGCCGCGCCGTGCCGGGCGTTGGTCCAGGCGGCGCGGTGGAAGGGCCATGCGGCGTAGACGACGACCGGCGCGGCGAGCGTGAGGCTCAGCCACTGCCAGTACTCGATCTGGAGCGCCGGGATCATCGCCATCGCGATGACGGGCACGGCGAGCGCGACGGCGGTGATCAGCCGCTGCTTGAGGGGCCGCAGCTCCTCGTCGGCCTTCTCCTCGTCGGAGGGCCCCTCGGGGGCGCCGGGCGTCTCGCTCTTCGGCGGCGCGGGCTCGGCGGCGGTGTAGCCGGTGGCCTCGACGGTCGCGATCAGGGCGGCGACGTCGATGTCGGCGTCGAAGGTGACCTTGGCCTTCTCGGTGGCGTAGTTGACGGTGGCCTCGACCCCGTCCATGCGGTTGAGCTTCTTCTCGATACGGGCCGCGCACGAGGCGCAGGTCATGCCGCCGATGGCGAGCTCGACCTGGGCGGTGCCCGGAGTGGTCGTGGTCATCAGATCTGCTCCTCGTGAGTACGGAGGCGGGGGCCGGGACCCGGGCGTGGGTGGGCGGGTCCCGGCGGCCGGGGGTCTTGCGGCTCAGGCGCGGCCGGTCAGCTCGTAGCCCGCGTCGTCGACGGCGGCGGCGATCGCGGCGTCGTCCGGCTCGCCGCCGGTGGTGACGGTCACCAGGCCGCCGTTGACGTCGACGTCGACGGTGATGACGCCGTCCAGCGCGCTGACGGACTTGGTGATCGCGGTCCGGCAGTGGCCGCACGTCATGCCGGAGACGGCGTAGACGGTCGCGGTGCTCTCGGCGACCGCGACGGCGGCCGTGTCGGTGGTGCTGGTCGAGCAGCTGTTGTCAGGGGTGCAGCAGGAGCCCATGGCTTCTCCTCGGTCGGTTCTCCGGGACCGAGATACCCTCGGGGGGTATCTGGTTGTGAGTCCATGTATACCCCCCACCCGTATCCGACGCAAGCGGATCCCCGACTTGACTTGATACCCCCCAGGGGTATGGTGAAGTGCATCGAACGGTTACCGCGCCACCCCGCGCACCCACCCCACGTATCGGGAGAGCAGCCATGAACACCGGTGTGAAGATCACTGCCTATGCCGCCGCGCTCGCCGCGACCTTCGGGGCCGCGTACGGGGTCGGCGCGGGCGTCGGCCCCGTCGAGGAGCCGAAGAAGGCCGAGCACGGCGACCACGCCGCCGCACCGACTCCGACCAGGAGCGCGGCCGCCGGCGACGGCCATGCCGGCCACGAGGAGGGCACGGCCACGGACACGCCCGCCGCCGCGAACCTCCCCGGCGGACTCCAGGTCTCCGACGGCGGCTACACCCTCGCCCTGGAGACGCCGACCCCCGCCACCGGCAAGAGCGTCCTGAAGTTCTCGATCAAGGACGCCGCCGGGAGGAAGGTCACCGCCTTCACCACCGAGCACGGCAAGGAACTGCACTTCATCGTCGCCTCGCGCGACCTCGGCACCTTCCGCCACCTGCACCCGGTGAAGGCCGCGGACGGCACCTGGACGACCCCCGTCGACCTGCCCGCCGCCGGCGCCTACAAGGCCTTCGCCGACTTCAAGCCCGCCGCCCCCGGCGCCAAGGGCATCACGCTCGGCGCCGACCTCTCCGTACCGGGCGCGTACGCCCCGAAGCCCATGCCGGCCGTCGCCCCGACCGCGAACGTCGACGGCTACCAGGTCCGCCTCGGCGGCACCCTCGACCCGGGCAAGGCCGGCGAGCTCAAGCTCACCGTCACCAAGGCCGGCAAGCCCGTCACCGACCTGGAGCCCTACCTCGGCGCGTACGGACACCTCGTCGCCCTCCGCGACGGCGACCTCGCCTACCTCCACGTGCACCCGAACGAGGGGGGTCCCGGCCCGGACGTCTCCTTCACCGCGACGGCGCCCAGCGCGGGGACGTACCGTCTGTTCCTCGACTTCCAGCACGAGGGCAAGGTCCGGACGGCCGCCTTCACCGTCACGGCGGGGGCCGGGAAGGCCACGGACCCGGCGCCCGAGGCCACCGTTCCCGCAGCCGGTGAGACCACGGGCGATGCGGGAGGCCACACGCACGGCTAGTCTGGTCATTGGACTAGACCTGTAGCCGTCATTCATGGAGGAATGGGCTCGATGAGCAACCGTGCTGTCCTTGAGGTGATCGCCCTCGACGAGGAAGACGCGGTCGCTGCCCAGACCGGTGGTGCCGACCGGCTCGAACTCGTCACCGACATGGCGGCGGACGGGCTCACCCCGTCACGGACCGGCTTCGCCGCCATCCGCGCCGCCGTCGACATCCCGCTGCGCGTGATGCTCCGGCTCACCGACGGATTCTCGGCCGGCGGCCCCGCGGGCATCGACGCCCTCGTGGCCCGCGCCACCGAGCTCCGCGAGGCGGGCGCCGACGAGTTCGTCCTCGGCTTCCTCACCGCCGACGGCGAACCGGACCTGGTCGCCGTCGAACGGCTCATCGCCGTCCTCGACGGCGCCCGCTGGACCTTCCACCGGGCCATCGACCGCACGAACGACCGCGACGGGCTGCGCAAGCGGCTCGCCGACCTGCCGGGCCTCGACACCTACCTCACGGCGGGCTCCGCCACCGGCGTCGACGACGGCCTCGCCACCCTCAAGGCCGAAGCCGCCCGCGCGGGCGAACCGGGCTACGAGGCCCGGATCCTCGTCGGCGGCGGCCTGCGCCTCGACCACCTCCCCGAGCTGCGCGCGGCCGGCCTCGACGCCTTCCACATCGGCGGCGCGGCCCGCCCCCAGGGCTGGGCCGCCCCCGTCTCGGCGGACGCGGTACGGGCCTGGCGCGAGGCGGTCGACGCGTAACGACGGGCGTCGACGCGTAACGACGGGCCTCGGCCTCGGGCGGTCACCGTCCGAGGCGGTCCACGCGATCCGGGCCGGGGGAGGCCGGCCGGCGCCTCGCGGACTTCTGCCGCCGCCGTCGACGACGGCCCGCGTGCGGCGCTGGGCGGAGCGGAAAACCCGTGGTGGTCAGGGTGAACGACCACTAGCGTCGCCGCCATGCCCTCCCTCAAGTCCCCCTCCCCGATCGACACCGCCCTCGTCGAACGCCTCATCGCCGCACAGTTCCCCGAGTGGGCGGGACTTCCCGTGCGGGAGGTGGACTCCGCCGGTACGGACAACGCGATGTTCCGGCTCGGGGACGAATTCGCCGTACGGCTCCCGAAGGCCGACTGGGCGGCCGGGCAGGCCGCGAAGGAACAGCGCTGGCTCCCGCACCTGGCCCCGCACCTGCCGCTGCCCGTCCCCGTCCCCGTCGGCCACGGCGTACCGGCGGAGGGCTTCGACCGCGCCTGGTCCGTGTTCGGATGGCTCGACGGCGCCGACACCTTCACCGCACCGCTCACCGACCTCGCCCACGCCGCCGTGGAGTTGGGCCGCTTCGGCGCCGCCCTCCGCGCGGTCGACGCGACCGGCGGCCCGGCGTCCTCCCGGGGCGGCCCGGTCACCGCCTGGGAGGACGGCAACATGCCGGGCGCGATCCGCGCCCTCGGCGCCGACGGAACGGTCGACGCGAAGCTCGCGACGGCGGCGTGGGAGGAGGTGCTCCGGCTCCCGCAGTGGCAGGGCGCACCCGTCTGGATCCACGGCGACCTGCTCCCCGGCAACCTCCTCGGCCGCGACGGCCGCATCAGCGCCGTCATCGACTTCGGCGGCCTGGGCGTCGGCGACCCGGCCTGCGACACGATGCCCGCCTGGACGCTCCTCACCGCCGAGACCCGCCCCCTCTTCCGCGAGGCCGCCCAGGTCGACGACGCCACCTGGGACCGCGGCCGTGGCTGGGCCCTGTGCTGGGGCCTGGTGACCGAGGCCTACTACCGCGTCACGAACCCGGTCCTGGCCGCCGTCGCCCACCGGACCTGGTCGGAGGCCCTGCCCGAATTCGCCGCCTGATCCCGTGCGCCCTTCGCGGGGGCGCCCCGGAACGCTGTCGTCCACAGGCCCCCGCTGCCACAATCCGGCGCATGACGGGGGCCGTGAACGTTCCGAAGGAACACAAGGACCGGGTCCTGGCCCGGCGTTGGATGGAACCACGCGGGGACGCGGTCCTGCGGGACCTTCCCATCGCGCTCCTCCAGGCCCTCAGGTTCTGGGGCGGCCTCGCGGTCGCGCTGGCGGTCAAATGGCCCCTCGTCGCGAACGAGAGCGGCCTCCTCGTGCTCTGGTTACGGGACGGCGGCTTCCGGCTGCTCCTCGTCCCGTTCCTGCTCCTCGTGACGGCGCCGCTGGTGACCGTCGCGTACATCCTGATCATCCGGCCGCCGACGCAGGGCCGCCTCGGCGAGCGGCTGCGCGGCCCCCTCACGGCGGCCGGCGCCTTCCTCGGCCATCTCGTGCTCGCGGTCGGGGGAGGGGCGACCGCCGTCTGGCTGGGCATCGCCTTCTTCGACGAGCAACCCGTCCTCACGGTCGTCGCGATCACCGTCTGCATCTACGGGGTGGCGCGGGGCATCGCGTTCCTCTGCTTCGCCGTCCCACAGGTGTCGCGCCACATGTTCCGCACGGTCGAGATCCACCAGGCGCTCCCGGCGCTGATCACGGTGGCACTCGCCTGGGAACTCGCCCTCCAGGACGTCTTCTTCCCGCTGACCCGCTGGGCGGGCGACCCCGTCCTGCTGCCCCTCGGCGGTGCCGTGGCGACCACGCTGATCGCCGGGATCGAACTCTGGCGCCTGTACGTGCGCCACGGCATGCGCTTCCGGCTGCTCACCGCCAGACCCGCCAACCGCTAAGCAGTCGCCACGAGTTCTACCTCGAACCCGTCCGCGTTCTCCAGGTAGGCCGCGTAGTGGCCCTCGCCGCCCGCGTACGGATGCCGGTCGGCGAACATCAGGCGCCAGCCGTGGGCCGGCGCCTCGGCGGCGAGTGCGTCGACGGCCGTCCGGTCGCCCGCGTGGAAGGCGAGGTGGTTCAGGCCCGGCCGGAGCCGGTCGTGGGCGTCCCCCGTACGGGCCGGGGACTGCTCGACGACGAGATAGCAGGAGCCGAGCGCCCAGCTGCGGCCGCCCTCCCAGCGCTGGAAGGGCGCGTACCCGAGGGCGCCGAGGAGCCAGCCGAGGCTCGCCTCGGCGCGCTCCAGGTCGCCCACCCACAGCTCGACGTGATGCAGGGCCCCGACCGTCGTCACAGGTCGCCCAACTGCCCGGGAACCGGAGCCGAGTGAATGACCGTCAGGCCCGAGACGGCACGGGTCAGCGCCACGTACAGCCGCCGCAGGCCCGTCCGCTCGTCCGGTTCGCCGTCGACGACCGCCGCCGGCTCGTCCAGGACCACGTAGTCGTACTCCAGGCCCTTCGCGAGCGAGGCCGGGACCAGGGTCAGCCGGGACTCGGCCGTCGTCTCCTCGCCGGGGGAGAGGTACGCGAGGCCGGCCGCCGTCAGCGCCTCCGCCAGCGGTGCGATCCGCGCGTCGGCGGCGATCAGGCCGATCGAGCCCTCGTGGGCCAGGGACTCGACGCAGGCGGCGACGACGGCGGCGTCCAGGCCCTCGGGGTCCGCCGTGTGCCGGACGGCCAGCGAGCCCGGGTTCTCCCGGACCGACTCCACCGCCGCGAGCCCCGGCGACATGTGCGGAAGCAGCCGGGAGGCGTACGCGATGACCTCGCGCGGCACACGGAAGCCGGCCGTCAGCTCCTCCACGACCGCCTCCGGCTTGCCCAGGTGCACGAGCGCCTGCGCCCAGCTCTCCGTCGCCCACGGCGTCGTCCCCTGCGCCAGGTCGCCCAGGACCGTCGCCGAACCGGTCGTGCACCGGCGCCCCACCGCCCGGTACTGCATCGGGGACAGGTCCTGCGCCTCGTCGAGGACGACATGCCCGAGCGAGTGCGTCCGCTCGACCAGGTCCCTCGTCTCGTCGATGAGTACCGCGTCCGCCGCCGACCACTTCGCCGACTTCACGCTCCGTGCGGGCTTCGCCCAGAGCAGCAGCTTCTGCTCGTCCTCGGTGAGCAGCCCCTCCGCGTGCTCCGCCAGGAAGTCGGCGTCGCCGAGCAGCCGCAGCACGAGCTTCGCGGGCTCCACCGGCGGCCAGCACTCCTTCACGACGGCCTTCACGGCGGCGTTTCGCGCGACCGCGTTCTGCACCCGGTCGTCGGGCGCCTCGCCGGCCTCCTCCATCCGCACCAGGACCGCGTGCGCGATCCGCTGCGGCAGCGCCTCGTGGGCCGCCCCGTACCGGATGTCCCGGTCCAGCAGCTCCCGCACCATCTGCTCGATCTCGTACGCGGGCACCCGCCACCGCCGTGAGCCGCGCACCACCATCAGCGGCTCCTTCGGCAGCGAGACGTGGGCACGGACCGCGCGCCGCAGCACCTCCGCCATCCGGGCGTCGCCCTTGACGACCGCCGTCGCCGCCTCGTCCGTCCCCCGCACCTCGACGTGTGCCACGAGGTCGTCGACGGTCGCCTGCTGGACCTCCAACTCGCCGAGCGCCGGGAGGACTTGCTCGATGTAGTGGAGGAAGGAACGGTTCGGGCCGATGACCAGGGTGCCGGTGCGGGCGAGCCGCTCCCGGTGCGCGTAGAGGAGGTACGCGACACGGTGCAGGCCCACGGCCGTCTTCCCGGTGCCGGGGCCGCCCTGCACGCACACCGTCCCGGACAGGTCGGAGCGGACGATCCCGTCCTGCTCGGGCTGGATCGTCGCCACGATGTCCCGCATGGGGCCGACGCGGGGCCGCTCGATCTCGGTCTGGAGCAGCCGGCTCGTGGTTGACCCCTCGGCGGAGCCGGTAAATGTCACAGCGGCCGGGTCGGAGAGGTGCTCGTCCTCGTACGCGGTGAGGTCGCCGGACGTGTACCCGAAGCGCCGCCGCAGCCCCACGTCCTGCGGGTCCTCCTTCGACGCCTGGTAGTACGGCTGCGACACCGGCGCACGCCAGTCGATCACCATGGGGTCGCCGTCGGCGTCGTGGACGTGCCGCCGCCCGATATAGAAGCGCTGCCCCTCCTGCGTGGTGTGCAGGTAGTCGAGCCGGCCGAAGAACAGCGGGGTGTCCGCGAGGTCCGCGAGCGCCTTGATCCGGTCCTCGATCTGGCGCCCGAGGACGAGGGAGTTGACCCAGTTCGCGGTGACGTCCTTGATGTCGAGCGCCTCGACGTCCTCGCGCATCGCGCGGAGGGCGGCGCGGGAGGAGGTCAGGTGGGCGCGCTCGCGCGAGAGCGGATCGGAAACAGCGTCCGAAACGGGCACGGGGTCGGAAACGGACACGGTGAAGCCTCCGAGCAGGTGGATACGCGGACACGACGCGGTGGCCGCCGGTTTCCGGCCGGGCGGCGGCTCTCCACGGAGGGAGGCGGGGAAGCTGGCGAGTGTAACTCCGCCGGGCCGGGCACGGCGAATCGATTTCACTCCACCGGAAGCCCCCAAATTCGTAGGGGTCGGGGTCCGCCATGAGGGGGACCCCGGGTTCCACCCCCAGGCCGATGTGTTCGGAATGTCCGGATTCCATCATGGAGACATGACCGCGACGACCTTCACCCTCGTGACCACCGTCCCCCGACCCCGCACCCGCCCCCTCGCCACCGCGTTCCGCGCGATACGCGCCTTCGGCGGCGCGGCGGCCGGCGTCGTCCTCCTCGGCGACTACGGCCCGCCCGAGGCCGGCGTCAGGAACCCGCGCCCTGAGTACGCGCCAGGCCCCGACTGAGTACGCGAACGCCTGGCGGCCGCCCCGCCGCCCTGATGTGATCAGGACATGGAGACGACGACCGCCACCACGGACGACACCACCGGCCCGACCCCCTTCACCCTGCGCGTCACAGCGAGCTTCGGCCTGCTGCTCCTCCTGGGCTGCCTGGTGGCCACCGGCGCGATCACCCTCGCCGACTCCATCGACGGCGACGGCGTGGGCGGCATGTTCATCGTGGCCGGCTTCTGGGCACTCGTCGCCGGAGCCCTGGCGGGCGTGGCGGCCCTGATCGTGCCCCGCCGGGGACTCGTCATCGCCCAGTACTGCCTGGCGATCGCGGGCCCGTTCCTCGCGCTGATGGACTGAGCCCGCCCTCGTACAGGCTCAGGGAGCCAGCAGCTCGTCCGCGTCGACGATCCGGTACGCGTACCCCTGCTCCGCCAGGAACCGCTGCCGGTGCGCCGCGAAGTCCTGGTCGATCGTGTCCCGCGCGACCACCGAGTAGAAGTGCGCCTGGTGCCCGTCGGCCTTCGGCCGCAGGACCCGGCCCAGGCGCTGCGCCTCCTCCTGCCGGGACCCGAAGGTGCCCGACACCTGGATCGCGACCGTCGCCTCCGGCAGGTCGATCGAGAAGTTCGCGACCTTCGACACCACGAGCACGCTGATCTCGCCCGTACGGAACGCGTCGAAGAGCTTCTCCCGCTGCGCGTTCGACGTCTCGCCCTTGATGACGGGGGCGTCCAGATGCTCGCCGAGCTCGTCGAGCTGGTCGATGTACTGCCCGATGACGAGGATCTGCTGACCCTCGAACTTCTTCACCAGGGCCTCGGTCACCTTCCGCTTCGTCGCCGTCGTCGCACAGAAGCGGTACTTCTCCTCCGGCTCGGCCGTCGCGTAGGCGAGCCGCTCGGAGTCGGTCAGATTGACCCGGACCTCGACGCAGTCGGCGGGCGCGATGTAGCCCTGCGCCTCGATCTCCTTCCACGGCGCGTCGAAGCGCTTGGGCCCGATCAGCGAGAAGACGTCCGACTCGCGGCCGTCCTCCCGGACGAGCGTCGCGGTCAGCCCGAGGCGCCGCCGCGCCTGGAGATCGGCGGTGAACTTGAAGACGGGCGCGGGCAGCAGATGCACCTCGTCGTAGACGACGAGGCCCCAGTCCCGGGAGTCGAAGAGCTCCAGGTGCGGGTAGATGCCCTTCCGCTTGGTCGTGAGGACCTGGTAGGTGGCGATGGTGACGGGCCGGATCTCCTTCTTCGTCCCGCTGTACTCGCCGATCTCGTCCTCGGTGAGCGAGGTCCGCTTCACGAGCTCGCTCTTCCACTGCCGAGCGGAGACGGTGTTCGTCACGAGGATCAGCGTCGTCGCCTTGGCCTCCGCCATCGCCCCGGCCCCGACCAGCGTCTTCCCCGCACCACACGGCAGCACGACGACCCCGGAACCGCCGTGCCAGAAGCCGTCGACGGCCTGCCGCTGGTACGGCCGCAGGCTCCAGCCGTCCTCGGCGAGCTCGATCGGGTGGGCCTCCCCGTCGACGTACCCGGCGAGGTCCTCGGCGGGCCAGCCCAGCTTCAGCAGCGTCTGCTTGATCTGCCCGCGCTCGGAGGGATGCACGGCGACGGTGTCGTCGTCGATCCGCGCCCCGACCAGCGGCTGCACCTTCTTCGACCGGAGGATCTCCTCCAGGACGGGCCGGTCCGTACTGGTGAGCACGAGCCCGTGGGTGGGGTGCTTGGAGAGCGTGAGCCGCCCGTACCGGTCCATCGTCTCGGCGATGTCGACGAGCAGCGCGTGCGGCACGGGGTAGCGGGAGTACTCGACGAGCGCGTCGACGACCTGCTCGGCGTCGTGCCCGGCGGCCCGCGCGTTCCACAGCCCGAGCGGCGTCAGCCGGTACGTGTGGATGTGCTCGGGCGCCCGCTCCAGCTCCGCGAAGGGCGCGATGGCCCGCCGGCACGTCTCGGCGAGCTCGTGGTCGACCTCCAGGAGCAGCGTCTTGTCGCTTTGGACGATGAGAGGCCCATTCACGCGCGATCAGTCCTTCCCGGGCCGCTCCCGATGACGGCGGCCAATCCTCCAGTGTGCCTGATACGAGGCCGCTGTCGGCGTGGGCTGCCACACTGAAGGCGTCGGTTTCCGCGCAAGGGAGGTGGCGAGATGAGCGTCGCGCACGATCCGCACTATGGGCCCTGGACCATAGAGCAGGTACTGGCTCTGGAGGAGGACCGCGGTCAGCGTCGGGAATTGATGGGGGAAGCGCTCTTGATGTCACCTGCTCCGGGGACGAAGCACCAGCGGGCTTCGTCGCGGCTGTGGAGTCTGCTCGACGCCGCCGTGCAGGCGGCGGGCGCACCGGCTGAGGTTCTTGAAGCCGTGAACGTCACCCTCCCCGACGGCCTCTTCATCCCCGACATCGTCGTGGTCGAGGCGGCTGCCGCCGCGGAGGATCCGATCACGTACGACGCGGACGCCGTGCTGCTCGTCGTCGAGATCGTCTCGCCGTCGTCCTCCGGCCGCCGCACGGACAGACTGCTCAAGCCGCCGTACTACGCGGAGGCCGGGATCGAGCACCTCTGGCGCCTTGAACTGGAGCCCGTGCCGGCGCTGGTCGTCTCCGAGCTGGAGGACGGCCGATACGTGGAGCGACTCGTCGCAGAGGCGGGGCTGGACACGGCCGTCGTAGCGCCGTTCCCGCTGAAGGTCGACCCCGGAGCCCTCGTGAGCCCGAGGCGGTAGCGGCTACACCTGGTCGTCCGCCAGCTCCGCCACGCCCGTGATCCGATGCAGCGGGTACGTGCGGACCTCGTCGGCCGTGTGGTCGTAGCCCGTCACGAAGCCGCCCTCCACGCGGACCGGGGCGATGACCCGCTGGCTCGCCGCGCCCTCCGCGTTGACGTAGCCGATCCAGACCGCCGAACCGGTCATCGCGGCCGCCTGGACCGTGGCCAGGGTCTCGGCCGCCGACGTGCGGGGGAGGGTGCCGGCGGTCGTCGGGGTCGAGGGTTCCTTGCGGACCGCCGTCGCCGCCCGGTCGCCGGCCCGGATCGCCTTGACCGCCGCCGCGAGCAGGGTGCCGTCCGGGGACGGCGGGCCGTCGGGGACGGGGACCGGGGCCGTACGGGCAGGGGTGCGGTACGCGTCGGCGCGGGCGATCAGGACGTCGCCCTCCGCGGACTCCGCCGCCGGGGCGTACCCCATCGACCGCAGCCCGTCGAGCAGCGACACCGGGTCCGTCTGCGCCGCGAGCACCGTCGGGGCGATGCGGCGCAGCCCCAGCGGCGCGGACCGCCGGTCGGCCAGGATCTCGCCGAGGACCGTGTCGTCGTCGCAGCGCACGTACGCCGACGCCGCCCCGACCTTGAGATGGCCGTGGCGTCTCGCCACGTCGTCCACCAGGTAGGCGAGCGGCTGGGGGACGGGCGTCGTCGAGTGCTTCGCGAGGAACTCGTGGAGGTCGGTCGCCGTCTGCCCCGAGTCGAGCGCGCGCCGCACGGAGCCCGGCGTGAACCGGTAGACCGTCGCACCACCCTTCGATTCCACGTCCGCGAGGACACCCAGCGCGTCCGCCAGCGGCCGCCGCAGGGGGCCCGGCGCCACGGCCGTCAGGTCCGCCTGGAGAAGGACGTGGTCGACGGCCTCGGGGAGCAGCGGCGCGAGCAGCGTCGCCGCCCGTGTCGCGGCCACCGACGCCTCCACCCCGCCGCCCGGCTCCGCGGGGGACGCGGCCTCGGCGAGCGGCAGGTTGAGGAGCGCGCGGGCCGGTCCGGACAGGGCGCCGCGCCCGGTGAGCCCGAGCAGCTCGGCCTCCTCCAGGGTCCAGCGCGCGATCCGGGTCCGCACGGTCGCGGCGCCCGCGGAGGACGACCCCTCGGCGCCCCGCAGGGGCCGCTCCCAGCGCAGCCGGGCGAGGACCGACTCGGGGTCCGCCGCGGCGCCCGGCGGGAGCGTCGCGAGCAGGAACAGGACCCGGTGGCGGACCTCGGGGGCGGACGAACGGTCCAGGTCCGGGCCGAGCGCCGAGAGCGTGCGGCCCTTCGCGTCCTGGCCGCCGACCAGACCGGAGGTACGGGTCGCGGTCAGCCACGGCGTGGCGAGCCGCGCCCACCGCTCGGCCGGCGGCAGGTCCAGCCAGTCGTCGTAGGCGGGCGTCGGCGCGTACCGCTCGTCCGCCTCGCCGTCCGAGGCGAGCAGCCCCGCCGCGTAACCGAGCTCCAGCCAGAAACAGGCGATCTGCTCGGAGACGTCCAGCGTCGCGGCGATCCGCTTGAGGTCCCGTACGGCGAGTCCGCCCGCGCGCAGGACCGGCGGGCCGCCCCGGTCCCAGGACTTCAGCAGCTCCTCGATCGTCGCGAGCGCCACGTACGCCTGCCCGGCGGCCGCGCTGTCCACAACCTGTGGGCGGTAGTCCCGCCCCACCACCGGCTCCGGCGGCAGCGGCTCCGGCGACCGGTGCGCCCGCCCGCCCCGCAGGTGCAGCGCCACCTCCCGCGGCAGCACCATCGTCCGCGGCGACACCGGCAGCAGCAGCCCCCGGTCGCGCAGCCAGCGCACGGGAGGCGCCGGGTTCGCCGTCACCTCCCCGTACGGCGGACCCCACACCAGCCGGTCCAGGACCGAGAGCGCCTCCGGCGGCGCCGTGTCGAGCAGCTCGCCCATCCGCGTCCGGTCGGTGAACAGCTCCGTCAGCACCGCCACCGCCGACACCGGGTCGTGCGTCGACGTCAGCCCGGCCGCCGCGATGATCTCCTGCACCCGGCCCGGCGACATCCCGGACGTGGCCTCGGCGACCGTCGGCCCGAGCCCGGTCGGCGACGGATGCTGCGCCGACGGCGCGAGCAGCTCCCGCGCGGTCCGTACGAGCCTCAGCCGCTCGTCGTCGCCCCACACGAGCGCCTGCTCGCGCAGCAGCGCGACCGCGGCGGGCAGCGCCGCCTCGATCTCCGGATCGCCCTCGTCGCCGGCGAGCAGCGCGAGGAGTACGGGGTACGGCGTCGGGTCCGGGGCCACGGCGAGCGCCTCGGCCGTCTGGAGCGCGAACCGGTCGAGCCGCTCGATCGCGCGGATCACGGAACCGCGCGTACCGGCACGGGTCGCCAGCTGCGTCAGGTCGTTCGGCACGGGGCCCAGGAGGTCGGGCCGCGCGCGCAGCAGCGCGGCCAGGCCGTCGTCGCCCCGCGCGCGCAGCGCTTCCGCGAGCGTGCGCGGCGCCGCGGCGCCAGATGCTTCGGCCACGTGCGCCTCCCGGTCGAGCTCACCGATCCCCATCCGCCCCACGTTAGCCCCTGCCCGCGCGCTAACGTCGGGGCGTACCGGGCGAACCGGCTGTGGAGGGGCACTGTGGGGATCGAGAGCGACCAGTTGGTCTACGACTATCTGAGCCGGGTCGGCGATCTGGCACAGCAGCGACAGCTGCCGGCGAGCGACCGGGCGCGGCTGGTGTCGACGCTGCGGAACGAGATCGACCGACGGCGCGCCACGCACGGCGAGGAGAGCCCGGCGGCGGTACGGGGGATCCTCGGCGCCCTGGGTACGCCCGACGAAGTCGTGGAACGGGCGGAGGACGGGCCGGGCGGGGCGGGCGGTACGGGAGGGGCGGGCGGGGCCACCGGCACTGCCAGGCCGGGCGGGGCGCCGGGCGGTGCCACCGGCACTGCCAGGCCGGGCGGGGCGCCGGTGCCGGTGCCGTCCCCGCGATCCGCGAAGCCGACGAGATCGGCGAAGTCCGCCGAGCCGTCCCCCAAGCCCATGGCGAAGCGCCCCGCCAAGCCGTCCCCGCCGCCCGCCTCCGTCCCCCCGCCCCGCGACGGCGTCCGCGACAACGATCTGGACCCGGACTGGTGGCGTACCGACGCCACCCACGCCACCGACATCGACGTGACCGAAGGGCTCCCGGGCTTCGTCGGCGGCATCGAGCGGCCGGACCTCTTCGAGCCCCCGGTCCCCGAGGCCGACGACGAGGAGTTCGACGGCGAGGAGGCCGCCCCGGGCCGGTGGCGCCGCCTCGCCCGCGTCGTCCTGCGGCGGAGGACGGCCCCCGCACCGGAGCCGGACGAGGCCTTCGACGAGCCGGAGGCCGCACCGGCCCCCGCCCGCCCCCGCCTCGCGAACCCCTTCGTCCTGCTCGCCGCGCTGCTCCTGCTGGGCGGCGCCGTCTTCGGCTCGCTCGTCGCGCTCGCCGCCGGCTGGCTCCTCGCGTACGCCTCCCGCCGTCTGACCCCCGGCGAGGTCAAGGGCGCCGTCCTCGTCGTCCCCGGCCTCGCCGCCGCGACCGGCATCGTGTGGCTGTGGGGCCGCGTCGAGGGCCGCTGGGGCGAGGCCGTGGCCCCGGGCGGCCCCGCGATGAGCGCGGCGATCGCGGAGACCTGGCCGTGGGTGCTGCGGGGCGCGGCGGTCGCCTCGGCGCTGTTCCTGCTCTGGCGCTCCCGCAGGCACTGAGGTCTCAGAAGGCCTGTTCCCCGTCGTCCGCGTGCCACGGCGCCCCCGGCACCACCAGTGGCGACCCCGTCACCGGGTCCGGCACGACGACCGACTCCAGGCCGAAGACGTCCCGTACGAGCTCCGCAGTGACGACCTCCTCCGGCGGGCCCTCCGCGACCACCCGGCCGGCCTTCATGGCGACGAGGTGGTCGGCGTACCGGGCGGCCTGGTTGAGGTCGTGCAGGACGAGGACGACGGTCCGGCCGCGCAGCCGGTTGAGGCGGCGCACCAGGTCGAGGACCTCCACCTGGTGGGAGATGTCCAGGTAGGTGGTGGGCTCGTCGAGGAGGAGCAGGTCGGTCTCCTGGGCGAGGGCCATCGCGATCCACACCCGCTGCCGCTGGCCGCCCGAGAGCGCGTCGACGGACCGGTCGGCGAGCGCGGCGACGTCCGTGCGCTCCATCGCGTCGGTGACGGCCCGCTCGTCCTCCTCCGACCACTGCTTCCACCAGGCCTGATGCGGCTGGCGGCCCCGGGAGACGAGGTCGGCGACCGTGATCGCCTCGGGCGCGACGGGCGTCTGCGGGAGCAGCCCGATGGAGCGGGCGATCCGCTTCGTGGGGAGCTTGGCCAGCTCCTCGCCGTCGAGGAGGACGGCGCCGCCGGCCGGCTTGAGGAGCCGCCCGAGCGCCCGGAGGGTGGTCGACTTGCCGCAGGCGTTGGGGCCGACGATGACGGTCACCTTGCCGTCGGGGATCGCGAGGTCCAGCTCGTGCACGACGGTGCGGTCCTCGTAGGCGAGCGTGAGACCGCGCGCGGCCAACCGACCGGCGCTCGTGCTCGTGCTGGTGGTCGTGCTCGTCATGCCTTGCCTTCCGTTCGGCTCCGGACGATGAGCCAGATCAGATACGGGGCGCCGACCGCCGCCGTGAGGACGCCCACGGGCAGTTCGACGGGGGAGAGGAGCCGCCGGGCGAGCAGGTCGGCGACGACCACGACCACCGCGCCCGCGAGCGCGGAGCAGAGCAGCGGGATCTGCGCGGTCCGCGTCATGCGGCGGGCGATCTGCGGGGCCAGCAGGGCCACGAAGTCGACCGGTCCCGCGACACCCGTCGCCACGGACGCGAGGACGACCCCGACGGCGACGAGCCCGAGGCGGACCCGGCCGAGCCGTACGCCGAGGGCGGTCGCCGTGTCGTCGTCGAGGGAGACCGTCCGCTGCGCGCGGGCGGCCCACAGCACGGCGGGCAGCATCAGGAGCAGCGTCCAGCGGATCGGCCCGGACTCGTCCCAGCCGCGGCCGTTGAGGGAGCCGGTCATCCAGACCTGGGCCTGCTGGGCGACGAGGTAGTCGCCCTTCGTCATGAAGAGGGTGATGAGGGACCGCAGCGCGATCGCGATGCCGATGCCGATGAGGACGAACCGGGTCGCGTGCAGCCCGCCGCGCCAGGCGAACACGTACACGAGCGCGGCGGCGAGGATGCCGCCCGCGATCGAGACGTACGGCAGCAGCGTGTACGAGGTGAGGCCGAAGGTCATCGCGGCGACGGTGACGGCACCGGCGCCCTGGCTGATGCCGATGATGTCGGGGCTGGCGAGCGGGTTGCGGGCGACGGTCTGGATGAGCGCGCCGGCGATCCCGAAGGCGGCGCCGACGGCGAGGGCGACGACGAGCCGCGGCTCGCGCAGCTCCTCCACGACGAACGCGGACGGCGACGGCTGCCCGAGGAGGATCCGTACGACCTCCGAGGGGCCGACGAACCGCTCGCCGACGCAGAGGTACGCGACGGAGGCGGCGGCCAGGAGCAGGAGAAGCCCACCCGCGACGAGGGCCGAGCGCCGGTGGACCAGGAAGGACCCACGCCCGGCGCGCACGAGCCCGTACCCGGCGGGCCGCACAGACGTCGTACTCATGCGGGCACCGCCTTCCGCCGGACCAGGGTGACCAGGAACGGCACCCCGATCAGCGCGGTCATCACCCCGGCGGGGATCTCGCCCGGCGGGAAGACGACCCGTCCGGCGACGTCCGCGACGAGCAGCATCACGGGCCCGATGAGCGCGGCCATCGGCAGGACCCAGCGGTGGTCGGAGCCGACGACGGCCCGCGCGATGTGCGGGACGGCGAGGCCGACGAAGGCGACGGGCCCGGCGGCGGCCACGGCGGCGCCGGTCAGGACGGTCGCGCCGAGTCCGCCGACGATCCGTACGGTCGCGACCCGCTGCCCGAGGCCCTTGGCGACGTCGTCGCCGAGCGCGAGCGCGTCGAGGCCGCGGGCCACGGACAGCACCAGGACCGTGCCGAGCAGCAGGAAGGGCCAGATCTGGCCGACGATCTCGGCGTCGCGCCCGTCGAGGGAGCCGATCTGCCAGAACCGGAACTCGTCGAGCGCCGAGGCCTTGGTCGTGAGGACGCCGGTGGTGACGGAGAGCAGCAGCGCGTTGATCGCCGCCCCGCCGAGCGCCAGCTTCACGGGGGTGGCCCCGCCGCGGCCGCCGGAGGCGATGGCGTAGACGGCGACCGAGGCGAGCGCGGCGCCGACGAAGGCGAACCACACGTACCCGCTCAGGTCGTGCACCCCGAGGAAGGCGATGGCGAGGACGACGGCCACCGACGACCCCTGGCTGATGCCGAGGATGCCGGGGTCGGCGATCGGGTTGCGGGTGATGCCCTGGAGGGCGGTGCCGGCGAGGGCGAGCGCGGTGCCGACCATCAGCCCGATGAGGGTGCGGGGGACGCGGAGCTGCCGTACGACCTCGGCGTCGTCACTCGTCCCGCCGTGCAGCAGGGCGTCGAAGACGGTCGAGGGGGCGATGGCGCGGGCGCCGACGGCGAGGCTCAGGAGGACGGCGAGCAGCAGGGCGACGACAGCCGCCGAGGTCGCGAGGACCCGTCTGGAGGGGAAAGCGGCTGGCATGGGGACCCATCGGTTCGGTAAGGCTCGCCTCAGTGTAAGCAGCACCGATTATTCGAACGCAGGTACCCGAGGTCCCGCAGAATGGCCCCATGACGACGACCGGGAAGCCCACCCCCACCCCCGCCACCCCGACGACCCCCGCACCCACCCTCACCGTCGGCTTCGACCTCGACCTCACGCTGATCGACAGCCGCCCCGGCATCAAGGCCGCCTGGGAGGCCTTCGCCGCCGAGACCGGCGCGACGATCGACGCCGACCTGGTCGTCACCCGCCTCGGCCCGCCCCTCGAACACGAGATGGCCTACTGGTTCAACGAGGAGCAGGTCGCGGAGATGGTGGTGCGCTACCGCGCGCTCTACCCGGCGTACGCGATCGAGCCCTCGCCGCCGATGCCGGGCGCCCGGGACGCGATCCAGGCCGTGCGTGACGCGGGCGGCCGCACGATCGTCGTCACCGCCAAGAACGGCCCGCACGCCGAGCTGCACCTCAAGCACCTCGGGATCGAGCCGGACGCCGTCGTCGGCGGCCTCTGGGCCGAGGGCAAGGCCGAGGCCCTGCGCGCCCACGACGCCCAGGTGTACGTCGGCGACCACGTCGGCGACGTCCGCGGCGCCGCCACGGCGGGCGCCCTCGCGGTGGCCGTCGCGACCGGCCCCTGCGCCCCCGAGGAGCTGCGCGCGGCCGGCGCGGACGTGGTCCTCACGGACCTGACGGACTTCCGCCCCTGGCTGGAGACCTACCGTGCCTGAACGGCCGCGGCCGCACTCTCCCGAACCTGCCGCCGCTGGGCCGCGATCGACCGCAGCACCCCGGCGGCGGCGACGGCGAATCCGACGCCCATGAGCATGGAGACGGTGTACGCGACGGTGGGAAACGGCTCGGTCCCCAGGAACAGCGGAGCCACCGTGACCAGCGTCGCCACGGCACCGACGGCGAAGAGCACGACACCGACCTTGACGAGCCCGTCACCCGGAGCGCTGTCGTTCACCGGCACGGCGGGGATTTCAGTACGCATCCGGCCAGGGTAGTTCCCGGGCCGGAAGGACGATCGGGCGCCGTCTTGTCAGCGGCTCCCGAGTATGAGCATGAGAACAAACGTGCCTACCCATACGTCCTAGCGGTTCGCCTGGGCACGCACGCACCGTGATGTTCATGAAATCCGATCTGCGCTACCTGGCGTGCCTGCGGTTGTCGTCCGACTCCGACGAGTCGACCGCCATCGCGCGGCAGCGGCGGGGAATCGAGCACTACGTCAACGCACCACACGTGGCGGGCATCCTCGTCGGCGAGGCCGAGGACACGGACGTGTCCGGCGGACTGTCTCCGTTCGGACGGCCTCGGCTCGGCCGCTGGCTCAACCACCGTGCCGACGAGTTCGACGTCCTCATCGCCTCCAAGGTCGATCGCCTCACCCGAGGAGGGATTCGACCTTTCCACCGGTCCGGGAAAGACGATGGCCCAGATCACCGCTGTCTTCGCCGAGGCCGAATGGGACACGATCCAGGCTCGCGTCCTGAACGGGGTCCAGGCCCGCCTGGAGAACAAGTCCTGGCTCGTGGGCGCACCGCCGGCCGGATACAGGATCGTCTCCGTGGAAGGGGAGCGCCGTAAGGTCCTCGCGCGGGACGAGACCTACTGGGCCGTGATCGACGAGATCAAGACGCGGATCGGCGAGAAGAAGCAGACCACCCACAGGATCGCCAAGGAGCTCAACGAGAAGGGCGTTCTCACGTGGAGTGATCATCTGCGGGAGCGGAAGGGTCAGGCCCCGAAGGGGGTCATGTGGCAGGCCACGATCATCAACAAGATGGTCCGCTCGAACTGGTTCCCGGGTATCTACACGTACAAGGGCGAAGCCGTTCTCGGCGATGACGGCGAGCCCTACATCCTGCCCGACCGTCCGCACGCGGAAATGGACGAGTGGTTCGACCTGGTCGAGAGAATCGCTCCGAAGGAGAAGAGCGCCAGGGGGCCCGGAACCCGAGCCGCCAAGAGCCTGCTCGCCGGAATCGCCAAGTGCGGAGAATGCGGCGCACCACTGGCCCGGGTCCGGGTATCGACCTCCGGGGCATGGCGCAAGGACGGCACCCGGTCTCCTTCGCGGTACTCCTACCGGTGCACCAACCGATTCCGCGGTGGCTCCTGCAAGAAGGGGGCCTACATCGCGTGTGAGGAACTGGACCGGGTCGCCGAGGACCTCGTCCTCCAGAGCGTCGGCCAGTGGCAGCAGTACGAACGAGCGGGCGCGGGCCCTTCGGTCGAGAAGGAACTCGCAGCGGCCGGGGCGCGGCTCACCCGGCTCGAGGCCGACTTCCTTGCGGGGAAGTACGACGGCGAAGGCCAGGAGGAGTCCTACTGGCGGATGCACAAGTCCTTGTCCGGCACGGTGCGGCACCTGAAGAAGCTGCAGGAGGAACGCAGGAATCCGCAGATCAGGCCGACCGGACGACAGTACGGCGAGGTGTGGGACGAGAAGGACCAGGACGACCGCCGGTCCTTCCTGAAGGAGTACAAGGTGACCATGTGGGTCTGGCGCGACTGCCTGCCGGGCATGGCCCGCGCCAGCCGCTCCGGGGCTGTGCTCGACCTTGGTGAGATCGGAAGGATCGCGGCGGAGCAGAAGCTCGTGATGCCGGTACCGGCGGACTGGATCTGGTGCGGATGGAACGTTCCCCGGCACTGGGCGTCCCCTCACCTCCTCGAAGACCATGAGACGCGCGAGGCCCTGGCCGAGACCTATGGGTCGACAGAGTTGCCCATGACGCTGCGAGGCCGCCTGGACGCGTATGAGCGGGAGCGCGCGACCTGACAAACCCCCCTCCCGTATTCACTACGAGAGAGGGGTTTGTCGTAGGTCCAGGGGTAATCCGCTCTCGGGGGTCCCGTGCGTGTGCTGTGATGTCCGTGCCTTCTCGCCCCGGCGAGCTGCGATCGATCCCGGCCAGGACTGGCGGCCGGGAGGGATGGAGCTGCTTGACGGGGGGTACAGAGCTGGGGAGGCTTCGAACGACGGCAGGCACGAGCAAACGCTGGACGGCCTGATCCGCGACGACAGTGGTTCGGCTGACTGGTGGAATGGGGTGCGTGCTTTGCCTACCGGCAAGGTCAAATGGTTCAACAGCGAGAAGGGCTTCGGCTTTCTCTCCCGCGACGACGGCGGCGACGTCTTCGTGCACTCGTCGGTGCTCCCCGCCGGAGTCGACGCGCTGAAGCCGGGCCAGAGGGTCGAGTTCGGGGTCGTCGCAGGTCAGCGCGGCGATCAGGCGCTCTCCGTGGCGATCCTCGACCCGACGCCGTCCGTCGCCGCCGCGCAGCGCCGTAAGCCCGACGAACTGGCGTCCATCGTCCAGGACCTGACGACGCTCCTGGAGAACATCACACCGGCGCTCGAGCGGGGCCGCTACCCGGAGAAGACCCAGGGCAAGAAGATCGCCGGCCTGCTGCGCGCGGTCGCCGATCAGCTCGACGTGTAGGACCCGGCCAGGAGCCGGTTACGGGAACGCCAGCGCGTCGGGGCCGAGGGGCGGTACGAGTCCCTCGGCCGCGGCGCGGGTGAGCAGCCCGCGGACCGCCGCGTAGCCGTGTTCGCCCAGGTCGGCCGTGAATTCGTTGACGTAGAGGCCGATGTGCTGATCGGCGACCTTCGGGTCCATCTCCTGGGCGTGCTCCAGGACGTACGGCCGCGAGACCGCCGGGTCGTCCCAGGCCATCCGCACGGATGTGCGGGCCGACTCGGCGAGCAGCCGCAGGGTCTCCTCGCCCAGGGAGCGGCGGGCGACGATCGCGCCGAGCGGGATCGGGAGCCCGGTCGTGGCCTCCCAGTGCTCGCCCATGTCGGCGAGGCAGTGCAGGCCGTAGCTCTGGTACGTGAAGCGGGCCTCGTGGATGACGAGCCCCGCGTCGACCTTGCCGTCGCGGACGGCGGGCATGATCTCGTGGAACGGCATGACGACGACGTTCCCGACGCCTCCCGGCACGGTCTCGGCCGCCCACAGCCGGAAGAGGAGGTACGCGGTCGAGCGCTCGCTCGGCACCGCGACCGTCTTCCCCGCGAGGTCCGCCCCCGTGCCCGAGTCGCGGGTCAGGACGAGCGGCCCGCAGCCCCGGCCGAGGGCGCCGCCGCAGGGCAGCAGCGCGTACTCGTCGAGGATCCAGGGCAGCACGGCGTACGACACCTTCAGGACGTCGTGGTCGTCGGCGCCGCCCTCCGCCCAGCCGTTGGTGACGTCGATGTCGGCGAAGGTCACGTCGAGCCGGGGGGCGCCCGGGACGCGGCCGTGGGCCCACGCGTCGAAGACGAAGGTGTCGTTCGGGCAGGGCGAGTAGGCGATCTTCAGCTTCACTTCGCCTCCGGCGAGAACAGGGGGAAAGCGGGGCCCAGCAGGGAGAACGCCTGCCGGAGGGAGTCCAGGGCCTCGCCGATCCGCCAGGCGGCGCGGTCGCGCGGGCCGACGGCGTTCGACACGGCCCGGATCTCGACGACGGGCACGCCGTACGCGGCGGCGGCCTCGGCGACGCCGAAGCCCTCCATCGCCTCGGCGGCGGCCGTCGGGTGGCGCCCGGCCAGCTCGGCGGTCCGTCCGGCGGTGCCGGTGACGGTGGAGACGGTGAGGACGGGCGCGACGGTGTGCGGCCGGCCGCCGGCGTGCAGCGCGGCGGCCAGGGGGCGGGTGAGCGAGCCCGGTACGGGGTGCGCGGACCGTCCGAAGCCGAGCTCCTCGACGGCGAGGTACCCGTCCGGGGTCTCCGCGCCGAGGTCGGCGGCGACGATCGCCTCGGAGACGACGACGGTGCCGATCGGGGCGTGCGGCGCGAATCCGCCGGCGATCCCGGCGGAGACGACGAGGTCGTAGGGGGCGCCGGTGTCGGTGCCGGCGCCGGTCAGCGAGGCGTGGGCCAGCGCCGTACCCGTCGCGGCGGCCCCGGCCGCCGGTCCGACCCCGCCGACGAGGAGATCCACCCCGGCGGCGTGGCGGCGCAGGGTGAGGCCGCCCGGGAGTGCCAGGGCCTCCCAGGCCGCTGTCTCCTGGGCGTCGTGACCGAGGCCGGCGGCGACGGAGTCGGCCTCCGCCGCCACGGCCGTCACGATCAGGATCCGGTGGACCACCGGCGGATCAGGATTCCTTCTTCAGCTGGAAGTGCCAGATGCCGGTCAGCTTCTTGCCGGTGTTCTCGACGATGGTCACCTGGGAGTTGTCAGGGGCCTCGCCGGTCTGGCTGGAGAAGAAGGCGCTGGCCGGAATGGTCCGGTACGTCTTCTTGTACGGCTCGGGCTCGGCCTGCTGGCCGCCGAGGAAGATCGTCCAGCCGTTGTCCGCGATCTCGGGGTCGACCCCGAAACGGATCTTGTCGTCCATCGCCACGGTGATGGACTTCTCGGCCTTCTTGTTGAGGCACTGCTGGATCTGCGACTCCTTGATGGCGTCGCCGTCGTTGTAGCAGGCGGCCTCGGAGTGGATCGAGTCGGACCCGACCGTGACAGTCGCGATCGGAGTCGGCTTGTCGCAGGCGGAGAGTACGAGGAGCCCGGCGGAGACGGCCCCGAGGGCGACGGCGGCCCGGCGGCGCGAGCCGGAGAAGAACGCAACGGTCATGAGCCGAAGGCTATCGGGCCGCCGCGCCCGCGCCACGCGGGGGTACGGCGCGCCGCCGCTCCGTGACCTCGGGAGACCCCAGGACCGACCTCGGGCCGACCCCGGGAGCCGGCTCGTCCCGAGACCGGAGCCGCCCCCTCGTACGCCCGTACTAGGCCACCCGCGCCTTCGAACGGCCCTGCGGGCCCGGGGGCCCGGGGCGGCGGTGGGCCGCCGTCAGCAGGCCGCGGACGGCGAGGAGCGCGCCCACCGCGAGGATCCCGGCGGCCACGGCCATGCCGAGCGTGCCGTTCAGCGGCAGCGAGATGCCGATCGCCCCGCCCACCACCCACGCCATCTGCAGCGCCGTCTCCGAGCGCGCGAACGCGGAGGTCCTGACCACCTCCGGCACGTCCCGCTGGATCAGCGCGTCCAGGGACAGCTTCGACAGGGCCTGCGTGAGCCCCGCGACCGCGCCGAGGACGGCGACCATCACGCCGCCGAAGAAGATCGCCGCGCAGATCGCCGTGCCGCACACCACGGTGATCATCGTGGCGATGATCACCTCGGGACCGTGGCCCCGGTCGCGCAGGAGCGAGCCGACCGCCGTGCCGCACGCGTTCCCCACGCCCGCCGCCACGCCCACGATCCCCAGGGAGACGGCGGCGCTCTGCCCCGACAGTGGGTGCTCGCGCAGCAGGAACGCCAGGAAGAAGATCAGGAAACCCGACAGCATGCGCTGCGCCGCGTTCGCCTCCAGGCCGTGCAGGACGGACGGGCCGACCGTCCGCAGACTCGGCTTCCGCTCGCCGTGCGTCAGCAGGTGCGCCCGCCGTTCACCCTTCGCCGAGTCCACCTTCGGCGGCATCCGCAGCGCCCAGAACGTCCCGAGCAGGAACAGCGCGCACGCCCCGTACAGCGGATACCGGGGCCCGATCAGCTGGAGCCCCGCCCCGATGGGCGCGGCGATCCCGGTGGCGAGCAGCCCGGCGAGGGTGACCCGGGAGTTCGCCTTCACGAGCGAGAACTTCGGTGGGAGCAGGCGCGGGACGACCGCGCTGCGCACCACCCCGTACGCCTTCGAGGCGACCAGGACGCCCAGCGCCGCCGGGTACAGCTCCAGGCCGCCGGTGGCGACCGCGCCCGACATCATGATCGCGAGCACCGCGCGGGTCAGCATCGCGCCCGCCATCGCCGCACGCCTGCCGTGCGGGATGCGGTCCAGGAGCGGGCCGATCACCGGGGCGAGCAGGACGAAGGGGGCCATGGTGACGGCGAGGTAGAGGGCGACGCGGCCGCGGGCCTCGTCGGTGGGCACGGAGAAGAAGACCGTGGAGGCGAGGGCGACGGTGATCATGACGTCGCCGGCGCCGTTCACGGCGTGCAGCTCGATCAGTTTGCCGAGCCCCGACTCGCCCGCGCCATGGGCGTGGGTCGCCTTCCGGATGCCTTTCGCGGTCCCGGTGAAGGGCAGGTGCAGGGCGCGTCCGACCGCCCGGCCCGCTCGGCTGAGCGGTCCGGCATGATCTTCGGATCGTGCGGGGGACCGTGCGGCTGCCACTCCGTCATAGTGCCCCACCGGCGCGCCGGACGAACCGTGGCGCGGCGAACGGCGGAGGTACGGAGCCGGTACGGGGGCGGTAATGAGCCGGTACGGGGCGGTAATGAGCCGGTACGGGGGCGGTACGGAGCCGCTCCGGACGGCCCGCGATCCGAGTCTCCAGGGGGCCCGGAGCCGACTCCGACCGTCCGCGATCCGGGCCACTTGAGGCGGGCAGGTGGGCGGAGGCCCGCGAACGGGGTAGCGTGCGTAGCGCGTCACCGGCGGAAGTTCTCGGCCGCGCGCCTCTTCGGCATCCCGCAGAATGGATGGCGATAGGTGTGCCCGAGACACGCGAGACAAGTCGGGTGCGGACGTCGATGCGGCCCTCAGGTCCGCTCCGCCCGCCGCCCGTGGCTTCGCTTTCGCCCCTCGGCCGGCGCACCCGTGAGACGGCGTAGGAGAGAAGCGAGACCTGTGAGTGCTGCGACGACGCGAAGCGGTGCCCCGCGTACCCCGCGAGCCACGCGTACCCCCGACCGCCTGTGCGTCGAGGCGGTAGACCTCGCGCGGGAGGCCGCCGACGAGGCGGCCGCGCCCGGCAAGGTGGGCGCACACGTCGAGGTCGTCGCGGAGGGCGACCGGGTCGTCACGCACTTCTTCGAGTGCGAGGAGCCGGGCTACCGCGGCTGGCGCTGGGCGGTGACGGTCACCCGCGCCTCCCGCGCCAAGAACGTCACGCTTGACGAAACCGTCCTGCTGCCCGGCGCCGACGCCCTCCTCGCCCCCGAGTGGGTGCCGTGGAGCGAGCGCCTCCGCCCCGGCGACATGGGCCCCGGCGACCTGCTGCCCACCGAGCAGGACGACCTGCGCCTGGAGCCCGGATACTCGGGCGAGGACGCGCCGCCGCCGAACTCGGCGGTCTCGGAGGAGCTGGCGGACCACCTCGACGCCGAGGACGCCGAGATCGTCTCCCGTACGCCCTCGCGCGGCGCGATCGCGTCGGTCGCCGAGGAGCTCGGCATGCGCCGGGCCCGGGTCCTCTCCCGCTACGGCCTGCACGTGGCCGCGGACCGCTGGGACGAGAGCTTCGGCGCCAAGACCCCGATGGCGCAGGCGGCACCCGCGTCCTGCGACTCCTGCGCCTTCCTGGTGCCGCTCGCCGGCTCCCTGAAGCAGGCCTTCGGCGTCTGTGCCAACGAGTTCTCGCCGGCGGACGGCCGGGTCGTCTCCCTCGCGTACGGCTGCGGAGGCCACTCGGAGGCCGCGGTCATGCCGAAGCCCCCGCGCCCGGCGCCCCCGGTCCTCGACTCGATGGCCGCGGACGTCTTCCCGCTCCGCCCGGCCAAGGACTCCGGCTCGACGACGGAGCCCGACGACTCCTCCGAGGACCTGGGCCACTCGTAGGGTCTGTCCACCCCCGTTCCCTCCCCGGGATGTGCTTCCGCGCGCCCCGGGGCAGGGTCGTGCCCCGGCGTCCGGGGCGGGGCGGAGCGCGGTACCTTTCGGGCCCGGACCTTCGGGTCCGGCAGCGCCACCCCCTGATCAGCCCATGATCACCGCCCCGCAGAGTGGAGTCAGACGTGAGCGTCAGCGTCCGGACGACGACCGACGGAACCGATCCCTTCGGCACCGCACGGCTGCGGCGGGGAGTGCTCGACGCCTGGGGCGCCTCGCCCGCCCGGTTCCGCGAGGACGCCAACGCCGAGGAGGACCTCGCGCTCGGCGGCTACCGCGACCGGCTCGTCGTCGAACTCGCCCAGAACGCCGCCGACGCCGCCCACCGCGCCGGCGTCACCGGCCGCCTCCGCCTCACCCTCCACCCCGCGGACGACGAGAGCCCCGCGATCCTCGCCGCCGCGAACACCGGCGCCCCGCTGGACGCCACCGGCGCCGAGTCGCTGTCCACGCTCCGCGCCTCCGCCAAGCGCGAGCAGGGCCCCGGCGCCGTCGGCCGCTTCGGCGTCGGCTTCGCCGCCGTCCTCGCCGTGACCGACGAACCCGCCGTCCTCGGCCGCCACGGCGGCGTCCGCTGGTCCCTCGCCGAGGCCCGCGAACTCGCCGCCGAGTCCGCCCGCTACAGCCCGGGCCTCGGCGACGAACTGCGCCGCAGGGACGGCCACGTACCCCTCCTGCGTCTCCCGCTGCCCGCCGAGGGCAGCGCGCCCGACGGCTACGACACGGTCGTCGTCCTCCCCCTGCGCGACACCGCCGCCCGCGACCTGGCCGAGCGGCTCCTCGAAGAGGTCGACGACGCGCTGCTCCTCACGCTCCCGGGTCTCGCGGAGATCGTCGTGGAGACGGCCGAGGGCGTACGAACCCTCCGCAGGTCCGAGGACGACGGTTACGTACGCATCGACGACACGGCGACCGGCACCCACCGCTGGCGGACCGTCTCCCACACCGGGCCCCTCGACGCCGAACTCCTCAAGGACCGCCCGGTGGAGGAGCGGCTCCGCCCCCACTGGGCCGTCACCTGGGCCGTGCCCGTGGACGCGGAGGGCGCCCCGCGCCACCCCCGTACCGAACCGGTCGTGCACGCCCCGACGCCCACCGACGAGCCCCTCGGCATCCCCGCGCTCCTCATCGCCTCCCTGCCGCTGGACACCGCGCGCCGCCACCCGGCGCCCGGCCCGCTCACGGACTTCCTGGTGCAGCGCGCGGCCGACGCGTACGCCGAACTCCTCGCCGACTGGCACCCGGTGACGACCGCGACCCTCGACCTCGTACCCGGCCCGCTCGGCAAGGGCCCGCTCGACGGGGCGCTGCGCGAGGCGATCCTCGACCGGCTGCCGAGGGTCGCGTTCCTGGCACCGGCGGCCCCCTCCGAAGAGCTCCCGGCACTCCGCCCGATCGAGGCGGAGGTGGCGGAGGGCACGGGCGCCGAGACGGTCGACGTCCTCGCCGAGGTGTTCCCGACGCTCCTCCCGGCCGGCCTGGAGAGGCGCCCCGAACTGCGCACGCTCGGCGTGGGCCGCGTACCCCTGACGGAGGCGATCGACCGCCTGGCGGGCGTGGACAGGGCCCCGACGTGGTGGTGGCGGCTGTACGACTCCCTCGCCGGCGTCGACCCGGACCGCCTGACGGGCCTTCCGGTGCCGCTGGCGAACGACTCCGACGCCGACGCCGACGCCGACGCCGACTCCGGCTCCGACTCCGGCTCCGGCTCCGGCAAAGACGTCCGGATCCGTACGACGATCGGCCCGCGTCAGGTCCTGCTCCCGCAGGAGCAGACCCCCGCCGAACTGACCCGCCTCGGCCTGAAGGTCGCCCATCCGGAGGCGGCGCACCCGCTCCTGGAGAAGCTGGGCGCCCTGCCCGCCACGCCCCGCGCGGTCCTGACGACCCCGCAGGTACGGGCGGCGGTGGCGGCCTCGCTGGACGCGGGTGAGATCTGGGACGAAGACGCGGACGCCCTCGACGCGGAGGAACTGGCGGAGACGGTCCTCGCACTCGTACGGGACGCGGAACTCGAACCGGGCGAGGAGCCGTGGCTGGGCGCGCTCGCCCTCCCCGACGAGGACGGCGAACTCTCCCCGGCGGGCGAGCTGGTCCTCCCGGGTTCCCCCTTCGCGTCGGTGATGCGCGAGGACGAACTGCCCTTCGTCGACGGGGACCTGGCAGCACGCTGGGGCGAACGCCCCCTGGCGGCCTGCGGAGTGCTGTCCACCTTCGCCCTGGTCCGTGCGACGGACCTGGTCCTCGACCCGGACGAGGTCGAGCCCCGGGAGAGCGACTACCCGGAGCCGGACGACGCCGGCCTCCTCGACGCGGTCGACGTGTGGTGCGAGGACGTCCTGGACCGCCTGCCGGAGTCGCCGGTGCCGCCGGTGGCGACGGAGATCGTGGCGGTACGGGACCTGGACCTGGTGGACGACGAAGCCTGGCCGCAGGCCCTCGCCCTCCTGGCACAGCCCCCACTCCGCGACGCCCTCACCCAGCCGGTACGGATCCTCCTCCCGGACGGCACGACGCAGACGGTCCGCTCGTACACGGCATGGTGGCTCCGGGACCACCCGGTCCTGGACGGCCGCCGCCCAGCGGGCCTGCGAGCCGAAGGATCGGACCCCCTCCTGGCCGGCCTGTACGACTCCGCCGACGCGACCGGCTTCGACGACGAGCAGGTCCTGCGGGCGCTGGGCGTCCGCACGTCGGTGGCGGCGCTCCTGGAGGAACCGGGCGGCGCGGCCGAACTCCTGACCCGCCTGGCGGACCCGTCCCGCGAGGTCACGGCCCCCCAACTCCACGCCCTCTACACGGCGCTGGCGGACCTGGACCCGGACCAGGTGACGCTCCCGGACGAGCTGCGGGCGGTCGTGGACGGGCAGCTGGTCGTCGTGGACGCGGCGGAAGCCCTGGTGGCGGACGCCCCCGACCTTCTCCCCCTCACGGGCGACACCCCACTGCTCCCGGTGGCCCCGTCCCGCGCGGCCGACCTGGCGGAACTGTTCCAGGTCCGCCGCCTGAGCGAGGCGTTCGAGGCGGAGGTGACGACGGTCGGCGAGGAACACGAGGTCCCGCCGTCGGTCCACGCCCTCCTGGGCCCGGCGACCCCTGCCTCGTACATCGAACACGAGGAACTCCGCGCGGGGGGCGTGGAACTGGACTGGCGGGTGACACCGGACGGCATCCTCCACGCCGCCACCCTGGAAGGCGTGGCGGCAGGCCTGGCCTGGTCGGCAGGCCAGTGGCCCCGCCGCTTCGAGGTAGCGGCGCTGCTCGAAGACCCGTCTCGCACCGCGGAACTGGCAAGGGACCGCTGGTTCGACTGAGGAGGCGCCCGAGGGGCGAGCGATCACCGCTGAGCGGTGGTGCTCGCTCCGTCGAGGGCCTCCCGGATGATGTCCGCGTGCCCGGCGTGCTGCGCCGTCTCCCTGAGGAGGTGCAGCAGGATCCGGCGGACGGACCAGTAGACGGTCTCGGGCGGGGACCACGGAGTCCGGGGGAGGGGCACGCTCCGATCCAGATCCGGCAGACCGCCCAAGGCCTCTTCGGTCATGCGAGCCGAAGCCGCGTACTGCTCCAACAACCCGTCGAGGGTCTCGCCGCCGACCATGCGGTACTGCTCCATGTCGAGCATGCCGTCCGGCAGCTCCCCGTCCCCCTCGACGAGGATCTGCGTCCACACCTGATGCCCACGGGCGATGTGCTTGACGATCCCGCCCAGGGTGAGCTCGCTGACGGTCGTACGCTGCGCGGCCTGGGCGTCCGTGATGTCGCGCACGGTGATGAGAAGCAACTCGCGCTGCTCGGCGAGCGCACGCAACAGCTCACCGTGCTCTCCGGGAGGGAACGGGACGGAACCTTCGGCTTCGGGTGAAGTGGTCATGGTCCGACGGTAGGAGGCATCTAGCCAGAAGCTGACCGCGATGCTGCTTCGGGCGGGGTTCTGGGGGCGAACGATCCTTGAGACCTTCTGGTGCGGCCGCCCTCTTTCCGAGTGTGGCGGCCTCCCCCACCGCGTCAAGGGCAAGTCGGCTCCGCCGATGGCCTGCGGCCACCCTTGACCCGGCGGCGGAGGCCGCCTTTTCACACTCGGAGGGCGGCCGGGGGCGTGGCCACGCGGGGGGCCCGGGCATCGGCGGGGGTCGGACAGCGCCTGGCAGGCCCGTGGGGTGGGGCTTGGTCAGCGGCGGGGGCGGGTGGCTCCGCCGGGGTGGGTTCGGGGTGCGCGGTCGTTGAATGGGGCAGTCGGGCTTGGCTTAGCGAGTCCCGGCCGGTGGGTGATGGGGATTCAGGCCCCGCTGGTCCGACTCGGTGGGTGGTGGGCGCTGGGTCCTGGGTGGTCGGGGTTGAGGGCGGGCGGCGAGACATTCGTGCACTTTCTCCGCCCGATAAGGGTGGTGTGCCCCCCTTTGGGGGTTATCTCGGGTCCTGTTACTCGGAGTAGCTACGGGTTAGTCAGCTCTCCACCCCGAGGGGCGGACGTTCGCCGCTGAGCGTCGCCCGACCGCCCCGTTCAACGGCCGCGCACCCTGAACCGACCGGGAGGGGTCGACCTACCCCCGCTACGAACCCAGCCCCCACCCACCGGGGCGTCGCCGGTTCAAGGGGCCTTTGCCCGAGGAGGCGTGGCCGTCTCCGGAGCGAGGAACGAGTGGATCCGTGAATCGTAGGTGGGCGCGATGATGATGTCGCCCATGATGACGGGCGCCCGCAGTTGGGTCGTGGGTGGTGGGTCGGACTGGCTGAGATCCACGGTGCTCTTCGGTGGGCGGCGCTCCCACAGGGCGCCGCCGTCGTGCCGGTTCAGGGCGATGACGGTGCCGTCCTCGGCGGTGAAGTGGACGCGGTCGCCCGCTACCGCCGGGGCGGAGAAACCTTCGTGGAGTGTGGTCGAGGACCACAGTCGTCGTTCCGCGGCGATGTCATAGGCGCTGATGACCCCGTCGCGATGGCTGTAGAACACGTCGCCCGCGATGCCCAACAGCTCTTCGGAAGTGCCCAGTTCGACGGATTTCTCGGCTCCGGTCCTGCGGTCGGTCCTGGTGAGCCTGGTCATGTCCTGCCGGGCGGGGGACGCGGCGTACACGTCACCCTCCTCGGAGATCATGATCACGTCCGTGTCCGGGGAGACGCTGCGGTTCCAGAGGAGCGTGCCGTCGCCCTGGGTGATCTCCCCGACTTCGATGACGCGCTCTTCGGGGTCTCGTCTGACGACGTGGACGCGGCTGCTCGGCAGAGAACTCGCGGGCGGGATGAACAGTTCCCAGCCCGGCGCGGCGGTCCACATAGGGTGCATCGAGCCCGCGTCCCACGCCGAGATCTTCCCGTCGCGAGCACAGAGGAGCGTGTGGTGGGCGGTAACGCAGGCTTCCACGCCAGTGAGTTCGCGCTCGAGCAGGGGAGTGCCCGTCGTGGGATCGAACGTCCAGAACTTGCGCGAGGGATCGGCACCGGTGCCATCGCCGTACGTGGCGGCGAACGTGGCCGAGCGGGTCAGCTCGAGAAGGGGCAGAGGCCCCTCGTCGGGGCCTTCCCGCCGCCACAGCACTTTTCCGGTGAGGGGATCCAGGCGTGCCACCAGCAGGCCGTTTCCCGTGCACCAGAGCGCCGAGAACTGGTAGCGGCAGTGCAGCATCCGGTCCATCGGGTCCGTGTTCGTCAGCACCTGCGTGGTCCACGGCTTCCAGCCCGGCAGCCGTACCGGTGTCGGTGTCGGGGTCGGCCGTGCGGTCCCGGCCGTCGCGAGCGGTTTCCGGGGGCTTTCGCCGCCGTCCCCGTTAGGCCACCACGTCCATACGCCGACGATCAGCGCCGCGCACGCCACCGCGCCCGCCGCGAGCGCGCCCCGGCGCAGCCGGACGCGGCGGGTGCGGGCGAGTTCGGCTGCGCGGGCGGAGGTGCGGTGGGCGCGGCGTTCGCGGCGGGAGGAGAGGAGGGTCAGGAGGGTTTCGGGGGCGGGGCGTTCGGCGGGATCCTTGCGCAGGCAGGGTTCGACGACCGGGCGGAGGGACTCGGGCAGGCCGGTGAGGTCCGGGTCCTCGTGGACGGCGTTCCAGGCGATCGCGTACGGGGTGTCCGCGTCGAACGGGCCGTGGCCGGTCGCCGCGTAGACCAGGACCGAGCCCAGCGCGAAGACGTCGGCGGCCGGTCCCGCGTCACGGGGGGTGCGGAACTGTTCGGGCGCCATGAAGAGGGGTGTTCCCAGGATCTGACCGCTCTGCGTCAGGGCGGTCGCGTCCACGACGCGCGAGATGCCGAAGTCGATGACCCGTGGGCCGTCCTCGGCGAGCAGGATGTTCCCGGGCTTCAGGTCGCGGTGGACCAGGCCCGCGCGGTGGATGTCGCGCAGCGCCTCGCACAGGCCGGACGCCAGTCGCCAGACCTCGTCGGCGGGGAGAGTGCCCCGGTCGTTCACCACGTCGGCGAGCGTGGGGCCTTCGACGTACTGGGTGGCCATCCATGGGGTCGGACCCGTCGTGTCCGCGTCCAGGACCGGTGCCGTGAACGCCCCGCTCACCTGCCGGGCCGCCTGGACCTCGCGGGCGAACCGTTCGCGGAATCCGGGCTTCGCCGCGAGGTCCTCGCGGATCACCTTGACGGCGACCGCCCGTCCGGAGGGCGAGTGGGCGAGGTAGACCTCGCCCATGCCGCCGGCTCCCAGCAACTCGGCCACCTGATAGTGCCCGAGCATCGTGAGACGCGTTTCCCCCGTACCCGCAGCCATCCCCGCCCCCAACCGATGATCACGCGCGATCGATCGGCCACCCTAGCGGGGACTTGGGCGGCTCGGCAGGGACCTTGCCGCCGGGGCTCGGCCCGCCGGGGCTTATGCCGGGAACCTCCGGCTCACCCAGCGGTACGCCACCTCAAGGAGTACCCCGCCCGCCGCCGCGATCACGACCGCTGCCCACGGCATCGTCGTGCCGACCAGTTTCAGGGCGAAGAAGTCCTGGAGCCAGGGGACGACCAGGACCAGGAGGAAGGCGCCAGCCATCGTGGCGACGAGGGTGATGCGCCACCAGGTGTAGGGGCGGGCGATGATCGCCAGGACCCACATGGAGACCAGGAAGAGCGTGAGGGTGGCCGCGCTGGTCTCCGCCTCCAGGGCGCCTTCGCCGCTGTAGTGGTGGCGGGCGAGGAGGTACGTGGTGAAGGTGCACGCCGCCGCGATGACGCCGCCGGGGATCGCGTACCGCATGACCCGGCGGACGAAGTTCGGCCTCGCGCGTTCCTTGTTGGGGGCGAGGGCGAGGAAGAAGGCCGGGACGCCGATCGTGAGGGTGGAGAGGAGGGTGAGGTGGCGGGGGAGGAAGGGGTACTCGACCTGGGAGCAGACGACGAGGACCGCGAGGAGGACCGAGTAGACCGTTTTGGTGAGGAAGAGGGTCGCGACCCTCGTGATGTTGCCGATGACTCGGCGGCCTTCCGCCACGACGGAGGGGAGCGTCGCGAAGGAGTTGTTCAGGAGGACGATCTGGGCGACGGCCCGCGTCGCCTCCGAGCCCGAGCCCATCGAGACGCCGATGTCCGCGTCCTTCAGGGCCAGGACGTCGTTGACGCCGTCGCCCGTCATCGCGACCGTGTGGCCGTGGGACTGGAGCGCCGCCACCATGTCCCGCTTCTGCTGCGGGCTGACCCGGCCGAAGACCGCGTTCTCGTCGAGGACCTTCGCCATTTCCTCCCGGTCCGTGGGGAGCCGGCGGGCGTCGACCGTGTTCTCGGCGCCGGGCATGTCCAGTTTTCCGGCCACCGCGCCGACCGAGACCGCGTTGTCGCCCGAGATGATCTTCGTGGCGACGTTCTGCTCGGCGAAGTAGGCGAGGGTGTCGGCCGCGTCGGGGCGTAGCCGCTGTTCCAGGACGACGAGGGCCGTCGGGCGGGCGTCGGCGGCGACCTCGGGGGCGTCGAGGTCGTGGGTCGTGCGGGCGAGGAGGAGGACCCTCAGGCCCTGTTCGTTGAGGTGGTCGATCTCGGTGAGGGTCGGGTCCCCGGACGGGAGGAGGACGTCGGGGGCGCCCAGGAGCCATGTCGAGTTCTCGCCGTTGCCCTCGCTGAAGGCCGCGCCGCTGTACTTGCGCGCCGAGGAGAAGGGGAGCGACTCCGTGCAGCGCCAGTCCACCGAGTCCGGGTAGGCGTCGATGATCGCCTGGAGGGAGGCGTTCGGGCGCGGGTCCGATTCGCCCAGCGCGCCGAGGACCTTTCGTACGTACGCCTCGTCCGAGCCGTTGAGCGGGCGGAGCTCCGTGACGTCCATGCCGCCCTCGGTGAGCGTGCCCGTCTTGTCGAGGCAGACGACGTCGACGCGGGCCAGGCCCTCGATGGCGGGGAGTTCCTGGACGAGGCACTGCTTGCGGCCGAGGCGGATCACGCCGATCGCGAAGGCCACGGAGGTGAGGAGGACGAGGCCCTCGGGGATCATCGGGACGATGCCGCCGACCGTGCGGGCGATCGAGTTCTTGAGGTCGTTGTCCTTCACGACGAGCTGGCTGATGATCAGCCCGATCGCGGTCGGGATCATCATCCACGTCACGTACTTGAGGATCGTGGAGATGCCGCTGCGCAACTCGGAGTGGACGAGGGTGAAGCGGGAGGCCTCTTCGGCGAGCTGGGCCGCGTAGGCCTCGCGGCCGACCTTGGTGGCGGTGAACGCGCCGCCGCCGGCGACGACGAACGAGCCGGACATGACCGGGTCTCCGGGCTGTTTCACGACCGGGTCGGCTTCGCCGGTGAGGAGCGATTCGTCGATCTCCAGGCTGTCGGCCTCGGCGACGACGCCGTCGACGACGACCTTGTCGCCGGGGCCGAGCTCGATCAGGTCGCCGAGGACGATCTCGGAGGTGGAGAGTTCGGCGGCGACCCCGTCGCGGCGGACGGTCGGTTTCGCCTCGCCGATGAGGGCGAGCCCGTCGAGGGTCTTCTTGGCGCGGAGCTCCTGGATGATGCCGATGCCGGTGTTCGCGATGATCACGAAGCCGAAGAGGCTGTCCTGGATCGGCGCGACGAAGAACATGATCACCCAGAGCACGCCGATGATGGCATTGAAGCGGGTGAAGACGTTCGCGCGGACGATGTCGGTGGTAGAGCGGGAGCTGCGCAGGGGTACGT
Source organism: Streptomyces sp. NPDC050842 (assembly GCF_044456565.1). Lineage (NCBI taxonomy): Bacteria > Bacillati > Actinomycetota > Actinomycetes > Kitasatosporales > Streptomycetaceae > Streptomyces > Streptomyces sp. NPDC050842. The sequence continues at coordinate 407,200 of NZ_JBITGA010000006.1, read as the reverse complement.
CGTTGACCTCGCCGCGCGCGACCCGCTCGGCGACCTCGGCCGCGGTGAGCCCGGCCGGGCGGTGCACGACGGGCGGCTCCACCGCCTCGGTCTCCATGCCGCCCGTGTCGATCTTCGCCCGCTGAGTCATGTTTTCGACGGTACGACCGGAACGGGTCGTTCACCTGCCGAGAAGGGCGAAGATCAGACCGGGGGAGGAGGGGAATGGTCCTGTGGTGCTACGCGTCGGTCACGCGCCGGTCACGCGCCGGGGGTCGTCTCCGGGGTCGTGTCCGGGGTCGCCCCGGGGTTCCCCGCCGCCTCCGCCGTCCGCGCCTCCGCCGCGTGCCGCTTGATCGCCGCTTCGCGTCCCCGCACGTACCAGATGCCGATCAGGCCGAGCCCGCCGCCCGCCAGGCAGGTCCACACCCACCAGGTCAGGTCGCGGTCGTCGAACCAGCCGTAGAAGGGGACCTGGACGAGGAAGAGCGCGAACCAGAGGATCGTGCCGCCGGTGATGGTGGCGACGACGGGCCCTTCGAGGGGCTCGGGTGCCTCGTGCTTCGGTGTCCACTTCGCCATGGGACTCAGTCTAGGTGGCGGGAATTCGTATCTACGCGCGGAGATAGACGCTCGCTCGTTCATGTGTTCATACTGAAACGGTTTGCCTCTGGCGGGTTTCCCTCGTATGAACCGCCAAATGGACGTCTTCCGAAGAGGAACCCCCCATGAGCACCACGGCCACGGCCAAGGCCACTTCTCCCGAGCCCGCGGCCCCGCGGCCGAGCTCGGGCCTCGACCGCTACTTCCGGATCTCCGAGCGCGGGTCGACCGTCGCCCGCGAGGTCCGGGGCGGTTTCGCCACCTTCTTCGCGATGGCCTACATCATCGTGCTGAACCCGATCATCCTCGGCAGCGCCAAGGACATGTACGGGAACCAGCTCGACAGCGGCCAGCTCGTCACCGCGACCGTCCTCACGGCGGCGTTCTCGACGCTCCTCATGGGTGTCATCGGAAACGTGCCGATCGCCCTCGCCGCCGGTCTCGGCGTCAATACGGTCGTCGCGCTCCAGCTCGCGCCGAAGATGTCCTGGCCGGACGCCATGGGCATGGTCGTCCTCGCCGGCGTCGTCGTGATGCTGCTCGTCGCGACCGGTCTGCGCGAGCGCGTCATGAACGCCGTCCCGGTCGGCCTGCGCAAGGGCATCGCGATCGGCATCGGCCTCTTCATCATGCTCATCGGCCTCGTCGACTCGGGCTTCGTCTCCCGCATCCCCGACGCCGCGCACACCACCGTCCCGCTCCAGCTCGGCAGCGGCGGTCACCTTCTGGGCTGGCCGGTCCTCGTCTTCATCCTGGGCACCCTGCTGACCCTCGCCCTGATCATCCGCAAGGTGCCGGGCGCCATCCTGATCTCGATCGTCGCCATGACGATCGTGGCCATGGTGATCAACGCGGTCGCGACCGTCCCCTCCTGGGGCCTCACCACCCCGAAGTGGCCGGGCAACCCCGTCGCCTCGCCCGACTTCGGCCTGGTCGGCGAGGTCAGCCTCTTCGGCGGCTTCGAGAAGGTCGGTCTCCTGACCGGCGTGCTCTTCGTCTTCACCGTGCTGCTGTCCTGCTTCTTCGACGCGATGGGCACGATCCTCGGCGTCGGCGACGAGGCCAAGCTGATCGACAAGGACGGCAACTTCCCGGGCATCAACAAGGTCCTGCTCGTGGACGGGCTGGCCGTCGCCTCCGGCGGCGCGACCTCGTCCTCCGCCACCACCTGCTTCGTGGAGTCCACGGCGGGCGTCGGCGAGGGCGCGCGGACGGGCCTCGCCTCGGTCGTGACCGGCGGTCTCTTCTCGGTCGCGCTGTTCCTGACGCCGCTGGCGACCATGGTCCCGTCGCAGGCGGCCACGCCCGCGCTGCTCGCGGTCGGCTTCCTGATCCTGGCCGGCTCGATCAAGGACATCGACTGGAGCGACTACACCATCGCGGTGCCGGCGTTCCTGGCGATGCTGATGATGCCGTTCACGTACTCGATCACGAACGGCATCGGCTTCGGCTTCATCGCGTTCAGCGTGCTGCGCCTGGCGGCCGGCCGGGGCCGTGAGGTCCCGGCGGCCATGTACGTCGTGTCCGCGGTCTTCGTCTTCTACTACGCGATGCCGGCGCTCGGCCTCACGTGATCCTCGGGTGAGGGGGAAGGCGAGGGCGCGGCTGACGCCGACGCCGGCTCCGACCCGTAGAACCTCTCCGTCTCGTCGACGGCGGTCTTGAACCGCTCGTCGAAATCCTCGCGAATGAGCGTCCGGACGACATAGTCCTGGACGCTCATTCCTCTTTTCGCGGCGTGACTCCTGAGCCGGTCGAGCAGCTCACCGTCGATGCGCAGGCTGAGCACTGTCGATCCCATGCCGTTCAGGGTCGGGGCACCCGGTGCCTCTTTGCGTCACTTTCCGGATCCGACTCACTCGTTTGGGTGATGCATGGATGCCGAAGCGTGACCTCTGGTGGCGGTTCCTCCTCAATCCGTCCCCCGGTCGTGTGATCCACACGACGTCGGCGCATTCCGGTTGGTATTTAGGAAGAGTAATGAGTTAGGCTAACAAACATGCCTGACCTGTCCCACGGCACAGCCGACGACGCCGCGGCCGTGAACGCGCTCCGCTCCTCCGTCATGCGACTGAGCCGACGACTCAAGCACCAGCGCGTCGACGAGTCGCTGAGCCCCACCGAGATGTCGGTGCTCGGCACCCTGAAGCTCTGCGGCTCGGCCACTCCCGGTGAGCTGGCCCGCAAGGAGCACGTCCAGCCGCCGTCGATGACCCGCATCGTCGCGCTGCTCGAAGCCAAGGGACTGGTCCGGCTGGAGCCGCACCCCGACGACCGCCGGCAGAAGGTTGTCCGCCAGACCGAGACGGCCGAGGCCATGCTCGAAGAGTCCCGCCGCAAGCGGAACGCCTGGCTGGCCACCCTCGCCGAAGGTCTGGACGAGGACGAATGGGCCAAGCTGCGCGCGGCCGCCCCGGTCCTGGAGAAGCTCGCTCACCTCTGACCGACGCGCCAAGGAGGCGAACGCACTTTGAGTACGGGACCCGGAGCAGACTCCGCACCCGTCCACCGACCCACCCTCAAGACCCGCGGGCGGGGGGAAACCTTCTCCTCGCTCAAAATCCGCAACTACCGGCTGTTCTTCACCGGAGCGATCGTCTCCAACACCGGTACGTGGATGGCCCGCATCACCCAGGACTGGCTGGTCCTGAGCCTCACCGGCTCGGCCGCCGCCGTCGGCATCACCACGGCCCTGCAGTTCCTGCCGATGCTGCTCTTCGGGCTGTACGGCGGCGTCATCGCCGACCGCTACCCGAAGCGCACCCTGCTCCTCTTCAGCCAGGCCGCCCTCGGCCTCTGCGGTCTCGCGCTCGCCGTCCTCACCCTCTCCGGGTCCATCCAGGTCTGGCACGTCTACCTGATCGCCTTCCTCCTCGGCATGGTGACCGTCGTCGACAACCCGGCCCGGCAGGCCTACGTCGCCGAGATGGTCGGCCCCGAGCACCTCCGCAACGCCGTCTCCCTGAACTCGGCGAACTTCCAGTCCGCGCGGCTCGTCGGCCCCGCCGTCGCCGGCGTGCTGATCGCCGGAGTCGGCAGCGGCTGGGCGTTCCTCCTCAACGGCCTGTCCTTCCTCGCCCCCCTCGTGAGCCTCCTGCTCATGCGCACGAGCGAGCTCCACAAGGTGGAGCGCGCCCCGCGCGGCAAGGGCCAGCTCCGGGAGGGCCTGCGGTACGTGGCCGGGCGGCCGGAGCTGATCTGGCCGATCGCCCTCGTGGGCTTCATCGGCACCTTCGGGTTCAATTTCCCGATCTGGCTGACGGCCTTCTCGGAGGAGGTCTTCCACGTCGGCGCCGGTACGTACGGCTTCCTCAACACCCTGATGGCGGCCGGCTCCCTCGTGGGCGCCCTCGCCGCGGCCCGCCGGGGCTCGACCCGGCTGCGGATGCTGGTCGTCGCGGCGGCGGTCTTCGGCGTCCTGGAGATCGCGGCGGCGCTGTCGCCGACGTTCTGGCTGTTCGCGCTGCTGCTCGTGCCGATCGGCATGATCGGCCTCACGGTCAACATCACGGCGAACTCGGCCGTCCAGATGGCGACCGACCCGGCCATGCGGGGCCGCGTGATGAGCCTCTACATGATGGTCTTCGCCGGTGGCACCCCGATCGGGGCGCCGCTCCTCGGCTGGGTGACCGACACGTACGGCGCCCGCGTCGGCTTCGCCACGGGCGGCGTGATCTCGCTGGCCGCGGCGGGCATCATCGGTCTGATCCTGGCCAGGGTCGGCGGCCTGAAGGTCGCCCTGGGCTGGCGCCACGGCCACCCGCAGGTGCGTTTCGTGGCGCGCGAACGGCTGGTCACCGCCGCCTGACGGTACGCGTACGGGCACGGGCGCGGGTACAGGTGGGCGTCCCGTGCGCGTACAGGTACAGGTACAGGGACAGGTAAGGGTGCGGGGGCGCCGGTCGCGCCCCCGCACCCCTGCCCGCCTCGTCTCAGACCCGGCGCTCCAGGATCTGCCCCTGCCACTCGCCCACCGCGAAGGGGTCGGTCCTGGCGAAGCCCTGTCCCTCGTAGTACGCGACGAGCCGCCCCTCGCTGCCCGCGAAGCAGTCCACCCGCAGCAGCGACACCCCCTGCCGCCGCGTCTCCTCCGCCGCGTGGGCCAGGAGCGCCGCCCCCACCCCGTGCCCGTGGAACCGCGCGTCGGTCGCCAACAGGCGCACGTACACCTCGGGCTCGTCCGCCGGCGGCACGTGCTTGCCCGGGTGCGGCGTCAGCGTCATCGTGCCCGCCGGTACGCCGTCGATCTCGGCGATCCACGGGTCGCCCTCGGCCATCGTGTCCTCGACCTGCCGCACCGCCGCGGGGCGGGCCGAGAACGACTCCGTGCCCCACTGGGCCGTGATCCCCTTGCCGTTGAGCCACACCACGGCACTGTCCAGCACGGCGAGTATCGCGGGGAGGTCCTCCGCCCCGCCCTTTCTGATCTTCATTCCGCAGAGGCTAGCCCCCGGCCCGGCGCCCCGGCCTGCCAGACTCTCCCCATGAGGCTTTTCGCCGCCGTCCTGCCGCCTGCGGAGCAGCTGGCCGCGCTCGGACACGTCACGGACCGACTGCACCGGCTGCCCGGGGCCGACGGGCTGCGCTGGACCGCGCGGCCCGCCTGGCACCTCACTCTCGCCTTCATGGGCGAGGTCGACGAGGAGCTGCTGCCCGAGCTGAGGGTCCGGCTCGCCCGGGCCGCGCACCGCACCCCGCCGTTCCCGCTGCGCCTGCACGGCGGCGGCCACTTCGGCCGCCGTGCCCTGTGGACGGGCGTCGCCGGGGACCTGGACGAGCTGCGGCTGCTCGCCGAGCGGGCCGACGCAGCCGCGCGCCGGGCCGGGGTCGCGATGGACGAGCACCGCCGCTACCAGGCCCATCTGACGCTCGCCCGCGCGCGGACGGACGAGATCGACCTCCATCCGTTCCTCGACGAGCTCCACACCTTCGAGGGCGACCGCTGGCAGGTGGCCGAGCTGGCGCTCGTCCGTTCGAACCTGCCGGTGAGCGGGGTGCGGGGCGAGCAGCCCCGGTACGAGAAGCTCGACGGCTGGCCCCTTGAGGGACGGGAGGGGCGGTCGGGTTAACCTCGATGCGTGGACCCGAAGACCCGTAATCGAATCATGGCCGGCGCGCTCGTACTGATGTTCGCGATCATCGCGGTGGCGTCGCTGACCGGACAGTAAGCGCCTCCGCAGGCATCTTCACTCCCTGGGAATCCCCTTGCTTCGAGCGGACTCGAAGCAGTTGGCTTGACCCTCATGGAGTACACGCAGCTCGGACGCACCGGACTCAAGGTAAGCCGACTCGTCCTCGGCACGATGAACTTCGGTCCGCAGACGGACGAAGCCACCAGTCACGCCATCATGGACTCCGCGCTGGACGCGGGTCTCAACTTCTTCGACACCGCCAACGCCTACGGCTGGGCCGAGAACAAGGGGCGGACGGAGTCGATCATCGGCTCCTGGTTCGCCCAGGGCGACGGCCGCCGCGACAAGACCGTGCTCGCCACCAAGGTGTACGCGAACATGGCGGCCGAGGGCGACGCCTGGCCCAACCACGACAAGCTCTCGGCGCTCAACATCCGCCGCGCGGTGGAGGCCAGCCTCAAGCGGCTCGGCACGGACTACATCGACGTCTACCAGTTCCACCACATCGACCGCGCGACCCCCTTCGAGGAGATCTGGCAGGCCGTCGACGTCCTGATCCAGCAGGGCAAGGTGCTGTACGCGGGCTCCTCGAACTTCCCCGGCTACAAGATCGCCCAGGCCAACGAGACCGCCGCCCGGCGCGGCTCGGTCGGCCTCGTCAGCGAGCAGTGCCTCTACAACCTCTTCGAGCGGCGCGCCGAGATGGAGGTGATCCCGGCCGCGCAGGAGTACGGGCTCGGGGTCATCCCGTGGTCGCCGCTCCACGGCGGCCTGCTCGGCGGGGTCCTGAAGAAGGAGGCGCAGGGCAAGCGCCGCTCGGAGGGCCGCGCGGCGGCGACGCTCGCCGACCCGGCGTCCCGGGCGCGCCTCCAGGCCTACGAGGACCTGCTCGACAAGCACGGCCTGGAGCCGGGCGAGACGGCCCTCGCGTGGCTGCTCACCCGCCCGGGCGTGACGGGCCCGATCGTCGGCCCGCGCACACCGGAGCAGCTGACGAGCGCGCTGCGCGCTCTGGAGGTGGAGCTGAGCGAGGAGGTCCTGTCCGCGCTGGACGAGATCTTCCCTGGCCCGGGTCCTTCGCCGGAGGCCTTCGCCTGGTGATGCCCCGGTCCTAAGGGGCGCCGAGCCAGCTCGTGGCGTCCAGGCGGAACGCCGTCTCCGCGGGGACGACGTTCCGCAGGGCCGTCTCGACGTCGCGGACGCGGTCCGCGCCGAGGGCCGCGACCCACTCCGCCCGCAGTTCGTCGAAGATCGCGGCGGAGCGGGCGAGGGCGTCGCGGCCGCGCGGGGTGAGGCGGACGAGTTTGCGGCGCGCGTCGGCGGGGTCGTCGGCGCGTTCCGCGTAACCGAGGGTGAGGAGCCGGTCGACGGTCTTGCCGGCGGCCTGCTTGGACACGCCGAGGCGCCGCCCGATGTCGCTGGCGGTGGCGCCCCCGGGGGCGCCCCCGGCGCCGATGGCCTGCATGGCGAAGCCGTGGGCGGGGCGGAGGTCGGGGTGACCTTCGGTGGCGAGACGGGCGTGGAGCCGGTCGATGAGCGTGCGGAAGCCGCCGAAGAGGAGCAGGGGCAGCTCGTAACCCGGGCCGGGTGCAGCCGTGGATTTCCCCGATTCCCCCTTGCCCTGATCGACAACCTGGTTTACGTTCTCTCCATCGACATGGTCAACCATGTTGTCCATTCTATCCGATCCGCCAGGAGAAGCCTTGCCCGCAGACCTTTCCGCCCGTACCGCCGGCGCCGTCGCCCTCCTCAAGGAGTCGCCGGAGACCCTGAACGGCTTCCTCAAGCTCAGCGAGATCTTCGAGTCCACGACGCTCGACCCGCACTCCCGCGAGACCGTGATCCTGACCGTCGCCGCCCGCAACCAGTGCCACCTGTGCGTCGACATGCACGAGGCCAAGATGGCCTCCCTCGACCCGGAGACCGCCCCCGCACCCGAACGCCTCGCCGCCGTCCGCCTCTTCACCCTCCAGGTGCTCGCCTCCTCGGGCGCCGTCAGCGACGAGGAGCTCGCGGCCTTCACGTCCCACGGCTACACCCGCCGGAACGCCCTGGAGGTCGTCCTCGGCATCGGTACGTACACGGTGTCGACGTTCGCGAACCGCCTCACCCGCGCAGCGTGACCCGCCTGCCCGCCCGTCAGCTCAGCTCCTTGGAGAAGTGGACGTCCTCGGCGCCGCCGGGGATCCCCAGGGTCCTGCCGGTCTCGACGTACCCCTGGCGCCGGTAGAACTCCGGCGCCTGGAAGCTGAACGACGACACGGACGCGCGGTCGCAGCCGCGCCGCCGTGCCTCCTCCTCCGCGGCGAGGAGGAGCCGGGCGCCCCAGCCGTCCCGGCGGCTCTCCGCGCGGACCCAGAGCATCTCGATGCCCAGCAGCCCGCCCCACGTCCAGGCGGACAGGCCCCCGATGAGCTCGCCGGCCTCGTCGACGGCCTTCACCGACAGCGTGCCCTGATCGGCGGCGGTGGTCCCGGTGGCGGGGAAGTTGATCTCGTCGAGGCCGCTGGACAGGCGCGCGTCGAGCTCGGCGTCGTGGTGGCCGACGCTCAGCGCGGCACCGGTGCGCTGGATTTCCATGATGACCTCAAGGGGAGTAGGGACCGCCCAGGCCCCAGGCCTGGTGCATCGCCGTGGCGAACGCCGCGGCCAGCTTGTGTTCGCCGGTCACCCCCGGGTGGGTGCCGTCGTAGGTGTCCGCGTGGATGTCGTACGACTCCGGGATCGCCGCCAGGAGCAGTGGTGAGGCCGCCGTGTCCAGGTCGGCGACCGCCTTCGCGAGGAGCTCGTTGAAGCGGTCGCACTCGGCGGCGAAGGGGGCGTCGTACTCGGCGCGGACGTTCGGGATGACCGGCAGCAGGACGGCCCGCACCCGCGGGTTCGCGGCGCGGGCCGCCGCGACGAACGCGCGGACGTTCTCCTCGGTCTGGTCGCTGTTCGTGTAGAAGCCGAGGTCGATCAGGCCGAGGGAGATCAGCAGGACGTCCGCCCCCGTGGCCGTGACCGTCTGGCCGATCACGGGCGCCATGTGCAGCCAGCCCTCGCCCCAGCCGGCCAGATGGCGCCGGGCGGGGGCGGGGAAGGCGGGGTCGGCGTAGGCGTCGACACCGTCGGGGTCGTCGGCCGCCGTCGGGTCGTACAGCCCGGTGCGCGGGCCGACGATCTCGTACCCGCCCGGGAGCGTCGACTCCAGGTGCTGCCACATCCGGTGGCGCCAGGTCCAGTCGCCGACGCGTCCGATGGTCATGCTGTCGCCGACGAACAGAAAACGCATGGTCACATCATTGCGGACCGCTCCCCGGGGCGGCGACGTGATCCCAGACACGGACAGGGGTCATCCCAGGAAGGTGTCGACCGTCTCCGTGAACCACCGCTCGTCGTCGTGCCACGGGAAGTGCCCGCCCCCGGCCAGGACCGCGAGCGTGGCCTTCGGGAACAGCTCCGCGTACGCGGTGGCCGTCGGCACCGGCGTGTTCGCGTCGCCCTCCCCGGCGACGACGAGCACCGGACGCCCGAACTCCGCGAACGCGGCGCGCGTGGCCGCCGGTTGGAAGGCGCCCTCGCTCCCGTAGACCCCCGCGGCCTCGCCGTTCCGCTGCCGGTCGCTCTCCGCGTGCCGCTCGCGCGCCGCGTCGTCCCACGTCCCGTGGAAGAAGGGCGCGATCGCCTGGAAGGCCTCGGCCGACCCGCGTCCCGCCGCGAGCTCCTCCAGGGCCGCGTACGCCGGACCGAACCACGGCTCCGCGCTCCGCAGCCGCGCCGCCGCGAGCCGCTCCTCGCCGCTCGTGTCGAGCGCGACCGCCGCCGTGCCCGGGGTCACCAGGACCAGCCGGGCCACCCGCTCCGGGTGCGCGGCCGTGTACAGCGCGGCCAGGTTGGCGCCCGCCGAGTGCCCGAGGAGGTCGACGGTGTCGAGCCCGAGCCCGATCCGCAGCGCCTCGACGTCCTCGACGAGCCGGTCGCAGCGGTACGACGACGGGTCGTCCGGCACCGCCGACGCGCCCGTGCCCCGCAGATCGAGCCGGATCACCGTACGGAAGGCGGTGAGGCCGCCCAGGTCACCGAGATAGGCGGAGTCCTGCATGGGGCCGCCGGGCAGGCACAGCAGCGGGGATCCGGAACCCGGGAAGGAGCCGGAGACGTGGTACGTGAGAGCCGTGCCGTCGGGCGCGGTGAAAGTGGGCATGCGGGCGACCATGACAGCGGCTCCCTCGCTGGTCAAGCGGGTTTCCCCGGGTCCGTGGCAGGCTTGAGGGCATGCGAACTGCTCTGTGCGTCCTCGGCGCGGCGGCGGCCCTGGCGCTGCTCCCCGCCGGTCATGCCCGTGCCGAAGGGCAGGACCCCGACCGGGACTTCACGATCTCGGACCCCCGGATCACCGAGTCCAGCGGTCTCGCGGCGAGCCGCGCCCACCCCGGGATCTACTGGACGCACAACGACCAGGACGCGCCCCTGATCTACGGCATCGACTCCCGCACGGGAGAGACCGTCGCGACCCTGACGATGGAGGGCGTCGGCACGCCCCGGGACATGGAGGCGATCGCCGTCGGCCCGGACGGCGACATCTACGTCGGCGACATCGGCGACAACCTCGACGGCTCCTGGGACCACGTCTGGATCTACCGCTTCCCCGAGCCGAAGACGCTCAAGGACCAGAAGGTCGCGGCGAAGCAGTACGTCGTGAAGTACGCCGACGGGCCGCGCAACGCCGAGGCCCTGATGGTCCATCCGAAGACCGGCCGGGTGTACATCGCGAGCAAGAACCAGGCCGGCGGCGGCCTGTACGCGGGCCCCGAGCGGCTCTCCTCGTCCGGGACGAACACCTTCCGGCGCGTCGACGAGGTGCCGTGGGTGACCGACGGCGCCTTCTCCCCGGACGGTGAACGGCTCGTGCTGCGCGGCTACTTCAGCGCGAAGGAGCACGCGTGGAAGGACGGGCGCCTCGGCGACGGGGGCACGGGCGTCGGCGCCCCCTTCCAGGGGCAGGCGGAGTCGGTGACGTACACGACGGACGGCTCGGCGCTCATGTTCGGCTCGGAGGGCGTGAACAGCAAGGTGGTGCGGGTCGACCGGGACACGGCCGACGTGCCGGCCACGGAGGCCCCGAAGACACCGGGGAGCCCCGAGGCCTCGGCCACCCCCGCCACCGGCGACACCCAGGGCGGCGGCCAGGGCAGCGCGACCGTGGGCTTCCTGGTCCTCGCCGGCGCCACCGTCCTCGTCCTCGGCATCAAGCGTCTGCTGCGCCGCTGACCCGGGCGCGCGAGACTGGAAGGAGACCGGAGAACCGGAGACCGGGACCGGAGCGGCCGTGGAGGAATCATGACGGCAACCACCCGAGAGACCACCCCCGTCGCCCTGGAGGGCGGTGGTGTCGAGCTGCGCGTGACGGAGGCCGGGGGCGGCATGAGCGCCGCGTTCATCCACCTTCCCGCGGGCACGGACATGGGACCGGCGCTCAAGGGCCTCGAAGGCGATCTGTGCCAGTGTCCCCACTGGGGGTACCTCTTCAAGGGCCGCATCAGGATGCGGACCGCCTCGGGCGAGGAGATCTACGAGGCCGGGCAGGCCTACTACTGGGGCCCCGGCCACGCCCCCGAGGCCCTTGAGGACGTCGACGTCGTGGAGTTCTCGCCGACCGACCAGTTCACCGCGGTGATCGATCATGTGAAGGCGCAGATGGGGTGAGCCACGGGGAACCACGCCGAAGGGCCCGGCACGGACGATGTCCGATACCGGGCCCTCCGTACGGACGGATCAGAGCTTGTCGATCACGTAGTCGATGCAGGCCGTGAGCGCCCGCACGTCCGCCGGGTCGATCGCCGGGAACATCGCGACCCGCAGCTGGTTGCGGCCCAGCTTGCGGTACGGCTCGGTGTCCACGATCCCGTTGGCGCGCAGCACCTTCGCGACCGCCGCCGCGTCGACGTCGTCCGCGAAGTCGATCGTGCCGATGACCTGCGAGCGCTTCGCCGCGTCCGTCACGAACGGCGACGCGTACTTGGACTCCTCGGCCCAGCCGTACAGCGCGTCCGAGGACTCCTTCGTCCGGGCCACGGCCCAGTCGAGGCCACCCTGGCCGTTGATCCACTTCAGCTGCTCGTTGAGCAGGAAGAGGGTCGAGAGCGCCGGGGTGTTGTACGTCTGGTTCTTCAGCGAGTTGTCGATCGCCGTGGGCAGCGAGAAGAACTCGGGGATGTGCCGACCGGACTCGTGGATCTTCTTCGCGCGCTCCAGGGCGGCCGGGGAGAAGGCCGCGAGCCACAGGCCGCCCTCGGCGGCGAAGGACTTCTGCGGGGCGAAGTAGTAGACGTCCGACTCGGTGATGTCGACGGGCAGGCCGCCCGCGCCCGAGGTCGCGTCGACCAGGACGAGCGCGCCCTCGTCGGCACCGGCGACCCGCTTGATCGGGGCGGCGACACCGGTGGAGGTCTCGTTGTGCGTGTACGCGTAGACGTCGACGCCCGCCTCGGCCACCGGCTCCGGGTGCGTGCCCGGGTCGGAGGAGATCACGGTCGGCTCGGCAAGCCAGGGAGCCAGCTTGGCGGCCTTCGCGAACTTGGAGGAGAACTCGCCGAAGGTGAGGTGCTGCGACTTGTTCTCGATCAGGCCGTGGGTCGCGATGTCCCAGAAGGCGGTGGAGCCGCCGTTGCCCAGGATCACCTCGTAGCCCTCGGGCAGCGAGAAGAGGTCGGAGACGCCGGCACGCACTTCGCCGACCAGGTTCTTGACCGGAGCCTGGCGGTGGGACGTGCCGAGGAGAGAGGTGCCGGTCGCGGCCAGGGCGTCCAGCGCCTCCGTACGCACCTTGGAGGGGCCCGCGCCGAAACGGCCGTCGGCGGGCTTGATGTCAGCGGGAATCTGGATCTCAGCCACGAGGCGGAGAGTATCGGTTCGGGAAGGCGCCGGTCGCGGGATGTCCGCCGGATGAGACGAGAACTGAGACATCCTGGCGTTGTGGGAACACACGATGTAGACGCGTCCGCCCTCGCCGCGGACCTGCGCGCCGCCGTCGCCGGAGACGTCGACTTCTCCGTCACGGCGAGGGCCCTGACGACGATGGACGCCTCCAACTACCGCCGTGTGCCGGTCGGTACGGTCGCGCCGCGCGACGCGGCCGACGTGGCCGCCGTCCTGGAGGTGTGCCGGGCGCACGGGGCGACACCGGTCGTCGCGCGCGGCGGCGGCACGTCCATCGGCGGCCAGGCCACCGGCACGGGCGTGGTGCTCGACCTCACACGACACATGGCGGGTCTCGTCTCCCTGGACCCGGAGGAGCGGACGGCCGTCGTCGGGCCGGGGCTCGTCCTCGACCGGCTGCGGGCGGCGGCGAGGCCGTACGGGCTGACCTTCGGCCCCGACCCGTCGACGCACAGCCGCTGCACGCTCGGCGGCATGATCGGCAACAACGCGTGCGGGGCGCACTCGGTCGCCTGGGGGACCACGGCGGACAACGTGCGCTCGCTGGATGTGGTGACGTACGGGGGCGGACGGTTGACGCTCGGCCGGAACGGACAAGGCGCGCCCCCCGGACTCGTCGACCTCGTCGACCGCCACCTGGCCCTCCTGCGGACCGGCTACCCGGCGGGCCTCCCGCGCCGGATCTCCGGCTACGCGCTCGACGCGCTGCTGCCGGAGCGGGGCGTGGACGTGGTCCGGTCGTTCTGCGGGAGCGAGGGGACGCTCGGGGTGGTGACGGAGGCGGCGGTACGGCTCGTCCCGCTGCCGGCCGAGCCGGTGCTCGTCGTCCTCGGGTACGCCGACGAGAGCGCGGCGGCGGAGGCGGCGGCGGGACTCCTTCCCTACAGCCCGCTGACGGTGGAGGGCATGGCCGCCGACCTCGTACGAGGCGCGGGCGGACTGCCCCGGGGCGGGGCGTGGCTGTTCGTGGAGATGGACGGGGAGGGCCCGGCGCGGGGGCTGGTCCGGGCGGCGGACGCGCTCGACTCGACCCTGGTCCGGGATCCGGCCGGGCAGCGGGCGCTGTGGCGGATCCGCGAGGACGCGGCGGGGACGGCGACGCGGACGCCGGAGGGCGGGGAGGCGTGGCCGGGCTGGGAGGACTGCGCGGTGCCGCCGGCCCGGCTGGGCGCGTACCTGCGGGAATTCCGTGCGCTGCTGGCGGACTTCGGCCTCCGGGGGATCCCGTACGGGCACTTCGGGGACGGTTGCGTGCACGTCCGGATCGACTTCGACCTGTGGACGGCGCAGGGGGTACGGGACTTCCGCCGCTTCTCGGAGGCGGTCGCGGACCTCGTGGTCGCCCACGGCGGCTCGCTCTCCGGGGAGCACGGAGACGGGCAGGCGCGGGCGGAGCTGCTGCCGAGGATGTACGGGGAGGAGCTCGTCGCACTCTTCGGCGCGGTGAAGGACGTGTGGGACCCGGACGGGGGCCTGAACCCGGGGATGCTGGTCCGCCCGAAGCCACTCGACTCCGGCCTGCGTTTCGAGGGGCTGCCGCTGGTGGGCGTGGGCCGGGAGGCGGCCCGATGCGTAGGCGTAGCCAAATGCCGCACGGAAGGCCCGAGTTCGGGCTCCTCGGTCATGTGCCCGTCCTACCGGGCGACCGGAGAGGAGAAGCACTCCACGCGGGGTAGGGCGCGGCTGCTGCACGAGATGGCGCTCGGCGAGGTGATCACGGACGGCTGGCGCTCGGAGGAGGTCCGGGAGGCGCTGGACCTGTGCCTGTCCTGCAAGGGGTGCCGCAGCGACTGCCCGGTGGGCGTCGACATGGCCGCGTACAAGGCGGAGTTCCTCGACCGCCACTACGCGGGCCGGCGGGCGTGGCGCCGGCCGCGCTCGCACTGGACGATGGGCGGCCTGCCCCGCTGGCTGGCGCTCTTCGGCCGGGGCGTGAACCTGGCGACGAGGCTGCCGCTGGCGCCGCGCCTGGCGGGGGTGACGCCGGAGAGGCCGATGCCGAAGGTGGCGGACCGGACGTTCGTCTCCTGGTTCGGCGAACGCGGCTCGCGCCGCCCGCCGACCCTGACCGTCTGGCCGGACACCTTCACGAACCACCTGGCCCCGGAGGTGGGCCGCGCGGCGGTGCGCGTCCTGGAGGACGCGGGCCTTGGGATGTCGCTGCCGTCGGGGCGGGTCTGCTGCGGCCTGACGTACGTGTCGACGGGCCGGCTGGGCGCGGCGCGGAAGGTGATGCGCCGGACGCTGGACGTCCTGGACGTCTCCGCCGCCCCGGGACCCGTGGTCGTCCTCGAACCCTCCTGCGCGGCGACTCTCCGCACGGACCTGCCCGAACTCCTGCCGGACGACCCCCGGGCGGCCCGCCTCGCGGCCTCCGTCCTGACCTTCGCCGAGGCCCTGGAGACCCTGGCCCCGGACTGGACCCCGCCCCGCCTCGACCGCCCGGTCACCGGCCAGACCCACTGCCACCAGCACGCGGTCCTGGGCGACACCGCCGACCGCCGCCTCCGCGCCCGCGCGGGCCTCACGGGCGAGCCGGCGGGCGGCTGCTGCGGCCTGGCGGGCAACTTCGGCTTCGAACCGGACCACTACGCCGTCTCGGTCGCCTGCGCCGAGGACCGACTCCTCCCGGCACTCCGAGCGACCCCCCAAGGAACAACGGTCCTGGCGGACGGCTTCTCGTGCAGGACGCAGATCGCCGACCTGTCGGACCACCGGGCCCGACACCTGGCGGAAGTCCTGGCGGAGGGCCTGGAAGACGGACCGGGGGTCGGAGCGGGGTCGGGGGCGGGGTCCGGGTCGGGGTCCGGACCGGGAGGGTCCGCATCTTGAAGGGCACGGGCAGCTTCACCGGGCCGCGCTTCAAGACCCGCGTGCGGGTCGGCGCGGGCTGGGGCGCGTACAACCGCGTCTTCTGACCGGAGCGGGGGCGGAGGGCCTGGAAGGGTGGCTCGTACACTCGCCTCGCCAGTAGCGGCGCGCGACGAGGTCCTCCGGAGGATGGTCATGTTCAAGGTCAACGAATACTTCGACGGTACGGTCAAGTCGATCGCGTTCGAGCAGGAGCAGGGCCCGGCGACCGTCGGCGTCATGGCTCCCGGTGAGTACGAGTTCGGCACGGCCGCTCCGGAGACGATGCACGTGGTCAGCGGCGCCCTGACGGTGAAGCTGCCGGACGCGGATGGCTGGGAGACCTTCGATGCGGGCACGCGCTTCGAGGTCCCGGGCAACAGCACGTTCCAGCTGAAGGTCGCGGTTGCCACCGCGTACCTCTGCGAATACCGCTGACCCGGGGTTTCTTAGGTGCTGGGGATGCCCGGCACCGCGAGCTTCTGGTGCGGCCGCCCTCTTTCCGAGTGTGGCGGCCTCCACCGCCGCGTCAAGGGCAAGTCGGCTCCGCCGATGGCCTGCGGCCACCCTTGACCCGGCGGCGGAGGTCGCCTTTTCACACTCGGAGGGCGGCCGGGGGCGTGGCCACGCGGGGGGCCCGGGCATCGGGCGGGGCGCGTGAGCGGCCTCGGGCCGGTGGGTGGGGGCTCGGCTAGCGGCCGGGGCCGGTGGTGCTCTCCGGTCGGTTCGGGGCGCCACCCGTCCCGGCCACTAGTCAAGCCCCCACCCGCCTGCCCGAGGGTGCTCACACAACCCCCGACACTGCCCGACCAGAGCGAACCTACGCCTGCACCGCATGTGGAGCCGTGTCCCCCAGGGGCAAGAACTCCGCCCGCGTAATGCTCGTCCGGGCTGGTCTCAACCCGGCTGGTGCTGATCGTGTAAGAGCTGGCGGACCGCCGGTCCACAGCCGACGTGAGCCAGGAATCCCCCTCCATTAGGAGGGGGAGGATTCACGTACGGGATCCTCCGGCGGGGCGGGAGGAGTTGAGGGGCCCGCCCCCTCCGTCAGTCCCCGCTGACGATGTCCCGCGCCATCGCGACCAGCGCGCGCGTCGCGGGGTGTGGGAAGGCGTCCCGCCAGGCCAGGACCACCGGCAGCGGCGGCGCGTCGGACAGTGGGCGGTAGGCGACGCCCGGGTGCGGGTGGAGCGCGGCCGTGGAGCCGGACGAGACGCCGGTGCCCCGGCCCGCGGCGATCGCGGTGAGCCAGTCGTCGGTGTTCGCGACGGTCAGGGTGGCCGCCGGGCGGGCCCCGGCCGGCCAGAGCGCGAGCGTGGTCGTACCGGAGACGGTGTTGAGGACGATCGTCTCTGCGGCCAGGTCCCCGAGCGTGAGGTCGCTCCGGTCGGCGAGCGGGCTGTCGGCGGGCAGCGCGGCGACCCGGTCCTCCGTGGCGAGCTCCTCGGTGACCAGGCCGGGCGCGTCGACCGGGCCCCTGAGCAGCGCCGCGTCCACGTCGCCGCGCGCGAGCCCGGCCGTGCGGTCGTCGATGCGGAGCAGTTCGAGCGGGGTCTCGGGGTGCAGGCGCTGCCAGCGCCGGAGCAGCGGGGTGGTGTACGGGCCGAAGGCCGACCAGGCGTGCCCGAGGCGCAGGGGGCGGTGGCGGAGCCTGGCCGGGTCGACGGCGGCGTCGAAGGCGGCGAGGGCCGCGGCCGCCCTGTCCCGGAAGGCGTGGCCCTCGGCGGTGAGGGCGAGGTGGTGGGTGGAGCGGTCGACGAGCCGGGCGCCGAGGTGCTGTTCGAGCGCGGCGAGCGTGCGGGAGACGGCCGGCTGGGTGAGGTGGAGCCGGGCGGCCGCCCTGGTCAGGCTGGATTCCTCGGCGATGGCGAGGAAGCAGCGGAGGTGGCGTAGCTCGATGCTCATGTCTTCGGAGCATAACCGCAGCGCAATCGGCATTTCCGGTGCCGCGCGGGTGCTCGTAGCGTGAGAGGGGGATCGTGGGGGAGGAGACGTTGCGTTCATTGTGTTGTACTTGCAGTACAGTGCAGTGAACCATTGGTGAGATGTGGAGTGGAGGAGTGGCCCGGTGAACAGTCCGGTGAACAGTCCGGTCAGGGATGTGCCGCCGGTCGCCGTGGCCGTCGAAACCCAGGGAGTTCCCGCACGGGTTCCCGTACCGGGGAAGGCGGCGCCCGGGAAGGCGGGCCGTCACCTCGGGCCCGTCGCGCTCGTCGTCGCGGGCGGACTCTCCGTGCAGTTCGGCTCCGCCGTCGCCGTCCTCCTGATGCCCCGCGCCGGGGCCCTCGGTGTCGTCACCCTCCGGCTCGTGCTCGCCGCCGTCGTCCTGCTGGCGATCTGCCGGCCCACGGTCCGCGGCTACAGCCGCGCCGACTGGGGCACCATCGTGGCCTTCGGTACGGCCATGACCGGGATGAACATCCTCTTCTACCAGGCCGCCGACCGGATCCCGCTCGGCGCCGCCGTGACCCTGGAGGTCCTCGGCCCGCTGATCCTCTCGGTGGTCGCCTCGCGCCGGCTGAGCAACCTGCTCTGGGCCGGACTCGCCCTCGGCGGCTGCGTCCTGCTCAGCGGCGGCGGCTTCGACCGCCTCGACCCCGTCGGCGCGGCCTTCGCGCTCGCCGCGGGCGCGATGTGGGCCGCGTACATCGTCTTCAGCGCCCGCACCGGCCGCCGCTTCCCGCAGGCCGACGGGCTCGCGCTCGCCATGGCCTTCGGCGCCGTCCTCAGCCTGCCGCTGGGCATCGCGGAGGCGGGCGACAAGCTCCTCGTACCGTCGACGATCCTGCTCGGCCTGGGGGTCGCACTGATGTCGTCCGTCCTCCCGTACACCCTCGAACTCCTCGCCCTGCGCCGTCTGCCCGCGCCCACCTTCGCGATCCTGATGAGCCTGGAACCGGCCATCGCCGCCGCGGCCGGTTTCCTCATCCTCAGCCAGGCCCTGTCCGTCACCGACGCCCTCGCCATCGCCCTCGTCATCGCGGCGAGCATGGGCGCGGTCCGCACCCAGGTCCGCGCGTCCAAGCGCGCGGCCAAGCTCGTGGACCAGGGCGCGGGTCAGGGCGCGGGCTAGGGCGCGGGCTAGGGCCCGGGCTAGGGCCGGGGCTAGGGCGCGGGCTAGGGCCGGGGCTAGGGCGCGGGCTAGGGCCGGGGCTAGGGCGCGGGCTAGGGCCGGGGCTAGGGCTGGGGCCGCCCCTCTAGAATCCGCGCGTGATCGCCGACCTGCAGTGCCTCGTCATCGACTGTCCCGCGCCCCGCGCGCTCGCGGAGTTCTACCGCTCGGTCCTCGGCGGGGAGGTCGACCGGCCGGATCCCCGCTGGTCCCTCGACGACGCCTGGTCCACGCTGCACGCCCCCGGCGGGCTCGTCCTCTGCTTCCAGGGCGTCGCCGACCACCGCCCGCCGACGTGGCCGGATCCCGAGCGCCCCCAGCAGTCCCACCTCGACTTCGGCGTCCCGGACCTGGACGCGGCCCAGGAGTACGTCCTCGCCCACGGCGCGACCCTCCTGGACGAGGGCGACGGCAAGCGAAGCTGGCGCGTGTACGCCGACCCCGCCGGGCACCCGTTCTGCCTGGTCCGGCACTGAGGCGGCGGGCCCGCAGAGCGGTTGGCCACACGGGGCGTTCTGCGTTCCAGGGACCACATCTCCCGCTCAAGCTCTCCGGGCGCCGGGCACGGGGCGGTCGCCGCAAGGCCCCGCACACCCCTGCTGGTGTCGACCGCAGCCTTCGTGGCCATGGCGCCGCTCCCTCCTCCCTCAACCTGTGATGGGTGGAGCGTCGCCGTCCCGGGGGCGGGGGCGGCCGGGCGTGGGTACCGCCCTGGCGAGTGGGGTGTGTCAATGGGTCGGTCGGGTTCGCCAGGAGAGCGCGACGATTCGCCAGGGTCCGCCAGGGCTCACCATATGGTGTGCCCCCCGGCGGCAGGTGTCAGGTAGCGGGAGACCTACAGGAGGAAACGTGTCCTACACCAAAGACCAGGCCAACCCGCCCGCTCGATTCGAACTCCGCGTCGGGGGACTGCATGTGACAGTCCAGCGCATCCCCGGATGGCTCGTCGCCCTGGTCACCACGGTCGGCGGGGCAGCGGGAACATGGTGGGCGCAGCATTGAGCCGCGCGCGGTGGGTGGCGGCCCGATCCCTTTGATCTTTGGCTTCCGGACTGTTTCGGGGGTGCGGGGGCGCCTCGGAGGATGAGGGGTGTCATCCGACGTACGAGGAGGGGAGCCGAACATGGCCCTGGAGATGCGAGACCGCTGCGAGCGCTGTGAGACGGCGACCCTGACCGTGGACGGGCCCGCCAGGATCTGTACGTACGAGTGCAGCTTCTGCGTGCCGTGCGCCGACGCCATGGGCGACGTCTGCCCGAACTGCGGCGGCGAACTGGCCCCGCGCCCCCGCCGCGCCCTCGCCTAGCCCCTGGCGGAACTTCTCTTCGGATTCCTGTCACATCGTCGTGCGGCTGTCCGTCAGTGCTGTGAAGACACCGACCGGACAGTCAGTTCAGACAGACAGACACCAAGGAGAACGACAGCCATGGCGAACCCCTCCATCTCCCGGATGTCGAACCCCGCCGAGTTCGTGCCCGAGCTGAACGACATCAGCGCCGCCCTCTTCCGGGCCACGGGCAACCAGTCGGTGCCGCGCACCACGATGAACCTTGTCCACCTGCGCGCCGGGCAGATCGTCCGCAACACCTACCTGACCATCCTGAACACCGGCTTCCTGCGCAAGGCCAAGGAGTCCGAGGAGCGCATCACCGCCGTCGCCTCCTGGCAGGACGCCCCCTACTTCACCGACGCCGAGCGCGCCGCCCTCGCCCTCGTCGAGGCCACCCTCCAGCCCGCCCCGCACGGCAAGGAGCGCGTCTCCGACGAGCTGTACGCCGAGGTGGCGAAGCACTACGACGAGAAGGCGCTGGCGACTCTCACCATCGCGATCGGCCAGATCAACTTCTTCATCGCCCTGGCCGTCATCGGCAAGCCGCAGCCGGTCACCTCCCTCGCGGACGAGCAGTGGGACTGACCTGACCCGTCACGCACGGTCCGTCACGCCGGTGCCTGGAGCGCGTCCACCACCGCCATGCGGCGGACCCGGCGGGCCGGGAGGGCCGAGGCGGCGATGCCGGTGAGGACGGTCGCCGCCAGGATGCCGAGGACCGTCAGGGCGGTACCGCCCGAGGAGGCGAGGATCTCCAGGGGGGACACCGCCGTGAGGACGGAGCGGGCGGCGAGCGTGCCGTAGACCAGGCCGAGGAGCGTACCGGCGAGGGCGCCGGACACGGCCAGGAGCACGGATTCCAGGGTGAGCATCCGGCGGAGCTGCTCGCCCGCCAGGCCGATGGCGCGGAGCATGCCGAACTCCCGGGTGCGTTCCTCCACGGTGAGCATCAGGGTCGCGGCGACGCCGAGCGCGGCGATGGCCATCGAGAAGCCGAGCAGCACGGTCACCACGAGCATCAGCCGGTCCAGCATGCTCCGGATGAGCCGGGCGTCAGCGGTCGCGTCGGCGACCCGGAGGTCCGGGTGGGCGGCGAGCGCCTGGTCGATGGCGGTGCGGGCGGCGGCGTGGTCGGTGCCGGCGGCCGGGTCGACGAGGACGGTGGCCACGCCGACGGCGCCGGGCGCGAGCCGGTCGAGCGTGGCCGGGGTGACGTACACGGTGGCCCCGGGGGCGAGCGCGAGGGGCAGCACGGAGCGGCGGGCGGTGAGGGTGGTGTCCGTGCTCTTCACCGTCAGGGTTCCGTCCCCCGTCAGCGTCAGCGCCTCCCCGTCCTTGAGGGCGCGGGCCTCCGCGACGCCCTCCGCCGCCGGGTTGAGACGGGCCGGGTCGGCGGCGGCGATCACGGTGCTGCGGCCGTCGATGGTGAGGGTGGCCGTACGGACCGGGGTGACGGCCAGTGCGCGCCGGTCGCTCAGGGCGGCGAGCGCGTCGGCGGGGACGGCGTCCCGCGCGTCGGCGTTCGCTCTGCCCTCTGTGCCCGCCTCGCCGGCGACCAAGCTGAAGGCCGCCGGCGTACGGCTCGCCAGCATCGTCTCCAGGCCGCCGCTCGCGACCCCGATCGCGGTCACCGCGGACACGGCGACCGTCACGCCGACGAGCATCGCGGAGGCCGCGGCGCCGGTCCGGGCCGCGTTGGCGCGCAGTTGCTGCACGGCGAGCTTCCCCGCGGTGCCGAAGGGGCGGCGCAGGCCCCGGCCGAGGAGGCCGACCAGCGGCGGCAGCAGATGGCGGGCGTAGCGGAGGACGCCGAAGAACGTGAGGATCGCGCCGAGCGTCACGGCGAGCAGCGCGAGGGGCGAGCCGCCGAGCGTGCCGAGCGCGAGCAGGGCCGCGCCCGTGACGACGAACAGAACGGAGACGACCTCGCGCAGGGTGCGGCTGCCGGGTTCGGGGAGCCTCGCGGCGCCGCTCGCGGCGAGCGCGGCCACCGGCGGGACGGCGGCGGCGGCCCGAGCGGGCTTGCGGACGGCCCACAGGGTGAGCAGGACGCCGAACACCCCGGCGAGGAGGAACGTGAGCCGGCCGGGCATCAGCGAGACCTCGATGGGGCCGAGGTCGGCGAGCCCGTCGATGAGCGCGGTGCCGAGGAGGCAGGCGCCCGCGCCGGCGGCGAGGCCGGCGGCGGAGGCGAGGAGGCCGAGCAGCAGCCCCTGGCGGCGGATGACGCGGCGGACCTGCTCGCGGTCGGCGCCGACGCAGCGCAGCAGGGCGAGTTGGCGGGCGCGCTGGGCGAGGACGACGGAGAAGGTGTTGGTGACGACCATGCGGGCCACGGCCATGGCGATGAGGACGAAGGAGAGCGCGGCCGTGAGGACGACGGCGTACATCGTCCTGCCGCTCTGTTTGGCGTTCTCGACCGCTCCGGCGTGGGTGTACGCGGCGACGCCGCCGCCGATCGCCTTCTTCGCCGCGGCGGCGGTGGCGCCGGCTGCCGGGGCACCCGCACCCGCCGGCGTGCCGGGCGCCAGGTCGATGTCGAGGTGGGTGGCGCGGACGCCCGTCGCGTACGTCCGCGTCTGCGCGTACGGCACGCCGATCGCCGGCTGCGCGCTGAGCGCCTCCGACGCGGAGGTGTCGAGAAGCCCGGTGAGCCGTACGTCGGCGGTGCCGCCCGCGGCCTTCGTCAGCCGTACGGTGTCGCCGGGCGCCGCCCCGACCCGGTGCGCGGTGTCGGTGTCGAGGACGGCCTCGTCCCGGGCCCGCGGCCAGCTGCCGCTGTCGAGGCGCTGCCAGCGCAGCGCGGGGTCGGCGGCGACGGAGGTGACGAGGGCGCGGTCGTCGAGGGGGCGCCCGGAGGGCAGCAGGACGTTGGCGTGGCCGACGAGCCGTTCACTCACCTCGACGACCCCGGGCAGCGTCGCCGCTTTCGCCGCCGCGCCGGCGGGGAGGACGCCCGTCTCGGGGGCGACGACCTGGACGGGGGCCGTGCCGACGTCGGCGGCGGCGGACTGCTCGTACGACTGGACGAGTGCTCCGGCACCGCCGACGGAGAGGACCAGGAAGGCGACGCCGACGGCGACGGCGGCGCCCGTGAGGACCAGTTGGCGGAGCTGGGACCGGAAGTCCTTGACGGCGAAGGCGAGCAGTGACGGCATGCCCTCCACGCTAGGAGCCGATCCCTCCGGCACGCGGCCCCACCAGGCACGATTCGGGGTCGTCCCCGAGTCGCCCGCCGCACGGCCCGTCGTACTCCTGAGGGATGACCCCCGCCCCGAGGCGTCCCCGAGGCGTACCCGAGGCGTCCCTGGGGCGTCTCTGGGATCCATCAATCAAAGCAAGCATGCTTGATTGTTTTCTGGTTCGCTGCCATGCTCCGGGGCACGTCGCCGTGTCCCGAGGGGAGCGCACCGTGTCCGATCCCGCCGTCGTCCTCGATGATCTGCGTGAGGAGAGCGAGGAACTCGATCTGCTCGTACGCAAGTTGAGTGACGAGCAGTGGAGCGCGCCGACCCCCGCGCCCGGCTGGACCGTCGCCCACCAGATCGCCCACCTCGCCTGGACCGACCGGGCGGCCCTCCTCGCCGCCACCGACCCCGAGGCCTTCGCCGCCGAGACCGCGAAGGCCCTCGCCGCGCCCGACCGTTTCGTCGACGACGGCGCGGAAGAGGGCGCGAAGCTGCCGCCCGCCGAGCTCCTCGCCGCCTGGCGCGCGGGCCGCGAGCGCCTCCAGGACGCCCTGCGGGCGGTCCCGCCCGGCGCGCGCTTCCCCTGGTACGGGCCGCCGATGAGCGCCCCGGCCATGGCCACCGCCCGGCTCATGGAGACCTGGGCACACGGCCAGGACGTCGCCGACGCCCTCGGCGTGGTCCGCACCCCCACGGCGCGGCTCCGGCACGTCGCCTGGATCGGCGTCCGCGCCCGCGACTACGCCTTCCTCGTACGGGGGATCCCGGCACCCGCCGAGCCCTTCCGCGTCGAACTCGACGGAATCGACGGAATCGACGGAATCGACGGAATCGACGGAACCGGCGGGGAGGTGTGGGCGTACGGACCCGAGGACGCGACCCAGACCGTCACCGGACCCGCCCTCGACTTCTGCCTCCTCGTCACCCAGCGCGTCCACCGCGACGACACCGCGCTCGTCGCGCACGGCCCCGACGCCGAGCGCTGGCTCGCCATCGCCCAGGCCTTCGCGGGCCCGGCCGGCACCGGCCGCGCACCCAGGGAGGAGGTGTAGTGGTCCTCCGCATCGGCAACGCCTCGGGCTTCTACGGCGACCGCTTCGACGCCGTCCGCGAGATGCTCACCGGCGGCGGGCCCGAGGGCGCGATCGACGTCCTGACCGGCGACTACCTCGCCGAGCTGACCATGCTCATCCTCGGCCGCGACCAGCTCAAGGACCCGTCCGCCGGATACGCGAAGACCTTCCTGCGCCAGATGGAGGAGGGCCTCGGCCTCGCCCACGAACGCGGAATCCGCATCGTCGCCAACGCGGGCGGCCTGAACCCCGCCGGCCTCGCCGACGCGCTGCGCTCCCTCGCCGAGAAGCTCGGCCTGCCGACCCGTATCGCCCATGTCGAGGGCGACCGACTGCCGCCCCAAGAAGGGGTGTTGACGGCCAACGCCTACCTCGGCGGGGCCGGTGTCGCCGCCTGTCTCGCCGCCGGGGCCGACGTCGTCGTCACCGGCCGGGTCACCGACGCCGCCCTCGTCACCGGGCCCGCGCAGTGGCACTTCGGCTGGGGCCCGGAGGAGTACGACAGGCTCGCGGGCGCGGTCGTCGCCGGGCACGTCCTGGAGTGCGGCACCCAGGCCACCGGCGGCAACTACGCCTTCTTCGCCGAGCACGACCCGGCCGTCTTCCGCCGCCCCGGCTTCCCGGTCGCCGAGCTCCATGCGGACGGCAGCGCCGTCATCACCAAACACGCCGGTACGGGCGGCCTCGTCGACGTCGGTACGGTCACGGCCCAGCTGCTGTACGAGACGGCCGGCGCCCGCTACCCCGGCCCCGACGTGACGGCCCGCCTCGACACCGTACGGCTCACCCAGGAGGGCCCGGACCGGGTCCGGATCCACGGCGTGACGGGCGAGGCCCCGCCCCCCACCCTCAAGGTCGGCCTCAACCGCCTCGGCGGCTTCCGCAACGAGGTCGTGTTCGTCCTCACCGGCCTCGACGTCGAGGCCAAGGCCCGGCTCGTCCGCGACCAGATCGAGGACGCCTTCACCGCCGCCGACTCCCGTCCCACGGACGTCCGTTGGGAGCTGGCCCGTACCGACCGCGAGGACGCCGACACCGAGGAGACCGCGAGCGCGCTGCTCCGGCTCGTCGTCCGCGACCCCGACCCCGAGGCCGTCGGCCGCGCCCTCACCGGCGCCGCGATCGAACTGGCCCTCGCGAGCTACCCCGGCTTCCACGTCACCGCGCCTCCCGGGAAGGGCGCCCCCTACGGTGTCTTCGGGACCGCGTACGTCCCCGCCGCCGACGTCCCGCACACGGCCGTCCTCCCGGACGGCACCCGCGTCCCCGTCCCCGTACCGCCGAAGAGCACGGAAGACCTGATCCCGGTTCCCGACCCGGAGCTCCCGCCGCCGCTCCCATACGGCCCCACCCGCCGCGCCCCCCTCGGCCGGATCGCCGGCGCCCGCAGCGGCGACAAGGGCGGCGACGCCAACGTCGGCGTCTGGGTCCGCTCGGACGAGGAGTGGCGCTGGCTCGCACACGCGCTCACCGTCGAGAGGTTCCACGAACTCCTCCCGGAGACCGCCGACTTGCCGGTCGTCCGGCACGTCCTCCCGCACCTCCGGGCGCTCAACTTCACCGTGGCCGGAATCCTCGGCGAGGGCGTCGCCTCGCAGGCCCGTTTCGACCCCCAGGCCAAGGCCCTCGGCGAGTGGCTCCGCTCCCGGCACCTGGACATCCCGGAGGTATTGCTGTGACCGTCCTCGCCTCCGCCCTCGACACCGGCGGACCCGAGTACCGAGAGCACCGCGCCGCGATGCTCGACAAGCTCGCCGCCCTCGAAGCCGAGCACGCCAAGGCCCTCGCGGGCGGCGGCGAGAAGTACACGGCCCGGCACCGGGGGCGCGGCAAGCTCCTCGCCCGCGAGCGCGTCGAGCTGCTCGTCGACCCCGACAGCCCCTTCCTGGAGCTGTCGCCGCTCGCCGCCTGGGGCAGCGACTACCAGGTGGGCGCCTCGCTCGTCACCGGCATCGGCGTCGTCGAGGGCGTCGAGTGCCTGATCACGGCCAACGACCCGACCGTGCGCGGCGGCGCCTCCAACCCGTGGACGCTGAAGAAGGCCCTGCGGGCGAACGAGATCGCCTTCGCCAACCGGCTGCCGGTCGTCTCGCTCGTCGAGTCCGGCGGCGCCGACCTCCCCTCCCAGAAGGAGATCTTCATCCCCGGCGGGGCGCTCTTCCGCGACCTCACGCGCCTCTCCGCCGCCGGCATCCCCACCGTCGCGGTCGTCTTCGGCAACTCGACGGCCGGCGGCGCGTACGTCCCCGGCATGTCCGACCACACCGTGATGATCAAGGAGCGGTCGAAGGTCTTCCTCGGCGGCCCGCCGCTCGTGAAGATGGCGACGGGGGAGGAGAGCGACGACGAGTCCCTCGGCGGCGCCGAGATGCACGCCCGGACCTCCGGCCTCGCCGACCACTACGCCGTCGACGAGACGGACGCGATCCGCCAGGCCCGCCGGATCGTCGCCCGCCTCAACCACCGCAAGGCGCATGCCGATCCGCAGCTCGCCGAGGGGCCGAAGTACGACGAGGACGAACTCCTCGGCATCGTCCCCGGCGACCTCAAGACCCCCTTCGACCCCCGCGAGGTGATCGCCCGGATCGTCGACGGTTCCGACTTCGACGAGTTCAAGCCGCTGTACGGGACCTCGCTCACCACCGGCTGGGCGTCCCTGCACGGCTACCCGGTCGGCATCCTCGCCAACGCGCAGGGCGTCCTCTTCTCCGCCGAGTCGCAGAAGGCGGCGCAGTTCATCCAGCTCGCCAACCAGCGCGACATCCCGCTGCTCTTCCTCCACAACACCACCGGCTACATGGTCGGCAGGGAGTACGAGCAGGGCGGCATCATCAAGCACGGCGCGATGATGATCAACGCGGTGGCCAATTCGAAGGTCCCGCACCTCTCCGTCCTCATGGGCGCCTCGTACGGCGCCGGGCACTACGGCATGTGCGGCCGGGCCTACGACCCCCGCTTCCTCTTCGCCTGGCCGAGCGCGAAGTCCGCCGTCATGGGCCCGCAGCAGCTCGCCGGCGTCCTCTCGATCGTGGCGCGCGCGAGCGCCGCCGCGAAGGGGCAGCCCTACGACGACGAGGCCGACGCCGGTCTCCGCGCGCTCGTCGAGGCGCAGATCGAATCGGAGTCCCTCCCGATGTTCCTCTCGGGGCGGCTGTACGACGACGGGGTCATCGACCCCCGCGACACGCGCACGGTCCTCGGGCTGTGCCTGTCCGCGATCCACACGGCACCGGTCGAGGGCGCGCGCGGCGGCTTCGGCGTCTTCCGAATGTGAGGGCTCAGATGAGGGCTCAGACGAGGGCTCAGAAGTTGATTTCGACCGTACTGGTCGCGAACCGGGGCGAGATCGCCTGCCGGGTCTTCCGCACCTGCCGTGACCTGGGCATCTCCACCGTCGCCGTGTACTCCGACGCGGACGCGGACGCCCTGCACGTCCGGGAGGCCGACACGGCCGTACGGCTGCCGGGGGCGGCGCCCTCGGAGACGTACCTGCGCGGCGACCTGGTGGTGAAGGCGGCGCTCGCGGCGGGCGCCGACGCCGTCCACCCCGGCTACGGCTTCCTCTCCGAGAACGCCGACTTCGCGCGGGCCGTCACCGACGCGGGCCTCGTCTGGATCGGCCCGCCGCCCGAGGCGATCGAGGCGATGGCCTCGAAGACCCGGGCGAAGGAACTCCTGGGCATCGCGCCCCTGACGGACGTCACCGCGTCCGACCTCCCCGTCCTGGTGAAGGCGGCGGCGGGCGGCGGCGGTCGGGGCATGCGGATCGTCCGCGAACTCGCCTCCCTCCCGGAGGAGTTGAGGGCGGCCTCCGCCGAGGCGGCGAGCGCCTTCGGCGACGGCGAGGTCTTCGTCGAGCCGTACGTGGAGAACGGCCGGCACGTCGAGGTGCAGCTCCTCTGCGACACCCACGGCACGGTCTGGGCGCTCGGCACCCGCGACTGCTCCCTCCAGCGCCGGCACCAGAAGGTGATCGAGGAGGCCCCGGCGCCCGGCCTGCCGGCCGCCCTGGAAGCCTCCCTCCTCGACACGGCCGTCCGCGCGGCGAAGGCCGTCGGCTACGTCGGCGCGGGCACGGTCGAGTTCCTGGTGGCGGACGGCCGGGCGCACTTCCTGGAGATGAACACCCGGCTCCAGGTCGAGCACCCGGTGACGGAGGAGGTGTACGGGGTCGACCTCGTCGCCCTCCAGCTCGCCGTGGCGGAGGGCGGGGAGCTGCCGCCCGAGCCCCCGGCCCCGCGCGGCCACGCGATCGAGGCCCGCCTCTACGCGGAGGACCCGGCCCGGGAGTGGGCGCCCCAGACGGGCCTCCTGCACCGCTTCGAGGTCCCCCGGGAGGGCGGCGCCGTCCTCAGCCGGGTCCGGGTCGACACCGGATACGTCTCCGGCGACGGGGTCGGCGTCCACTACGACCCGATGCTCGCCAAGATCGTCGTCCACGCCCCCACCCGCGCCGAGGCCGCCCGCAAACTCGCCCACGCCCTGGAGCGGACCCGGATCCACGGCCCCGCCACCAACCGGGCCCTGCTCGTCGCGTCCCTCCGCCACCCCGACTACCTCTCGGCCGAAACCTCCGACAAGCTCGACACCGGCTTCTACGAGCGGAACCTCACCGCCCTGACCGCCCCGCCGGACGGCGAGGAGTACGCGGCGGTGGCGGCGGCCCTCGCCGAGGCGGCCACCAACACATCCCGCTTCGGCGGAAGTTGGCGCAACGTCCCTTCGCAGGATCAGACGAGGACGTACGGGGAACACGAGGTCCGGTACCGGCCGACCCGGACCGCCGGCGGCTACGAGGTCACGGCCCCGGAGGGGGTCCGGGTGGTGTCGGCCGCCCCCGACCGCGTACGCCTCGAAGTAGCCGGTGTCGTCAGGGACTTCGAGGTCGCCCGGTACGGCGAGACCGTCCATGTCGGCCCCCACCGCCTCACCGTCCGCCCCCGCTTCCCCGACCCCGCCGACCAGCGGGAACCCGGCTCCCTCCTCGCCCCCATGCCCGGCACCGTCGTCCGGGTCGCGGACGGCCTCGCCGTCGGCGACCGGGTCGACGCCGGACAGCCGCTCCTCTGGCTGGAGGCCATGAAGATGGAGCACCGCGTCACCGCTCCCGCCTCCGGCACGCTCACCGCGCTCCACGCCGCCCCCGGCCGCCAGGTCGAGGTAGGCGCCCTGCTCGCCGTCGTACAGACCGAAGCACAGGAGGACAAGACCGTATGAGCACCATGATCGAGAGTGAAGAGCTCACCGCCCTCCGGGCCGCCGTCTCCGCGCTCGGCCACCGCCACGGCCCCGGCTTCGACCGGGCCACCCTGTGGGCCGAGGCCGGCAAGCTCGGCTACCTCGGCGTGAACCTGCCCGAGGAGTACGGCGGCGGGGGCGGCGGCATGGCCGAGCTGTCGATCGTCCTGGAGGAGGCCGGCGCCGCCGGGGCCCCGCTCCTCATGATGGTCGTCTCGCCCGCGATCTGCGGCACGGTCATCGCACGCTTCGGCACGGAGGAGCAGAAGCGGACGTGGCTCCCGGGCCTCGCGGACGGCTCCCGCACCATGGCCTTCGGCATCACGGAGCCCGACGCGGGCTCCAACTCGCACCGCATCACGACGACCGCGACCCGTACCGAGGAGGGCTGGGTCCTCAGCGGCCGGAAGGTCTTCGTCTCGGGCGTCGACATCGCGGACGCGACCCTCATCGTGGGCCGCACGTCCGACGCCCGCACGGGCAACCTCAAGCCCTGCCTCTTCATCGTGCCGCGCGACGCCCCCGGCTTCGAGCGCCGCCACATCGAGATGGAACTCGACGCGAACGAGAAGCAGTTCGAGCTCACCCTCGACGACGTCCACCTGCCGGCGGACGCCCTCGTCGGTGACGAGGACGCGGGCCTGCTCCAGCTCTTCGCCGGCCTCAACCCGGAGCGGATCATGACGGCCGCGTTCGCGATCGGCATGGGCCGGTACGCGCTCGCCCAGGCCGTGAAGTACGCGAAGGAGCGCCAGGTCTGGAAGGCGCCGATCGGCGCCCACCAGGCCATCGCGCACCCCCTCGCGCAGGCCCACATCGAGCTCGAACTGGCCCGCCTGATGATGGCGAAGGCGGCCCAGCTCTACGACGCGGGCGACGACCTGGGCGCAGGCGAGGCCGCCAACATGGCGAAGTACGCCGCCGGCGAGGCCTGCGTGAAGGCCGTCGACCAGGCCGTCCACACCCTCGGCGGCAACGGCCTCACGAAGGAGTTCGGCCTGGCCCGCCTGATCACCGCCGCCCGCGTGGCCAGGATCGCCCCGGTCAGCCGGGAGATGATCCTCAACTACGTGTCGCACCAGACGCTGGGCCTGCCCAAGTCGTACTGACGGGGGTGCCCGGCGGCGGGGGAGCCGTCGGCAATCCGCCGTCTTCCCAAGACCATGCCGGCGTGCTTGATTGCTTTCCGGTGACCGACGAGAGCCGACGAGAGCCGACCAGATCCGCACCTTCCGCCACTGCCGTCCAGGGGGCAACGCATGGTGTTCCACAGTGAGTACGAGAACGTTCCCACCGTCTCCCTCCCGATCCACGACGCGGTCCTCGGCCGCGCCGCCGAGTACGGCGACACCCCTGCGCTCATCGACGGGGCCGGCGAGCTGACCCTCACGTACGCCCAGGTCGACGGCTTCCACCGGCTGGTCGCCGCAGGGCTCGCCGAGGCCGGGGTCCGCAAGGGCGACGTGCTCGCCCTGCACAGCCCCAACACCGTGCTCTTCCCGATCGCGTTCTACGCCGCCACCCGCGCCGGCGCGTCCGTCACCACCGTCCACCCGCTCGCCACACCCGAGGAGTTCGCGAAGCAGCTCCGCGACTCCTCCGCCCGCTGGATCGTCACCGTCTCGCCGCTGCTCCCGGCCGCCCGCGCGGCGGCCGAACTCGCGGGCGGGATCAAGGAGATATTCGTCTGCGACCAGGCGGAGACGGATGACGTCCGGTCGCTCCAGTCCTTCCTGGCCTCCACCGGCCCGGTCCCGGATCCCCCGATCGACCCCGACGAGGACATCGCGGCCCTCCCGTACTCCTCCGGCACCACCGGCGTACCCAAGGGGGTGATGCTCACCCACACGTCGATCGCCACCAACCTGGCCCAGCTGTCCCCGCTGGTCCCGATGGGCCCCGGCGACCGCATCCTCGCCGTCCTCCCCTTCTTCCACATCTACGGCCTCACGGCCCTCATGAACGCCCCGCTCCGCCAGGGCGCCACCGTCGTCGTCCTGCCCCGCTTCGACCTCGACACCTTCCTCGGCGCGATCCAGAAGCACCGCATCAACGGCCTGTACGTGGCCCCGCCGATCGTCCTCGCCCTCGCCAAGCACCCGGCCGTCGCCGACTACGACCTGTCCTCCCTGCAGTACATCGTCAGCTCCGCCGCCCCGCTCGACGCGGCCCTCGCCGAGGCCTGCTCGGCCCGGCTCGGACTGCCGCCGGTCCGCCAGGCGTACGGCATGACGGAGCTCTCCCCGGGCACCCACGTCACCCCGCTCGTCGTCCCGAACCCCCCGCCCGGCACCGTCGGCAAACTCCTGCCCTCCACCGAGCTGCGGATCCTCTCCCTCGACGACCCGGCGAAGGACGCGGCGCCCGGCGAGGCGGGCGAGGTCGCCATCCGGGGGCCGCAGGTCATGAAGGGCTACCTGGGCCGCCCCGACGCCACGGCCGCGATGATCGACGGCGACGGCTGGGTCCACACCGGCGACATCGGACGCGTCGACGACGACGGCTGGCTGTTCGTCGTCGACCGGGTCAAGGAGCTCATCAAGTACAAGGGCTTCCAGGTCGCCCCGGCCGAACTCGAAGCGCTCCTCCTCACCCACGACGGCATCGCCGACGCCGCCGTCATCGGCGTCACCGACGCCGAGGGCACCGAGATCCCCAAGGCCTACGTCGTCCGCCAGGCCGGCGCCCCCGACGCCCCCGACCTCACCGCCGAGGACGTCGTCGCATACGTCGCCGGACGCGTCGCCCCGTACAAGAAGGTCCGCAGCGTGGAGTTCGTCGAGAGCATCCCGCGGGCGGTGTCCGGCAAGATCCTCCGCAGAGAACTGAGGGCCCGCGCATGACCCCACCCGAACCCCTCGTCGCGCTCACCGAGGAGCGGGGGATCACCACCCTCGCCCTCGACTCCCCGGCCACCCGCAACGCCCTCTCCACCCACCTCGTCACCGAGCTCGCCGACGCCCTCACCGCCTGCGGCAAGGACCCGGCGGTCAGGGCGGTGGTCCTCACCCACACCGGCGGCACGTTCAGCGCGGGCGCCGACCTGAAGGCCCCGCCCAGCCCGTACGCCTTCGTGGACCTGCTCCGGCAGATCGTCGAACTGCCGAAACCGGTCGTCGGCCTCGTCACCGGCCACGCCCGGGCCGGCGGCCTCGGCCTCCTCGGGGCCTGCGACATCGTGGTCGCCGCGGAGGCCGCGGACTTCGCGCTCACGGAGGTACGGATCGGGGTGGCGCCGGCCGTCATCTCCCTCACCCTCCTCCCCAGGCTCGACCCGCGCGCGGCCGCCCGCTACTACCTGACGGGCGAGCGCTTCGGCGTCCCCGAGGCGATCGCCATGGGCCTGGTCACGGCACCCGCCACCGCGTACGACGGCATCCTCGACGCCCTGCGCGCCGGCTCCCCGCAAGGCCTGCGGGAGGCGAAACGGCTGGTCACCGCTAGAGTCCTGGAGACCTTCGAACGCGACGCGGAGGACCTGGTGCGGAGGTCGGCCACGCTCTTCGCCTCCGCCGAGGCGCGCGAAGGGATGACGGCCTTCCTCGAACGACGGGACCCGGAATGGCGGCTCTGACCGCGCCCAAGCAGGACAGGAGCCGCGCCACCCGGCAGCGGCTCCTGGAAGCCGCCGTGGCCTGCCTCGCCGAGCACGGCTGGGCGGGCTCCACGGTCGCGGTCGTCGCCGAACGCGCCGGCGTCTCCCGGGGCGCGGCCCAGCACCACTTCCCGACCCGCGAGGACCTCTTCACGGCGGCCGTCGAGTACGTCGCCGAGGAACGCTCCCAGGCCCTGCGCGCCCTCCCGTCCCGCGACCGCCACGAGGCCGTCGAGGCCCTCGTCGACCTCTACACCGGGCCGCTGTTCCGGGCCGCGCTCCACCTCTGGGTCGCGGCCTCCGACGAGGCCCAGCTCCGGGACCGCGTCACCGAACTGGAGGCCCGCGTCGGCCGCGAGTCCCACCGCATCGCGGTCGAGGTCCTCGGCGCCGACGAGTCCGTCCCCGGCGTCCGCGAAACGGTCCAGGGCCTCCTCGACATGGCCCGCGGCCTGGGCCTCGCCACCCTCCTGACGGACGACCGCGCCCGCCGGGAACGGGTGGTGGCCCAGTGGGCGCGGCTGGTGAACGAGGCCCTGGCGTAGGGGAGGAACGGGTCCTGAGGCCCGAGCCCGGCTTGATCGGCAAGACACCCCCTGGCCCCGCGAGGCCGTGCGCGCCGCCGGACGATCGACTCCTCAAAGGCGCAGCCCGACGCGTTCGAGAGCGACCGTGCTGAGGTCGGTGATGGCTTGCCGGTCCCCGTGACGCCAGGCGTCGGCCCATCCGCCGGGCGGGGCCGGCAGTTCGGCGAGTGCGCGCGGAGGGCCGGTGAGGGCGCGCAGGGCGAGCAGGTCGGCGCCTCCGGGAGCCTCGGCGAGGCGGCGCAGGGTGCTGCTGCGGCGGATCCAGAGCAGGCGCGGCGGGAGCCACAGCAGCAGGACGAAGAGCACCGGAACGACGATGAGGGCCGTCGTGATCACGTCGGCCACCTGGCCTACGGTCTCCTGGAGCGACACTCCCGCGTCGGCGAAGCCGGAACCGGCGTCGGCCGCGGACTGGAGCGGCTTCTTCAGGACGCCGCCGATGAAGGGCACGTCCGACGCTGCTTCAGCCGCGCTGTCGAGCTCCTTGGCGAGGCTGTCGCCGGAATTCTCCACCTTGCGCCCCGGTTCGGCCAACAGCATGATCGTGTCGCGGACGGCGAGGGCCGCCCACACCACGGCGGCGATCAGGGCCACGGCGATCAGGTCCACGAGCACCTGGCGGTTCCGGCGTGCGGGTGTCTGGGCGTAGAAGCGCAACGGAGTGCTCCCGTTCGAGTCGTGGCGTCGAGGAGGTCCGGCCGCCCCGCCCGCGACTCGGCCGACCGGTCGGACTCAACTCTTCCACCGCGCCCCGCGGGTGAACGTGCGAGACACGAGGCATGCCGCTGGTCCTGGTGTGGCAGGAGACGGTCGTGGCCGGCGGCGGGCGTCTAGGATCGGGCGCCATGGCTCAGACAATCCGTA
This sequence comes from Streptomyces sp. NPDC050842, assembly GCF_044456565.1. NCBI lineage: Bacteria > Bacillati > Actinomycetota > Actinomycetes > Kitasatosporales > Streptomycetaceae > Streptomyces > Streptomyces sp. NPDC050842. The sequence continues at coordinate 372,728 of NZ_JBITGA010000006.1, read as the reverse complement.
TACACCTCGCGGCGTTCGGTGCCGCCCTTCTGGCTCTCGCCTCGTGCCTCGTGGCCGCGGGCCCCGCACAGGCCGCCATGCCTTTCGGGGCGGTCGACGCGGCGACCGTCGCGACCTTCCAGCTGCGGGCCGGGAACACGTTCACCGAGAACGACGCGGCCATCAAGGCCGTCGAGGCCCAGGGGGCCGTGACCGTCCGCAACGCCACCCAGGTCCTCACCTCCGGCGGGCGGACCGGGATCAACGGCCTGTGCCACGCCACCGGCCTCGCCGCCTCCCTCAACCCCGGCGGCTTCTGCTGGGACAAGGGCGACGACACCTCCAACTCGTACACGGACGCCGGTGGCTGGACCCCGCAGGGCCTGACCGGTTCGTACGACGCACAGCCCGACGGCAAGGTGGACGGCCGCACCGCCTTCCTGGCCTCGTGGCACTTCAGCCGGGGCATGCAGACCGGCGGCGCCCATGTCGCCAACGAGTTCAGCCGTGTCAGCCTCGTCAACACCGAGGGCGGGCAGATCCGCTACAACCACCTGCTTCTGGTGCGCCCCACGGTCGACGCGAACGGCAAGGGCAGCTTCACCGGGGTCTCCAGCCACAGCGACGGGGTGGTCTGGTACGGCAACAAGCTGTTCGTCGCCAACGGGCGCTGGCTCCAGGTGTACGACCTGCGGCACATCTGGCAGGTCAACTCCCACAGCGACGCGGTCGGTGTCACCGGCTCCACCTCGTCGGCCCGGTGGAGCAACTACGCCCTGCCGATGATCGGCGAGTACGTCACGACCGCCGACGGCGGCGCCTGCGCGGCCGCCTCCACCGATCCCGCCACCAAGGACCGTCCCTGCCTCAACTCCCTGAGCCTGGACCGCACCGGCCAGGACGGCCTGGTGTCCGCCGAGTACAAGAAGGGCGCCGCGGGCGGCCGGGTGATCCGCTGGGCCCTCGACGCCAACACCGCCCTTCCCTACGGGCACGCCACCGTCGCGTACTCCTCCCCGATCTGGGCCATGCAGGGCGCCGCCACCGACGGCACCAGCTGGTTCCTCGCCGGCGACTGCCCCACCGGAGTGGGCGGCGGCTCCGGCGACCCGTCGGGTGCTTCCTACTCCTGCATCCACAAGGCGGCCGCGAACACCGCCCCGCACGTCCTGACGACCTCGCCCGTCTACACCCAGAACCTCGGGTACTCACCCGCGACGGGCCGCATCTGGGGACTCAACGAGCGGATCAACTCGACCGACGGGGTGCGGGTGGTGTTCTCGATCGACAGGGCCTGATCGACAGGGCCTGATCGACAGGGCCTGGTGGATGTCCGGCGGATCAGGCCCGGGGCCTTAGGGCCTGTCCGGCGGATCAGGCCCGGGGCCTTAGAGGCCCGGGATCGCGCGCGCCCGGAAGGCGTTCCGTACCGCGTCCGCCGCGCCCTTGCCGTGCATCCGCTCCGCCGTCGCGACCGTCGTCAGGGCCGCGTCGCGGAAGCTGGTGCCGGGCGCGAAGCCGAACTGGGCGTTGACGATGATCCGGTCGGCCGTGCGGGCGCCGAGCGAGGTGCGGATGTCGAGGAGCGCCCGGGACCAGATCTCGCCGTCGGCGTGGACCTCGCCCTCGCGGTCCGCGTACGTCTTCGTGCCGTCGATCCGGCGGAGGCAGTGCGGTGCCTCGCTGTAGCCGGTGGCGTCCCAGTCGGCCACGCAGGCCGCGTCGGCCTTGAGCGGCCAGCCGTACTTCGCCGCCGCGTGGGTGCCGACGGCGACGGCCAGGTAGTCGCCGAAGGCCTCGCCGATCGCCCCGGACTCGGCGTTCGTGCCGAAGCCGGGCACCTGGGCGTCGTGGACGGCGTGGCCGTACTCGTGGACGATCACGTCCGCGTCCTCGGCGTCGTCGACGCCGCCCTTGCCGAAGCGGATCTCGTCCTTCTTGTCGGTGAAGAAGGAGTTGTCGGCGCCCCACTGGTTGAGCCGGACCGGCTGCACGCGGTCGTTCGCCCCGGGCAGCTCGGTGCCGAAGCCGAGGCCCTGGAGGTACTCCTGTGCCTCGTTGACCCAGAAGTACGCCATGACCTGCTCGAACTGGTCCTGCGAGCGGTCGTACGAGGCGGCGTCGGCGACGGCGGCGGGCTTGCCCGTCTCGGAGCGGACCACGGCCCACTTCCCGGACAGGCCGCCGCTCGCGTCGAGGTTCCGCAGCGTGACGGTGGCGTAGGCGGAGGCGGGCACGTCGCTCGCCGCGTCCTTGTGGTCGGTGAGCGACTGGTCGCCGGAGGACTGCACCGGGTTCACCATGAAGACCCGGGCCTGCGGCAGTACGGCCGCGGCGGCCCCCGGGGACGGGAGCAGGGCGGCGGCGGCCGTGCCGGCGACGGCGGCCGCGGCGACCAGGCCGCGCGAGGTGCGGCGGGGGCTGCGGGTGCGGGGAGTCATGGACATCCTCCTGCGATGGGGTGCTGCGACGGGAAGCTTGGCATGCGCGTGACACGCGTGGCGGTGATCTTCGCGCACGCCCACCGTTTTGACCAGGGCCCGGAGCTCCGGGCCCGAGCGTGACGCGGACCACACCGCGTCACGGCCCTCCGCAGTACGCTGTTCGCATGCCTTCGCTCGTACGCCGTCGCCACGTGGACTTCCTCCGCGTCACGAGCATGAGCTGTCGCCGCTCCGCCTGACCCCTGAGGCACCGGCGCCCACACCGCGCCCCCGCCCCCCGGGTCCCTCGTTCAGAGCCCAAGCCGACCGGCACCCGTGGCCCCCGCCCCACCCCTGGCGGCCGCCCCGGGCACCCGTAGACCCCGCGGACGCACCCATGACTCTCAGCTCGTCCTCCCTTCAGCAGCAGCAGCCGACCAGCAGCGCGAACACCCTCCAGCAGACGACCCGCCGCGCGCGCTCGTCCGAGCCGGTGCCCGGCTCGCGGATCCACCCCTCCTACGCCGCGCAGCTCCCGATCGTCGACCTCTCCGCCGCCGACCGCGGCCCCCAGGCCCGCCGGCTGCTCCACGCCCAGCTCCACTCCGCCGCCCACGACGTCGGCTTCTTCCAGCTCGTCGGGCACGGCGTGACCGAGGCCGAGACGCGCGCCCTCACCACCGCCATGCGCGCGTTCTTCGCGCTGCCCGAGGCCGACCGGCTCGCCCTCGACAACATCAACTCACCGCACTTCCGCGGCTACACCCGCATCGGCGACGAACGCACCGCGGGCGCCCGCGACTGGCGCGACCAGCTCGACATCGGCGCCGAGCGCCCCGCGCGCACTCCCGGCGCCTGGGAAGCCCCGTACTGGTGGCTCGAAGGCCCCAACCAGTGGCCGGCCGCGCTCCCCGAGCTGCGCACAGCGGCCCTGCACTGGATCGACCGCCTGAGCGGCGTCGCCGAGCGACTCCTCCACGAACTCCTGACGTCCATCGGCGCGCCCGCCGACTTCTACGACGACATCTTCGGCCCGCGCGCCCACCCGCACCTCAAGCTGGTGCGGTACCCGGGCAGCAGCGGCGAGGGCGACGACCAGGGCGTCGGCGCGCACAAGGACTACGGCTTCCTCACGCTGCTGCTCCAGGACCAGGTCGGCGGGCTCCAGGTCGAGCGGGAGGACGGGGAGTTCCACGACGTGCCGCCGCTGCCGGGTGCGTTCGTCGTCAACCTCGGCGAGCTGCTGGAAGTGGCCACGAACGGCTACCTGATCGCGACGAACCACCGGGTGGTGTCCCCTCCCGGGGCGACGGAGCGGTACTCCGTCCCGTTCTTCTACAACCCGCGCCTGGACGCCCGGATCGCGCCGCTGACCTTCCCGCACGCCTCCACGGCCCCGGGTGTCACGGCCGACCCGGCGAACCCGCTGTTCGCCGAGTACGGCCGCAACGAGCTGAAGGGCAAGCTCCGGGCCCACCCGCTGGTGGCGGCCCGCCACCACGCGGACCTGCTGCTGCACCCGGAGACGTACCCGGCTATGGCGTCCTAGCCGACGATGTCGGCGTACCCCTCGATCTCGCGCGGGTCCCGCTGGCCGGGACCCGTGTAGCGGGCCGAGGGGCGCACGAGCCGCCCGGTGCGCTTCTGCTCCAGGATGTGCGCCGACCAGCCGGCCGTACGGGCGCAGCTGAACATCGACGTGAACATGTGCGCTGGGACCTCGGCGAAGTCGAGGACGATGGCCGCCCAGAACTCGACGTTCGTCGCCAGGATCCGGTCGGGGCGGCGGTTGTGCAGCTCGTCCAGCGCGGCCTTCTCCAGCGCGGCGGCGACCTCGTAGCGCGGGGCGTCCAGCTCCTTGGCGGTCCGGCGCAGGACGCGGGCGCGCGGGTCCTCGGCGCGGTAGACGCGGTGGCCGAAGCCCATGAGCCGCTCGCCCTTGTCGAGGGCCTGCTTCACGTACGCGGTGGCGTCGCCGGTCCGCTCGATCTCCTCGATCATGCCGAGGACGCGGGAGGGCGCACCGCCGTGCAGAGGGCCCGACATGGCACCCACGGCGCCGGAGAGCGCTGCGGCGACATCCGCACCGGTGGAGGCGATGACACGCGCGGTGAACGTCGACGCGTTCATGCCGTGCTCGGCGGCGGAGGTCCAGTAGGCGTCGACGGCCTTGACGTGCTTCGGGTCCGGCTCGCCGCGCCAGCGGATCATGAACCGCTCGACGACGGACTGCGCCTTGTCGATCTCGCTCTGCGGGACCATCGGCATGCCCTGGCCGCGCGCGGACTGGGCGACGTACGAGAGGGCCATGACGGCGGCGCGGGCGAGGTCGTCGCGGGCTTCCTCGACGGAGATGTCGAGAAGGGGCTTGAGGCCCCACACGGGCGCGAGCATCGCGAGCGCGGACTGGACGTCGACCCGGATGTCCCCGGAGTGCACGGGGATCGGGAAGGGCTCGGCCGCCGGCAGACCCGGGTTGAAGGCGCCGTCGACCAGCAGGCCCCAGACGTTGCCGAACGAGACGTTGCCGACGAGGTCCTCGATGTCGACGCCTCGGTAGCGGAGGGCGCCGCCCTCCTTGTCGGGTTCGGCGATCTCCGTCTCGAACGCGACGACTCCCTCGAGCCCGGGTACGAAGTCGGACATCAGGCGGCTCCTCTATCGATGATCGATCAACCGTGCGGTGGTCGATGGTGGGGAATCAACAGTCATCCAGCCCAAGAGTCTGTACGGTTCCGATGATGCGGGGAAGCGTGACATCCGGCACACTGCGCCGATCCGGCGAGAGAGGATTAGCGCCGTGCGGTGCCGGGCAGACTGGGGTGCTGCGGCAGGATGGCCCCGTGACCGATCCCGTGACCGATCCTGTGACCGACGCCCTGGATCCTGACGCCCTGGATCCCGCCGACATGCGCGAGCAGTACCGCACCACGGAGCTGTCCGTGTCCGACCTCGCGCCCGAGCCGATCGCGCAGTTCTCCCGCTGGTTCAAGGAGACCGTGGAGAACCCGGCGATCCACGAGCCGAACGCGATGGTCGTCTCCACGGCGACCCCCGACGGGCGCCCGTCCTCCCGGACGGTCCTGCTGAAGCACTACGACGCGGCCGGCTTCGTCTTCTTCACCAACTACAGCTCGCGCAAAGGCGAGGAGCTGGCGGCCAACCCGCAGATCTCGCTGCTCTTCCCCTGGCACCCGCTGGCCCGCCAGGTCATCGTCACGGGCCGCGCGGTCCGCACGGGCCGCGACGAGACCGTCGCCTACTTCCGCACCCGCCCGCACGGCTCCCAGCTCGGCGCCTGGGCGAGCCACCAGTCCTCGGTGATCGCCTCCCGCGAGGAACTCCTCACCCGCTACGAGGAACTGGAGACCCGCTACCCCGAGGGCGAACAGGTCCCGGTCCCGCCCGAATGGGGCGGCATCCGAGTCGTCCCGGACACGATCGAGTTCTGGCAGGGCCACGAGAACCGCCTCCACGACCGCCTCCGCTACGTCCGCGAGGACACCGACGGCGGGGCCAACGGCGGCGGGCACAACGGCGGCGAGACCTGGCGCGTGGAGCGCCTGGCACCCTGACCGCTCGCGAAAACGCAGACGACCCGTGAGCCTTGGTCCCGTCCGCCTAGGTTCGGACAGGAGCCGGTCGGACTGACCGGCGACTCACGGGTCGGGTGACTGCGGTGGTGTTCGGCAGACTGGCCTGCCGAGGTGCACAGAGTGCGTGCGACGGCAGGCCTTAGCCCGCAGTCACCTCACGAGTCCGAAAAGAAACCATGTCTTCGGATCACCTCCTTTCGCGTGTACCCACACCCTAGGAAGCGCCCCCCGCGCCCCTCAACCCATTTATTCAATTCGCGGAAGCGGGGTGTGCTCTGCGTCACGTTCCAGTTGAATGGGCGCAGCATGGGGGGTACCGGGATGAGTGCTTTCACGGGGGCCGCGAGCGAGACCGCCTCCGTTCCGGGGGCCGGGGCCGATCTGTTGGCCGCGTTGCTCGACGGGATGGACGCGGCGCTCTGCGCCCTGGACGCCGACGGGACGATCACGCACTGGAACCGCGAGGCCGAGCGGATCCTCGGCTGGTCCGCCGGGGAGGCCGTCGGGCGGCGCGGGTTCGGGGGGTGGGCGGCGCGCGGCGCGGACGCCGAGGAGACCCTCGGGCGGCTGATGGGGGCCATGAAGGGCCCCGGCCGGCAGGTCCACGAGCTGGCGCTGCTGCGCAAGGACGGCGGGCGGGTGCTCGTGCGGAGCCAGGCCGCCGGGGTGCGGGGCGCCGACGGCAGCCCGGCGGGCGTCTACTGCGCGTTCAGCGAGGTCCACGTACAGCTCGATCTGGAGCGTTCGGTCGCCCTGAGCGAGGCCCTCTTCGAGGACGCCTCCTGGGGTGTCGTCCTCGTCGACGCCGACCTGCGCCCCGCCGTCGTCAACGGCCACGCCGCCCGCGCCTTCGGTACGGGTCGTACGTCCCTGCTCGGGCGCCCGCTCGGCGACGTCGTCGTGCACGGCGCCGAGGAACTGGAGGCCGCCCTCCAGCACGTCCTGGCGGCGGGCACGCCGCCCGCGCCCGCCGAGGTGTGGGTGACGCTGCGGACGTCGTCGGGCGAGCAGCGCCGGTGCTGGCGCAGCGGCTTTCTGCGGCTGTCGTCGCCGATGGCGGAGGAGCCGGTGCCGCTGGGCGTGGCGTGGCTGTTCCAGGACGTGACGGAGGAGCGGCTCGCGGTGCGCGAGGCGGACCGGCTGCGGTTCCGGTGGAGCCAGCTGCACCGGGCGGGCGCGGCGGCCGCGGAGTGCGAGGACCCGGAGGAGGCGGCGACGGTCCTCCTCGACTTCGCCCTGGCCGGTTTCGCGGACCACGCCCTCGTCGACCGGGTCGTCGGGGAGCGCCGGCTGACCCGTGCCCTGGCCACTCCGCCGAGCGCCCCCGGCCCGTCCTCGCCGGTCGTGGGCGGCGACATCCCGCTGCGGTACGGGCCGAGGCATCCGGCGCTCCAGGCCTTGGACCGCGCGGGCACCGTGCGGGCGAGCGCGGGCCGCACCGCCGAGGTGTGGGCGGAGGCCCACCAGTGGCCCGGGGGCGCGGCGCACGCCCTGTGCGTGGTCCTGCGCACCCGGGGCCGGACGCTGGGCGTGCTGACGTTCCTGCGCGCCGCGTGCCGCCCGGGCTTCGAGCGGGAGGACGTCGTCTTCGCGGAGACGGTGGCGTCCAGGATCGCGGCGGAGCTCGGCGTACCGCCGGGGGAGTGAGGGGGGAGTGAGGGGGCGGCGGCGGGCCGCCCCGCCCCGTACCCGCTCAGTGCCGGAAGAAGATCCGGTCGCCGTACTCCGTCATCACGCGGCCGTTCCACTCGTGCCCGCCGTCCACGTTCCCGGAGCGCAGCAGCGGCGGCTCGATGCCCCGGCGTACGAGTTCCTCGGCGGCTGCGGCCATCGTGGCCTGCATGAGCGCGCTGGTCACGACGGTCGACGCGGGGGCGAACGGCGCCTCGATGCCCTCGTGGGTGAGCTCCGCGTCCCCGATGGCGATCTTCGAGTCGAGGACGATGTCGCAGTGGTCCTTGAGGTACGACCCCGAGACGTGCCGCGACTTCGTCTCCGTCGCGTACGCCACGGAGGTGACGCCGATGACGGTGAGGCCGAGGGCGCGGGCGTTCATCGCCATCTCGACGGGCAGGGCGTTGCGCCCGGAGAGGGAGATGATGATCAGGACGTCCCCGGCCTTGGCGGGGGAGGAGTCCAGGACCGCCCCGGCGAGGCCGTCGACCCGCTCCAGGGCCGAGCCGAGCGTGGCGGGCATGACGTCCACGCCGACGACGCCGGGGACGGCGAGCAGGTTCATCAGGGCGAGGCCGCCCGCCCGGTAGACGACGTCCTGGGCGGCGAGCGAGGAGTGGCCCGCGCCGAAGGCGAAGAGCCGGTTGCCGTTCGCGACGGCTTCGGCGATCGCGGCACCGGCGGCGGCGATCTCTTCGGAGTCCCCGTCGCGGACCTGCTGGAGCAGGCCGATCGCGGCGTCGAAGAACTGTCCGGCCAGCTTGCTCTCGCCCATCGCGGCGGCTCCTTCTCGTCGTGGTCGCGGCTCACGGTGCGGTCTGGACCATTGCTCTGTCAATACCGCCTCACCCCAGTGCGGCCCGGTTGTCGGCGTGATGCGTCAGAATTGGGGCAGGGCCAGCGCACGACTCATCGAGGGGCACGTATGTCCGGACTGATCGACACAACGGAGATGTATCTCCGCACCATCCTCGAGCTTGAGGAGGAAGGTGTGGTCCCTATGCGCGCCCGGATCGCCGAGCGGCTCGACCAGAGCGGCCCCACGGTGAGCCAGACGGTGGCCCGGATGGAGCGCGACGGCCTGGTGGCCGTGGCGAGTGACCGCCATCTGGAGCTGACGGACGAGGGCCGTCGCCTCGCCACCCGCGTCATGCGCAAGCACCGCCTCGCGGAGTGCCTGCTCGTCGACGTGATCGGCCTGGAGTGGGAGCAGGTCCACGCGGAGGCGTGCCGCTGGGAGCACGTGATGAGCGAGGCCGTGGAGCGGCGGGTCCTGGAGCTGCTGCGTCACCCGACGGAGTCGCCGTACGGGAACCCGATCCCGGGTCTCGAGGAGCTGGGCGAGAAGGCGGAGGCCGAGGCCTTCCTCGACGACTCGATGGTCTCCCTCGCCGACCTGGACGCGAGCGGCGGCAAGACGGTGGTCGTGCGCCGGATCGGCGAGCCGATCCAGACGGACGCCCAGCTGATGTACACGCTGCGGAGGGCGGGCGTGCAGCCCGGTTCCGTGGTGTCGGTGACGGAGTCGCCGGGCGGTGTCCTGGTGGGCAGCAGCGGCGAGGCCGCCGAGCTGGTCGCGGAGGTCGCGGCGCACGTCTTCGTCGCGAAGCGCTGAGGCGTTACGGAGTACTTCGGAGCACGAAGTGAGGGGTGCCCCGCCGGTCGGCGGGGCACCCCTCACTTCGTGCTCCGGGTCAGAGGTAGGGCGCGAGGACGCCCCACAGGCCGAGCGCGAGGATCGCGAGCGAGACCGCCCCGCCGAAGGAGTGCTTCAGGACGGTCGAGAAGAGCGGCTCCACGGCGGCGTTGAGCCGGGTGTTCTCCGCGTCGTAGACGACGTGGATCTCTTCCGTGAGGCGGTTGGATCCGTAGCCGGTGCTGTGCTCGTTGCCGTGGGTGTCGGTGAACTTGTACCAGCTCGCCCGCTTGCCGTTCGGGTGGTAGTGCCGGGCGGCGGCGACGGTGATGCCACGCCGGCGGAGGATCACCCGGTTCTTGATGCTGAGGAAGACGGCGAGGGTGCACGGGCCTCCGATGATCACCCCGAACAGCCCGCCGAAGGCGGCCAGGCCCATCACCTCGCCGTGGGCGGAGCCGGTCCACCAGACGTAGGCGACACAGGCCGCGAGGAAGGCCGCGCCGCCGGTCCACACCTGCCACACCTTGATGATGCCGCCGCTTTCCTCGGTCGTGACGAGGGCGCTCCCGGCCGGGTCCCGCTGCTCGGGCAGGGCGGCGGTCAGGGCGGTGAGGAAGGCGGAGGTGGCGTAGGCGTTGCCGCCCGGGAGGCGGCGGGTCGCCCCGTCGGTCAGGACGACCAGCAGGGCCTTGTCGCCGTCCGGCCGGACCTCTTGGACGGCGGCCAGGGGGATGTGTGTGATCTGCCGACCCTCCGTCGTGGTCAGACGGTCGGGCCGGAGGACCGTGTAGTGGTCCCCCTTGCTGAGGACTTGAGGACTGAGCATGACCGGATGGACCCGCGGCCGGGGGAGTTGGTTGTACGCGAAGGGGTCACGAGAGCGGATCGGAAGCGGATCGGAAGCGGATCGGATCGGACCCGATCCGGGTCAACGCCCGTCGCGCGCCCCGGTTTACGCCGGAATGGCCACGCCCGCCCCCTCGGCGTGCCACGCTGGTACGAGCCGTGTGCTTACGAGCCGTGTGCTGCCGTGAGGAGTGGCCCATGAGGACGACGCGGGACCGAGGACGACGGACGACAGAGGGCCCCGGCGCCCTTGGGCGCCGGGGCCTGTCCTCCCCTGTGCTGACCTGGAGCCCCGAGCTCTCAAGGTCAGTCCCGTCGGACCGTTTTTCCCCGAGCGGTCCGCCTCCCGTTCAAGATCTCCCCTCGGCAGCGGGAGTCAATCCTTGAGGCCTGTCACTCGAACGAGGGGTGTTGGGTGGCAGAAGCGCATTTTCGAATGCGAGTTCGATACTCTGATGCGGTTCGACGGGAAAGAGGGGGTGCCAGGGACATGGCGCGACGACTCGACGTCACCGGGGCCGACGGCGTACGCCTGGCCGCCTGGGACTACACGACACTGACCGGCGACGACCGGAGCGCCGGCCCGCAGCCGGGACCGCGCCCGCCGGCCCCCCGGTCCGAACCGGCACGCGCCACACCACCCACCCCGCCCACGCCGGTCACTCCACTCACCCCACTCACGCCCACCCCCGGCGTCTTACTGCTCCACGGCCTCATGGGCCACGCCGCTCACTGGGCCCCCGCCGTCCGCCGCCTCACCGGCCGCCACCGCGTCGTCGCCCTCGACCAGCGCGGCCACGGACACAGCCAGAAGCCGCCCGCCGGCCCCTTCACCCGCGAGGCGTACGTGGCGGACGCGGCCGCGGCCGTCGAGCAGCTGGGCCTCGGCCCGGTCACCCTCGTCGGCCACTCCATGGGCGCCCTCACCGCCTGGCAACTGGCCGCCGAGCGCCCCGATCTCGTCCGCGCCCTCGTCATCTGCGACATGCGGGCCTCGGCCCTCGGGGCCGCCTCGCAGCGCGCGTGGCAGGACTGGTTCCGGGGCTGGCCCGCGCCCTTCCCGTCGCTGGACGCCGTCCGCCGCTGGTTCGGCGAGGACGACCCGTGGGTGGAGCGCCCGAACCCCGCGCGGGGCGCCTTCTTCGCCGAGGTCATGGCCGAGCACCCGGACGGCTGGCGCCCGGTCTTCGACCCGGCGCAGATGCTGACCTCCCGCGAGACGTGGGTCCACGACGCCCACTGGGAGTCGCTCGCCCAGGTCCGCTGCCCGACGCTCGTCGTCCGCGGCCTCGACGGCGAGCTGGGCCGCGCCGAGGCCCAGGAGATGGTCAGGGTCCTGCCCCACGGGGCGTACGCGGAGATCCCCGACGCGGGCCATCTCCTCCACTACGAGCACCCGGAGGCCTGGAGCGAGGCGGTCGAACCCTTCCTGAACGGCGTGCTCACACCCTGAAGGCGAGCCGCCGAAACCCCTTTGCCGTGATCGTCGCATGACAAGGTACGGTGCCCCCCGTGGCGCGTCGAGGTCTCTCCGCGCCACCTCAGGGAGGAAACGACTTTGCGCACATCACTGCTGAAGCGCCTGGCCACGGTGGCCGCGACGCTGGGGCTCACCTCGGCCGGTCTGCTGGGCGCGGGCGCCTCGCCCGCACAGGCCGCGATCGCCGACTGCCCGTCGGGCTACTTCTGCGCCTGGAAGACCGACGACGGCACTGGCACGATGTACAAGACGAACGCGAACGCGGCGACGCTCGGGACCTGGGACAACACGTTCCGCTCGGTCGTCAACCGCACGAACAAGTTCGTCTGCCTGTACGACGACCCGAACCACGGCACCGACGGCGCCGTCTACTCGGTGTACCCCGACCCCTCGGGCACCGAGTGGGGCGGCCCCGGCAGCAACTCCGTCAGCTCGCTCAAGTTCGTCGTCACCGAGCGCGAGTGCGCCATGGACCCGTACCCGGTCTGGCACGCTGCCGAGGCCCCCAAGGCGGCCGGTTTCGGTGACCTCGACGCCAACCGGACGGCGGACGTCCTCGTTCGCGACAAGGCGGGCCGGCTCTGGTTCCTGCCCGGCGACGGCAGCGGCAAGCTCGTCGGCTCCGGCGGCTGGAACGCCTTCAACGCCCTCGTGCGCCACGGCGACTTCAGCCGTGACGGCAAGGAGGACGTCATCGCCCGCGAGGCGGCCACGGGCAAGCTGTGGCTGTACCCGGGCACGGGTACGGGCTCCCTCGGCGCCCGCACGCTCATCGGCACCGGCGGCTGGAACGACATGAGCCGGCTCGTCGGCGTCGGCGACCTGAACGGCGACACCCGCTCCGACCTGGTCGCGGTCGAGATGGCCTCGGGCAAGCTGTGGCTCTACCCGGGCACCACCACCGGCACCCTCGGCGCCCGCGTGCTCCTGGGCAGCGGCGGCTGGAGCGCCATGAACGCCTTCGCCGGCACCGGCGACCTGAACGGCGACAGCCGCCCCGACCTGGTCGCCCGCGAGAAGGCCACGGGCAAGCTCTGGATGTACCCGGGCAAGGCCGGCGGCACGCTCGGCACCCGCGTGCTCCTGGGCAGCGGCTGGAACGTCATGGACCAGCTCCTCGCCATCGGCGACTACGACGGCGACGGCCACCACGACCTGGCCGCCCTCACCAACAGCAGCTACTCGTCCAACGTGTTCCGCGGCGACGGCGCCCTGATCCTCTACCCGGGCACCGGCACGGGCAAGCTCGAAGCGGGCTTCCCGGAGACCGACACCTGGTGGCAGCTGAACGGCGCCTTCTGACCCGGCTCCGATCCACCTGACGTGAAGGCCTCCACCCACCAGGGCGGAGGCCTTCACGCACCGGGTGACCGGCGAAGAGCGGTCAGCCCTTGCTGACCGCCGTCAGGATCTCCGGGAGTCGCCTCGCCGTGCGCGGGGCCGCCAGCTTGAGGCCCGCCCAGAGGAGCAGCGCGCCGTAGAGGACGCCTACCGGGAGGATGAGCCACAGCGCGGACTGCTGGTCGGACAGGTGGAGGTAGATCGTCGCGCCGATGGGCGGGGCGCACAGCACCACGGAGCCGAGCATGCCGCCCAGGATCGACATCCAGGCCAGGCCGCCCTGTCCCGGCGCCACGTTCTTGTAGCCGCTGTCCTGCGGGATCGAGTACGGGAAGACCGAGGACGCCACCGCGCCCGAACCCACCAGCGCGCCGAGCAGGGCGAACGACAGGCCGAGCGCCTCCGGGAGGGCCGACCAGTCGCCGAGGACGGCCGCCGTCGCCACCGTCACCAGCGCGGTGAACGGCAGCGTGACGTACAGCAGGGCCAGGGCCCGGGCCCGGAGTTCGGCGTACGCGTCGGCCGTCGTCGAGATGGTCTGCGCGACCATCCAGAACGCCGACGTGTCCTGGCCGAACTGGTTGTACATCTGGACGCCGAGCATGCCCGAGGCGAAGCACGCCCAGTAGATCGTGCCCGTGCCCTGGAAGGCGTTGAAGAGCGGCACGATCAGGCCCATGGCCAGCGACGTCACCCACGCGGCCTTCGTCTTCGGGTCGCGCCAGATGTAGCGCAGGCTGCGCTCCATGACCGCGCCCGTGCGCCCGCCCGGCAGGATCCGGCCGAGCAGCCCCGTACCCCCGGACTTCTCGGCGGCACCCGACCCGGACGACGCGCCGATCGTCGAGCCGTCCGGCTCGACCATCAGCCGCACCAGGCTCCGCTGCCACCAGTACACCAGCGCCACGAGCGCCGCCGCCGTGAGCAGCAGCCGGGCCACCGCCACCGCGTAGTCGCCGCTGCTCGCCGCGTCGACCGCGCCGATCGCGGCGGCCGGCGGCAGCCAGCCGACGACCGCCGCCGCCGGTTCGAGCGGACCCAGACCGCCGGCCTGGCCGAGGCGCTGGGCGCCGAAGTTGACCAGCTGCATGCCGACCGCGATCACCAGGCCGCTGAGCAGCGCCAGGTCACGGCCCTTGCGGGAGGTCAGGAGCCGGACGTTGGCGGCGGCCACCGCCCGGGACAGCGCGACGCACACGGCCGTCACGAGCGGGACGGCGAGGACGGCGACGACGACGCCCGCCGTGCCCCGCGCGACCGAGAGGGCCGCGCCCAGCGCCAGGACGAGGGTGAGGACGGGCCCGACGCCCACCAGGGACGCCACGAGCAGGGCCCGGACCAGCGGCCGGGGCCGCAGCGGCAGCATCACGAGCCGCGACGGGTCGAGGGTCTCGTCCCCGCTCGGCACGAACAGCGGCATGACCGTCCAGGACAGCGCGAGCGTCCCGATGAGGAGGACCGCGACCGTGTCGGCCGAGGCGCTGCCCCGCAGCAGGACGGACGACAGCACCATGCCCGCGGCGAACAGGACGCCGAAGACGATCGAGACGATGTACGCGGCGGTCCGCCCGCCCGACTGCCGCAGCCCGTTCTTCAGCAGCGACAGCTTGAGCCGTACGAACGTGGACGTGAGGGACGGTACGGGGGAGGCGGCGGTGGTGGTCGTGGTGACGGCGGTCGTCGTGCTCATCGCTGCGCCCCGCCGCCCAGCCAGTCCAGGGACTCCCCGGCCGTCTCGCGCCCGCTCGCGCCGACCAGCTCCAGGAACGCCGCCTGGAGCGAGGGCCGGTCGCCGCGGACCTCCGCGAGCGGGCCCTGCGCGCGGATCCGGCCCGCCGCCATCACGGCGACCCAGTCGCAGAGCGACTCGACCAGCTCCATGACGTGGCTGGAGAAGACGACCGTCGCACCGGACTGCGTGTACCGCTCCAGGACCCCGCGGATCGTCTGCGCCGAGACCGGGTCGACGCCCTCGAACGGCTCGTCCAGGAACAGGACCTCGGGGTTGTGGAGGAGGGCGGCCGCGAGGCCGATCTTCTTCCGCATGCCCGTCGAGTAGTCGACGACCAGCTTGTTCTGCGAGCCGGTCAGGTCGAGGACGTCGAGGAGCTGCGCGGCCCGCTTGTCGACCTCGGCGCCCGGCAGCCCCCGCAGCCGGCCGCTGTACGCGAGGAGCTCACGGCCGGAGAGCCGCTCGAAGAGCCGCAGCCCCTCCGGCAGGATGCCGATCCGCGCCTTGACCTCGGCGACCGACTCGGGGTCGGCCCAGACGTCGTGTCCGGCGACCAGGATCCGCCCCTGGTCGGGCCGGAGCAGCCCCGTGATCATGGAGAGCGTGGTCGTCTTGCCCGCTCCGTTGGGCCCGACGAGCCCGATGAACTTCCCCGCGGGCAGGACGAGATCGATCCCGTTCACCGCGATCTGCTGGCCGAAACGCTTCCATAGCCCCTCGACACGCACCGCGGGCACCGCACCGGCACCCGGTGCGGTGCCCGCTGCGGCGCCCGCCTTGTCGAATACTCCGTCAAATGCCTGGTCAGGCATGTCCCGTCAACCCTTCGGTTGTCCCCGTGTATACGGGCACCACCATACGGGTGAGGCCTGGCCGGGCCCAGGGATCACTGCGCCCGGACGCGCGCCTCCGCAGCTTCCCGGCCACACGCGTACGCGAGGGGGCTGATCAGCTCCTCCGCGTCGGGGAGCCAGCGGTTCGCCGGGGTGGGGCGCCGCGCCCACTGCACCGCGCCGACGCCGCCGATCCGGGTGGGCGGGGCCGCCACGTAGTGCCCCTCGCCGCGCGTGGCGAGATCGATCGCGCCCGGGACCCAGCCCAGCTTCCGTACGAGGTCGGGCACCTTGGCGGCGGCGCCCGGCAGGACGAAGAAGAACATCCGGCGGTCCGGCGTGCAGGTCACGGGGCCGAGCGTCAGGTCCATGCGCTCCATGCGGGCCAGCGCGAGGAAACCGGACGACTCCGACACCTCGATCGCGTCGAACGTCCGGCCCGTCGGCAGCAGGATCGACGCCTTCGGCGTCTTCGACCACATGCGCCGCGCCCCGACGCCGCTCCCGGTGGCCTGGGTCGACCAGTCGGGCTTGACCGCGTGCGCGCCGGGGACGGCGCACTCCGCGCCGCAGGAGCATCGCTCCCTGCCCTCGACGGCCTCAAGCCAGGTCCCGGGGAACACGTCCCAGTGCCGCTCTTCCGCGTACCGCACGGCGCTGTCCAGCAGTTGCTCGCCTCGCTGCTGGGGGATCTGTGCGGCTTCCGTGACTCCGATGGTCTCTTCCACGGTGAACACAACTGCCCCCGTCACCTGGGGTTACGGGCTCGGGGGAGAGCGGTGTGACGCATCGATCCTGCATACGGGGCGCACGGGTGCACCGGCGGGGGCGCGCGGGGGGGCCGGGGAGCGGGGATGGGTACGCACCAAGGGGCACGCATCAAGGGGCACGCACCTGTGGGGGCGTCGGCGGCAGCGTCGCGGCCGGCCTGTCCGGTTTCGCGTGTTCACATCGGCATTGACCGGATATCCACCGGGCAGTGATCACTTCTCGTGATCACTGCACCTGTGATCACCGCTCGGCCTCAGGGGGTAACTCATGGCAGCCAGGCCACTCGTCGCGCGTCAGCCGAACGAACGGCTCCAGGCGCTCATCCAGGAGGCGGCCTGCTCGCACGCCGGCCTCGCCCGCAGGGTCAACATGGTCGGCGCGGAGCGCGGCCTCGACCTGCGGTACGACAAGACGTCGGTGGCGCGGTGGCTGCGCGGGCAGCAGCCGCGCGGCCGGGCGCCGGGCATCATCGCGGAGGCGCTGGGCCGCAAGCTGGGCCGGACGGTCACGATCGACGAGGTCGGGATGGCGAACGGCCGGAACCTCGCCGCCGGGGTGGGCCTCCAGTTCGCGCCGACCGTGCTCGGCGCGATCGAGCAGGTCTGCGAGCTGTGGCGCAGCGACGTGGGCAGGCGGGACTTCCTGACGGGCTCCACGGTGGCGTCCTCCGCGCTCGTCGAGCCCAGCAGGGACTGGCTGATCACCGGTCCCGACGCGCACGTGGCGCGGCTCGCGGGCGCGCGCGTCGGGGTCGCGGACGTCGCGGCGGTACGGGAGATGACGAGCGCGCTGGTCGACCTCGACCGGCGGTTCGGCAGCGGTCACGTCCGGCCGGTGGTGGTGCACTACCTCAACAGTGTGGTGTCGGGGATGCTTTCGGGCTCGTACCGGGAGGCCGTGGGCCGGCAGCTCTTCGCGGCGGCCGCGCGGCTGACCGAACTGGCCGGGTACATGGCGGTGGACACGGGCGAACCGGGGCTCGCGCAGCGTTACTACATCCAGGCGCTGCGGCTCGCGCAGGCGGCGGGGGACCGGGGCTACGGCGGGTACGTCCTGGCCGCGTCGATGAGCCACCTCGCCGCGCAGCTCGGGAACCCCCGGGAGATCGCCCAGTTGGCGCGGGCGGCGCAGGAGGGGGCGCGGGGCAAGGTGCCGCCGCGGGCGGAGGCGATGTTCCTGGCGGCCGAGGCGCGCGGGCACGCGCTGATGGGGGACATCAGCTCCTTCGAGACGGCGGCGGGCCGGGCTGTACGGGCGCTGGGGCAGGCCGATCCGGAGGCGGGTGACGACCCGGTGTGGATCGCGCACTTCGACCACGCCTACCTCGCGGACGAACTGGCGCACTGCCACCGGGACCTGGGGCAGGCGGACGAGGCGGCGCGGGCGGCGCGGGAGGCGATCGCGGGCCACCCGGAGACGCGGGCGCGGCGCCGGGCGATCGGCCTGGCCCTGCTGGCGTCGGCGCAGGTGCAGCAGCGGGAGGTGGAGCAGGCCTGCCGGACGGGGACGCGGGCGCTCGAACTCCTGGGCACGCTGCGGTCGTCGCGGGGCGCGGAGTACCTGGACGATCTGAGGGAGAGCCTGGAGCCGTACGCGGGGGAGGCGGTGGTGCGGGAGTTCAGTGCGCGGATGGACCTGTCGGCGGCTTAGGGCCTGTCCGGCGGATCATGGCCGGGGTCGCGGCGCAGGAAGGTTGTGTAACCGGCCTCACACGTGTGTGCGGAGCCCCGCGCGCACCCGGTAGCGTGAGCCGACGATTCCGTAGGTCCATCAGTAGGAGTCCCGGTGACGCAGAACGGACAGGGTCCGGAGCCGCAGTACCCGGCGGTGCCCCCCGCGCACGACGGTGCCCACGGGGGAGCTCAGCCGTGGGACGGCGCCTGGGGTCCCGCCGGTGGTCAGCCGGGCGGGCAGCCGCTGCCGCCCGCGCAGCCGCTGCCCCCTGAGGCGACGCCGGGCGCCGCCGACATGCAGTCCACGCAGTACCTGCCGCCGGTCCCGCAGCAGCAGATCCCGCCGCAGGCCGCGCCTCAGGCGCCGCCGATACCGCAGCAGGGCCCGCCGCAGCCCGGGTACGGCTACCCGCCGCCGGCCGCCCAGGCCGCCGCTGACATGCAGGCGACCCAGCACATCGCGCCCGTCCCCGGTGCGATGCCGCCGGTGCAGGCGCAGCAGCCGGGGTACGGCTACCCGCCGCCGGCCGCTCAGGCCGCGGGGGACATGCAGGCGACGCAGCACATCGGCGCGGTGCCGCCGCTCCCGGGAGCGGGCGCCAACACCCAGTTCCTGGGGACGGGGCCGCTGCCGGGCCAGGTGCCCGGGCAGCCGGGAGGCGCCTCGGACGCGACCCAGTACATCGCGCCCGTACCGCCTCAGGCGCAGGCTCAGCCGCCCGGTGAGCGGCAGCCGCCCGCCGAGTTCGACAACCTCTTCCGTACGGAGGCGCCGCGGGCCCCGCAGCCGCCGCAGGCCTACCAGCCGCCGCAGCAGCAGCACCAGCAGCCCGCCCCGCCTCCGTACCAGCAGCACCAGCAGCACCAGCAGCACCAGGGGCCCCCGCAGCAGCACGGCTACCAGCCGCCGCAGCCCCCGCAGCAGTACGCCTACCAGGACGCCTACTACGACGACGAGCCCGAGCCGCCGCGCCGCAAGTCGCCGGTCGCGCTGATCGCCGCCGTCGTCGTCGGCTGCGCGGTCGTCGGTCTCGGTGCCGGGATGCTGCTCAGCGGCGAGGACGACCCGAAGGACCCCAAGACGCCCGGGCAGAACGTCGCGGCGAGCTCCGCGGCGCCCTCCGCCACCACCGAGGCGCCCGCGGAGAAGCCGGCCGACCCGGCGGAGCCGCAGGCCAAGGAGCTGGACAAGCTCCTCGCGACCAGCAACAGCAGCCGTGACACGGTGATCAGCTCGGTCGCGAAGATCCAGCAGTGCAAGGACCTCGACCAGGCGGCGAAGGACCTGCGGGGCGCCGCCGACCAGCGCCGGGGCCTGGTGACGCAGCTCAAGACGCTCTCGGTGGACAAGCTCCCGAACAGCCCCGCGCTGACGGCCGCGCTGACCAAGGCCTGGCAGGCCTCGGCCTCGGCGGACGACCACTACGCGGCCTGGGCGGTCCAGATGAAGGCCAAGAAGGCCTGCAAGGGCGGCAAGGCCAAGAGCACCAGCCACCTGGTCGAGGCCAACAAGAAGAGCGGCGAGGCCACCACCGCGAAGAAGCAGGCGGCCGGGTTGTGGAACCCGACCGCCACGAAGTACGGACTGGACAAGCGGACGCCCACCCAGCTCTAGCTGCTAAGGGGCGCTGAGGACGGTTTCGCCGACGTCGACGAAGCCGGGCTTCTGCGCCACGAGCCGCCCCTGGCGGACCACCTGGAACGTCACGTCGCGGTTGACGACCCGGATGAGGCCGGGGGCGCCGAGCAGGTCCTCGTACCTCCAGCGCAGGCTGGGGGTGAGGCCGCCGGTGTCGATGCGCGCGCCCCGGTCGAGGGCCTGGGTGATCTGCTCGGCGGTGATCTTGTCCTTGTCGAGGGTCTCGACGACCGACTTGAGGACCGTGTAGGCGATCCACGTGGTCTGGACGCCGGCGTCGGCCGGGTCGACCCGGTTGTCGGCGAAGGCGTGCTCCTGGATGACCTTGCGCATCGGCGCCCAGCTCTTGTCGGCCGCCTCCGGGTACCAGCCGGTGACGTACGCGCCCTCGAAGGGGCTGTGGGCGCCGCCGGTGCGGTCGATGACGGGCTGGGCGACGCTGCCGAGCACGGAGGAGATGCGGACGGGGTCGCCCTTCTTGCCGGAGCCGCCGTTCTTCCCGTCCTCCGGCAGGCGCCGGAAGGAGTCGAAGAACGTCTGGGTCCGCTCGCCGAGCACGGCGGTGACGCAGCCGTTCTCGTCGCCGGCCTTGTCGCGGGCCCGGCCGGCCTGCTCGGTGTACTCGGCGGCGTCCTCGACCGCCGGGATGTCGACGGCGCTGCGGTGACTCGCCTTGCGGAGGCCGGAGTTGAGGAGGTCGGGGAGCCGGTCGCCGGCGACGGTGTCGGGACGGACGAGGGAGACCTTGCGGCAGGACTCGGCGAGCTGCATGCCGTGTCCGGCGATGAGCGAGGCCTGGCCGCCGTTGACGGGGTAGGAGAGCGAGCTGGTGAACTCGTCCTCCGAGATGCCGTAGCCGCCGATGTACGGGACGCCGGCGGCTTCGAGCGGGGCCATGAACGAGCTGCCGTTCTGGCTGTACGAGCCGACGACCGCGACCGCGTTCTCGCGGACGGCCCGGCGGGCGCAGGCGGCGGCGCCGGCGCTGGTGTTCTGTTCGTTGCAGGTGAGGACGCGGAGTTCGTGGCCGTCGATGCCGCCCTGGGAGTTGACCCAGCGGGCATAGGCCTGCGCCATCGCAGGCATTCCGGGCATGTTGGTCGCTTGGGTCTGGTCGGGTGCCCAGGTCATCACCGTGACGGGCTCCCTGGAGCCCCCCGTGGCCCCAGGGAGCACGCCACACCCGGTGAGCAGCGACGCTCCGGCCGCCGCGGTGGTGACGTACGCGAGGAGTTTGGTCAGTCGCCTACCGGTCATGGGCATGCACATTTCCGCCTCACGGGTAACGCGGGAGTGAGCGCGGTTCAACGAAGGGTGACGTAAAGGTGAATTACGGGGGCCGGGCGGCGATGAGGAGGGGGCGAGTCCGCTTATTTGGCAAGGGAACGTACGATCGAAACGTGTCCAGTCCAGTCTCCGGTTCGGTTAACTCTTCCCGTCGCGGCCGTCGCTCCTCCACCATGGGCGGCATGCCGCTCAACGACATGCCGTGGTGGCGCTGGCGCATCAACGTGCGTTCCGCGCTGCACATGCTTTCCGACCCCGGGTTCCACGAGACGACCTGGCTGGCCGGCCAGGAGGGATACGGCGACGTCACCGACGCCGTCTACCGCCTCGTCGAGGACACCTGGCTCGACAACTGGTCCGCCGAGAAGTACGTGGGCGCGGTCTTCCGCGACAGCGGCGAGGCCGCCCTCGTCGACGTCGCCGTGCTCCGCGTGCTGCGGATCATGCACCAGGTGGGCCCGGACGCGCCCGTCTCCGCGTACCTGGAGCACCAGGGCTGGCCCGAGGCCGTACGGGCCGCCCGCGAGGCACACGTACGGATGGCGCGGGCCGACGGGGAGGACCCCGACACGCCACCGCGCTCCCTCGACGTGCTCGATGTCATGACGCGGTCCTGAGCCGTTCCGCCTGCCGGACGGTGGCTCTCGCGGGCCTCCCCGGTATGGCAGGCTGACGGGATGACCGACCAGTACGTCCTCACCCTCTCGTGCCCGGACAAAAAGGGCATCGTGCACGCCGTGTCGAGCTACCTGTTCATCACCGGGTGCAACATCGAGGACAGCCAGCAGTTCGGGGACCGCGACACCGGTCTCTTCTTCATGCGGGTCCACTTCTCGGCCGAGGCCCCGGTGAACGTGGAGAAGCTGCGCGCGAGCTTCACGGCGGTCGGGGACTCCTACGGCATGGACTGGCAGATCCACCTCGCCGAGCAGCGCATGCGGGTCGTGCTCATGGTCTCCAAGTTCGGGCACTGCCTGAACGACCTGCTGTTCCGCTCGCGGATCGGCGCGCTGCCGGTGGAGATCGTCGCCGTCGTCTCCAACCACACGGACTTCGAGGAACTCGTCGGCTCGTACGGTGTCCCGTTCCGCCACATTCCGGTCACCAAGGACACCAAGGCCGAGGCCGAGGCGGAACTCCTCGACCTGGTCCGCGAGGAGAACGTCGAGCTGGTCGTCCTCGCCCGCTACATGCAGGTGCTCTCCGACGACCTGTGCAAGCAGCTCTCCGGCCGCATCATCAACATCCACCACTCCTTCCTGCCGAGCTTCAAGGGCGCCAAGCCCTACCACCAGGCGCACGCGCGCGGTGTGAAGCTGATCGGCGCGACCGCGCACTACGTGACGGCCGACCTCGACGAGGGCCCGATCATCGAGCAGGAGGTCGAGCGCGTCGGCCACGAGGTGACCCCGGACCAGCTGGTCGCCGTGGGCCGCGACGTGGAGTGCCAGGCGCTGGCCCGCGCGGTGAAGTGGCACGCGGAGCGCCGCATCCTCCTGAACGGCCGCCGCACGGTCGTCTTCGCGTAGGAGCTCCGCAGGGCGCTACAGGCGACTGAGGGACGCCGCCGCCGACAGGACGTCGCGGATGGCCTCCCGGTCGCCGTCCTGGCCGGCCGCGGCCTCCTCCGGCGAGATGTGGCCGGCCACCAGCTGGCAGAACTCCACCCCGTCCATCGCCACCTGCGCCACCGCCCGGTCCGGCGAGGCGACCGCCGCCGGGGAGTCCAGCGCGATGTACCAGTGGCCGCCGCCCGCCCCCTCGACCTCCAGATGGAGCGAGCGGCCGGGCGCGCCCGCCGCGACGAGGTGCCGGGCCGGGGCCGCGAGGCCGCTGCGGCGGCGTCCGGCGAGGGCCACGGGGAGCAGCCGGACCGCCAGGTCGATCATGCCGTGGAGATGGGCGCCGCTCGGCGGGGCGTACGGGTACGCCACCGCGTTGGCGATGTCGTCCGCGTGCACCCAGCACTCGAAGGCCCGCTCCAGGAGCGAGTCCCGCAGCGGCAGCGCGAAGTCCTTGTAGGTGACCGCGAGGTCGCCCACGCCGCGGCCCGCGAACGAGACCGTACGGATCAGGGCGTGCGACTGGTCACGCCAGGGCCCGCGCAGCGCGCGGTTCGGCGGCCGGTCGAGCGCCGACCAGAAGGCCTCGGTCCGCTCCGTCGGCGAGAGCTCGGGCACTCCCGCGCCCAGCGGGTCCTTGATGCCGAGCGCCGAGGTCACCAGACCGTCCACGGCCAGGAGGTGGCCGATGACCCCGGCGACGGTGGTCTTGCGGCGCACGATGTGCTCGTCCTCGAACCACTTGAGCCGCACCGGGGCGTGCCATTCCGACTCGCCGATGTCCCGCAGCAGCGCGTCGAGCCGGGCGGTCTCCGCGTCGTACGGGGTGACCCACTCCGGCACCGGTACGCGGGCGGGGCGGCGGCCCAGGCAGTTCTCCAGGACGCGGGAGCGCAGCAGCGGGTCGAGGTCCAGGTCGCGGTCCTCGTGGAGCAGGGCGACGGCGTCCCGCAGCCGCAGGGCCTCCTCGGCGCAGGGCGCGCACTCGGTGAGGTGGTCCTCGACGGCCTTCGTCTCCCCGGCGGAGCACGCAGAGAGCGCCCAGGCCCCGAGGAGCGACTTGAGCACGCGGTGGGTCAGCTGCGGCACGTCCGGCTCGGCCGGTTCCGCCTCGACCGCCGGGGCCTCGGGGGCCGCCGGGACCTCCGGGCGCTCCAGAGCCTCGAAGGCCGTCGCCGCGTCCGTCGTCGGGTCCGCCGTGAGGTCCGCGTGGTCGTCCGCCGACCGGCGCGGTCCCGGTATCCACGGGGCGCGTGCGACGTCGTCCGCGTCGTCGTTCGCCCCCGTCACAGCGTCCGCCCGTAGCCGCCGGGAGGTGAGGAGCCTTCAAGGGAGCGGGTGTTCGCCGAGGAGAGCAGCTGGAGCCCGAGCCGGAGGCGCCGCCGCGCCTCGTCCTCCGTGACCCCGAGGTCGGCCGCGGTCTGGCGGTAGTCCCGCCGCTGGAAGTAGGCCAGTTCGAGCGCGGCCCGCAGCGGCGCCGGCATGGAGGTCACGATGTAGTCCGCGCGGGCCGCGACGGAGGCCCGCCGCACCTTCTGCTCCAGCTCCTCGGCGGAGCCCTGCCCGGTCTCCGCGTAGGCCGTCGCCTCGGCCTGCCGCAGCCGGTGGACGGCCTGCCGCTGGGTCAGCCGGGCGACCCACGACCGCATGTTCCCCTGCTTGGGGTCGTAGTCGTCGGGGTTCTCCCAGATGTAGCCGAAGACCTCGCGGGTGACCTGGTCGGCCGCGGCGTCGTCGTCGAGCACCCGGTGGGCGAGGCTGTGCACGAGCGAGGCGAACCGGTCGTAGAACTCGCCGAGCGCGGCGGCCTCCCCGGCGGCGAGCCGCTGCTGCATCTTGCGGTCCCAGCGCGGTGGTGTCTCCATCGCCATGCGAATCCTCCGTCCCCTGCCGGCCCTTGGGTCCTCGTACTCCAAAGTAATGCGCGGTGCCGACAACGCACGCCTGTTTGCCACAAGTGCGCCCTTGGCGCGGGTCTGGATGGTATGGAAAGCGCCATACCTCGGTGAAGGGGTTTCGGCCGGTGGTGTCGGGGCAGGCGGCGACCGTGACGACGATCGAGGTCGACGAGGACGAGCAGGGTCCCTGGACGGTGCTGAGCATCCGGGGGGAACTGGACCTGGTCACCTCCCCCCGCATACGCCGACGCGTCCACGACGCGGTCGCGGGGGGCCGCCACGACCTGGTGATAGACCTGTCCGCCGTGCGCTTCTGCGACTCCAGCGGCGTCGGCGTCCTCATCGCCGCCCGCCGCCTCCTCCGCTCCTGCGGCGGCCGCCTCCGCCTGATCCTGCCCGAAGCGGGCATCGGCGGCGGAATCGGCGGCGGCGACGGTCATGTCGACCGGGTGCTGTCCGCGCTCGGCGTCCGGCGTCTCTTCGACGTGTACGGGGACGTCCCGGCGGCGGTCACAGGGTCGGGCCGAACCGCTCCCTGAGCCGGTACTTGAGCACCTTGCGCAGGGTCTCGTTGCGGGGGAGGGCGTCCACGACCTCCAGTTGTTCCGGGAGCTTGTGGACGGAGAGGCCGGCCTCGCGGAGGAAGGCCGTCACCGCGGGCAGGGTCAGCGGGGCGGCGCCCGGGGGCTGCTCGACGACCGCGCAGACGCGTTCGCCGCGCTCGGGGTCCGGGAGGCCTATGACGGCCGCGTCGCCGACGTCCGGGTGGCCGTGGAGGAGGTCCTCGATCTCCTTGGCCGAGATGTTCTCTCCCTTCCGGATGATGATGTCCTTGATCCGGCCCGTGAGGACGAGGTGGCCGCTCGGGGTCAGGTGCCCCACGTCCCCCGTGATGAGGAAGCCGTCCTCGTCGAAGGCGGCCGCGGTCTGCGCCGGGTCCAGGTAGCCCTGGCAGACGGCCTCGCCGCGGAGCCGGACCTCGCCGTCGCCGGTACCTGAGCCGGTGCCGGTGCCGGATCCGGTGCCGATGCTGTCGCCGACGATCCGGATCTCCATGCCGGCGGGCGGGCGGCCCTCGGTGGTCGCGAGGTTCTCGACGGTGTCGCCGGGGTCGCCCATCGTGATCATCGGGACCTCGGTCATGCCGTACCCGTGGGTGAGCTGGCAGCCCAGCTCCTTCCGTACCGCGTGGTAGACCTCCGGCGGCTTCGGCGCCCCGCCGCCCGCGAGCAGCCGCAGGGTGGGGATGATCGATTCGCCGGGCTGCTTGCGCTGTTCGGCGAGGAACATCGCGTAGAAGGCGGTCGAGCCGCCGGCGACGGTCACGCCGTGCGCGCGGTACTCGTCGAGCGCCTCCGGCAGGGCGAAGTGTTCGAACATGACGGCGGGGAATCCGTACAGCAGGAGCATCACCGTGTAGTCGGGCCCGGCGATGTGCGCGTACGGGAAGGCCATCGAGCCGACGTCCTCGGCCGTCAGTCGTAGGGCGTGGGCGAGGCAGGAGCCGCCCGCGAGGAGCGAGCGGTCGGTGTGCAGGACGCCCTTGGGGTCGGAGGTCGTGCCGGAGGTCCAGTAGATCCAGCGGACGTCCGTCCCCGAGGAGGGCGGCGGCGGCAGGATCCCCGGGTCGCCGTCCGGGAGGGATTCGGGGCCGTACGCCTCGAAGATCCCGCGCGCGCCGAGCCGCCGGGCCATCTCCGTGTGGTCGAATCCGCGCCACACCCCGGGGACGGCGAAGTACTCGGCCTTGGACTCGCGCAGCGCGAAGCCGACCTCCTTGTCCCGGTAGAAGGGGATGACCGGTGTCTGTACGGCGCCGATGCGGGCGAGCGCGAAGGAGAGCACCGCTGTCTCGATCCGGGTGGGCAGCTGCCAGGCGACGACCGTGCCCGGCCGCACGCCCATCCCGTACAGCCCGGCGGCGCAGCGCTCGGCGCGGTCGCGCAGGCCGCCGAAGGTGAGGACGCGGTCGCCCTGGAGCAGGACGGGCCGGTCGGGGGTGAGGGCGGCGCGGCGTTCGACGAGCTCCCAGAGCGTGCGGGAATCACCCAGGGCGTGTGCGGTCTCGGTCATCCGTTACCCCTCTTTGCTGACGTGCCGTCAGATTCTTCGGCGAGCGTAGAGGTCCCCTGCTTGTCGGTCCAGGGGTGCGGGGCCTAGCCTGATCCCGTCAGATCTGACGGTCCATCAGAAACCTGGAGGGGTCATGACGGAACTGCCCCGCATCATCAGCGTCGACGACCACGTGATCGAGCCGGCCCATCTCTTCGAGACCTGGCTCCCCAAGAAGTACCGCGACCGCGGTCCCCAGCCCCTCACGGCCGGCATCGGCGAGCTCGCCTACGTCGCCGGCAAGTACCAGATCACGATGGACCCCGAAGGGCCGCCCACCGACTGGTGGATCTACGAGGACCTCAAGTTCCCGTACAAGCGCAACATCGCCGCCGTCGGCTTCGACCGCGACGACATGACCCTGGAGGGGATCACCCGGGAGGAGATGCGGCGCGGCTGCTGGGACCCGGCCGCCCGCCTGAAGGACATGGACCTCAACCACGTCGAGGCCTCCCTCTGCTTCCCCACCTTCCCGCGCTTCTGCGGCCAGACCTTCGCCGAGGCCCACGACAAGGAAGTCGCCCTCGCCTGCGTCCGCGCCTACAACGACTGGATGGTCGAGGAATGGTGCGGCGGCAGCGCCGGCCGGCTCATCCCGCTGTGCATCATCCCGCTCTGGGACATCGACCTCGCCGTCGCCGAGATCCGGCGCAACGCCGCCCGCGGCGTCAAGGCCGTCACCTTCTCCGAGATCCCCACCCACCTCGGACTCCCCTCGATCCACTCCGGCTACTGGGACCCCTTCTTCGCCGTCTGCCAGGAGACCGGGACGGTGGTCAACATGCACATCGGGTCGAGCTCCCAGATGCCCGCCGCCTCCCCCGACGCCCCGCCCGCCGTCCAGGCCTCCCTCAGCTTCAACAACGCCATGGCCTCGATGATGGACTTCCTCTTCAGCGGCGTGCTCGTGAAGTTCCCGAGGCTCAAGCTCGCCTACAGCGAGGGCCAGATGGGCTGGATCCCGTACGCCCTCGAACGCGCCGACGACGTGTGGGAGGAGCACCGCGCCTGGGGCGGCGTCCGCGACCTCATCCCCGAGCCGCCGTCCACGTACTACTACCGGCAGATCTTCTGCTGCTTCTTCCGCGACAAGCACGGGATCGCGTCCCTGGACGTCGTGGGGAGGGACAACGCCACCTTCGAGACCGACTACCCGCACGTCGACTCGACCTTCCCGCACACCAAGGAGGTCGCCCTCGACCACGTCCAGGGCCTCGACGACGAGACGATCTACAAGCTCATGCGCGGCAACGCCATCCGCATGCTGGACCTGGACTTCGACCGGGGCGCCCGCTGATGGACCTCACCCACACCGACGAGGAGGAGGAGTTCCGCGCCCGGCTGCGGGAATGGCTGGCCGCCACCCTGCCCACGCTCCCCGGCCGGCCCGATCCGCTCGACTGGCCCGCCCGGCGCGCGTACGACTGCGGCTGGCAGCGCCGGCTGTACGACGCCGGGTACGCGGACGTCCACTGGGACGCGTCACCCACCCAGCGGCTGATCTTCCTGGAGGAGACCGAACTCGCAGGCGCGCCCTATGTCGGCGCCAACTTCGTCGGGCTGCTGCACGCCGGGCCGACGATCGCCGCCGAGGGGACACCGGAGCAGCGCGACCGCTGGCTGCCGCCGGTCCTGCGCGGCGACGAGGTCTGGTGCCAGGGCTTCAGCGAACCAGACGCCGGCTCCGACCTGGCCTCCCTGCGCACCCGGGCGGTCCGGGACGGCGACGCGTACGTCGTCAGCGGGCAGAAGATCTGGACCTCGCACGCCGAGGTCGCCGACTGGTGCGAGCTTCTCGTCCGTACGGACGCGGGGCCGGGGGTGTCCAAGCACCGGGGGATCAGCTGGCTCGCCATGCCCATGGACGCGCCCGGCGTCACCGTACGGCCGCTGCGGACGCTCGCGGGCTCGACGGAGTTCGCCGAGGTGTTCCTCGACGAGGTGCGGGTGCCCGTCGAGAACCGGGTCGGGGAGGAGAACGACGGCTGGCGCGTCACCATGGTCACGCTGTCGTTCGAACGCGGCACCGCGTTCGTCGGCGAGGTCGTCGCCTGCCGCCGCCTCCTCGGCGAACTCGCCCGTGCCGCACGGGAGAACGGCACCTGGGACGACCCCGCCCTGCGGCGGCGGCTCGGCAGGCTCTCCGCCGAGTTCCAGGCGCTGTGGCGGCTCACCCAGGCGAACGTCAGCGAGGCGCAGGCGACGGGTGGGGTGCCGGGGGCCGGCGGCTCCGTCTTCAAGCTGCACTACTCGCACGCCCGTCAGGAGCTGTACGAGGCCGCTGCCGGCGTGCTGGGGCCCGACGCGCTCGACCTCGGCCACGACTGGACCCTCGACCGGCTGTCCTCGCTCTCGTACACGATCGCCGCCGGCACCTCCCAGATCCAGCGCAACATCGTCGCCGAGCGCATCCTCGGCCTCCCGAAAGGACGGTGACCCCGGCCATGGACTTCCGACTCACCGAGGACCAGCGGGCGCTGCGGAAGGGTGTACGCGAGCTCCTCGCGCGGCTCTTCGACCGGGAGGCCCTGCGGGCCGCGGTGGACGCGCCTTCCCTGGACCGGGAGCTGTGGCGGGAGCTCGGTGCGGCCGGCTTCTTCGCGCTGCGGCTGCCGGAGGAGGAGGGCGGGGTGGGGCTCGGGCTGCCGGAGGCGGTGCTTCTCTTCGAGGAGGCGGGGCGGGTGTTGCTGCCGGGGCCGTTGGTCGCGACGCACGTGGCGGCTGGGTCCGTGCCGGGGGCGGCGGAGGGGGCCGTCGTGGTGACCGACGCCTCGGAAGGGCTGGTGCCCTGGCTGGACGAGGCGGACGTGGTGCTGGGAGAGGTGGAGGGCGCCGTCCGGTTGCGATCGGTCGATCCGCTGACGCCCCTGCACAGGGTGCCGGGGCGGGAGCACCGCGCCGATCTCGTCGCCGTCCTGCTCACCGCTGCCGAGCAGGTCGGGAGTGCCGGGCGGACTACCGAGACGGCTGTTTCGTACGCGCGGGAGCGGGAGCAGTTCGGGCAGGTCATCGGGGGGTTTCAGGCCGTCAAGCATCTCTGCGCCGGGATGCTCGTGCGGAGCGAGTTGGCTCGGGTCGCCGTGCGGGGGGCCGCCGTGACCGGCGATCCCGTCGAGATCGCCGGGGCCAAGCTGCTCGCCGACGAGGCCGCCACCGGGAACGCCCGGGACTGTCTCCAGGTGTACGGCGGCATGGGGTTCACCTGGGAGGCGGACGTGCACCTGCATCTCAAGCGGGCCTGGGTGCGGGCGAGGCTGCGGCTGCCCGCCGCGCGGGCCGAGGAGGTGGTGGCGGCGAATCTGTAGCGCTCCGCGTTCGCCACGTCACGGAATGTTGATATCGGGTTGTGTCCTTCGGCGGGGCCGTCACGGCCCGGAGTCGGTCTCCGGCTCCGGTACTCTCCGTGGGATGCGCGTGCTCGTTGGCCCGGATCGTCCCGGTGTCGCCCCTGTGGTGACTCCGGGCCCGGGAATGCCCGCCGCTCGCGCCCGGCGTTCGACTACCCGCAGAGTGCGTCGCACAGTATGGGCTATGCGTACTCCTTCGCGCTGGAATATGCCCGAAGCGCTTGTTGCGGTGACTGTACGTCAACCATGCTGTCCCACAAGGGAATCACGTTCCGTGAAGGTGTGTCCGCCGGTTCGGATGGTGTGAGCGGTGCAGGTGCTTCAGGTGCAGTTGGAGGTCGGGCCCGACCCGGCGGAAGTGGGACGAGCCCGGAGGTGGGCGCGGTCGCGGCTCGCCGGTTCGGGCATAGGGGACGACGAGCCGCTGGCGGAGACGCTGGTGCTGATCATCTCCGAGCTCGTGACCAACGCCGTGGTGCACACGGGTTGCCCGGCGGTGCTGCGGATGCTGTTCGCGGCGGAAGGCGGGGTGCGCGTCGAGGTGGCGGACGCGAGCGACCGGCCGCCGCAGCCCCGGCACGCGGAGGGCGAGGACACCAACGGGCGTGGCCTGGAGCTGGTGGACGGTCTCGCGGACCGGTGGGGGTGGCAGCCGGAAGGCGCCGGCAAGAGCATCTGGTGCGAGGTGGACCGGGCGCCGATGGCCCCCGTCCACGGTCAGGGCGCGGTGTCGCCCGGCCGGGTGCGCTGTTGACGGTTCGTTCCGTTTTGCCCACTCTGGTGTGAGCGATTCGTGGCGAGGGGAGCCGAGGGCCGTGAGTCCTCGGCGTGTGCGGGTCGTGGCCGGGTGGCGGCGCGGCCGTGCCGTGCTCGGGGTGCGCGCGAGCGCGCCGCCGCCCGTGAATCGGTGAGCCTCAGCGTCAGAGGATCGCTATCGGGGCCACCGGTGTGCCCGTGCCGCCGACGAAGGGCTCCGGCATCGCGGAGAGCAGGAAGGCGTAGCGCCGCTCTTGTGCACAGGCTGTGGACAGTTCTTCGAGATTCCAGTTCTGCCCCTGGAGCATCCCCATCTCGACGAGGTCGAGGGCGTGCACGGGCAACCAGAGGTCGTCGATCTCCGGCGGGAAGATCTCGAAGGTGAGGGTGTCGTTGGCGACGGCCGCGACGTCCCGGGCGTGGAACCACTCCGGCGTCCGGACCGAGAGCCCCGGTGACGGGAACGCGTACCCGTGCTTGTCCCCGGCCAGATACACCTGCATCTGTCCCGTCCGTACGAGGACGATGTCGCCGGACCGGACCGTGACCCCGCCGAACTCGGCGGCCTCGTCGAGGTCTTCGGGGGTGACGGCGTGGTCGCCGGGCAGCCGGTCGACGCCCTTGGCGGCGGCCACGTCGAGCAGGACGCCGCGCGAGACGACCTGGCGGGCGGTGTGGATGCCGCTGAACTCGGCGCGGCCGTGCGCGGTGATGGTGTCGGCGGGGCGGCCGTTGTAGATCCGCCCGGAGTGCGAGGCGTGCGTCAGCGCGTCCCAGTGGGTGCCGGCCTGGAGGCCGAAGGTCACGGCGTCGTCGCTGGTGGCGACCGTGCCGGGGCCGAACAGCTCCTGGTTGACCTGGACCATGACGTGGAGCGGATTGACGCGGCCGGGGATCATGCCGGTCTGGACGCCGTCCTGCTTGAGGTCGACGGCGAGGGGGACGCGGCGGCCGGTGCGGACGGTGGCGACGGCCTCGCGTACGACCTCGTCGGTGACGAGGTTGAGCGTGCCGATCTCGTCGTCCTGGCCCCAACGGCCCCAGTTGTTGACGCGTTTGGCGATCTCGTGAAAAGCGGCGGGCAGAGACATCGGGGCCTCCGGGGTCTTGTTTTCCGGTATCTGACGGACCGTAGAATCCTGACGACGAATGAATCTAACGGACCGTCAGAAACTGCGGGAGGGGCCGGGCATGGGGAACTTCTTGACTGGCAAGGTCGTGGCCGTCACGGGCGCGGGGCGGGGCATCGGCCGCGCGGTCGCCCTCGCGTGCGCGGCGGAGGGCGCGAAGGTCGTCGTGAACGACTACGGGGTGTCGATCGAGGGCGGCGAACCGACCTCGGAGATCGCCCTCTCCGTCGTGAAGGAGATCGAGGCCGCCGGCGGCTCGGCCGTCGCCGTCGCCGACGACATCTCGACGATGGAGGGCGGGCAGCGGATCGTGGACGTCGCCCTCGCGGAGTACGGGCGGATCGACGGCGTCGTGTGCGTGGCGGGCATCCTGCGCGAGCGGATGCTCTTCAACATGTCCGAGGAGGAGTGGGACCCGGTCGTCGCCACCCACCTCAAGGGCACGTTCACGGTCTTCCGTGCCGCGTCGGCGGTGATGCGCAAGCAGGGCACGGGGACGCTGATCGGCTTCACCAGCGGCAACCACCAGGGCTCCGTGGCGCAGGCCAACTACTCGGCGGCGAAGGGCGGCATCATCTCGCTCGTGCGCAGCGCCGCCCTCGGGCTCCACAAGTACGGGGTCACCGCGAACGCGGTCGCCCCCGTGGCCAGGACGCGGATGTCCGCGAACGTCCCGATGGAGCTCAAGGAGATCGGGGAGCCGGAGGACGTGGCCGCGCTCGTCGTCTACCTGCTCTCGGAGCGGGCCAGGGCGGAGAAGATCACCGGCCAGGTGTACACGATCGCCGGCCCGAAGATCGCGGTGTGGGCGCAGCCCAGGGAGCTGCGGGCCGGGTACGCGGAGGGCGGAGCGTGGACGCCGGAGCGGATCGCGGACTTCCTGCCGGGGACGGTGGGAGTCGACCCGATGCCGATGCTGGCGCTGCTCGAGGAGATGGCCCGGGCGGCGGCGGACGGCTCCCGGCCGAACGCGTGACACCCCCGTGCGGCACGTACAGATTCGCCCCCGAGACGAGGAGTCAGCTCATGCGTGGTGTCGTGTTCGACGGGAAGTCCGTGCAGGTCGTCGACGATCTGGAGGTACGGGCGCCCGGGCCCGGGGAGGTGCTCGTCGGGATCGCCGCCGCCGGGCTGTGCCACAGCGACCTGTCCGTCGTCGACGGGACCATTCCGTTCCCGCCGCCCGTCGTCCTCGGCCACGAGGGCGCCGGTGTCGTCGAGGCCGTCGGCCCCGGCGTGACCCACGTCGTCCCCGGCGACCACGTCGCCCTCTCCACGCTCGCGAACTGCGGCGCCTGCGCCGACTGCGACCGCGGCCGGCCCACCATGTGCCGCAAGGCGATCGGCATGCCGGGGCAGCCGTTCTCGCGGGCGTCGACCGGGCAGGCGCTCTTCCAGTTCGCGTCCAACTCCTCCTTCGCCGAGCGGACCGTCGTCAAGGCCGTCCAGGCCGTGAAGATCCCGAAGGACATCCCGCTGACCTCCGCCGCCCTCATGGGCTGCGGCGTCCTCACCGGCGTCGGGGCCGTGCTCAACCGCGCGAAGGTCGACCGCGGCGAGACCGTCGTCGTCATCGGCACCGGCGGCATCGGCCTCAACGTCATCCAGGGCGCCCGGATCGCGGGCGCCCCGACGATCGTCGCCGTCGACACCAACCCGGACAAGGAGGCCGTGGCCCGGCGGTTCGGCGCCACGCACTTCCTCGCCTCCACCGACGGCGTACGGGAGATCCTGCCCACCGGCGCCGACCACGTCTTCGAGTGCGTCGGGCACACCGGCCTCGTCCGTACCGCGATCGAGCTCCTCGACCGGCACGGCCAGGCGATCCTCCTCGGCATGACCGCCCCCACGGCGGAGGCGAGCTTCCCGCCCGCCGCGATGTTCCTCGACAAGTCGATCCTGGGCTGCCGCTACGGCTCCTCCCGCCCCCAGAAGGACATCGCCCTCTACGCGGAGCTGTACCGCTCCGGCACCCTCCTCCTCGACGAACTGGTGACGCGGACGTACCCCGTGGAGGAGTTCGCGCGGGCCGTCGAGGACGCGGAACAGGGGAAGGTGGCACGCGGGGTGCTCACCTTCTGAGCCGTACGAGAGGGCAGGGAGCCACCCGAAATTCCCCTGGGTGACAGGACCGCCTGAGGGTTACGGTCGTGGCCATGTCCTACCGCGAGCTCGCCACCCGACCCGTCCTCGCCTGGTGCGCCGTCACCGCCGCCGGGCGGCTGCCCGTCGCCATGGCGCCGCTCGCGCTCGTCTTCCTCGTGCGCGAGCGGCCCGGCGGGTACTCCCTCGGGGCCGCGCTCGCCGCCGCGTACGTCATCGGGGAGATCGTCGCCGCCCCCGTCCTCGGCCTCCGCATGAACGCCGAGCGGGCGCGGCCCCAGCTCGTCGCCGGACTCGCCGTCGGCGCCGTCGGGTTCGCCGGGCTCGGGTTCGCGCCCGGCGCGCACCCCGTCGTCCTCGCCGCCCTCGCGGTGCTCGCGGGCGCCGGCCCGGCGGCCGTGGCGGGCGGGCTGCGCGCGCTCCTCACGAGCATGGTCCCGGAGCGGGCCGTCACGCAGGCGATGAGCATGGAGTCGATGCTGACCTTCGGGGTGTGGGCGGCCGCGCCCGCGCTCGCCACCGGTCTCGCGCTCGGCGTCGGCCCCGACGTACCGCTGCTGCTCATGGCCGCCCTGATGGCGCTCTCGGTGGCCGGGATGTGGCTGCTGCCCGTCGGCTGGGCCGCCGAGCCGCCGGAGAAGGGGGTCTCCGCGCGGCGGGCGCTGCTGCGGGCCTGGCCCGTGTACGTCCTCGGGGCCGCCGGACTCACGCTGCTCGCCCTGGCCGAACTGCTCCTGCCCGCGCTGCTCGAACAGCGCGGGATCGCCATCGGCTGGGCCGGTCCGCTGCTCGCCGGCTTCTCGATCGGCTCGGCCGTCGGCGCGTTCGTCTACGGCCTGCGGGGGCACTGGCCGGGCCCGCTGCTCGTGCAGTCCGTCGTCCTGGTGCTCGGGGTGACCGCGGGCGTCGCCCTCGTCGCCCTCCTGCCCTGGACCGCCGCCATCGGCGTCGTCCTGATCGCCGCCGGTCTCCTCCAGGCGCCCGCCGCGCTCACCCGCAACCTCGCCCTGCGCCGGCTCCTCCCGGCGTCCGCGCTCGCCGCCGGGTACTCGGTCATGTACGCGGCCGTCGGCGCCGGTTACGCCGCCAGCGGCGCCCTCGCGGGCGGACTGCTCAAGGTGGTGGCCCCGTCGACCGCGATCCTCTACGGCGTCGCTCTGACCGTGCTGCTCGTGGTGATCGGCACAGTGGGGGAGCGGCGGCTGACCCGCCGGACCCGGGAGTCTCAGGAGACGGGATCCGTCGTGGACGCCGAGGAGCGGAAGGTACGCCGGTAGGCGGTCGGGGTCACCCCGATCGCGCTCATCAGATGCACGCGCAGCGACTGGGACGTGCCGAAGCCGGCGTCCTGCGCGACCCGGTCGACGGGCAGACCGGTGGACTCCAGGAGGTGCCGGGCGCGCTCGACGCGCTGCTGCGTGAGCCACTGCCCGGGGCTGATCCCGACCTCGTCGCGGAAGCGGCGGGTGAACGTCCGTACGCTCATCGACTCCTTCCCCGCCAGGTCCCGCAGCTGGATCGGCTCGTGGAGGTGGGCGAGCGCCCACGCCCTCGCCGCGGTCGTGGTGTGGGTGCCGGCCTCGGGGAGGGGCCGCTCGATGTACTGGGCCTGGCCGCCGTCGCGGTGGGGCGGTACGACGGTCCTGCGGGCGACGTCGTTGGCGACGGCGGTGCCGTGGTCGCGGCGCACGATGTGCAGGCACAGGTCGATCCCGGCGGCCACGCCCGCCGACGTGAGGACGTCGCCGTCGTCGACGAAGAGGACGTCGGCGTCGACCCGCACGCTCGGGAAGAGCCGCTGGAAGTGCGCGGCGGAGGACCAGTGGGTGGTGGCCGGGCGCCCGTCGAGGAAGCCGGCGGCGGCGAGCACGTACCCGCCGGTGCAGATGGAGACGAGCCGGGTGCCGGGCCGGATGTGGGCGAGGGCGGCGGCGAGTTCCGGGGTGAGCCTGCCCTCGTCGTAGATGGGGCCGAGCTCGTACGAGGCGGGGACGACGACCGTGTCGGCGGTGGCGAGGATCTCCGGGCCGTGCTCCACGTACACGGAGAAGTCGGCGTCGGTGGGGACGGGGCCCGCGACCGGGGCGCAGGTGACGATCTCGTACAGCAGCGTGCCCTCGGAGTCCCGGGCGCGGCCGAAGATGCGGTGCGGGATGCCGAGTTCGAAGGGGAGGAGTCCGGGCAGGGCGAGGACGGCGACGCGGTGCGGGGACGGCACGGCGGGGCTCCCTTCGGGCGGAAAATCAGTGGTGGTCCAGACCAGTTGCTGGTACTTCTTCGTGTCCGTGACGGACAACACGTACAAGTCTGAGGCCGCCGAACGGATTCCCGTACCGGCCGAGCCGCCCGCACTGTGGAACCGTAGCTTCCGGCTCTTCTTCGTCGCCCGCGCGGTCGCCGTCTTCGGCGAGGGCATGGTCCCGGTCGCCTACGCCGCCGGACTCCTCGGCGCCGGCCACCCCGGCTCCACCGTCGGCTTCGCCCTCGGCGGCTGGACCGCCGCCTTCGCGCTCTTCGTGCTCTTCGGCGGCGTCCTCGCCGACCGGTTCACCGCCCGCCGCATGATGATCCTCGCGGACCTGCTCCGCCTCCCCGGCGCCGCCGTCCTCGCCGTCTCCTTCACTCTCGGCAGCCCACCCCTGTGGTCCGTCTACGCCCTCTCCGTCCTCAGCGGCATGGGCGCCGCCCTCTTCCAGCCCGGCGTCGCCTCCACGATCCCGCGCATCGCCCCCGACGTGCAGCGCGCCAACGCCGTCCTGCGGGTCGTCGAGGCCCTCATGATCATGGCGGGACCGGCCGCGGCGGGCCTCCTCGTCGCCGTGTGGAACGCCGGCGCCGCCTTCGCCCTCAACGGCGCGACCTTCGCCGTCAGCGCCCTCTGCCTCGCCCTCATGCGGCTCGTCCCCATCCCGTCCGACACCGCACGCCGCGACTCCCTCGGTGCCGAACTCGTCGGCGGCTGGCGGGAGTTCCGCTCCCGCAGCTGGCTGTGGGGGGTCATCTCCATCTGGACGGTGTACGGGCTGACCGTCGCGGGCCCGATGGTGCCGCTCACCGCGAGCCTGGTCACCGGGGAGCACGGCTCCGCCACGTACGGCGTGCTCATGGCGATCAACGGCGCGGGCAGCGCCGTCGGCGGCCTCCTCGCCCTCCGGCTGCGGCCCCGCCGCCCCCTCGCGGCGGGCGCGGTGGCCCTCCTCGGCCTCCCCGTGAACCTCGTCCTGCTCGGTACGGGCGCCCCGGCGGGGGTGCTCGGCGCGGGCCAGTTCATCGGCGGCGCGGCCTTCGCGTTCTGGCTGGTCATGTGGTCCACCGCCGTCCAGACCCACGTCCCGCAGGAGGCCCTCAACCGGATGCACGCGTACGACGTCGCCGGATCGCTCCTCATGATGGGCGTCGGGCGCACCCTGTCGGGCCCGGTGGCGGCGGCCGTCGGCACGGAGGAGGTACTGCTCGCGGGGGCGGGGATCGCGGTGCTCGTGGTGGGGGCGCTGCTCGCCGTACGGCCGATCAGGACGCTGCCGCGGGCGT
Organism: Streptomyces sp. NPDC050842; assembly: GCF_044456565.1. Taxonomy (NCBI): domain Bacteria; kingdom Bacillati; phylum Actinomycetota; class Actinomycetes; order Kitasatosporales; family Streptomycetaceae; genus Streptomyces; species Streptomyces sp. NPDC050842. Next base: position 335,376 of record NZ_JBITGA010000006.1, on the reverse strand, counting down.
AGGGGCCTGATGGTGGGCGGCTGGCCCGATCCTTTGGAAACCTGTCATTCGGGTCAATGGTCGGCGCGGGGGCGCGGACGGGATGCTCTGTGGCATGGCCCAGACAACCGAGAGCGCCGCTTCCGCGCCCGCGCCCCCGACTCCCTCATCGCCCCGCCGCACGCCCCGCGTCCACCGGGCCTGGTTCGTCGCGGCGGTCACCTTCGTCACGATCATCGGCGCGGCGGCCTTCGCCTCACTCCCGGGGCTGCTGATCGAGCCGCTGCACGAGGAGTTCGACTGGTCGCGCGGCACGATCGGCTTCGCCGTCTCGGTCAACCTCGCCCTCTACGGGCTCACGGCCCCCTTCGCCGCCGCGCTCATGGACCGCTTCGGCATCCGCCGGGTCGTCGCCGTCGCGCTGACGATCATCTCCGTCGGCTCGCTCCTCACCGTGTGGATGACGGCCGCCTGGCAGCTCGTCCTCTTCTGGGGCGTGCTCGTCGGCCTCGGCAGCGGCTCCATGGCGCTCGCGTTCGCCGCGACCGTCACCAACCGCTGGTTCGTCGCCCGCCGCGGCCTGGTCACCGGCATCCTCACCGCCGCCGGCGCCTCCGGACAGCTCGTCTTCCTGCCCCTCCTCTCCTGGCTGGTCGAGGACCACGGCTGGCGCCCCGCCGCGGTCACCGTGTCGCTCGCCGCCCTCGCGGTCGTCCCCTTCGTCTGGCTGCTGCTCCGCGACCACCCGGCGGACACGGGCCTCGCCCCGTACGGCGGCGAGTACGCCGAGAAGCCCGCCCCCGTCACGGGAGCCGCGCGCCGGGCCGTCACCGTCCTCCTCAAGGCGGCCCGCACGGGCCCCTTCTGGCTGCTCGCCGGCACCTTCGCGATCTGCGGCGCCTCCACGAACGGCCTGGTCAAGACCCACTTCGTGCCCGCCGCCCACGACCACGGGATGCCCGTCACGGCGGCCGCCGGACTGCTCGCGGTCATCGGCGTCTTCGACGTCGTCGGCACGATCGCCTCGGGCTGGTTCACCGACCGCTTCGAGGCCCGCCGCCTGCTCGCCGTCTACTACGCGCTCCGCGGCATCTCCCTCCTCTTCCTGCCGATACTGCTCGCGCCCACCGTGAACCCGCCGATGCTGTTCTTCATCGTCTTCTACGGCCTGGACTGGGTGGCCACGGTCCCGCCGACGATCGCGCTCTGCCGCGAGCACTACGGCGAGGACTCGGCGATCGTCTTCGGCTGGGTCCTCGCCTCCCACCAGGTCGGCGCGGCCGTCGTCGCCTTCGCGGGCGGTGTCGCCCGGGACGTCTTCGGCAGGTACGACCTCGTCTGGTACGCGTCGGGCGCGCTCTGCGCGGCGGCGGCGCTGATGGCCCTGGTCATCCGCCGACCCCGGACGAAGACGCCGTCCCTGGCGGGAGCATGATGACCGCCAGGGGGTGATCGCACATGAGCGGTCCTGAGCTGGGGCGTACGTACGCGCGGATGATGCGCGTCTCGACACTGGCGCTGCTGCTGGAGGCCGGGGTGGCCCTGGCGGTGCTGATGACGGTCGGCCTGTCGATGGAGCCGGAGTCCCCGGACGACGTCGGCGGCAGCCCGCTGCTCCTGCTGTACCTGCCGTTCCTCGCGGTGTTCGGCGTACTGGGGGCGGCCGCGGTCTCCGCCGTGCTCGTCCTGCCCGGAGTGCTGCTCGGCGAGGACCTGGGCCGCAGGTTCGGCGCCGCCCCGGTCTGGTGGCAACTGTCCCTGGCGGGCCTCGCCGGAGCCCTCCTCGCACCGCTCGCGGGCGTGCGGGGGTGGGTGGTGGCCTGGGCGTTCCTGGCCGTGGCGGTGCTGCTCACCCGGCGGGCGAGGCAGGGCTACTTCGTCTCGCTGCTGGTGTGGGGCTCGCTCGCCGTGGTGAGCGTCTTCATGGCGGGCGGGATAGCCCTGTACGCGCAGGACTAGGGGGTGTCTAGGCGCTGAACGACCCGAACCGCCCCCGATGGAACAGCAGCGGAGCCCCGTCCTCCGCGGCCCCCAGGGAGTCGACCCGACCGACCACGATCAGATGGTCGCCGCCGGTGTGGACGGCGGTGATCGTGCAGTCGATCCAGGCGGGCGAGCCGGCGAGGCGCGGCGACCCGGTCGCCGGCGCCGGATCCCAGTCGACCCCCGCGAACTTGTCGGCCCCGCTCACCGCGAACGACCGGCAGAGCGGGCCCTGCTCAGCCCCGAGGATGTTGACGCAGAAGGTGCCGGCGTCCGCGATCCGGGGCCAGGTCGTCGACGTACGGGCGACCATGAAGGCGACCAGGGGCGGGTCGAGGGAGAGCGAGGCGAACGACTGGCAGGCGAAGCCCGCCGGGCCGTCGGCGTCGAGGGCCGTGACGATCGTGACCCCGCTCGCGAAGTGACCGAGGACGCGGCGGAATTCGGCCGGGTCGACGGGCGGTCGCTCGTCCTCCCGTACCGCGCGCAGTACCGGCCGTGGCAGTGGTTCGACGGCCGTGGGCGAACCGGCCGCTCTCAGGTGTCGGACGGCGGTGGCCGCCATCCCGGCGTGTCCCATCACGCCACCCATTGAAGCTGACGGTTCGTCAGATAGGAAGCCCCTCGGGGCGACGGCCGTCCGCCGCCCCGAGGGGCTTCCTTCACTCGTGCCTCGCGAGGATCAGCCGACGACCGCCGCGGTCGCCCGGGTCCACGCGACACCGGAGGAGTGACCGGTCCGGTAGGCCGTCACCCGCACGGTGATCTTCGTCCCGCGCTGCGCCGTCGTCAGCGTGAACCAGGCCTTCGCCGCTCCGCTGATCGCCCGCCCGTTCGCGTACCACTGGTAGGCGTACGAGGTCGGCGCGGGCGTCCACGTCCCCCGGTTCAGGGTGAGCGTCCGCCCGACCCGGACCGTGCCCGTGGTGTACGGAGCGGAGGTCGCCTTCGGCGCGAGACCGGTGGCGACGGTGTACCCGGCGGTGGTGGAGACCCCGCTGAGGTGCCCGGTCCGGTGGGCGGTCACGGTCACGGTCAGCTTCTTGCCGACGACGGCCGCGACGGGGGTGTAGGCCGACCCGGTGGCCCCGGAGATCGCGACGCCGTTGGCCCGCCACTGGTAGGCGTACGAGGTCGGCGCGGGCGACCAGGTGCCGACGACGGCGGTGACCTTGCTGCCGACGCGGGTGGTGCCGGTGAAGTACGGGACCTTGGTGGGCTTGGGGGCGACGCCCTTCGCGAGCACCGACCCGCTGACCGCGGTGAGCGTCGGGTGCCCGGTCTTCCGCGCGACCACGGCCACCGACAGCTGCTTGCCCTGGACGGCGGAGGGGATCGTGTACGTGGAGGCCGTGGCCCCCGCGATTGCGACCCCGTTCGCCCGCCACTGGTACGCGAGCGAGTCCACCGGCAGCGACCACGACCCGGGCTTCGCCGTCACCTTCGCGCCGACGATCGCGCTGCCGGAGAACGTGGGGGCGGCGGTGTTGCGGAGGGCGGCGACGACGGTGACGGCGTTGCTGTCCTGGGAGTGCGAGTAGCGCGTGTACACCCTCGTCATGAGCGGGCCCAGCGGGGCGTCCGTCAGGTCGATGGAGACCGTCATGCTCCGCCGGTCGGGAGCGACGGTGGTCGCGGTCGACAGAGCCCGGTAGTCCGAGCCCGACTGGATCAGGAACACCTGGTCCTTGTCGTGCAGCGCGGTGCCGGTGACCTTCATCGTGATCTTGCCCTTGCCGACCGTGGCGGGGCCGACACTGCCGACGGTCCACGCATCGGGCCCGCACAGGCTGGAGCCGCCGCACCTGCCCTCGACGCGCAGCGCCGTGGCGGCCTGGGCCGGGGTCTCCGGCAGTCCGACCACCAGGGTGCTCGTCTGGGCCACCCGCTCGAACTCCTCGGTCTGCAGGCGGCACGTGTAGGAGTAGCCATCAGGGCCGTAGGTCTGGTGGCAGCCGTCCTTCAGGGGGGATCCGTAGTACAGCTTCGGGGTCGGTATCTGCGCGACGGTCCCCGTGGGCGAGAGCTTCAGGTCGAAGCTGTCGCGCGTCGCCGTCGGCAGCACCGCGCACATCGCCGTCTTCTGCTCCGACAGGGTGGAGACCAGCGGCCCGTAGCCGTAGCTGACGTTCGGCACCTTGACGCACTCGGGCGCGGGTCCGGCGGCTGTGCCGATCCGCAGGGCGTCGAGGCGGTAGGCGGGCGCGGCGGTCTCACCCTCCCGGACGACGACGAGAGCCTGGTAGCGCGTGGAGCCCGTGACCGCGCAGCCGTTGGTGAAGTAGCCGCAGTGGGCCACGCCGTCCGCGTCGTACACGGCGAACCGTGCGGAGCTCCGCGCGTCACGCGCGTTCAGGTGCAGGGTGTCCCGCGCGTCCGCCGTCGTCACCTGGTGGCACAGGAAGGTCCCCGGCTTCGCCGGGACGCCGCCGGTGGACGGGCCGCCGACGGCGACGGCCGGGGTGGTGACACAGCCGCGTGCTGTGGCGGTGACGTCCCGGCGAGTGAGCGCGAACTCGGCGGGCTGGTCATGGCCCTGGACCAGGACGGTGTGCGCGAGACCGGGCGTCAGGACGCACGTGGTCCACGTGTTGTAGTAGGTGCTGACCGAGCAGACGTCCTTGCCGGTCGCGTCGAGGATGCCGACCTCCGCGCCCGGGGTGCCCGAGATCTTCTGGATCTGCGTGAGCTCGCGCGCCGAGTGACCGGCGGCCGGGATGGTCAGACAGTCGGCGAAGACACCCGCACCGGTCCGCACGGTCATCCGCGTCGGGTTCGTGGTGAAGTCGCCGGCCAGGAAGGTCCGGCAGGCGCTCGGGGCGTCCGTGCGGTGGACGACGAGACGGTACGCGTCGGACGGGGCGTCCAGGGAGATCTTGGACGCCAGCAGGCGGTACGGGGCGGTGCCGCCCAGCTCGCAGGGGCCCATGATGAGGCTGTCGGAGCAGAAGGCTGTGCCGGTCGCGTCGAGGACGGTGAAAGCAGCGGCACGGTCGGTCAGGACGGCGATGTGGGCGTCCTGAGGAACCGGCAGGTGCAGGCAGTCCACCGCAGCGCGTGCGTCGAACGTCCCCTGGTGGGTGGCCGCGAGCGTGACATCGCTGTCGCAGCCCTCCGTGGAGGCGCGGTCGAGGATGCGTACGGCCTTGTCGGTGACGAGGGTGTACGGGACGCCCGCGGTGAGCGCGCAGTTCTGCCCGCCCTCGCAGACGGTGGTGCCGTCCGGGGCGTACACCTCGATGCCGCCGACGGATGTGCCCGGGCTCACCCCGTACACGTCGAAGCGGCCGGTCGAGGCCGGGGTGAACGTCCTGCACCCTGTTCCCGGGGTGGCCTCGGCGGGAGCGGAGCCGTAAGCGGTCACGCTCACGGGGGCACAGCCAACCGGGTCCGACAGGCGGCGGACCGTGAGCGTGTACGGGGAGGAGGTGCCTCCCTCGGTGTCCCCCACGACAGCGAGGACGCGGTAGCCGCCAGCGCTCTCCGGCAGGACGCAGCCGTCGCTGTCGTCGGCGTTGGAGTAGGCGCAGATGCGCTTGCCGGTGTCGTCGGTGATCCATGAGGAGACCGCGCCGTAGTCGCCGCGCCGGGCGTCGGCGGTGATCCGCTCACCCGGGGAAGCGGTGAAGGAGTGGCAGACGACGCCCGTCGGGCCGAGCCCCTCCCCGGTCGCCGGGGCCGCGTCGTAGCCGGTGCCGGGTACGGCCGGGCAGCCGGGAGCGGCCATCAGCGGAACGAGCGAGACGCTGCTCTCGATGGGGTCCCAGTGGCTGTTGTAGAGCTTGAGCGTGTACGTCCCGGCGGCGAGCTCGCACCAGGTGTCCCGGTAGGCGTAGGCCTCGCAGTCGACCCGGGTCTCGCCCGAATGCAGCGACGGGTACTCGTACTGCCCGGCGATGAGCATCCGGTGCAGACCCGGCTTCTCCACGGTGACCGAGAAGCAGGTGGTCTCACCCCCCCCTCGACCGTGAAGGCGCCGACCGTGTCGCCCGGGGCGCTGAGCGGGGTGAGTGGCAGGTCGGGACAGGGAGTGGCGGTGGGCTCCACGGACGGTGTGGGTATCGCATCGTCCATGGGCGTGGGTACGGACGGTGTCGGTATCGGATCGTCGGCAGGCGCCGGCTCCATGCTCGGCGTGGGCGCCGGTACCGCCGAGGCGGCCGATGGCGTCGGCGTCGCTGCCAGAGCAGTACCCGCCGGGATCGCGGAACCCATAAGGGCCGTCAGCAGAGCAGGGACGAGCAGCAGTGTTCTCGCGGATCTTCTGGATCTCCCGCGCGAACGCGCGAAGTTCGGCATTCCGTTCCCCCCGGAGCGGCAGTGTGTGGCATATGCGCGACACACCATAGGGCCCCGGTACGACAGCTTCCGCTACCGCCCCTCGTACCGTGCCTCCCGCCGCTCCACGAAGCTCGCCACCCCCTCCTGCGCGTCCCGGGTCGTCATGTTGAGCTCCTGGGCCGTCGCCTCCGTCGCGAAGGCCGTCGTTCGGTCCGTGTCCAGGGACGCGTTGACCAGTTGCTTCGTCAGGGCGAGGGCCCGCGTCGGGCCCTGGGCCAGGCGTTCCGCCCATGCGCGGGCCGTCTTCTCCAGGTCCTCCGCCGGGACGACCCGGTTCACCAGGCCCATCTCCTTCGCCTCCGCCGCCGGCACCGCGTCGCCGAAGAACATCAGCTCCTTCGCCCGCTGCGGCCCGATCAGCCGGGGGAGGAGATACGCGCCCCCTCCGTCCGGGACGAGTCCCCGGCGTACGAACACCTCGATGAAGCGCGCCGAGTCCGCCGCGAGCACCAGGTCGCACGCGAAGGCGAGGTGCGCCCCGATCCCCGCCGCCGTGCCGTTCACCGCCGCGATCACCGGCTTCTCGCAGTCCAGTACGGACCCGATGAACCGTTGCGCCCCGAGCCGGATCATCCGGGACACGTCTCCGACCACCCGGTCACCGGACGAGGACGGCGACCCCCGCAGGTCCGCGCCCGCGCAGAAGCCCCGGCCCGTCGCCGTGACGACCACCGCCCGGACGTCCGGGTCGGCGGAGGCCGACGCCAGCAGGGCGATGATCCGCTCCCGCTGGTCCCAGGTGACCGCGTTCATCGCCTCGGGGCGGTTGAGCGTGATCCAGGAGACGCCGTTCTCGACGACGTGGAGAAGGTCCGGCACGGCAGGCTCCTATCGGCAGACCGCGAGCGCGTCCAGGGCCACCGCCCCCTGCCCGCGCGGCAGCACCATCAGCGGGTTGATGTCCAGTTCGGCGAGGTCGCCGTCGAGTTCGAGGGCCATCCGCTGCACCCGCAGCACCACCTCGACGAGCGCGTCGACGTCGGCCGGCGGGGCGCCCCGTACACCCTCCAGGAGCGCCCGGCCGCGCAGCTCGGCGAGCATGGAGCGGGCCTCCTGCTCGCCGAACGGCGGGACGCGGACGGCCGTGTCGTTCAGGACCTCGACCAGGACCCCGCCGAGGCCGACGGTGACGGTCGGGCCGAAGAGGTCGTCGCGGGTCACGCCCACCACCATCTCGACCCCGCGCCCGACCATCTGGCAGACGAGGATGCCGTCGAGGTCGATCGACTCGTACCGGGCGATGTCGGTGAGTTCGCGGTACGCGTCCCGGACCTGGCTGGCCGAGGTGAGTCCGACCTTCACCAGGCCCAGCTCCGTCTTGTGGGCGAGCTGCGCGCCCGACGCCTTCATCACGACCGGGTAGCCGACGAGCCCCGCGGCCCGGACGGCCGCCGCCGCGCTCGTGACGAGCTGCTCGCGCGGCACCCGTATCCCGTACGCCCGCAGCAGCTGCTTCGCCGCGTGCTCGCTGAGCCGCCGGCCGGGCCGCATGAGGGCCTGGGCCTTGCGGAAGGAGGGGGAGGGGGTGCGGGGGGCCTCGTCGAGGGGGGAGCGGTAGCCGGTGGTGAAGCGGTGGTGGTCGAGGTAGGCCTTCACGGCCCCGATGCAGTTGCCGAAGGTACGGAAGGTGGCGACGCGCGAGGAGCCGAGGAGCGTCGTGCGGTAGGCGTCCTCCGTCCCCACCGGTGAGCCCCAGACCACGCACACCAGTTTGTCCGTCGCCTCGGCGGCGTCGACGAGGTCCTGCGCGAGCTTGTCGCTCATGGGCGGGAAGGGGCCGGTGATGGGACAGATGAGGACGCCGACGGAGGGGTCGGCGAGGATCGCGTCGATGATCTTCCGGCCGCGCCAGTCGCCCACCGGGTGCCCGCCGTTGTCGACGGGGTTGGAGACGCTCAGGTACTCCGGGATCCACTGGTGCAGTTCGTCCTGCTTGACCTGGGGGAGGGCGGGGAGTTCGAGTCCCGCCGCCGTGGCCAGGTCGGCGAAGTGGGCTCCCGTACCGCCGGAGATCGAGTAGACGACGACGCCGTCGGCCTGCGGCCTGCGGGCGCGGGCGAGCAGGGTCGCGGTGTCCTGGAGCTGGTCGAGCCCGTCGACCCGGATCACCCCGTACTGGCGCATGGCCGCGTCGACGACCTGATCGGCGCCGGTCAGCTTGCCGGTGTGGGAGGCGGCGGTGCGGGCCCCGGTCTCGGTGCGGCCGACCTTCACGGCGACCACGGGGACGCCCTCGCGCGCGGCCCGGTCGGCGGCGAGGAGGAAGGAGCGGCCGTCCTTGAGCCCCTCGACGTAGCAGGCGATGGCCCCGACCTCGGGCAGTCCGGCGAAGTACGAGATGAAGTCGGAGGTCTCCAGGTCGGCTTCGTTGCCGGTGGGGGCCCAGTGGGAGAGCCGGACGCCCAGCTCCTGGAGGGTGAAGACGGGCCGCCCCTGGTGGCCGGACTGGGTGATGAGGGCGACGGCGGGGCCTTCGAGGTCGTCGCGGAAGCGCTCGAAGGCGTTGAGGTTGGTGTTGGGGCCGAGGAGCCGGATGCCCGAGCGGCGTACGGCGGCGGCGAGCCGCTCCTGCGCGGCGGCGCCCGCCTCGCCGGTCTCGGCGAAACCGGAGGCGAACGCGACCGCGAACTTCACCTTGGTGTCGGCGAGTTCCTCGATGACGGGGAGCGGGTCGGCGACGAGGAGGACGGCGAGGTCGACGGGCTCGGTGAGCGCGCCGACGGACGGGACGCAGTCGATCCCGAAGACGCTCGTACGGGTCGGGTGCACGGGCACGAGCCGGGCGCCGACCCGCTCGGCCCAGGCGAGCAGCTGCCGGGTGATCCCGGTGTTGGGACGGCCCTCGGCGTCGGAGGCGCCGACGACGGCGACGGACCCGGGCCGGAAGAACCGGTCGAGGTCGGGCACGGGCGCGTGCAGCGGGCGCCCGCTGACGTCCCGGTCGCCGGGGGCGACGGTGACGCCGTGCACGACGGCGGTGGGCGCCTCCCCACAGGCGACCACGCGGGCGCGGAGATCGGTGGTGAAGGTGCCGTGAGTCGATCCAAGCATCGTTCCGCTCCACCTTCCGCCCATGACTACTGACCTGACGCCTAGTCAGATTACAGAACTGACGGCCAGTCAGGAATGGTCGTGCGGGGGTGGATGTTCGGGAAGCGGACAGGGAGGGGTTCCCGGGGGCCCGGGAAGCGCCCCCTGGCGGCTCCGGGCCCGCCCGCGGCCCGGGGTCCGGGAAGTACCCCCTAGCGGCTCCGGCTCTGCCCGCGCGCGATCCGCCGCGCGATCCTCTCCGCGTCGAGCGCCAGCTCGCGGAACATGCCGCTGATCGGATTCGTGAACCCCGTGAAGTACAGCCCCGGCGCCTCGCGCGGGCAGCGCGCCCCGTGGGTCACCGGCCGTCCCTGCTCGTCGAGCACGCCGTCCAGGTGTCCGAGGAGCGGCTCCAGGGCGCGTCGGTAGCCGGTCGCCGCGATCACCGCGTCCGGGGTGATCCGGGTGCCGTCCGCGAGGAGCACCTCGCCGCCCTCGAAGGCGTCGACGGCGGCCACGACCTCGACCTTCCCGGACCGTACGGCGTCGATCAGGCCCACGTCCTGCACCGGCACCGCGCCCTCCCGCTGCCGGGTGGCGAGCCCCTTCTCCGGTCGGGGCAGCCCGTACGCCGTCAGGTTCGGCAGGAAGCAGCGGCCCATCACCTCGCCCATCCGGTCGACCACGGCCACCGGCAGGCGCCGCACCAGGATGCCGCTGCGCTGAGCGGGCCAGCCGGCCGTCGTACGCCGCACGATGTGCGGGACGGTCCGCACCGCGAGCCGTACGCGCCCGGCGCCGCCCTCGGCGAGGTCGGCGGCGATCTCGGCCCCGGTGTTCCCGGCGCCGACGACGAGGACGTCCTTGCCCTCGTACGGACCGGGGTTGCGGTAGGCGCGGGCGTGGCTCAGTTCGCCCTCGTACGCGTCGCGGCCCGGCCACTCCGGCAGGCGCGGGGTGTGGTTGTACCCGGTGGCCACGACCACCGCGCGCCCGGTGAGCCGCCGGCCGCCGGTCGCGTGCAGGAGCCACTCCTCGCCCGCCCGCTCGATACGGAAGACCTCGACGCCCGTCACGATCTCCAGCTCGTGCTTCTCCGCGTACTTCTCCAGGTACCGCACCACGTCCGCGCGGGCGACCCAGCGGCCGAAGGAGCGGGGTATCCGCAGGCCGGGGAGGCCGGAGAGCCGCCGGGTGGTGTGGAGCCGCAGCCGGTCGTAGTGGGCCCGCCAGGAGGCGCCGACGGCGTCGGACTTCTCCAGGACGACGGCCCGGACGCCGCGCTCGCGCAGGGAGGCGGCGACGGCGAGCCCGCCGGGGCCGCCGCCGATGACGTACACCGGATGAGCGGAGGATTGCTGGGGGGTGGTGACCATGACTGCTGAGCGTAATGACGTGTACACGCAGTGGGTCTCGACGGGGGCGGATTTCGGTTGCGAATCGGTCACGCGCGCCCGCCCCTTGCGCGAGGAGCCCGCCCTGCGCTGAACTGACGGTCTAGCTGACGTACCGTCAGATTCCCGGATTCGACTCGTCGAGAGGGCGCGCATGCAGACCGTCTGGCTCACCGGCGCCGAATGGCTCGCCGTCCTCCGCATCGGCCTCGGCCTGTGGTGGCTGGAGAGCTGGCGCCACAAGGACAGGAAGGGCTGGTTCGAACGCGGCACGGGCATCGCCTGGGCCGCCGACGTCGCCGCCCACCACAAGTGGCCCCAGGTGAAGAAGGGCTTCGACACCGTCGTCGCCCCCCGCCCCAAGGTCATGGCGTACGTCGTCGTCTACGCCGAACTCGCCCTCGGCCTCGGCCTGGTCGTCGGTTTCCTCACCCCGGTCGCCCTCGTCGGCGGCCTCCTCCTCAACCTCCTCTACCTCGTCCTGATGATCCACGACTGGGCCGAGCAGGGGCAGAACGCGATGATGGCGCTGATCTCCCTGGTCGCCCTCCTCGCCATGTCCTGGCAGACCTGGTCCCTCGACTCCGCGATCGGACTCTTCTGATGACGGCCGCCGACCCCGACATCGACGCCTTCACCCGTCCGTACTGGGACGCCGCCGCCGAAGGCCGGCTGCTCCTGCGCCACTGCGCGGCCTGCGACAGGACCCACCACTACCCGCGCGAGTTCTGCCCCCACTGCTGGAGCGAGGACGTCCGCTGGGAGCCGGCGAGCGGCCGCGCCACGCTCTACACCTGGTCCGTCGTCCACCGCAACGACCTCCCGCCCTTCGGCGAGCGCGTCCCGTACGTCGCGGCCGTCGTCGACCTCGCGGAGGGCCCGCGCATGATGACGGAGGTCGTGGACGTGCCGGAGGTGGAGCTCCGCATCGGGATGGAGCTGACCGTCGCCTTCCGGGTGGAGGGGGACGTGACGGTCCCGGTCTTCACGACCGGGACCTGACGCGCGGTTCAGACGGCGGAGATGTTCCGCCAGAGGTGGCTCTTGTCGTTCGGGTTGCAGGTGTACATCATCAGGAACGGCGGGCCGGGGATCATGCAGTCGCCGCTGTTCACGTTCTTGATGGTGTGACCGGCGGACGTCTTGGTGCCGATCGTCCACGACTGGAGGCTGGAGCCGTTGCAGTCCTTGGCGGTGAAGCCGGGTGTCCCGCCCGGCTGGAGGCACAGCCCGGTCTTCTTGTTGACCAGCCGGAAGGTGCCGTTCCCCGTGGACGAGTAGGTCCAGGAGTAGGTGATGGTGCCGCTGGTGGGCGGGGTACCGCACGGGGCGGTGTTGACCATGACGCCGCCGTACCCGGGGTGGCTCTCGGACAGGCACTCTCCGCTGGAGACGTTCTCGATGGAGTACGTCCCCGAGGGCCCCGAGCCGCCGCCGGTCGACGGCGGGGGAGCGGGCTGGGTGGTCGTCCGCGAGGGCTGCGGGGCGGGCTGGGTGGTCGTGGAACCGCCACCACCGCCGCCGGGGCTGGTCGTGGTCGAGCCGCTGCCGCCCGGGTCGGTCGTCTGCGACCCGCCACCGGAACCACTCCCGGAGCCGCTTCCCGACCCGCTTCCGGAACCACTCCCGGAGCCGCTTCCCGACCCGCTTCCGGAACCGGCCCCGCCACCCGCGTCGCCGGTGCCGGGCGGTGGTGCCGCCGTGGACCCGCCCGGAGGCGCGGACGACGGACCCGAGGGGGCGGGAGCGGAGGCCGACGTCGACGCGCTCGGCTTCGCGGACGACGAGGAGGGTACGGCCGCGGGGTTGCCGGGCGCCGGTTGCGAGGCGACGGCGGAGGGCGACGAGGAGGGGCCGTCGGCCGCCGTGTCGCGGCCGACCACGTACGGGCCGAGGGCGACGGTCAGGGTGGTGCCGGTCGCCACGACGACGGGCACGGCGAGCATGACGAACCGGTTCCGCCGCGTCCGCTTCTCCGCGGTGGCGGCCCCGGTGATCGCGACGGCGTCCGGGGAGGCGGTCGCGGGCTCGTTCCCGCGCTGCGGGGTGAGCGAGGCGGTCGCGACGTCCTGGGCCGGCTCGATCCGCTCCAGCTCCGCCAGGTGCTCGGCGGTGGGCGCCCCGGCGGCGAAGGCCGCGCGCTCGCCTATGCGGGCGGCGACGGCGGCGGGCCACGCGGCCCCGGCGGCCCCTTCGTCGGCCCGGTCGACGAGCTCGGCGGCGGTCGGCCGGTCCGCCGGGTCCTTGGCGAAGCAGGTCCGGACGAGCGCGGCGAGCTCGGGGTCGGTCTCGGTGAGCTTCCCGAAGTCGGGCTCTCCGTGGACGACGCGGTAGAGGAGGTCGGGTCCGGACCCCTCGCCGAACGGGGGACGCCCGTTCGCCGCGTACAGCAACAGGCTCCCCAGCGCGAACACATCGGCTGCACCCGTGAGTCGACGGTCGGCGACGGCCTGCTCGGGAGCCATGTAGGCGGGGGTGCCGATGACCATGCCGGTCTTGGTCAGCCGGCTCTGGTCGGCGGCGCGGGCCACGCCGAAGTCGATGAGGGAGAGGCCGTCGCCGGTCAGCATGACGTTGGACGGCTTGAGGTCGCGGTGCACCATGTCGGCGCCGTGCACGACCCGCAGTCCGGCCGCCGCGTCCCGCAGGAGCCGCCACAGGGACGCCGACGGCAGCGGGCCGCCGTGCAGCCGGACGGCCTCGTTGAGGGTGATGCCCGGGATGAACTCGGTCGCGAACCACGGCGGTTTGGCCGTGCGGTCGCTCGCGAGGAGCTTCGTGTTGGCTCCGGCGGGCAGCCGGGCGAGGTTGTCGAGCTCGTGCCCGAAGTGGCTCAGGAAGTCGGTGTCCTCGGCGAGTACGGGAAGGACCCGCTTCACCGCCGCGAACTTCCCCGGCACGGCGCCGAGATAGACCCGACCCATGCCTCCGGAGCCGAGCACGCCGAGAAGCCGGAACGCCCCGATCTGGCGGGGATCTCCCGCCTCGAGTGGCATGGCTCCGCTGCCGTTCAGACTGCCCACGCCAGAGTGGTCTTCCGGTTCCCCCTGCATGGGCCACACATTAGCTGAGGGTGATTCATCTCTGTACGGAGACCAAGTGCTTCTTTCCGTACGGTGGTTGAACAGTCTCCCGGCCGGTCACCCGGCCTGGCCCGTCCGCCGGTCGCCCACTCGCTCCGCGAGGAGGGTCATCGCGCGGGACAGCTCGGACGCCGTGCCGAACGGGACGACCGCCGGAGCCCGCCCCGGGACGCGGAGCCGGACACCGCCGGTCAGCGCCACCCGGGTGCCCAGGCCGGTGAGGCCGCCCGGGCCCGGCCCCGTACCCGTACCCGGCCCCGTACCCGTACCCGGCCCCGTACCCGTACCCGTACCCGGCCCCGGCCCCGTACCCGTACCCGGCCCCGGCCCCGTACCCGGCCCCGGCTCCGGGGCCGCCGCCATGCCGATGATCAGGAACCGGCTCTGCAGCCAGCACCATCCCGGCCGGACGAAGCCGCGCAGGTGAGCGCGGAACCCGTACTTGCTGAGGGCCAGCGCCTCGACCCGGTCGCCCGCGACCCGCAGCACCCGCACCCTCCTCATGTCCGGCTGGAAGCGGCCGAACTCGCCCTCCAGGTCCGCCATCACCGCCCACACCTCCTCGAACGGGACGGGCAGCACCTCCTCGGCGATCCGCGCGCCGCGGACCCCGGCCGCCATGATGCGCAGCCGCTCCACCGGGTCGATCTCGTACGTCGTCATCTCGTGCGCAGTCATCTCGTGCGCACTCATCTCGTGCCTCGTCATGAGGACCATGCCTTTCGGAAGCTCATCCGGGCCCGGTGCAGCCGGGACTTGGCGGTGCCGGCCGGGACGCCGAGCAGCGCGGCCGCGGCCTCCTCGTCCAGGCCCTCCACGTCCCGCATCACCAGGACGGCCCGGTGCTCGGGGGACAGCCGGGCCAGTACGTCGTCGATGTCCGCGGCGAGCTGCGGATCACCACGCTCGGGTACGTCGGCCAGCTCGGCGGGGTGGGCCCGCGCCGCCCGCCGGGCGATCCGTACCGCCTCCCGCACGGCGATGGCCCGCACCCACCCGTACAGCGCCTGCGGATCCTTCAGGGACCGCAGCGACCGGAACACGGCGAGCAGCGTCTCCTGGGTGGCGTCCGGGCCGTCGGTCAGGGCGATGGGGGTGCAGATCCGGGCGATGTACGGGGTGAGGTGGTCCAGGAGCTCGTGCAGCGCGAGGGTGTTCCCGGCCCGCGCCGCCCGCGCCAGAGCCACACCCCGGTCGCCCTGGTCACCCTGGTCGCCCCGGTCACGCCATTCACCCCGGTCCCCGCGGTCCTTCTGGTCAGCGGTCACGGAGGAACTCTTCCAGCAGCGGGTTCACCCGGTCCGGGCAGTCCAGGGTGAGCGCGTGCCCGCAGCCGTCCAGGACCGTCGCCTCCGCGTGGGGCAGGAGCCGCCCGAAGCGAGCGGCCTGGGCCGCGGGCAGGACCGTGTCCTGGCGCCCCCAGAGGACGAGCACCGGCTGCCGGGTCGCGGGCATCGCGGCCTCGGTCTCGCGCCAGTCCAGACCGCGCTCCAGGCGGTAGACCGAACGCCGGTTGGCGTCACGGGTGGCGGGAGCCCAGGCCGCGTCCACGAGTTCGTCGGTGATCCGGCCCTGGTTCACGAACAGCCCCCGCAGCGACGACTCGGTGGCCGACCGGCCCGCGCCGAGGCTCGTCAGCAGCTCCCCGGCGATCGGCAGTTTGAGGGCCTCCCACAGCACGGGGTCCCGTTCGTCGAGACCGGAGGGCGCGAGCAGGGCGAGCCGGCTCACCCGGTCCGGGTGGCGCTGGGCGTAGGCGAGGGCGAAGCCGCCGCTCCACGAGTTCCCGCCGAGGGCGGCCCGGGGGATGTCCATGGCGTCCAGAAAGCTGCCGATGGCCGTGGTCATGCCGTCCAGGTCCCAGGTCAGGGACCGGTCGCGGAGCTCGGTGAACCCCTGGCCGGGGAGGTCGAGGACGTACACGGTGTGCGTCCGGGAGAGCGTGGCGAGCTGCTCGCGCCAGGCGAAGGTCGACGACGCGCCGGGCGAAAGGAGCACCACCGGCGAGCCGCCCGAGCCCTGGCGGACGTAGTGGAAGCGGGCGACGGGCGTCTCGACGTACCGGCCACCGGCCGGGGCGGCGTAGCCGGTCGCCTCGGCGGGCTGCCAGGCGTACGCCGTGCCCGCGACGAGCGCGGCGAGGGCGAGCGGCAGCGCGAGTGCCTTCCGGGCCCGCGGGGCGACCAGGCGGGTGGCGGCCACCCAGCCGAAGCCTAGGCAGAGCGGCGTGTAGAGCAGCAGATTGAGCCAGTAGAAGACGGGACCGGCCCCGTCGCCGACGCCGAGCGCCCACACCAGGCCGACGAGCCCGCGGACCAGGAGCCCGGCGGCGACGGCGAAGGACACCAGCGCGGCGAGCCGCCCGGTGAACCGCCCGCCCCGGCCGTACGCGCCGGCGAGGACGGCCGCCGCGGTGCCGAAGAGCACCAGCGCCAGCGGCACCACCACGCGCGGCGCGAAGGACACGACCCCGCCGATGACGGCGAGCGACAGCGCCCGCTGGTCGGGCGCGGGCCAGGTCAGGCCGGTGGCCCAGTAGACGTGCGCGAGCCCGTCCAGGGCGAGCAGACCGGCGACCGCCTGGCCTGCCCGCTGTCGTGTGCTGATGTCGACCACGAGATTCCCCCGGAGTGTTGGTGAACAACCGACACCCTGAGGAGGAGGCAGTCAGGGAGGACGTTCCCTGTGGGCCGCGTCACATTACGGCCCCGCGCAGGCGCACGCCGCGCGCGGGGGATGATGGGGAGAAAGACGGAACACGAGGTCAGGAGCTTCCATGGCGAAGCGGATCCACCAACCCCGTGAGGACGCGGAGTTCGATTTCATCCTCAAGATGAGCGGGGTCCCGGTCCTCGCGTACTTCATCGGGACATGGCCCAAGGCGATCGAGCCCTGCCGGGCCATGGACCTCGTCGTGGGCGGCGTCGCCGATGAGTACGCGGGCCGCCTGACGGCCGTACGCACCGACATCACGCGCTGTCCGGCCGCGACCGAGCGGTACGGGATCACCGGAGCCCCGTCCTACGTCCTGCTGAAGGAGGGCGAGGCGGTGGCGCACGGCACGGGGCTCATGACCACCGCCGAGGTCCGGGAGTCCCTGGAAGGCCACCTCTGAGGTAGGTGGGTAGGTGGGTAGGTGGGTGGGTCAGGGGGCCGTCGGGCCGGCGACGGCGACGGCGGCGTCGACGGAGGCGTACGTGACGCCGTGGTCGGCCAGCGCCTCCGCGACGACACCGCCGGTCATGGTGAGCGCCAGGAGGATGTGCTCGTCGCCGATCTCCCGGTCCTTGCGCGCCAGGGCCACCCGGAGGGACTTCTCCAGCACGGTCTTTGCCTCCCGGGAGAAGGACTGACGGCCGGACCACCATCCGGAGTCCTTGCGGTCGCCGGCCAGCGCGCCCGCTCCGTGGGTCTCCTCCACCCGTGCCACGATCGCGCCGACATCGATGCCGAGGTCCGCCAGAGCCTTCTCGTCGGCCCGGGACAGCCCCGCCCGACGCCGGGCGTCGGCCAGCGCGGCGGTCAGGGACGGCCGGCGCTCCGGCGGGCACAGGCTGCGCAACGCGGCCGAGGCCCGGGTGTCCTCCCGGTCGAGCAGGGCCAGCAGCAGATGCTCCTTGGTGACGACGGTCGCGCCGTCCCGGTCCGCGTGGTCGACCGCCCCCTTCACCACGGCACGCGCCGCTTTCGTGAACCGTTCGAACATCACTGCCTCCCGTACTTCTTGTGGACGGCCTGCCGACTGACTCCCAGTTCGGTCGCGATCTCCTGCCACGACCAGCCCTGATGGCGCGCACTGCGCACTTGGACGGCTTCCAGTTGTTCCAGCAATCGCCGCAGGGCGGAGACGGCCCGCAGCCCGACCCGGGGGTCACGGTCGCCCGCTCGCGTGGCGAGATCGGTCGCATCGGTCATGGCGTCAACCTACGTTGACAGGGCCTCTCGCGTCAACCTTGATTGACAAGCGGCGCGTTCACGTTCATTTCATTGCAACGCAGGAGGAAGGATTGTTGCGTTAGACGGCATGGCCGTTGCAATGAATTCCCGCCAATGACCTGCAATGATGCGCATCCAGCGCAACGGGGGCGTTGCCGAACTGTAGAACGCAACGTAGCGTTTCTCTTGTCGGAAACGGCGCGGGCAAGGAGTCCGGGCCGGCCGCGAGAACACGAGGAGCGCATCATGCAGAAGTTCGCCACTCCCGCCGCGATCGTCACCGTCCTGGCCGTCCCGGCGGGCCGGATCCGGTTCATCGCCGCCGACCGGACGGACACCACGGTCGAGGTCCTCCCCGCGAACCCCGCCAAGAGCAACGACATCAAGGCTGCCGAGCGGGTCGCCGTCGCCTACGGCGACGGTGTGCTGCGGATCGAGGCCGCGGAGCCGAAGAGCCGGATCCTGGGCAACTCGGGTGCGGTCGAGGTCACCGTCCAGCTCCCGGCCGGCTCCCGCGTCGAGGCGACCACCGCGACCGCGGAGCTGCGGGGTGTGGGGCGCCTGGGTGACGTCACCTACGACAGCGCGCAGGGCACGGTCAAGCTCGACGAGACGGCCTCCGCCCGCCTGACCCTGCAGGCCGGGGACATCACCGTCGGCCGCCTGGGCGGCCCGGCGGAACTCCGCACCCTGAAGGGCGACATCCGTATCACCGAGGCGAAGACCGGCACGGTCACCGTCCGCACCGAGTCCGGCGACCTGGAGATCGGCGCCGCCCGCGGCGTCTCCGCGACCCTCGACGCCGGCACGACCTATGGCCGCATCACCAACACCCTGCAGAACAGCGAGGGTTCGACGGCCGGGCTGAACATCCACGCGACCACCGCCCACGGCGACATCACCGCCCGCAGCCTCTGACCACCACCCACCACCCACCACCCACCACCCACCACCCACCACCCACTCATCCGGAAAGAAGGCTCGTCATGACCGTCACCGCCCTCACCCACCCCGCCGCCTGGACCGGTACGGTCTCGGTCGACGACACCCGCCTCGCCGTGACCGACACCGGTGGCCCCGGCCGCCCCGTCGTCTACCTCAACGGCTCCTACGCCGACCAGAAGCACTGGCGGCACGTGATCGGCGAACTCGGCGGCGACTACCGCCACATCACCTACGACGAGCGGGCCCGAGGCAAGTCCGGGCTCTCCGCCGACTACACCTTCACCGCCTGCCTTCGCGACCTCGACGCCGTCCTCACCGCCCGAGGCATCGACCGCCCCATCCTTGTCGGCTGGTCCTACGGCGCGATGCTCGCGGTCCACTGGGCCGCGCAGAACCCCGACCGCGTCCACGGGGTCGTGTCCGTGGACGGCGCCATGCCCCACTCCTGGCTCGACGACGCCACCAAGACCCAGGTCCGCAAACTCTTCCGCCGCCTCAGCCCGCTCTTCCCGATCGCCCGCCGGCTTGGCATGGCGGCCCGGATGAGCGCCGAACAGCACGCCGAGATCAACATCGAGGTCAACGAACTCTGCGCACCCGCCGCGCTCGATCCGGTCTTCGACCGCATCACCGTCCCCACCCGCTACGTCCTGGCCACCGGCGGCAACCTCGGCGGCGACCCCGTCCTGATGGAAAAGATCCGCGCCGACCTCACCCCGGTCACGACCCGCAATCCGAACATCCGGATCAGCGCGAAGGTCCCCAGCAACCACTCCAAGATCCTCCGCAAGGACTACCGCGCCATCGCCGACGCCACCCGCGAAATCGCCACCGGCACCGACCGCCAGGCCGCCTGAGCGTGGCGCGGCAGACGACATCAGGAATGGCATCAGGGAACGGCGCAGGTCTCTTGGGCCCCCAGAGGTGAACGTGTCCGGCGGGCTTCTGGTGGGACCGCCCTCTTTCCGAGAGTCGCAGCTTCCACCACCGCGTCAAGGGCAAGTCGGCTCCGCCGATGGCCTACGGCCACCCTTGACCCGGCGGCGGAAGCTGCGCAACAACTCTCGGAGGGCGGTCCGGGGGCCGGGGTCACGCCAGAGCCCCGGGCATCGCTCAGGCCGCGTAAGCGGGTGACCGGCCGGTGGGTGGGGGCTGGGTTCGTAGCGGGGGTGGGTCGACCCCTCCCGGCCGGTTCGGGGTGCGCGGCCATGGAATGGGGCAGCCGGGCTCGGCTAAGCGGCGAACGCCCGTCCCTCGGCGGGGATTCAGGCCCCGCTGGTCACTCCCGGCGGGTGGAGAGCTGACTAACCCGCAGCTACTCCGGGTAACGGGCAACGAGAAAGCCTCAAGGCGGACATTCCCCCTGCACTCGGAGATCGATCCGCACCAATGACTCGCCGACTCGCCCCACCACCCTCCTGCGACGGTCGGGCATGCCAAACACGCAGCTACTCCAGGTATCAGCGGGCAGCGAAGCCGAAGGGGGGCGACCCCGGACCCGAAATGCCGGGAACGGGGCCGCCTCGCACGAAGTGCCGTACGTCTAGAGGAGGTTGAACTGCTTCATGTGGGTCCCCGCGATCTGCACCGGCGCCGTGAACGGCCGCGCCGCGTCACCCGTGCCCGAGTACCGGAGCAGCTCGCCCGTCGTCTTCCGGGCCAGCAGGTCCGCCTTGCCGTCGGCGTCGCTGTCGCCGAGGGACAGCAGCCGGTCGTAGACGTTCCACCCGCCGCCGATCTTCGTACGGCCCGCGAACGGCGCCTTGTAGTCGCCCGTGCCCTTGTAGAGCCAGAGGACGCCGGCCTTGTCGCGGGCGGTGATGTCGGCCCTGCCGTCACCGGTCAGATCGCCCTGGCCGGCCAGCTCGGTGTACTGGCCCCAGCCGCCGCCGACCCGCACGCGGGTGGTGAGGCGGCCGTCCGAGTAGCCCAGGTAGCTCCACAGCACACCGGCCCTGTCGACGCCGATCAGGTCGGCCTCCTTGGCCCCGCCGAGGTTTCCGGGCGAGAGGACCGTGCGGTAGATGTCCCAGCCCCGGCCGACGTTCTTCGGCCATTGGTACTCGCCGTCGACCCAGCCACCGAAGTCCAGCCGGCCGTCCTTGTAGAGGGTCCACGCGCCGTGGCCGTACCCTTCTCCGTTGTCGTTGAAGACGGGGATGCGGTCGGCGAGGTCCGAGTGGTCGACCCCGTCGGGCCCGCCCGTGGCGAGGAGCGGGCCCTGGCGGTACCACTGCCACATCTCGTGGGTCTGCTTGTGGATGGCGAACAGGTTGAAGGCGGGCACCGCCACCGGGTCGGCGGCCGGCGCGGCGATGGCGGAGCCCGCGCCGGTGGCGGTCGCCACCGCGACGGCGGTGGCGACGAGCGCCGTCCTCAGCCCGGGCCTGCGTCGTTCGAACATGATCGGGTTCCCCCTGCGTCGGTTTCGTTCTCACCCTTCCGACCGGCGAAAGCCCCCCAGGGTTGTCCGAAACCACGCGCCTTTTTTCTCTTCCCGACCGTCAGATCGTCAGCACGATCCGGCCGGGCCGCTCGATGAGATCCGTCATGCACGGCTCAACGAATGATCACGCCATAAGAAGCGACGTCCAACCCGCAGCTACTCCGGGTAACAAGTAGCGAGAAAGCCTCAAGGCGGACATTCACCCCTCCCTCGGAGATCGATCCGCACCAATGTCTCGCCCCACCACTTTCCTGGGACGGTCGGGCATGCCAAGCGCGCAGCTGATCCAGGTATCAGGGGGCAGCGAAGTCGCAAGAGGGCATGACGATCAACTGGGCGGTTTCGGTGTGGAGTTCGCCCAGCGGTCGGGATGCTCACCGCCCACCGGCAGCGACCAGCGGGGCTTGAAGCCCCACCGCCCGCCGGCCGTGACCCGCTAAGCGCCGCCCAACTGCCCCATTCAACAACCGCGCACCCCGAACCGGCCCGCCAGGTGCCCACCCGCCCCCGCTACGAACCCAGCCCCCACCCACCGACCTGACAGGCGCTCTCCGACCCCCGACACTGCCCGGCCCCCGGCGACCCCGGCCCCCGGACCGCCCTCCGAGAGTTTTTGCGCAGCTTCCGTCGCCGGGTCAAGGGTGGGCGCAGCCCATCGCGCAGCGACGCCGAAGGCGCCCTTGACGCGGTGGCGGAAGCTGCGACTGTCGGAAAGAGGGCGGTCCCACCAGAAGCCCACGAAGCAGGCCCACCCCTGCTAGCTCAGAGCGGCCAGGATGTGCGGGCCCGCCTCCGTGAGCGTGTCGAAGTGGCGGTGGGCGCCCTTCACCGGCTCCGGTCCGTTGACCGACCAGACCGTCATCCCGGCTGCGAGCCCGGAACGTACGCCCGACGGGGCGTCCTCGATGACCAGGCACTCTGCCGGGTCTGCGCCCAGCTTCTCGGCTGCGAGCAGATACGGGACGGGGGACGGCTTCCCCTCCGCCACCGAGGCCGCGTCCACGATCAGCCCGGGCAGCGGCAGCCCGGTCCGCTCGAAGCGTCCGCGCACCCGGTGCTCGTAGTTCGACGTGACCAGCGCCCACCGGTCCGCCGGAAGGCCGGCGAGCAGCTCGGCCGCGCCGTCGAAGGCCGTGTACGTGCCCGTACGGACGTCCTCGTCCTCCAGCTCGTGCAGCAGGGCGAGGCACTCGTCCGGATCGTGCTCCGGAGCGACGGCCGCGAAGGTCTCGACGGGCCGCGTCCGCAGGGCCACGGCGTACACCTCGTCCCCGTCGAGCCCGTACCGCGCGGCCCACTGGTGCCACATGCGGCGCTGGTTGGCGACGGCGTCCATGAGGGTGCCGTCGACGTCGAAGAGAACGAAGTTTCGGGAGGTCACGCCCCGGATGCTACGAGGAGCGGTCCGAGGCGCGACCGGCTGGTACGGCCCTAAGGAGCGACCGTCACGACACCGACGTGAACTTGGTTCCCTCGCCCGCGTACAGCGAGGTCGTCGTCTTCGTGAACGGCGCCGACCACGACCCCGTCCCGAGGAACACGTGCGTCCCCGCCGACCCGTACGCGACGAGGTCGGGCCGACCGTCGTTGTTCGTGTCGCCGGCGCCCACGAGCTGGCTGTAACCGCCCCAGCCCGTACCGATCTTGGTCCGGGCCGCGAACGTACCGTCGCCCTTCCCGAGGTACAGCCACAGCACGCCCGCCGCGTCCCGGGCGACGAGGTCGCCGGCGACGCCCCCGGCGATGTTCCCGACGGCGGTCAGCTGGTTGTAGGCGCCCCAGCCGGACCCGACCTTGACGCGGGCGCCGTAGGGCGTCGTCGTGCTCCCCGTGCCCTTGTAGAACCACAGCAGGCCGGACGCGTCGGTGGCGACGAGGTCGGCCTTGCCGTCACCGTTCAGGTCGGAACCGGCGGCGAGCTTGTTGTAGACGCCCCAGCCCGGGCCGACCCTGACCCGGGTCCCGAACGTGCCGTCGCCCTTGCCGGGGTAGTTCCACAGCACACCGGCCGTGTCCCGCCCGAGGACGTCACCGACGGCGGAGCCGCCGTTGTTCCCGGCCGCCTCGATCAGGTTGTACGTGTTCCACCCCGTACCGATCCGCACGCGCGGCTTCGCCGGCGTCACCTGACCGCCCACCGGCCAGTCGAGCAGGTCGTCCCGCCACAGCACGCCCGACGCGTCCCGCGCGAGCAGGTCGGCCGAACCGTTGTCGCTGTAGTCGTGCGGGTTGGCCTTCCGGACCACCTTGAAGGCGCCCGACGCGTATCCCGGGTACCCGATGCCGTTGGCCGGCGTGAGGGTGACGTTCCAGGTGTAGTCGCCGTTCGGGGCGCTGAACCCGTCCGAGGTCAGCCCGTCCCACGTGAGCCGCGCGGGCGCGGCAGGCCGGGTGAGGCGCTTCGTGAACGTCTTCCCGGTCACGGTGTGCCGCAGGGTGACGTCCATGTTCACGTTGTACCGGGAGAGCTGCCACTCCATGGCGAACTGACCGCCGTTGCGGTCGAGGTCCGCCACGAGGGGGACCGTGTTGCCGGTGACGGCCGGCGAGGTGGACGCGCCGGGGGTGCCCGCGATCCGCGAGGCCGTCGGGTAGCCGTCCCCCGTGATCTTGAACAGCCCTTCCCCGTCGGTCGACTTCCCGCCTTGGACGTAGATGCTTCCGTCGGGCGCGGTCGACGTGGACGTGAAGTGGTCGAGCAGCGGCATCGTCTCGCCGGTGAGGACGTTCTGCGCGGTCAGCGCGTGCAGCGGGTTGGCCGTCGGGGCCGTGAGCCCGCCCGGCACGCCGTACAGCACCCAGTCGCCGGAGAACCCGACCACGACACCCTTGGAGCCGGCGCCCAGCGAGATGCGCTTGAAGGGCTCGTACTCGCTCCGCTTCTCGATCGCCACCCTGGCGGCGCCGTCCACGTACTCCGTCCACGCGAGGTACGACGGGCTGATCGCGGTCGTGACCGTGGCCGGGTCGAAGGGCAAGAGGGCCCGCTCCGCCTTCATGAAACCGCCGCTGAGGTCCGCCAGCGCGCGGCGGTACAGCGGTCCGGTGCTGGCGTCCTGCGTGTAGACGACGACCACGTCGGTCAGGGAGTGCGACAGGACCTTGTAGTCACGGCCACGGCCGAAGGGCGTGATCTTCTCCTGCTGCTGCACGCCGTTCACTCGGGTGAGCCGGTAGAGGTCCTCGCCCTCGTACGTCGGGTTCGGCACACTCAGGTAGAGCGTCGAACCGGCCGCCCCGGCGACCTTGTAGTCCGTCCCGAGCCCGACCGGCTCCACGTAGGTCGAGACCCCGTTCGCGCTCATGTCCCGCAGGATGAAGCGGTACCCGTCGCGGGTGACGATCGTGTCCGAACGGCTCTGGTACGCGACCGATGACGGAACCGGCCACGTGACGCCGTCGTCGAAATACGTCCACGTCAGCGCGGACCCGCCCGCGCCGTCGTCCTTCGAGGTGAGGAATCCGGCGGTCCCTGCGCTGACGAGCTTCTCGCCCGCCGGGAACGTGATGTCCTGCGCGTCCAGCGGCGCGGCCGGGGCGGCGACGGCGGCCACCGCTGCGGGCGCGGTGACGAGCGTCCCGCCGACGGCGGAGACGGCGAGCACGGCGGTGACGGCCACGGCGAGCCGACGGCCGCGTATGTGCGCGTGATTCATGATGCGTATCCCCCCAGGGATGCGGGCCCGGTGTCACTCAACACCGCGCCCGCTCCTCATGATTGCTTAGGAATCGCAGCGTACGAGACGAACGCGGACCACGTCGCGGGGGATACGGCGAGCTGGGGGCCGTGGGGGACCTTGGAGTCGCGGAGGTGGATGGTGGTGGGGTGCGCGGCGACTTCGATGCAGTTGCCGCCTTCGGAGCTGCTGTAGCTGGACTTGCGCCAGTCGTAGGCGATCTCGACGCAGTTGCCGCCCTCGGAGTCGCTATAGCTGCTCTTGAACCAGGCCAGATCCGTGGTGTTCATCGTTCTCCCAGCAGTTTCTCGAGCCATGTCAGGGACTCGTGTTGCGTGAGCGCCTGCGACCGGATGATGCCATAGCGCTCGGTGTACTGACGGACCTCGTCCGGGTCGGTGATCAGCCGGGCGTGCCCGTAGATCTCGGTGTACGCCGTCTCCCGTCGCCCCTTGGGCGTAAGCAGGGTGAACGCGCCGTCCAAGTAAGGGTGTTGCGGCTGATCCAGGGGCATGATCTGGAAGTCGACCGTCCGCCGTCGGGCGACGCTCAAGATGCGTCGTAGCTGCTCTCGGTGGACCTCGGGTCCGCCGAACGGACGGAGCAGGACGGCCGCCTCCAGCACGAAGCTGATCGTCGGTGCGGGCCACTTGTCGAGCAATACCTGACGGGAGATCCGGTCGGCCACCCGCTTCTCGACGGTCGCCTCGTCCAGCATGGGCCGGCGGTCCCTGAAGAGGGACAGTGCGTAAGCCGGCGTCTGCAGGATGCCCGGTACGGCCTGCACCTCGTAGTAGTGCAGCGCCACGGCCTCCGCCTCAGCCCGCGCGAAGTCCTGGAACCAGTCCGGGTGCCGCACCCGCGCCTTCGACAATGCCTCCCGTACGTCGTCCACCGCCGCCGCCAGCACCCCGCCCGCGTTCAGCACGGGGTCCGCCCGGATCAGGAAGTCCGGCTGGGGAATCCGTACGCCCCGCTCGATCGCCGAGATCAAGTCCTCGCTGCAATGGGCGATATCGCTCAGTTCCGCCTGGCTCAGGCCCGCGTTCTTCCGCAGCACCTTGATGATCTTTCCGAGCGCACGAAACAAGTGCGCCGTACCGTCCGCTTCGGAGGGCCGTTCCGGCCGCTCCTCCTCGTTCCCCGACATCCGTACCGCCTTCTTGGCGCGCCCGTACAGTGACTCAGCGTCGTCGCGTCGCTGCTGTTCAGCGTAGGGCGCGCCCACCAGGCTCTGGGTCATGAAGTCCGAAACCACCACCCCAACCGGTGAGTTCACGCTCCGGCTCTCGGCCACGCGCCGGGGCGCACGTCTGGCCCGGCTACTCGCCGTGCAGCAGCTCCGCGACTGGGGCGTGACCGGCTCCGCCGCCGAGGCGGCCGAACTGGTCGTCGCCGAGCTCGCCAGCAACGCCGCCCTCCACGGCCGGGTGCCGGGGAGGGACTTCGAGGTGCGGATGGAGCGCGGCGACGACCACGTACGGATCGAACTCTCCGACGCGCGCGGCGAGCGCCGCCCGTTACCGTCCGAACCGTCCGGGCAGCCCGACGAGGGCGGCTACGGGCTGCTGCTCGTAGCCGCCCTCGCCACCGCCTGGGGCGTGCGGAACCGCTGCGTCGGGAAGACGGTCTGGGCGACTGTCTTGCTGACCTCTTAGAACACGGTCGCGTTCCAGTCGAACCTGCTGTAGTTGTAAATGGAGTGGCGGGGCTCGAACGGCGTGCGCCAATCGCCCGTGCCCTTGTAGTAGTAGGTCGCGCCGTTGTCGTTCGCCAGTAGGTCGGCGTGGCCGTCCCGGTCGACATCGCCGAAGCCGGTGAGCCCTTCGTACGTGCTCCAGCCGCCGCCGATCCTGGTGCGGGCGGCGAAGGTGCCGTCGCCCTTGCCGAGGTAGAGCCAGAGGACGCCGTTCTCGTCGCGGGCGACGAGGTCCCCGGCCGGGCCGCCACCGATGTTCCCGGTGGCGGTCAGGTGGTTGTAGACGCCCCAGCCGCCGCCGACCTTCACGCGGGTGGCGAAGGGCGCCGCGGTCGAGCCGGTGCCCTGGTAAAGCCAGAGAACTCCTGAGGTGTCGCCGGCGAGGAGGTCCGAGCGGCCGTCACCGGTCAGGTCGCTGCTGCCGGTGATCCGGTTGTAGGCGCCCCAGCCGCCGCCCACCCTCGCGCGGGGCGCGAGGGCGTGGCCCGTGCCCTGGTAGAGCCAG
Source organism: Streptomyces sp. NPDC050842 (assembly GCF_044456565.1). Lineage (NCBI taxonomy): Bacteria > Bacillati > Actinomycetota > Actinomycetes > Kitasatosporales > Streptomycetaceae > Streptomyces > Streptomyces sp. NPDC050842. The sequence goes on along the minus strand of NZ_JBITGA010000006.1, from coordinate 308,358 downwards.
AGGACGCCGCTCTTGTCGCGGGCGACGACGTCGGCGTGCGGGGAGCCGGCGACGTTGCCGGGGGAGTCGAGCCGGTCGTAGGTGTTCCACCCGCCGCCGAGAGATTTGGGGGGCTCGGCTGTCCATGACCCCAGCGGGTGGCTCGTGTTGGAGAGGGACAGCTCCCCTGAGGAGTTCCGGACGAGCAGGTCAGGGGTGCCGTTGTCGTTGAAGTCGTGCGGGACGGCTTTCCGGACGATTTTGAAGGTGCCGGTCTTCTCCAGCGCCGGGCCGACACCGCCGGCGGGCTCCGCGGTAAGACGCCAGGTGTATTCGCCGTTGGGAGCAGGAACGGTGTACACGGCGGGAATGCTGACGTTGTGTGATTCGAACGCGCCCTTCCAGCTGAAGCCGACGGTGCCCCCTCCGTAGTGGGAGACACCGGTCCGCCACGTCTTCCGGGTCGCGGTGTGCACCAGCTCGACGCGCACGCTCGTCGACTGCCTGCTGAGTGTCCATCTCAGCGGGACCGGGGTGGTGACACGGTCGAAGTCGATCGTGCCGGGGACGGTGTGGCTCACCAGCTCCAGCGTGGTCGGCTCGCCGGTGCTCGCCACGAGGGTGACGACCGGCCGGGCGCCGGGGGCGCCGGGCGAGACCTGGTAGAGGCCCTCGCCCCGGTCGAGCGTCCCACCTCGTGCGATCAGGGTCGCGTCGGCGCCGGGGGTGGAGCTCATGGTGTGTTCCAGGAGCTTGACCGTCTCTCCGGTCGCCAGGGAGCGGGCGTACAGCGCGCGCCGGGCGTTCGGGAGTGAGGTCGTGGAGCCTCCGAACTGCCTGTACGTCAGCCAGTCGCCCACCAGCTGGATGGTGACGCTCTCCTTGACGCCCAGGTCGTGACGAACGGTCTCACCGGTGTCCCGTCGGGTCACCGCAACCCTCACGGTGGAGTCGGCGGGCTGCTCCAGCCAGGCGATGTGGGTGGCCGACAGGGAGGTGCCTCCCAGCGGGACGTCGGGGGTCTCGTACTCCTCGACGACCGTACGGGCCGCGAGGTCCACCACGGCCGCGCGGCTCCGCTTCACCCCGTCCACGGTGCCCGAGTACCGGACCACGGCGCTGTCGGGCGAGTCCACGTTGACGCTGATGATCTCGGCGTCCGCAGGGAGGCCGGTCACCGTGTGGTCGACGAGGGCGCCGTCCGGCTTGCCGATGACGTGGAGGTCGGTGCCGCCGGTCGCGTTGGCCTTCTTCATGACGAGGTCGGTGCCGGCGTAGGCCGCGAGGCTGTAGCCGTCGCCGAGAGGCGTGACGTCGATCTCCGACGGGTCGGCCCCCGTGCCCATGTCCTGCAGCCGGAAGACGCCGTTCCCGAGGTCCTGCGTCACGGTGTCCGTGCGCCTGGCCGTCCTGTAGGCCGTGCCGGGCAGGGCGGTCGTGACACCGTCCTCGTACCGCGTCCACCGGTACGTGAGCTGGGAGTCGCCGCTCTGGGCACTCAGGAAACCGGTCGGGCCGGAGCCGACCACCGCGGCGTCGGGAGGGAACGGGGCGACACCGTCCTCCTGCGGCGACAGCCCGGCGTCAGCCGTCACCGCCCCCGTCGTCGCCATGTGCCCCGGCGCGGCCCCCGCCGTCCCGCCCGCCGTGACGGCGAGGGCGACGGCGACGGCGGCGGCGGCGACGAGCCGGTACCGGGTGGTGCTCGTGCGGTTCAAGGCTCTGCTTCCTCGATTCTCTGCGGGGGTCAGAACAACGTCGGGTACGGGCGGGAGACCTCCGCCGGGATGGGGTTGGGCGACTGGCCGCTGAAGGGCTTCCGCCAGTCGCCCGTGCCGTAGTGGACGACGAGTTCGTCGGTGCCGGTCCGGCTGCCTCCGGCGACGAGGTCGGGCCGGCCGTCGCGGTCCGTGTCGCCGAGCGCGACGATGTCGTCGTAGACGCCCCAGCCGCCGCCGATCCGGGTGCGGGCGGCGAAGCTGCCGTCGCCCTTGCCGAGGTAGAGCCAGAGGACCCCGGCGGTGTCGCGTGCGACGAGGTCGCCTGCGGGGCCGCCGCCGATGTTCCCGGTGGCAACGATCTTGTTGTAGACGCCCCAGCCGCCGCCGACCTTGGTGCGCGCGGCGAAGGGGGCGGTCGCGGAGCCGGTGCCCTTGTAGAGCCACAGGGCGCCGGCCTTGTCGGTGGCGAGGAGGTCGGAGCGGCTGTCGCCGGTGAGGTCGCTGCCGGCGGTCAGCTGGTCGTAGCCGCCCCAGCCGCCGCCGATCCGGGTACGGGTGGCGAAGGGGACGGTGGTCTTACCGGTGCCCGCGTAGAACCACAGCACGCCCGTCCTGTCCCGGCCGATCAGGTCGGAGTGCTGGGCGCCGCCGAGGTCTCCAGGCGTGACGATCCGGTCGTAGGTGTCCCAGCCGGCTCCGACGTTCACCTTCTCCAGCGGGCCGTTGTTGCCGACCTCGAACGTCTGGCGGGCGTCGTAGAGGAAGAGACGGCCGCCTTGGCGGAAGATCAGGTCCGGAGAGCTGCTGTCCGAGAAGGCGTGCGGCGCCTGCTTCCCGACGACCTTGAGCGTGCCCGTCTTCTCGATCGATGGGCTGAGGCCGTTCCCGGACTCCGCCTTCATCCGCCAGGTGTAGTCGCCGTTGTACGCGGCCGAGTGGTCGTCGAACACGCCGGTCCACCTCATGACGGCCCGCCCGGCCTGGTCCAGGGTGGCCCAGAGGTTCTTGCGCTTCCCGGACGCGGTGTGTTCCAGCTCGATGCTCACGATCGCGTTGCTGCCGGTGAACTGCCACATCAGCCGGGGGTCGGAGCTCGCCATGCTGAAGTCGATGCGCTCGGGGACGGACTGGTCGGCCAGCGCGAGCAAGAGGGAACGACCAGTGCTCGCCACGAGGGTAGCGGCCGGGGTGCCGTCCGGGCCGACGGCGATCCGGTAGAGGCCCTCGCCCTGCTCGATCGTGGCGCCCTGTACCAGCAGGCCGCCGTCCGTGTCGCCGCGGATGTCGGTCACGGTGTCGAGGAGCGTGGTCGTCCGCCCGTCGGTCAGGGAACGGGCCGTCAGGGCGTGGAGGGGATTGGGGCGGATGGCCCTCGTCCCCTCGGTCACGGTGTACGTCACCCAGTCGTCGCCCAGGAGCCCGACCGCGAGCGGGGCACCCGACCCGATGGGGACGCGGGTGGTCCCGTCCTGACCCCGCCGGGCCACCTGGAGGGTCGCGGGGGAGGAGGAGCCGAGACTCTCGGCCCAGGCCAGGTGTGTGGCAGAGGTGCTCACCCTGGATGTGATGGTGTCTGCCGAGAAGGGCCGGTCTTCCACGGTCGTGGCCGTGGCGACGTCCACCAGGGCCACGCGCCGGGTCCACGTCCCGGCCGCCCTGTAGCGGACGACCAGGGTGTCGGGCGAGGACAGGTCGTACGAGCGGTTGACGGAGGTCGCGGGCACCCCGGTGACCTTGCGGTCCACGAGGGTGCCGGCGGGCTTGCCGACGAGGTGGACGTCGGAGCCGCCGCCTGCCCGCGGGACCTCCATGACGAGGTTCGAGCCGACCAGCCGCACGAACGCGGCGCCCGCGCCCAGGTAGCCGGCGTCGATCACCACGGGGTCGGCGCCGGTGGCCATGTCGTACAGCTTGTACGTGGTCCCCTCTACCTTCACGACCACGTCCGACCGGACACTTCCGACGTACCTGCCCTTGGGCAGGATGGTGGTGACTCCGTCCTCGTACCGCGTCCAGCGGTACACGTCCCCGATGTCGTCGCTGTCGCGGTGACGGGTCAGGAAGCCCGAGACGCCGTTGCCGATGACGGTGGAGTCGGGCAGCAGCGCGGCGGCGTCCTCCTGCGCCGTCGTGCCGGCGGCCGCGCTCGTAACCGCCTCGGCGGCCGCCGGCGCCGGCGACGCGGCGAGCGTGCCCACGGTGGCGGCGAGCGCGACGGCGATGGCGGCGGCCGGCCGGCGTCGGGGTCTCGTGCTTGCTGGGGACACGGCGGTGCCCTCCCTCGGGTGTCAGAAGTCGGGTGTCAGAGGTCGGATGGCAGAAGTCGGAGGTCAGAAGACCGAGTTGAACCGGTCGGGGCCGGAGTGGATGTCCGAGGCGATGCCCCCCTTGAAGGGGCGCGTCGCGATGCCGGTCCCCGGGTAGAGCCGGGATCCGTACGGCCCGGCCGCGTAGAGGTCCGCCCGGCCGTCGTGGTCGGCGTCGCCGATGCCGACGAGGTCGGTGTACTCGCCCCACCCGCCGCCGATCCTCACGCGGGTCGTGAACGCGCCCCGGCCGTTGCCCTGGTACAGCCAGAGGACACCGGCCGTGTCGCGCGCGACGAGGTCGCCCGCCGCCGTGCCCGCGAGGTTGCCGGTGGCCGTGATCTGGTTGTACCCGCCCCAGCCGCCGCCGACCCTGACGCGGCCCGCGAAGGGGGCGGTCGCTCTGCCGGTGCCCTTGTAGAACCAGAGGACACCGGACGTGTCGGTGGCGAGGAGGTCCGAGCGGCCGTCGCCGTTCAGGTCGGAGCCGCCGGTGAGCTTGGAGTACGCGTTCCAGCCGGCGCCGATCCTCGCGCGGGTGGCGAAACCGCCGTTGCCGTTGCCCTGGTAGAGCCACAGGACGCCCGAGGCGTCACGGGCCACGAGGTCCGGGGCCGCCGAACCCGCCAGGTTGCCGACGGCCTCCAGCCGGTTGTAGATCTGCCAGCCCGGGCCGACCGCGTAGCGTCCGGACGAGGTGACGTCGCCCGCGTCCGTCGTCGCCGTGTCGTCCCGCCACAGCTTGCCCGAGGCGTCCCGCGCCAGGATGTCCGGGCTCGTGTTGGACGTGAGGTCGTGGAGGCCGGCCTTCCGGACGACCTTGAGCGTGCCGGTCTTCTTGAGGTCCGGGCCGATCCCGTTGTCCGGGGTGGCGTTCAGCTCCCAGGTGTAGTCGCCGGCCGGGGCGTAGCCGCCGTTCTGGCCGATGGTGCCGTTCCAGCCGATGGTGAACCTGCCGTCGACCGGCGGGTTCACGTACGAGTTGACCGTGAACGAGGTCGTCTGGCCCGTCGCCTTGTGCCGCAGTGTCACCTTGCCGTCGAAGGCGTTGCGGGACAGGGTCCAGCTGAGCTTCGCCGAACCGCTGTCGGGGGCGCCGAGGTCGACGGGGGCGGGGATCTCCGTCTTGCGGAGGACGAGCGCCGTGGACTCTCCGGTGCTCGCGACGAGCGTGGCGGACGGCTTGCCGGTGGCCGGGTTCAGCGCGATCCGGTAGACGCCCTCGCCGTGGGCGACCGTGCCGCCCCGGACGAGCAGGGTGCCGTCGGGCGCGGAGACCGTGGAGGTGGCGTGGTCGAGCAGCGTGACCTTGGCGGCGGGGTTGCGGGAGTCGACGGCGGTCAGCGGGTTGTACCGGGACCGGCGGTCGTTCTCGTAGCCGACCCGCAGGGCGTACGTCACCCAGGGGCCGACGAGGCCGATGTGCATGCTCGCGAAGTTCCAGCCCTCGTCGACGAGGGTGACGAGGTCCTTGGCCGGGGCCGCGTCGGCTCCCCCGCGTGCGGCGAAGCGGAGCCGGAGGCCCTCGACCCAGGCGAAGGAGGAGGCGTCGGCGGCGCTGTCGTCCGCGCTCGCCGGGCGCTCCTCGACGACCTGCGCGGTGGTGACGTCCACGACGGCGAGGCGTGGGGTCCACGGGTGGGGGCCGGCCACGTACTGGACGAGGGCGGTCGTCGGCGAGACGGCCTCGGCCCAGTCGATCCGGGTGTCGGCGGGGAGGCCCGTCACCACGCGTTCGGAGTCGGCGCCGACGCCCTCGCTCTTGAGCCGGAGCTGGCCCTTCGCCCCGTCGAAGGTGGAGAGGAGCAGCGTCCGGCCGACGACCCCACGCAGGCGCGTCCCGGGGGTGCTCCCCTCGATGACGGCGGTCGGGCCGCCCGGCACGGACATGTCCCGGAGCAGGTACTGGCCGGTCGTGGACTCGGTGACGACGGTGTCGGAGTGGCCCACGAAGTAGTCGTCCTGCTTGGGCAGGGTCGTGGTCGTGCGGTCGACGGTGCTCGTCCAGCGGTGGACGGGGATGCCGTCCTGGTACTCGACCGTCAGGAATCCGGAGGGCCCGGAGCCCACGATCCGGTGCGCCTGGGGTATCGCGATCGCGCCGTCGAGGGGCGCCGCAGGGGCCTGGACGGCCATGGGCGCGGCGGCGGTCGCTGGGGTGGTCGCCAGGGCCGTACCGGCGGTGATCGTGAGGACGGCGGTCACGGCGGTGGCGAGGTGACGGTGACGGCGGCGGGCGGACGGACGGTTCTGCACGGTGGATTCCCCCCAAAACAACCGGGCGTGGCGAGTGCCACGCCCGGTTGGACTCGTGATCGGGATCAGTGGTTGTACGACTTCGGGCGCTTGTTCGGACTCAGGCGATCAGGCTGATGCCGCTCGCGCCGCCCACGTACAGGGGCAGACCGGTGCGGCCGCCGATCGGTGCCGAGAGGTTGCCCGTGCCCGGGTAGACGAACGTTCCGCCCGTGCCGTGCGCGAGGAGGTCGGCGCGGCCGTCGCCGTTGATGTCGCCGGCGCCGACGAGGTGGGGGTACGCACCCCAGCCGCCGCCGATCCGTACGCGGCTGCCGAGGGCGGTGCCGCCCGTGCCCGGGTACAGCCAGAGGACGCCGCCCGTGTCGCGGGCGAGGAGGTCGCCGTGCGTGGTGCCGGCGATGTCGCCGACGGCGGTGATCTGGTTCATGGTTCCCCAGCCGCCGCCGACCCGCGTCCGACTGCCGTAGGGGGTACGCCAGTTGCCCGTGCCCTTGTAGAGCCAGAGGACGCCGGTGGTGTCGGTGGCGAAGAGGTCGGACCAGCCGTCGCCGTTGACGTCACTGCCGCCGGCGATCTTGTTGTACGCGTTCCAGCCGGGGCCGATCTTGGTGCGGGGCGCGAAGGTGCCGTCGCCCTTGCCGAGGTACAGCCAGAGGTTGCCGTCCTTGTCCTTGGCGACGACATCGCTCACGGAGGCGCCGGCGACGTTGCCCACGGCCTCGATGTGGCTGTAGACGCCCCAGCCGGAGCCGAGCAGCGTGTGTGTGGACGTGGGGACGCCGTCCTGCGGCGTCCTGCTGTTGATGTCGTCGCGCCAGACCCGGCCGGCGGAGTCCCGGGAGAGGAAGTCCGGGGTGCCGTTGTCGGAGTAGTCGTGCGCGGCCGCCTTGCGGACCACCTTGAGGGCGCCGGTCTTCTTCACCTCGGGGCCGATGCCGCTGCGCGGCTTGACGCGGAGCTCCCAGGTGTAGTCGCCGTTGTAGGCGTCGATGGAGGAGGAGACGAGCCTGCCCGACCAGTCGACGGTGGCCTTGTTGTCCGGGTTGGCCGTCGCGTTGTCGGTCCAGACGGAGATCTGCTCGGTCTTGCCGGTGCGGGTGTGCTTCAGCGTGAACGTGCCGTCCACGTTCGCCTGGGTCAGGGTCCAGCTGAACCTCGCCCCCTGGCTCTTGTCGAGGTCGACCACGGTCGGGGCGGCGTCCTGGGAGACGATCCCGAGCGCCGTCGGCGTGTTCGCGGTCGCGACCGTGGTGACGGTCGGTGCGCCGCCCGTCGCGTTCGCCGAGACCTTGTAGACGCCCTCGCCCGAGCCCGCGCCCTCGGTGAGGCTGCCGCCGCGCACGACGAGGTTGCCGTCGGTGTCCGAGACCGCGGTGACGACGTGGTCGAGGAGCTTGACCGGCGTCCCGCCGCCGAGGGGGCGGGCGACCAGCGGGTAGTGCGGCGACGGGCCGTTGGACTGGTAGCCGCCGACGCTGGTGTAGGTCACCCAGTCGCCCAGGAGGCCTGTGCGCATCACCTCACTGGCGCCGACGATGCCCAGGTTGGTGGTGGTGGTCGCGCCGCCGCCGCGCGGGGCGGTGTGGAGGAGGGCGACGCGCTTCCCGCCGAGCGGTCCGTCGGGGTAGTCGTACTCGATCCAGGACCAGTGGGTCGCGGAGAGCGCGACGTCGCCGAACTCCAGCGAGCCCGCCGGGCGCGTCTCCAGGACCTCGCCGGTCTCGGTGTCCACGGCGGCCAGGTGGTAGCGGAGGGTTGCGCCGCTGCCCGTCTCGTACACGATGACGGCCGTGCCGGGCGTCGTGAGGACGACCTTGGTCACCTTGGCGTTGCTCGGGATGCCGGGTACGGGGATGGGGGGCGTCGGGTACCTGCTCCCTCGGAGGATCTCGACTCGCACCGCGGTGGTGTAGCGGTCCTCGGTGACGGTCACGAGCGCCGAGCCGATGGCCCCGCGCGAGGAGGTGCCGTTGTTCATCGTGGCGCCGCCCACGGTGGTGCCCGAGTTGGCCATGTCGTACATCGTGTACGAGAGCGAACCGGGCGAGGTGCCCCAGACCATGTCCGAACCCTGTCCGAAGAAGCCGGTGTTCGGAATGGCCAGGGGGGTGGTGGAGCCGTCGGCGTACTTCGTCCAGAAGTAGTCGGTCCTCAAGGGGTCGTAGTGCCGGACCGTGCTGAGGAAGCCGGTCGTCCCGGCGCTGGTGACCCGCGCGTTCTGCGGGATCGTGCCGATCGCCTCGGCCGTCTGTCCGACTGCCGGGCCGGGGCCGGGGACGGGGACGGGGGCGGCCGTGGCCGGGGTGGCGGCGAGTGCCGTGCCGGCCGTCAGCGCCAGGACGGCGGTGACGGCGGCGGCGAGGTGACGTCGGGGAGTACGCGAGTGAGACAAAGGATCGTTTCCTCTGTAATCGTCGGAATCAGTCGTCGGAATCAGAAGGGGAAGCGGGGGGTTGCCGTGTGTCAGAAGACGCGCTGGTACCCGGCGCCGCCGTACTCCAGCACCTTCGTGGCGTCGGTCGCGCCCGCGAAGGGCGCGCTCCAGTTGCCCGTACCGGCGTAGAAGGCGGCGGTGCGGTTCGAGCCCCTGTACGCGAACAGGTCGGGGCGTCCGTCCTTGTTGCCGTCGCCGATGCCGACGAGCTCCGTGTAACCGCCCCAGCCGCTGCCGACCTTGGTGCGGCCGGCGAAGGTGCCGTCGCCCTTGCCGAGGTACAGCCACAGCACACCGGCCGTGTCACGGGCGAGGAGGTCACCGGCCGGGCCTCCGGCGAGGTTCCCGACGGCCGTCAGCTGGTTGTAGCCGCCCCAGCCGCCGCCGATCTTCGTGCGGGCGCCGAAGGGAGTGCCGGCCGAGCCCGTGCCCTTGTAGAGGTAGAGGTCGCCCGCCTTGTCCTGGGCGACGAGGTCGGCGCGGCCGTCCCCGGTCAGGTCGCCGCCGCCGGCGAGGTGCTTGTACGTCTGCCAGCCGGGACCGACCTTCGTACGGGTCCCCAGCGGCTTCGTCTCGTCGCCGGTGCCCTGGTACAGCCACAGCACGCCCGACGTGTCACGGGCGATCGTGTCGGCCGTGGTCGTGCCCGCGACGTTCCCGACGGACTCGATCTGGTCGTACGCGTTCCATCCCGAGCCGACCAGGGTCCGCTGGTACGTGGGAGCCAGCCGCTTCGTGGCCGGGTCGTACGTGGTGTCGACGCGCCACAGCGTGCCGCCCGCGTCCTTCGCGAACAGGTCAGGCGAGCCGTTGTCGCTGTAGTCGTGCGGCTTGGCCGAGCGGACCACCTTGAAGGTGCCCGACTGCTCGACCGCCGGCCCGATGCCGTTCTGCGGAACGGCCCGGAAGGACCAGGTGTAGTCGCCGTTGAAGGCCGACTTGTCGCCCGGCGAGAGGTCGTCGAGGAGGCCCTGCCAGGTCACACCGAAGGTGATGTCGTCGAACGTGTGCCGGGACGGATGGTCGCGGCGCAGCTCCAGCAGGCGGGAGTAGGTCTGGCCCGTCTTCTTGTGGGTGAGCTTCAGCTGGACGTCGGCGTTGAGCCGGGACATCCGCCACTTCAGCTCGACCTCGCGGTCCCGGTCGAAGTCGACGACGGCCGGCACCTGGGAGCCGAGGTAGGTCAGGGCGGTGGGCTGCTCCGTCGTCGCGACCTTCTCGACGGCGAGCTGGCCGCCGCCGGGGGTGGAGACCTTGTAGAGGCCCTCGCCCTGCTCGACCGTGCCGCCGCGCACGAGCAGGGAGCCGTCGGACGCGGACTCCATGGAGGTGGCGTAGTCGGCGAGTTGGACGGGCTCGGAGATCTGGGTGGGCTCGGAGAGCTCGCCTGCCGTCAGGTCGACGGCCTGCACCTTCGTGTTCGGGAACGTCCCGTTGTCGGTGAGCTTGCTCGGGGCGCCGTACACCAGCCAGTTGCCCACCAGGCCGACGAAGTACTCGTCGGTGAGGGCGAAGGTGTGCCGCTTCGTGACGCGGGTCTTCCGGTCCACCGTGGTGTAGACGATGCCGTCGTCCTCGGAGAACGCGGTCCAGGCGACGTGCGTGGCCGAGAGGGCCAGCTGGGAGTGGAGGGAGTAGAGGGAGTCGGACACGCCGGCGGAGTACGTCTCGACGACCGCGCCGGTGGCCAGGTCGATGACGGCACGGGCGTTGGTGCGCAGGTCGGAGGAGCCGGTCTCGTATCCGACGAGGATCTTGCCGTCGAGCACGGGCGCGTCGGCGAAGAGGCCGCTCGCGTCGGCGGGGAGGCCGGTCACCTCGCGCTCACGGGCGATGCCGTTCTCGTCGGTGACGATGAGCAGCTTCTCCGTGCCGTCCGAGCCGGCGCGCTTGGCGAGGACCGAGTCCGGTCCGAGGGCCTCGACGTACCTGGCCCACAGCGAGCCGAGGTCGAAGTGCACGGAGGCGGAGCCGGGGGCGGCCATGTTCCGGAGCGTGACGGAACGCATCAGGTGCGGGGCGTTCGAGTCCCCGATCACCACGATGTCCGTGCCCGTGGTGTCGACCCCGCCGCCCGGGGCGTACAGGACGGGGGTCGAGATGCCGTCCGCGTAACGGGTCCAGCGGAGCTCCTCGTCCATGCTCCCGGAGCGGGTCAGGAAGCCGGTGGTCCCGGCGCCCGCGATCTTCGCGTCGGCCGGGAACGGCGTGTTCGCGTCCGTGGTGGCGGCGGCGGCCTCCGCGGCGGTCGTGCCCGCCGGGGCGGCGAGCGCGGCCGGGCCGGACGCCAGGGCCGTACCGGCGGTGATCGCGAGGACGGCGGTCACAGCGGCGGAGAGGCGACGGCCACGACCGGACAAACGATTCTGCAAGGTGAATTCCCCCCAAAACAAACGGATATGGCGAGCGCCACGCTCGTTTGACTCGCGATCCGGGTCAGGGGTTGTACGGCAGGACGCCCTGTCAGTGATCGGGATCCGTGCCCGTACGCTCCACCACGCCCCGGACGAACGCCGCCTGGCCCGCGTGCTGGAGGTCGTCCGCGATCACCGACACGAGCCGGACACCGAGGGTCACCGGTGGGTCCCAGGCCGTGTCGACGACCCGGGCCAGGTCCGCGTTCGTCACCGAGCCGATCAGCTCCACCGTCCGCGCGTGCACGGCGTCGTGGTAGCCGAGCAGCAGCTCCGCCGGCGCGCGTACCGCGTCGACCTGGGCACGCGTCTGCCCGTACCCGGTGGCCTGCCGGGAGAACGGCAGGTCGAAGCGGCCGGCCCAGCCGTCCGACGCCCACAGCTGCTTCGTGTCGAACGCGCCCGCGAGGTGGTCGTCCTGGATCCGGGTGAGGTGCCAGACGAGCCAGGCGACCGAGTTGGCGTCCGGGTCGATCCGGGCGGCGAGCTCGTCCTCCGTCAGCCCCTCCACGGCCTCGTGGACGACTTCCCGTATCCGTCCGAACGCGTCCACCAGCAGACCGGCGCTGTTCACGGCAGGCTCCTCTCCGCCCTCCACCGCGCCACCGCCGCCTCGACGTCGAAAAGTGTCAGGTTGAGCGGGGGTCCGGCCGGCGGCCGGGCGAGGGCTTCGGCGATCTTCGTGTTGATCTCACCGAGGATCCGGCGGACCTGGCGCTCCGAGACGGCCGCGGCGACCGCCGCGGTGGCGTCCTCCGCGTCCTTGCGCAGCTGGAGGGCCGGCGGCAGCACCGCCATGCCCTCGCGGTGCATCTTCTGCTTGACCCACCACAGTTCGTCGTACGGGGCGGAGTCGTCCGGCAGCGGCTTCCCGAAGCCGGGGAGGCTCCGGAACTCGCCTCGCTCCGAGGCCTCCCGGATCTGCTTGTCGACGAACGACTCGAAGCTCACGCCCGGCGGTTTCCGTTCGGTCATGTGTCCAGACTACGTAATCGCCGTCGTACGGGTGTGGTCCTCGCGGTCTACTGCTGCACGCGATCTTCCGGCACGCTGTGGTCCGTTCAACGCGCGTCGACCCATGCAATCACTGGTAACCACCGGCAACCACGCCCCCCACCGGAGGACGCATGCGTGCACGGATCACCCCGCTCGGCACCCTGCTCGCGCTCGTCGCGGGCCTGCTCACCGCCCTCGTCACGACCAGCCCCGCCCAGGCGGCGCCGCTCTTCAAGGCCCCCTACCCCTGCGGCCAGAAGTGGACCTACAGCCACCACTCCGCCGAGGTCCGCCAGGCCCTCGACTTCATCCGCGCCGACGGCGGCACGACCGCAGGCACCCCGGTCCTCGCCTCGGCGTCCGGGACCGCCTACCGCTACTCCCAGCCGAGTGGCGCGGGCAACTACATCGTGGTCGACCACGGCAGCGGCTGGAAGACGTACTACTTCCACCTCAACGCCTACTCCGTCGCCAACGGCGCCTGGGTCGCCCAGGGGCAGCAGATCGGCACCACCGGCTCCACCGGCAACAGCTCCGGCGCCCACATCCACTACGAGCAGCTCTACAACGGCGTCGGCCAGTCCATCGTCATCAACGGCGCCTCCCTCGCCCCCTACCCGGGCTCCTACGGCTCCAAGTACCTGACGAGCGACAACGGCTGCTCGGGCGGCGGAGGCGGAAAGTACTGGGTCGACACCTTCGCCAACGCCACCGGCTACGCCCAGGCGAACACCAACGACGCCCAGGGCGTGCTGAACGCGGGCACGAACTACGTCTACTGCAAGGTCTGGGGCCAGGAGATCCGGGACGGCTCCGGGAACTACAACCACTGGTGGCTCAGGACCGACCTCGACACCGTCTACGCCGGGAAGAACGGTTACGGGGCGTACGTGTCCGCGTACTACCTGTCACGCTGGGGCAACGACGAGGCCCGTGACAACAACGGGGCGGTCATTCCCACCTGCTGACCGCGCGGGAAGCAGGAAAAGGAACACGAAAAGGCAGGAGCCCCGCTCGTGCCCTGAGGCGCGGAGCGGGGCTCCTTGGGTACTGCTCTAGTCCAGCGCTGACGCCGACCCGGGCACCTTAGGCCGGGGTGACGTTCTCCGCCTGCGGGCCCTTCGGGCCCTGCGTGACGTCGAAGGTCACGAGCTGGTTCTCCTCAAGCGAACGGAAGCCGTTCGCGTTGATCGCGGAGTAGTGGACGAAGACATCCGGGCCGCCGCCGTCCTGGGCGATGAAGCCGAAGCCCTTTTCAGCGTTGAACCACTTGACGGTTCCGGTAGCCATAAGCCCTCCTTGGGCCAAAGGGTTGCCCTGCTCCAGAACCTGCAAACAAGTCTGAAAACTACAAAAGCCTGCGGGTCACATGCTCCGCAGGCTCTGTACTGCAAGGGAAACCAAACTGCAACTTGCGAACGAGCCTAGCACGCAGGATGCGGAGGGCGGTAGAGGGAAAGATCACGTCACTCACATGTTTGATCTGCGGTTCCGTGCTGACGCCGGCCGTGTCGTGAGCCCCGGCGACGCCCCCGCCACGAGGCGGGTCTAGCCTCGCAATGTGGACAATGCAACCGACGACGCAACCGGCGCCCACCAGCGCAGCCGGCCCCGCGTCGGACACATCCAGTTCCTGAACTGCCTGCCCCTTTACTGGGGGCTCGCGAGGACCGGAACGCTCCTCGACGTCGAGCTCACGAAGGACACCCCGGAGAAGCTCAGCGAGCGCCTCGTCCGGGGCGACCTCGACGTCGGCCCCATCACCCTCGTCGAGTACCTCCGGAACGCCGAGGACCTCGTCGCCCTCCCCGACATCGCCGTGGGCTGCGACGGCCCCGTCATGTCGTGCGTGATCGTCTCCCAGCGCCCGCTCGGGGAGCTGGACGGCGCCCGGGTGGCGCTCGGTTCGACCTCCCGCACCTCCGTGCGCCTCGCCCAGCTGCTGCTCGCCGAGCAGTACGGGGTGAAGCCCGACTACTACACGTGCCCGCCTGACCTCGGCGTGATGATGCAGGAGGCGGAGGCGGCCGTCCTCATCGGCGACGCCGCGCTCCGGGCCTCGCTGCACGACGCTCCCCGCCTCGGGCTCCAGGTCCACGACCTGGGCCTCATGTGGAAGGAATGGACGGGGCTCCCCTTCGTCTTCGCGGTGTGGGCGGCGCGCAAGGACTACCTGGCGCGCGAGCCGGAGACCGTCCACGAGGTCCACCAGGCGTTCCTGGCCTCGCGGGACCTCTCCCTCGAAGAGGTCGCCAAGGTCGCCGAGCAGGCCGCCCGCTGGGAGACCTTCGACGCGGAGCTCCTGGAGCGGTACTTCCGGACGCTCGATTTCCGCTTCGGCCCGGAGCAGCTCGCGGGAGTGCGGGAGTTCGCCCGCCGCACCGGCCCGACGACGGGTTTCCCGGCCGACGTCCGGGTGGAACTGCTCCCGCCGAGCACCCTGCGGAAGCCGTGAGAACCCCTGGCGTACGCTGGTTCGGACGATCAGAACCCCTCCGAAAGGGACGTACCCGGTGACCGAGAAGGCCGAACTCACGTCTGTTGATGTCACAGCCGTTCTCGACCGCGCAGCCGCGGGTGGCCGGATCACCCCCGAGGAGGCGCTCGACCTCTACCGCTCGGCGCCCCTGCACGCGCTGGGCGCCGCCGCCGACGCCGTGCGCCGCCGCCGGTACGCGGGGACCGAGCACATCGCGACGTACATCATCGAGCGGAACATCAACTACACGAACGTCTGTGTGACGGCGTGCAAGTTCTGCGCGTTCTACGCCGCGCCGAAGGACACGAAGAAGGGCTGGTCCCGCGACCTCGACGACATCCTGCGCCGCTGCGCGGAGACCGTGGAGCTCGGCGGCACCCAGATCATGTTCCAGGGCGGCCACCACCCGGACTACGGCGTCGAGTACTACGAGAAGCACTTCGCCGCGATCAAGCAGGCCTACCCGCAGCTGGTCATCCACTCCCTCGGCGCCTCCGAGGTCGAGCACATGGCCCGGATCTCCGGCGTCTCCGTCGAGGAGGCGATCACCCGCATCCACGCCGCCGGTCTCGACTCCTTCGCGGGCGCCGGCGCCGAGCTGCTCCCCGAGCGGCCGCGCAAGGCCATCGCCCCGCTCAAGGAGAGCGGCGAGCGCTGGCTGGAGATCATGGAGATCGCCCACAAGCTGGGCGTCGAGTCGACGTCCACCATGCTGATGGGCACCGGCGAGACCAACGCCGAGCGGATCGAGCACCTGCGGATGATCCGTGACGTGCAGGACCGGACGGGCGGCTTCCGGGCCTTCATCCCGTACACGTACCAGCCCGAGAACAACCACCTCAAGGGCCGTACGCACGCCACGCTCTTCGAGTACCTGCGCATGATCGCGATCGCCCGGCTGTTCTTCGACAACATCGCGCACATCCAGGGCTCGTGGCTCACCACGGGCAAGGAGATCGGCCAGCTGACGCTGCACTACGGCGCCGACGACCTCGGCTCGATCATGCTGGAGGAGAACGTCGTCTCCTCGGCGGGCGCCAAGCACCGCTCCAACCTGCGCGAGATGATCGACATGATCCGCACGGCGGACCGCGTCCCGGCGCAGCGCGCGACGACGTACGAGCACCTCGTCGTCCACGACGACCCGGCGAACGACCCGGTCGACGAGCGCGTCGCCTCGCACATCTCGTCCACGGCGATCGAGGGCGGCACGGCGCACCCCGAGCTGAAGCTCCTCGACGCCAACTGAAGGCGCCCATGCTGACGATCCACTTCGCCGAGGCGTCGCCCGAGACCGCCGTCCTGGTCGACGGCGCCGTCATCGCCGCCGTCGGCCCGTACGAGGACCTGGCCGCCCTGCGCCCCGAGGCGCGGGTGCGGCAGTGGCCCGGCATCCTCACGCCCGGACTGCTCAACCCGTACGGGCCCGAGCTGCTCGAAGGCATGTACCACCCGGACCCCCGCGAGGCCGCGGGGTTCGGCACGGAGCCGATCCCCGGGGAGCGGGCGCAGCGGATCTTCCGCATGGACGCCTCGCGCCGGGGCGCCTCCGCGCGCCGCGGCGTGCAGCGGCTCCTCGCGCACGGGACGGTCGCCGTCGCGGGCGAGCTCCGCGGCCAGGCGGCGGCGGACGCCGTGCGCCGGGCAGGCCTGGCGGTGGGCCGCCGCCCCGAGAAGCTCCCGGGCGGCCCGTCCTTCTCCCCGACCCCCCTCATCCTCCTCCCCGCCCTCCAGCCGGGCGCCCCGGCCCGCTTCGCGGTCTTCGACGTCCCGGACCGGGCGTCCCTGGTCGGCCGCGGCGCGTCGACCTGCGTCGCCACGGTGATCGGCGGCCGACTGGTCTACCGCGCCCGCTGATCCGTACCGGAGCCGGTCCCGGAGTCCGTGCCGGGGTCCGTTCAGAGTTTCGTGCGGGGTCGTGTCAGCCCTCCTCCGAGCGGCTCCTCCGGCTCCAGCGGATGCGCGTTCCCGGCCTTCACCAGCTCCAGGAAGCGTGAGTCCCCGGTCACGGCGGAGAGGTCGCGTGCCGTCAGCGGCACCGCCGTGCCCCACCCGAACACGGAGAGCGTGACCCGGCTCTTGCCGTACCAGTACTGCGCGGCCTTGAAGTCAGCCCAATCGACGATCTGCACGGTCTTCAGCCTCGTGTCCTTCTCGCAGTCGGGGCAGTCCTGGAGGAGGGAAGCTGGCATCGGCCGCACCGAGACCGTCATGATGAAGGGCCGGTCGTCCACCGTGATCCGGTACTCGGCCACCTGGCCCTCCACCGGTCGGATGTCGGTGACCTTCGCGGGCAGCAGCTCGTCGAGGAGCGCCGCCGTCTTCCGCTGGTGCTCTGTGGCGCGCTCCCGCTCGGCCTCGGCGTCGATGTGCTTCGCCACCCCGGCGACGTCCGTCCCCGGACTCGGCAACAGCGTGAGACCGAGGGCCCCCACCGTGAGCACGCCGAACGCCGCCGCGCCGACCGCGAACCGGGCCCGTGCCCGCCGCCTGCGGCCCTCGCGCACGGCGAGCGGGGCGAGGTCGGGCAGCGGTGGCAGACCGTCCGCCGTCCGGTCCATGGCGTCGCGCAACAGAGTGATGTCGTCGTTGTTCTCCACGGCGGACCTCAGCTTTCGGTGATCGAGAGCCCGGCATCCGCCAGGCGTACGCGAAGTCGGGCGAGCGAACGGGAGCACTGGCTCTTGACGGTGGCCTCGCTGCACCGCAGCAGGGGCGCCACGGAGGCCACGCTCTGGTCCTCCCAGTAGCGCAGCACGACCATCGCCCGGGCCCGGGGCGGGAGTTCGGCGAGCGCGCCGAGCAGGGTCACCCGCAGGTCGGTGTGGTCGGCGACCGGTGCCGGGTCCGTGCCCCCGGTCCGGGTCAGCGCGAGCAGGTCGCGCAGCCGACGCCGCCGCTCGGACAGGAAGGTGCGGGTCAGCACCGTCTTGGCGTACGCGTACGGATGATCGGCGGCACCCGCCCGCCGCCAGTGCTGGTACAGCTTGGCCAGCGTGGTCTGGGTCAGGTCCCGGGCGGTCTCGGCGTCGCCGCAGAGCAGATACGCCGTGCGGTACAGCCGCTGCTGGGCGGCCCGGGCGAACTCCTCGAACCCGGCGACCGACCCGACGTCCACCCGGCCATCGGACCCGACGTCCGCGCCGCTCCCCGACCCGGCGTCCGCGCCGCCCCCCGACCCGGCGTCCGCCCCGTCCCCCGACCCGACGTCCGACTCCGTGGCTCTCACTTCGGTCGACACTGCCATCCCGCCCCTTCTCCCCTCGCCGTCGTGCCCCCGCCGTCATGGCGCGTGCGCGTGCTCGACCGTCCTTGAGCACCCCCGGTCCCGAAAGGTTGAAAGGAACTCCGGGAAATCGTGCCGTCCTGCGGGCCCGCTCCGGGCGGCAGGGCCCCGCCTGCCAGAATGGGTGGATCCGTCCGCACCCGATCTTGCGAGGCCGAACGCCAGTGACCCGCGCAACCCTGGACAAGCAGCCGCACGAAGTCGCCTCGATGTTCGACGACGTGGCGGCGAACTACGACCTCACCAACGACGTGCTCTCCCTCGGCCAGGACCGCCGCTGGCGCAAGGAGGTCGCGAAGGCCGTCAACGCCCGCCCCGCGCAGAAGATCCTCGACCTCGCGGCGGGTACGGCCACGTCCTCGCAGCCCTTCGCCCGCGCGGGCGCGTACGTCGTGCCCTGCGACTTCTCGATCGGGATGCTCCAGGTCGGCAAGAAGCGCCACCCGTGGATGCCGTTCACGGCGGGCGACGGCGTGAAGCTGCCGTTCCGTGACGACGTCTTCGACGCCGTCACGATCTCCTTCGGGCTGCGGAACATCCAGGACACCGAGGCGGCGCTGCGCGAGCTGTACCGGGTGACGAAGCCGGGCGGCCGGGTCGTCATCTCCGAGTTCTCGCACCCCACCTGGGCGCCGTTCCGCACGGTGTACGAGGAGTACCTGATGCGCGCGCTGCCGCCGGTGGCCCGCGCCGTCTCCTCGAACCCCGACGCGTACGTGTACCTGGCCGAGTCCATCCAGTCCTGGCCGGACCAGCCGACCCTGGCGGGGATGCTCCAGAAGGCCGGCTGGTCGAAGGTGGCCTGGCGGAACCTGACCGGTGGGATCGTGGCGCTCCACCGGGGGTTCAAGGTCTGACGGCTACGGCTTCACGTACTGCCCGTAGCCGCCGACGCCGGTGTACACCGCGTCCGCCACGTCCCGGTGGATGAGCTTGCCGTCCACGAGGTCCGTCGGTGGGGTGTGCACGGTGGTGCCCGTCTGCAGGGTCGTGGAGCCGCCGCCGTCCAGGTTGAGGGCGTCGACGATCCCGAGGACGGGGGAGGTCAGGAGGGTGGCGAAGCTCCGTAGGTAGTCGCCGTCCTCGTTGTTCTGCCCGGTGAGGGTGACGAGCACCGGACGGCCGCGGACGTTGGTGC
Source organism: Streptomyces sp. NPDC050842 (assembly GCF_044456565.1). Lineage (NCBI taxonomy): Bacteria > Bacillati > Actinomycetota > Actinomycetes > Kitasatosporales > Streptomycetaceae > Streptomyces > Streptomyces sp. NPDC050842. Next base: position 289,346 of record NZ_JBITGA010000006.1, on the reverse strand, counting down.
CGAGCGCCGTGCGCGAGTCGGTGCAGATCAGTTTCGTCGCGTCCTCGCTGCCCTTCTCCGTGCCGCTGCACGAGTCGGGCAGTTCGGTGGGGATGACGCTGTTGCGCAGGAGCGGGTGGAAGGAGCTGACGACGTCGACCGAGGCGTCCAGCGGGATGTCCCGGTTCATGGTCACGTCGTGGAGCTTCTGGTCGATCGTCACCGTGTCGTCGCGGACGAGCCGCTCGCGGAGCCACTGGGCCCCGGTGCCGATGCCCTGGATGACGCGGCCGCCCGCCGGGACCACGGTCCCGCCGCGGCCCTCGCGGGCCTCGGTGACGACACCGTGCGCGTCCACGACGACCTCGAAGCCCGGGTCGGCGGTGGCGGCGACGGCCGGGTCGGTGTTGGGCCGGGGGACGGGAGCGCCGTAGTCGTCGGTGAACACGACGATCTCGTCCGCGTCCTTGAAGACGGGCGGACTCGTGCTCACCAGTTCGTCCTCGGCATCGCGCGCGCAGTGCGGGGGACGGCCGGGTGTCCGGTTGATGTCGTCGATCCGTATGTCCTCGCCGGAGGACGCGATCAGCTTCATGTCGGTGCGGAGCTTGGTGATGTACGGGATGCCGTACTGGATGACCGCACCGGAGCCGCCCTTCCCGCCGCTCCAGCAGCTGGAGCTGTGCAGGACGCCGTCGGTGACCGCGACGCTGGTGTGCGCGGTGGTCTTCTCGGCGCCGGCGCCCGCGGGTTCGCGCTGGAAGAGGCCGCCGTTGACGCCGGCCCACGGGTGGCGGGTCGTGACGTGGGTGACCTTGGCGAGCTGCTCGGTGAGCGTCTCCGCGGTGGTGTCGCTCGTGCCGATCGCGCTCTCCAGGGTGAGCGCGCCCGCGGTGGGGTCGATCTCGACGATCTGGAGGACGCGGGCCTTGGCGCGGTTGGCGTTTTTGGGGGTCGTCTCGGTCCAGGTGGTGTGGGTGACGCCGGGAGCGACCGTGACGGGGATTCCCTTGGTCCAGGCGGCGAGCGCGCCCAGGTCCGGCTCGCCGGCGCCGGAGGCGGGGGTGGCGGGGGAGACGAGGGCGAGGGTGGCGCCGAGTGCGGCGGCCACGGCCACCCAGGGGCGACGGTTCCTGGTCACTGGCAGTCCGCCGTTCCGTTGACGAGCTCGTGCGAGCGGAAGGTGCCGGCGAACGGGGCCGGGATGGTGGTGCTGTCGCCGCGCAGGACGACGTAGGCGCCGAACTTCTTCACGCCCGCGGTGTCCGCCGGGTCGGCCCAGGTGCCGGTGTACGTCGGCTCGGGGTAGAAGCAGACCTCCTTCGCGGTCCGGTTCCAGGCGGACTTGGGCGCGGGCTCGGTGCCGTAGCTGTTGCCGTAGTTCCGGGTGGCGGGGTCGGTCGCCGGGCGGTGCACGGTCATCGCGCCCCGGCCGTTCGGCTCCTCGAAGGTGCAGACCCGGTTGTCGGGGCAGCGCTCGTAGCCGGTGAAGCAGAGGGCCCGGGTCGGGACCAGCTTGTGGCCGCTGACGGCGCCGGCCGTGTAGGCGTCCTTGGCCTTCTCCTTGACGGTCTCCAGGTGGCCGCCGTACCCGGGGTCGCCGTAGACGCAGGCCCACATCGCGGTGTTGTTCTTCGCCGACAGGGTCTTGCCGTCCCAGGTCGCGTCGTAGCTCTCCGCGTTCTGCCGGTCGGTGAAGTCCTTCCGCTCGCCGGTGCCGTCGGCTCCGGAGTAGAGGCAGAACGTGGCGGGCGGGCAGTCGTCGAAGGGCTCGGCTTCGGCGCTCGCGGGCAGCACGAGGAACACCGAGCAGAGGAGGGCGAGGGCGGCCGTGATCAGCGCGCCCCGCCGTAGGTCGAATCGGAAGTCGGTCACGGATGATCATCGTGCCATCACGGAGCGCGCAGGGGAACACTTGTTCACCCTGGGGGAAAGCGGTGGGGTGACCCTCCGTTTCTCCCGCACCCGCCCCCCATAGACTGCGATACGTCCTCATCGCCGAAATCCGGGAGACTCCGCCGTGACCGAGCAGCCCCTCTCCGAGCACACCGCAGATGTGATCGTCGTCGGGGCGGGCCCGGCCGGCTCCACCACCGCGTACTACCTCGCCAAGGCCGGACTCGACGTCCTGCTCCTGGAGAAGACGGCCTTCCCCCGCGAGAAGGTCTGCGGCGACGGCCTCACCCCCCGCGCCACCAAGCAGCTCGTCTCCATGGGCATCGACATCTCCGAAGAGGCCGGCTGGCTGCGGAACAAGGGCCTGCGGATCATCGGCGGCGGCGTCCGCCTGGAGCTCGACTGGCCGGAACTCGCCTCGTACCCGGACTACGGGCTCGTCCGCAAGCGCGACGACTTCGACGAGCAGCTCGCCCGGCAGGCGCAGAAGGCCGGCGCCCGGCTGTACGAGCGCTGCAACGTCGGCGCCCCGATCGTCGACGACCGCACCGGCCGCATCACCGGCGTCCACGCCAAGCTCGGCGACGAGAAGCGCGAGGTCACCTTCCACGCCCCGCTCGTCGTCGCCGCCGACGGCAACTCCACCCGGCTCTCCCTCGCCATGGGCCTGCACCGCCGCGAGGACCGCCCGATGGGCGTCGCCGTCCGCACGTACTTCACCTCGCCCCGCCACGACGACGACTACCTGGAGTCCTGGCTGGAGCTGTGGGACCGGCGCGGCCCGCAGGACCGGCTGCTCCCCGGCTACGGCTGGATCTTCGGCATGGGCGACGGCACGTCCAACGTCGGCCTCGGCATCCTCAACTCCTCCTCCGCCTTCCGCGAGCTGGACTGGCGCGAGGTCCTCAAGGCCTGGTGCGCCTCGATGCCGGAGGACTGGGGCTACACCCCGGAGAACATGACGACGCCCATCCGCGGCGCCGCCCTCCCGATGGCCTTCAACCGCCAGCCGCACTACACGAAGGGCCTGCTGCTCGTCGGCGACGCGGGCGGCATGGTCAATCCGTTCAACGGCGAGGGCATCGCGTACGCCATGGAGTCCGGGCAGATCGCGGCCGACGTCATCGTCCAGGCCCACGCCCGCACGACCCCCGCCCAGCGCGAACTGGCCCTGCGGAACTACCCGCAGGTCCTCAAGGACACCTACGGCGGCTACTACACGCTCGGCCGCGCCTTCGTGAAGATGATCGGCAACCCGAAGGTCATGAAGATCGCGACCCAGCGCGGCCTGACCCACCCGCTCCTCATGAAGTTCACCCTCAAGATGCTGGCGAACCTCACGGACCCGACGGGCGGCGACGCGATGGACCGCATCATCAACGGTCTCTCGAAGGTCGCCCCGAAGGCCTGACGCGGTGACGTGACGGCGGGCCCCTCCCGGAAGGGACGGGGCCCGCCGTCACGTCACCGGTTGATCGAAGCCGCCTTCTTGATCCGCTCGTCCAGCTCGACCTTGACCTGACTCAGCGTCTCGGCGTGCTCCTCCATGAGCTCCTTCTGGAACCCGACCTCCGCGGTGTACCAGAGGGCCACCAGATCCGTCCGCTTCTTGCAGACCACGTCCTGCTTCGCGGCGGCGATCGCCTTGGCGCTGCCGAAGTCGGCCTCGGACTTCAGCCCGAGGGCTTCGTGCGGGGAGATGGGGTCGGTGACGCGGTACCCCTTCTCCGCCATGCACGCCGACCACCCCTTGACGGCCTTCGCCACCTTCGGTGACTGCTGGGCCCGGGTGGACGCCTCCCCTTCCATTCCGAAGACGAAGAGCAGCTCCACGGGCTCCTTCTTCTCGGCGTAGAGCCGGAGGTACCCCTCCCGGGCGCAGCCGCCGGGCAGCACCTTCTGCCCGTTGACGGTCCGGCCGCTGTCGGTCTTCCGTGCCTCCTCCAGAGTGACCGGGGGCAGTTCGAGGCCGCCTCCCGGCTTGCTCTTGAGCGGCGGCCCCGTCAGAGCCAGCCGCTCGGCCGGAGGCATCGAGTCCTCGGGCAGCTTCTCCGGATCGGGGGCGGAGCCACCGGGCCTGGCGTACCCGTGCCGTGCCGCCCTCGTCTCGTCCGTGATCCCGTAGCGCGACGACGTGCCCTTGGGGCGCGGCGCGGCCCGGACCGGCAGCTCGTACGTGAAGCCGAACCGCTTCATGCAGTCCCCGACCAGCAGGTCCTGCGCCGTCTCCAGACCGCGTATCTGCTCGTCCGTCGTCTTGTACGGGTCCAAGGGATACACCAGCTCCGCGGGGGACACCTTGGACGGGTCGGACGGCGGCTTCGTGTCGGCGGAGACGGCGGGTTCTCCCGACGAGCAGGCGGTGAGAAGGAGTCCCGTACTCAGCAGGAGGACGACGGCCGGACGGGACGGGCGGGGGCGCATGAAGGCTCCGGGGGTGGCTGAGGGGAGGAACGGGTCTACTTGTCGGCGTCGTGGTCGTAGAAGGATCTTGCCTTTCGATACGAAGCGGGAACCGGGTGAGAATCAGGCGAATTCGAGGGCGAACTCCACCTGATCGCGGGGTGATTGGTCAATCATGCTTTCTGGCGGCCGGGCGCCGATCGGCCCGATCGCGGCTGCTCACCTGCGGCTTCTTCGTGGCCGCCGGACTCGTCCGTTCGGCTGAATATGTCAAGTGCTGGAATCCGAACGGTCGTTATCGGTGACGCATGAACAAGAGGCGGGAATCGGGCGGCACTTGGGAAGTGACGGCGTCTTCCTTCTGTGGTTAGAGTGGCGCCGATCGAGCACGCGTACGACGTGTCCGGCCCGTTTCACGCCGAGCCGTGGAGGTGCCCCGCGCCACCGGCTCCGAGCGCCGCGCGCCCCGTCACGGGGACCGACTCCCCGTAGAAGGCAGAAGGACGTGCACCGATGAGACGCTCGCGGCTGAGGTCGCCGACATGGACGCTGACGTGAACACGGCCGGGGAAACCGCCCCCGAACGCCGAACCTCCCGAGGCCGCCTCTGGGTCGGCGCGCTCGTCGTCGGGGCCGTCGTCCTGACCGCCGCCGGCGCCTTCGCCGGTACGGTGATCAAGTCGCCCGCCCAGCTCGCGGCGGACGCCGCCCCGCCCCCGGCCGACGTGCTCACCGCCGCCGTCGAGCGCCGCGTCCTGCGGGAGACGGTCGTGCTGCGCGGCACCGTCGTCGCGGGTCAGACCGTACCGGTGGCGCCGGTCGCCGCCGGCGGGGACGGCGGGGTGCCCGTCGTCACCAAGACGCCGGTCGCCGTCGGCGTGGCCGTGCGCGCCGGGCAGGTCGTCCTGGAGATATCCGGCCGCCCGCTCTTCGTCCTCCCGGGCCGTCTCCCCGTCTACCGGGACCTCAAGCCGGGCGCGACGGGCGACGACGTGGCCCAGCTCCAGACCGCGCTGACCGGGCTCGGCTTCGGCCGCGGTGGCGACGAGGAGGGCACGTTCGGCGCGGGGACGAAGGAGGCCGTGGAGGGTTTCTACGCCGCCGCCGGCTACGAACCGCGCCCGGCCGTGGACGACGCGGGTGCCGGTGTGGACGCCGCGAGTGACGCCGTCACGGCCGCCGAACGGGCCGTCGACGACGCCCGGGACGCGGTCGCCGAGAACAAGGACGAGGCCCAGAAGAAGAACCTGCGCAAGGCGCGGGACCGGGCCGTCGAGGACCTGGAGAAGGCCCGTACCGTGCTCGGCAAGGCGTGGGCGGCCTCCGGGCCGATGGTCCCGGCGGGGGAGGTCTCCTTCGTGGAGCGCTTCCCCGCCCGGGTCGCGTCCACCGCCGTACGCCCCGGCTCCCCGGTCTCCGGCACGCTGATGACCCTGTCCTCCGGCCGCCTCCTCGCGCAGGGCTACCTCCAGGACCACCAGAAGGGCATGGTCCGGCCCGGCCAGAAGGTCCGTGTCGTCGACGAGGTGACCGGCGTCGAACTCACCGCCGAGGTCGAGAGCGTCGCTTCGACGCCCACCGTCGCCGACGCCAAAGGGGGCGGCGGCCAGGGTGAGGGTCAGGGCCAGGGCCAGGACGGTGCCGCGCCCGCGAACGGCCCCACCGGCTCCGGCTTCCTCTTCACCGCCGTGCCCGACAAGGAGATCCCGCCCGCCCTCGCCGGCCAGGACGTACGGCTGACGATCGAGGCGGCCTCCACCGACGGCGAGGCCCTCGTCGTCCCCGTCACCGCCGTGTCGGCGAGCGCGGACGGCACGACCGTGGTCACCGTCGTCGACGGGAGCGGGCGCCGCACCCCCGTCGAGGTGCGGACAGGCACCCTCGGGGACGGCTACGTCGAGATCGTCCCGCTCGCGGCGGGCAGCCTGGCGGAGGGCGCCGAGGTCGTGACCGGGGTGGCCGCCACCGGCGCCGACCAGGGCGGCCGGGGGTCGGAGTGACCCCACTCGTACGACGACGGCGGGACCGGAACCCCGGCCCGTCACCCGCCCACACCGCGCAGCCCGCTCCGGACACCCCCGTCATGGAGTTCCACGGGGTCGGCCTCACCTACCCGGGCCCGCCGCCCGTCCGGGCCCTGCACCCTTGCGAACTCGCCATCCGACACGGCGAGTTCGTCGCCGTCGTCGGCCCCTCCGGCTCCGGCAAGTCCACGTTCCTGAACGTCTCGGGCCTCCTCGACGCGCCCACCGAGGGCACCTACCTCCTCGACGGCATCGACACAGCCGCCCTCTCCGACAGCGACCGAACCGCCCTGCGCGGCCGCCGCATCGGCTTCGTCTTCCAGGCGTTCCACCTCATGCCGCACCGCAGCGCCACGGAGAACGTGATGCTGTCGATGCTGTACTCGGCCGTGCCCCGCGCCGAGCGCCGCGCCCGCGCCCGGGAGGCGCTGACACGCGTCGGCCTCGCCCACCGCGTCGACGCGTTCCCGGGCCGCCTGTCGGGCGGCGAGCGCCAGCGCGTCGCCATCGCCCGCGCGCTGGCGGGCCGGCCCTCGCTGCTGCTCTGCGACGAACCGACGGGAAACCTCGACTCCGGCAACGCCGAGACGGTCCTGTCGCTCCTCGGCGAACTCCACGCCACCGGCATGACGGTCGTCGTCATCACCCACGACAGCGAGGTCGCCGCACGCGCGGGCCGCACGGTGACGATCCGCGACGGCGTCCTCAGCGAGGCCGACCCCGTACGGCCGGGCCGGCACGAAGGGACCGCCCTGTGAGAGACCGCCACGGCGGACGCGTCGTCGAACCCTCCCGCCTCACCCCCCGCGACACCCTCTCCGAGGCCGTCGCGGGCATGCTCCAGCGCCCCGGCCGCTCCGTCCTCACCGCCCTCGGCACGGTCCTCGGCGTCGGCACGTTCGTCGCGATCCTCGGCCTGACGGCGACCACGTCCTCCCAGATCGACGCCCGGTTCGACCTGCTGACCGCCACCGAGGTCAGCGTCGAGGACATCTCCCGGGAGCAGAACGAGTTCGCGGAACAGGGCTTTCCCGCCGACGCGGACGCCCGGATCGAGCGGCTCGGCGGCGTCCGGGACGCCGGGGTGTACTGGACGGTCCGGCTCGGCCCGGACGTCACCGTGCGAGCCGCGCCCGTCGGCGACGGCGCGGACGGCGTACCGGTCGACGTGGTCGCCGCCTCGCCGGGCGCGCTCCGGGCCGCCGTCCCCCGCCTCGCGCAGGGCCGGCTCTACGACGAGTTCGCCTCGGCGAAGGCACAGCCGGTGGCGGTCATCGGCGCGAGCGTCGCGGCCCGGCTCGGCATCACCACCCTGGAGACCCGGCCGGCGGTGTTCATCGGGGACGAGCCGTTCGTGGTGGCCGGCATCGTCGACGACGTCGAGCGCCGGCCGGACGTGCTGATGTCGGTGAGCGTGCCCCGGACGACCGCCGAGCGGATGTGGGGGCCACCCGACGCCGGTGCGGCGAAGATGCTGATCGCCACGGAGACCGGGGCCGCCCGGCAGATCGCGCAGGAGGCCCCGGTCGCGCTGCGCCCCGACCATCCGGAGTATCTGAAGGCCGTCCCGCCGCCGGACCCGAGAGCGCTGCGGGCGGGCGTCACCGGCGACCTCGACCAGCTGTTCCTGCTGCTCGCCGGGGTCTGCCTGGTGATCGGCGCGGTCGGCATCGCCAACACCACCCTGGTCGCGGTCCTGGAGCGGACCGGCGAGATCGGGCTGCGACGCGCCCTGGGTGCCCGGGGGCGGCACATCACCGTCCAGTTCCTCGCGGAGTCCGGCGCGCTGGGGGCGATCGGCGGGCTCGTCGGGACGGCGCTGGGCGTGTGCACGGTGATCGGGGTGGCGCTCGTCCGGGAGTGGACCCCGGTCGTCCACCCCACCGCCGTCGTCGCGGCGCCGCTGATCGGTCTCGTCACCGGCGTGGTGGCCGGTCTCTACCCGGCCTGGCGGGCCTCCCGGATCGAACCGGCCGAGGCCCTCCGCCACTGACCCGTACCCGATCCCGTACCCGATCCCGTACCCGAGAGGGCTCCGGTGAGGGACGAGGCGGGGAGGACGGGATCAGCGGGCCTTGAAGTGGTAGACCGAGGAGACCTGGTTCTTGAACGTCGTGGAGAAGGTGCCGAAGCGGTCCGCGGGGATCCAGCCCTCGATACCCCCCGCGCCGGCGCCGGTGTAGACGTACCAGGTGACCTTGTCCTTGTTGAAGTACGAGGCGGCGTTGTTGCCCACGGCGTAGCCCTGGCCGGGGCCGGGGGTGATGAACCTGTCGTTGGCGAGGTCGCTGTCTGCCATGTACAGGTCAATGAACGAGCCGCCGAGGGACGAGTTGTAGAACAGGCCGAACTCGCGGATGTCCAGGTAGCCGTCCCTGGTCACGGCCGAGGCGGGGCCGCCGGTTGCCAGAACGCCTGTTCCGAGGGTGCCGAGGACGACGACGGTGCTGAGGGCACGCCGGAGGGCGGTGTTCTTCATGTCCTTGCCTTTCGGTACGAGGGAGGCTGCACGGGAGCTGTGTGACAGCCGGGGCCTGCGTGGCACCGACAGGGAAGTACACGACACCGCAGCGGAGTTGGCTCGCAGCGGTCCGTGACTATGTCAGGTCCACGAGCGCCGACGCGCCACGTTTGGCGGAAAACAGCAACAGGCGTTTCCTGTATGCCAGTTGGTGGAACGGTGCCCACTCTTCCGGGTGGTTAGAGTGGCATCGGTCGAGCAGCCGTACGAGGCGCTCAGCCCGTTCCGCGCCGAGCCGTGGAGGCGCACCGCGCCACCGGCTCCGAGCGCCGCCCCCGTATCGGGACGTCCCGGGCACCGGGACCCCCGGATAAGGACGTGCATCGATGAGACGCCCGCTGGCCGCCCCTCTGCTCCTCGCCGCTCTCGCGCTCACCGGGTGCGGTGGCGACACCGAGCCCGCGGCTTCCCGGCCGGTCCCGACCTCCTCGATCGAAGCCGCGTACGACCCGTTCTACGACTGCCTCGCCGAGCAGGGGCTGAAGCTCGTGGACACGGAGGGAGGCGCCAGGCGGGTCGACAAGGACGCCCACACCGTCGAGGCCCAGATGGCCGCCCAGGAGGCATGCAAGAGCCTGATGCCCCCTGCACCGCCAGTCGATCAAGCGGAGTTGACGCGGGACAAGGCGATGTCCGAGTGCGTCCGGCGCAACGGATTCCCCGACTACCCCGACCCGGACCCGAAGACCGGCCGGCTGCCGGAGAGCGAGGCGGTGAAGTACGACCCCGCGCTCCCCGAGATCCTCCGCAAGTGCCGCCCGGTGGCCGCGGAGTCCCAGGAAGGCCGGGGAAGCGCGGTCGACGGCGGCTGAGCTCTACCCGTACGCGTACGGGTACCCGAACATGCCGGAAGACCGTCTCTCCCCCGAGGAGTGACGGCCTTCGGCGTGCTGTGTGGTGCGCCGGATCAGAGGATCCGGACGGCGCCCGACGGGGTGTCCCAGTCGAGCGAGTGCTCGACGACGCCCGTGGACGAGTTCTGCGCGCCGACGTACTTGCCACCGCCGACGTAGATGGCGACGTGGTACGAGCCGCTGCGGCTGCCCCAGTACAGGATGTCGCCCGGCTGGAGGTTGCTCAGCGAGACGGAGGTGCCCATGCTCGACTGGTCGTACGAGATGCGCGGCAGGTCGATGCCGGCCGCGGCGTAGGCGGCCTGGACGAGGCCGGAGCAGTCCCAGGAGTTGGGGCCGGTGCCACCGCGGACGTAGGCGTCGCCGACCTGGGCGCGCGCGAAGGCCACGATCGCGGCGGCGGAGCCGGAGGGGGCCTGCGTCTCGTTGTTGCTGCCGCTCGTGGTCGAGCCGCTGTCCGAGGAACCGGAAGAGCTGGAGGAGCCGGAGCCGGAGTCCGAGACGTTGGAGCCGGACGAGCTGTTGTCGCTCGTCGAGGTGGTGGAGAGCTGGGTGCGCGCACGGTCGCGGGAGGCGCGCTCCTCGGCGTCCTTGCGCTCCTGCTCGGCCTTCGCCTTGGCCTCGGCCTCGGCGCGGGCCTTCTCGGCGCGCTCGGCCTCGGCCTTGCGGTCCGCCTCGGCCTTGGCCTTCTTGGCCTCCTTGGCGGCCTTCTGCAGGGCCGCGTTCTCCTGCGACTCCAGGCTCTGGTCGAGGGCCTCCTGCTGGGACGCCTCGGCGGAGGCGGCGACAGCGCTCGCCAGGCCCGCGGTGTCGAGGGATCCGAGCGTGGGCATTTCGATGGTCTCGGTCACCGGCTCGGCAGACGCCGGCCCGGCAGCACCGGCCACCGCGATGGTGCCGAGGACGCCACCGGCAACTCCGGCACGGAGCGCGAGCTTCGAAGCGCTGCGGCGGGGCTTCCGGTGGCTGGGTATGTGAGCGGTGTGGGACATGGGACAACCGCTATCAGGGCTTGGCGGTTCCCTTCAAGAAACGTGGTCTGCGCCACAGTTGTGCAGGGAACGGGCGAATCCGCTTCTCTGGCGCCCTTATTGACGCCGTAACGGGCAAATCGGGCACGGCTCATTGCGCCCTTGATCATGCGTTTTCAATAAAACGTCCGAATTGCCCGTCACTTACCACCTCTTCACCTCGGTGGCCAAGCCCCGCTTTCCCGGACCCCCGCACGGCGTGACGCAGGTCACAGCCGGGCTCGTGAACGAGTGCACGCGTCCACTCCCGTACGCCGGACCCCTCGACCGGGCGATGCACGCTTCCTTTATCACCGGCGTCCGTCCCACCGCCAATTTGCTTGTATGGGACATGGCTTGATAGTGCGACACCCCCTCCGAGCAGCGACTTCCGGTACGGATGTCACATCTGGTGATCACCTGGGCGCTTCGCGCAACAAGATCACCCCTCATCCGGCTTCATGATCCTTCGTCAGGTGGTGGAGATCACAAACTCCTTGCTGCACCCCGTGTCGCAGATCACAGAGGGGCGGGCATAAGATGCGGGGCAGCCGGGCTTGTGAACTGCCTCACATGGGGGCGATCTTTCACGGTCCGGCCGTGCGATCCAACGGTCAAGGACGACTGGAAGGAGCGAGGAGCGTGAATGCGTACGCGCCCGTCCTCGTGCTCGGTGCCCTGGGTGCGGGGTTTGCGATCTTCTCCGTGGTCATGGCCACGCTTATCGGGCCAAAGCGGTACAACAGGGCAAAGCTTGAGGCGTACGAGTGCGGCATCGAGCCGACACCCACGCCCGCCGGAGGCGGCCGCTTCCCGATCAAGTACTACCTGACGGCGATGCTCTTCATCGTCTTCGACATCGAGATCGTCTTCCTCTACCCCTGGGCCGTCACGTTCGACGCCCTGGGGCTTTTCGGGCTCGTGGAGATGCTGCTCTTCGTGCTCACCGTCTTCGTCGCCTACGCGTATGTGTGGCGTCGTGGCGGCCTGGAATGGGACTGAGGGGCTGAGGGGCACCTATGGGACTCGAAGAGAAACTCCCGAGCGGCTTTCTGCTGACGACGGTCGAACAGGCCGCGGGCTGGGTGCGGAAGGCGTCCGTGTTCCCCGCGACGTTCGGCCTCGCCTGCTGCGCCATCGAGATGATGACGACCGGCGCCGGCCGGTACGACCTGGCCCGCTTCGGCATGGAGGTCTTCCGCGGATCGCCGCGCCAGGCCGACCTCATGATCGTCGCCGGCCGCGTCAGCCAGAAGATGGCGCCCGTCCTGCGGCAGGTCTACGACCAGATGCCCAACCCCAAGTGGGTCATCTCCATGGGCGTCTGCGCCTCATCGGGCGGCATGTTCAACAACTACGCGATCGTGCAGGGCGTCGACCACATCGTGCCCGTCGACATCTACCTGCCCGGCTGCCCGCCGCGGCCGGAGATGCTCCTCGACGCGATTCTCAAGCTCCACCAGAAGATCCAGACCTCCAAGCTCGGCGTGAACGCCGAGGAGGCGGCGCGCGAGGCGGAGGAGGCGGCGCTCAAGGCGCTGCCGACCATCGAATTGAAGGGTCTGCTCCGGTGAGTGACGAGACACCCAACCCCGAGAAGGAGCTGAGCGAGCAGAACCTGCCCGGTCAGCGCGGGGAGCACGGCGAGGAGGTACGCCTCCAGCGTGGCATGTTCGGCGCCAACAACGGCGGCGACACGTCCGGCTACAGCGGCCTCGTCCGCTCGATCCGCCTGCCCGGCCCGGCCGCCCGCCCGTACGGCGGCTGGTTCGACGAGGTCGCCGACGAACTCGAAGGCGCGTTGGAGGAGCAGGGACTGCTCCCGGACAACGCCATCGAGAGGACGGTCGTCGACCGCGACGAGCTCACGTTCCACATCGAGCGCGAGCACCTCGTCCGGGTCGCCCGGACCCTGCGCGACGACCCGGCGCTCCGCTTCGAGCTCTGCACCGGCGTCTCCGGCGTCCACTACCCGGGCGACAAGGGCCGCGAGCTGCACGCCGTCTACCACCTGCGCTCGCTCACCCACGGCAGGCTGATCCGCCTGGAGGTCTCGGCGCCCGACGCCGACCCGCGCATCCCGTCGCTCGTCGCCGTCTACCCGACGAACGACTGGCACGAGCGCGAGACGTACGACTTCTTCGGCATCGTCTTCGACGGCCACCCCGCCCTCACCCGGATCATGATGCCGGACGACTGGCAGGGCCACCCGCAGCGCAAGGACTACCCCCTCGGCGGCATCGCCGTCGAGTACAAGGGCGCCCAGATCCCGGCTCCGGACCAGCGGAGGTCGTACTCGTGAACACCCCGTCCGCCTCCCCCCGGGAGACGACCGAAGGCGCCGTCTACACGGTGACCGGCGGCGACTGGGAAGAAGTCGTCCAGTCCGCCGCCAAGGCCGACGACGAACGCATCATCGTCAACATGGGCCCGCAGCACCCGTCCACCCACGGCGTGCTCCGCCTCATCCTGGAGATCGACGGCGAGACCGTCACCGAGGCCCGCTGCGGCATCGGCTACCTCCACACCGGCATCGAGAAGAACCTCGAATACCGGACCTGGACGCAGGGCACCACCTTCGTCACGCGCATGGACTACCTCACCTCGTTCTACAACGAGACGGCGTACTGCCTCGGCGTGGAGAAGCTCCTCGGCATCACCGAGCAGATCCCGGACCGGGCGAGCGTCATCCGCGTCCTGCTCATGGAGCTCAACCGGCTCTCCTCCCACCTGGTGTGCATCGCCACCGGCGGCATGGAGCTCGGCGCCACCACGATCATGATCTACGGCTTCCGGGACCGCGAGATGATCCTGGACCTGTACGAGCTGATCACCGGCCTGCGCATGAACCACGCGTTCATCCGCCCCGGCGGCCTCGCCCAGGACCTGCCGCCCGGCGCCGTCGACGCCGTCCGCGAGTTCGTGAAGACCATGAGGAAGAACCTGCCGGAGTACGACAAGCTCGCCACCGGCAACCCCATCTTCAAGGCCCGCATGCAGGACGTCGGCTACCTCGACCTCACCGGCTGCATGGCCCTCGGCGCCACCGGCCCGATCCTGCGCTCCGCGGGCCTCCCGCACGACCTGCGCAAGACCGACCCGTACTGCGGCTACGAGAACTACGAGTTCGACGTCCCGACCGCCGACACCTGCGACTCCTACGGACGCTTCCTCGTCCGCCTGGAGGAGATGCGCCAGTCGCTGCGGATCGTCGAGCAGTGCCTCGACCGGCTCGCGCCGGGACCGGTCATGGTCGGCGACAAGAAGATCGCCTGGCCCGCGCAGCTCGCGCTCGGCCCCGACGGCCTCGGCAACTCCCTCGACCACATCAAGAAGATCATGGGCACCTCGATGGAGGCCCTGATCCACCACTTCAAGCTGGTCACCGAGGGCTTCCGGGTCCCCGCGGGGCAGGCCTACGCGGCCGTCGAGTCGCCCAAGGGCGAGCTCGGCGTGCACGTCGTCTCCGACGGCGGCACCCGCCCCTTCCGGGTCCACTTCCGCGACCCGTCCTTCACCAACCTCCAGGCCATGGCCGCGATGTGCGAGGGCGGCCAGGTCGCCGACGTCATCGTCGCCGTCGCCTCCATCGACCCCGTGATGGGAGGCGTCGACCGATGACGGAGAACGTCAGCCTGGGGATGCCCCAGCTCCCCGCCCCCGCGTACCCGGCCGAGGTCCACGCGCGCCTGACCGAGGACGCGAAGGCGATCATCGCCCGCTACCCGGACTCCCGCTCCGCGCTCCTGCCGATGCTGCACCTCGTGCAGTCGGAGGAGGGCCACGTGACCCGTACCGGCATGCGGTTCTGCGCCGACCTCCTCGGTCTGACCACCGCCGAGGTCACCGCCGTCGCCACCTTCTACACGATGTACCGGCGCAAGCCCTCCGGCGACTACCAGGTCGGCGTCTGTACGAACACGCTCTGCGCGGTCATGGGCGGCGACGCCATCTTCGACGAGCTCAAGGCCCACCTCGGCGTCGGCAACGACGAGACCACCGAGGACGGCAAGATCACGCTCGAACACATCGAGTGCAACGCGGCCTGCGACTTCGCGCCCGTCGTGATGGTCAACTGGGAGTTCTTCGACAACCAGACCCCGGAGTCCGCCAAGAAGATGGTGGACGACCTGCGGGCCGGCCGGACCGTCGAACCCACCCGCGGCGCCCCTCTCTGCACCTTCAAGGAGACCGCCCGCATCCTCGCCGGCTTCCCCGACGAGCGCCCCGGCGCCGTCGAGGCCACCGGCGGAGCGGGCCCCGCCTCCCTCGTCGGCCTGCGGCTGTCCAAGGGCGAGGCCCCGCACCACCGAATCGTTCACCCGCGCGGTGAGGCAACCCGTCAGGAGGGGAAGTGATGACCTTGGCGGCCGAGATCGACAACAACAACAGCCCCGAGAAGCTTCTCGCCCCCGTCCTCTCCGCCTTCTGGGACCAGCCCAACTCCTGGACCCTGGAGACCTACGAGCGGCACGAGGGATACCAGGGCCTCAAGCGGGCCCTCGCGATGAGCCCCGACGACCTCATCGCGTACGTCAAGGAATCCGGCCTCCGCGGTCGCGGCGGCGCCGGCTTCCCCACCGGCATGAAGTGGCAGTTCATCCCGCAGGGCGACGGCAAGCCCCACTACCTCGTCGTCAACGCCGACGAGTCCGAACCCGGCACCTGCAAGGACATCCCGCTCCTCTTCGCCAACCCGCACTCCCTCATCGAGGGAATGATCATCGCCTGCTACGCGATCCGCTCCGAGCACGCGTTCATCTATCTCCGCGGCGAGGTCGTGCCCGTCCTGCGTCGCCTCCACGAGGCCGTCCGCGAGGCGTACGCCGCCGGCTACCTCGGCCGGAACATCCTCGGCAGCGGACTGAACCTCGAACTCACCGTGCACGCCGGCGCCGGCGCGTACATCTGCGGCGAGGAGACCGCGCTCCTCGACTCGCTCGAAGGGCGCCGCGGCCAGCCCCGGCTGCGTCCGCCCTTCCCCGCGGTCGCCGGTCTGTACGCCTGCCCCACTGTCGTGAACAACGTCGAGTCCATCGCGTCCGTTCCCGCGATCCTCCACCGCGGCAAGGAATGGTTCACGTCGATGGGCAGCGAGAAGTCCCCGGGCTTCACGCTCTACTCGCTCAGTGGGCACGTCGTCTCACCCGGCCAGTACGAGGCCCCCCTCGGCATCACGCTCCGCCAGCTCCTCGACATGAGCGGCGGCATGCGGCCGGGCCACCGCCTCAAGTTCTGGACCCCCGGCGGCTCCTCCACGCCCATGTTCACCGAGGAGCACCTCGACGTGCCCCTCGACTACGAGGGCGTCGGCGCCGCCGGATCCATGCTCGGCACCAAGGCCCTCCAGTGCTTCGACGAGACGACCTGCGTCGTCCGGGCCGTCACCCGCTGGACCGAGTTCTACGCGCACGAGTCCTGCGGCAAGTGCACCCCCTGCCGCGAAGGCACCTACTGGCTCGTCCAGTTGCTCCGCGACATCGAGGCGGGCAAGGGCGTCATGGCCGACCTCGACAAGCTCAACGACATCGCCGACAACATCAACGGCAAGTCGTTCTGCGCCCTCGGCGACGGCGCCGCCTCGCCGATCTTCTCCTCGCTGAAGTACTTCCGCGCGGAGTACGAGCAGCACATCACGGGCAAGGGCTGCCCCTTCGACCCCGCCAGGTCGACCGTCTGGGCCGACCGGCGCGCCGACAACACGGAGGTGAACGCATGACAGTCACCACGTCTGCCCCCTCCGGGGGCGGCGAGGCGGCGCTCCCGCCCCAGGACCTCGTCACGCTGACCATCGACGGCATCGAGATCTCCGTCCCCAAGGGGACGCTGGTCATCCGCGCCGCCGAACAGCTCGGCATCGAGATCCCGCGCTTCTGCGACCACCCGCTCCTCGACCCCGCCGGCGCCTGCCGCCAGTGCATCGTCGAGGTCGAGGGCCAGCGCAAGCCCATGGCCTCCTGCACCATCACCTGCACCGACGGCATGGTGGTGAAGTCGCAGCTGACCAGCCCGGTCGCCGAGAAGGCCCAGCACGGCGTGATGGAGCTGCTCCTCATCAACCACCCGCTGGACTGCCCCGTCTGCGACAAGGGCGGCGAGTGCCCCCTGCAGAACCAGGCCATGTCCCACGGACAGTCCGAGTCCCGCTTCGACGGCCACAAGCGGACCTACGAGAAGCCCGTGGCGATCTCCACCCAGGTGCTCCTCGACCGCGAGCGCTGCGTGCTCTGCGCCCGCTGCACCCGCTTCTCCAACCAGGTCGCGGGCGACCCGATGATCGAGCTGATCGAGCGCGGCGCGCTCCAGCAGGTCGGCACCGGCGAGGGCGACCCCTTCGAGTCGTACTTCTCCGGCAACACCATCCAGATCTGCCCGGTCGGCGCCCTCACCTCGGCCGCCTACCGCTTCCGCTCCCGCCCCTTCGACCTGGTCTCCTCGCCGTCGGTCTGCGAGCAGTGCGCCGGCGGCTGCGCCACCCGCACCGACCACCGGCGCGGCAAGGTCATGCGGAAGCTCGCCGCCGAGGACCCCGAGGTCAACGAGGAGTGGATCTGCGACAAGGGCCGCTTCGCCTTCCGGTACGCGCAGCAGCGCGACCGGCTCACCACCCCCCTCGTCCGCAACTACGAGACCGGTGAGCTCGAAGCGGCGTCCTGGCCCGAGGCCCTGGAGGCCGCCGCCCGCGGACTCGTCCGCGGCCGCACCGGCGTCCTCGCCGGAGGCCGGCTGACCGTCGAGGACTCCTACGCGTACGCCAAGTTCGCCCGGGTCGCCCTCGACACCAACGACGTCGACTTCCGCGCCCGGGTCCACTCCGGCGAGGAGGCCGACTTCCTGGCCTCCGCCGTCGCCGGACGCGGACGGGACCTGGACGGTACGGGTGTCACGTACACCTCGCTCGAAGCCGCCCCGGCCGTCCTCCTCGTCGGCCTGGAGTCCGAGGAGGAGGCCCCCGGGGTCTTCCTGCGGCTCCGCAAGGCCTGGCGCAAGCACGGGCAGAAGACGTACGCGATCGCCTCCCACGCGACCCGCGGCCTGGAGAAGTCGGGCGGCACCCTGCTGCCCGCCGCCCCCGGCACCGAGACCGAGTGGCTCGACGCGCTCACCTCCCGGGTCAGCCTCGAAGGCGACGGACTCGCCGCCGCCGAGGCCCTCCGCAGTGAAGGCGCCGTCATCGCCGTCGGCGAGCGCCTCGCGGGCGTGCCCGGCGCGCTCACCGCCGCCCTGCGCGCGTCGGCCGCCACCGGCGCCCGGCTCGTCTGGATCCCGCGCCGTTCCGGCGAGCGCGGAGCGGTGGAGGCGGGCGCGATCCCGACCCTGCTGCCCGGAGGCCGGCCCGCGACCGATCCGCGCGCGCGGGAGGAGGTCGCCGCCGCCTGGGGCGTCCGCGAACTCCCGCACCGCTACGGCCGCGACACCGGCCAGATCGTGGAGGCCGCCGCCACCGGCGAACTCGGCGCCCTGCTCGTCGCCGGCGTCGACGTCGTCGACCTGCCCGACCCGGCACGGGCGCGTGAGGCACTCGACGCGGCGTTCGTGGTCTCCCTGGAGCTGCGGCCCGGCGAGGTCACCGAGCGCGCCGACGTCGTCCTGCCGGTCGCCGCCGTCGCCGAGAAGCCCGGCACCTTCCTCAACTGGGAGGGCAGGGCGCGCCTCTTCGAGGCCGCGCTCAAGCCCGAGCAGATGACCAGGCCGCTGGCGCCGTCGGACGCGCGCGTGCTCCACATGCTCGCCGACGCCATGGACGCCCACCTGGCCCTGCCCGACCTGCGGTCCGTACGACGGGAGATCGACCGGCTCGGCCGCTGGACCGAGGAGCGGGCCTCCGAGCCCACCGAGCCCGGCCAGGCCGCGCCCCGGCCCGGCGACGGCGATGCCGTCCTCGCCGGACACCGGCTCCTCCTCGACCTCGGCCGCCTCCAGGAGGGCGACACCGCCCTGGCCGGCACCCGCCACGCGGCCGTCGCCCGGCTCTCCGCCGCCACCGCCGCCGACACCGGCGTCAAGGACGGCGACACCCTGGAGGTCACCGGCCCGGCCGGATCGGTCACCTTCCCGCTCCAGGTCACCGAGATGCCCGACCGCGTGGTCTGGCTCCCGCTGAACTCGACCGGCACCGGCATCTACTCCGACACCGGAGCCCACCCCGGCGACCTGGTCCGCATCGGCGCGGCCACCACGACGGAGGTCCAGGAATGAACACGGTCCTCGCCGCCGAAGACCTGTCCATGTTCGGCACGGACCCCTGGTGGCTCGTCCTGATCAAGGCCGTCTTCTGCTTCGCCTTCCTGATGGTGACCGTGCTCTTCTCCATCGTGTGGGAGCGCAAGGTCGTCGCCTGGATGCAGCTGCGCATCGGCCCCAACCGGCACGGCCCCTGGGGCATGCTCCAGTCCCTCGCGGACGGCATCAAGCTGATGCTGAAAGAGGACGTGATCGTCAAGAAGGCCGACAAGGTCGTCTACGTCCTCGCCCCGATCATCGCCGCCGCCCCCGCGTTCATGGCGATCGCCGTGATCCCCTTCGGGCCCGCCGGCAACGAGGTGTCGATCTTCGGCCACCGCACGACGATGCAGCTCACCGACCTGCCGATCGCGATGCTGTACGTCCTCGCGATCGCCTCCGTCGGCATCTACGGCATCGTCCTCGCCGGCTGGTCCTCCGGCTCCACGTACCCGCTCCTCGGCGGCCTGCGGTCGTGCGCGCAGATGATCTCGTACGAGATCGCCATGGGCGCGGCCTTCGCCTCCGTCTTCCTCTACTCCGGGTCGATGTCGACCTCGGCGATCGTCGAGGCGCAGGCGGACCGCTGGTTCGTCATCCTGCTGCCGGTCTCGTTCATCATCTACATCGTCACGATGGTCGGCGAGACCAACCGCGCCCCCTTCGACATGCCGGAGTCCGAGGGCGACCTCGTCGGCGGCTTCAACACCGAGTACTCGTCCATCAAGTTCGCGATGTTCATGCTCGCCGAGTACGTGAACATGGTGACGGTCGCGGCCGTGTCGGTGACGCTCTTCCTGGGCGGCTGGCGGGCCCCGTACCCGGTCTCCACCTTCTGGGAGGGCGCGAACCACGGCTGGTGGCCGATGCTCTGGTTCGTCCTCAAGGTGCAGCTGCTCCTCTTCTTCTTCATCTGGCTCCGCGGCACGCTGCCCCGCGTCCGCTACGACCAGCTGATGAAGCTCGGGTGGAAGGTCCTCATCCCGGTCTCCGTGGTCTGGCTCATGCTCGTCGCCACCGTCCGGGCCCTGCGGAACGAGAACATCGCGTTCAGCAACATCGTCCTGTACGTGGCGGGTGCCGTCCTCGGACTGCTGCTGCTCTCCTTCCTCTTCGACACGTTCCGCGACAGGAAGGCGAAGGCCGAGGCGGAGGCCCCCGAGGCCGAGCGGACCTTCGACCCGATGGCCGGAGGCTTCCCCGTACCGCCCAAGCCCGGACAGTCCCTGCCGCCCGTGCCCCGGCGCAGGCCGCGGCACGACAAGGACCTCGTTGTCAGTGGCGCCTCCGATACTGCTACTGCGAGTGAGGGAAAGGAGACGGACGGTGTCTGACTTTCAGAATCCGGTGGCCGGCTTCGGCGTGACCTTCAAGGCCATGTTCAAGAAGCGGCTGACCGAGCAGTACCCGGAGCAGGAGAAGACGACGGCGCCCCGCTTCCACGGTCGGCACCAGCTCAACCGTCACCCCGACGGCCTGGAGAAGTGCGTCGGCTGCGAGCTGTGCGCCTGGGCCTGTCCCGCCGACGCCATCTACGTCGAGGGCGCGGACAACACCGACGAGGAGCGGTACTCGCCCGGCGAGCGGTACGGCCGCGTCTACCAGATCAACTACGCCCGCTGCATCCTGTGCGGGCTGTGCATCGAGGCCTGCCCCACGCGCGCGCTGACGATGACCAACGAGTTCGAACTGGCCGACTCCTCCCGCGAGAACCTGATCTACACCAAGGAGCAGCTCCTCGCGGGTCTCGAGGAGACGATGGTCGACTCGCCGCACGCGATCTTCCCCGGGATGACCGAGCAGGACTACTACCGGGGCCTCGTCACCGAGGCCGCGCCGGGGACGGTCCAGCAGGTCGCGGTCTCCAACGGCGAGAAGGGCGAGCCGGAGGGGGCGGACGCATGAGCGCGAACCTCGCGGCCTACGCCACGTCTTCCGGTGAGGCCTTCCAGTTCTGGGTCCTCGGCACCGTCGCCGTCGTCGGCGCCCTCGCCACGATCCTGATGAAGAAGGCCATGCACAGCGCGCTGTCGCTGGCCGGCACGATGATCATCCTCGCGGTCTTCTACCTCGCCAACGGCGCGTACTTCCTCGGCATCGTCCAGATCGTCGTCTACACCGGCGCGATCATGATGCTCTTCCTCTTCATCGTCATGCTGGTCGGCGTCACGGCCGCGGACTCCCTGAAGGAGACCATCAAGGGGCAGCGCTGGTGGGCCGCGGCCTGTGGCCTCGGCTTCGGCATCCTGCTGACCGCCGGCATCGGCCAGGCCTCGCTCACCGAGTTCAACGGCCTCGGCGCGGCCAACTCCGCGTACGGCGGGAACGTCGAGGGCCTCGCCGCCCTCATCTTCACCAAGTACGTCTTCGCCTTCGAGATCACCGGCGCGCTCCTCATCACCGCGGCCGTCGGCGCGATGGTGCTCACCCACCGCGAGCGCACCCAGCGCGCCGCCACCCAGCGCGAACTGTCCGAGCAGCGCGTACGCGAGGGCACGCACGTGCCGCCGCTGCCCGCGCCCGGCGTCTACGCCCGGCACAACGCCGTGGACGTCGCCGGTCTGCTCCCCGACGGCTCCCCGTCGGAGCTCACCGTCATGCAGACCCTGCGCAAGCGGGGCCAGATCCGGGACGTGTCCAGCGAGGCGCTGGCCGACCTCAAGGCCCTGGAGCAGCGCTCCGAGGAGCGGCTCGGCCGGGACCGGGACGAAGAGGAGGCCACCCGGTGAACCCCGTCAACTACCTGTATCTCGCGGCCCTGCTGTTCACCATCGGTGCGGTCGGGGTCCTGATCCGGCGCAACGCGATCGTGGTCTTCATGTGCGTCGAGCTGATGCTCAACGCCTGCAACCTCGCGTTCGTCGCCTTCTCCCGCATGCACGGCAACCTCGACGGCCAGATCATCGCGTTCTTCACGATGGTCGTCGCCGCCGCGGAGGTCGTCGTCGGGCTCGCGATCATCGTGTCCGTCTTCCGTGCCCGCCACTCGGCCTCGGTCGACGACGCCAGCCTGATGAAGCTGTAAGGGGCGGAATCGTGGACAACTTGATTGCGCTGCTCATCGCGGCGCCTCTGCTCGGAGCGGTCGTCCTGCTCTGCGGCGGACGGCGGCTCGACAAGACCGGGCACTGGCTCGGCACCCTCCTCGCCGCCGTCTCCTTCCTCATCGGCCTGGCGCTCTTCGCCGACATGCTCGGCAAGAGCGCCGACGACCGGGCGATGCACCAGCGGCTGTACACCTGGATCCCGGTCGAGGGCTTCCAGGCGGACATCGCCTTCCAGCTCGACCAGCTGTCGATGACCTTCGTCCTGCTGATCAGCGGGGTCGGCACGCTCATCCACGTCTACTCCATCGGCTACATGGAGCACGACGAGCGCCGCCGCCGCTTCTTCGGCTACCTCAATCTGTTCGTCGCGGCGATGCTCCTGCTCGTCCTCGCCGACAACTACCTGCTCCTGTACTTCGGCTGGGAGGGCGTCGGCCTCGCCTCGTACCTCCTGATCGGCTTCTGGCAGCACAAGCCCAGCGCGGCGACCGCCGCGAAGAAGGCCTTCCTGGTCAACCGGGTCGGCGACATGGGCCTGTCGATCGCCATCATGATCATGTTCACCACCTTCGGGACCTTCGCCTTCGGGCCGGTCCTGGCGTCGACCGGCGAGGCGTCCCAGGGCACCCTGACCGCGATCGGCCTGATGCTGCTCCTCGCGGCCTGCGGCAAGTCGGCCCAGGTGCCGCTGCAGTCCTGGCTCGGGGACGCGATGGAGGGCCCGACCCCGGTCTCGGCCCTCATCCACGCGGCCACGATGGTGACCGCCGGTGTCTACCTGATCGTCCGCTCCGCCGACATCTTCAACGCGGCGCCGGACGCGCAGCTCGTCGTCACCGTCGTCGGCGCGGTCACGCTCCTCTTCGGTGCGATCGTCGGTTGCGCGAAGGACGACATCAAGAAGGCCCTCGCCGGCTCGACGATGTCGCAGATCGGCTACATGATCCTGGCGGCGGGCCTCGGCCCCATCGGCTACGTCTTCGCGATCATGCACCTGGTGACCCACGGCTTCTTCAAGGCCGGGCTCTTCCTCGGTGCCGGTTCGGTCATGCACGGCATGAACGACGAGGTCGACATGCGGAAGTACGGCGGGCTGCGGAAGTACATGCCGGTCACCTTCGTCACCTTCGGCCTCGGCTACCTCGCGATCATCGGCTTCCCGGGTCTGTCCGGCTTCTTCTCCAAGGACAAGATCATCGAGGCCGCCTTCGCGAAGGGCGGCACCGAGGGCTGGATCCTCGGCGCGGTCACGCTGCTCGGCGCGGCCATCACCGCGTACTACATGACGCGCGTGATGCTGATGACCTTCTTCGGCGAGAAGCGCTGGCAGGCCGATGCGGAGGGGAACGACCCGCACCCGCACGAGTCGCCCAAGTCCATGACGATCCCGATGGTCCTGCTGGCCGTCGGCTCGGTCGGCGCCGGCGCCTTCTTCGAGTTCGCCGGATTCGTCGAGTGGCTGGAGCCGGTCACCGGCTACGCCCACGGCCACCCGCCGATCAGCGCCGCCGCCGTCACCGCCGCCACCGTCGCCGTCATGGTGATCGGCGTCGGCCTCGCCTACCTCCAGTACGGGCGCAGGCCCGTCCCGGTGGTCGCCCCGCGCGGCTCGCTCCTCACCCGGGCCGCCCGCCGCGACCTGCTCCAGGACGACTTCAACCACGCCGTCTTCGTCACGGGCGGCACGCACCTCACCCGCTCGCTCGTCTACGTCGACCACTCCCTGGTCGACGGCGTCGTCAACGGGACCGCGGCCGCCGTCGGCGGGCTCTCCGGCCGGCTGCGCAAGCTCCAGAACGGCTACGCCCGCACGTACGCGGTCTCCATGTTCGGAGGTACTGCGGTGCTGATCGCCGCGACCCTGCTGATGAGGGCGGTGTAACTGTCACATGTCTGAAATCAACACAGGTTTCCCGCTCCTTACGGTCACGGCAGCGGTGCCGGCGCTCGGTGCGATCCTCACCGCCGCCGTCCCCGCCGCCCGTCGCACCGCCGCCAAATGGCTGGCGCTGCTCGTCTCGCTCGCCACGCTCGTGCTCGCCGCCGTCGTCTTCGTACGGTTCGAGCCCGGCGGCGAGCGGTACCAGCTGACCGAGTCCCACGCGTGGATCAAGGACTTCGGGGTCCGGTACGAACTCGGCGTGGACGGCATCGGGGTGGCGCTCATCGCGCTCACCGCGCTGCTGATCCCCTTCATCATCCTGGCGGGCTGGCACGACGCCGACCCCCTGGAGACGAAGTCGTCCCGCTGGCGCCCGACCCAGGGCTTCTTCGCCCTGATCCTCATGGTCGAGGCGATGGTGATCCTCTCCTTCGAGGCCACCGACGTCTTCCTCTTCTACGTCCTCTTCGAAGCCATGCTCATCCCGATGTACTTCCTCATCGGCGGCTTCGGCGACCGGGCGCACTCGGGCTCCGACGAGAACGCGGCGGCCCAGCGCTCGTACGCGGCGGTCAAGTTCCTGCTCTACAACCTCGTCGGCGGCCTCATCATGCTGGCCGCGGTCATCGGGCTCTACGTGGTCGCGGGGAACTTCTCGCTCACCGAGATCGCCGAGGCCCGCGCCAACGGGTCCCTCGACATGGCGACCAACACCGAGCGGCTGCTCTTCCTCGGCTTCTTCTTCGCCTTCGCGGTGAAGGCGCCGCTGTGGCCGCTGCACACCTGGCTGCCGAACGCGATGGGGGAGGCGACCGCCCCGGTCGCCGTCCTCATCACCGCCGTCGTCGACAAGGTCGGCACCTTCGCGATGCTCCGCTTCTGCCTCGGGCTCTTCCCCGAGGCCTCGAAGTGGGCCACCCCGGCGATCATCGTCCTCGCGCTCATCAGCATCGTGTACGGGGCGCTCGTCGCGGTCGGCCAGCGGGACATCAAGCGGCTGGTCGCCTACGCGTCGATCTCGCACTTCGGCTTCATCATCCTGGGCATCTTCGCGATGACCACCCAGGGCCAGTCCGGTGCCACGCTCTACATGGTCAACCACGGCATCTCGACGGCCGCGCTGATGCTCGTCGCCGGCTTCCTGATCTCCCGGCGCGGCTCGCGGCTCATCGCCGACTACGGCGGTGTGCAGAAGGTCGCCCCGGTGCTCGCCGGCACCTTCCTGATCGGCGGTCTCGCGACCCTGTCGCTGCCCGGACTCGCGCCGTTCGTCAGCGAGTTCCTGGTCCTGGTCGGCACCTACGCCCGGTACCCGGTGGCCGGCGTCATCGCCACCACCGGCATCGTCCTCGCCGCGCTCTACGTCCTCGTGCTGTACCAGCGGACGATGACCGGACCGGTGAAGGAGGAGGTGCGGGAACTGCCGGACCTGCGGGTGCGCGAACTGGCGGTGGTCGTCCCGCTGATCGCCCTCCTGATCCTCCTCGGCGTCTTCCCGAAGCCGCTGACGGACGTCGTCAACCCGGCGGTGCAGCACACCATGTCCGACGTCCAGCAGAAGGACCCCCAGCCCACCGTGCCCAACGTGGAGGCCGCCCAGTGAGTACAACGGCTGTCCACAGCCTGTGGACGACGGCGGCGGTCGAGCCGCTGAGCAAGATCCCGGCCCCCCACATCGAGTACACGCAGCTCTCGCCCGTACTCATCGTGATCGGCGCCGCGATCGTCAGCGTCCTCGTCGAGGCCTTCGTGCCCCGCAAGGGCCGGTACGTGGCCCAGGTCTTCCTCTCGGTCCTGGCCCTCGTCGCCGCCTTCGCCGCGGTCGTCGGCCTGGCGGCCGGCGGCTACGGCACCACCAAGGCCCAGATCGCGGCCATGGGCGCCATCGCCGTCGACGGACCCGCCCTGTTCCTCCAGGGCACCATTCTCCTCGCCTCGATCGTCGCGGTCTTCACCTTCGCCGAGCGCAGGCTCGACCCGGCCGACCACGGCCACAAGGTCGACTCCTTCGCCGCCGAGGCCGCCGCCGTCCCCGGCAGCGAGCAGGAGAGGGCGGCCGTCAAGGCCGGCTTCACCACCACCGAGGTCTTCCCGCTCGCGCTCTTCGCGATCGCCGGCATGCTCGTCTTCCCGGCGGCCAACGACCTCCTGACGCTCTTCGTCGCCCTGGAGGTCTTCTCCCTCCCGCTGTACCTGCTCTGCGCCGTCGCCCGCCGCAAGCGGCTGATGTCGCAGGAGGCGGCCGTCAAGTACTTCCTCCTCGGCGCGTTCTCCTCGGCGTTCCTGCTCTTCGGGATCGCCCTGCTCTACGGCTACGCCGGCTCCGTCTCGTACGCGACGATCGCCCGGGTCGTCGACGGCGCCGTCGTCTCCGTCGACCCGGCGCTCGCCGACACCATGGGCAACGACGTCCTGCTGCTCATCGGCTTCGCCATGGTCCTCACGGGGCTCCTCTTCAAGGTCGGCGCCGTGCCGTTCCACATGTGGACCCCGGACGTCTACCAGGGCGCCCCGACCCCGGTCACCGGCTTCATGGCCGCCGCGACCAAGGTCGCCGCGTTCGGCGCGCTGCTCCGCCTGCTGTACGTGGTGCTGCCGGGCCTCACCTGGGACTGGCGGCCGGTCATGTGGGGCGTCGCGATCGTCACCATGCTGGGCGGTGCGATCGTCGCCATCACCCAGACCGACATCAAGCGGCTCCTGGCGTACTCGTCCATCGCGCACGCCGGGTTCCTGCTGGCCGGTGTCATCGCCGCCACCCCCGACGGCATCTCGTCCGTCCTCTTCTACCTGTTGGCGTACTCCTTCGTGACGATCGGCGCGTTCGCCGTCGTCACGCTGGTCAGGGACGCGGGCGGCGAGGCCACCCACCTCTCCAAGTGGGCCGGGCTCGGGCGCCGTTCGCCGCTCGTCGCGGCGGTCTTCGCGGTCTTCCTGCTCGCCTTCGCCGGCATTCCGCTGACCTCCGGCTTCTCCGGCAAGTTCGCGGTGTTCAAGGCGGCGGCGGACGGCGGCGCGGGCGCGCTCGTCGTGGTCGGTGTGCTCTCCTCGGCGATCGCCGCGTTCTTCTACATCCGGGTGATCGTGCTGATGTTCTTCAGCGAGCCGAAGGCGGACGGCCCCACGGTCGCCGTGCCCTCCGCGCTGACGACGCTCGCCATCACGGCGGGCGTCGTGGTCACGCTGGTGCTCGGCCTCGCGCCGCAGTACTTCCTGGACCTGGCGAACCAGGCGAGCGTCTTCGTCCGGTAGGCGTCACGCGCGTGCGGGGCCCGGCTCGATGCGAGCCGGGCCCCGCAGCCGCGTTCAGGGGCACTTGGGCACTTCCCCAGGGCCACCCACTCGGCGGCCAGGGGCGCCGCACACGGGGGTGACCCATGGGAGGTGCCCGTGTCATCGTGGAAACCGCCCCGAATGGTCTGTACCACTCACCCGGGAGGAAGCGTCACGATGCGCGGCTCGACCGTCTTACCAGGGACTCCCTGCGCCGCCCCCCGAGCGGGCGACCCGCCCGTCCACCGCCTGGAGCTGCGCCTCCCCGACGACGTGCCCTTCGCCGCCGGAAGCTTCGACGCCGTCGGCCCCCTGTCGAGGGCCGCCTTCCCCCACCGCCACACCTTCTACGAGATCGTCCACGTCACCGCCGGGACCGGCACCCACGTCGTCGACCTGGCCCGCTGGGAGCTCCGCCCGCCCCACCTGGCCGTGATCGTGCCCGGACAGGTCCACCACTGGGAGGACGCGCACGGCCTGGACGGCACCGTCGTCCTCTTCACCGAGGACTTCCTCCTCGACCACCCCGGCGACCGGGACCTGCTGCGCCGCCTCGGCGAACGCCCCTGGCTCACCCTCGACGGGCCCACCCACGCCCGTACCGCCGGGCTGATGGCCGAGCTCGCCGAGGAGTACGGGCACGGAGCCGCCGGCTTCGCGACGGTCCTGCGGTCCCTGCTGCGGGTCCTCCTCGTCCGTACGGCGCGACTCCCGGGGCCCGAGGCCGCGCGTACGGCCGGGGCGCCGGCCGGCCGATTCGCCGCCGTCGCCGGGGAGTTCGCCCGCCTGATCACCCCTGCCGGTGCGGAGTACCGGTCCGTACGGGAGTGCGCCGAGCGGATCGGGGTCACCCCCGGCTACCTCACCGAGGCCGTACGGGCCGCCACCGGCCGCACCCCCGGCGCCCTGCTCCGCGAGGCCCGCACACGCGAGGCACAACGACTGCTCGTCGGAACCGGGTTGACGATCCGCCAGGTCGCGGCGCGGGTCGGCTTCGACGATGCCGCGTACTTCTGCCGCTTCTTCCGCCGCGAGACGGGCCACAGCCCGGGGGACTTCCGAAAACACCACGACCGCCGTGTTCCGTCCCTCGAAGTCGACGGCCCGCGCCCCTAGGTTCGTTGCCATCCCCGCCACCCCCGCCCCCGCAGGAGGAGCAGGCATGGACCACGAAACCAGTACCGGGCACATCACCCGCAAGGCGGTGCTGCGCGCCGCGCTCGCCGCCGGCATGGCGGCGCCCGCGGTGCTCATGGGCGTCCCGGCGCTCGCCCGAACCCTCACCGCCGGCGAGGCGGCGCCCGCGCTCACCCCGGAGTGCGACGACGGCGACGACCCGACCGTGCCGCAGACCGAGGGCCCGTACTTCAAGCCGAACTCGCCGCTGCGGACCAGCCTGGCGGAGTCCGGCACCCCCGGGATCCGGCTCACCGTCAGCGGCTATGTCTTCGGACTCGCCTGCCGGCCGATATCGGGCGTCCTGCTCGACTTCTGGCAGGCCGACACCAACGGCGCCTACGACAACACCGGATTCCGCTTCCGCGGGCACCAGTTCACCGACGCACAGGGAGCCTTCAAGCTCACCACGATCGTGCCCGGCCTCTACCCCGGCCGCACCCGGCACCTCCACGTCAAGCTCCAGGCCCCCGGCCGGCCCGTGCTCACCACCCAGCTGTACTTCCCGAACGAACCCCGCAACAACACCGACACCATCTTCGACCCGCGGCTGCTCATGACCGTCCGGGACGCGGGCGGAGCCCGGGAGGCCGCCTTCGACTTCGTCCTGAACGTGCCGCAGGCCCCCGGCCCGAGCCCGACGGCGACTCCGACGGCGACTCCGACGGGGTCTCCCGGCGGGACCTGGGCCGCCGGGACCGCCTACCGGGCCGGGGACTCCGTCACGTACGGCGGCCTGGGCTACGCGTGCCTCCAGGCGCACACGGCCCAGGCCGGCTGGGAGCCGCCGAACGTCCCCGCGCTGTGGCGGGTGCGCTGACGGCCGTACGGGTCAGGCGGCTCAGACGGCTCAGGCGGAAGGAGCGATCCGGCCCCGGACCTCGCCGAGACCCACCCGCGTACCGTCCGGGCCCGGCGCCCAGGCCGTGAGCACGACCTCGTCGCCGTCCTCCAGGAACGTCCGCTTGCCACCGGCCAGTTCGAGCGCGTCCCGGCCGTTCCAGGTGAGTTCGAGCAACGAGCCGCGCTGGCCCACCTCGGGCCCGGAGACCGTCCCGGAGCCGTACAGGTCACCCGTGCGCAGCGAGGCGCCGTTCACCGTCATGTGGGCGAGCTGCTGGGCCGCCGTCCAATACATGGTGGAGAAGGGCGGCTCGGCCACGGTCTCGCCGTTGATCTCCACCGTGATCCGCACGTCGAAGCCGCCCGGCTCCTCCGCGGCCGCGTCGTCCAGGTACGGAAGCAGCGGGAAGTCCCGCGCCGGCGGGGCCGTCCGGGCCGCGTCCAGCGCCTCCAGGGGAGTCACCCACGCCGCGACCGACGTCTGGAACGACTTGCCGAGGAACGGGCCGAGCGGCACGTACTCCCAGGCCTGGATGTCCCGCGCCGACCAGTCGTTGAGCAGCGACAGACCGAAGACGTGCTCCTGGAAGTCGCCGAGCGCGACCGGTCGGCCCAGCTCCGACGGGGTGCCGACGAGGAAGCCGACCTCCGCCTCGATGTCCAGCTTCACGGACGGACCGAAGACCGGGGCCGCGTCCGTCGGCGCCTTGCGCTGCCCGGAGGGGCGCACGACATCGGTGCCGGAGACCACGACCGTGCCCGCGCGACCGTGGTAACCGATCGGCAGGTGCTTCCAGTTGGGGGTGAGGGCGTCGCCGTCCGGGCGGAAGATCCGGCCCACGTTCGTCGCGTGGTGCTCGCTCGCGTAGAAGTCGACGTAGTCCGCGACCTCGTAGGGCAGGTGCAGCGTCACCCCGTCCAGCGGGTACAGCAGCGGCTCGATGTCCGCCCGGTGCGCCGGCACCGTCACCCAGGCCGTGAGCGCCCGGCGCACATCGCGCCAGGCGGTCCGCCCGGCCGCGAGCAGCGGGTTCAGGCTCGGCTGGGCGAGCAGCGCCGCATAGGGCGAGCCGAGCGCGTGCGCAGCGGCGCCCGCGTCCAGCACGTGCCCGCCGATCCGGACGCCGAGCCGGCGGCGCCCGGGCTCGTCGGCGGTCGAGAAGACGCCGTACGGGAGGTTGTGCGGGCCGAAGGGATCGCCCTCGGCCAGGTCGAGCGGGCTGTGCTCGGACATCTGTGCGTGCCTCGCTTTCCACGTGTGTGGGGGACACGTTACGGGGCCCGCCGCCGGGCGCTGATGACATGGATCACATAGAAAGTGCGGCCTCCGTGGGCAACTGTCCGCATTCGCGCGGTATGTGGCCGGGATCGGTCGAGACACCCGTCCCGAACTGCGGAAACAGCCCTCCCGCGGAGGCACCCCGAGCCCTACGATCGCGGTGGCGTCGCGCCGCGTGAAGTCCCCGCGGAGGCACGCCCCAACACGCTCTTTTCATCTTCCTTGACCAGGAAAAAGGGTCCACACTGTGAAGATTCGTCGCATCCTCGCGACCGCCGTGGCCGCCGCCGTGACCACCCCGGTCGTGTTCCTCTCCGCCGCCCCGGCGTTCGCCGACACCAAGCCGTCGCCCGCGTCGACGCAGAAGCCCGCGTCCGACGACGAGGACGAGAAGCCCTCGTACGAGGAGCTGGAGAAGGCCGTCGCCGACGCGGAGGCCAAGCTCGACGAGCTGGAGACCCAGCGCAAGGCCGTCGTGCAGGACCTCAAGGACGACAATGTCGGCGAGGCCGTGAAGACCGAGCTCGCCGCCGCCAAGGCCGCCGTCGAGGCCGCCAAGACCGCGAAGGCCACCGCCGACGCCGCGCTCGTCACGGCCGAGGCGGACCTGGCGAAGCTGAAGGAGACCGGCAGCACCGCCACCCCGGAGGAGATCGCGACGGCCGAGCAGGCCGTCACCACCGCGAAGACCGCCGCCGTGGCCGCCGCCGCCACCAAGGACGCGGCCGACCTCCGTCTGAAGACCGCGCGTACCGCCTTCGACGACGCGCGGGTCGCCCTCGCTACGAAGGCCGGCCTCCTCGCCGCCGACATCGTCGTGGCCGAGCAGGAGCTCGCCGACGCGGAAGAGGCCCTGGAGGCCTTCGAGGAGGGCCTCGGCGACTGCTACGAGGACGGCGGTGTCAAGGTCGCCCTGAACGGCCCGAAGTCGGTTACCGCCGGCGACACCGCGATCTTCTCGCTGCGTGTCAGCAACACCTCCGACCGGACCCTCGACGAGGTCCAGGCCCTCCCCTACGCCGCGGCCCTGCCCGACGAGGAGGAGGTCCTCGACGACGAGTCGGACTTCAAGGAGTACATCTCCATCGAGTGGTCCTCCGCCGACGTCCTGGAGTGGACGCCGATCACCGTGGAGCACGACGCCATCGAGATCGGTGACCTGGTCAAGGGCGGCTCCAAGGACGTGAAGCTGCGCCTCACCCTCGACGACGAGACGCCGGTCGGCCCCGGTGTCGCCTTCGCCGTCGGCGCGTACCAGAACAACGACGGGACCTGCGGTTTCGGCGACGAGTACGCGACCGCCGAGTTCGACATCCTCGCGGCCAAGGGCGACAAGCCGACCCCGAAGCCCACCTCGGCGACGACGAAGCCCACCCCGGAGCCGTCCCCGTCGACGACGACGCCGACCCCGGCGCCGACCGTCACCTCCACGGGCAACGGCAACACCACCCAGCAGGGCGGCTCGTCGAACACCGCGGTGAACAACGGCGCTCTCGCCGCCACCGGTGCGAACGACACCCTGCCGCTCGGCCTCGCCGCCGCGGGTGCCGTCGCCCTCGGCGCCGGCGCGCTCGTCTTCGCCCGCCGCCGCAAGGCCGGCGCGAACGCGTAAGGCATCACGAAGGCGCCCGTACCCCCCGCCGGGTACGGGCGCCTTCGCGCGTCCTCAGCCCGCCGTGCGCGGGATGCTCTTCTCCCACGTGCGGTGGAAGACGACCTCGCCGTCCTCCTTGCACACCACCTCGTTCGAGGTGTGGAACGCGTCCGCGTCGCAGGAGATCTCCGAGCGCGTGTCCACCGTGACGTCCCACGACAGCTCGGGCCGGTGCAGCCGGATCGACCACTCCGAGAGCGTCCGCGCGGACAGCGGGTCGCCCTCCTCGATCGTGTACGTCTCCACCGCGTCCTCGGTGAACTCCAGGCCGTCCGGGTACACCCGCGTGCCCCCGTACTTCGGGTCGACCTCCAGCTTCCACTCGCCCTTCGCCACGTCCCGCACCACGACCCGCTCCGGGCGCGGCTCCTCCAGGGTGCGCGGGTAGGCGACGCCCAGCGGCTCGGACTGCTCCGGCTCCTCCCACTCGACGGCGTCGTCCGTGTGGCGGCGAACCGGCAGGGTGAGGGAGGAGCCCGCCGAGTCGAGCGTGAAGCCCTTCGCGTCCGGCTGCGGCCAGATCCACGGCCAGTACGCGGAGGAGACCGCGAGCCGCACCCGGTGGCCGGGCGGGAAGGTGTGCCCGATGCCGTTCAGCTCGAAGACGAAGCTCTCCCACTCGCCGACCTGAGCCTCCACGGCCCGGTCGCGGCCGTAGCGGGCGGAGAAGTTCAGCGCGCCGCGCGTGACGAGCGTGGAGGAGCCGTCGGGGGCGATGTCGCAGAGCCGGGCGACGACCTGGCCGGTGGGGGCGTCCGCGCGCAGGGCGAGGCTGACGGACGGGCGGCCGAGGATCTCGATGGGGCCGCCGTCCGCGGGGACGGCGAAGTCGAAGCAGGCCGAGTGGGCGTCCTCCTCGCGCTGGTCCGGCGGCAGGTCGGCGTCGTTGCCGAAGGGGAAGAACCGGCCGGCGTCGATGCCGGTCTGCTGCGGGGAGTCGACCACGAGGGGGCCGCCCTGGAAGGCGTACGTGACGGGGGTGACGTTCGGGGAAGGCCAGGCGGGGTCGGTGACCCAGCGGCCCGGCAGCTCCTCGTACACGGTGGCCGGCGGGTGCGACTCGCTGATCCACGTGCGCAGCAGCGGTTCGGCCATCACGTCGTTCTCGACGCCCTTGAGGTGGTGGTCCCACCAGCGCAGGGTCTCCTGGAGGAAGCCGATGGCGGGTCCCGGCGGCAGGCCGCGGTCCGGGTACTGGTGGGACCAGGGGCCGATGATGCCGCGCACCCGGTCCTGGGGGAGGTGCTGCGCGAGCCGCAGGACGGTGTCGCGGTACGGGTCGTGCCAGCCGCCCACGGCGAGGACGGCGGCCCCGATGGCGGAGTAGTCCTCGCAGACGCTGCCGTGCCGCCAGTACGCGTCGCGGGTCTGGTGGGCGAGCCAGGTGTGGATGAGCGGGTCCACGGCCTCCAAGCGCTTCAGCCACCGCTCGCGCCACTCCTCGCCCGCGTACCGCGGGTCGGGCGGCCGGCAGACGAAGGCGAGCATGGTGGCCGCCCAGGCGTGCATGTCGACGCCGAGGACCGAGCCGCCCATGTAGTGGACGTCGTTGTCGTACCGGTCGTCGGTGGAGCAGACGGTGACGATCGCCTTGAGGGGTTCGGGGGCGAGGGCGGCGATCTGGAGCGAGTTGAAGCCGCCCCAGGAGATGCCGAACATGCCGACCTTGCCGGTGCACCAGGGCTGTTCGGCGAGCCAGTTCACGACGGCCACGCCGTCGGCGAGCTCGACGGCGTCGTACTCGTCGCCGGGGAGGCCGTCGCTGTTCCCGTGGCCGCGGACGTCGACCCGTACGGAGGCGTAGCCGTGGCCCGCGTACCAGGGGTGGCGCTGCCAGTCGCGGGGCGCGGTCCAGTCGCTGAGGCGGTACGGCAGGTACTCCAGGAGGGCCGGTACGGGCTCCTCGGTGACCGGGCGCCAGATCCGGGCGTACAGCCGTGTGCCGTCCGGCAGCGGGATGCGGACGTCCTCGTGGCGGGTCTCGTACGGGAAGTCGGTACGGATCTTCGGCTTCGGCATCAGGTCCCCTCGGGGTGGCCTCAGTGGACGGGGTGCATGGTGCGGCGCAGCCAGGGCGCCAGGGCGATCACGACGAGGCCGACCGCGACGGCGACGGCGCCGTTCACGCCGAAGTACACGGGCTTGGAGACGTCGTCGTAGAGCTTCACGGTCTGGGCCTGGATGCCGTTGGCGAGCGCGAGCGACAGGAACCACAGCGACATGGTCTGGCTGGAGAAGGCCTTCGGGGCGAGCTTGCTCGTGGCGGACATCCCGGAGGTCTCCAGGAGGACGTCGCCGAGGCCGAGCAGCAGGTACGAGCCGACGATCCACCAGGCGGCCATCTGGTACGTGTCGTCGGCGTGCCCGGAGGTCGGCAGGACCATCAGGAGGAAGGAGAGACCGCCGAGGATCACGCCGAAGGCGATCTTGTTGGAGGCGTGCGGCTGGTCGTGGCCCATCCGGGCCCAGACGGCGGCCACGACGGGGGCCAGGAGGACCTCGAAGGCGCCGAGGGCGGAGGCGTACCAACTGGCGGGGAAGTCGAAGCCGAGGATGGTCGTGCGGGCGTTCGTGGAGGCGAGCAGGATCATCGTCGAGTACGCCTGGAAGAGGATGAAGTTGAACACCACCGACGCCAGGAACAGCACGATGTACGGCTTGAGGCGGCCGCGCTCCTCGGCCGTGACCCGGGGGCTCTTGAACATCACCCAGAAGAAGACGACGGGCGCGATGACCGAGATGAGGGTCAGCACGTCCACGAACCGGTCCATGGTCAGCCAGCCCGTGAGGGCGAGCACCACGGCGACGAGGGCCGTCACGACCGCCCCGACGACGATCGTCCGGACGGCCCGGCGCATGGCGTCCGGGGCGAGCGCGAACTCGGCGGCGTGCTTGCGCCCGGCCAGGTGACGGCGGCCCGCCACGTACTGGATCAGGCCGAAGGTCATGCCGATCGCGGCGGCCGAGAAGCCCCAGTGGTAGCCCTTGTGGTCGGCGAGCCAGCCGGTGATCAGCGGGCCGGCGAAGGCGCCGATGTTGATCGCCATGTAGTAGAGGGCGAAACCGGCGTCGCGGCGGTCGTCGTCCGTGCGGTAGAGCTTGCCGACCATGGTGGCGACGTTCGGCTTGAGGAGGCCGGTGCCGGCGCTGATCAGGCCGAGGCCCACCCAGGTCATCGCGGCGGTCGGCACGGCCATCGCGTAGTGGCCGCAGGCGATGAGGATGCCGCCCCAGAGGACGGCGCGGTACGAGCCGAGGATGCGGTCGGCGAGCCAGCCGCCGGCCACCGAGACGAGGTAGACGAGCGTGCCGTAGGCGGCGGAGACCGAGGCGGCGGTGCCGGAGTCCATGCCGAGGCCGCCGTCGGCGACGCTCGCGGCGAAGTAGAGGACGAGGATCGCCTGCATGCCGAGGAACGAGAACCGCTCCCAGACCTCCAGGCCCGAGAGGGTCAGCAGGCCCCGGGGATGGCCGAGGAACGCGTGGTCGTCCTCCGGGGGCGGCTGCTCGCCGTTCGGATCCGTATCGATCGTTGTTCGGGACAAAACGCCTACTCCTGGTCGTATGAGCTGATCCCGAACATACCGGGGGTGACGGGAAGGCGCCCACGGTGATCGAAAGGTGACCGGATACGCTGGCTTGAGTGAATCGAGCGACACATCGACAATCCATGTGATCGTCAACAGTCCATGTGAACAATCCGTGTGATCGTCAGCAGGCGTCAGCAGACAGGAGACCCCCTCGTGACCGTCGTCGGGCCGTTCGGTCTTAGCGTGCGGGACCAGGCTCTTGAGGCCGATGTCCAGACCGGGTTGGCGGCTGTGGAGGCGGGCCTCCTGGACGCCACCAAGAGCGATGTCCCCTTCATCACGGAGGCCGCGCAGCATCTCGTCCTGGCCGGTGGCAAGCGGTTCCGCCCCCTGCTCGTGATGCTCTCCGCCCAGTTCGGCGACCCCTACGCGCCGGGCGTCGTGCCCTCCGCCGTGGTCGTCGAGCTCACCCACCTGGCCACGCTCTACCACGACGACGTCATGGACGAGGCCGACGTCCGGCGCGGAGTGCCGAGCGCCAACACGCGCTGGGGCAACTCGATCGCCGTCCTCACGGGTGACTTCCTCTTCGCCCGCGCCTCGCACACGCTCGCGGACCTCGGCCCCGATGCCGTACGGATCCAGTCCGAGGCGTTCGAACGGCTCGTGACCGGCCAGATCCTGGAGACCGCGGGACCGACCGACGGCCGCGACCCCGTCGACCACTACCTCGACGTCCTCGGCGGCAAGACCGGCTCCCTCGTCGCCGTCTCCTGCCGCTTCGGCGCGATGATGTCCGGCGCCGACGAGAGCGTCGTCGACATCCTCACCCAGTACGGCGAGCGGCTCGGCGTCGCCTTCCAGCTCGCCGACGACGTCCTCGACATCACCTCCGACTCCCACGAGTCCGGCAAGACCCCCGGCATCGACCTCCGCGAGGGCATCCCGACCCTGCCCGTCCTCCACCTGCGGGCCGCGGCGGCCGCCCACGGCCGCCCGGAGGACGTCGAGCTCGTCGCCCTCGTCGACGGCGACCTGACGGACGACGACCGGCACGCCGAGGTCCTGCGGCGGCTCCGCGTCCACCCGGCCCTGGAGCAGGCCCGACGGGACACCGTGCGGTACGCGGAGGAGGCGCGCGCGATGCTGGCGCCGCTGCCCGACGGGTACGCGAAGGCGGCGCTCCAGGAGATGTGCGACGCGGTGGTCCACCGCGCGGGCTGAGGGTCCGTCGCGCGGGCCGAGGGCCCGGCCGGGCGCCGAGGGGTCAACCGGGCGGGTGAGGGAATCTCAGGGTGGGGTCATCCCGAAGCAGTACGCGAGGTTGATCCCGGGGGCTGACGCTTCTGTGCCCCCGATTTGGTCAGATGGAGTCATCGACCACAGGGCGCAGCACGGAGGAAGCGGAGACCATGGCAGACACCCGTAAGGCGAGCCGGTTCATCGTCCCGATCGCGGTGGCAGGAGTGGCCGCGGCGACCATCGGGCTCGTCCCGGCACTCGCGGCGTCCGGTGACCCGGACCTGCCGGAGATCACGGCCCAGCAGCTCATCGAGAAGATCGCCGCCTCGGACACCCAGACCCTGTCCGGCACGTTCAGGATCTCCACCGACCTCGGCCTGCCCCTCGGCGGCCTGGCCGACCTCGGCGCGCTGGCCGGTGGGGGCGGCGGCTCCTCCTCGGCCGACCCCACGGAGAAGCTCACCGAGCTCGTCTCCGGCACCCACACACTGCGCGTGGCCGCCGACGGCCCCGACCGCCAGAAGCTGACGCTGCTCGACGGCTCCGACGAGTACAGCCTGATCCACAACGGCGACGACGTCTGGGCGTACGACAGCAAGTCCAAGGAGGTCTTCCACGAGAAGGCCCCCGCGGGCGCCGGGGAGAAGGGCGAGAAGGGGGAGACGCCCTCGGAGGAGCTCCCGACCACGCCGAAGGAGCTCGCCGACGAGGTCCTGAAGGCGGCCGGCGACACCACGTCGATCACCGTCGACGGCACGGC
This sequence comes from Streptomyces sp. NPDC050842, assembly GCF_044456565.1. Classification (NCBI taxonomy): domain Bacteria; kingdom Bacillati; phylum Actinomycetota; class Actinomycetes; order Kitasatosporales; family Streptomycetaceae; genus Streptomyces; species Streptomyces sp. NPDC050842. The sequence continues at coordinate 251,750 of NZ_JBITGA010000006.1, read as the reverse complement.
CAAGGTCGCCGGCCGGGACGCGTACCAGCTGATGATCAAGCCGAAGCAGTCCGGCTCGACGGTCGAGTCGATCAAGATCGCCGTGGACGCGGCGAACGGCACCCCGCTCAAGTTCACCCTCGCCTCGGTCGAGGGCGGCAAGCCGGTCGTCGACGCGGGCTTCACGAAGGTCGACTTCGGCAAGCCGGCCGCCTCGGACTTCGACTTCAAGGTCCCCGAGGGCGCGAAGGTGACGGAGGGCGCCGCCGAGAAGGGCGCGGGGTCGGAGAAGCCCGAGGACTTCGGGAAGGACTTCGAGAAGGAGTTCGGCGGCGAGCTCGGCGGCCTCCCCGGCTTCGGCGACCTCGGGAAGGGCGGTGGCCCGAACGTCATCGGCGAGGGCTGGACGGCGATCGCGAAGCTCGACTCCGGCGCCCCCGCCCCGAAGACGGACGAAGCGCCGAAGGAGATCCAGGGTCTCCTGGACTCCTTCGGCGACAAGGTCACCGGGAAGTTCGGCTCGGGCACCGTCTTCAAGACGAAGCTGGTGAACGCGCTGCTCACCGACGACGGCAAGGTCTACGTCGGCGCGGTGACGCAGGACGCGCTGGTGAACGCGGCCAACGCCGGTAAGTAGCCGTCAGGTTGGGACCCCGGGCGGGTCGGGGGCGATGGTCACCGACCCACCCGGGAGCTTTTTGCGTCCTGCGCCTTACGGGAACGTCAGCTTGAAGCTGTTGATGTAGCCGGTGTCGGCCGAGGCCTTGTCCTGGACGCGGAGCTTCCAGGCACCGTTCGCGACCTCGGAGGAGGCGTTCACGGTGAAGGTCTGGACGATGTTGTCGGCGCTGCCGCCGGACCGGTTGCTCAGGCTGTAGACCGAGCCGTCGGGGGCGACGAGATCGACGACGAGGTCACCGCGGTAGGTGTGGACGATGTTCACACCGACGGCGAGAGTGCTCGGGGCGTTGCCGGCGATGCCGGTGACGTCGACCGTCGAGGTGACCGCGGCGCCGTTGTCCGGGACGGAGACGTCGGCCGTGTTCTCGAAGACCGTGCCCGTGGGCGGGGTGCTGGTGCCGGACAGCGCCCAGATCGCGTGCGCGACCGCGTCGCTGTTGCGGTCGAGGGCGGTGTCGTTGATGTTCGACGTGTTGTCGCACGACGAGTGGTAGCAGCGGTCGAAGGCCGTGGCCGTACCGCCCCACTTCGACACCTGGGCACTGGTCTTGACCCGGCTCGCGCCCGTGAAGAGACCGCCGACGGGTATGCCGACGTTCTTGAACGAGGCGTGGTCCGAGCGCCCGTCGCCCTCGGTCTCGATCTCGGTGGGGACGCCGAGACCCGCGAAGTAGCTCTTGAAGGTCTGCTCGATGGCCGGGTCGTCGTCGTAGACGAAGTAACCCGGGTTGGGCGAACCGATCATGTCGAAGTTGAGGTAGCCGGAGACCTTCGCGCGCTCGGCGGTCGGCAGCTGGCCGACGTAGTACTTCGAGCCGACGAGACCGAGCTCCTCCGCGCCCCACCAGCCGAAGCGCAGGTGCTTGGAGGGCTGGTAGCCGGAGCGGGCGACCGCGAGGGCCGTCTCCAGGACGGCGGCGGAGCCGGAGCCGTTGTCGTTGATGCCGGCGCCGGAGCTGACCGAGTCGAGGTGCGCGCCGGCCATCAGGACCTGGTTCGGGTCGCCGCCCGGCCAGTCGGCGATGAGGTTGTAGCCGGTCGCGCCGCTGGAGGTGAACTGCTGGATGGTGGTGGTGTATCCGGCGGCGTCGAGCTTGGCCTTCACGAAGTCGATGGACGCCTTGTAACCGGTACGGCCGTGGGCGCGGTTGCCGCCGTTGGCGGTGGCGATCGACTGAAGGTCCGTCAAGTGCTGCTTGACGTTGGCCAGGGGGATGTCGGGCGCGGCGGCGACCGCCTGCGACTCGGCGCCGGCGGTGCCGGTGAGACCGGCGAGCGCGAGGGCCGCGAGAGCGGCGACCGCGGTGACGCGTCTGGGCACGGAGATGTTCATGTGGGGGCTCCGGATTCCGAACGGGGATGGGACGGAACGTGCGAGACGCCTCGGGCGTGGGTGCCACGAGGCGCTGGAGCTGTGCGAGTGCATGTGCGGTGTTCAGTTGTTCTGTTGCGTGTGTGCGTGCTGAATGTTCAGTGAGAGTTTGACTCCGCGTCAAGAGCGGAAACCGGTCAGGGGCGTTCGCTGAGCGAACTTCGGACGGAACGCCTGGGGTTGGCGGTTCCGGTGGGGTTCGGGCCGGGTGCTGAGGGTGGCCGCAGGCCATCGGCGGAGCCGGCGTGCCCTTGACGCGCTGGCGGAAGCTGCGACTCTCGGAAAGAGGGCGGTCCCACCAGAAGCTCTCGAGAACCCTTCACCCCCGGCCCCACCCCGCCCCGAGTGCCCCGTCCGAATTCCGCCAGCGGCGTTCGCGGTGCCGCGTGACGCTGGCCCCATGAGCATCTACCTCGCACGCGCCGTCTCACCCGCCGCCCTCGCCCAGTTGCGCGTCACCGACGATGCCGGGCAGCCCTGTGTGCCGTTCGTCGACGCCGAGGGCGGGAGTCCCCTGCGCTGCTGCCTGCGGCTCTCCGTCGCCGGCGAGCGGATCGCGCTCGTCTCGTACGCGCCGCTGCGGCGCTGGGCGGCCGAGGACGGTGTCGCGCCGGGGGCGTACGACGAGCAGGGGCCCGTCTTCGTGCACGCCGAGGAGTGCGGCGGCCCCGGGCCCTCGGAGGCGTACCCCTTCGAGCGGGCCGGGGCGCTGCGGACCGTCCGGCGGTACGACGCGGAGGGCCGGATCGCCGGTGGGCGGCTCCTGGAGCTGCCCGAGGCCCCCGGTGAAGGCTTCGACGAGGCCTTCGAGGAGGCCTTCGCCGACCCGGCCGTCGTCCTCGTGCACGTCCGCGCCGTGGAGTACGGCTGCTTCCACTTCGAGGTACGGAGGCCCTGACGCCGGCCTCTACTGCACGCAGAACTCGTTGCCCTCCGGGTCGGCCATGACCGTCCAGGACCCGGACGGTTCGTCCACCCGGCGCAGGACCGTCGCGCCGAGCGCCTCCAGACGGGTGACCTCGGCGTCGCGGGTGCCCGGGTCCGGGTGGAGGTCGAGGTGGAGCCGGTTCTTGACGGTCTTGGGTTCCGGGACCCGCTGGATGAGGAGCCGCCGGCCCAGCCCGCCGCCCGTCGCCGGGTCCTGGGGGTCGTCCGGGTGGCGGACGGCGGCGAGGTCGCGCCAGCCGAGGCGCTCGTGGTCCGTGCCCTCGTGGACGGTCACGGTCAGCTCGGGCTGGGCGGCCCCGAGGTCGAGGAGGCGCCGGATGAGGGCGTCGTGGTCCTCCTCCACATAGCCGAGGGCGGCGGCCCAGAAGACGGCCTGCGCGTGCGGGTCGGCGGCGTCGAGGACAAGCTTCCAATGGATGGGCTTCATGTAACTGGTTATACTGGTTACATGACGCTGGCCGCCACCGGAATGACCCTTCGGCACCGCGACGGGCAGGTGTTCCGCTTCGATGCCGGGGCCCTCTGCCTGGAGCTGCTGCTCACCGGTGGACCCGGGCCGGTCGCCGCGCAGTACGAGGTCCTCGACCGGGTCGACGGGCTGCTCGACTGGGTGCGGGGCTGCCGCCTCGCCCCCGGACTCGACGTGACCGTCACGGACGCCGAGCTGGCGGCCGTCCGGGACGTGCGGGACGCGCTCTGGGGCCTCGCCCTGGCGCGGGCCCGGGGCGCCGACCCCGACCCCGGGGAGCTGGCGGCGGTCAACGCCGCAGCCGCCGAACCGCCGCTCGTCGCCCTGATCGCCGCCGACGGCACGCGCGCGTGGGCGCCCGGAGCCACCGGGGCCCGGCTCCTCGCCACGGTCGCCCGGGACGCGGTCGAGCTCCTCACCGGGCCGTACGCCGACCGGGTCCGCGTCTGCGGCGCCGACAACTGCGCCCTCGTCTTCGCCGACACCTCGCGTCCCGGGCGCCGCCGCTGGTGCTCGATGGACCGGTGCGGCAACCGCCACAAGGTCCGGGCGCACCGTGCCCGTACCCCGTCGGAGGGAGAAGTGTGATGCCTGTGGGACTGACGCGGGATGCCGGCTGGGAGATCGGCGTCTCCAAGACCCTGCCCCTGCCCGTCGCGGCCGTCTGGGACTTCCTCGTGAGCCCCGAAGGACTGAGCCTCTGGCTCGGGCCCGGAGCCGCGCTCCCCGCCGAGGGCGACCCCGCCCTCCGCAGCCTCCGACCCCGGGACCGCGTCCGCCTGTCGTACGGCGAGACCGTCCTCCAGGTCGCGGTCTCCCCGGCGGGCGACGGCCGGACCGTCCTCACCTTCCACCAGGAGCACATGGCGAGCGCCGAGGAGCGTGAACGTCAACGCGCCCACTGGAAGGGCGTGATGGACGAGATCGTGCGGAGGGCGGGGGAGTGAGGGCGCGCTAGGGCGCGGTGACCGGCGGGGACGGCGCCGGGTCCGGGACGCGGAGGTGGTCCAGCAGCCCCTCGGGTGCCGGGTACGGCCCCTCCCGGGGCAGCAGGCGGCCGGCTGCGGCCAGGTCGCCCGCGCGGACCAGCGCGTGGACGTCGTGGGCGAGCGGGGTCACGTCGGTGACGGAGACCGTCCACTCGTCCGCGTACCGGCGGGAGGCCTCGCCCGACAGGCCGAGCTGGAGCGAGCGGTACGGGAGCGGCCGCAGGTGCAGGTCGCGCTCCGGGTCCCACTGGACGCGCGCCGGAGCCTGCCCCAACTGGCGCTTCCAGGAGGCCTGGTCGGGGTGGAACCCGCGCACGTAGTGCGAGAGGCAGGCGTTCCGCAGGGCCCACTCGAAGCCCTCGCGGGTGATCTCCACGGCGAGGACCGTCTCCTGGCCCTCCTTCGCGCCCCAGCCGCAGCGGTACATCATCCACAGGAACGACGGCTTGATCCACGTCATCCGGTCCCGCTTCCATGTGGCCGGGAATCGACCCTCGCGGGCGGCGGGCAGGCCGATCCCCGGCGTGTACGCCTGGTAGACGGTCACGGTGTCCGGGGTGTGGAGCGCCCGGATCCGGTACTTGGGTTCTTCCATGGACGTCAGGGTGCGCGAAGTCCCGGGCGCGGGGCCACCGGATATCCCGGGGCCGCCGCCGGACGTCACGGCCCTCAGGCGAGTGCCGCCTCCTTCGCGTCGTACTCCTCGCGCGCCGCCGCGATCTCGTTCTGGTGCTGCTCGGTCCAGGTCACGAGGGAACGGATCGTCGTGTGCAGGGTCCCGCCCAGGGGCGTGAGCTCGTACTCGACGCGGGGCGGGACCACCGGGTGGACGGTGCGCTTCACCAGGCCGTCGCGCTCCAGCTGGCGCAGGGTCACGGTCAGCATGCGCTGGCTGACGCCGTCGATCTCGCGCTTGAGCTCCGTGAAGCGCAGGACGCGGCGGTCGAGGAGGGCGATGACGAGGAGGGACCACTTGTCGGCGACGCGGTCGAGGATCTGGCGGACCTCGCAGTCCTCGCGGGTGTCCCACTGGAAGGGGTCGGGGTCGCCGTCGTTTCCGTAGCTTCCCGCGCAGTGGCTCGGTGCCTTCAGGGCGCTGTCATCCATGACACCCGATCCTGGCGCAGGACCGGGTCGGTTACAAGAGGGAACCGACATAAGCGGGACCGATATCGAAAGGGGCCTTGGCTGCGACCAAGGTCACGGTCGGAACGCCCCGATCCACACCTAATGTGGAGTGATGAGCGATTCCCCCGGCTGCCCGTTGACCGATGTCGCCGTCGCGTACCTGCCCCGGCTCGCGGAGGTCACCTCCGCGCCGGGCCTCGCGGCCGCCGTCGACCAGCACGCGGCCGCCGTGTGCGACGCGCTCGTCCCGGCCAGGCGGGGGCCGGAGGGCCGGACCGTGCGGCGGGAGGAGCTCGCCGACTACGTGCTCGGGTTCACCGACGGGCTCTCCGAGGCCGCGTGGACCGAGCCCGCGGGCCACGACTTCGTGACCCTGCGGCTGACGGCGGTCTGCTGGCTGATCCGGGAGCACGACCTCCTGGACGCGTGAGGCGTCAGCGCCCCGACGGGTGGGCCGCCTCGACCGGAGCCGTCGCCGCCTCGACCGAGGCCACCGCCTCCGCCGACGCCGCCGCCATCGCGGCCCGGCTGCGGCGGGCTGTGCGCAGCGCGTCCCAGGTGAGGAGCGTCAGGGCGAGCCAGACGAGCGAGAAGCCCGCCCACCGCTCCGGCGGCATCGCCTCGTGGAAGTAGAGGATCCCGAGCAGGAACTGGAAGGTCGGCGCCAGGTACTGGAGGAGTCCGAGCGTCGACAGCGGTACGCGGATGGCGGCCGCGCCGAAGCAGACCAGCGGCACCGCCGTGACGATGCCGGTGGCGGCCAGCAGGGCCGCGTGTCCGGCGCCCTCGGAGCCGAAGGCCAGGGTGCCCTGGGTGCCGATCCAGACCAGGTAGCCGAGGGCCGGCAGGAACTGGACGGCGGTCTCGGCGGCGAGCGACTCCAGGCCGCCGAGGTTGAGCTTCTTCTTCACCAGGCCGTAGATCGCGAAGGAGAAGGCGAGGGTGAGCGAGATCCACGGCGGCTGCCCGTACCCGATCGCGAGGACGAGGACGGCCGCGAAGCCGACGCCGACCGCCGCCCACTGGGCCGGGCGCAGCCGCTCCTTGAGGACGAGGACGCCGAGCGCGATGGTGACGAGCGGGTTGATGAAGTAGCCGAGGGAGGCCTCGACGACGTGGCCGGTGTTGACCGACCAGATGTACAGGCCCCAGTTCACGCTGATGACGGCGGCGGCCACGGTGATCAGGGCCAGCTTGCGCGGGCTGCGCGCGAGCTCCGGTATCCAGCTCCAGCGGCGGACCGCGAGCAGCGCGATGCCGACGAAGAGGAGCGACCAGACCATCCGGTGGGCGAGGATCTCGACGGCTCCGGCGGGCTTGAGGAGCGGCCAGAAGAGCGGGACCAGCCCCCACATGGCGTAGGCGCCGATCCCGTAGAGCAGTCCTGCTCGTCCTTCGTTCTCCGTCTTCGTCTCCACCGGACCTCCTGCCGCGCGCCACGCTGTCCTGTCGAAGGTAGCGCCGCACGGGGCGGGTTGTCATGCCCGTATCGCCATACGGTCATGACAGTCGGGCTCCTCGTTCAGGAGGCGGCGAGCGCTTCCTTGATCGTCACGGCGATCGGGGTGGTGGGGCGGCCGATCAGCCGGGCCAGGTCGCCGGTCCGCAGGGCGAGCGCGCCGTGCTCGACGGCCCGGTCGACGTCGACGAGGATCGCGGCGAAGGGCTCCGGGACCCCGGCGCCGGTGAGGATCGCGAGGTGCGCCTCGGCGGGGACGTTGCTGTACGTGATCTCCCGGCCGGACTGGGCGGCGACCTCGGCCGCGTACTCGGCGTGCGACCAGGCGGTGTCGCCGCTCAGCTCGTACGCCTGGTTCACGTGCTCCTCGGCAGGGCCGGTGAGGACGGCGGCCGCGGCGGCGGCGTAGTCGGCGCGGGTGGCGGACGCGATCCGGCCCTCGCCGGCGTTGGAGACGACGGCGCCGTGGGCCAGGACGGGGGCGAGGTTCGCGGTGTAGTTCTCGGTGTACCAGCCGTTGCGGAGGAAGGTGTACGGCAGGCCGGAGGCGAGGATCAGCCGCTCGGTCTCCTTGTGCTCGGCGGCCAGGGCGAAGTCGGCCTCCGGGCCGCCGAGGATGCCGGTGTACGCGAGCTGGGCGACGCCCGCCGTCTTGGCCGCACCGATCACGGCGGCGTGCTGCGCGACGCGCTGCCCGACCTCGCTGCCCGAGATGAGGAGCACCCGGTCGCCGGCCCCGAAGGCCTCCGCCAGCGTCTCCGGCCGGCTGTAGTCCGCGATCCGCAGCTCGACGCCGCGCTCCGCGAGGTCGGCCGCCTTCTCCTTGTTCCGTACGACGGCGGCGACGGACGCGGCGGGGACGGTGGCGAGGAGGGCGTCGATGACGAGGCGGCCGAGCTGGCCGGTGGCTCCGGTGACGACGATGCTCATGGTGCTTCCTTTTCCCGTGGGGTGCGGTGGGCGATGTCCTCACCGTACGTCGGGCACTTTCCTTTCGTAAGTACCCACTTTGAAGTAAGGTACTGGTATGGAAGTAAGTGCGAACGCGAGCGTGGAACCGAAGAGCCTGCTGACGGACGTCGTCGGCGCCATGTGCCCGGCCCGGCTCGTCCTGGAGCACGTCACCAGCCGCTGGGGCGTCCTGATCCTCATCGCGCTGCGCGAGCGCTCGTACCGCTTCAGCGAGCTGCGCCGCCGGGTCGGCGGCGTCAGCGAGAAGATGCTGACGCAGACGCTCCAGACCCTGGAGCGCGACGGCTTCGTCCACCGTGACGCCAAGCCCGTCATCCCGCCCCGCGTCGACTACAGCCTCACCGTCATGGGCGAGGAGGCCGCCCGCCAGGTCGCGGAGCTCGCCCGCTGGACAGACCTGCGGGTCGCGGAGGTCGAGAAGGCCCGGGCGCGGTACGACGAGGCGCGTCTCGAGAGTGTCGCCACCGCGTCTCAATGACGCGGTATCCGGCGCGAGTTGACCTTCCAGGCCGTACGATCTGCTCACGTTCGTGGGGGAAACCGTGAGGGACCGTGGGGGACTTGTGGCGTACGGGGACCAAAGACTGCTGCGCGCCTGCTGTGGCTTACTGCTGGGCGGGCTGATCGCCACCGGCTGCACGGGCGGCGGTGACGACGGGAAGAAACCCGACGGCAAGGGGAGTACGCGCACGTCGGCGGCCCCGACCAGCGCCGCCCCCACCACGGCCGCTCCGACGACGGCCGCCCCGGCGCCCACCGCGCTCGACTTCGTCCCGGACCCGAAGCGCGCGCCGAAGACCGAGGCGGACGCCCGGCGGATCGCGCTCGCCGTCGTCGGCGGGCCCGACGCCTGGGGCCCGGACTACGTGAAGCGCACTCCGCACCTCAGCGACCCGGACTACTGGCCCGTCCTCGGCGCCGACTGCTCCTGGGAGACGGGCACCCGGCCCTCCACCGTCCTCTCCAGCGTCACCGCCTACAGCGAGATCCCCGCCGACGGCGCCCTCGGGACCCTCCGGGTCGCCGCGACGGTCACCGTGCACCGCACCGAGGCCGACGCCGACTGGGAGATGGCCGGGACCCTGGAGGAGGCACTCCGCTGCCCCGACCAGAAGCTGCGCGACGGCGAACGCATCTCGGGCCTCATCTCCCTCGGCAACCCCTTCGGGGTCGGCGGCAACTACACCGCCGACGACTCCCTCGGAGAGCGCGGGATCTACCTCGACGACGCGGTCAAGGGCAAGCAGTTCTACGGCTGGTACCAGTCGCGGATCGGCCAGGTCACCGTCGCCACCGTCGTCAAGGGCGCGCCCGGCTACAGCGAGCAGGACACCGCCACGACGGTCGGCACCGTCCCCGCCCAGGTCCAGGCCCTCGTCACGATGCTCGAACGCGCCCAGGACGAGCTGGAGGTCCAGTCATGAGCCCCACGACCCCCCAGCCGCAGCCCGAGCCGCAGCCCGAGCCGCAGCCCGAGCCCGCATCCCAGCCCGAGTCCCGGCCAGGGGCCGAGGCGCAGCCCCAGCCCGAGTCCCGGCCCGGTCCCGTCGGCGGTTCGACCCGTCGAGTGCCCGAGCCCGGTGCCCTCCAGTCGCTCCTGCCCTCCGACCCGTCAGCGATCGCCGCCTACCGCCTCCTGGGCCGCCTCGGCGCGGGCGGCATGGGCGTCGTCTACCTGGGCCGTACGGCGAACGGCGAGCTCGCCGCAGTCAAGGTCACCCACGCCGACCAGGCCGACCAGCCCGACTTCCGGGCCCGCTTCCGCCGCGAGGTCGAGGCCGCCCGCCGGGTCTCCAGCCCTTGGGCCGTGCCCGTCACCGGCGCCGACCCGGACGCCCCCGAACCATGGATGGCGACCGCCTTCGTCGCCGGCCCGTCCCTCGGCGAGGCCGTCACCGCGCACGGCGCGCTGCCCGAGCGGAGCGTCCGCCTCCTCGGCTGGGCCGTCGCCCGCGCCCTCGCCGCCGTGCACGCGGCCGGGCTCGTCCACCGGGACGTCAAGCCCGGGAACGTCCTCCTCGCCGTGGACGGCCCCCGCCTCATCGACTTCGGCATCGCCCGCGCCACCGGAGAGACCGCGCTCACCGCCACCGACATGGTCGTCGGCACCCCCGGCTTCCTCGCCCCCGAGCAGGCCGAGGCCCGTACCGACGCCATCGGTCCCGCCGCCGACGTCTTCGCCCTCGGCTGTCTCCTCGCGTACGCGGCGACCGGCCGCCCGCCCTTCGGCACCGGCGCCGTCGACGCCCTGATGTACCGGACCGTCCACGACGAACCCGACCTCACCGGCGTACCCGAGGGGCTGCTCGACCTCGTCCGGGCCTGCCTCGCCAAGGATCCGGCCGCCCGGCCCGCCGCCGCGGAGATCGGCGTCCGGCTCACCGAGGACACCCCGGGCGACGGCGCCGACTGGCTGCCCGCCCCCGTCGTCCGGACCATCGCCGAGCGCTCCGCCCGGATGCTCGCCCTCCCCGAGATCGACGTCACCGCGGCCGGCACGGGACCGGCGGAGGAGCCGAAGCGCAGCCGGCGGGGCTTCCTGCTCCTCGCGTCCGGCGCCGCCGTCCTCGCCGCGGCCGGCGGCTCCGTCGCCGCCTGGTCGGCCCTGACGGGCGACGACGGCGACGGCGACGACAGGAAGAACGACGGCAAGAAGCCCGTCCCGCCGCGCACCACCTGGAAGATCGGCGTCCTCGCCGACCTCTCCGGTCCCGCCAAGGAGATCGGCCTGGCCCAGGAGCGGGGCGCGCGCCTCGCCGTCGAGCAGTTCAACGCCCGCAAGGACAAGCCGTACACGCTCGAACTCGCGGTCTCCGACGACCGGGGAGATCCGGCCAAGGCCCTGGAAGCGGCCCGCAGGCTCACCACCGACCCCGGCGTGCTCGCCGTGCTCGGCGCCACCTCCGACGACACCGCCCAGGTCGCCCTGCCCGCCTTCGAGGAGGCCGGTCTTCCCCTGCTCACCGTCTCGGCCGGCTACAACCTGCTCACGGTCCGGGACACGGAGAGCACGCCGAACGCCACGGTGCTGCGGGCGATCCCCCACCACGTCTACGCCGGGATGCACCTCGCCTACGCCGTCACGCTCCTGTCCGCCATCCGCAGGCCCGGAGTCCTCCAGGAACGCACCGACGACCAGTACAGCTGGCAGATCGTCCGGGGCGTCCAGTTCGGCTTCGGGCAGGCGGGCCTCGACCCCCGGTTCCGCGTGGTCCCGGCCCGTGCGCGCGACTACCGCGCGATCCTCGGCGAGATGATCGACGCCGGCATGGACGCGTACGTCCACTGCGGCGTCCGGAGCACCGCCGTCCTCGCCGCCCGCGCCCTCGGCGAACTCGGCTTCACCGGGCCGCGGTTCGCCGGGCAGCGGGCCTTCGGGCCGGCGTTCCTGAAGGAGGCCGGAGCCGGAGCCGAGGGCTGGTTCTTCGGCGCCCCCGTCCTCGACTCCGTCTCCCGCAAGGAGGCCGCCGGTTTCGTCGCGGCCCACCGCAAGCGGTTCGGCGCGGCCCCCGCGTACTACGCGGGGGAGTCGTACGACGTCGTCACGATGACCCTGGAAGAGCTCGCGCGGCGTGCCGAGGCGGGCGGGAGCCCGGCCCGCAAGGGTCTCTGGGCGGCGCTGCGGAAGCAGAAGTACACGGGTGTCATGGGTGGTTACACCTTCGACGAGAACGGCGACCTCAACGGAGGGACCTTCGTGCACGCGGTGCAGAACGGCGCCTTCAAGCTGATCGGCGCCGCACCCCTCGTCCCCGCGAACAAGGCGAACAAAGCGAAGCAGAAGGCCTGACCGACCGTGCAGCCCCTCCGCAAGGCCGACCCGTCGTCGATCGCGGGCTACCGGCTGCTCGGCCGCCTCGGCGCGGGCGGCATGGGCGTCGTCTACCTCGCCCGCTCCGGCGGCGGGGCGCTCGCCGCGCTCAAGCTCATCCGGTCCGAGCACGCCGCCGACCCCGGCTTCCGGGAGCGGTTCCGCCGCGAGGCCCGCGCCGCCGAGCGCATCACGGGGCGGTGGGTCGTCCGCGTCCTTGGCGCGGACCCGGAGGCCCGGGAGCCGTGGCTGGCGACCGAGTACGTGCCGGGGCCGTCGCTCGCCGAGGCCGTCGGCCTGCACGGCGCCCTGCCCGAGCCGGCCGTCCGCGCCCTGGGCGCCCGGCTCGCGGCCGCGCTCGCCGACATGCACGAGGCGGGGCTCGTCCACCGGGACGTCAAGCCGGGCAACGTCCTCCTCGCCCTCGACGGGCCGCGGCTCATCGACTTCGGCATCGCCCGCTCCGCCGGCGCGACCGCGCTGACCGCCACGGACGCGATGATCGGCACCCCCGGCTTCCTCGCCCCCGAGCAGGCCCGCGCCGCCGGGGCGGGCGAGGTCGGCCCGGCCAGCGACGTCTTCTCGCTCGGCTGCGTCCTCGCGTACGCGCTGACGGGGGAGCGGCCCTTCGGTACGGGCGGGGTGGCGGCCGTCGTCTACCGCACCGTCCACGAGGAACCCGTCCTCGACGACGTACCGGACACGCTCCTGCCCCTGGTCGGCGCCTGTCTGGCGAAGGATCCGGCGGACCGGCCCACGGCTGCCGAGGTGCGGGCGGCGCTGGGGGAGGCCGAGGGCGCGGCGGGCGACTGGCTGCCGCCCGGCCTGCCCGCGCTGATCGCCCAGCGTTCCTCGCGGGTCCTCGACCTGCCGGTCGCCGAACCGACGATGCTGGTGAACTCCGAGCCCCCGAAGGGTGTTTCGCGACGCAGGCTGCTGATGGGCGGCTCGGCGGCGGCCGTCGCGGGTGCGGGCGGCCTGACCGCCTGGCTCCTGAGCCGCACACCGGCGGGCACGGGGACGGGCACGATCGCGGGGACGAGTACGGGCGGGGGAGCGGGAGGCACAGGGGCTCCGCTCGCCGCGTACACGCTCGGTCTGCTCACCGACCTCAGCGGCCCGTCCAAGACCGACGGCCGGGCCCAGGAGCGCGGGGCCCGGGTGGCCGTGGAGACCTTCAACGCCCGCCGGGACCGCCCCTTCGACCTGGTGCTCCGGATCGTGGACGACGGCGGGGACGCCCAGCGCGCCGAGGCCGGTGCCCGCGCGCTCCTCAAGGACGAGAGGCTGGTCGGCGTCCTCGGCCCGGCGACCGCCCCGACCGCCCTCGCCGCGGGAGGCGAACTGGTCGACCGGTCCGTCTCGTTGGTGAGCGTCCTCGCCTCGATCCCGACCGGCGCGACGGTGAAGGGCCAGACCCTCAGGCAGACCTACTTCGAGTCGCGTCCGTCCCCCGACGTGATGATCGTGCCCTTCGGGCGCTACCTCACCGAGCGCAAGGTCGTCAGGACCGCCGTCGTGGAGGACCGCGCCGCGGGCCGGTACAGCTGGTTCGCCGTCAAGAGCATGAAGGCGACCCCGCCGTCGATGGAGCGGGGCGGGGTGGTGACCTCGCACCCCGTCGAGGCGGACAGCGAGGACTTCGCGGCCGTCGTGCGGGCCGCCCTCGCGACCGACCCGCAGGGCGTGCTGTACGCGGGAGACTCGCCGCGCCGGGCCGCGCTGTGTGCCAGGGCCCTGCGCGACCAGGGGTACGAGGGCGCCTGCGGCAGCGTGGAGTACGTGCTCCAGCCGGAGTTCCTCACCCTCGCGGGTCCGGCGGCCGAGGGCTGGTACTTCGGCACGGGCTACGTCGACCCCGACGGGATCCCGGCGGCGAAGGCGTTCGCCGCCGCGTACCGGAAGCGCTGGGCACTCCTCGGGACGACGCCCGTCGACCGGTACGCCACGGAGGCGTACGACGCTGTCAACTGGGTCACGGAGGCGCTGCGCACGGCGGTCGGGGACGGCGCCGAGTCGAAGGCCTCCGCCGTCGCGCACACGCTGGTGCGGGACGTCTACGAGGGACTGGCCAAGCTCTACGCCGCCAAGAAGAGCAGCGACAAGACCACGGCCCTCCTGGGCCTCTTCCTGTGGCAGGTGAAGGACGGGGAGCCCGTCTTCCTCGGGAAGTTCGACGAGGCGGCGCAGAAGGCGGCGCGGAACGGGACGTGAGAAGGGGCCCGGTCCGTACGGGCGTACGGACCGGGCCCCTCCTCCTCGTGCGGCTCGGGTGCTACCCCGCCACCGTCCACGTGTCGCTGCCGGCGAGGAGCCTGCCCAGGTCGCCCTTGCCCTGCTGCTCCACGGCCGACTCCAGCTGCTCCGCCATCAGCGTGTCGTAGACCGGGCGGTCCACCGACCGGAACACTCCGATGGGCGTCTGGTGGAGGGTGTCCGGGTCCGCGAGCCGCGAGAGCGCGAAGGCGGTGGTGGGGGTGGCCGCGTGGGCGTCGTGGACGAGGATCCGCGACTCGTTCTCCGGGGTGACCGTGACGACCTGGAGGTCGCCGGTCGCCTGGTCGCGGACGACGCCCTTGTCGAGCTCGGCGCCGAAGCGGATCGGCTGCCCGTGCTCCAGCCGGATGACGGCCTCCTTGGCCTGGTCCTTGTCCTTGAGGACCTCGAAGGCGCCGTCGTTGAAGATGTTGCAGTTCTGGTAGATCTCGACCAGCGCCGTGCCGTTGTGGTCGGCGGCCTGGCGGAGCACCGAGGTGAGGTGCTTGCGGTCGGAGTCGACCGTACGGGCCACGAAGGAGGCCTCCGCGCCGAGCGCGAGCGACACCGGGTTGAAGGGCGCGTCGAGCGAGCCCATCGGCGTCGACTTGGTGATCTTGCCGACCTCGGAGGTGGGCGAGTACTGGCCCTTGGTCAGCCCGTAGATCCGGTTGTTGAAGAGCAGGATCTTCAGGTTGACGTTGCGGCGGAGGGCGTGGATGAGGTGGTTGCCGCCGATGGAGAGCGCGTCGCCGTCGCCCGTGACGACCCAGACGGACAGGTCGCGGCGGGAGGTGGCGAGGCCGGTGGCGATCGCCGGGGCGCGGCCGTGGATGGAGTGCATCCCGTACGTGTTCATGTAGTACGGGAAGCGGGAGGAGCAGCCGATGCCGGAGACGAAGACGATGTTCTCCTTCGCCAGGCCGAGTTCGGGCATGAAGCCCTGGACGGCGGCGAGGACGGCGTAGTCACCGCAGCCGGGGCACCACCTGACCTCCTGGTCGGACTTGAAGTCCTTCATCGTCTGGACGGCCTCGGCCTTGGGGACCAGGTTGAGCAGGAGCTCCGTGGGCTCAGGCATCGATGGCCTCCTTGAGAACGGCGGCCAGCTGCTCGGCCTTGAACGGCATGCCGTTGACCTGGGTGTGGCTGCGGGCGTCGACGAGGTACTTCGCCCGGACGAGGGTGGCGAGCTGGCCGAGGTTCATCTCGGGGACGACGACCTTCTCGTACCGCTTCAGCACCTCCCCGAGGTTCTTCGGGAAGGGGTTGAGGTGGCGCAGGTGGGCCTGGGCGATGGGCTTGCCCGCGACCCGGAGGCGGCGGACGGCGGCGGTGATCGGCCCGTAGGTGGATCCCCAGCCGAGGACGAGGGTGGTCGCGCCGTCCGGGTCGTCGACCTCGATGTCGGGGACGTCGATGCCGTCGATCTTGGCCTGGCGGGTGCGGACCATGAACTCGTGGTTGGCGGGGTCGTACGAGATGTTGCCGGTGCCGTCCTGCTTCTCGATGCCGCCGATGCGGTGTTCGAGGCCGGGGGTGCCGGGCACGGCCCAGGGGCGGGCCAGGGTCTCGGGGTCGCGCTTGTACGGCCAGAAGACCTCGGTGTCGTCGTCGAGCGTGTGGTTCGGCCCGGTCGCGAACTGTGTCCGCAGGTCGGGGAGCTCGTCGACGTCCGGGACGCGCCAGGGCTCGGAGCCGTTGGCGAGGTAGCCGTCGGAGAGCAGGAAGACGGGCGTGCGGTACGTGAGGGCGATCCGGGCCGCCTCGATCGCCGCGTCGAAGCAGTCGGCGGGCGTCTTCGGGGCCACGACCGGCACCGGGGCCTCGCCGTTGCGGCCGTACATGGCCTGGAGGAGGTCGGCCTGCTCGGTCTTGGTGGGCAGACCGGTGGACGGGCCGCCGCGCTGGATGTCGACGATCAGCAGCGGCAGCTCCAGGGAGACCGCGAGGCCGATCGTCTCCGACTTGAGGGCCACACCGGGGCCGGACGTCGTCGTCACGCCGAGCGCGCCGCCGAAGGCCGCGCCGAGCGCCGCGCCGATGCCCGCGATCTCGTCCTCGGCCTGGAAGGTGCGGACGCCGAAGTTCTTGTGCTTGGACAGCTCGTGGAGGATGTCCGAGGCCGGGGTGATCGGGTACGAGCCGAGGTAGAGCGGCAGGTCCGCCTGGCGGGAGGCGGCGACCAGGCCGTACGAGAGGGCCAGGTTCCCGGAGATGTTCCGGTAGGTGCCGGTGGGGAAGGCCCGGGTCGCCGGGGCGACCTCGTAGGAGACGGCGAAGTCCTCGGTGGTCTCGCCGAAGTTCCAGCCGGCCCGGAAGGCGGCCACGTTGGCCTCGGCGATCTGCGGCTTCTTCGCGAACTTCTGGCGCAGGAAGGTCTCGGTGCCCTCGGTCGGCCGGTGGTACATCCAGGAGAGCAGCCCGAGCGCGAACATGTTCTTGCTCCGCTCGGCCTCCTTCCGGGACAGGCCGAACTCCTTGAGGGCCTCGATGGTCAGCGTGGTCAGCGGCACCGGGTGGACCCGGTAGCCGTCCAGCGACCCGTCCTCCAGGGGCGAGGCCGCGTAGCCGACCTTGGCCATGGCGCGCTTGGCGAACTCGTCGGTGTTGACGATGATCTCGCCGCCGCGCGGCACGTCGCCGATGTTGGCCTTGAGCGCGGCCGGGTTCATCGCGACCAGCACGTTCGGGGCGTCGCCCGGGGTCAGGATGTCGTGGTCGGCGAAGTGCAGCTGGAAGGACGAGACGCCCGGCAGCGTTCCGGCGGGTGCGCGGATCTCGGCCGGGAAGTTCGGCAGCGTGGAGAGGTCGTTCCCGAAGGACGCCGTCTCCGAGGTGAAGCGGTCACCCGTGAGCTGCATGCCGTCACCGGAGTCGCCCGCGAAGCGGATGATCACCCGGTCGAGCCGGCGCACTTCCTTCTCGGTGCCGTGGTGGGCTGTCGCCGGGGCGCTGCGCTGCTCCCCGAGCAGGGCCTCACCGGCCTCGCTACTGACCTGGCTGGTCACTGAACTGGACCTCCCTCGTGGCAAGGGGACTCTCCGCCGGAGGCGGGAGAAGGCTCGGGAGTCGCCGGCTGATCACCGGTCGTCCCGTGGCCCACCCTACGACGGTATGGGGGGCCCTCCCGGGACTTCTCGCATGCCGGACCTCTTTGTGAGACGCCCTCTTGCCCTGAATTGTCACGTTCTGTCGCCACCCGGATTGTTCCGGAAGGTCGCGTTACGCCTCATCCATTGGATCTAGGACCCTCCGGTTGTCGGACGGTCGGCAGCCTCCCCGATGTCGCTCCGGCCTCGCTCCAGTCGCACTCGGCCGCACTCGGTCACGCGCGGCCGCGCTGGATTCTGACAGGGTGTCAGATTTTCAGGACTTCAGATACGTCAACACCGCCAGTACCCGCCGATGATCACCGTCACTCGGGGAAAGGCCCAGCTTCAGGAAGATATTGCTGATGTGCTTCTCCACCGCGCCGTCGCTCACCACGAGCTGCCGCGCGATCGCCGAGTTCGTCCGCCCCTCCGCCATAAGGCCCAGGACCTCCCGCTCGCGCGGGGTCAGGTTCGCCAGCACGTCCTGCTGACGGGACCGGCCCAGCAGCTGCTGCACGACCTCGGGATCCAGGGCCGTACCGCCCCCGGCGACCCGGACGACCGCGTCCACGAACTCGCGGACCTCCGCGACCCGGTCCTTCAGCAGATAACCCACACCCCGGCTCGACCCGGCCAGAAGTTCGGTGGCGTACTGCTCCTCCACGTACTGCGACAGGACCAGGACACCCAGACCCGGGTACTCCTTGCGCAGCCGCACCGCCGCCCGTACGCCCTCGTCCGTGTGCGTCGGCGGCATCCGTACGTCCGCGACCACCACGTCCGGCAGCGCGCCCTCGTCCGCGAGCCCGGCGACCAGCTTCACCAGCGCCTCGCCGTCACCCACCCCGGCGACGACGTCGTGCCCCCGGTCGGTCAGCAGCCGGGTCAGCCCCTCACGGAGCAGCACCGAATCCTCCGCGATGACCACGCGCACCCGGTCCGTCACCTCTTGTACTCCCACGTCCCGCAGCCCCCTGTCCTGAAGGTCAATAAGGCCTCCAGCATCGCAGGAAGCGGCCCGCCCCGGGGGAGGACCCCGAGGCGGGCCGAGACGGACGGAGCAGGGCTACGCACGCCAGGGCAGCTCGACGGTCACCGTCGTCGGACCGCCCGCGGGCGAGTCCGTCGCCAGGACGCCGTCCACCGCCCCGACCCGCTCGGAGAGCCCCGCCAGACTCCGGCCCGCCGCCGCCTCCGCGCCGCCGACACCGTCGTCCCGCACCTGGAGCATCAGCCGGTCGCCCGCCCGCCACACGTCCACCCAGGCGCGCCGGGCCCGAGAGTGCTCCGTGACGTTCCGCAGGAGCTCCGAGACCGCGAAGTACGCGATGCCCTCGATCGCCGCGACCGGCCGGGCCGGCAGGTCCACGTCCACCGACACCGGCACCGAGCACCGGGAGGCCACCGACGACAGCGCCGCGTCCAGGCCCCGGTCGGTCAGGACGGCCGGGTGGATGCCCCGGGCCAGGGCCCGCAGCTCCTGGAGGGCGACCTTCACCTCGCCGTGCGCCTCGTCGACCATCGTCGCCGCGGCCTTCGGGTCCTCCGCCAGCTTCTCCTTCGCGAGCCCCAGATCCATGGCGAGCGACGCGAGCCGGGCCTGCGGCCCGTCGTGCAGGTCCCGCTCGATGCGCCGCAGGTCGGCCGCGGCCGTGTCCACGACCACGCCCCGGTCCGACTCCAGCTCCGTCACCCGGGACGCCAGCCGCGACGGGCCGAGCAGCCCCGCGACGAGGAACCGGTCGACGGCGACGATCCCGCGCAGCACCCACGGCCCGATCAGGACGAACAGCAGGCCGATCAGGCTGGTCACGGCGACCTCGAAGCCGTTGTCGAGGTACATCTGGTGAGTGGCGTCCCCGTACAGCTGGATGCCGTCCTGCCCGATCCACGCGGGGAAGACCCACTGCCACAGCGGATAGGTGAAGAGGCTCCAGCCCCAGGCCCACAGCGCCACCGACACCGAGAAGCCGAAGACCGCCCACGGCATGTGCAGCAGCGCGTACAGCAGGTGGCGCCACGACGCCCCGCTCTTCAGCATCGCGCCCATCCAGGAGAACGCCCCGCCGGTCTTGCCGCGCACCGGCTCCGGCGCCCTCACGTCGAGGTCGAGCAGCGCCCGCGCCCGGGCCCGCTCGACCGTGCCGAAGCCCCGGCACATCGCGAGCGCCCCGGCCAGGATCGGCACCCCGAGGAAGGTGATGAGCAGCCCGGCGCCGGCCGAGACGAAGGCGACGGAGAGCGCGAACCAGATGACGCTGAGTGGCAGCCCGATCAGCACGTATCCGAGCGCACGCCAGGTGCGGGCCTCGAACGGCGCGCGGATCGCGGCGGGGAGTCGGGTGGAGGCCATCGCGGTCGTCCTTCTCTGCTCAAAGGGGAGGGGGCGGTACGTGTTCCAGGGTTCCGTTTCGCCGCGCCCCGGACCATGAGGGGAGTGGGCGTCTCCGGCGGGGGGTTTTCCCTACCTGACCTGCCTGGCCCGCCTGACGCTTACGCGGAGGGCCGGGAGCGCCACGGCAGCTCCGCCGTGACCGTCGTCGGACCGCCCTCCGGGGAGTCGACGACGAGGAGGCCGTCCACCGCCCCGAGCCGCTCCGTCAGCCCCGCGAGCCCCGTCCCGCCGTCGAGCCGCGCCCCGCCGGCGCCGTCGTCGCGCACCTGGAGCATCAGCCGGTCCTCCGCCCGCCACACCTCCACGGACGCGGACCGGGCCCGCGCGTGCTTGGAGACGTTCTGGAGGAGCTCCGAGACCGTGAAGTACGCGATGCCCTCGATCGCCTCGGCCGGCCGCTCCGCCAGGTCCACGGACACCTTCACCGGCACCGTGCAGCGCGCGGACACCGAGGAGAGCGCGGCGCTGAGCCCCCGGTCCGTGAGGACGGCCGGGTGGATGCCCCGGGCCAGGTCCCGCAGCTCCTGGAGCGCGAGCTTCACCTCGCCGTGGGCCTCGTCGACCATCGCCGCGGCCCCCTCCGGGTCCTCCAGGAGCTTCTCCTTCGCGAGACCGAGCCCCATCGCGAGGGCGACGAGCCGGGCCTGCGCGCCGTCGTGCAGATCGCGCTCGATGCGCCGCAGGTCGGCCGCGGCCGTGTCCACGACCACGCCACGGTCCGACTCCAGCTCGGCGATCCGCCGCTCCAGCTCGTCGGAGGGCGAGAGCAGCCCGCGGACCATGCCCCGGTCGGCGTTCGCCAGACCGCGGGCGATGAAGGGCAGGACGGGCCAGAGGACCAGGAGCGAGACCAGGGCGACGGTGAACGTCACGATGCCCCAGGGCAGCCGGATCAGCCCGTACAGCTGGGTCCGCCAGGCCACCGGGTCCTTCAGCGAGGACCACAGCCAGGCGAAGAAGCCGCGGCGCGCCGGCATCCGGGACGGCTCCGCGACCCGTACCCCGAGCAGCGAGCGGGCCCGCGCCCGCTCCGACCGGCCGATCCAGCGCGCGCCGCCGAGCCCGAGGGCGAGCAGCGGCAGCCCGATCACCGTGACGGAGAGGCTCACGCCGAGCACGACGGTCACGACCGCGTAGACGAAACCGGCCAGGGTCGTGAAGAGGTTGGAGAGGAGGAAGGAGATCTCCTTCCAGGTTTCCTTCCCGTAGGCGGACCGCACGGGCGGACGAGGGGCATCGGCGGAACCGGGGGATTTACCGGGGGATTCATGATCGGCGCTCATGGTCCCCAGACTGCCGGTCGGGGAACGCGCGACGCCATGGGGGAGGTGGGTGAGCGCCGGTAGGGATATCCCCACCGGGGCCTACCGAGGAGTATCCGGGGACCGCTTACGGTCCCTTTAACAGGGCCTAGACTCGCGTGCGTACAGAAGTGACCCATGTGACACCGAGACCGAGGGGCGGACGTGCGGGAACCGACCGTTGTCGCGGCCGACGCGGCGGACTACTTCCAGACGTACTCCGTCGTCGGGCTGCTCGCCGTCGTCGGCGTGCTCTTCGTCGCCGTGGCGTTCGGCGCCGGGCGACTGCTCAGGCCCGTCGTGCCGACACCCGAGAAACTCCTCACCTACGAGTGCGGTGTCGACCCCGTGGGGGAGGGCTGGGCGCACACCCAGGTCCGCTACTACGTGTACGCCTTCCTCTACGTCATCTTCGCCGTCGACTCGATCTTCCTCTTCCCCTGGGCGACGGTCTTCGCGGCGCCCGGCTACGGCGCCACGACCCTGGTCGAGATGTTCGTCTTCCTCGGCTTCCTGGCCGTGGGGCTGCTCTACGCGTACAAGAAGGGCGTCCTGTCATGGACGTAACACCGCTGCCCGCTCCGAAGCTGGGGCCGCTCGCCCGCCTGGCGCCCGAGCCGATGAAGGTGGTCCTGAACTGGGGCCGCCGCTACAGCCTGTGGGTCTTCAACTTCGGCCTCGCCTGCTGCGCGATCGAGTTCATCGCCGCGTCGATGGCCCGGCACGACTTCATCCGGCTCGGCGTGATCCCGTTCGCGCCGGGACCGCGCCAGGCGGACCTGATGATCGTCTCCGGCACGGTGACGGACAAGATGGCCCCGGCCGTGAAGCGCCTGTACGAGCAGATGCCCGAGCCGAAGTACGTGATCTCCTTCGGCGCCTGCTCCAACTGCGGCGGCCCCTACTGGGACTCGTACTCCGTCACCAAGGGCGTCGACCAGATCATCCCGGTCGACGTGTACGTGCCGGGCTGCCCGCCCCGCCCCGAAGCGCTCCTCCAGGGCATCCTCAAGCTCCAGGAGAAGATCGCGCGCGAGAGCCTGGCGGAGCGGTACGCGACGACCGCGTCGGTCTCGGAACTGACGAGCCCGCTGACGCCCCCGCCGGGAGACAGGCCATGAGCACGTACGACTCCCTCCCCGACTCCGTGACGGAGATCTTCGGCGAGGAGGCGACGGCGGAGCGGGCGTACGACCTGCTGACGGTCGACGTCCCGCCGGCCGCCTGGATCACGGCCCTCACCACGGCCCGCGACGAGCTGGGCTGCACCTACTTCGACTGGCTGAGCGCGGTCGACGAGCCGGGCACGGGCTTCCGGATCTGCGCGCACGTGGTCGCCCTCAGCGCCGGCCACCCGCCGCGCCGCCTCCTCGTCCGTACGACGGTGCCGCACGCGGCCCCGGTCCTCCCGACGGCGATCGGGGTGTACGCGGGCGCGGGCTGGCACGAGCGCGAGACCCACGAGATGTTCGGCGTGGACTTCACGGGCCATCCCCACCTCGTCCCGCTCCTCCTCCCCGAGAACTTCGAGGGCCACCCCCTCCGCAAGGACTTCGTCCTCGCGGCCCGGGTCGCGAAGGCGTGGCCGGGCGCGAAGGAGCCGGGCGAGGCCCACGACGGCGGAGGCCCGAAGCGCCGCCAGATGCTCCCGCCCGGCGTGCCGGACCCCAACGAATGGGGCCCTCTCAAGGGCCAGCTCCCCCCGGCCCCGGCCCGCCCGGCCCGAGCGACGGCGGGCGACCGCCCGGCCCGCCGGACCCGCTCGGTCACGGAGGGCTCGGCGACCCAGCCGACCCCGGACCCGACGTCCGCACCGGAGGCAGCGGCCCGCCCCCCGCGCCGCTCCCGCTCGGTGACGGAGGGCTCGGCGAGCCAGGCGACTCCGGAAGCAGCCACCCCACCGGGGGCGGACGCGACGGCGGACGCCCAGGCCCCCGCAGCGCCTGCGGCGCGCCCGCCGCGCCGCGCCCGCACGACGGCCGACGGCTCGGCGAGCCAGGCGGCCCCGGACGCAGCCACCCCACCGGAGCCCGAGGCCCCGGCAGCGCCTGCGGCGGCCGACGGCCCGGCTCCGGCCGCGCCGACGGCGCGCCCGCCGCGCCGCGCGCGTACGGCGGCCGACGGCTCGGCGAGCCAGGCGGCCCCGGAGCAGGAGGCGACGGCGGACGGCCCGACCACGGCGACGCCTCGTACCCGCAGCTCGGATGCTCCCTGGCACCACGCCCGCCCGGCCTTCGACAAGGAGCCGCCCGAGCCCGAGGCGCCGGCCACCCCGGCGGCGGAGCCGACCGAGGCGGGCACACCGGCCGAGGCCGAGGCGCCGGCCGCCCCGGCGGCGGAGCCGACCGAGGCGGGCGCACCGGCCGAGGCCGAGGCGCCGGCCACCCCGGCCGAGGAAGCCGCCCCGGCTCCAGCCACCCCGGCCGAGGCCGCCGAAGGCGGGCCGCCGGCAGGGCGGAAGTCCGGCGCCCCGGCGACCCCGGCGGCGGAGCCGCCCGAGGCAGGCGCTCCGGCCGAGGCCGAGCCGTCGACCCAGGACCCGGCCCGGGCACCGGCCCCCGAGAGCGGGCCGCCCGCAGGGCGGGAAGAGTCCGCACCCACCGAACCCACCGACCCCGCCGGAGGCGACCCCGCGTGAACGACGCACTCGACGTCGCCGTCCGGCTCCTGATCGTCTTCGCCGTGTTCCTCGTCCTGCCCCTCGTCGTCGGGCAGACCGAGCACAAGGTCATGGCCCACATGCAGGGCCGCCTCGGCCCCATGTACGCCGGCGGCTTCCACGGCTGGGCCCAGCTCGTCGCCGACGGCGTGAAGTTCGCGCAGAAGGAGGACGTCGTCCCCAAGGACGCCGACCGCCGGATCTTCCAGCTCGCGCCGGCCGTCGCCCTCCTCCCGTACCTCCTCGTCCTCGTCGCGATCCCGATCGGGCCGAGCGAGGGGGCCGTCGGCCAGGTCGTCGACGCGGGCATCTTCTTCGTGCTGGCCGTGATGGGCGTCGGCGTGCTCGGCAGCCTCATGGCCGGCTGGGCGTCCGCCAACAAGTTCTCCCTGCTCGGCGGCCTCCGCACCGCCGCCCAGCTGCTCGCCTACGAGCTCCCGATGCTGCTCGCCGCCGCGTCCGTCGCGATGGCCGCCGGCACCGTCTCCCTCCCCGGCATCCTCAACGCCTTCGAGTGGTGGTGGCTGCCCTGGCAGATCGTCGGCGCGCTCGTCTTCTTCGTGGCCGGTCTCGCCGAACTCCAGCGGCCCCCGTTCGACATGCCCGTCGCCGACTCGGAGATCATCTTCGGCGCGTACACCGAGTACACCGGCCTCCGCTTCGCGCTCTTCCTGCTCGCCGAGTACGCGGGCATCGTCGTCCTCTGCGGTCTCACCACCGTCCTCTTCCTCGGCGGCTGGCACGGCCCCTTCGGCGCCGACGGCCTCGGCTGGGTCTGGACCCTCCTCAAGACCGCCGTCCTCGCCTTCGTCGTGATCTGGCTGCGGGTGACCTACCCGCGCCTGCGCGAGGACCAGCTCCAGAAGCTGGCCTGGACGACGCTCGTCCCGCTCGCCCTCGCGCAGATCGCGCTCACCGGCATCGTGAAGGTGGCGATCCAGTAATGCCCATCCCCGGCTCCGGCCTCGCCAAGGGCCTCGCCGTCACGCTCCGCACGATGACGAGGAAGACCGTCACCGCGCAGTACCCGGACGTCCAGCCCGAGCTGCCGCCCCGCACCCGCGGGGTCATCGGGCTGTTCGAGGAGAACTGCACGGTCTGCATGCTCTGCGCCCGCGAGTGCCCCGACTGGTGCATCTACATCGACTCCCACAAGGAGACGGTGCCGGCCGCCGCCCCCGGCGGCCGCGAGCGCAGCCGGAACGTCCTGGACCGCTTCGCCATCGACTTCTCGCTCTGCATGTACTGCGGTATTTGCATCGAGGTGTGCCCGTTCGACGCGCTCTTCTGGTCGCCCGAGTTCGAGTACGCGGAGACCGACATCCACGAGCTCACCCACGAGCGCGACAAGCTCCGCGAGTGGATGTGGACGGTCCCCGAGCCGCCCGCGCTCGACCCGAAGGCGGAGGAACCGAAGGAGATCGCCGCGGCCCGCAAGGCGGCCGAGAAGGCGGCGGAGAAGGCAGCGGCCGAGAAGGCGGCGGCCGAGAAGGCGGCAGCGGCAGCCGCCGAGGCCGAGGCCCAGGAGGAGCAGCAGTGATCCTGGCAGCACACCCGGCAGCACAAGCAGCGGCGGCCGCGGAGGCCCACGGCTTCCTCTCGCCCTCCGGCGTCGAGATCGCCTTCCTCCTCGTCGGTCTCGTCACCCTCGGCGCCGCCGTCGTCACCGTCACCACGCGGCAGCTCGTCCACGCCGCCCTCTGGCTGGTCATGGCGCTCGGCGGGCTCGCCGTCGAGTACCTGCTCCTGACCGCCGAGTTCATCGCCTGGGTCCAGGTCCTGATCTACGTCGGCTCCGTCGTCGTCCTCCTCCTCTTCGGCCTCATGCTCACCAAGGCCCCCATCGGCCGCTCCCCTGACGCCGACTCCGGCAATCGCCCGGTCGCCCTCGGCGTCGCGCTCGCCGCCGCCGTGGCGCTCGTCTGGGTCGTCGTCGACGCGTTCCGCACGACCTGGATCGACCTCGACGGCGCCGTCCAGGGCTCCACCGAGGTCACCGGCGCCACCCTCTTCAAGCACTGGGTGCTGCCCTTCGAGGCGCTCTCGGTGCTCCTCCTGGCCGCGCTGGTCGGCGCGATCGTCCTCTCCCGCAAGAAGGAGCAGGAGCGCTGATGCACCTCGCCTATCCCGCGGTCCTCGCCGCCCTCCTCTTCTGTGTCGGCGTGTACGGAGTCCTCGCCCGCCGCAACGCGATCCTGGTCCTGATGTCCGTCGAGCTCATGCTCAACGCCGTCAACCTCAACCTGGTCGCCTTCGACGTCTGGCTCCGCGACGCCCTGCACGCCGGGCAGGCCCTCACCCTCTTCACCATCGCCGTCGCCGCCGCGGAGATCGGCATCGGTCTCGCGATCGTCCTGATGGTCCACCGCAACCGCGGCACCGCGGACGTCGACCGACTCCGCGACACGGCGGAGCGGCCGGACGACACGGACGACACGCCCCACGCCGGGACACCGCACGACGACACGCCCCACGGCGAGAAGGCCGAGGCCACCGCGTGACCACCACGACCCTCGCCGTCCTCGTCCCCCTCCTGCCCTTCCTCGGCTCCGTCGCCGGATTCCTCCTCGGCCGCACCGCGCCCGGCTTCGTCCGCCCGCTCGCCGTGCTCCCCACGCTCGCCGCGGCCGTCCTCGCCGTCCTCGTAGCCGCCCGCCAGGGCGGCGACGAGGTGATCAGCGCGGCCACGGAGCTCACGCCCACAGGCTCCGTCCCGATCTACCTGAGCCTCTACATCGACGGCTTCGCCGCCCTCGTCGCCGTCCTCGTCGGGGTGATCGCGACCTGCGTGCAGATCTACTCGACGGGCTACCTCCGCGACGACCGCCGCTACCCGTCGTACGCCGCGCTCGTCTCCCTCTTCACCTCCGCGATGCTGCTCGTCGTCTACTCCGGCGACCTGATGGTGCTGCTGGTCGGCTGGGAGATCATGGGCATCTGCTCGTACTTCCTCGTCGGCCACTACTGGGAGACCCCCGAGGCGCGGGCCGCGTCCCTCAAGGCGTTCCTCGTCACCAAGCTCGGTGACGTGCCCTTCCTCATCGGTCTCTTCGCGCTCGCCGCCGACGCCGGCAGCTTCCGGATCACCGAGGTCCTCCGCACCGTCGAGAACGGCGGCCTCGACCACCCGACCCTGATCGCGCTGCTGCTGCTCGCGGGCGTGGCCGGCAAGTCCGCGCAGTTCCCGCTGCACACCTGGCTCCCGGACGCGATGGCCGGCCCCACCCCCGTCTCCGCGCTCATCCACGCGGCGACGATGGTCGCCGCCGGCATCTACTTCACGGCCCGGCTGCTCCCCGTCTTCGCGGAATCCGCCGCGGCCATGACCGTGCTCGCCGTGATGGCCGCGATCACGATGGTCGGCTCGGCACTGGCCGCGCTCGCCCAGGACGACATCAAGCGGGTCCTCGCCTACTCGACGATCGGCCAGCTCGGCTACATGGCGGGCGCCCTCGCCGTCGGCGACCGCGGCGCCGCCGTCTTCCACCTCCTCTCGCACGCCGCCTTCAAGGCGCTGCTCTTCCTCGCCGCCGGCGCCGTCATCCACGCCGCCGGGACGAACTCGCTCACCGCCATGTCCCGCATGAGCGGCCTCGCGAAGCGCATCCCCGACGCGTACTGGACGATGACCGTCGCCCTCCTCGCGCTCGCCGCGATCCCGCCCTTCGCCGGCTTCTTCTCCAAGGAAGCCGTCCTCGTGGCCGCCGAGCACACCGCGCTCGGGGACCGGACCGGCATCCCCGCAGGGGCCGGCTGGACCGTCCTCGTCGCCGGGCTGCTCACCGCCTTCCTCACCGCGGCCTACGCCCTCCGCCTGTGGCTGCGGACCTTCCGCGGCCGGGGAGCCGAGGTCCCCGACCACGGCCGCCAGCCGCTCGCCATGACGACCGTGCTGTGGGTCCTCGCGATCCCCTCCCTGGGCTTCGGACTGACCGTCACGTACCTCGACGACTGGTTCGGCGGTGACGCGCTCACCCCGACCGTCACCACGGCCGTCCTGGGCACGGGCCTCGCCGCCGCCGGAACCGTGATCACGTACGCGGTCTGGCGCACCCTCGCGGCCCGCACCCCGGTGACGGCATCCGTCCCGCACGTGGCCCACCCCGACGCCGACGCCGGCCTGGTCGAGGCCGAGGCGCTGCACCTGCCGCACCCCGCCGCGGACCCGGCCGACCCCGGCCGCGCCCTCCTCGGCCCGCTGCACGCCCCCGCCGCCGACGGCTTCCACCTGGACGCCGTCTACCGGGCCGCCTTCGTCCGCCCCGTCCTCGCCGCCGCCTCCCTGGTCCGCTTCCTGGACCGCGAGGTCGTCGACACGTACGTCAGTGCCGTGGGCGACTCCGCCAAGGGTCTCGGGTGGCTCGTCCGCCGCGCCCAGACCGGCAACGTCCAGACCTACCTGAGCGCCCTGCTCGCCGGCTCCGTCGTCCTGGTGATCGCCGCAGTCGCCCTCGCCAACGCCGTCGCCGGAGCGTGAGACGTGATCGATATCAGCGAATCCGTGATGCAGTTCCTTCTCGCGTTCACCGTCGTCGGCCCGCTCATCGGCGCGGCCGCCGCCCTCCTCCCGGCCCCGCCCGGGCTGAAGGGGAAGTCCCCGGACCAGGCCGTGCTCCGCCACGGCGTCACCGTCACCGGCGTCATCCTGCTGGCCGCGATCGTCCTCGCGCTCGGCTTCGACCACGACCAGCCGTCGAGGATGCAGGCCACGACGGACATCACGTGGATCCCCGCGCTCGACGTGCGCATCCACCTCGGCATCGACGGCATTTCCCTCCCCCTCCTGGTCCTGACCGCGCTGCTGACCTTCCTCTGCGCGCTCTACAGCTACTTCAAGATGCCGTCGGGCCCGTCCCCGAAGGCCTTCGTCGCGCTGCTGCTCGTCCTGGAGTCCGGCACCCTCGCCACCTTCGCCGTCCTCGACCTCGTCCTGTTCTTCCTGGCCTTCGAGATGGTCCTCATCCCGATGTACTTCCTCATCGCCCGCTGGGGCGGCGAGGGCAGGCAGGCCGCCGCCTGGAAGTTCATCCTCTTCACACTGCTCGGCTCCGTCGTCATGCTGCTCGGCCTGCTCCTCATCGGGCTGCAGGCGGGCACGTTCGACATGCTGGCACTCGCCACTGACAACGGCCGTGGACTGACCACGTCCGTGCAGGTCACCGCCGTTCTCGCGATCGGTCTCGGGCTGGCGGTGAAGACCCCGATGTGGCCGCTGCACAGCTGGCTCCCGGACGCCCACACCGCCGCCCCGACCGTCGGCTCCGTCCTCCTCGCCGGCGTCCTGCTCAAGATGGGCACGTACGGCTTCGTCCGGATCCTCCTGCCGATCACCCCCGACGGCATGCGGACCTTCGCGCCCTACCTCGCCGCGTTCGCCGTCGCCGGGATCATCTACGGATCCCTCGCCTGCCTCGCCCTCGTGCGCACCGGCGCCAAGGGCGACCTCAAGCGGCTCATCGCGTACAGCTCCGTCGGCCACATGGGCTTCGTCCTCCTCGGTATCGCCACCATGACCCCCACCGGGGTCAACGGCGCCCTCTTCGCCAACATCGCCCACGGCCTCGTCACCGGCCTCCTCTTCTTCCTGGTCGGCGCCCTCAAGGACCGGTACGGCACCGCCGACCTCGACACCCTCGCCGGCGCGACCGGAGCCGCCCTCTACGGCCGCGCCCCGCGCCTCGGCGCCCTCCTCGCCTTCGCCGCCGTCGCCTCCCTCGGACTCCCCGGCCTGGCCGGCTTCTGGGGCGAGATGCTGGCCCTCTTCGGCGCCTTCGACCCGGCCCCGGGCCTCAGCCGCCCCGCCTTCCTCACCTTCATGGCGATCGGCGCGTTCGGCACCCTCCTCACCGCCGCCTACCTCCTCCTCGTCGTCCGCCGCGTCTGCATGGGCGGCCCGCGGCCCGCGGGGGAGACGGCGATCGCCGACGTCCAGGGGTACGAGTTCGCCGCCTGGACCCCGCTCGTCGCCCTCACCGTCCTCGCCGGACTCTGGCCCGCCGTCCTCCTCGGCCTCACCGACCCGGCCGTCCAGCAGCTCCTCGCCGGAGGCACCCGATGACCCCAGTGACGACGCTCGCCGACGAGTCGCTCGTCCAGTCCGTCGACTGGCTGACGATCGCGCCCCCCACCCTCACGGCCGTGGTCGCCCTCGTCGTCCTCGTCGCCGACCTCTTCGTCCCCCCGGAGCACAAGCGGCTCCTCGGCTGGACCGCGATCGGCGGCCTCACCGCCGCCCTCGTCCTCCTCGTCCCCCTGCGGGCCGGCGACCGCTCCACCTTCTGCCTCACCGCCGAGGCCCAGGCCCAGGGGCACGCGGCCGCGTGCAGCTACACCGCCGACCAGTTCACCCTCGTCATCCAGCTGCTCGTCCTCGGCGGCGCGCTCCTCACCGCGCTCCTCTCCCTGGACGCGACCCGCGAGAAGCTCCCGGCCGGCGAGTTCTGGTTCCTGCTGCTGTCCTCCGCCGCCGGCGCGGCCCTGCTGCCCGCCTCCCGCGACCTCGCGACCCTCGTCGTCGCCCTCGAAGTGGCCTCGCTGCCCGCCTTCGCACTCGTCGGCCTCAAGCGCGGCGACCGAAAGTCCGGCGAGGCCGCCCTCAAGTTCTTCCTCTCCTCCGTCACCGCGACCGCCGTCACCCTCCTCGGCGTCAGCTTCGTGTACGCGGCGACCGGCACCCTCCACCTCACGGAGATCGCCCAGCGCCTCGACTCCGTCCCCGGGCAGCTGGAGACGCTCGCCGAGGCGGGCGTGGCCCTCACCCTCGTCGGCTTCGCCTTCAAGACGGCCGCCGTCCCCTTCCACTTCTGGGTCCCCGACACCTACGTCGGCGCCCCGCTGCCCGTCGCCGCCTACCTCTCGGTGGTCGGCAAGGCCGTCGGCTTCACCGGGCTCATCCTGGTGACGGTCGTCGCCTTCCCGTCGTACGCGGACGTCTGGGGCCCCGCGCTCGCCGTCCTCGCCGCGCTCACCATGACCGCCGGCAACGTCGCCGCCCTCCGGCAGGTCTCCACGCGCGCGTGGAGCGCGGTCCGGCTGCTCGCCTGGTCCTCCGTCGCCCAGGCCGGCTACCTCCTGGTGCCGATCGCCGCCGCCGCGTACGCCGACGACGACCAGATCGGCTCCACCGTCGCGTACGCCCTGATGTACGCCGTCGTGAACCTCGGTGCCTTCGCGGTCGTCGCCCTCGTCGCCCGTACGCACCCCGGGAACCGGATCGCGGACTACCGGGGCCTGTACGCGGCCAGCCCCGTCACCGCCCTCCTGCTCGGGTTCTTCCTCCTGAATCTGGCCGGTTTGCCCCCGGGTATCATCGGCCTCTTCGCCAAGGTGACCGTCTTCTCGTCGGCCGTCGACGCGGGTCTCGGCTGGCTGGCCGTGGTGATGGGTCTCAATGTCGTGATCGCGCTGTACTACTACCTGCGCTGGACGGCACTGCTCTTCCGCGCGCCGGTGGGGGCCCCCGTCCCCCACAAGGCCTCCGCGCCGGTCACCGTGGCGATCGCGCTGACCGCCGCCGCCGGAGTCGTGCTGTCGGGCTACCCGCAGTTCGCCCTTCGCTTCGCCGCGGACAGCCTTTTCTGACGCCCCACAAAGAAACACCGAGGAGCAACACCCCGTGCTGAACGGATTCAAGGACTTCATTCTTCGCGGGAACGTCATCTCGATGGCCATCGGTCTGGCCGTCGGAACCGCGTTCACCGCCGTCGTCACGGGCTTCAGCAAGGCCTTCATCACCCCGCTCATCGGCCTCGCCACCGGCTCGGTCGGCGACTTCAGCGAGGCGAAGTTCAGCGTCGGCAAGACCGTCTTCCCCTACGGCCTCGCCATCTCCGCCGCCATCGCCTTCGTCATCACCGCCGCGGTCCTCTACTTCCTGATCGTCGCCCCGCTGGCGAAGGTCCAGGACCGGTTCGCCAAGGCGGAGGCCGCCGACCCCAAGTCGGAGAAGCGCGACTGCCCCCGCTGCTTCACCGAGATCCCGGCGATCGCCTCCCGCTGCGCCCACTGCACCAGCGAGATCGAGCCCATCGCCGTCTTCCTGGAGCCGGAGAAGGTCGCGGTCCCGGCCGCCCGCTAGGGGGCGCCATCACCCGAACGGCCCCCAAGCCGGTCCGGCCGCCCCGGTACGGCCGGGGGAACCCGAGCCTCCCGCCTGGCGTTGACCAGTACGGGAGGGTCCACTGGACGAGTGGACCACCACGAAGCAAAGGGTTCCCCTGCCGCACCACTTGGAGGGCGTACCGTGCACCGCCGGCACAACGGGCTGAGGACCGCCGTCCTCCTCGGAGGGCTCTCCGCCCTCATCATCGTCATCGGCAGCTTCTTCGGACGGACGGGGCTGATCGTCGCGCTCTTCGTGGCGCTCGGCACCAACGCGTACGCGTACTGGAACAGCGACAAGCTGGCGCTGCGGGCCATGCGCGCCCGCCCCGTCAGCGAGTTCGAGGCCCCCGCGCTGTACAGGATGGTGCGTGAGCTCTCCACGCAGGCCCGCCAGCCGATGCCGCGGCTCTACATCTCACCGACCCAGGCACCCAACGCCTTCGCGACCGGCCGCAACCCGCGCAACGCCGCCGTCTGCTGCACCGAGGGCATCCTCGCGATCCTCGACGAGCGCGAACTGCGCGGCGTCATCGGCCACGAGCTGAGCCACGTCTACAACCGGGACATCCTCATCTCCTCGGTCGCCGGAGCCCTCGCCTCCGTGATCATGTTCCTGGTCAACTTCGCCTGGCTGATCCCCGTCGGCCGCTCCAACGACGACGACGGCCCAGGACTCCTCGGCATGCTGCTGGTCATGATCCTCGGCCCGATCGCCGCCTCGGTCATCCAGCTCTCCATCTCCCGCTCCCGCGAGTACGAGGCGGACGCCTCCGGCGCCCAGCTCACCGGCGACCCGCTCGCCCTGGCCAGCGCCCTGCGCAAGCTGGAAGCGGGCA
Source organism: Streptomyces sp. NPDC050842 (assembly GCF_044456565.1). Lineage (NCBI taxonomy): Bacteria > Bacillati > Actinomycetota > Actinomycetes > Kitasatosporales > Streptomycetaceae > Streptomyces > Streptomyces sp. NPDC050842. Next base: position 219,297 of record NZ_JBITGA010000006.1, on the reverse strand, counting down.
CCAAGCAGCTGCCGCTGCCGCCCGAGCCCCGGATCGAGACCGCGAGCCACATGATGATCGCCAACCCGTTCCGCCCCGGCAAGGGCATGTCCAAGATGTTCTCCACCCATCCGCCGATGGCCGAGCGCATCGCCCGGCTCGAACAGATGGCAGGTCACCGCCCGTGAAGACCGTCCTCAACATCATCTGGCTCATCCTCTGCGGATTCTGGATGTTCCTGGGCTACATGCTCGCGGGCGTCCTGCTCTGCATCACGATCATCGGCATCCCCTTCGGCCTCGCCGCGTTCCGCATCGGCATCTACGCCCTGTGGCCCTTCGGGTACACGGTCGTCGACCGCCGCGACGCGGGCGCGGCCTCCTGCGTCGGCAACGTGCTGTGGCTGATCCTCGCCGGCTGGTGGCTCGCTCTCGGGCACATCGTCACCGGCATCGCCCTCTGCATCACGATCATCGGCATCCCGCTCGGCATCGCGAACTTCAAGCTGCTCCCCGTCTCGCTGCTCCCCCTCGGCAAGGAGATCGTCCCCACGGACCAGGCGTACGCGGCCCACTGATGCAGTTCCCCCGCTACGCGCTGGTGCCCGCCCCCGCTGACCCCGGCCCTCACGTCCTGGCCCTCTGCCAGGACGTGACGGGCCTCTTCGCCGAACCCGCCCGACCCGCCCGCGTCCGCTACGAGCTCCGCGGCTGCGAACCGCGCGGCGAGCTGTACCGGGCCGTCACCCAGGCGGTCGTCGAAGGCACCGCGCCGTTCGGCACGCTCGTCGTGGACCTCCACGGCACCCGATGGGCCCTCGCGGACACCCGGATCCTCGGCATGCGCGGCGACGTCGTCACGGTGGAGGCGACCGGCGAGCCGCGCCCCGCCCACCACACCGCCGACCCGGTCCCGTGCGGCAACCTGATCCCGGTCACGCGCGCCGCACCCGAGGAGCAGACCCACACCGACGTCACCTTCCTCGGCTGCTCCCCCCGCGGCGAACTCCGCGACGCCCTCGCCGCGGGCGCGGAGGAGTTCCGCGAGGTGCACTACCAGGGCCTCACCCGGATCGGGAACGAGCACCACGAGGGCGAGGCGGGCCGCATCACCGGCTGGGACACCTCCGCCCGCCACCGCGGTCTCGTCGACCTCACCGTGTCCTTCCCCCGTACGTGCCTGGTGCCGCTCGCGACCGGCGAGATATGGGACCTGTTCTGGCACGCGAGGCCCACCGAGCCCGGCACCTGGCGGCGGTTCACCGGCGCGGCGCGCGGCGAGTGGCTGGACCGGGCCGCGGCCCACGGCTCGTACGGCGCCCCGGAGCTCGTCCCCGGCGCCACGTACCACCTGGACGGCACCGACATCGTCGACGAGGACTCGTTCCGGTGCGCGCTGGGGGAGGCCGTGCTCGGCCCCGGCCGCTGCTTGGGCGCGGGAAACTTCGGGGCGACGGCCGAGGACCTGGCCGGCGCCACCGTCGTCTGGCACCACGCCGACGTGGCCCGGGCCTGCCTGGGCGTCCTGCCCTACGGCGGACACCGCCCCGCGACCTTCCAGGAGCTCGTCGGCGGCCTCACGGACGCGGGGGTGCGGCTCGTCCTCGACTGACCGCCCACGCCACGACCCCCACCGCGAGGACCCCGGACCCCGCGAGGACGGAGCCGAGCGGCAACGCGAAGGCGAGCACCCCGCAGCCGACGAGCCCGAGCGCGGCGAGTGGCCGGTTCCGGCCCCCCAGCGTCCAGGCGGAGGCGTTCGCGATGCCGTAGTAGACGAGCACGCCGAAGGACGAGAAGCCGATCGCGCCCCGCACGTCCACCGTCGCCGCCACCACGGCCACCACCGCGCCCACGGCGAGCTCGGCCCGGTGCGGCACCCCGAAACGGGGATGCACGGCGGCGAGCCCGCCCGGCAGGTATCCGTCCCGCGCCATCGCCAGCGTCGTCCGGGACACCCCGAGGATCAGCGAGAGGAGCGAGCCGAGCGCGGCGACCACCGCGCCCGCCGTGACGAGCGGCACCAGCCACTCGGCGTCCGCCGCGCGGGCCGCGTCGGCGAGCGGCGCGGGGGAGCCGGCCAGGGCGGCGGGCCCCAGGACGGTGAGCACGCTCACCGCGACCGCCGCGTAGACGGCGAGCGCGATGCCGAGGGCCACCGGCACCGCCCGGGGGATCGTGCGGGCCGGATCGCGGACCTCCTCGCCGAGCGTGGCGATGCGCGCGTACCCCGCGAACGCGAAGAAGAGCAAACCCGCGGCCTGGAAGACCGCGCCCGCGACGACCTCTCCGCCGAGCGTCGGCCGCGCCGCCTCGCCGGCTCCGAAGGACACCACGACCACACAGGCGAGGACGGCGAGAACCACCGCCACGACGACCCGCGTGAGCAGCGCCGACTTCTGAACTCCCCGATAATCGACGGCCGTCAGGGCCACCACGGCGGCGACCGCCACCGCGTGCGCGTGCGCGGGCCACAGGTACGCCCCGACGGTCAGCGCCATCGCCGCGCACGAGGCCGTCTTGCCGACCACGAAAGCCCAGCCGGCCAGGTACCCCCAGAACGACCCGAGACGTTCGCGACCGTACACATACGTACCGCCGGAGGCCGGGTAGAGGGCGGCGAGCCGGGCCGAGGCCATGGCGTTGGCGTACGCGACGACGGCGGCGAGCCCGAGCGCGCAGAGAAGCCCGGCCCCGGACCCGGCGGCACCGGCCGCCGGCCCGAGCGCCACGAAGATCCCGGCCCCGATCATCGAGCCGAGCCCGATCACGACCGCGTCGAAGACGCCGAGTGACCGGCGCAGTTCCTCTGCCACGGACATCAGCCTAGGGGGCGGTCACCAACCGGTCTCCCGCAGCGTGATGTTGAGCCGCCCGACCAGACCGAGCGCGGGATCGGCCGTCCCCGGGTGGACGGTGGGCACCCCGTGATGGACCCACCGCGAGGCCCCGCCGAAGACGAAGAGGTCACCGGAGGCCAAGTCGACGTCACGGTAGGGCCGGCCGCGGTTCTCCGCGTTGCCGAACCGGAAGACGCACCGGTCCCCGAGGCTCAACGACACCACCGGAGCCCCGGACCGCTCTTCCTTGTCCTGGTGCATGCCCATCTTCGCGCCGGCCCCGTAGAAGTTCACGAGCGCGGTGTCCGGAGCGAACCCCCCGAACTCCCCGTCCTCCCCGTACGCCTCGACGACCGCCTCCCGCCCCAGGGCGGCCAGCCAGTCGGGCAGTTCGACGCCGACCGAGTCGAGATAGCGGTACGGCTCCCACTGCCGGCCCAGACACAGCGACCGCACGGACATGACGCCCCCGCCCGGCAGCACGGTCCGCCGGTACGACACCGGCCCGCGCCCCCACTCCCGGCAGGCGTCCACCAACTCCCGCTGCCGCGCGGGCGACAGCCACCCGGGCACGTGCACGGCCCCGGGCGCGACGACGGCCCGCTCGCGAGGAAAGAGCCCCTCGCTCACGCAGGGCCCTCCAGGGCGCCCTCGACTCCCAGCAGCCGCTCTTTCCGCTCCAACCCGGCGGCGTACCCGCGCAGGCTCCCGTCGGCCCCGATCACCCGGTGGCAGGGCCGCACCACGAGCAGCGGATTGCGCCCGATCGCGGTGCCCACGGCCCGCACCGCGGCCCCGGACGAGCCGACGAGCCGGGCGACGTCCCCGTAGGAGACGGTCGTCCCGTACGGGATCTCCTCCAGGGCCCGCCAGACGCGCCGCTGGAACTCCGTACCGCCGCTCTGGTCGTACGGGACGTCGAACCGTTCCCGCCGCCCGGCGAAGTACTCGCCGAGCTGCCGGGCGACGTCCTCGAACGCCTCGGGCGCGCACGTCCACCGGTCCTCGACCTCGACGCCGCCCTTCTGCCCCGGCAGGGACAGCGAGCGCAGCACGGCACGGCCCCCTTCGGCGAGCTGCCCGACCAGCAGCATCTCGCCCAGGGGGCCGTCGACGTACGCGTACACGGTCATGACTGGTTCCTCTCCCCGCACGGGTCTTCCACGATCCAGTGTGCGGGGCCCGCCGACGCTCGGTCTGGCGGAATTCGGACACGAGCCTCGACGGGTCAGCGGTAGTTCACGTACTGGAGGGCGAAGTCGAAGTCCTTGCCCTTGAGCAGCGCCTGGACGGCCTGCAGGTCGTCCCGGCTCTTGGAGCTGACGCGCAGCTCGTCGCCCTGGACCTGCGCCTTGACGCCCTTGGGGCCCTCGTCCCGGATGGCCTTCGCGACCTTCTTGGCGTTCTCCTGCGAGATGCCCTCGGTGATCGACGCGAAGAGCTTGTACTCCTTGCCGGACAGCTGCGGCTCACCCTCGACGTCCAGCGACTTCAGCGAGATGCCTCGCTTGATCAGCTTGGTCTGGAAGATGTCGAGGATCGCCATCACGCGCTCCTCGCCGTTCGCCTGCATCAGGATCTTCTCGCCCGACCAGGAGATGGAGGCGTTGGTCCCCTTGAAGTCGTAACGCTGGGAGATCTCCTTGACGGCCTGGTTGAGGGCGTTGTCGACCTCCTGCCGCTCGACCTTGGACACGATGTCGAAACTGGAGTCGGCCATGACTCGTGGCTCCTTGCTCGGTTGCTGTCGGGTACAGCCCAAAGCCTAGGGGGTTCGCCGCGACTCGAACCGCTGATCAATCCGGTGGCGGACCACCCCCGGGGATCAGGTATTGTTTACGTCGTTGCCACGGAACACCGCGAAAGCGGCTCCACGGCAGCGATCTCATGGCGATGTGCCCGAGTGGCCAATGGGAGCGGACTGTAAATCCGTCGGCTTAGCCTACCCAGGTTCGAATCCTGGCGTCGCCACGTGAAGAAGGTCCCCGGTGTTCGCACCGGGGACCTTCACTCGTTTCCGGGCCGTAGGGCGGCGGCGGGTCAGTTTCCGGCCACGTCCTTCACGGCGACCGAGAGCGGCGTCGAGCCGCTGATCAGCTCCAGCGTCAGGCCCGCCGTCGCCGGCGTGTCGAGGAGTTCCGCGAGGACCGCCGCCACGTCGTCGCGCGGGACCATGCCCGGGCCCGTGTGGACCTCCAGGCGGACCAGGCCCTTGCCCGCGTCGTTCGTCAGCGAGCCCGGGCGCAGGATCGTCCAGTCCAGGGCCGTGCGGGCGCGGACCGTGTCGTCGGCGGCGCCCTTCGCGCGGAGGTAGGCGTCGAAGACGTCGTCGCCCGGGTGGGCCGCGTCCGCACCCATCGAGGAGACGACGACGTAGCGCCGCACGCCCGCCCGCTCCGCCGCGTCCGCGAAGAGCACCGCCGCCGCGCGGTCCACCGTGTCCTTGCGCTCCACCGAGCTCCCCGGGCCCGCGCCCGCCGCGAAGACCGCCGCGTCGGCGCCCTGGAGCACCGCCGCGACCATCTCCACCGACGCCGTCTCCAGGTCCAGGATCACCGGCTCGGCGCCCGCGTCCCGTAGGTCGTCGCCCTGCTCCGGCCGGCGGATGATCCCCGCGACCTCGTGTCCGCCCGCCGACAGCAGCCTCTCCAGGCGCAGGGCGATCTGTCCGTGTCCTCCAGCGATGACGATGCGCATACTCACGACCGTACGTCGGGACCGGCCGGAGGGCTCCCCGGCTCGGGCGGTTGCGGCCGCTCCGGCCGCAGCTGCCTCGGCAGGTCCAGGGCGGCCGCCGAGTCGCAGTACTCCCGCACCGCGCTCGTCCGGGCCACCACCCGCCCCCGGTGCACCACGATCCGGCTGTACGCGAGGGACAGCACGCCCGCGAGCCGCTCGCCGCGCACCGCGAGCAGCTCCGCCGGGAAGCCCGCCTCCACCCGCACCTCCGGCAGCCCCATCGCCGCCCGCGCCCCCGCGCTCACCGCCGCGTACGCCTCCTGGGGCGGCAGCCCGCCGAGCGAGGCGAGCAGGTACGCCGCCTCCAGCGGATCCCCGCGCCCCACCGGGTTGGACATGTCCCGCAACGCCCCGCTGCCCGCGGCGACCCGCACCTCGGCCGCCCGCAGCAGCCGGACCGGGGCCGCGCCGCGCAGCTCCGTACTCCCGCAGCCGCCCTGCGGCAGGCACACCACCGTCACCCCGGCCGCCGCCAGTTGGTCCGCCGCCCGCCGGGCCACGTCGGCGGGGAGCCGGCCGAGCCCGGCGCACGGCCCGATCGTCACCCCGGGCCTCAGCCCCCCGGCCATCGCCGCGAGCCGGGCGAGGCGGGCCGGGTCGTCCCCGTCGGTGTGCAGGTCGACCGGGCAGCCGTGCTCGGCCGCGACCTCCAGGACGGCCTCCACGTATCCGGCCGGGTCCGGGTCGAGGTCCGGGCAGCCGCCGGCCACGCCGGCGCCCATCTTCACCGCGTCCCGCAGCATCGCGAGCCCGTCCGCGCCCGCGACCCCGGTGAGGAGCCGGGGGACGGCGACGGTCGTCAGGTCGGCGAGGCCGCGCAGCGAGCGCCGCGCCTGGAGCACGGCTTCGAGCGGGCCGAGCCCCTGGACGTCGCCGATGCGTACGTGCGCGCGGAGCGCGGTCGCGCCGTGGCCCAGCTGGAGCAGGGCGGCCTCGGTGGCCCTGCGCTGGACCTCCTCCGGGGCGTACGAGACGGGCCCCGGGGTGTCGGCGGAGAGCGCGGTGTCGGCGTGGGCGTGGGGTTCGGCGGCGGCGGGCAGCAGCAGATAGCCGGCGAGGTCGACGCGGGAACCGCCGACGGCGCTGAGGCTGCCGGCCGTGCCCACGGCCTCGATCCGCCCGCCGACGAGCCGGACGTCCACGGTCCGGCCGTCGGTGAGGCGTGCGTGGGAGAGCAGGAGCGAGGTCGAGTCGGCGGTGGTGGCGGCCCCGTCCTCGGGCGGCTGGGGCTGCTTGCTGTCGGCTGACATCGGGCTCCTCAAGGCTCCTCAAGATCAAGATCGCGCAAGGTGGGGCAGAGCCTAGGGGGGCTCGGTCCCGCCTTCGAGGAGGAGCGCAATAGTCGTACCGATGAGTCCACGAGTGGCGTACGTGACGCCTGGTGAGAGCCGTCGCGGGGGCCGGGTGAGGGGCGTCGCGCGGGCACGCGGAAACCGATTTGGGTGATGGGCGGGAGACCGTGTAATGTCTTCCTCGCTCGCCCCAATAGCTCAGTCGGTAGAGCGTCTCCATGGTAAGGAGAAGGTCTACGGTTCGATTCCGTATTGGGGCTCTGGTGAGAAGGACCCCGCCTTAGGGCGGGATCCAGATCATCAAAGCGGTGTAGCTCAGATGGTAGAGCAAGCGGCTCATAATCGCTGTGTCACCGGTTCAAGTCCGGTCACCGCTACACACGGTAGCCGATTCTGGGGTCGGTCCTTCGATCGGCTACTCTTTTATGCGTTCATCCGTCCCATCCGTCCAAGGAGCACTCACGTGGCTGCCACCGACGTCCGCCCGAAGATCACGCTGGCCTGCGTGGAGTGCAAGGAGCGGAACTACATCACCAAGAAGAACCGGCGTAACAACCCGGACCGTCTTGAGATGAAGAAGCACTGCCCCCGCTGCAACTCGCACACTGCGCACCGCGAGACGCGCTAATCAGGCTCGTACACGAGGCCGTCCCCACTAGGGGGCGGCCTCGTGTCGTTTGTCCGCACGATCGGTGACACCGGCGACATCGGCAACACCGGCAATGAATCCAGGAGGTATCGAGCCCATGGCGCTCGACCAGTCCTTCGTGGGCCGGACCTATCCGCCCACAGCGGCCTACGAGGTCGGCCGCGAGAAGATCCGCGAGTTCGCCGAGGCGATCGGTGACGCCAATGCCGCGTACACCGACACCGAGGCGGCCAAGGCGCTCGGGCACTCCGATGTGATCGCCCCGCCCACCTTCGTGTTCGCCATCACGTTCAAGGCGGCCGGCGCCGTCATCGAGGACCCGCAGCTCGGCCTCGACTACAGCCGCGTGGTCCACGGCGACCAGAAGTTCGCCTACACCCGGCCCGTACGCGCCGGGGACCGGCTCTCGGTCACCTCCACCATCGAGGCGATCAAGTCCCTCGCGGGCAACGACATCCTGGACATCCGCGGCGAGGTCCACGACGCCTCCGGCGAGCACGTCGTGACCGCCTGGACGAAGCTCGTCTCCCGCGCACCCGAGGGGGCCTGACCATGACCGCCAAGATCGCCTACGACGACGTCGAGGTCGGCACCGAGCTGCCCGCGCAGAGCTTCCCCGTGACGCGCGCCACACTCGTGCGGTACGCGGGCGCCTCCGGGGACTTCAACCCCATCCACTGGAACGAGAAGTTCGCCGTGGAGGTCGGCCTCCCGGACGTCATCGCCCACGGCATGTTCACCATGGCCGAGGCCGTCCGCGTCGTCACCGACTGGGCCGGCGACCCCGCCGCCGTCGTCGAGTACGGCGTCCGCTTCACCAAGCCGGTCATCGTCCCCAACGACGACCAGGGCGCCCTCGTCGAGGTCAGCGCCAAGGTCGCCGCGAAGCTGGACGACCGGAAGGTGCGGGTCGACATCACCGCGATGAGCGCCGGGCAGAAGGTCCTCGGCATGTCGCGGGCCGTGGTCGAGCTCGCCTGACGGCTACGAGCGTCACGGGCCCGTCGCGGAAGCGGCGGGCCCGTACCCTTGAGCCCGTGCAGCCACTCCACGACGCCCCCCTCGCGCCCCTGACCACCTTCCGGCTCGGCGGACCCGCCACCCGGCTCGTCACCGCCACCACCGACGACGAGGTGGTCGCGGCCGTCCGCGAGGCCGACGCCGCGGGCACCCCGCTGCTGATCATCGGCGGCGGCTCGAACCTGGTCATCGGGGACAAGGGCTTCGACGGCACGGCGCTGCGCATCGCCACCACCGGCTTCGCCCTGGACGGCACGCGCCTGGAGCTCGCCGCCGGCGAGGTCTGGACGGACGCCGTGGCGCGGACCGTCGAGGCCGGGCTCGCCGGGATCGAGTGCCTGGCCGGCATCCCCGGATCGGCCGGCGCGACCCCGATCCAGAACGTCGGCGCGTACGGGCAGGACGTCTCCGCGACCGTCACCGAGGTCGTCGCCTACGACCGGCGCGCCGAGGAGACCGTCACCCTCACCAACGCCGAGTGCGCCTTCTCGTACCGCCACAGCCTCTTCAAGGACGAGCCCGAGCGGTACGTGGTGCTGCGCGTCCGCTTCGACCTGGAGGACGCCGACGGGATGTCGGCGCCGATCAAGTACCCGGAGACCGCCCGCGCCCTCGGCGTCGAGGCCGGCGACCGGGTGCCGCTCGGCCAGGCCCGCGAGACCGTGCTGCGGCTGCGCGCCGGCAAGGGCATGGTCCTGGACCCGGAGGACCACGACACCTGGTCCGCGGGCTCCTTCTTCACCAACCCGATCCTCACGGCGGGGGAGTACGAGAACTTCCTCACGCGCGTGACCGGGCGGCTCGGCCCCGACGTCGCCCCGCCGGCCTTCCCCGCGGGCGAGAACGGCGCCGTGAAGACGTCCGCGGCCTGGCTGATCGACCGGGCCGGGTTCACCAAGGGGTACGGAACCGGGCCCGCCCGGATCTCCACCAAGCACACGCTTGCCCTCACCAACCGCGGCGAGGCGACCACCGAGGACCTCCTCGCCCTCGCCCGCGAGGTCGTCGCCGGGGTCCGGGACGCCTTCGGGATCACCCTCGTCAACGAGCCCGTGACCGTCGGCGTCGAGCTCTAGCCTCTAGTACGCGACGCCCACGCCCTGCTTGACCGTCGCCGGGGCGTCGATCATCGCCAGCATCGCGTGGGCCACGTCCGCGCGGGCCAGCGTGCGGCCCCGGGGCGGATTGCCGCCGACGACCGTGCGGTAGCGGCCGGTGAGCGGCTTGTCGGTCAGCTTCGGCGGGCGGACCGAGGTCCAGTCGGTCGCGCTCGCCGCCAGCGCGGACTCCATCACCCGCAGATCGGCGTAGACGTCCTTCAGGACGCTGCTGATCACCGCGAGGACGGCCTTGTCGAGCACCCCGTCGCCCTCCGCCGCGGGGCCCACGGGCGCCGCGCTGACCACCAGGAGCCGCCGGACCCGCTCCGCCTCCATCGCCGTGAGCACCGAGCGGGTCAGCCGGGCCGCCACGCCCGTCGCCGCGTCCGCGCGACCGCGGGCGCCGAGGCCCGACAGCACGGCGTCCCGGCCGGTGACGGCCGCGCGCAGGGTCTCCGGGGCGGCGAGGTCGGCCCGGTGGACCACGAGCCGCTCCCCGGTCACCGCCAGCCGCGCCGGGTCCCGCACCACCGCCGTCACCTCGTGGCCCGACGCCAGCGCCTGGCGGACGATCTCCCGTCCGATGCCGCCGGTCGCGCCGAAGACAGTGAGCTTCATGTCGCACCCTCCCGGGGTGGGTAAGTGTTCACTCACCCTCAGGGTGGGTGGATACTCACTCACGCGTCAAGCGTGGCTGGAGGATGCATGGAACAGAGGCCGACCCGCGTACGGATCGTCGACGCCGCGCGCGACCTCATGCGGACGGCGGGGCTCGCCCGCACCACGACCAAGGAGATCGCCAAGGCGGCCGGCTGCTCGGAGGCGGCGCTCTACAAGTACTTCGCGAGCAAGGAAGAGCTCTTCCTGACCGTCCTCGACGAACGGCTGCCCCGGCTCGGCGGGCTGCTCGGCGCCCTCGCCGCCGACCCCGGCAGCCGCACCGTCGAGGAGAACCTCACCGAGATCGCCCGGCAGGCCGCCCTCTTCTACGAGGAGAGCTTCCCGATGGCCGCCTCGCTCTACGCCGAGCCACAGCTCAAGGCCCGCCACGAGGAGGGCATGCGCCGGCTCGGCGCCGGCCCCCACAAGCCCGTCGAAGGGCTCACCGCCTACCTCCGCACCGAGCAGCGCCTCGGCCGCGTCGCCGCCGACGCCGACCCGGGGGCGGCCGCCGCGCTCCTCCTCGGCGCCTGCGTCCAGCGGGCGTTCGCGTACGAGATGACCGAGGACGGCCCCGGACCGCTCGACGACTTCGCCCGCTCGCTCGCACGCACGCTGATGCGCGGGATCGGCTGACGGACCCGAGGGATCAGTCGGCGATCCAGTCGTCGATCCCCGCGAGGAGCTTCGCCCGTACGCCCTCCGGGGCAGCCGAGCCCCGCACCGACTGACGGGCCAGCTCCGCCAGCTCCGCGTCCGTGAACCCGTGGTACCGGCGGGCGATCTCGTACTGCGCCGCGAGCCGCGAACCGAAGAGCAGCGGGTCGTCGGCGCCCAGCGCCATGGGGACGCCCGCCTCGAAGAGCGTCCGCAGCGGCACGTCCTCGTGCCTCTCGTACACGCCGAGTGCCACGTTCGACGCGGGGCAGACCTCGCAGGTCACCCCGCGCTCCGCGAGCTTCCGCAGCAGGCGGGCGTCCTCCGCCGCCCGGACCCCGTGGCCGACGCGAGAGGCCCGCAGATCGTCCAGGCAGTCCCGTACGGAGGCGGGGCCCGTCAGCTCCCCGCCGTGCGGGGCCGCGAGCAGACCGCCGTCGCGGGCGATCGAGAACGCCCGGTCGAAGTCGCGCGCCAGGCCCCGCCGCTCGTCGTTGGAGAGCCCGAAGCCGACCACGCCCCGGTCCGCGTACCGCACGGCGAGCCGGGCGAGCGTCCGCGCCTCCAGGGGGTGCTTCATCCGGTTCGCGGCGACGAGCACCCGCATCCCGAGCCCGGTCTCCCGGGAGGCCGTGTCGACCGCGTCCAGGATGATCTCCATGGCCGCGATGAGCCCGCCGAGCAGCGGGGCGTACGAGGTGGGGTCGACCTGGATCTCCAGCCACCCGGAGCCGTCCCTGACGTCCTCCTCGGCGGCCTCGCGGACGAGCCGCCGGATGTCGTCGGGCTCGCGCAGGCAGGAGCGCGCGATGTCGTACAGGCGCTGGAAGCGGAACCAGCCGCGCTCGTCGGTCGCCCGTAGCTTCGGGGGCGTACCGCTGCTCAGCGCCTCGGGAAGATGGACGCCGTACTTGTCGGCCAGCTCGATGAGCGTCGTGGGCCGCATCGAACCGGTGAAGTGCAGGTGCAGATGGGCCTTGGGCAGCAGGGTGATGTCGCGTGAAACGTGCTCCATTGGCCGATACTGCCGCACCCGAATGGACGACGGCACCCCGTTTCCCCGATCGGGACCTTGCTAGAACGCAAAAACGGGCCCCCGCTCCGAAGAGCGGGGGCCCACCTAGTGACGTTGCCGGCTGATCAGGCGGTGGCCTCGGCCAGCAGCTTCTGCATCCGGGACACGCCCTCGACCAGGTCCTCGTCGCCGAGCGCGTACGACAGGCGCAGGTAGCCGGGCGTGCCGAAGGCCTCGCCGGGGACGACCGCGACCTCGGCCTCGTCGAGGATCAGGGCCGCGAGCTCGACCGAGGTCTCGGGGCGCTTGCCGCGGATCTCCTTGCCGAGCAGACCCTTCACCGAGGGGTACACGTAGAACGCGCCCTCCGGGGTCGGGCAGTAGACGCCCTCGATCTCGTTGAGCATCCGCACGATCGTCTGGCGGCGCCGGTCGAAGGCGCGACCCATCTCCTCGACGGCGTCCAGGTTGCCGGACACGGCGGCCAGCGCGGCCACCTGCGCCACGTTGCTCACGTTCGACGTGGCGTGCGACTGGAGGTTCGTCGCGGCCTTCACGACGTCCTTCGGACCGATGATCCAGCCCACGCGCCAGCCCGTCATCGCGTATGTCTTGGCGACACCGTTGACGACGATGCACTTGTCGCGCAGCTCCGGCATGACGGCCGGCAGGGAAACCGCCGAGGCGCCGCCGTAGACCAGGTGCTCGTAGATCTCGTCCGTCAGGACCCACAGACCGTGCTCGACGGCCCAGCGGCCGATCGCCTCGGTCTCGGCCTCGGAGTACACCGCGCCGGTCGGGTTGGACGGCGAGACGAAGAGGACGACCTTGGTCCTCTCCGTGCGCGCGGCCTCCAGCTGCTCCACCGAGACCCGGTAGCCGGTGGTCTCGTCGGCCACGACCTCCACCGGGACGCCGCCCGCGAGACGGATCGACTCGGGGTACGTCGTCCAGTAAGGAGCCGGGACGATGACCTCGTCGCCCGGGTCGAGGATCGCGGCGAAGGCCTCGTAGATCGCCTGCTTGCCGCCGTTGGTCACGAGGACCTGGGAGGCGTCGACCTCGTAGCCCGAGTCGCGCAGCGTCTTGGCGGCGATCGCGGCCTTCAGCTCGGGCAGACCGCCGGCCGGCGTGTAGCGGTGGAACTTCGGGTTCCTGCAAGCCTCGACGGCCGCCTCGACGATGTAGTCGGGGGTCGGGAAGTCGGGCTCACCGGCGCCGAAGCCGATCACCGGGCGTCCGGCGGCCTTGAGGGCCTTGGCCTTGGCGTCGACGGCGAGGGTGGCGGACTCGGAGATCGCACCGATGCGGGCGGAGACCCGACGCTCGGTGGGAGGGGTAGCAGCGCTCATACGGCCCATCGTCCCAGACCGGGTCAGGGCCCGGCACACAGGTTTCACGGACCGGACAGGAACGGTCATTCCCGGTCGTACGCCCGTCCGAGGGCAGGTCGGCGTGGTTTCTGTTCGACGCGGACCCCCATCACCACGTATGCTCACTGCTCGTTGGCCCGCACCGACCACATCTCACGATGCGGTAGGTTGAGGGACACCAACAAAGGGTCGTAGCTCAATTGGTAGAGCACCGGTCTCCAAAACCGGCGGTTGGGGGTTCAAGTCCCTCCGGCCCTGCTACACACACCGCCAGGTGTTGTGCGCATGTACGTACTTCATTGCACCGCCGTGCGGCTCCATCCCGGGCGCGGCACGGCCGACCCGGAATCAGGTGAGAGATCGTGACGGACGCCGTAGGCTCCATCGACATGCCTGATGCCGACGACGAGGCCTCTGAGTCCAAGAAGAAGGCCCGCAAGGGCGGCAAGCGCGGCAAGAAGGGCCCTCTGGGTCGTCTCGCGCTCTTCTACCGCCAGATCGTGGCGGAACTCCGCAAGGTCGTCTGGCCCACTCGCAGCCAGCTGACGTCGTACACCACTGTGGTGATTATCTTCGTCGTCATCATGATCGGCCTTGTCACCGTGATTGACTATGGCTTCCAGGAAGCAGTCAAGTACGTCTTCGGCTGACTTTTTGTTCCACCCCATCTGTATCGCAGGAAGAAGCAGCCACCGTGTCTGACGCGAACCTGAACGACGCCTTCGAGTCCGAGTCCGTCGAGGACGAGCTGGACATCGTCGAGGCCGCCGACGAGGACCAGGCCGACGCTGCTGACGACGCTGCCGGCGACGCCGCCGAGGACGCCGCTCTCCACGTCGAGGACGAGGACGAGGCGGAAGCCGACGAGACCGAGGACTCCGACGAGGAGTCGGAGGACGACGAGGACTCCGAGGACGAAGAGTCCGACGACGAGGAGTCCGTCGAGGTCGAGGCCGCCGAGGACGAGACCGAGGAGGAGGCCGAGCCGGCCGCCCCGGTCGACCCGGTCGCCGCGCTCCGCGAGGAGCTCCGTACCCTCCCCGGCGAGTGGTACGTCATCCACACCTACGCCGGCTACGAGAAGCGCGTGAAGGCCAACCTCGAGCAGCGTGCCGTCTCGCTCAACGTCGAGGACTTCATCTACCAGGCCGAGGTCCCCGAGGAAGAGATCGTCCAGATCAAGGGCGGCGAGCGGAAGAACGTCAAGCAGAACAAGCTTCCCGGCTACGTTCTCGTCCGCATGGACCTGACGAACGAGTCCTGGGGCGTCGTCCGCAACACCCCCGGCGTCACCGGCTTCGTGGGCAACGCCTACGACCCGTACCCGCTGACCCTGGACGAGATCGTCAAGATGCTCGCCCCGGAGGCCGAGGAGAAGGCCGCCCGCGAGGCCGCAGAGGCCGAGGGCAAGCCCGCTCCCGCCCGCAAGCTGGAGGTCCAGGTTCTGGACTTCGAGGTCGGCGACTCGGTCACGGTCACGGACGGTCCCTTCGCGACCCTCCAGGCCACGATCAACGAGATCAACCCGGACTCGAAGAAGGTCAAGGGCCTCGTCGAGATCTTCGGTCGCGAGACCCCGGTCGAGCTGAGCTTCGACCAGATCCAGAAGAACTGATCTCACCGTCTTCCGACCAGGTCAGAGTGGCTCTCAACAGCCGCTCTGACCTGCTCGGTTTTTAGCCGCGCGTCTATACCCGTTATCGTTGTGCGGTATGCCTGCATCCGGATGACCGGAAGGCGGGCTGAACACTCTCACTAGGACCCGGAGAGAGCAATGCCTCCCAAGAAGAAGAAGGTCACGGGGCTTATCAAGCTCCAGATCAACGCCGGTGCGGCGAACCCGGCCCCGCCGGTCGGCCCCGCGCTCGGTCAGCACGGCGTCAACATCATGGAGTTCTGCAAGGCCTACAACGCCGCGACCGAGTCGCAGCGTGGCATGGTCGTGCCGGTGGAGATCACGGTCTACGAGGACCGCACCTTCACCTTCATCACCAAGACTCCGCCGGCCGCGAAGCTGATCCTCAAGGCCGCTGGTGTGGACAAGGGCTCCGGCGAGCCGCACAAGACCAAGGTCGCGAAGCTCACGGCCGCTCAGGTCCGCGAGATCGCCACGGTCAAGCTGCCCGACCTGAACGCCAATGACCTGGACGCCGCGTCCAAGATCATCGCCGGTACCGCCCGTTCCATGGGCATCACCGTCGAGGGCTGATCAACCCCTTGTGACCTAGTGGTAGGGCCCGCGCCGGCCCGCACCACGACTCCATACCTGAACCAACAGGAGAAGAAGTGAAGCGCAGCAAGGCTCTCCGCGCCGCGGACGCCAAGATCGACCGGGAGCGGAACTACGCCCCCCTCGAGGCCGTCCGTCTGGCGAAGGACACCGCCGCCACCAAGTTCGACGGCACCGTCGAGGTCGCCTTCCGCCTGGGCGTCGACCCGCGCAAGGCCGACCAGATGGTCCGCGGCACCGTGAACCTCCCGCACGGCACCGGCAAGACCGCCCGGGTCCTGGTCTTCGCGACCGGTGACCGTGCCGAGGCCGCGATTGCCGCCGGCGCCGACATCGTCGGTTCCGACGAGCTCATCGACGAGATCTCCAAGGGCAACCGCCTGAACGAGTTCGACGCCGTTGTGGCCACCCCGGACCTCATGGGCAAGGTCGGCCGCCTCGGCCGCGTCCTCGGCCCGCGTGGTCTCATGCCGAACCCCAAGGTCGGCACCGTCACCCCCGATGTCGCGAAGGCTGTCAACGACATCAAGGGCGGCAAGATCGAGTTCCGCGTCGACAAGCACTCGAACCTGCACTTCATCATCGGCAAGGTCTCCTTCGACGAGACGAAGCTGGTCGAGAACTACGCCGCGGCCCTGGACGAGATCCTTCGTCTGAAGCCGTCCGCCGCCAAGGGCCGCTACATCAAGAAGGCGACCCTGACGACGACGATGGGCCCCGGCATCCCGCTGGACTCCAACCGCACCCGTAACCTCCTCGTCGAGGAGGACCCGGCCGCGGTCTGAACCTCACCGGTTCACTGAGTGGTCGACAGGCCCTCGCCTCTCCCCGGAGAGGCGAGGGCCTGTTCTTTGTTACGGTTCAAGGAACAGTAAAGGCTTACCAAGGGGTGGGGAACGCTCATGAACATGTCCGCATGGAAGCGCGCGGGCGTCGCCCTGACGGCCACGGCCGTCGCCGTGGGTGTCGCGGGATGTCAGGACGGCGGGGACGCCAAGGCGGGCGCCGAGGTGCAGAGCCGCGGGGACGTCACGAAGGTCATCCAGGCCGCGTACGAGAAGACGTCGGCCGCCAAGGCCGCCAAGGTCAAGATGACGATGAGCATGACCGGCGCCGGCGCGGACTCGGGCACCGCCGAGCTGACCGGCGTCCAGGGCTGGGACCCCGCGGTCATGGACATCACCATGAAGGGCTCCATGCTGAGCGCGGCCGGCGCCGGCGCCGGCGGCGACGCCCCCGAGCAGGTCCGCATGATCATGCTCGACAACGTCATGTACATGGACATGGGTGCGAAGCAGGCCGCCGAGATGGACGGCAAGCGCTGGATGAAGCTGGACCTGACGGCCGCCGCGGAGGCCTCCGGCGACAAGGCCCTCCAGAAGCAGATGACCGGCGGCCTGGAGAGCATGAACCAGGACCCGGCCCAGCAGCTCGCCCTGCTCCTCGACTCGCCGAACCTCAAGCACGTCGGCGCCGAGAAGATCAACGGCATGGAGACGCAGCACTACAAGGGGACGCTCACGGTCGAGCAGATGCTCAAGGCCGGCGACTCCTCGAAGCTGCTCCCCAAGGAGGACTACGACAAGCTCCTCGCCAACGTGAAGAAGATGGGCATGAAGGGGTACGACACAGAGGTCTGGGTCAACGGGGACGGCTACCCCGCGCGTATGGACATCGGCATGACCATGGCCGAGGGCTCGATGCAGATGCGGGCCGACTACAGCGACTACGGCACCCAGGCCGCCGTCCAGGCCCCGCCGGCCCAGGACACCCTGGACCTCTTCCAGATGCTGAAGGAGCTCGGCGAGGGCCTCAAGCAGGGCTGATTTGCCCGAACCGCCCCCCGTCACGTACGCTTCCACAGAAGCCAAAGACCGCTGGTCGTTGCCGCTCCCACTCGGGTTCGGTGGCCGAAGGATTCGCTGAGATGCGAACGACCCGCGCAGGTGACTGTGGATGAGTTCCCGGATCTTCGTGATGCGGTCGAGCCAAGCCCCGTGCGCCTGCGCCGGGGCGTTTTGTTTTGTTCAGCCCCTTCCGCGCGGTCCCATCACCCGGAAGGAGGCCGACGCTCATGGCAAGGCCCGACAAGGCTGCCGCGGTAGCCGAGCTCAAGGACAAGTTCCAGAGCTCGAACGCCGTCGTGCTGACCGAGTACCGGGGTCTCACCGTCGCGCAGCTCAAGACGCTGCGTCGTTCGCTCGGTGAGAACGCCCAGTACGCCGTGGTGAAGAACACGCTGACCAAGATTGCGGCCAACGAGGCCGGGATCACCTCGCTCGACGACCAGTTCACCGGTCCGACGGGCGCCGCCTTCATCACCGGTGACCCGGTGGAGTCGGCGAAGGGTCTTCGTGACTTCGCCAAGGAGAACCCGAACCTCATCATCAAGGGCGGTGTCCTTGACGGTAAGGCGCTGACCGCCGATGAGATCAAGAAGCTTGCGGACCTCGAGTCCCGCGAGGTTCTGCTCAGCAAGCTGGCCGGCGCGTTCAAGGGCAAGCAGTCTCAGGCTGCCTCGCTCTTCCAGGCGCTGCCGTCGAAGTTCGTCCGCACCGCGGAGGCGCTTCGCGTCAAGCTCGCCGAGCAGGGCGGTGCCGAGTAATTCGGCTCGCGCATTGATCCGCGCCGCCTAGCGCGCGGATCGCAGCGGGCCGTTACGCCCGCCTCTTCATACATCCGGCACCTGCCGAATTAGTGGAAGGATCGCCCATCATGGCGAAGCTCTCTCAGGACGACCTCCTCGCCCAGTTCGAGGAGATGACCCTCATCGAGCTCTCCGAGTTCGTTAAGGCCTTCGAGGACAAGTTCGACGTCACCGCCGCCGCGGCCGTCGCCGTTGCCGGCCCGGGCGCCCCGGCCGCCGGTGCCGAGGCTGTCGAGGAGCAGGACGAGTTCGACGTCATCCTCGAGGGTGCCGGCGACAAGAAGATCCAGGTCATCAAGGTCGTGCGTGAGCTCACCTCCCTGGGCCTCAAGGAGGCCAAGGACCTCGTCGACGGCACCCCGAAGGCCGTCCTCGAGAAGGTCGCGAAGGACGTTGCCGAGAAGGCCGCCGAGTCCCTCAAGGCCGCCGGCGCCTCCGTCACGGTCAAGTAAGACCGTTTCGAGTCGCTGTAGCTGACTCCTGCCCCCGTGTAACGCGGGAGCACCGAAAGGCGATCACCCTTGTGGGTGGTCGCCTTTCGGCGTTCCCCGGGAAGGGCGTGGCGGGGGCCCCTGAGGCCGCCGGAGGCGGAGTATGGTGATCTTCGCCGTGCGCCCCGCAGACCGGGGGGCCTTGACGAACCGCACGCAGCGCGCAATTCTCAGGACGCGTCGTCACAACGATCCGTATCCGAGGCATGGATCGACGACTGAACGGGCAGTATCGAGGTGCGCCGCACGGCGCGAGGTACCGCGGAGTTGAGAGCAACGAGGGTCGCGAATTATTCGCCCTGGACATCAGTGAGCCAAGTGGCTACACTGACCCTTTGCGCTGCCTGTTAGCTGCCCCCTGCCCGTCACCCGGGGCATACCTTCGCATCCGCTTCGTGGACCGACCCCGTCTGAACTGGCCTTTTGGTCATCTCAGGAAAAGTCTGCCGCAAAGCATTGCTGGGGACCGGTACGCGCGTAGTGAGTCCGAGCCCTCGGAAGGACCCCCTCTTGGCCGCCTCGCGCAACGCCTCGACCAATACGAACAACGGCGCAAGCACCGCCCCGCTGCGCATCTCCTTTGCAAAGATCAAGGAGCCCCTCGAGGTTCCGAACCTCCTCGCGCTGCAGACCGAGAGCTTTGACTGGCTGCTCGGTAACGCCGCCTGGAAGGCTCGCGTCGAGGCTGCCCTTGAGTCGGGACAGGACGTCCCCACGAAGTCCGGCCTGGAAGAGATCTTCGAGGAGATCTCGCCGATCGAGGACTTCTCCGGGTCGATGTCGCTGACCTTCCGCGACCACCGCTTCGAGCCGCCGAAGAACTCGATCGACGAGTGCAAGGACCGTGACTTCACGTACGGTGCCCCGCTCTTCGTCACCGCCGAGTTCACCAACAACGAGACCGGCGAGATCAAGTCTCAGACGGTCTTCATGGGCGACTTCCCGCTCATGACCAACAAGGGCACCTTCGTCATCAACGGCACCGAGCGTGTCGTGGTGTCGCAGCTGGTCCGATCGCCGGGTGTCTACTTCGACTCCTCGATCGACAAGACGTCCGACAAGGACATCTTCTCCGCCAAGATCATCCCGTCCCGGGGTGCCTGGCTGGAGATGGAGATCGACAAGCGCGACCTGGTCGGTGTCCGCATCGACCGCAAGCGCAAGCAGTCGGTCACCGTTCTGCTGAAGGCTCTCGGCTGGACCACCGAGCAGATCCTGCAGGAGTTCGGCGAGTACGAGTCCATGCGCGCCACCCTGGAGAAGGACCACACCCAGGGCCAGGACGACGCGCTGCTCGACATCTACCGCAAGCTGCGTCCGGGCGAGCCGCCGACCCGTGAGGCCGCTCAGACGCTGCTCGAGAACCTCTACTTCAACCCGAAGCGCTACGACCTCGCGAAGGTCGGCCGCTACAAGGTGAACAAGAAGCTCGGCGCCGACGAGCCGCTGGACGCCGGCGTGCTCACCACCGACGACGTCATCGCCACGATCAAGTACCTGGTCAAGCTCCACGCGGGCGAGACCGAGACGATCGGCGAGAACGGCAACGAGATCGTCGTCGAGACCGACGACATCGACCACTTCGGCAACCGTCGTCTGCGTAACGTCGGCGAGCTCATCCAGAACCAGGTCCGCACGGGTCTGGCTCGTATGGAGCGCGTCGTGCGTGAGCGCATGACGACCCAGGACGTCGAGGCGATCACGCCGCAGACCCTGATCAACATTCGCCCTGTCGTGGCGTCGATCAAGGAATTCTTCGGCACCTCGCAGCTGTCGCAGTTCATGGACCAGAACAACCCGCTGTCGGGTCTGACGCACAAGCGTCGTCTCTCGGCGCTGGGCCCTGGTGGTCTGTCCCGTGAGCGGGCCGGCTTCGAGGTCCGAGACGTGCACCCGTCCCACTACGGACGCATGTGCCCGATCGAGACCCCGGAAGGCCCGAACATCGGTCTGATCGGTTCGCTCGCCTCGTACGGCCGCGTCAACGCGTTCGGCTTCATCGAGACGCCGTACCGCAAGGTCATCGACGGTCAGGTCACCGACGAGGTCGACTACGTCACCGCCGACGAGGAGGACCGCTTCGTCATCGCGCAGGCCAACGCCGCGCTCAACGACGACATGCGGCTCACCGAGAACCGCGTCCTGGTGCGTAAGCGTGGCGGTGAGGTCGACTACGTCCTGCCGTCCGAGGTGGACTACATGGACGTCTCGCCGCGCCAGATGGTGTCGGTCGCGACGGCCATGATCCCGTTCCTCGAGCACGACGACGCCAACCGTGCCCTCATGGGCGCGAACATGATGCGTCAGGCGGTGCCGCTGATCAAGTCGGAGGCCCCGCTCGTCGGCACCGGCATGGAGTACCGCTGTGCCACCGACGCCGGCGACGTGCTCAAGGCCGAGAAGGACGGTGTCGTCCAGGAGCTGTCGGCCGACTACGTCACGGTCGCCAACGACGACGGCACGTACATCACGTACCGCCTGCACAAGTTCTCGCGCTCGAACCAGGGCACCTCGGTCAACCAGAAGGTTGTCGTCGACGAGGGCGACCGCGTCATCGAGGGCCAGGTCCTCGCCGACGGTCCCGCCACCGAAGACGGCGAGATGGCGCTCGGCAAGAACCTGCTCGTGGCGTTCATGCCGTGGGAGGGTCACAACTACGAGGACGCGATCATCCTGTCGCAGCGCCTCGTGCAGGACGACGTCCTCTCCTCGATCCACATCGAGGAGCACGAGGTCGACGCCCGTGACACCAAGCTCGGCCCGGAGGAGATCACCCGGGACATCCCGAACGTCTCCGAGGAGGTCCTCGCCGACCTCGACGAGCGCGGCATCATCCGTATCGGTGCCGAGGTCGTCGCCGGCGACATCCTCGTCGGCAAGGTCACGCCCAAGGGTGAGACCGAGCTGACGCCGGAGGAGCGCCTGCTCCGCGCGATCTTCGGTGAGAAGGCCCGTGAGGTCCGTGACACCTCGCTGAAGGTGCCGCACGGCGAGATCGGCAAGATCATCGGCGTCCGCGTCTTCGACCGCGAGGAGGGCGACGAGCTTCCCCCGGGCGTGAACCAGCTGGTCCGCGTCTACGTCGCCCAGAAGCGCAAGATCACCGACGGTGACAAGCTCGCCGGCCGTCACGGCAACAAGGGTGTCATCTCCAAGATCCTTCC
Organism: Streptomyces sp. NPDC050842; assembly: GCF_044456565.1. NCBI lineage: Bacteria > Bacillati > Actinomycetota > Actinomycetes > Kitasatosporales > Streptomycetaceae > Streptomyces > Streptomyces sp. NPDC050842. The sequence goes on along the minus strand of NZ_JBITGA010000006.1, from coordinate 197,442 downwards.
GATCGAGGACATGCCCTTCCTTGAGGACGGCACGCCGGTCGACATCATCCTCAACCCGCTGGGTGTCCCGTCCCGAATGAACCCGGGACAGGTCCTGGAGATCCACCTCGGCTGGCTCGCCAGCCGCGGCTGGGACGTCTCCGGCCTCGCGGACGAGTGGGCGCAGCGCCTCCAGGCGATCGGCGCCGACCAGGTCGCCCCGGGCACCAACGTCGCCACCCCCGTCTTCGACGGTGCGCGTGAGGACGAGCTCGCGGGTCTGCTGAACCACACCATCCCGAACCGCGACGGCGAGCGCATGGTGCTCCCGACCGGTAAGGCGAGGCTGTTCGACGGCCGCTCCGGCGAGCCGTTCCCGGAGCCGATCTCGGTCGGCTACATGTACATCCTCAAGCTGCACCACCTGGTCGACGACAAGCTCCACGCGCGTTCGACCGGCCCGTACTCGATGATCACCCAGCAGCCGCTGGGTGGTAAGGCCCAGTTCGGTGGCCAGCGCTTCGGTGAGATGGAGGTGTGGGCGCTTGAGGCTTATGGCGCCGCGTACGCCCTCCAGGAGCTGCTGACGATCAAGTCCGACGACGTGACCGGCCGCGTGAAGGTCTACGAGGCCATCGTCAAGGGCGAGAACATCCCTGAGCCCGGCATCCCCGAGTCCTTCAAGGTGCTCATCAAGGAGATGCAGTCCCTGTGCCTCAACGTGGAGGTGCTCTCTTCGGACGGCATGTCCATCGAGATGCGCGACACCGACGAGGACGTCTTCCGCGCAGCGGAGGAGCTCGGTATCGACCTGTCCCGGCGCGAGCCGAGCAGCGTCGAAGAGGTCTGACGGGAGTCCGGACCGGGGGTTCAGCGATGAACCCCCGGCCGGCCCCAGGACCCCCGTTCCAGACCCCAAGACTTACAACCCTGAGAGGGATTGACGCATAGTGCTCGACGTCAACTTCTTCGACGAGCTCCGGATCGGTCTGGCTACCGCTGACGACATCCGTCAGTGGAGCCACGGCGAGGTCAAGAAGCCGGAGACCATCAACTACCGCACGCTCAAGCCCGAGAAGGACGGACTCTTCTGCGAGAAGATCTTCGGTCCGACCCGGGACTGGGAGTGCTACTGCGGCAAGTACAAGCGTGTCCGCTTCAAGGGCATCATCTGTGAGCGGTGTGGCGTCGAGGTCACCCGCGCCAAGGTGCGTCGTGAGCGGATGGGCCACATCGAGCTCGCCGCTCCCGTCACCCACATCTGGTACTTCAAGGGCGTTCCGTCGCGCCTCGGATACCTGCTCGACCTCGCCCCGAAGGACCTCGAGAAGGTCATCTACTTCGCGGCGTACATGATCACGTTCGTCGACGACGAGCGTCGTACGCGTGACCTGCCCTCCCTCGAGGCGCACGTCTCCGTCGAGCGTCAGCAGATCGAGAACCGTCGCGACTCCGACCTGGAGGCCCGCGCCAAGAAGCTCGAGAACGACCTCGGCGAGCTCGAGGCCGAGGGTGCGAAGGCCGACGTGCGCCGCAAGGTGCGCGAGGGTGCCGAGCGCGAGATGAAGCAGCTGCGCGACCGTGCGCAGCGCGAGATCGACCGTCTGGACGAGGTCTGGTCGCGCTTCAAGAACCTCAAGGTCCAGGACCTGGAGGGCGACGAGCTCCTCTACCGCGAGCTGCGTGACCGCTTCGGCACGTACTTCGACGGTTCGATGGGTGCCGCCGCTCTGCAGAAGCGCCTCGAGTCGTTCGACCTCGAGGAGGAGGCCGAGCGCCTCCGCGAGATCATCCGTACCGGCAAGGGCCAGAAGAAGACCCGTGCGCTCAAGCGCCTCAAGGTCGTCTCCGCGTTCCTGCAGACCGCGAACAGCCCCAAGGGCATGGTTCTCGACTGCGTGCCGGTGATCCCGCCGGACCTGCGTCCGATGGTGCAGCTGGACGGTGGCCGCTTCGCGACCTCCGACCTGAACGACCTGTACCGCCGTGTGATCAACCGCAACAACCGTCTGAAGCGTCTGCTCGACCTCGGTGCCCCCGAGATCATCGTGAACAACGAGAAGCGGATGCTCCAGGAGGCGGTCGACGCCCTCTTCGACAACGGCCGTCGTGGTCGCCCGGTCACGGGCCCCGGCAACCGTCCGCTGAAGTCCCTCAGCGACATGCTGAAGGGCAAGCAGGGTCGTTTCCGTCAGAACCTGCTCGGCAAGCGTGTGGACTACTCCGCGCGTTCCGTCATCGTCGTCGGTCCGCAGCTGAAGCTGCACCAGTGCGGTCTGCCGAAGGCCATGGCGCTGGAGCTCTTCAAGCCGTTCGTGATGAAGCGTCTGGTCGACCTGAACCACGCGCAGAACATCAAGAGCGCCAAGCGGATGGTCGAGCGCGGCCGCACGGTCGTGTACGACGTCCTCGAAGAGGTCATCGCCGAGCACCCGGTTCTGCTGAACCGTGCGCCCACGCTGCACCGCCTCGGCATCCAGGCCTTCGAGCCCCAGCTGGTCGAGGGCAAGGCCATCCAGATCCACCCGCTCGTCTGCACCGCGTTCAACGCGGACTTCGACGGTGACCAGATGGCCGTGCACCTGCCGCTCTCCGCGGAGGCGCAGGCCGAGGCCCGCATCCTGATGCTGTCCTCGAACAACATCCTGAAGCCGGCCGACGGCCGTCCGGTCACGATGCCGACCCAGGACATGGTCCTCGGTCTGTTCTTCCTGACCACCGACGGCGAGCTCCGTGACACCAAGGGCGAGGGCCGCGCGTTCGGCTCCACGGCCGAGGCGATCATGGCGTTCGACGCCGGCGAGCTGGCGCTGCAGTCCGAGATCGACATCCGCTTCCCCGTCGGCACCGTCGCTCCCCGCGGCTGGGTTCCCCCGGTCACGGAGGACGGCGAGGACAGTGTCGCCGCCGGTGAGTGGCAGCAGGGTGACTCGTTCCGTCTGCGGACGACCCTGGGTCGCGCGCTCTTCAACGAGCTGCTTCCCGAGGACTACCCGTTCGTCGACTACTCCGTCGGCAAGAAGCAGCTCTCCGAGATCGTCAACGACCTCGCCGAGCGCTACCCCAAGGTCATCGTGGCGGCGACGCTCGACAACCTGAAGGCGGCGGGCTTCTACTGGGCGACCCGTTCCGGTGTCACCGTGGCCATCTCCGACGTCGTCGTTCCCGAGGCGAAGAAGGAGATCGTCAAGGGCTACGAGGCGCAGGACGAGAAGGTCCAGAAGCAGTACGAGCGCGGCCTGATCACCAAGGAAGAGCGCACGCAGGAGCTCATCGCGATCTGGACCAAGGCGACCAACGAGGTTGCCGAGGCGATGAACGCGAACTTCCCCAAGACGAACCCCATCTTCATGATGGTTGACTCGGGTGCCCGAGGAAACATGATGCAGATGCGTCAGATCGCCGGTATGCGTGGTCTGGTGTCGAACGCCAAGAACGAGACGATCCCGCGTCCCATCAAGGCGTCGTTCCGTGAGGGCCTCACCGTCCTCGAGTACTTCATCTCGACGCACGGTGCCCGTAAGGGTCTCGCCGACACCGCCCTGCGTACCGCCGACTCGGGTTACCTGACCCGTCGTCTGGTGGACGTCTCGCAGGACGTCATCATCCGCGAGGAGGACTGTGGCACCGAGCGCGGTCTGAAGCTGCGGATCGCGGCCAAGGACGAGACCGGTGTCCTGCGGAAGACGGACGACGTCGAGACCTCCGTGTACGCGCGGATGCTCGCCGAGGACGTCGTCGTCGACGGCAAGGTCATCGCGCCGGCCAACGTCGACCTGGGTGACGTGCTCATCGACGCCCTCGTCAACGCGGGCGTGGAGGAGGTCAAGACCCGTTCGGTCCTGACCTGTGAGTCCGCCGTCGGTACGTGTGCGTTCTGCTACGGCCGTTCGCTCGCCACCGGCAAGCTGGTCGACATCGGTGAGGCGGTCGGCATCATCGCCGCCCAGTCCATCGGTGAGCCCGGTACCCAGCTGACGATGCGTACCTTCCACACCGGTGGTGTGGCCGGTGACGACATCACCCAGGGTCTGCCCCGTGTCGTCGAGCTCTTCGAGGCTCGTCAGCCCAAGGGTGTCGCCCCGATCTCGGAGGCGGCCGGCCGCATCCGTATCGAGGAGACCGAGAAGACCAAGAAGATCGTCGTCACCCCGGACGACGGCACCGACGAGACGGCGTTCCCGATCTCGAAGCGTGCCCGTCTGCTCGTGGGCGAGGGCGACCACGTCGAGGTGGGCCAGAAGCTCACCGTGGGTGCCACCAACCCGCACGACGTGCTGCGCATCCTCGGTCAGCGTGCGGTCCAGATCCACCTGGTCGCCGAGGTCCAGAAGGTCTACAACTCGCAGGGCGTGTCGATCCACGACAAGCACATCGAGATCATCATCCGGCAGATGCTGCGCCGCGTGACGATCATCGAGTCCGGCGACGCGGAGCTGCTGCCGGGCGAGCTCGTCGAGCGCTCGAAGTTCGAGACCGAGAACCGTCGTGTGGTCACCGAGGGCGGTCACCCCGCCTCCGGCCGTCCGCAGCTGATGGGTATCACCAAGGCCTCGCTCGCCACCGAGTCGTGGCTGTCGGCGGCGTCCTTCCAGGAGACGACCCGGGTTCTGACCGACGCGGCGATCAACGCCAAGTCGGACTCCCTGGTCGGCCTCAAGGAGAACGTCATCATCGGTAAGCTCATCCCGGCCGGTACGGGCCTCGCCCGCTACCGCAACATCCGGGTGGAGCCGACCGAGGAGGCCAAGGCCGCGATGTACTCGGCCGTCGGCTACGACGACATCGACTACTCGCCGTTCGGCTCGGGCTCCGGCCAGGCCGTTCCGCTGGAGGACTACGACTACGGTCCGTACAACCAGTAAGTAGTGCGAACCGAAGGGCGGTCACCCCGATTGCGGGGTGGCCGCCCTTCGGCATTCACAAGAGGGGTCAGCGGGGCTTCGTCACCTGGCGGCCAGTTCCCAGACCGCGACGAGCACGCCGGCGCTCGCGGTGAGCGCGGCGATGCTGGCCAGCGGCCAGCGGGCACGCTCCAGGGCGTCGAGCCGGGCCTCGTGGTCGGCCAGCTGTTTGTCGGTCTGGTCGCTGCGCTGGACGAGCAGCGCGAGCGAGCCGTCGACGCGGGCGAAGCCGGCCTCCAGGGTGCCGCGGAGGCGTTCCAGTTCGAGGGCGACGGCGACGGGGTCGTTCGGATCAGACTCGGTCATCGGCACCTCCCGGGGAGCTGCGCAGCCAGGACGGCAGCAGGGTCTGCACCGCGTCGAGGGCCATCACCCGGGCCAGTCCGCCGGCGACGGCCAGCGCCCCGGCGACCCAGGGGAGGGTCGCGGGGACGCCGGACGCGTCGACGATCGCGGGGAGCACGACGGCGATGCCGACGGCGGACTGGAGGACGGTGCGGGCCGTGCGCTTGGCGGCATCGGACATCGGGGGTCTCCTCTCCGGTACGGGGCTACTTCGTGTACGGGACCTTCAGCGCGTTCCAGGAGGCGGCGCCGGGGACGCCGTCGGCGTCGGAGCCGCGGAAGCCGAGCTTGTGCTGCCACTTGGCGTAGCTGCGGCGGTCGGCCTCGCTCCAGCGGGGGCCGGGGCCGACGCCGTACGCGGAACAGCCCTCGGCGACGAGGCGGCGGCCCATCGCCGTGATGATCGGGGAGCTCGTCTCCTTGCGGAAGAACGAGGTGCCCGGGAAGGGCTGGAGGCGGGGCGGGGCGGGCTTGCCGGAGGCGGGGGTGTTCTTGACGGGGGCCTTGTTGAGGCGGGCCTGGACGCGGTCGCGCATCGTCGGCATGCCGAAGCCCTTGGGGTCGCTCTTCCAGTCGGACCACTCCAGGTGGCCGATGACGGACCTGGCGCCCCAGTCGTGGGCGCGGCAGAGGGCGGCGGAGACCCGCTCGATCGCGTCGAGCTGGGCGGCCGGCCAGGGGTCGGTGCCGTTGCCGAGGTTGATGCACTCGAAGCCGTAGAAGCGGGAGTTCCCGTCGACGGCGTTCGGGGTGCCCTGGTGCGCGCGGGGGGCCGGGGGGCGGTCCCCGTACGTCTCGCTGATCACGGCCTGGAGGACGGACGGGTCGCCGCCGCCGGCGTGGTTGGCGCGGCCGTTGGCGACGAGGTGGACGGTGCCGTCCTTGGCGATGACGCCGTGGCAGAGCGGTCCGGGCAGGCCTTCGTAGCCGTTGAAGCAGAGCTCGACGGAGGAGGCGGTGCCGGTGGAGACGGTGTGGTGGATCATCACGCCGGTGACGGGGCCCCAGGCACCGGTGTGATTGCGGTTGTGGGTGCGCCAGCCGGGGTGTTCGACGACGGTGACGCCTTCGGCGCGGAGCGCGGCGAGGAGCCGGTCCGCGGAGAGGGGAGTGGCCATCTGGTGTCCTCCGGACATGAAGAAGGCCCGCACTCGGGCGGGCGTACGTACGGGTGGGGCGGGGGCCGTGGCTACGCGGCCGGGGCTACGGGGCCGGGGTGGGCTCCGGGTCCTTGGACGGCTCGGCGGCGGGCTCCGGGGCCGGTTCCGAGGCGGCGTCCGAGGCGGGTTCCGGGGTCGGCTCCTTGGAGGGCTGCTCCGGGGTCGGCTCCGGTTCCGGGGTGGGGGTCGGTTCCGGCGTCGGGTCCGGCTCCGGGGTGGGCGTCGGGTCCGGGGCCGGGGGTGCCCAGGTGGCGCAGAGTGCGGCGTAGGCCGTCCGGCGCGTCTCGAAGTCGGTGAGCGCGGCGGCGACGGCGTCGCGTACGGCCTCCTGGTTCGGGACGACCGGCAGGCCGCCCTGCGCGTTGAGGATGACGAGCCCGCTGCCGCGCAGCGAGGAGCCGGCCGCGCCGGCCTCGCCGAGCTGGGCGGTGACGTAGACCTGCGGGTACTCGCCGGTCATCGGGTCGACCTCCAGCGGGCCGCCCATCGTGGTGTCGTGGATGCGGACGTCGACGGTGTGGCCGCCGTCGGTGACGGTGGCGCGGCCGGCGTAGTCGATGGCCACGCCCCAGGGCTGGGCCGGGTCGATGATCATGCGGGTTCCTCTCCGTGGTGGGCGGGGTGGCTCAACTCTGGGTGCCGTACATGAGCATCGGCTTGGCGTAGACGGTGCCGGTGCCGACGACCCGGGCCTGGATCTCGATCTTGGCGGTGGTGCCGAAGCGGGTCGTCATGTCGCTGACGAGCGTGTCGGTGACGTCGAAGAGACTGCCCGCGGCGACGGTCCCGCCGAACTGGGTGGCGCTGTCGACGACGACCTTCACCTCGCCGGTCGCGCCCGTTCCCGTCACCCGGGTCTCCATCTGCAGGCGCATCCGCGGCTGCCAGACCGGGTTGTAGGAACGGGCGATCGTCGTCCACGCCGTGGAGGTGGTCTGCGGCCACCGCGTGTAGGTGACGTCCTGCGGCGGCAGCATCGCGAGCCAGGGTCGGGCGAGCCCGCCGGCGGAGATGTCGTCCGAGAAGATCTCGTGGAGGTACGAGTCGTAGAGCCGCAGCACCTGCTTGGTGGTGTCGCTGCCGCTGCCGTTGTAGAGCGCGATGGCCAGCTCGCCGGTCTGGCGGCGCATCGCCAGCCCGTACTCGCTCTTCTCCGGGTCCTCGTCCCACTTGCCGACCTGGAGGACGGAGGTCCCGTTCGGCAGCTTGACGTTGAGGGCGCCGTCGGTGACCTCGTTCATGGCGGGCCGGGTGTTGACCGCGGTCGACAGCGCCTGGATCCGGCGCTCCATCTGGGTGAGCCGGTCGATGATGTCCTCGGGCAGCTGGGGCATCAGGCCTCCTCAAGGTAGAGCTCGGCGGTGTCGGGGCGGCCGCGCTCCGGCGGCCTGACCTTGACGCCGATGATGCGGTAGCGGGCGTCGAGGCCGGGGGTGTGCCACTCGTCGGTGATCCGGATCCGGGCGGTGCGGCCGAGCAGCGCCGGCGGCACCACCCCGCCGAGCCGGATGGTGATCTCGGGGATCACGACGGCGCCGGCGGCCTGGGCGAGCTCGGCGGTGGCCATCTTCTCCAGGGTGGCCTGGGAGGTGATCTCGTTGTGGTCCGACGACAGGTCGATCCGCGGCCAGCCGCCCTTGATCAGCGGGGATTCCTTCTCTCCCGAGAACAGCGGCCGGGACTCGGCGGCGGCGTTCGAGTTGATCGACGCGCCGCGTGCCATGGCGGTGGTGCCGCCGCGGGTCGCGTCACGCGGGAAGGAGTACGACAGGATCGTGCCGGGCCGGTCGAAGACCAGGTCGGTGGCGCCGGTACGGATCTTGGGGGCGCCGAGCCGGAGCTGCCGGATCCGCCGCCCGTCGACCGGATCCCGGTAGACCATGATCTGGTGCTCGAAGCCGTCGTCGAGGGAGGCGAGCTGTTCGAGCGCCTCCGAGTAGAGGATCTCGTCGCCCTTGCGCCAGCTCGCGGTCCGCTTGACCGGGGAGACCTCCTCCCCGGCTTCGACGCGGATCTTGCCGCCGACGGCCTTCTGGAGCTCGTCCCAGAGCTTGCGGGCGATCTCCAGCTGGTCGGTGGGCGTCGTGATGTCGATCTTCGTGCGGATACGGCGGCGCGCGGCGTACGAGTCGAAGGTCGCGGCCTGGATGGACAGGGTCAGCACCCCGCGCTCGCTGCTCTGCAGCGTGCTGGTCCAGATGATGCCGCCCCACCACAGGTCGCCGCCGCGCTCCAGGTAGACCGCGGTGCGGCCCTCCTGGACCTGGCGGACGCGCGCGGCGATCGCCCGGTCGGGGATGGGGATGGTGCCGGAGAGGGAGCCGGCCTTGCCGATGTAGTCGTCGAACTGGACGTCCCGCAGGGGCAGGATGTCGATGGTCTGGTCGGTCAGCAGGTCGCAGAAGATCGCCCGGTAAGGGGTGTCGAGTGCCATCGTGTTCCTCCCTTACTGGACGTAGGTGGCGGAGACGTTGAGTCCCGAGGTGTTGCCTATGACGCCGTTGGCGCTCCAGTCGCGCAGAGTGACCTGCCCGTTGCTGAAGCTGTAGATCGTGGCGGTGCCGGAACCGATGCTGTTGGAGGCCACGGCGTCGATCGTCGTGGCCGGGGACCAGCCCGCCGGCAGGGTGGCGAGGGGGAAGTCGGCGATGCCGCCGCTGGCGCTGGCGGTGATGTCCGTACCGGCGCGGATGACGCTGAGGCGGAGCATGACGACGCCGTTGCGGGTGCGGCGTGCCCAGAACGACGACAGACTCCAGCCGGTCAGCGCGGTGGCGCCGGTGGTGATGGTCTCGTGGTCGTGCGGCGGGTGGTAGTTCGCCCAGACGCTGCCGTTCCAGCGCTGGAGTACGCCGTTCGCCTCGCGGAACTGTCCGACGTAACTACCCGCGGCCAGCGTCCCGTTGGCGGCGATGCCGCCGACCTCCTTGGGGTACGCGATCCAGCCGGTGCCGTCCCAGCGCTGGAGGAAGTGCGAGTTGTCGTTGTCCTGGTACTGGCCCGGGTAGGCGCCGGCCACGGCCGCGTTGTTGTAGACGGGCAGGATGCCGCCGACGCTCGCCGTCGTGACGCGCAGGTCGGTGACGATGCCGGTCCCCGACCAGAGGATGCCGTTGGAGCCGGCGGAGGTGCCGGCCACCACCTTGACGCTGAACAGGGGCAGGGAGACCGGGGGCGCCGCCGGGGCCGCGGGGACGGCCGACGGGGTGCCCTTGACGATCTCGATGGCGGCCTTGCTCTGCTGCGAGCTGTCGTACTGGTCGTCGTACACGCGCAGGACGACGAGGTCGATCCGGTCGTTCAGCGGGTCGCCGTCGGCGAAGGTGATGACGGTGTCCTGGTCGAGCGTGACGGAGTAGGGGCCCTGGACGGCGGGGCCCTGGACGACCGCCCGGCCGGCGTAGACGGTGGCGGTCATCGGGCCGCTGCCGCTCATCCACAGGCCACCGACGCGGTACTTGCCGTCGTTGGTGCCGGGCAGGATGCCGGAGCGGGCGGTGAGCGGAGTGGCCGGCGTGGTGGCACCGACGGCGATGTGGCGGGTGGCCTGGCGGGTCTGTCCTGTGGGGGCGAGCCACCCGGTGTGCAAGGTCATGGGTTCTCCCGGAGAGGTCGTGGCGGGCGGCGGTTACGGAAGCGGGTCGACCTTGATGAACGTGTTGTCGAAACCACCCTTGAGAGCCGTGGAGTTGGTGACCATCTTGAAGAAGGCCGTGAGGGAGTACGTCGCGCCCGCGGTCAGGTTCGACAGCCGGCGCGTGGTGGCCACCGAGATCAGGTGCGGGCTGGCGGCGACCGTCGCGTACTCGTCGTCGAGGTCGCCCACGACCGTGGCTCCCTGGGTGAGCTTGAGTGCCATGAACGCGTAGTGGTCGGCACTGTGCGACTTCATGCGGGCGCCGAAGCTGACCGCGACGGACCTCGACGGCGGGGCGACGAAGTTGAGCGTGAGCGGGTTCGTGGCGCGTCCCGCGAGTGTCGAGGTCCATGTGAGCGACGTGGTGTCGCCGTAGTCGCTGTTGTCGACGAAGTACGGCCCGGGCACCGCCGGCGCCCACGCCGCGCCGTTCCAGCGCTGGAGCTGGCCGCCCGTGGTGTCCCGGTACTGGCCCGTGTAGCTGCCCGTGGTGGCGGTGCCGGCCGGGGCGATGCCGCCCATCGGCACCCAGGCGTTGCCGTCCCAGCGCTGGAGCGTGCCGCCGGCGTCCCGGTACTGGCCCGTGTAGCTGGCGGTGGTGACCATGCCGGCCGGGGCGATGCCGCCGAGCGCGGACGGGTACGGGACCCAGGCGCTGCCGTCCCAGCGCTGGAGGGCGCCGCCCGAGTCCTGGTACTGGCCCGGGTAGGCGCCCGGGAAGACCGGGCCCTCGACGGGGAGGATGCCGCCGAGGCCGACGACCGGGGTGCGCAGGTCCTTGAGGGCGGTGGCCCACGGGATGCCGCCGTTGCCCGCGCTGACGGTGGCCGGGACGGTCACCTCGTACAGCGCGAGGCAGCGCGGCGGGACGGCCGGGGTCTGCGGGGCCTGGGCGGGGACGCCCTTGATGATCTCGACCTTCGCCTCGTTGCGGTTCGAGGAGTCGTAGAGGTTGTCGTAGATCCGGACGACGATCAGGTCGATGCGGCCGTACTGGGCGTCGCCCGGATCGAAGGTGACGACCACGGAGCTCGGCAGGGTCACCGGGTAGACGCCCTGGGAGATCTCGCCCTGGACCACGGCCCGGCCCTCGGAGACGAGCGCCGTCATGGCGGATTCGCCCTTCGTCCAGAAGCCGGACAGCCGGTACTCGCCGGTGTACGAGCCCGGCAGGACGCCGGAACGGACCTGGACGGGGTTGGTCAGCGTCGTCACGCCGGTCTGGGTGAGGCGGGTGTCCTCACGGGTCTGGCCGGTCTCGGCGACCCAGCTGCTGCGCAGGTTCATGGGGATTCTCCGTTCGAGGAGTCGAGGGACGGTTCGGCGTGCGGGGGAGTCAGGACCTGATCCATTCGGCGGCGAGGGTGCAGGCGTAGCCCGAGCCGCCGAGGGTCTTGATCGCCGCGGTGTGGTTGTGGAAGCCGGAGAGCTGGAGGGTCTCGCCGGCGACGAGTCGGATCAGGCCGCTGCCGCCCACGGATATGGCGCCGTTGCCGGCGGGGGTGAGCCAGGTCAGTCGGCCCTGTCCGACGCCGGCGACCGAGACGCGGGCGCCGCGCATGCCGGTCTGGGATTCGTTGGCCCAGGTGGCGTGTGCGGAGACCCGCCACCAGCCGGTGCGCGGCACGGTATAGGTGTTGTTCGTGGTCCAGGCAGTGGCGTCGTCGACCTCGACGGTGGGCAGGTTGAGCACGGTCCAGGTGTTGGGGGCGACGCTCTGCGCCTGGGCGGCCAGCCACTGCGTGGCGCCGAACAGCACGGTCGAGGCGCCTTCGACGTACTGCCAGGAGGCGCCGTTCCAGCGCTGCAGTCCGCCGCCGTTGTCCCGGTACTGGCCGGTGTAGGCGCCGTTGGTCGTGGTGCTCGGGGCGATGCCGCCGATGGGCTTGGGGTACGAGACCCAGGTCGTGCCGTCCCAGCGCTGGAGGAGTCCGGCGGTGTCGCGGTACTGGCCGACGTACGCGCCCTTGAAGCCGCTGGCGGGCAGGATGCCGCCGAGGGCCACGACCGGCCAGTGCAGGGTGGTGACCGCCGAGGTCGTCCACTGGATGCCGCCGGCGCCGGCGGAGATGCCCTTCGGTACGAGGACGGTGTAGAGCGGGATCGTGCTGCCCGGTCCGCTCGCCGGGGCGGTGGGGGAGGCGGCGGGGGCGCCCTTGACCAGGCGTACCACCGCCTCCGTGGCGCCGGTGCGGTCGTAGGCGTCGTCGACGACGGCCAGCTCGATCAGGTCGATCCGGTCGTACATCGGGTCGCCGTCGGCGATGGTGAGGATCTCCGGGGAGGTGACGGCGACGAGGTAGGCGCCCTGGGCGGTGTCCTTGCCCTGGACGATCGCGCGTCCGGTGCCGATGGTGCACTGCATGGGCGAGCTGCCGGTGAGGACGAATCCGCCCGGCACGATGCCCGCTCGCGAGCGCAGCGGGGTCTCCTCGGCGCTCTGGCCACTGGGGGTGAGCAGGGCGGCGAGGGCGAGCCGGGTGTCCTCGCGGGTCTGGCCGGTGGTCTGGAGCCAAGCGGCGCGTACGGTCATGGGTCACCTCTCCGTGACGGTCGGGGCGGCGGGATCAGGGGTGGGGGCGGGGGCGTTCAGAGGTGGCGGGTCACCATTCGGCGCTGCGCCAGCGGACCGTCATCGTGGCGTCCGGGGTGGCCGAGTCCGGCCGGAAGGACAGCTCGGTACGGCCCGGTTCGAGCGCGAACAGCTCCTCCGGGTTGGAGTCGGCCATCGCGGTGTGCCGGCGGGACGCGGAGTTGTTGAGCATGACCGTGCCCGCGCCGGTGTCGACGACGAGTTCGTCGCCGGCGGCCAGGTCGATCGCGTACCGGAGCCGGCGGCGCGTGGTCCGCTCGGTGACGGTGGGGACGGAGCACGGGCCGCGGAAGACGATCACCGGGTGGCAGGGGGCGGAACCGGTGTTCTCGGCGACGGCGTCACCGGTGCTCTTGGCCTCGCCCCAGGTGAGCGGCCAGGTGAGGGGCCATTCGAGACCTCGCTCGGGCTGCGGGGGCGTCGTGCTGACCATCTGCTCGGTGACGCCGTACCGGCGCGGGTCGGACGCCAGCCACTGGACGGACATGCGCGAGCTGCCCTGGGTGGCGAAGCCCTGGTCGGCGGGGACGACGCGCTGGGCGATCCGGGCGCGGACGGCGAGCAGTTCGCCGTGCAGCCGGACCGTGAGCCAGCGCTCCTCGTCGAGGAGGGCGAGCGCCTGGCGCAGCGCGCGGACGGCCTCGGCGGCCTGGTTGAACTCCGGGATCAGCACGATCGTGCCGCCGACCTTGCGCGGCTTGGCGAACCGGGAGCCCGGCCAGGCTCCGTGGGAGGTCGGCCGGTCGGCGTCGGAGGAGTCGTACTCGGGCAGGTCTTCCCAGCCGGACAGACCGGACTTGTCGACGTTGAACGGCGTGCCGGGTCCGATGAGAAGCCCGGCCCACTGGATCTGTCCGTCCTGGGTGATCAGTGAGCCGGGCGCGAGGTCGGCGGTGTAGGTGTTTCCGGCGTATGCGGTGGTGGTCTCGGCCATGGGGGCCGTCACCTCACTTCTGATGGGAGGTCGGCGGGGTGTGTCAGGGGCGGGCGGTCGCTCAGGGGCGTGCCTTTGCTCGGGGCAGGCCTGCGCTCGGTGGCGCGTGCGCGGGCCTTCGCTCGGTGGCGCGTGGCCGTCCGGCGGCGGCGGCCGATCAGCCGCGGGCGGTCGCGAGGAAGAGCAGGTCCTCGGCGGCCGACCGGGGCCCGGCGCCCGGCGCCTCGTGGAACTCCCTGATCCGGTGCGGTCGGCGGGGCGGCTCGGACAGGGCCGGGACACGGCGGTTCTCCAGCTGGGAGAGCGAATCGATGCGGTACTCGTCCGTGTCGCCGCCGGGGAAGACGATGCCGCCGTCGGCGAGCATCGGGATCTTGTCGAGGTCGACGCCGAACTTCTTGTCGGTGAAGGGGATCTCGAAGCTGAGCTTGTCGAGGCCGTCGATGATCCAGTTCACGAAGGCGATCAGGCCGTTGATCGGTCCCTTGACGACCCCGATCACGGTGCTCAGGGCGCCCTCGATCAGATCGCCGATCCCGCGCAGGGCCCCGGAGACCGCGTCCTTCGCGGTCCGGAAGAAGCCGGGGACGGAGTCGGTGATCCAGGAGACCACCGGTCGTACGGCGTTCTTGATGCCGTCCATCGCGCCCGAGGCGATCCCGCGCAGTGCGTTCCACGCCGAGGAGACGGCGGTGCCGAGCTGCGACACCCCGCCGATGACGACGCCGATGCCCGTGATCACTCCGGTGATCAGGGCCAGGTACCCCTCGAAGTAGGTCCCGACCGCCGTCCCGATCATCTCGACGAACGGGGCGAGGAACGCCCAGATCTCCTCGATGACCGCGAGGGCGCGCTCGAAGACCTGCTGCATGATCTGCTGGCCGGTCTCGGAGTTCAGCGCGAACTCGATGATGGCCGCCGCGATGGGCACGATGATGCCGACGACGAAGCCGAGCGGGTTGGCCCGCATGGCGACGTTGATGGCGGTCATGGCGACCGAGGCGACGGTCATGACGGTGCCGAAGGTGCCCATCAGTTTGGTGATGACGTCGGTGACGGGGAGCATCGGGATCAGGAGGGCGAGGATCGCGCCGACGCCGGTGCCGATCTTGGCGGCGGCGGTCCGGGCCTTGCCGGCGGCGGTGCCGAACCGCTTGACGCCGGCGGGGGCGGTGGAGCGGCGGATCTTGGTCACGGCGGTGGCGGCGCCGGAGGCGTCGCGGCCGAGGTTCCGCAGGGCGGTTCCGGCGTTGCGGGCCGCGGTGTTGAGGTCGCCCGCACCCCGCGCGGCATGTCGGACGTCCTGCCTGAGCTTTCTCAGTGAGCCGCCCGCCCCGTCGATCCCCCGCCGCAGGTTGCCCATCGGTGCGATGACCCCGCGGAAGTTCGGCATGGCTGCGACGGCACTCATCCGCGTGCCTTCGCCAGGTACATCAGGGCATCCGCCGTGGACTGGGGGTCGTTGTTGCGGGCGGCGTGGTAGTGCTCGATGTGCAGTCCGGCGCCCTCCCGGCCGAGCTGGGGGCCGGCGGCCGTGCGGGCGCGCTGGGCGGTGAGGGCGAGCAGCCGGTCCAGCTTGGAGAGCGGGAGGACGGCCTCGGCCTCGCCGGCTTCGGCGAGGATCGCCGGGACACCGCCGTGGCGGGGCATGACGACACCACCGGTGGCGAGCATGGGGATGGTCGGCAGGTTGACGCCGAAGGTCTTGCCGCCGACGACCGGGACCCAGCCGGGGACGCTGACCTTGACGCGGTTGAGGCTTCCGATCATCGAATTGATGAGGCCGATGACGGAATTGATGGGGCCCTTCACACCGCTCTTGATGCCGTCGAACGCCCGGGACGCGATGTCCTTCAGGCCGTTCCAGATGTCCGACATCTTCTCCTTGACGGCGCTGAACGCCTTGGGGATGGCGGTCTTGATCCAGTCGACGACCGGCGTGATGACGGCCTTGATGCCCTTCCAGACCCCGCTGATGACGGTCTTGATCGCGTTCATCACCGTGGTGATGACGGACTTCCAGATGTTCACGTAGGTCTTGATGACCGTCGCGACGGCCTTGACGACGGTGGAGATGGCGGTCTTGATGCCGTTCCAGACCGTCTTGATCAGGTCGCCGGCCTTCTTCATGATCGGCCCGATGGCCTTCATGACGGCGCTGATGACGGTCTTGATGGCGTCGAACGCCTTCTTCATGACCGTCTGCATCGTCTTCGAGCGCATCGCCATTTCGACGATCTTCTCGATGAGCGGCATGAAGAGTTCGAGGAGCCGGGCGAGGATGTTGCCCTTCATGGACTTGTTGAGCTTGTCCTGGCCCTTGGCGGCCTTGCCGGCGCCCGACTCGTACTTGCCGAGCTTGCCGCCGGCCGACTGCGCGGTGTCGCCGGCCTTCTTCATGGCGCGCTCGGCCTGGTCCGAGGCGGTCTTCAGGTTCTTGAGCTGGCCGGTGGAGCCCTGGGCGGCGGTCTTGAGGTTCTTGAGCTGGCCGTTCGCCGCCTTGCCGGCGTCGCCGACCTTCTTGACGGACGTGGCGGCGCCGGATGCCTGGGTCTTGAGGGAGCCGAGGCCGGTGGACGCGTTCTTCAGGTTTCTGACGAGGGACATGGATGTACCTCCTTTCGGGGTGGGGCGGGGATCAGGTGGCCGGGTTCATCTCGCGGTTGAGGTCACGGACGGCCGTGGCGAAGTCGCGCATCCGCCCGGAGAGGGTCCCGGCGTGCTGGGCGAGTTCCTTGGCCGCGTTGGCCGCGTTCTGGAAGGTCGCCACCTTGGGGACCTTGTCCACGTCGAGGCCGTCCATGGCGGACTTCACCTGCCCGATGGCCTTGGCGAAGTCGGCGGTCTTCTTGGGATCCGAGTTCCGCACGGCGCCGGTGATCTTTCCCATGCCGCTGGAGACCAGGGGCATCGCCTGGTGGTTGACGCCGGCGACGGCTTCGGCGACGGCCTTGACGCCCTTCGCCGCCTTGGTGGCCTTGCTTTCGGTCGGCAGCTTCTTGAAATGCGTGACGAAGTCGGGGGCGTGCTTGTTGAACGTCTCCAGGTGCGGGTTCAGCTGCGTCAGCTGGTCGCGCAGGCCGTCGAAGTTGGCGTTCGCCGGGAGGTCGGCCATGCCGCCGGCGACGCCGTTTCGCTCGTTCTGGATGTCCGTGAAGTTCCGTCGGCCGAAGCTGCCGTCGGGACGCATGCCGACCGTCTCGTTGTTGGCGTTCCTGGAGGCGTGCCACTTCTGCAGCTTGAAGACCAGGAAGGCGCCGAGCGCGATCATGAGGAGGGGGACGATGATGCCGCCGAGGCCGACGATGCCGGCGACGATGGCGGCCCCGATGCCCCCCTCGATGCCCTTCTTGATGATCTCGGCCACCGGCCCGAGGCCCAGCTTCTCCAGGGTCTGTTCCCAGGTGGGCTTGACGACCTCCTCGGCGACCTTGTCCTGCTGTGCCTTGAGGTCCGCGACCAGCTTGTTGACGGGGGCCAGCTGCTGCTTTATCCAGCCGGTCGTGGGCAGCGGGTCGCCGTCGATCTTCGAGAGGTACTGGTGGTGGTCCCTCAGGTTCTCCGAGAGTTCGGGAATCGTTTTCGCTGGGTCGAATTTGAGGGTGGACATGGTTGCTCCGCTTCCGGCCCGTGAGGGCCAAGCGCCGAAAAGCCCCCGCCGGTTCCGGCAGGGGCTCGTTCGTCTGGGGCAGCGGGGGCGGCTAGGCGTCCTCGCCCCGGCGGGGTCCGCGGCGTACCGTCGCGAGCGCGTCGTTCCAGCCCGCCGCGTACGCCTGGGTCTCGTAGCGGGAGACCTCGGCGTACAGCGTGCCGAGCAACGCTCTCTTGTCGAGGGCGGCGGGTCCGTCGAGGAGCTGGCGGAGGCGGTCCTGGAGAGGGATCTGCGGTCGCGATGCCTCGGCCTGCTGGGTCATGGACGCCTGCCTTCCGGTTGCTTGCCCGTGCGGGTGTGGCGGCGCCGCGGAGTGAGGAGCGGGGGCACCACGTGTTCGAACTGCTGTGCGAACAGAGTGTGGAACATCTGTTCGAGGTTTGTCGAGCGGGAAACTGCTGACGGTGTGTCTCATTCAGCGTTCCGCGTACGGGTTGGCCCTTGATCGGGTCATGCGTTCGACCGGGTAACCTGGAGGACGCATTCCTGGGGCCGACCACTTCGGGGCGCGAGGGGCGCGAGGGGCGCGCGGGGACCCCAGGGGGCGGAAGGCAGTACTGACGCATGGAAACGGAGCCGGGCGCCAACCGGGGGGAACGGGTAGTCGACTGGCTCGACGCCCACCCCGATCTGCCCCACCTGTTCGCCTACCTTTCGGAGCTCGTCCACCTCGCCGGGTACGCGCCCGACGAACTCGTCGTGATCCCGCGGGCCGAGATCGACCGCCGGGAGACCGCCGCGTTCACCGCCGGCTGGGCCGAGGCGGTGTCGGACGAACTCCCCCGTATCCGCAGGGAGTACGAGAAGCGCGTCGCCGACGCCTACGCACAGGGGCAGGGTGACGCGCGTGGAATCCGCCGCCCCCAGCGCCGTACGGACGTCGGCCAGGAGGGCGCCCGGGTCATCGCGCTGCCCTTCGCCCGGCTCCTCGAACCGCCCGCGGCCGTCGTCGAGGCCGAGGCGCGGGTCCGCAAGGAGCGCGAGCTGTTCGACCAGCGCTCCGAGCCCGAACCGGAGCACCGGCCGGGACCCGAACGGGACGCGGAACCCGAGGTCCTGCTGACCGCCCAGGAGAGCCGTACCCGCCGGAACGCCCAGCCGGTACGGAAGGTCGTCCGCGGCAAGGGCGGGCGTCCGATCGTCCCGCCGCTCGCCGGGGTGCCGGTCCAGCCCGTGTCGCCCGCAGACCGCCGTGACCCGGAACCCGGCCACGAACCCGGGCCGGACGCCGAACCCGACGTACCCGACGCGCGCGCGAGCAAGGGGCGCCGGCTGTCCGACCGGGCCAGGGCCCTGGCCGAGGACATGGCCGCCGAGCGAGCACAGGAAGCGCCCCCGGAGCCCACTCCCTGACGGGAGGGGGCTCCGGGGGCCGCGGGATCACCCGAAGAACCGGGCGAGGGCGTGGGGAGACGTTCCTTCGTCCTCCCCGGCGGGCGTGTTCCGCCCGTCCTGGTCCGCGCCCTCCGCGCCTTCCTCCCCGTCCTCGTCCGTGCTTCCCGGACGGGGGACGGGCTTGGGCGCCTCGGGCGGATCGCCGTCCTCGCCCGTGTTGACGCAGGCGAACATCCAGTTGGCGACGGCGAGATGGTCGACCGTGGCCGCCAGCAGATGGTCGGTGATCGACCACTCGGCGGCCTCGCCGTGGAGCTCGTGCTGGAGCGCGCTGTCCCGTGGCAGGTGCTTGATCAGCAGCAGGACCCGGCGGCTGGAGAGCTCGCCGCGGTGCCAGTCGAGCAGATCGGTGGAGTAGTAGCGGAGGAAGTCCGCTTCAAGGGCCTCGGCGTGTTCGTCGACGAACTCGACGAGGCTCAGTCTTCCCCCAGGCCGAGCCCGGTCTCCTTGCCGTAGGCCTCCAGGATGGCGGCGATGTCCTGCACGGTCACGTCGTGCTGCTCGAAGCGCGCGAACTGCTCCTCACCCATCAGGAGTGCGAGAAGGCCGTCCACGTCGTTGTCGTCGAGCTTGCGCAGCGCCTTGGCGGTGGCGCGGCTGAGCTCGGTCGGAAGGGTGTAGGTCTCGCCGTCCAGCTCGAAGGACCACTTGCGTCCGTGGGCCTCCTGTCGCTGGGCGCGGGCTGCGTTGACGTCGAAACGGGCCATGGTGATGCGTACTCCTTGTTCGAGTGAGTGAAGAGGAGAGGGGTGGGGCGGGACGGCGG
Organism: Streptomyces sp. NPDC050842; assembly: GCF_044456565.1. NCBI lineage: Bacteria > Bacillati > Actinomycetota > Actinomycetes > Kitasatosporales > Streptomycetaceae > Streptomyces > Streptomyces sp. NPDC050842. The sequence continues at coordinate 178,077 of NZ_JBITGA010000006.1, read as the reverse complement.
TGTGCCGTCCCGCCCCTGGCGAAGGGATCAGACAGTCGCGGAGTACTGGCTGTCCTTCATGAGGAAGGTCGCCAGCGGCTTGCCGTCGCCCTTCGACATGGCGGAGAAGGTGACACCCAGCTGGGAGGCCGCCTTGCGGCCCAGCTTGATGTCGTCGGAGGCCGTGACCTGGCCGCGCGGGATGATGAAGCGGTACGTGACCGCGGTCGTGCCACCGGCCTTCACGTCGGTGAACTCCAGGCCGAGGGCGCGAACGTCGGCGAACGGACGCTCGGCGATCTCGTAGCGGTAGGTGTCGACCGCCGGGGTCGGCTCCGCCTTGACGGCGCCACCGCCCATGAAGAACGGCAGCGTGTCCTCGTTGAACTGGAGCAGCGAGAACTTCAGCGAGAGGTCACGGGCCGAGTAGATGTAGTGCACCGGGGACACCGACTGCCACGAGTCGATGGCCTCCAGCTTGTCCTTCTTCGAGAAGGTGACGCCGTCGCCGGTGGTGAAACCGAGGTCCTTCCAGCCCGCACCGGACCAGTCGACGGCGGCGTCGGTCCCGAAGGTGGCCGGGGCGGGGGTGCCGGCGTCGGCCACGTAGAGCTTGCCGGTACCTGCGACGCGGATCTCGGCAGAGTTGTTTCCAGCCATGGTGGTGTTTCTCCTTGGGGTGATGGGTTGAGAGGGGTGACGACCGCTCCCGGACATCCGGTCCGGGTACGGCAAAGGCCCCGCCGGACGGCGAGGCCTGGTCTGTGGGGTGAGCGTCCGTCAGGGAGCCGGAACGGCTCGGAGGATGCTCAGGGGGAGCGGCTAGAAGACGCTCAGGGAGAGGCGGATCACGCAGAGGTAGCGGTTGGCGCCCCGGTAGAGGTAGTCGGGCAGCCAGCGCGGCCCGTCCTGCTCCTCCACGTCGTGGACGACGTTGCCGGCGCCGAGCCGCTTGCCGATGGTGGCGAGCAGGCACCGCCGGGCCGCGTTGGCGAGGGCGTGGGCGGCGGTCTTGCTCGGCCCGTACACCTCGAACTCGATCAGCGGCATGTCGACGTGCTGGTCGCCGATCCAGGCGCCGCCGCGGCGGTTCACCAGGACGGCGCTCTGGGTGCCGTCGAAGCCGGCCGGCGCGTTGACCGCGATGGTCGCGCCGGCCAGGGCGGGGTCGGCCTTGAGGACGTCGACGACCAGCTTCTCGACGTCCGGGAAAGCACTCGGGGGAGTGGTCATGACGGTTCTCCTCGGGAGAGGGGAGGGATGGCGGGACGGGGTGCCGCCCGGGGCGCTCCGGCGGGAGGGGGGCGGGGCGCGGCAGCGCGCCCGGACGGCGGACGGCGGAGCCGCGTCCCGTCCTGCGGGCGCAGCTCCGCCGCTGCACCAACTGTGACAGCGATCGTGCGCGCACGCAACTAGAACGGAGGGGAGATCTCCCGGAGTCCGGAGACGACCCGCTCGATAGGTTGGCCGCCACCGAACCGAGGGAGCCGCCCGTGACCGCCGACCGCCCCCGCCTGCTCTACGTGACCGACCTGGCCTACCCGGCCAAGGGGCGGCGCTACGGCGACGAGGACATCCACCTCACCGCCCGGCTGCGCGCCGACTTCGACCTCGCCCTCTGCCACCCGCTCGACGCCGCCGCCCTCATGGAGGGCTTCGACGCCGTCGTCGTCCGCAACAGCGGCCCGGTCCTCGCCTACCAGAAGGAGTACGAGGCCTTCCGCGAGCGGGCCCTGGCCCTCGGCACCCGCGTCTACAACCCCCTCCACGGGCGCGGCGACATGGCCGGCAAGCAGTACCTGCTCGACCTCACCGCCGCCGGGTACCCCGTCATCCCCACCGCCGACCGCCCCGAGGACCTCCACCGGCTGCCCGACGCCACGGAGTACGCGGTCAAGCCCAAGGCCGGCGCCGACTCCATAGGTCTGCGCTTCGTGGCGTACGAGGAGCTCGCCGCCCTCCCGTACGGCGAGCTACTCGTCCAGCCCCGCATCGACTTCCGGTACGAGGTCTCCTTCTACTTCGTCGACGACCTCTTCCAGTACGCCCTGTACGCCCCCGACCCCGAGCGCCGCTGGGTCCTGGAGCCGTACGAACCGACCGCGGAGGACCTCGTCTTCGCCCGCCGTTTCGTCGACTGGAACACCCTCGACCACGGCATCCAGCGCGTCGACGCCTGCCGCACCCCGGAGGGCGGGCTGCTCCTCGTCGAGCTGGAGGACCTCAATCCGTACCTCTCCCTCGACCGCGTCCCCGAGCCGGTCCGCGAGCGCTTCGCCGAGACGTTGGCCGGCTCCCTGCGCGCCTTCCTGAGGGCATGACGAAGCGCCCCGACTCCGGATCCGGAATCGGGGCGCTTCGGTGACGAACGGTCAGGCGGTACGCGTACGGCGGCGGGCCAGCCGTTCCGCCGCGAAGACGTCCTCCAGGCGGAAGAGCTGGGCGCGGCCCGCCTTGCCCGCGGCCCGCAGATGGCCCAGCTGGACCCACTTGCGGATCGTCGCGGGGGCGACCCCGGCCTCCTCGGCGGCGAGCGGCCCGGGGATCAGCGCGGGCAGCGCGGGCAGGGAGGGGGAACTCAGCACGGGATCTCCTTCGTGTCGTCCATCGCCGCTTCGATCTCCTCGGCACGGGTCCCCGAGGCCTCCGTCAGTTCCGCCCACCCGCTCTCCGGCCACAGGTGCCGGTACGCGGGGTCGTCCTGGCAGCCGCACGCCTCGTCCGTGCACACGCACGCCGGGTTCACGCACAGCACCGCCCGTCGGTCGGGGAACGCCCGCAGCGACACCGAGTCGCACCACGGGCAGCGCCCCGAGACCCGGACGATCGTCTCCGCGTCGCCCAGCGTCCGCGCGCAGCGGCGGGCCATCCGCCGGATCTCGTCCCGGACGTGCCGGGCGAGGACCGGATGGGCGGCGACGGCGTCGAGCAGCCCGACGATCCGCCGCAGCCGCTCGATCACCCCGGCCCGGCGCGGCCGCGGCAGGGCGAGCCGGGCGCAGACCGCGTCCTCCAGCTCCACCACGCCGTCGGTGATGTCCCGGATGGCGTCGGAGATGTGGAGCCGGATCGGGGCGGCGCCGTGCCCGGGGACGGAGAGGCCGTGCCGCTGTTCGAGGAGCAGCGCCTCGCGCCGCTCCTCGCGGATGAGCTCGTCGCAACCGGGGTGCGGGGCGGTGGGGGCGGTCCCGGCGGGGGAGCGGCGGCCGGGGGCCAGCTCTTCGGAGAGCTCGGGGAACTGCCGTACGAGGGAGGCGGTCCAGAGGGTGATGTCCCGCAGGACGAGCTCGACGGTGCGGTCCGTACGGTCCGTGCGGTCCGTGCGGTCCGTGCGGTCCGTACGGTCGGAAAGGCCGGCGGTACGGGCGGCGGGCTCGGCGGGCTCGGTGACGTCGGTGAGGTCAGCCACGGCGGCGACTCCCCGCCATCGCGACCGCCTTCGCGACGCGCTGGGCGTCCGCCGGGCGGCCGTTGCGCCACAGACGGCCCGCGCAGACGCCGTCGAAGTAGCTCTCGGCCGGGGCCACGGCCGCCTCGCACTCGCGGCGGACGGGGCAGTCGGCGCAGGCACGCAGCGCCGGGGCCGCGTCCTTGGGCCGGCGGGCGAAGACGACGGACGGGGAGAGGCCGGCGCACGCGGCGGAGGCCTGCCAGGGGGACGGGTCGGTCGGGAACAAGAGGTTTCTCCACGGTCCGGGGCCACCGGGGCGTCCATGGGGCCGGTGGGGCTTCTGGGGCTCAGGGGGCCGGCGAGTGCGGCGATGAGCAGCCTTACACGTTGCGTGCGAGCGCGCAACAAAGTTGTGGTGATGCCCTGGCCGGGTCTTCATCGATTCGACACGATTGCGTGCCCGAAAGCACGTAATTCTGTGCGCGCAAGCACGCTAAAGTATGGAATCCGGAGGGTGGGGAGTAAGGGAGCGGTACACACATGACCAGTCAAGGGCTCGACGAATTCGCGGGCTGGGTCGAAGGCCTGATGAGAGCGCGCGGATACGACATCGACAGTCCCCGCGGCGGAGGCAAGTCCCGGATCGCGGACGAGGCCGGGGTGCACCGCGCCGCCGTGACGCGCCTGCTCCAGCGGCAGAGCATGCCCGACCTGGAGACGATGCGCCGGATCGCCCCGCTCCTCGGGGTCTCCGTGCGGGACATGCTGATCCGGTCCGGCCGGGTCACCCCCGAGGAGCTGCCGCTGGCGGCGGACCTGCTGCCGCCCAACGACTGGCAGCCGACCATGGAGGACTTCGCCCGCTGGCTGGGCGTGCCCGACGAGCGCCTGGGCGTCTTCGTCAAGGTCGTGAACCAGTTCCTGGAGCCCGACGAGGAGGGCCTGGACGACCCCGCCGCCGTCGAGGCACGGCGCACCGCGCGCGACTGACCGCGACCATCCGGGCGCTCCGGGTCGCCGGGTTCCACCCCGGCGACCCCTCTCCGGGGGCCTTCCGTAGGGCGGCCCGGGGCGCCCCGCCCCGCCTCGCCGCGCCCGGAGCTCCGGGCGCGGCGGCATTTGTTTTGACCGGAGTCCGTGCGATAGGTACGCTCAAGCCTTGTGCCTGGGGTGTGCCTGGGCTCGTGTGCGTGTCTTCCGCCGCACGGCGAGTCCGCGAAACGGCCACCGTGATCCGCGCCTTTTCCGCCTTCGGCGGAGGTCCGCGAGATTCGACACACCCGACCGCGTGGGTCGGCGAGTGTTTCAGGTTAGTTTCACCGACGGCACACAGAAACCGGAGAAGTAGTGCCTACGATCCAGCAGCTGGTCCGTAAGGGCCGGCAGGACAAGGTCGAGAAGAACAAGACGCCCGCACTCGAGGGTTCCCCTCAGCGTCGTGGCGTCTGCACGCGTGTGTTCACGACCACCCCGAAGAAGCCGAACTCGGCCCTCCGTAAGGTCGCGCGTGTGCGTCTGACCTCGGGCATCGAGGTCACGGCCTACATCCCGGGTGAGGGTCACAACCTGCAGGAGCACTCCATCGTGCTCGTGCGTGGTGGCCGTGTGAAGGACCTGCCGGGTGTTCGTTACAAGATCATCCGCGGTTCCCTCGACACGCAGGGCGTCAAGAACCGTAAGCAGGCTCGCAGCCGCTACGGCGCCAAGAAGGAGAAGTAAGAATGCCTCGTAAGGGCCCCGCCCCGAAGCGCCCGGTCATCATCGACCCGGTCTACAGCTCTCCTCTTGTCACCTCGCTGATCAACAAGATCCTGCTTGACGGCAAGCGTTCCACCGCCGAGCGCATCGTGTACGGCGCCATGGAGGGTCTTCGCGAGAAGACCGGCCAGGACCCGGTCATCACGCTGAAGCGCGCGCTTGAGAACGTCAAGCCGTCCCTCGAGGTCAAGTCCCGCCGTGTCGGTGGCGCCACCTACCAGGTGCCGATCGAGGTCAAGCCGGGCCGCGCGTCCACGCTGGCCCTCCGCTGGCTCGTCGGTTACTCCCGCGCCCGTCGCGAGAAGACCATGACCGAGCGCCTTCTGAACGAGCTGCTCGACGCCTCCAACGGCCTCGGCGCTGCTGTCAAGAAGCGCGAGGACACGCACAAGATGGCCGAGTCCAACAAGGCCTTCGCGCACTACCGCTGGTAGTCGCAACCCACATCGAGACCGAGAGAAGACTGAGCCGATATGGCTACCACTTCGCTTGACCTTGCCAAGGTGCGCAACATCGGCATCATGGCGCACATCGACGCGGGCAAGACGACCACCACCGAGCGGATCCTGTTCTACACCGGCGTCTCTTACAAGATCGGTGAAGTCCACGACGGCGCTGCCACGATGGACTGGATGGAGCAGGAGCAGGAGCGCGGCATCACGATCACGTCCGCCGCGACGACCTGCCACTGGCCGCTCGAGAATGTCGATCACACGATCAACATCATCGACACGCCGGGTCACGTCGACTTCACCGTCGAGGTGGAGCGTTCGCTGCGCGTGCTCGACGGTGCTGTCACCGTGTTCGACGGTGTGGCCGGCGTCGAGCCCCAGTCCGAGACCGTTTGGCGACAGGCGGACCGCTACGGCGTCCCGCGTATCTGCTTCGTCAACAAGCTCGACCGTACGGGCGCCGACTTCCTGCGCTGCGTCGACATGATCGTGAACCGCCTCGGCGCGGTCCCGATCGTCATGCAGCTGCCCATCGGCGCCGAGATGGACTTCCAGGGTGTTGTGGACCTCGTCCGCATGAAGGCCCTGGTCTGGTCCGCGGACGCGTCCAAGGGCGAGATGTACGACGTCGTCGACATCCCGGAGAACCTGACCGAGCTCGCCGATGAGTACCGCGGCAAGCTGATCGAGTCCGTCTCCGAGAACGACGAGGAGCTCATGGAGCTCTTCCTCGAGGGCATCGAGCCCACCGAGGAGCAGCTCTACGCCGCCGTCCGTCGCATCACCATTGCCTCCGGCAAGGGTGGCGGCGAGAAGACGGTCACCCCCGTCTTCTGTGGCACCGCGTTCAAGAACAAGGGCGTCCAGCCCCTGCTCGACGCGGTCGTGCGCTACCTTCCCTCCCCCCTGGACGTCGAGGCCATCGAGGGCCACGACGTCAAGGACGCGGAGCTGGTCGTCAAGCGCAAGCCGTCCGACGACGAGCCGCTGTCGGCCCTCGCGTTCAAGATCGCGAGCGACCCGCACCTCGGCAAGCTCACCTTCGTCCGGATCTACTCCGGTCGCCTGGAGGCCGGCACCGCGGTGCTGAACTCCGTCAAGGGCAAGAAGGAGCGCATCGGCAAGATCTACCGCATGCACGCGAACAAGCGTGAGGAGATCGACTCGGTGGGCGCCGGCGACATCGTCGCCGTCATGGGCCTGAAGCAGACCACCACCGGTGAGACGCTGTGCGACGACAAGAACCCGGTCATCCTGGAGTCCATGGACTTCCCGGCGCCGGTCATTCAGGTCGCGATCGAGCCCAAGTCCAAGGGTGACCAGGAGAAGCTGGGTGTCGCCATCCAGCGTCTCGCGGAGGAGGACCCCTCCTTCCAGGTGCACTCGGACGAGGAGACCGGCCAGACCATCATCGGTGGTATGGGCGAGCTCCACCTCGACATCCTCGTCGACCGTATGCGTCGCGAGTTCAAGGTCGAGGCGAACGTCGGCAAGCCGCAGGTCGCGTACCGCGAGACGATCCGCAAGGTCGTCGAGCGCGTGGACTACACCCACAAGAAGCAGACCGGTGGTACCGGTCAGTTCGCCAAGGTGCAGATCGCGATCGAGCCGATCACGGACGGCGACGCCACGTACGAGTTCGTGAACAAGGTCACCGGTGGCCGCATCCCGAAGGAGTACATCCCTTCGGTCGACGCGGGTGCGCAGGAGGCCATGCAGTTCGGCATCCTGGCCGGCTACGAGATGACTGGCGTCCGCGTCATCCTTCTCGACGGTGGCTACCACGAGGTCGACTCCTCCGAACTCGCGTTCAAGATCGCCGGTTCGCAGGCCTTCAAGGAGGCCGCGCGTAAGGCTTCGCCGGTCATCCTCGAGCCCATGATGTCCGTCGAGGTCACCACGCCCGAGGACTACATGGGTGAGGTCATCGGCGACATCAACTCCCGCCGTGGTCAGATTCAGGCCATGGAGGAGCGCAGCGGCGCTCGCGTCGTGAAGGGCCTCGTGCCCCTCTCGGAGATGTTCGGCTACGTCGGAGACCTCCGCAGCAAGACCTCGGGTCGCGCAAGCTACTCGATGCAGTTCGACTCCTACGCCGAGGTTCCGCGGAACGTCGCCGAGGAGATCATCGCGAAGGCCAAGGGCGAGTAACTCTCCCGAGTTCACGCTTTAGGCTTGACACCAGTCGCCGGGGCTCGGCCCCGAAACCCGAGGAATCGGGCCCCGGTGGATGGCATCCCAGCAAAGATCACCTGGCGCCGATGAAGCAAGGCGTACAGAACCACTCCGCAGGAGGATTCAGTGGCGAAGGCAAAGTTCGAGCGGACTAAGCCGCACGTCAACATCGGCACCATCGGTCACATTGACCACGGTAAGACGACCCTCACGGCCGCCATTACCAAGGTGCTGCACGACGCGTACCCGGACCTGAACGAGGCCTCGGCCTTCGACCAGATCGACAAGGCTCCCGAGGAGCGCCAGCGCGGTATCACCATCTCGATCGCGCACGTCGAGTACCAGACCGAGTCGCGTCACTACGCCCACGTTGACTGCCCCGGTCACGCGGACTACATCAAGAACATGATCACGGGTGCGGCGCAGATGGACGGCGCCATCCTCGTGGTCGCGGCCACCGACGGCCCGATGCCGCAGACCAAGGAGCACGTGCTCCTGGCCCGCCAGGTCGGCGTTCCGTACATCGTCGTCGCCCTGAACAAGGCCGACATGGTGGACGACGAGGAGATCCTGGAGCTCGTCGAGCTCGAGGTGCGTGAGCTCCTCTCCGAGTACGACTTCCCGGGCGACGACCTTCCGGTCGTCCGCGTCTCGGCGCTCAAGGCGCTCGAGGGCGACAAGGAGTGGGGCGAGGCTCTCCTCGGTCTCATGAAGGCCGTCGACGAGTCGATCCCGCAGCCCGAGCGCGAGGTCGACAAGCCGTTCCTCATGCCGATCGAGGACGTCTTCACGATCACCGGTCGTGGCACCGTCGTCACCGGTCGTATCGAGCGTGGTGTCCTCAAGGTCAACGAGACCGTCGACATCATCGGTATCAAGACCGAGAAGACCACCACCACGGTCACCGGTATCGAGATGTTCCGCAAGCTGCTCGACGAGGGCCAGGCCGGTGAGAACGTCGGTCTGCTCCTCCGTGGCATCAAGCGCGAGGACGTCGAGCGCGGCCAGGTCATCATCAAGCCGGGTTCGGTCACGCCGCACACGAACTTCGAGGCCCAGGCCTACATCCTGTCGAAGGACGAGGGTGGCCGTCACACCCCGTTCTTCAACAACTACCGCCCGCAGTTCTACTTCCGTACCACGGACGTGACCGGCGTCGTTACCCTCCCCGAGGGCACCGAGATGGTCATGCCGGGCGACAACACCGCCATGAGCGTTGAGCTGATCCAGCCCATCGCCATGGAGGAGGGCCTCAAGTTCGCCATCCGTGAGGGTGGCCGGACCGTCGGCGCCGGCCAGGTCGTCTCGATCACTGCCTGATCTTGAAGTGACCCGGTAGCTCCACGAGCTCCACAGAGAAGGCCCCGCACCGAAAGGTGCGGGGCCTTCTCGCGTTCCCGGCGGTTCCCGGCACCGCCGTGGACCGCCGTGCACCGCCGTGCACCGCCGAAAAAGATCTTTGGGAAAGTTCGAGAAATACTGTCGTCCGATGTCGTGGCCGCGCGGACGGCCTCGACCCATGGGTGACAGCGCGCCACAGGGGCGCGTGAGACGGGGAGGACACCCGAGATGAAGTACGTCGCGATGATCTACGGCAACCAGGCCAAGTGGGAGTCGTTCCCGGCCGAGGCCTGGCCCGAGGCGATCGCCAAGCAGGAGGCCTTCAACCGGAAGTACCGGGAGAGCGGCGAGCTGATCGGCGCGTACGGACTCGCCGACGCGGCCGCCGCCCTGCTCGTCCGCCGCGAGGGCGGCGCCCCCGTGGTCACCGACGGCCCGTACCTGGAGACCAAGGAGTACCTGGCCAGCTTCTACCTGCTCGACTGCGACGGCCCGGAGCGCGCCCAGCAGATCGCCGCCGACATGCCCTTCGCGGACGTCGACCCCGTCGAGCTCTGGCCGATCCTGCACGACTCCGCGGCGGACGTGTGACCGGGAGCCATGAGATCGAGGACCTGCTGCGCGCGTACGCGCCGCGGGTCCTCGGCGCGCTCGTCCGGCGGTACGGCGACTTCGACCTCGGCGAGGACGCCGTCCAGGAGGCGCTCATCGCCGCCACGCGGCAGTGGCCCGAGGGCGGGATCCCCGACAACGCGCGCGGCTGGCTGCTCACCGTCGCCCAGCGCAGGTACATCGACCTGGTACGCAACGAGGCCGCGCGCCGGCGCCGCGAGGACTCCCTCTCGCTCGCCACGCCGGACTCCGAGCTCGTCGCCCGGGCGGCGGACGCCCCCACGGGCGACGAGGACGACTCCCTGGCGCTGCTCTTCCTCTGCACCCACCCCGACCTGACCCCCGCGAGCCGCATCGCGCTCACCCTGCGGGCCGTCGGCGGCCTCACCACCGCGCAGATCGCCGCGGCCTTCCTCGTCCCCGAGACGACCATGGCGCAGCGCATCAGCAGGGCCAAGCAGACGATCAAGGCGGCCGGAGGCGGGCTCGCCCAGCCCGAGGGGGAGGACCGGACGGCCCGGCTCACCGAGGTGCGGCACGTCCTCTACCTGATCTTCAACGAGGGCTACACGGCCAGCGCCGGCGACGACCTCACCGCGCCCGAGCTCTCCACCGAGGCCATCCGGCTCACCCGGCTCCTGCACCGGCTCGTCCCCGAGGACACCGAGACGGCGGGCCTGCTCGCGCTCATGCTCCTCACCGACGCCCGCCGCCCGGCCCGCACGGGCCCGCAGGGGGAGCTCGTGCCGCTCGCCGAGCAGGACAGGGGCCGCTGGGACGGCCGGCTGATCGCGGAGGGCGTCGATCTGATCAGCCGTACGCTCGCGAAGGGGCAGGTCGGCCCGCACCAGCTCCAGGCGGCGATCGCGGCCGTGCACGACGAGGCGGAGTCCGCCGAGGCCACCGACTGGCCGCAGATCCTCGTCCTGTACGAGCTCCTGGAGCGGACCGGGGAGAACCCGGTGATCACGCTGAACCGCGCGGTCGCGGTCGCGATGGTCCACGGCCCGGAAGCGGGCCTGGAGCTGCTCGCCGGCCTGGCGGAGGACAAGCGCCTCGCCCACCACCACCGGCTCCTCGCGACGCGCGCGCACCTCCTCGAACTCCTCGGCGACGACGCGAACGCGGCGGCCGCCTACCGCGAGGCGGCCCGGCACGCGACGAGCGCGCCCGAACGCCGCCATCTGACGGAGCGGGCACGCCGGTTGGGATGAGGGGAACGCGAGGGGCGTCCGGGACGACGCGTGCGCCCCGACGCTTGCCCGTACGTGACGTGGGGTACAGTCTTCGCCCCCGATTGGCGGCCGGAAGGTCCCGTATGGCAGACTGTCGGGGTTGCTCGGTTGAGTGCCGATGCTGCGCGCCTCCCGTCGGGAGGACCGGAAGCGAGTCCCACAGTACTCGTCGCTCCTTCTCAGGAGCGGACGTACGGGAATCTTCCGGGAAGCGTCAGCGGGGTGCAGGCCAGGCACTCGGGTGGTGTTCTGCCCCCGGCTCGCGGTTCTGGGACCGCACCCCCTTGGTTGGGAAATCCTTCGGGATTTCTGCGTAGAGGGAGTGCGACACGCCCGACCGCGTGGGTCGGAGACAGAGTCAAGAGAACCCCCGAGTCCAGAGCGTTACGAGAGACAGGACTACTAGTAGCCATGGCGGGACAGAAGATCCGCATCCGGCTCAAGGCCTACGACCACGAGGTCATCGATTCCTCGGCGAAGAAGATCGTCGAGACGGTGACGCGCACTGGTGCGTCGGTCGCGGGCCCGGTGCCGCTGCCCACTGAGAAGAACGTGTACTGCGTCATCAAGTCGCCGCACAAGTACAAGGACTCGCGCGAGCACTTCGAGATGCGCACGCACAAGCGCCTCATCGACATCCTCGACCCCACGCCGAAGACGGTTGACTCGCTCATGCGTCTCGACCTCCCGGCGGGCGTTGACATCGAGATCAAGCTCTGAGGGCGCGCGAGATGGCTAAGAACATCAAGGGCATCCTGGGCGAGAAGCTCGGCATGACGCAGGTCTGGGACGAGAACAACCGGGTCGTCCCGGTGACCGTCGTCAAGGCCGGCCCGAATGTCGTGACCCAGGTCCGTACGAACGACGTCGACGGCTACGAGTCGGTCCAGATCGCCTTCGGCGAGATCGACCCTCGCAAGGTGAACAAGCCCCTCAAGGGTCACTTCGCCAAGGCTGACGTCACCCCGCGCCGCCACCTGGTGGAGCTCCGTACCGCTGACGCCTCCGAGTACACGCTCGGCCAGGAGATCACCGCTGAGCTCTTCGAGGCCGGCGTGAAGGTCGACGTCACCGGCAAGAGCAAGGGCAAGGGCTTCGCCGGTGTCATGAAGCGCCACAACTTCCGTGGTGGCAAGGCGTCGCACGGTGCCCACCGCGTGCACCGCAAGCCCGGCTCCATCGGTGGCTGTGCCACCCCGGGTCGTGTCTTCAAGGGCATGAAGATGGCCGGTCGCATGGGCAACGAGCGTGTGACCACCCAGAACCTGACCGTCCACGCCGTTGACGCCGAGAAGGGTCTGCTGCTCATCAAGGGCGCCGTCCCCGGCCCTAACGGTGGCCTCGTCCTGGTCCGCACCGCGGCCAAGGGGGTTTGAGGAACCGATGAGCACCATTGACATCCTTTCGCCGGCAGGCGACAAGACCGGGACCGTCGAGCTCCCCGAGGAGATCTTCGGCGCCAAGGTCAGCGTTCCGCTGATCCACCAGGTCGTCGTCGCGCAGCTGGCCGCGGCCCGTCAGGGCACGCACAAGACCAAGCGTCGTGGCGAGGTCCGTGGTGGTGGCAAGAAGCCTTACCGCCAGAAGGGCACCGGCCGCGCCCGTCAGGGTTCGACCCGCGCCCCGCAGTTCGCCGGTGGTGGCGTCGTCCACGGCCCGCAGCCGCGTGACTACTCCCAGCGGACCCCGAAGAAGATGAAGGTCGCCGCCCTCCGCGGTGCCCTCTCGGACCGGGCCACGCACTCCCGCATCCACGTCGTCACCGGCGTGGTCGAGGGTCAGGTCTCCACCAAGGCCGCCAAGACGCTGTTCGGCAAGATCTCGGAGCGCAAGCACGTGCTCCTGGTCGTCGAGCGCTCGGACGAGGCCGCGTGGCTGTCCGCTCGTAACCTGCCCCAGGTGCACATCCTGGAGCCGGGCCAGCTCAACACGTACGACGTGATCGTCTCCGACGACGTGGTCTTCACCCAGGCCGCCCTCGAGTCCTTCGTGTCTGGCCCCCAGACCGACGAGACCGAAGGGAGCGACGCCTGATGACTGAGGCCGTCGTCACCAGCAAGACCTTCTCGGACCCGCGCGACATTCTCGTCAAGCCGGTTGTCTCGGAGAAGAGCTACGCCCTGCTGGACGAGAACAAGTACACGTTCATCGTCGCGCCTGGCTCCAACAAGACCCAGATCAAGCAGGCCGTCGAGGCGGTCTTCTCGGTCAAGGTCACCGGGGTCAACACGATCAACCGCCAGGGCAAGCGCAAGCGCACCAAGGCCGGTTTCGGTAAGCGCAAGGACACCAAGCGCGCCATCGTGACCCTTGCCGAGGGCAACCGTATCGACATCTTCGGCGGTCCGACCGCCTAAGGGCGGTCTGGATCGTCCGGAATCGGACGAGGACTGAGAAATGGGAATCCGCAAGTACAAGCCGACTACGCCGGGCCGTCGTGGCTCTTCCGTAGCCGACTTCGTCGAGATCACGCGGTCCACGCCGGAGAAGTCGCTGGTCCGCCCCCTGCACAGCAAGGGCGGCCGTAACAACACCGGTCGGATCACGGTTCGGCACCAGGGTGGCGGCCACAAGCGCGCCTACCGGGTGATCGACTTCCGTCGTCACGACAAGGACGGCGTGCCGGCGAAGGTCGCTCACATCGAGTACGACCCCAACCGCACCGCGCGCATCGCGCTGCTCCACTACGCGGACGGCGAGAAGCGCTACATCATCGCCCCGAAGAACCTGACGCAGGGTGACCGGGTCGAGAACGGCCCCGGCGCGGACATCAAGCCCGGCAACAACCTGGCCCTCCGCAACATCCCGGTCGGTACCACGATCCACGCGATCGAGCTCCGTCCCGGTGGCGGCGCCAAGTTCGCGCGCTCCGCTGGTGCGTCCGTGCAGCTGCTGGCGAAGGAGGGCACGATGGCCCACCTTCGTATGCCGTCCGGTGAGATCCGTCTCGTCGACGCCCGCTGCCGCGCCACCATCGGTGAGGTCGGCAACGCCGAGCAGTCGAACATCAACTGGGGCAAGGCCGGCCGTAAGCGGTGGAAGGGCGTTCGCCCGACCGTCCGTGGTGTCGCGATGAACCCGGTGGACCACCCGCACGGTGGTGGTGAGGGTAAGACCTCCGGTGGTCGTCACCCGGTCTCCCCGTGGGGTCAGAAGGAGGGTCGTACTCGCTCGCCGAAGAAGGCTTCGAGCAAGTACATCGTCCGCCGCCGCAAGACGAACAAGAAGCGCTAGGAGCGGGTTTAGATGCCGCGCAGTCTCAAGAAGGGACCCTTCGTCGACGGACACCTCGTAAAGAAGGTGGACGTACAGAACGAAGCCGGTACCAAGAACGTCATCAAGACCTGGTCCCGTCGCTCGATGATCATCCCGGCCATGCTCGGCCACACGATCGCGGTGCACAACGGCAAGACCCACATTCCGGTGTTTGTCACCGAGTCGATGGTCGGCCACAAGCTCGGCGAGTTCTCGCCGACGCGCACCTTCCGGGGTCACGTGAAGGACGACCGGAAGTCGAAGCGCCGCTAGTAGCGGGGTGGAATCGACCATGACAGACACTGGAAGGACAACCATGGAAGCCAGGGCCCAGGCGCGGTACATCCGCGTCACGCCCATGAAGGCCCGCCGAGTGGTGGACCTTATCCGTGGCATGGACGCCACGGAGGCTCAGGCGGTCCTGCGTTTCGCCCCGCAGGCCGCGAGCGTGCCGGTTGGCAAGGTGCTGGACAGCGCCATTGCCAACGCTGCACACAACTACGACCACACTGACGCCTCTTCGCTGGTCATCAGCGAGGCGTACGTCGATGAGGGCCCGACCCTGAAGCGGTTCCGTCCGCGTGCTCAGGGCCGTGCATTCCGGATCCGTAAGCGGACCAGCCACATCACCGTGGTCGTCAGCAGCAAGGAAGGAACCCGGTAATGGGCCAGAAGGTTAACCCGCATGGGTTCCGGCTCGGCATCACCACGGACTTCAAGTCCCGTTGGTACGCCGACAAGCTGTACAAGGACTACGTCAAGGAAGACGTCGCCATCCGTCGGATGATGACGTCCGGCATGGAGCGCGCCGGCATCTCGAAGGTTGAGATCGAGCGCACCCGTGACCGTGTGCGTGTGGACATCCACACCGCGCGTCCCGGCATCGTCATCGGCCGCCGTGGCGCCGAGGCCGACCGCATCCGCGGTGACCTCGAGAAGCTCACGGGCAAGCAGGTCCAGCTGAACATCCTCGAGGTCAAGAACCCCGAGATGGACGCTCAGCTGGTTGCTCAGGCCGTTGCCGAGCAGCTCTCCTCCCGCGTCTCCTTCCGTCGCGCCATGCGTAAGAGCATGCAGGGCACGATGAAGGCCGGCGCCAAGGGCATCAAGATCCAGTGCGGCGGTCGCCTCGGCGGCGCCGAGATGTCCCGCTCGGAGTTCTACCGCGAGGGTCGTGTGCCGCTGCACACGCTCCGCGCGAACGTGGACTACGGCTTCTTCGAGGCCAAGACGACCTTCGGTCGCATTGGCGTGAAGGTCTGGATCTACAAGGGCGACGTCAAGAACATCGCCGAGGTCCGCGCCGAGAACGCTGCGGCCCGTGCGGGTAACCGCCCGGCCCGTGGTGCCGGCGCTGGCGACCGCCCGGCCGGCCGTGGTGGCCGCGGTGGCGAGCGTGGCGGCCGCGGCCGCAAGCCGCAGCAGCAGTCCGCGCCGGCTGCCGAGGCCCCCAAGGCCGACGCTCCCGCCGCCGCTGCCGCTCCGGCTGAGAGCACCGGAACGGAGGCCTGACCGACATGCTGATCCCCCGTAGGGTCAAGCACCGCAAGCAGCACCACCCCAAGCGCTCGGGTATGAGCAAGGGTGGTACGCAGGTTGCGTTCGGCGAGTACGGCATTCAGGCCCTCACGCCGGCGTACGTGACGAACCGCCAGATCGAGGCTGCTCGTATCGCGATGACCCGCCACATCAAGCGTGGCGGCAAGGTCTGGATCAACATCTACCCGGACCGCCCGCTGACCAAGAAGCCTGCCGAGACCCGCATGGGTTCCGGTAAGGGTTCGCCGGAGTGGTGGATCGCGAACGTCAAGCCCGGTCGGGTGATGTTCGAGCTGTCCTACCCGAACGAGAAGATCGCGCGCGAGGCCCTGACCCGTGCGGCCCACAAGCTGCCGATGAAGTGCAAGATCGTTAAGCGCGAAGCAGGTGAGCTGTGATGACCGCCGGTACCAAGGCGTCCGAGCTGCGCGAACTGGGCAACGAGGAGCTTCTCAACAAGCTCCGCGAGGCCAAGGAAGAGCTGTTCAACCTCCGCTTCCAGGCGGCGACGGGCCAGCTCGAGAACCACGGGCGGCTCAAGTCCGTCCGCAAGGACATCGCGCGGATCTACACCCTGATGCGTGAGCGCGAGCTGGGCATCGAGACGGTGGAGAGCGCCTGATGAGCGAGAGCAACGTGACTGAGCAGAAGACCGAGCGCAACGCTCGCAAGGTCCGCGAGGGCCTGGTCGTCAGCGACAAGATGGACAAGACCGTCGTCGTCGCCGTCGAGGACCGCGTCAAGCACGCGCTGTACGGCAAGGTCATTCGCCGTACGAACAAGCTCAAGGCTCACGACGAGCAGAACGCTGCCGGCATCGGTGACCGCGTCCTCCTGATGGAGACCCGGAAGCTGTCGTCGACGAAGCACTGGCGCGTCATCGAGATCCTCGAGAAGGCCAAGTAATTACCTGAGGGGTTTCCCTTAGGTCAGTTCCGCCAGGCTCGGTGGGGTTGCGCTAGTCGTTTAGCGCAACCCCGCCGGGAACCGGCAGACAAATCAGGAGATAGACGTGATCCAGCAGGAGTCGCGACTGCGTGTCGCCGACAACACTGGTGCCAAGGAGATCCTTTGCATCCGTGTTCTCGGTGGCTCGGGTCGCCGCTACGCGGGCATCGGTGACGTCATCGTCGCCACCGTCAAGGATGCGATCCCCGGTGGCAACGTGAAGAAGGGTGACGTCGTCAAGGCGGTCATCGTTCGCACCGTCAAGGAGCGCCGCCGCCAGGACGGCTCGTACATCCGCTTCGACGAGAACGCCGCTGTCATTCTCAAGAACGACGGCGACCCTCGTGGCACCCGTATCTTCGGCCCGGTCGGCCGTGAGCTGCGCGAGAAGAAGTTCATGAAGATCATCTCGCTCGCGCCGGAGGTGCTGTAAGCATGAAGATCAAGAAGGGCGACCTGGTCCAGGTCATCACCGGTAAGGACAAGGGCAAGCAGGGCAAGGTCATCACGGCCTTCCCCCGCGAGAACCGCGTCCTCGTCGAGGGTGTCAACCGGGTCAAGAAGCACACCAAGGCCGGCCCGTCGCAGGCCGGTGGCATCGTCACGACCGAGGCTCCGGTCCACGTCTCCAACGTCCAGCTGGTCGTGGAGAAGGACGGCAAGAAGGTCGTCACGCGTGTCGGTTTCCGCTTCGACGACGAGGGCAACAAGATCCGCGTTGCCAAGCGGACGGGTGAGGACATCTGATGGCTACCACCACTCCGCGTCTCAAGACGAAGTACCGCGAGGAGATCGCGGGCAAGCTGCGTGAGGAGTTCTCGTACGAGAACGTCATGCAGGTTCCCGGCCTCGTGAAGATCGTGGTGAACATGGGTGTCGGCGACGCCGCCCGTGACTCGAAGCTCATGGACGGTGCCGTCCGTGACCTGACCACGATCACCGGTCAGAAGCCGGCCGTCACCAAGGCTCGCAAGTCCATCGCGCAGTTCAAGCTGCGTGAGGGTCAGCCGATCGGTGCTCACGTCACCCTCCGTGGCGACCGCATGTGGGAGTTCCTGGACCGCACCCTGTCGCTCGCGCTTCCGCGCATCCGCGACTTCCGTGGTCTGTCCCCCAAGCAGTTCGACGGGCGTGGCAACTACACCTTCGGTCTCACGGAGCAGGTCATGTTCCACGAGATCGACCAGGACAAGATCGACCGTGTCCGGGGTATGGACATCACCGTGGTCACCACGGCGACCAACGACGCTGAGGGCCGCGCCCTTCTCCGTCACCTCGGCTTCCCCTTCAAGGAGGCGTAAGCGAGATGGCGAAGAAGGCTCTCATCGCGAAGGCTGCTCGCAAGCCCAAGTTCGGCGTGCGTGGCTACACGCGCTGCCAGCGTTGTGGTCGTCCCCACTCCGTGTACCGCAAGTTCGGCCTGTGCCGCGTGTGCCTTCGTGAGATGGCTCACCGTGGCGAGCTGCCGGGCGTGACCAAGAGCTCCTGGTAATTCCCTTCCACCCTTTGGGTGTTGGGAATGACCGGAGACTCTCGGTAAGCACTGGGTTGGCGGTCGCCCATCCCTCCATGGCTTAGGCTAGGAGGGTTGGGCGTCCGTCGCCCGTACGACTTACTACGCCGTAGGTCCCCGCGCCGCACCCGTCCCGCCCCTGTGTGGGGAGAGGGATGGCGCATACAGGAAACCCCGGCGAGAGAGGCCGAAGGCCAATTCATGACCATGACTGATCCGATCGCGGACATGTTGACTCGTCTGCGTAACGCGAACTCGGCATACCACGACTCCGTGACGATGCCGCACAGCAAGATCAAGTCTCACATCGCGGAAATCCTCCAGCAGGAGGGCTTCATCACGGGCTGGAAGGTCGAGGACGCCGAGGTCGGCAAGAACCTCGTCCTCGAGCTCAAGTTCGGTCCGAACCGTGAGCGCTCCATCGCGGGCATCAAGCGGATCTCGAAGCCCGGTCTCCGGGTTTACGCGAAGTCCACCAACCTGCCGAAGGTTCTCGGCGGCCTGGGCGTGGCGATCATCTCCACGTCCTACGGCCTCCTGACCGGCCAGCAGGCAGGCAAGAAGGGCGTAGGTGGGGAAGTCCTCGCCTACGTCTGGTAGTCGGGAAAGGAAGGAAAGCTCATGTCGCGTATTGGCAAGCTGCCTATCCAGGTTCCCGCCGGCGTGGACGTCACCATCGATGGCCGCACGGTCACGGTGAAGGGTTCCAAGGGCACCCTGAGCCACACCGTCGCCGCTCCGATCGAGATCGTTAAGGGCGAGGATGGCGTGCTCAACGTCAACCGTCCGAACGACGAGCGTCAGAACAAGGCCCTCCACGGCCTGTCCCGCACGCTGGTGGCCAACATGATCACCGGTGTGACCCAGGGTTACGTGAAGGCGCTCGAGATCAGCGGTGTCGGTTACCGCGTGGCCGCGAAGGGCTCCAACCTGGAGTTCCAGCTCGGCTACAGCCACCCGATCCTCGTCGAGGCGCCCGAGGGCATCTCGTTCAAGGTCGAGTCGCCGACCAAGTTCTCGGTCGAGGGCATCGACAAGCAGAAGGTCGGCGAAGTCGCCGCCAACATCCGCAAGCTTCGCAAGCCTGACCCTTACAAGGCCAAGGGCGTGAAGTATGCGGGTGAGGTCATCCGCCGCAAGGTCGGAAAGGCTGGTAAGTAAGCCATGGCATACGGTGTGAAGATCGCCAAGGGCGACGCCTACAAGGGCGCTGCCAAGAAGCGCCGCCACATCCGCATCCGCAAGAACGTGTCGGGTACGGCGGAGCGTCCGCGCCTCGTCGTGACGCGTTCCAACCGCGGTATCACCGCTCAGGTCATCGACGACCTCAAGGGTCACACCCTTGCGTCCGCGTCGAACCTGGACGCGTCGATCCGTGGCGGCGAGGGTGACAAGTCCGAGCAGGCCAAGCAGGTCGGTTCCCTGGTCGCCGAGCGCGCCAAGGCCGCCGGTGTCGAGGCAGTCGTGTTCGACCGTGGTGGCAACAGGTACGCCGGGCGCATTGCCGCTCTGGCTGACGCCGCCCGCGAAGCCGGGCTGAAGTTCTAAGCCCCGGTTCCGGGACTAACGGACGTAACAGAGAGAGGTAATCCAATGGCTGGACCCCAGCGCCGCGGAAGCGGTGCCGGTGGCGGCGAGCGGCGGGACCGGAAGGGCCGCGACGGTGGCGCTGCCGCCGAGAAGACCGCGTACGTTGAGCGCGTTGTCGCGATCAACCGCGTCGCCAAGGTTGTCAAGGGTGGTCGTCGCTTCAGCTTCACCGCCCTCGTTGTCGTCGGTGACGGCGACGGCACGGTAGGTGTCGGTTACGGCAAGGCCAAGGAAGTTCCCGCGGCCATCGCCAAGGGTGTCGAGGAAGCCAAGAAGAACTTCTTCAAGGTTCCCCGCATCCAGGGCACCATCCCGCACCCGATCCAGGGCGAGAAGGCGGCCGGCGTTGTCCTGCTGAAGCCTGCTTCCCCCGGTACCGGTGTTATCGCCGGTGGCCCGGTGCGCGCCGTTCTGGAGTGCGCCGGCGTTCACGACATCCTGTCGAAGTCGCTCGGCTCCGACAACGCGATCAACATCGTGCACGCGACCGTGGCGGCCCTCAAGGGTCTGCAGCGTCCCGAGGAGATCGCGGCTCGCCGTGGTCTGCCCCTCGAGGACGTCGCTCCCGCCGCTCTGCTCCGTGCGCGTGCTGGGGCGGGTGCGTAATGGCTCGCCTCAAGGTCACGCAGACGAAGTCGTACATCGGCAGCAAGCAGAACCACCGCGACACCCTGCGCTCGCTTGGCCTCAAGAAGGTCAACGACGTGGTTGTCAAGGAGGACCGCCCCGAGTTCCGCGGCATGGTGCACACCGTCCGCCACCTCGTGACGGTCGAGGAGGTTGAATAACATGGCGGAGAACAGCCCGCTGAAGGCCCACAACCTCCGTCCCGCCCCCGGTGCCAAGACCGCGAAGACCCGTGTCGGTCGTGGTGAGGCGTCGAAGGGTAAGACGGCCGGTCGTGGTACCAAGGGTACGAAGGCCCGTTACCAGGTTCCGCAGCGCTTCGAGGGTGGGCAGATGCCCCTCCACATGCGTCTGCCGAAGCTCAAGGGCTTCAAGAACCCGTTCCGCACCGAGTTCCAGGTCGTGAACCTGGACAAGCTCGGCGCTCTCTACCCCGAGGGTGGAGAGGTCACGGTGGCCGACCTGGTCGCCAAGGGCGCGGTTCGCAAGAACAGCCTCGTCAAGGTGCTCGGCACCGGCGAGATCACCGTGGCGCTGCAGGTTTCGGTTGACGCCGTCTCCGGCTCCGCCAAGGAGAAGATCGCCGCCGCTGGTGGCACCGTCACCGAGCTCGTCTAAGACGACTCGATGGCTTGAACATCCGATCGGGGATGCCTCCCAAAAGGGGCATCCCCGATTGGTCGTTCCTAGGGGGGCATGGTCGCCGGTAAGGTGGCGTGCACTGTCTAGGCTCCGTGCGGTATGCCCGCACGGGATTGATGACCGATACCTAATCGTCGAACCTCAAGACCGTCACCCTTGACGCATAGCGCGGGGGTCGCAGGAGGCACCGTGCTCACCGCGTTCGCCCGGGCGTTCAAGACGCCCGACCTGCGCAAGAAGCTGCTCTTCACGCTCGGCATCATCGTGCTGTACCGCCTCGGGGCCCACATCCCGGTCCCCGGCGTCAAGTACGAGGCCGTCCAGCAGTGTGTCAAGCAGGCCAGCGAGGGCAACAACAGCCTGTTCGGCCTGGTCAACATGTTCAGTGGCGGGGCGCTGCTGCAGATCACCATCTTCGCGCTCGGCATCATGCCGTACATCACGGCGAGCATCATCCTGCAGCTGCTGACCGTCGTGATCCCGCGCCTGGAGGCCCTCAAGAAGGAGGGTCAGTCCGGTACCGCCAAGATCACTCAGTACACCCGGTACCTGACGATCGCCCTCGCCATCCTCCAGGGCACCGGCCTCGTGGCCACCGCCAAGAGCGGTGCGCTCTTCAGCGGCTGTGCCGTCGCCGACCAGGTCGTGCCCGACCAGTCGATCTTCACGATCGCCACGATGGTCCTCACGATGACCGCGGGTACCGCCGTCGTCATGTGGCTCGGTGAGATCATCACCGACCGCGGCATCGGCAACGGCATGTCGATCCTGATGTTCATCTCGATCGCCGCCGGCTTCCCGGGCGCCCTGTGGGCCATCAAGGAGAGCGGCAAGCTCGCCAAGGGCTGGATCGAGTTCGGCACCGTCATCCTCATCGGCTTCGTGATGGTGGCCCTCGTGGTCTTCGTCGAGCAGGCCCAGCGGCGGATCCCCGTGCAGTACGCGAAGCGCATGATCGGCCGGCGCTCCTACGGCGGTACGTCCACATACATCCCGCTGAAGGTGAACCAGGCAGGTGTGATTCCTGTCATCTTCGCGTCGTCGCTGCTCTACATCCCGGCCTTGATCGCGCAGTTCTCGAACTCCACCGCAGGGTGGAAGACCTGGATCGAAGCCCACTTCGTCAAGGGTGACCACCCCTACTACATCGCTACGTACTTCCTCCTGATCGTGTTCTTCGCCTTCTTCTACGTGGCGATCTCGTTCAACCCCGAGGAAGTTGCCGACAACATGAAGAAGTATGGTGGCTTCATCCCGGGTATCCGGGCTGGTCGACCTACTGCTGAGTATCTGAGCTACGTGCTCAACCGGATCACTTGGCCGGGCTCGCTGTACTTGGGTCTGATCGCTCTTGTGCCGACGATGGCGTTGGCAGGCTTCGGTGGCGCCAATGCCAACTTCCCCTTCGGTGGGACGAGCATCCTCATCATCGTGGGTGTGGGGCTGGAGACCGTGAAGCAGATCGAGAGCCAGCTCCAGCAGCGCAATTACGAAGGGTTCCTCCGCTGATGCGAATCGTCCTCGTCGGACCGCCCGGGGCCGGCAAGGGAACGCAGGCCGCGTACCTTGCCCGGAACCTGGCCATCCCGCACATCTCCACGGGTGACCTGTTCCGCGCCAACATCTCTCAGGGCACGGAGCTGGGTCTGAAGGCGAAGGCGTTCATGGACGCCGGCGACCTGGTACCCGACGAGGTGACCATCGGGATGGCCAAGGACCGCATGGCGCAGCCGGATGCCGTCAACGGCTTCCTGCTGGACGGCTTCCCCCGGAACGTGGCGCAGGCCGAGGCCCTGGACGTGGTCCTGAAGGCCGAGGACATGCAGCTCGACGCGGTCCTGGACCTGGAGGTCCCCGAGGACGAGGTCGTGAAGCGGATCGCGGGTCGCCGCATCTGCCGCAACGACAGTGCGCACGTCTTCCACGTGACGTACAACGCGCCGGAGACCGAGGGCGTCTGCGACGCCTGCGGTGGCGAGCTCTACCAGCGTGACGACGACTCCGAGGAGACGGTTCGCCGGCGCCTGGAGGTCTACCACACGCAGACCGAGCCGATCATCGACTACTACCGGGCGCAGAACCTGGTCGTGACGATCTCGGCGCTCGGCAAGGTGGACGAGGTCACCGCCAAGGCGATGGCTGCGCTGAAGAAGTAACCCCTGGTTCGTTCGATACGGCCGCGGTGCCCGGGAAGGGCGCCGCGGCCGTATCGTTGTTCTGTCCCGTGTACACGCAAGAAAGGCCCCGCGACGATGGTGCAGATCAAGACCCCCGAGCAGATCGCGAAGATGCGCGAGGCGGGGCTGGTCGTCGCGGCCATCCACGCGGCGACCCGCGAGGCGGCCGTGCCGGGCGCCACGACGCGGGATCTGGACGAGGTCTCGCGGAAGGTCATCGCCGACCACGGGGCGAAGTCGAACTTCCTCGGGTACGGCGGCTTCCCCGCGACGATCTGCACCTCGGTGAACGAGGTCGTCGTCCACGGCATCCCCGACGGCAAGACCGTCCTGAAGGACGGCGACATCATCTCCATCGACGCGGGCGCGATCGTGGACGGCTGGCACGGTGACGCGGCCTACACGGCGTTCGTGGGCACCGGGCACGCGCCCGAGCTCGTGGAGCTCTCCCGGGTGACGGAGGAGTCGATGTGGGCGGGCATCGCGGCGATGAAGCTCGGTAACCGGCTCGTCGACATCTCGAAGGCCATCGAGACGTACATCAAGCGGCAGCCCCGTCCGTCGGTCGGCGAGCACAGCCTCGGGAAGTACGGGATCGTCGAGGACTACGGCGGCCACGGCATCGGCACCGAGATGCACATGGACCCGCACCTGCTGAACTACGTCTCCCGCAAGCGCGGCAAGGGCCCGAAGCTGGTCCCCGGCCTGTGCCTGGCGATCGAGCCGATGGTCTCCCTGGGCACCCCGCACACCGAGGTCCTCAAGGACGACTGGACGGTCGTCACGACCGACGGCACCTGGTCCTCCCACTGGGAGCACTCGATCGCCCTCACCGAGCAGGGCCCGCTGGTCCTCACGGCGGTCGACGGCGGTAAGGCGAAGCTGGCGGAGCTGGGCGTGACGGCGGCGCCGGACCCCCTCGCGTAGCGTCGGGCCCTCGGGATTGCCGGGCTCCTGCGGACGGGCGTGGTGCCGAGACCGGTGGACGGAGTCCACCGCGGCAGGCCGAAGCTTGTGAGGCGCCCCAGGCGCCGAGCCCGCGAGGGCTGCGTCGGGGATGGGTCGGCGGTAAGGCGAAGCTGGCGGAGCTCGGTGTCGTCGCGGCGCCGGACCCCCTCGCGTAGCCCGGGCCAGGGGCGGCGTACTCGTTCGAGTAATGATCTTCTACTGTGGGCAAACTTCCCGGATTCGTCTTTTCCAGGGGCCTGACGTAGACTGATGCGTCGGCTCTCGTGTACCCGTGTGTCCGCATACGACGGCGAGAGTCGATCAAGGTAGCCGATTCGAAAGGCGAAGCGTGGCCAAGAAGCAAGGTGCCATCGAAATCGAGGGCACCGTGATCGAGTCCCTCCCGAACGCCATGTTCAAGGTGGAACTCCAGAACGGTCACAAGGTCCTCGCGCACATCTCCGGCAAGATGCGGATGCACTACATCCGAATCCTTCCGGACGACCGGGTCGTCGTGGAGCTCTCTCCGTACGACCTGACGCGTGGCCGGATCGTCTACCGGTACAAGTAGATCTTGCCCGCACCCCGCCTCGCGGCGCGGGTGGTGGCACTGACCCGGAGAACCTCACATCCCATGAAGGTCAAGCCGAGCGTCAAGAAGATCTGCGACAAGTGCAAGGTGATCCGCCGTCACGGTCGGGTCATGGTCATCTGCGACAACCTGCGCCACAAGCAGCGCCAGGGCTGACGCACGCCGACCGACCTGCATTTCGCAGTTCTTCGCGCGACGCATAGCAGTACGTACATACGCAGAGCCCGTCGGGCCGTGTTCCACGGTTGACGGCACCTCCGGCGGGGGCCGGGGACCCGGACGTACCACTCTTCGATCCTTCGGAGAGTCGGCGGTCGGGAGCGGTTCTGCAGCAGACCCCCGAGAACACAGGAGCCATTGAATGGCACGCGTTTCCGGTGTTGACATCCCGCGCGAAAAGCGTGTGGTGGTCGCACTCACCTACGTCTTCGGCATCGGGCGCACCCGGTCCGAGGAGATTCTCGCCTCGACCGGCGTGAACCCGTCCACCCGTGTCCGTGACCTTGCCGAGGAAGACCTCGTCAAGATCCGTGAGTACGTGGACGCCAACCTCCAGACCGAGGGTGACCTCCGCCGCGAGATCGCCGCCGACATCCGCCGCAAGGTCGAGATCGGCTGCTACCAGGGTCTGCGCCACCGTCGTGGCCTGCCCGTTCGCGGTCAGCGCACCAGCACGAACGCTCGTACCCGCAAGGGCCCGCGTCGCGCCATCGCCGGCAAGAAGAAGCCGGGCAAGAAGTAGTCCTCAGCGGACGCTTGACCAAGCGGTCTTCGCTGTAGGACCGACCACCTCCCGTAGGAGTAATAGATGCCCCCCAAGGGTCGTCAGGGCGCTGCCAAGAAGGTGCGCCGCAAGGAAAAGAAGAACGTCGCTCACGGCCACGCGCACATCAAGAGCACGTTCAACAACACGATCGTCTCGATCACGGACCCCGCGGGCAACGTGATCTCCTGGGCCTCCGCCGGCCACGTCGGCTTCAAGGGCTCGCGCAAGTCCACCCCGTTCGCCGCGCAGATGGCCGCCGAGTCGGCCGCTCGCCGCGCGCAGGAGCACGGCATGCGCAAGGTCGACGTCTTCGTCAAGGGTCCGGGCTCCGGCCGCGAGACCGCGATCCGCTCCCTCCAGGCCACGGGCCTCGAGGTCGGTTCGATCCAGGACGTCACCCCCACGCCGCACAACGGCTGCCGTCCGCCCAAGCGCCGCCGCGTCTGATCTTCCGACGCACGGCTGCTTGACCAGGACTTCGGGCGGTACGGCTCTTCGGGCCGTGCCGCCCGTACCCTTGTAGGTGCTACATCCCGTCGGGCGTCAAATAGTGGGCGTCCACGACAGAAGGACATAACGACATGCTGATCGCTCAGCGTCCGTCGCTGACCGAAGAGGTCGTCGACGAGTTCCGCTCCCGGTTCGTGATCGAGCCGCTGGAGCCGGGCTTCGGCTACACCCTCGGCAACTCCCTCCGCCGTACCCTCCTCTCCTCGATCCCGGGTGCCGCTGTCACCAGCATCCGCATCGACGGTGTCCTGCACGAGTTCACCACCGTGCCGGGCGTCAAGGAGGACGTCACCGACCTCATCCTGAACATCAAGCAGCTGGTCGTCTCCTCGGAGCACGACGAGCCGGTCGTGATGTACCTGCGCAAGCAGGGCCCGGGTCTGGTCACCGCCGCCGACATCGCGCCCCCGGCCGGTGTCGAGGTGCACAACCCCGACCTCGTCCTCGCCACGCTCAACGGCAAGGGCAAGCTGGAGATGGAGCTGACCGTCGAGCGCGGTCGCGGCTACGTCTCCGCCGTCCAGAACAAGCAGGTGGGCCAGGAGATCGGTCGCATTCCGGTCGACTCCATCTACTCGCCGGTGCTCAAGGTCACGTACAAGGTCGAGGCGACCCGTGTCGAGCAGCGCACCGACTTCGACAAGCTGATCGTCGACGTCGAGACCAAGCAGGCCATGCGTCCGCGTGACGCCATGGCGTCCGCCGGTAAGACCCTGGTCGAGCTGTTCGGTCTGGCGCGCGAGCTCAACATCGACGCCGAGGGCATCGACATGGGCCCGTCCCCGACCGACGCCGCGCTCGCCGCTGATCTGGCGCTGCCGATCGAGGAGCTCGAGCTCACCGTTCGTTCGTACAACTGCCTCAAGCGCGAGGGCATCCACTCCGTGGGTGAGCTCGTGGCGCGTTCCGAGGCGGACCTGCTCGACATCCGCAACTTCGGTGCGAAGTCGATCGACGAGGTCAAGGCGAAGCTGGCCGGTATGGGCCTCGCGCTGAAGGACTCGCCGCCCGGATTCGACCCGACCGCCGCGGCCGACGCCTTCGGCGCGGACGATGACGCGGATGCCGGTTTCGTCGAGACCGAGCAGTACTAAGAGCTCGGGGCCGCTTGCCGGTCCCTTGGTGCGGGAGCGCTGTGGCTTGTCGCGCAGTTCCCCGCGCCCCCTCCGGGCGCCCCTTCGGGGGCGTCCGGATCTCCGACGGGTGACCGCCCGCTCGGATACTGACCTCGGTACCTGATACGGCCGGGGCAGACACCAAGGAGAAACACCATGCCGCGTCCCGCGAAGGGTGCCCGCCTCGGCGGTTCCGCCGCTCACGAGCGTCTGCTGCTCGCCAACCTGGCGAAGTCCCTCTTCGAGCACGGCCGCATCACGACGACCGAGGCCAAGGCCCGTCGCCTGCGTCCCGTCGCCGAGCGCCTGATCTCCAAGGCGAAGAAGGGCGACATCCACAACCGTCGCCTGGTGCTGCAGACGATCACCGACAAGGGCATCGTCCACACCCTCTTCACCGAGATCGCCCCGCGCTACTCGGAGCGTCCGGGTGGTTACACCCGTATCACCAAGATCGGCAACCGTCGTGGCGACAACGCCCCGATGGCCGTGATCGAGCTGGTCGAGGGCGAGATCGCCAAGAAGGCGACCGTCGCCGAGGCCGAGGCCGCCACCGTGCGCGCCGTCAAGGAGGCCGACGCGGCCGCCGAGGCTCCGGCCGAGGAGTCGAAGGACGCGTAAGCGTTCCGACGAGTTTCTCGTGTGCGGGCCCGTACCCCTCTGGGGGTGCGGGCCCGTTCCCGTGTGTTGATGGTTCGAGAGGATTGTTCCGCGTGAGCGATGACGTGCAGGACGGGTTCGTACGGGTACGCCTTGACCTTTCGTACGACGGCAAGGAGTTCTCCGGCTGGGCCAAGCAGCCCCAGGGCCGGCGCACCGTGCAGGGCGATATCGAGGCCGCGCTGCGGACCGTGACGCGTGCCACGGAGACGTACGAGCTGACCGTCGCCGGCCGGACCGACTCCGGGGTGCACGCGCGCGGGCAGGTCGCCCACGTCGACCTGCCCGTCGAGCTGTGGGAGGAGCACCGGGACAAGCTGCTCAGGCGGCTCGCGGGGCGGCTCTCCCATGACGTACGGGTGTGGAGGGTGGAAGAGGCCCCCGCCGGCTTCAACGCCCGTTTCTCGGCGATCTGGCGTCGCTACGCCTACCGCGTCACCGACAACCCCGGGGGTGTCGACCCGCTCCTGCGCGGGCACGTCCTGTGGCACGACTGGGCCCTCGACATGGACGCCATGAACGAGGCAGCGACCGCGCTCGTCGGCGAGCACGACTTCGCGGCGTACTGCAAGAAGCGCGAAGGGGCCACGACCATCCGCACCCTTCAGGTGCTGCGGTGGGAGCGGCGGCCCGACGGCATCCTCGAAGCGACCGTGAAGGCGGACGCCTTCTGCCACAACATGGTCCGCTCGCTCGTCGGCGCGATGCTCTTCGTCGGCGACGGCCACCGGCCGGTCGACTGGCCCGGCAAGGTGCTCGCCGCCGGGGTACGGGACTCGGCCGTCCACGTCGTACGGCCGCACGGCCTCACCCTCGAAGAGGTCGGCTACCCGGAGGACGCCCTCCTTGCCGCGCGCAGCAAGGAGGCCCGTAACAAGCGGTCACTCCCCGGGAGCGTTGGCTGCTGCTGAGGCCTGCGCCCGGCCGCGGGCGTAGATCTGGTTGAAGACGAAGGTCCCGAGGTCGTCGCTGGCCTGGAAGATCGGCTTGTCGGCCTTGGTGACCTTCTTGCCGTTGGCGAAGCCGGCCTGCGTGAAGTAGGCGTAGCGGCCGACGGAGTTCGAGCGGCGCAGGCAGACCGTGGCGCGGCAGAACTCCTTCACGCCGGCGCCCGCGAGTGGCGCGATGCCTCCGTCGGCCTGGGCCTTCGCCTTGAGGGCCGCCGCCTCGGAGGGGAAGACGGCCACGCCGACGGTGATCGCCACGCCGTCCTTCACGTAGGTGGCGCGCAGGACCTTCTGGCAGCCGTTCTTCTTGAGGACGGCGCCGAGGCCGCCCTGGGTGACGGACGCGCAGTTCGTCGTGGCGGAGGTGGCGCCCTTCTTGTACGGGCGGCCGTTCATGGACATCTTCTTGCCCGGGAAGAGGCCGTCCACGGTGAGCGGGGCCTTGTCCTTCTTCGGGTCCGAGATGTAGTCCTTCGGGTTCGGCGGGGGCGGCGGCGCGACCGAGGAGAACGTCGGCTCGGGCGTGGGGGAGCCGGTGGGGGAGACCGAGGCGGTGGGGATCCCGCCGTTCTTCGACTCGTCGTTCGTCTTGTTCGTGGAGACGACGGCCGTGGCGACGATCGCGCCCACGGCGAGGGTCGCCAGCGCCCCGCCGCCGATCAGCAGCCAGCGCCTGCGGCGGTTGCTGCTGGCCGAGGCGTCGGCGAGGGCGCCCCAGTCAGGGGTGGGCCCGCCGCCCTGCGCCCCCGGGAAGGGGTTCGGCTGCTGCTGTCCCTGGCCCGGCTGCCCGCCGTACGGCTGCTGCCCGCCGTAGCCGGGCTGCTGCCCGTACTCCGGCTGCTGCCCGTACCCCGGCTGCTGTCCGTGGCCCTGCTGTCCCTGCCCCTGCTGCTGCGGCTCCTGTGGCCACTGCGGTCCCCCAAAGCTCATGCCGCGCATCCTAATCCGGTTGGGCGAAGGGGACGCGTGCGGTGACAATGCACCTCATGG
This sequence comes from Streptomyces sp. NPDC050842, assembly GCF_044456565.1. Lineage (NCBI taxonomy): Bacteria > Bacillati > Actinomycetota > Actinomycetes > Kitasatosporales > Streptomycetaceae > Streptomyces > Streptomyces sp. NPDC050842. The sequence goes on along the minus strand of NZ_JBITGA010000006.1, from coordinate 148,315 downwards.
GACATGTCGAGGCCGCACATCTTGAGTACTACCTTCCGGACGGGCGGGTCCTGCTCGGGGACGCCTCCTTCCGGGTCGGGGAGGGCGCGGTCGTCGCCCTGGTCGGGGCCAACGGCGCCGGCAAGACCACACTGCTCCGGCTGATCTCCGGGGAGCTCCAGCCGCACGGCGGCTCGGTCACCGTCAGCGGCGGCCTGGGCGTCATGCCGCAGTTCGTCGGCTCCGTACGGGACGCGTCCACGGTGCGCGACCTGCTGGTCTCGGTGGCGCAGCCGCGGATCCGGGAGGCCGCGAAGGCGGTCGACGCGGCCGAGCACCTGATCATGACGGTCGACGACGAGGCCGCGCAGATGACGTACGCGCAGGCCCTCAGCGACTGGGCCGAGGTGCAGGGGTACGAGGCCGAGACCCTCTGGGACATGTGCACCATGGCGGCGCTGGGCGTCCCGTACGAGAAGGCGCAGTTCCGGGAGGTGCGGACGCTCTCCGGCGGCGAGCAGAAGCGGCTGGTCCTGGAGTACCTGCTGCGCGGCCCCGACGAGGTGCTGCTCCTGGACGAGCCGGACAACTACCTCGACGTGCCCGGCAAGCGATGGCTGGAGGAGCGGCTGCGGGAGACCCGTAAGACCGTGCTCTTCATCTCCCACGACCGGGAGCTGCTCTCCCGGGGCGCCCAGAAGATCGTCGCGGTCGAGCCCGGCCCGGCCGGCTCGGACGTGTGGGTGCACGGTGGCGGCTTCGCCACCTTCCACGAGGCCCGGCGCGAGCGCTTCGCCCGCTTCGAGGAGCTGAAGCGGCGCTGGGACGAGAAGCACGCCCAGCTGAAGAAGCTCGTCCTCAACCTGCGGCAGGCGGCGTCGGTCAGCCACGACATGGCCTCGCGGTACGCGGCGGCGCAGACCCGGCTGCGGAAGTTCGAGGAGGCGGGGCCGCCGCCGGAGCCGCCGCGCGAGCAGGACATCCGGATGCGGCTGCGCGGCGGCCGGACCGGCGTGCGGGCGGTGACCGTCGAGAACCTCGAGCTGACCGGCCTGATGAAGCCGTTCTCGCTGGAGATCTTCTACGGGGAGCGGGTCGCGGTCCTCGGGTCGAACGGCTCCGGGAAGTCGCACTTCCTGCGGCTGCTCGCGGGGGACCCGACGGTCGCCCACACGGGCGACTGGAAGCTGGGCGCGCGGGTCGTGCCCGGGCACTTCGCGCAGACCCACGCGCACCCGGAGCTGGCCGGGCGTCCGCTCGTCGACATCCTGTGGACCGAGCACGCCAAGGACCGGGGCGCGGCGATGTCGATGCTGCGGCGGTACGAGCTGGAGCGGCAGGGCGACCAGCCCTTCGACAAGCTCTCCGGCGGGCAGCAGGCCCGGTTCCAGATCCTGCTCCTGGAGCTGGCGGGGACGACGGCGCTGCTCCTCGACGAGCCCACGGACAACCTGGACCTGGAGTCGGCCGAGGCGCTCCAGGACGGCCTGGAGTCGTACGACGGGACCGTGATGGCCGTCACGCACGACCGCTGGTTCGCGAAGAGCTTCGACCGGTTCCTGGTCTTCGGCTCGGACGGGGTCGTACGGGAGACGACGGAGCCGGTGTGGGACGAGCGACGGGTCGAGCGGGTGCGGTGACCTCGGGCGGTCGGCGGCGGGTTCGGGCTTCGGTCGGCGGACGGAGTCCGGCGCGGCCGTGCGATGCCGGGGAGGCCCTTTGGGGCCGAGTCGTGCGAGTGCGGCGTGGGGGAGAGGTCGACGGGGCCGGTGTGGGACGAGCGGCGGGTCGAGCGGGCGCGGTGACCTCGGGCGGTCGGTGGCGGGTTCGGGCTTCGGTCGGCGGACGGAGTCCGGCGCGGCCGTGCGATGCCGGGGAGGCCCTTTGGGGCCGAGTCGTGCGAGTGCGGCGTGGGG
>NZ_JBITGA010000006.1:0-146322 GCF_044456565.1 Streptomyces sp. NPDC050842 | reverse complement strand
GGGAGAGGTCGACGGAGCCGGTGTGGGACGAGCGGCGGGTCGAGCGGGCGCGGTGACCTCGGGCGGTCGGCGGCGGGTTCGGGCTTCGGTCGGCGGACGGAGTCCGGCGCAGCCGTGCGACGCCGGAGAGGCCCCTTGGGGCCGAGTCGTGCGAGCTCGGCGTCGGGGATTGGTCGAGCGACGGGTCGAGCGGGCCCGGTAGGTCGGCCCGGTCGGCGCGTTTTGACCCGTCCCGGGTGGCGCGGGTACTGTTGCGGTTTGTTATGCGTATTGGCTTCGTCGTTCTCACACGAAGGGCCCTTACGCAGGTTCCCTGGAGCAGTTACCAGTGGCTCGCATACGGGCAGCGTCCCGGCAGTGCAGGCCCAAGCTGCATGATCGCTTCAGGTGTGTCTGGACTCCATCCACTGAAGAAGCGAAGGCTACGAAGTGCGTACGTACAGCCCCAAGCCCGGCGATGTCACTCGCCAGTGGCACATCATCGACGCGCAGGACATCGTCCTGGGCCGTCTGGCGACCACGGCTGCGAACCTCCTCCGAGGCAAGCACAAGCCGATCTACGCCCCGCACATGGACATGGGCGACTTCGTCATCATCATCAACGCTGACAAGGTCCACCTGTCCGGCAACAAGAAGACCCAGAAGCTGGCGTACCGCCACTCCGGCTTCCCGGGTGGTCTCCGCTCCGTCCGTTACGACGAGCTGCTGGAGAAGAACCCCGAGAAGGCCGTCGAGAAGGCCATCAAGGGCATGATCCCCAAGAACACCCTGGGCCGTCAGATGCTCTCGAAGCTGAAGGTCTACGCGGGCCCGAACCACCCGCACGCTGCGCAGCAGCCGGTTGCGTTCGAGATCACCCAGGTCGCGCAGTAGTTCCGGCCACACCCCCTAAGAACGAAAGAAATCTGAGGAGCATCGTGGCCGAGACCACCCCCGAGACCCCCGTCGACGAGTTCGAGGGCGTTGAGGAATACACCACCGAGACCGAGCTCGTCGAGGGTGAGTACACCTCCGAGTCGCTCGCGTCGCGCTTCGGCGACCCGCAGCCGGCCGCCGGCCTGGGCCGTCGCAAGAACGCCATCGCCCGCGTCCGGATCGTTCCGGGCACCGGCAAGTGGAAGATCAACGGTCGCACCCTTGAGGACTACTTCCCCAACAAGGTGCACCAGCAGGAAGTCAACGAGCCCTTCAAGGTGCTCGAGCTCGACAACCGCTACGACGTCATCGCCCGCATCGCGGGTGGCGGTGTCTCCGGCCAGGCCGGCGCCCTGCGCCTCGGTGTGGCCCGTGCGCTGAACGAGGCGGACGTCGAGAACAACCGCCCGGCGCTGAAGAAGGCCGGCTTCCTTTCCCGCGACGACCGTGCGGTCGAGCGCAAGAAGGCCGGTCTCAAGAAGGCCCGTAAGGCCCCGCAGTACAGCAAGCGTTAATCACGCCTGCTCGGACTGTTTTCGTACGCCCCGGCGGCACTGCCCGTGCCGTCGGGGCGTACGTTTTTTCATAACCTTTTTCACCTTCACGTTCATCTTTCATCGGCTTGGGCACGTATTTTCGGAGGACAGCTGTGGGACGACTCTTCGGCACGGACGGCGTGCGCGGCGTCGCCAACGCGGACCTGACGGCGGAGCTTGCGCTCGGTCTCTCGGTCGCGGCGGCGCACGTACTCGCCGAAGCGGGCACCTTCGAAGGCCATCGGCCGACCGCCGTGGTCGGACGGGACCCGCGTGCGTCGGGAGAGTTCCTGGAAGCGGCCGTCGTGGCGGGTCTCGCCAGCGCCGGTGTCGACGTGCTGCGCGTCGGCGTCCTTCCCACCCCCGCCGTGGCCCACCTCACCGGCGTCCTCGGCGCCGACCTCGGCGTGATGCTCTCCGCCAGCCACAACGCGATGCCCGACAACGGCATCAAGTTCTTCGCCCGCGGCGGCCACAAGCTCGCCGACGACCTCGAGGACCGCATCGAGTCCGTGTACGAGGAGCACCGCACCGGCGCTCCCTGGGCGCGCCCGACCGGTGCCGGAGTCGGCCGGGTCCGCGACTACGACGAGGGCTTCGAGACGTACGTCTCCCACCTCCTCACGGTCCTCCCCAACCGTCTCGACGGTCTCAAGGTCGTCCTCGACGAGGCCCACGGCGCCGCCTCCCACGTCTCGCCCGAGGCCTTCACCCGGGCCGGCGCCCAGGTCGTCACCATCGGCGCCGAGCCGGACGGCCTCAACATCAACGACGGCTGCGGCTCCACGCACCTGGGGCTGCTCCGCGCCGCCGTCGTCGAGCACGGCGCCGACCTCGGCATCGCGCACGACGGCGACGCCGACCGCTGCCTCGCCGTGGACGCCGCGGGCAACGAGGTCGACGGCGACCAGATCCTCGCCGTGCTCGCCCTCGCCATGCGCGAGGCCGGCACGCTGCGCGGCGACACCGTCGTCGCGACCGTCATGTCCAACCTGGGCTTCAAGCTCGCCATGGACCGCGAGGGCCTGAACCTCGTCCAGACCGCGGTCGGCGACCGTTACGTCCTGGAGTCCATGAAGGAGCACGGCTACGCGCTCGGCGGCGAGCAGTCCGGGCACGTCATCGTGCTCGACCATGCCACCACCGGCGACGGCACCCTGACCGGCCTGATGCTCGCCGCCCGGATCGCCGCCACCGGAAAGTCCCTCGCGGAGCTCGTCGGCGTGATGGAGCGTCTGCCGCAGATCCTCATCAACGTCCCGGACGTCGACAAGTCCCGCGTGAAGACCTCCGGCGACCTCGCCGCCGCGGTCACCGCCGCCGAGACGGAGCTCGGCGCCACCGGCCGGGTCCTGCTGCGCCCGTCCGGCACCGAGCCGCTCGTCCGCGTCATGGTCGAGGCCGCCGACATCGAGCAGGCCCGCGCGGTCGCGCAGCGCCTGGCGGACGTCGTGAAGTCCGCGCTCGGCTAACCTTTCTGAAGCACCGTCATGCAGAGGAAGGGCCCTGTCGCACCCATGGGGAGCGGCAGGGCTCTTCTCGTTCTCTCCCGGCCCCTCAGGGCTTCGGGGTCGCTTGCGCGTCGCGCCGCCAGCGGCCGCGCTGGGTGCGCCACAGCAGCTTCTGGGCGTACAGGGTCAGCACTCCCGCCAGGATGATGCCGAGGAGGTTGAGCAGCAGCTGCTCGACCGAGCCCCACATCTGGCCGATCTCGCCGTAGCTGAGCGCCACCGCCGCGTTCGCGCCCGCCGGGACCGTCGTCACCGAGATCGCCACGCCCACCAGGGCGCCCGACTTGGAGGACGTGAGCGAGAGCATGCCGGCCACGCCCGCGAGCAGCGCCACGACGAAGGAGAACGGGTCTGGCTGCCAGATGAAGCTGGTGTTGGGGCGGTCCGCGTCCAGCTGCTCCCTGCTGAACAGGTCCAGCGCGTCCATCCCCAGGCTGAAGACCGTCGTGGCGACGATGGCCACCGCGAAGCCGACGAGCAGCGCGATCAGCGAGCGCGCCGCCAGCTTCGGGGCGCGCCGCACCGCCGCCGTACAGATCCCGGCGAGCGGACCGAACTCCGGGCCGACCGCCATCGCGCCCACGATCAGGATCGCGTTGTCGAGGACGACACCGCAGGCCGCGATCATCGTCGCCAGGATCATGAACGCGCTGTACGTGATCGAGAGCGTCGACTCCTCGTGTGTCGCGCCCGTCAGCTGCTCCCAGATCACCGCGTCCGCGGGCTCACCAGGGGCCTCCTTCGCGGCGTCGTCGGCACGCTTGGAGAGGGAGAGGTCGATGTCCTCGACGGCGATCGAGCCGTCCTGATCGATCTTCAGCTCACGCAGCTCGCGCAGGAGTTCGTCGCCCGCCTCGCGGGCCACGTCGCACATGACGACGTCGCCGGCCGGGTCCCGGGCTACGGCCGGCACCACCACCAGGTGTGTGGTGCCGACCGTCGACTCGATGAGGTCGACGGTGGCCTGCGTGCGGTCGGACGGGACGATCAACCGGAGGTGCAGCATGCGGAGAGCTTACGGAGGTCAGAGCTTGCGGAGGCTCAGCCGCTGCACCTTGTGGTCGGGTCCCTTGCGGACGACGAGGGTGGCCCGGCCGCGCGTCGGGGCCACGTTCTCCAGGAGGTTGACCTTGTTGATGGTCCGCCACATCGTGCGGGCGTAGTCGAGGGCCTCCTCCTCGGAGACCTGCGTGTACCGCTGGAAGTACGAGGAGGGGTTCTGGAACGCGGTGTCGCGCAGCTTGCGGAAGCGGTTGAGGTACCAGCGCTCGATGTCCTCCGGCCGCGCGTCCACGTACACCGAGAAGTCAAAGTAGTCGGCGAGACCGACGCGGGTGCGGCCGTCCTTGCCGGGCAGGGCCGGCTGGAGGACGTTCAGCCCCTCCACGATGAGGATGTCGGGGCGGCGGACCACGAGCCGCTCGCCGGGCACGCGGTCGTAGATCAGGTGCGAGTAGACCGGGGCCGTGACCTCCTCCTTGCCCGCCTTGATGTCCGCGACGAACCGGGTGAGCGCCCGGCGGTCGTACGACTCGGGGAACCCCTTGCGGGCCATGAGGCCGCGCGCCTTCAGCTCCTCCATCGGGTAGAGGAAGGCGTCCGTGGTCACCAGCTCCACGCGCGGGTGCTCCGGCCAGCGGGCGAGGAGGGCCTGGAGGAGTCGGGAGACCGTCGACTTGCCGACGGCGACGGAACCGGCGACTCCTATGACGAAGGGCGTGCCGCGCTGCTCCGCGTTCTCGCCGAGGAAGGTGTTGAGGGCGCCGCGGAGGCCGCTGGTGGCCTGCACGTAGAGGTTGAGCAGGCGGGAGAGCGGGAGGTAGACGTCCCGGACCTCGTCGAGGTCGATGACGTCCCCGAGGCCGCGGAGTCGCTCGACCTCGTCGGCGCTGAGGGGGAGGGGCGTCTTGTCGCGGAGGTCGCTCCACTCGGCTCGGGTGAGGTCGACGTACGGGGTCGCCTCGGACGGGCGGCGATGGCCGGTGCCGTTCCGGGGGCTGCCGGTCCCGGCGCCGTCGCGGGGACCTTCTCCGTTGGCGCTTCGTGGCGGCGAAGTGATCACCCCGCCATTGTCGTGGGTCGGCGGCCTCCGTGGGCCGTGGGGTCGGTCACGCGACAAAAGCCTTTGTCCGGCCGCTACCGCAGGGCGATCATGCTCATGCCGCGTGTCCTCGGGGTCTCACGCGGGGGAAGCCGCCGCCAGGCGGCACGAAAAGCACCCGAAGTGCACACGAAGAGCACCCGAAGAGAAGCAGAGAGCCACCACCGATGCGTACGTCCATGAGAAGTGCCGCCGTCGCCGCCACCGCCGTCTCCCTCGCGCTGCTCGTCACCGGCTGCGGTGGCGGGGAGAAGAGCGGCGACCAGGGCAAGGGCGGCGGCAAGGAGACCGCTCCCAGCGCCTCCGCCTCCGCCACGAGCAGCGCACCCGCCAAGGCGCTGTCCGCCGCCGCGCTGGAGAAGCTCATCGTCGAGCAGGCCGACCTGCCGGGCCACCAGGTGCAGAAGGCCAAGGCCGGGGAGATCGCCCTGGCCTCCGCGGTCTCCGCCGACAAGCCGGCCTGCACGCCGCTCGCCCACGCCATGTCGTACATCGCCACCGGGAAGCCGGCGGCGTCCGCGCAGCGCAAGGCCATCGAGGTGCCGAAGACCGAAGGGGCGTCGGCCTCGCCGGAGGACGCCCTGGGGATGCTGACGGCACCGGTGACGGGCGTGACCCTCGGCTCGTACGACGGGCAGGGCGCCCAGGAGGCCTTCGCCTCGCTGAAGACGGCCGGTACGGAGTGCGCGGGCGGCTTCACGCTGATCGGCGGCGGCGAGCGGACGAAGGTCACCAAGATCGCGCCGGAGACGGTGACCGCGGGTGAGGAGTCGCTGGCCTGGACGGTCACGACCGACGTGGACGGCAAGCCCTGGGTCACCAAGCTGGTCGCCTTCCGCCAGGGCAACACCGTGGCCTCGTTCTCCACGCTCAGCTTCGGCGGCACGGTCAAGGCCCTGCCGAAGACCATCGTCGACGCGCAGGTCGCCAAGCTCGGCTGACACCATCCTCGACACCACCCTTCGGCATCACCCTCCAGGGGGGCGGGGTTCGGTCGGCCGCCGACGCGCGGCCGACCGAACTCCGGCCTTCCGGCCCCCTTCCGCCCTAGGCTTCCGACATGTGCGGAATCGTGGGATACGCCGGCGGGCAGTCGGCGCTTGATGTGGTGGTCGCGGGCCTCAAGCGGCTCGAATACCGGGGCTACGACTCGGCCGGTGTCGCGGTGCTCTCCGACGGGGGACTCGCCGCGGCCAAGAAGGCGGGCAAGCTCGTCAACCTGGAGAAGGAGCTCAAGGACCGGCCGCTGGCCGGCGGCTCCGTGGGCATCGGGCACACCCGGTGGGCCACCCACGGCGGGCCGACCGACGTCAACGCGCACCCGCACCTGGACAACGCCGGGCGCGTCGCCGTCGTCCACAACGGCATCATCGAGAACTTCGCCGCCCTGCGCGCCGAGCTCGCCGAACGCGGCCACGACCTGGCGTCCGAGACCGACACCGAGGTCGTCGCCCACCTCCTCGCCGAGGAGTTCTCCTCCGCCGGGGACCTGGCGGAGGCCATGCGGCTCGTCTGCCGCCGGCTCGACGGGGCCTTCACCCTGGTCGCCGTCCACGCCGACCAGCCCGACGTGGTCGTCGGCGCACGCCGGAACTCCCCGCTCGTCGTCGGCGTCGGCGAGGGCGAGAACTTCCTCGCCTCCGACGTGTCCGCCTTCATCGCCCACACCCGCTCGGCGATCGAACTCGGCCAGGACCAGGTCGTCGAGCTCACCCGGGACGCCGTCACCGTCACCGACTTCGACGGAGTGCCCGCCGACGTACGGGCCTACCACGTCGACTGGGACGCCTCCGCCGCCGAGAAGGGCGGCTACGACTACTTCATGCTCAAGGAGATCGCCGAGCAGCCCAAGGCCGTCGCCGACACCCTCCTCGGGCGGATCGACGGGGCCGGCCGGCTCACCCTCGACGAGGTGCGCATCCCCGACGCCGTGCTCCGCGAGGCCGACAAGGTCGTCATCATCGCCTGCGGCACCGCCTTCCACGCCGGCCTCATCGCCAAGTACGCCATCGAGCACTGGACCCGCATCCCCTGCGAGGTCGAGCTCGCCAGCGAGTTCCGCTACCGGGATCCGATCCTCGGACAGAAGACCCTGGTCATCGCCATCTCGCAGTCCGGCGAGACCATGGACACGCTGATGGCGCTCCGGCACGCCCGGGAGCAGGGCGCCAAGGTCCTCGCCGTGTGCAACACGAACGGGTCGACGATTCCGCGTGAGTCCGACGCCGTGCTGTACACCCACGCCGGGCCCGAGGTCGCCGTCGCCTCGACGAAGGCCTTCCTCACGCAGCTCGTCGCCTGCTATCTGCTCGCGCTGTACCTCGGGCAGGTGCGCGGCACCAAGTGGGGCGACGAGATCCACGCCGTGGTGCGTGAGCTCGCGCGGATCGGCGACGAGGTCGAGCGGGTCCTGGAGACCATGGAGCCGGTACGCGCTCTCGCCCGCTCCCTGGCCCACAAGAACACCGTCCTCTTCCTCGGCCGGCACGTCGGCTACCCGGTGGCCCTGGAAGGCGCGCTGAAGCTCAAGGAGCTCGCGTACATGCACGCCGAGGGCTTCGCGGCCGGAGAGCTCAAGCACGGGCCGATCGCGCTCATCGAGGAGGACCTGCCGGTCGTCGTCGTGGTGCCCTCGCCCAAGGGCCGCTCCGTCCTGCACGACAAGATCGTCTCCAACATCCAGGAGATCCGGGCCCGCGGTGCGCGGACCATCGTGATCGCCGAGGAGGGCGACGAGGAGGTCGTCCCGTACGCCGACCACCTCATCCGGATCCCCGCGACGCCTACGCTGCTCCAGCCGCTGGTCTCCACGGTGCCGCTCCAGGTCTTCGCCTGCGAGCTCGCCACCGCGCGGGGCAACGAGGTCGACCAGCCGCGCAACCTGGCCAAGTCGGTGACCGTGGAGTGAGTGGGAAATGATCATTGGGGTGGGGATCGACGTGGCGGAGATCGACCGCTTCGGCGCGTCGATCGAGCGCACACCGGGGCTGCTCCGGCGCCTCTTCGTCGAGGGGGAGCTGCTGCTCCCCAGCGGCGAACGGCGCGGGGTGGCCTCGCTCGCGGTGCGGTTCGCCGCGAAGGAGGCGCTGGCGAAGGCGCTCGGCGCGCCGGGCGGGCTGCACTGGACGGACGCCGAGGTGTACGTCGAGGAGACCGGGCAGCCGCGGCTGCGGGTGTGCGGGACGGTGGCGGCGCGGGCGGCGGAGCTGGGCGTGAAGCGCTGGCACGTCTCGCTGAGCCATGACGCGGGGGTGGCGTCGGCGGTGGTGATCGCCGAGGCGTGATCCTCTCGGGATGTACGAGCCCGGGGCCCGGCCGTTTCCACGGTCGGGCCCCGGGCCGTGTGGCGCGCGACTGCCAGGGCCGGCGACAGGTTGCGTGTGCCGCGCGCGTCTAGGGGGTGTCGTCCTCGGCTGCTGTCGCTCTGCGGCGGCGGGAGAGGACGAGGGCCGCGCCGCCCAGGGCGGCGAGGCTCGCTGCCGCGAGGGTGACGGGGAGGACGCGGCTGCCGGTGGTGGCGAGGCCGGCGGCGGCTCCTCCGTTGGGGGTGGTGTTGGTGTTGGTGTTGGTGTTGGTGGTGGTGTCGGTGTCAGGGGTGGTGGCTTCGGTGGTGTCTGGGGTCGAGGGTGGTGCCGTTGTTCCGGGTGGCGGTGTGGTCGCGGTCGCCGTTTCCGTCGCCGTCGTGGACTCCGAGGGCGTCGGGGTCTGTTCCGGAGTCGGGGCGGTCGTGGGGGTGGTCGCGGTCGGTGTCGGTTCTGTCGGCGTCGGTTCCGTCGGTGTTGGCTCCGTGGTCGTCGGGTCCGTCGGGTCCGTCGGGTCCGTCGGGTCCGTCGGGTCCGGGGTCGGTTCGTTCGTTTCCGTCGGGGTGGGCTCCGGGGTCGGTTCCGGAGGTGCCTTCCGTACCGTCTGGGTGACCGCTCCGCCCGCCACCGTGTAGAGCGTGTGCTCCTCCGGGTCCAGGGCGAGCGCCGCGGGCCGTTCGCCCGTCGTGATCGTCTCCGTCACCTCGCCCTTCGCCGGGTCGACCACCGCCACGGACGAGGCGCCGGTCCGCGCCGCGTACAGGGTCGCGGTCCCCGGGTCGTACGCGAGGGCCTTCGGGTTGCCGTCGACGGCGACCGTGCCGGTGACCTCCCGCTCCTCCAGATCGACGACCGAGACCGTACCCGCGGCCAGGTTGGCCACGTATCCCGTGCGGTCCACCGGGTCGACGGTGACGCCCATGCTGCCGAGGGCGGTCGTGCCGAGGCTGACCGTGCCCGTGAGGCGGCCGGTGGTGCCGTCGACGGCGTTGAGGACGTTGCGGTAGACGACGGAGCCGTTCTCGACGGCGCCGCCGACGTAGGTCGCGTACCCGGTGTGGTGGGTGGTGTCGACGGCGAGTCCGGCCGGGTGGAAGGGGAGGACGACGGGGCCGCCCACGGGCGTGCCGGTGGCCGTGTCGTACACCGTCACCGATTTGGCGGCCTGGTTGCCGACGTACAGCCGTCCCTGCCCCGGGTCGGCGGCGAGGTGGGTGACGCTGCCGTCGATCGCGATGCGGTGGTCGGTGAGGGCGCGGCTCGCGGTGTCGTAGGCGGCGATACGGGTCGACAGGCCGAGGTGGAGCGTGCCGCCGGCGCCGAGGGCCATCACCGTGGCCGGGGCCGGGAGTTCGACGGGGTCGCCGACGGGGGTTCCGGTCGCGGTGTCGTAGGCCGTGAGGCGGTGGGCCGTGCCGTCGCTGCTGCTGACGTAGAGGCGGTCGGCGGCCGGGTCGACCTCGGCGTCCAGGGCGCTGCCGGAGGGCGGGGTGAGGGTGCGGAGGTTCTCGTGGAGGGTTTCGGAGAGGTTCTCGGGGAGGTTCTCGGGGAGGTGTGGTGGCGGCGTCGCCGCCGTGCTCGCGAGGACGAGCACGGCGGCGGCCGTCAGGAGGGTGGTTCTCACTGGAAGGTCACCGGCACGTAGACGTCGTACTTCCGGTCGGAGCTGTCGAAGTGGTCCGCGCGGGTGACGATCGCGCAGGTCACGCCCGCCTGGCCGCAGGTGACGGTGTCGGAGATCTTGGCCTTGACGTGGATCTGGACGGAGAAGGAGCCGAGGCCGCCGGACTCGGTGAAGGGGGAGGAGTTGGACGGGGACATCCAGTACCAGTCGCTGTTCACCCAGTGGGAGGCGCCGGTGGTGCCGGTCTCGTCCTGGCCGCCGAGGCAGGGGGTGGGCTTGCTGTTCCAGGTGGTCGGGTCCGCGGTGTTCACCCCCGCGGGTATCGCGCAGAGACCCACGTAGACGCCCTGGTCGGGGTTGTAGCCGGAGCCGGTGACGGTGACGTTGGTGCCGGTCGCGGCGGCGGTGTTCGGGGCGGTGAGGGAGAGGTTGTAGGTGCGGGTGCCGTCGGTGACGGTGCGGCCGGCGGTGGCCGCGGAGGCGGCGCCGGCGAGGCCGACGGTGAGGGCGGCGGCGGAGGCGAGGGTGAGGGCGGTGCGGGCGAGGGTGCGGGTGGTGCGGTGGTTGCGGGTGTGGGGGCTCGTGCGCATGGCGAAGCTGCCTTTCCAGGCGGTGGCTAGTTAGGTAAGGCAAACCTAAGTTGATCGGTGAGGGGGCGTCAACCCTCCTCCTCGGGCAGGCGCTTGGGCGCTCCGGGCGAGCGGCCGAGGACTGCGGCAGACTGCTGGGCATGCGTACCGCTCACCGCGTGGAGACCGTCCGGGCCGCCGAGGCCGCACTCAAGGCCCGCCTCCCGGAAGGCGCCCTGATGCAGCGGGCCGCCGCCGGACTCGCCGCCGCCTGCGCCGGGTTGCTGCCGCGGGTGTACGGGGCGAGGGTCGTGCTGCTCGTCGGCAGCGGCGACAACGGCGGCGACGCCCTGTACGCCGGCGCCCGGCTCGCCCGGCGGGGGGCCGGCGTCACGGCCGTACTGCTCGGGGAGCGCGCCCACGAGGGCGGGCTCGCCGCGCTCCGGGCGGCGGGCGGGCGGATCGCCGACGACCCCTTCGAGGCGCTCGCCGTCGCCGACCTCGTCCTCGACGGCATCACCGGCATCGGGGGGCAGGGCGGGCTCCGGCCCGACGCCGTCCCCGTCGCCCGGGCCGCGCGCGGCTCCGACGCGGTCGTCGTCGCCGTCGACCTGCCGAGCGGCGTCGACGCCGACACGGGCGAGGTGACGGGGGAGGCGCTGCGTGCCGACGTGACGGTGACCTTCGGGACGTACAAGCCCGGGCTGCTCGTCGACCCGGCGCGGGAGTACGCGGGGGCGCTGCGGCTCGTCGACATCGGGCTCGGCCCCTACCTCCCCGGGGTGCCGGAGACGGAGGCCCTCCAGCACGAGGACGTCGCGCGGCTGCTGCCCGTGCCGGGCGCCGAGAGCGACAAGTACCGGCGCGGGGTCCTCGGCGTCGTCGCCGGCTCCACCCGCTACCCGGGCGCGGCGGTCCTCGCGGTGGCGGGGGCGCTGCGGGGCGGGGCGGGGGCCGTGCGGTACGTCGGGCCCGCGGGGGACGCGGTGCTCGCGCGGTACCCGGAGACGCTGGTGCACTCCGGGCGGCCGGAGAAGGCCGGGCGGGTGCAGGCGTGGGTCGTCGGGCCCGGGCTCGGCGAGGGGCCCGGGCCCGTCGTCGCGGTCGCCGAGGTCCTCGCCTCCGACGTGCCGGTCCTCGTCGACGCCGACGGTCTGCGGGGCCTCGACCCGGCGGCGGTACGGGCCCGTCGCCCCGCATCGACCCTGCTCACCCCCCACGCGGGGGAGGCGGCGGCGCTGCTGGGCGTCGCCCGCGAGGAAGTCGAGGCGGGACGGCTCACGGCGGTACGGGAGCTGGCGGGGCGGTTCGGGGCGACGGTGCTGCTCAAGGGGTCGACGACGCTGGTGTGCGGGCCGGGCGGCGGGCCCGTACGGGTGAACGCGACGGGCACGCCGTGGCTGGCGACGGCCGGGAGCGGGGACGTCCTGTCGGGTCTCGCGGGGTCGCTGCTGGCGGCGGGGCTGCCGGTGGTGGAGGCGGCGTCGGCGGCGGCGTACCTGCACGGGTTGGCGGCGCGGCGGGCGTCGGGGAGTGCGGGGGGCCCGGGGGGTGGTCGGACTGCGGGGGGTGGTGCGGGGCCGGTGACGGCGGGCGAGGTGGCGGAGTCCCTGCGGGGGGCGTGGCGGGACGTGGTGGCGCCGGTGTCGTAGGCGGGGCGGGTCTTTCCCCCACCCCGCCCCTTCCCGAAACCCTGCCGGGGGCTGGTGGGGGTGGGGGAGTTGTTTCCCGGGGGCTGCGCCCCCGGACCCCAGCCGGGCGCGTGCGCCCGCTGCGCGGCGCGGTGCGTGGGATCGGTCCCGCCCGGGGGCGCACGCTTCGCGGCGCCCCTGTCGGGGGCGGCACCCGCCCCGGTGCTCCACGGCGTGCGCTGTGGTGGGTTCGGGCGGCGGCCAGTCGGGCGAACCCGTTGGACCGGCCGTGGGATCCGGCGCGCTGGGAGCGCGCCGCGGGGATTGGGTGGGTGGGGTGATCAGTTGGAGAAGTCGTACCGCGCCGCTGTTGTTCGCCCTCGCCACCGTCCTCGCCTTCGGGCCGACGGCGGCCCTCGCCGATACGCCTCAGCCCCTCGCGCCCGCCGCCGACTCGCCCGAGCCCGCCGCCGATTCCCCCTCGGCCGAGCCCGAGCCCGAGCCCGTACCCGACTTGCCCGCCGCCGACTCGCCCGAGCCCGTACCCGACTCGCCCGAGCCCGTACCCGACTCGTCCGCCCCCGACTCCGTCGAGCCGCTCGTGCCCGGGGTGCCCGGGGGTGGGCGGGCCGAGTATCCGATGGATACGCCCGATCAGGTGCTGCCTCCGCTGCAGTCCCAGGGGGACGTTCCCGTGCCCGAGCCGGAGGGGGGCGTGGACGAGTTGGTCGAGTTTCTGCCGCGGAGTGCCGTCGGGGCCGCCTGCACCGCCACCACCGGGACCTATCAGCGGCAGGTCGAGCGGCTGCTCAGGCTGACGGTCGACGGGAAGCAGTCGGCCGCCGACTGCAGGGCCATCAGGGCCTTTCAGGTGAAGGAGAAGATCAAGCCCGCCATCGGGTACGCCGGGCCCGTCACCTGGGCCCGGGCCGAGTTGCTCGCCGCGCGGAAGAACCTCGACCCGGGGCGGCGCTGCCCCGTCAAGAAGTACGCCGTGGCCTGCGTCGATCTCGACCGGCAGCTCATGTGGGTGCGGAAGGACAAGAAGGTGACGTTCCCGGTCGTGAATGTGCGGAGTGGGCGGGCCGGGTATGCGACACGGACCGGGTGGCACACCGTCTACTGGCGTCACAAGGACCACTGGTCGTCCATCTACAACACCCCCATGCCCTACTCCCAGTTCTTCAGCGGCGGCCAGGCCTTCCACGCCGTCTACGGGCAGATCGCCACGCCCACCGGCAGCCGGGGCTGCGTCAATCTCAGCTACGGCAACGCCGGGAAACTCTGGGACGTCCTGCGCAAGGGTGACCGGGTCTACATCTGGGGGAAGCGGCCCGGTGGCTGACACCTGAGAGACTGGGCGCGATGACTGAGACACCTCCGCCCCGCAGAGCCCGCGCCGAGATCGACCTCGGCGCGCTGCGTGCGAACGTCCGCACGCTGCGCGCCCGCGTCGCCCCCCACGTCCGGATCATGGCCGTGGTCAAGGCCGACGCGTACGGACACGGCGCCGTGCGCTGTGCCCGCGCCGCCCTGGACGCGGGCGCGGACTGGCTCGGCACGGCCACCCCGCACGAGGCGCTCGCCCTGCGCGCCGCCGGGATCACCGACGTCCCCGTCATGTGCTGGCTCTGGACCCCCGGCGACCCCTGGGACCAGGGCATCGAGGCCGGGCTCGACATGTCCGTGAGCGGGATGTGGGCCTTGGAGGAGGTCGTCGAGGCCGCGCGAGCGACCGGGAAGACGGCGCGTATCCAGCTCAAGGCCGATACCGGGCTCGGGCGCAACGGCTGTCAGCCCGCCGACTGGCCCGAGCTGGTCGGCGCCGCGCTGAAGGCCGAGGTCGACGGGCTCGTCAAGGTCACCGGGCTCTGGTCGCACCTCGCCTGCGCCGACGAGCCCCACCACCCCTCCATCGCCGCCCAGCTCGATGTGTTCCGCGCGATGCTCGACCACGCCGAGAAGGCCGGCGTCCGGCCCGAGGTCCGGCACATCGCGAACTCGCCGGCCACCCTCACCCTGCCCGAGGCCCACTTCGACCTGGTCCGGCCCGGCATCGCCCTGTACGGCGTCTCGCCCAGCCCCGAGCTCGGCACCTCCGCCGAGCTGGGGCTCCGGCCCGTCATGTCGCTCAAGGCGAGCGTCGCGCTCGTCAAGCACGTGCCCGCCGGGCACGGGGTGAGTTACGGGCACCACTACGTCACCGGGGACGAGACCACGCTCGGTCTCGTGCCGCTCGGGTACGCCGACGGCGTTCCCCGGCACGCGTCCGGGCGCGGGCCCGTCCTCGTCGGCGACACCGTCCGTACGGTCGCCGGGCGCGTCGCCATGGACCAGTTCGTCGTCGACCTCGGCGGGGACACCCCCGAGCCGGGCACCGAGGCCGTGCTCTTCGGCCCCGGCGACCGGGGTGAGCCGACCGCCGAGGACTGGGCCGTGGCCGCCGACACCATCGCGTACGAGATCGTCACCCGGATCGGCGCGCGCGTCCCGCGCGTCTACCTGGACGAACAGACGTAGAGGGGTTCCCGTGGGCGAGTCGAAGAGTTGGCGGCGGGCCGGGTTCGCCGGCGCCGCGATAGGCGTCCTCGCCGCGGGCGCCGCCGCCGGAGTCGCCGTCGAGCGGCTCACGGTCGGTCGCTCCGTCCGGCAGAAGGCCCGGCTCGCCCTGGACGCCACCGGCCCGTACGGCAGCCTCCGCGGCACCTCCGGCCGCGCGCTCGCCGACGACTCGACCGTCCTCTACTACGAGGTCGACGAGGTCGACGAGGCGGGGGAGGCGGGGGAGGCCGAGGCCGACACGTCCGGCGGTCGCCGCCGCCGCCGGCTCTTCGGGCGCAAGGAGCCCGTCCCCGCCACCGTGGTCTTCAGCCACGGCTACTGCCTCAACCAGGACTCCTGGCACTTCCAGCGGGCCGCGCTCCGCGGTCTCGTCCGCACCGTCCACTGGGACCAGCGCAGCCACGGCCGCTCCGGCCACGGCGTCGCCCAGTCCGGCCCCGACGGGGTGCCCGTCACCATCGAGCAGCTGGGCCGCGACCTCAAGGCCGTCCTCGACGTCGCCGCGCCCGAAGGCCCGCTCGTCCTCGTCGGCCACTCGATGGGCGGCATGACGGTGATGGCGCTCGCCGAGCAGTACCCGGAGTTCGTCCGCGACCGGGTCGTCGGGGTCGCCTTCGTCGGCACCTCCGCCGGAAACCTGGCCGAGGTGTCGTACGGGCTGCCGCTCGCCGGCGTCAACGCCGTCCGGTGGGTCCTGCCCGGGGTGCTGCGGGCGCTCGGCTCCCAGGCGGAGCTGGTCGAGCGCGGGCGCCGGGCGACGGCGGACCTGTTCGCCGGGCTGATCAAGAAGTACTCGTTCGCGTCGAAGGACGTGGACCCGGCGGTCGCCCGCTTCGCGGAGCGGATGATCGAGTCGACCCCGATCGACGTCGTCGCCGCGTTCTACCCGGCCTTCGCCGAGCACGACAAGGCCGCCGCCCTCACCGCCTTCGCCGAGCTGGAGCTGCCGGTGCTCGCGCTCGCCGGGGACAACGACCTCGTCACCCCCAGCTCGCACACCGAGGCCATCGCCGATCTGCTGCCCGACGCGGAGCTGGTCATCGTCCCGGACGGCGGCCACCTGGTGATGCTGGAGCACCCCGAGGCCGTCACCGACCGTCTGGCCGACCTGCTCGTACGGGCCGGTGCCGTCCCCGGGCCGGCGACGGTGAGGACGGACGCCGGCAAGAGTTAGGTTGGCGGTTATGGAAGCAGCGCACCCGCCCGTCTCCGGCGCCACCCTCGCCATCGACTCCCCCGAGCAGATGGGGGACCTCGGCCGCCGGCTCGCGAAACTCCTCCGGCCCGGCGACCTCGTCATGCTCACCGGCGAGCTCGGCGCCGGGAAGACCACCCTGACGCGCGGCCTCGGCGAGGGCCTCGGCGTGCGGGGCGCGGTCACGTCCCCGACGTTCGTCATCGCCCGCGTCCATCCGTCCCTGGTCGGCGGGCCGGCCCTGGTGCACGTCGACGCGTACCGCCTCGGCGGCGGTCTCGACGAGATGGAGGACCTCGACCTGGACGTCTCGCTGCCCGAGTCCGTGGTGGTCGTGGAGTGGGGTGACGGCAAGGTCGAGGAGTTGACCGACGACCGGCTGCACGTCCTCATCCACCGGCTGACCGGCGACACCGACGACGACCGGCGCACGGTCGTGCTGCGCGGGATCGGGTCGCGCTGGGCCGACGAGGACCTCGATCTGGGCTGACGGCAGGCGTTCCGGGCGCCGTGGCGTACGTCTGATCGTAGGAGCTTCCGACAACGTGTCGGGAAGATATTGCGTGGGCCGTACGTGCCGTGGTGACATGGATGCACGAACTGGTTAGGTGTACCTAACCTACGGGAGGCATGCATGGCCACGCCACATCGCGCGGAAGCGGGACACGACCGGGACCACGTCTCGATGGGCGAGCTGCTGGCGTCCTGTGCCGCGGCGCGCGCCCTGTCCACTCCGCCGCGCCGCCCCGGGCCCGAGCAGGCCGAGGGCGGGGACGAGGACGTCGTACGGCGGGACGAAGCCGCCTAGGGCCCGCCCCGGCGGATCAGGGATGCTCAGGCGACGACGACGACCTTCGCGCCGATCGACGCGAACGTCCACAGCGCGTCCCCGTCCGCCCGCTTCATCCGGATGCCGCCGGTCTTCTTCGACGGGTCCGGCGTCGGCGTCGAGCCGTCCACCGCCGCGCTGAAGCCGATCGCCACGTCCTGGGCCGTCGCGAACCGCACCACGTGCTCGATCTGCACCCCGTCCGAGCCGCGCACCGAGCCCGAGCGCGAGGTCACCGTGTAGGCGCCCGGCAGCGGGTCCACCGTGCTCGGCATCACCGTGAACGTCCGGGTGGCCTTGCCCTTGCCGTCCACCAGCCACACCCGGCGGTCGGCGAGCGCGTACACGACCCGCTCACCGGTGCCGGAGCCCGCCGGGACCGTCAGCGGGTTCTTCACCGGCTGCTTCGGACCGCCGCTCGGCGACACGGAGGGGGGGCTCGTGCCCGGCGCCTTCGGCTTCGCCGCCAGATCGGTGGGGGCGCTCGCCGAGGCCTGGTACGCGAGGACGCCGACCGCGACGACGGCCGCCGCGGTGAGCCCGGCCACGAATCCCGAGCTGCTCCTTGCCACCGTGCCCACCTCTCGTACGAACGTATCGAAGGGTGACGGTAGCAGCCGGTGCCCCCGGGGGCCGGGCGCCGTGCCCGGGACGGCCCGGGGGTGGCCCGGGTGCCTCGCCGGGGCGCCGCCCGTCCCGGGAGCCGTAGGCTGTTCGCGTGCTGTTGCTCGCCATGGATACCGCCACCCCCGCCGTCACCGTCGCCCTGCACGACGGCGAGGCCGTCGTCGCCTCGTCGGGCCAGGTCGACGCCCGCCGCCACGGGGAGCTGCTGCTGCCCGCCGTCGACCGGGTCCTGAAGGACGCCGGGCTCACGCTCGACGCGGTCACCGGGATCGTCGTCGGCGTCGGCCCCGGGCCGTACACCGGCCTGCGCGTCGGTCTCGTCACGGCCGCCGCCTTCTCCTCCGCGCTCGGCGTCCCGGTGCACGGCCTGTGCACCCTCGACGGCCTCGCGTACGCCTCCGGGATCGACGAGCCCTTCGCCGTCGCGACGGACGCGCGCCGCAAGGAGGTCTACTGGGCGCGGTACGAGGACTCCCGTACCCGCGTGACCGACGCGGCCGTCGACCGGCCCGCCGAGATCGCCGAACGGCTCGCGGGCCTGCCCGTCGTCGGCGCGGGCGCCCGCCTCTACCCCGAGGCCTTCCCCGACGCCCGCGACCCCGAGCACCAGTCGGCGGCCGCGCTCGCCGCGCTCGCGGCGGAACGGCTCGCGGCCGGCGGCGAGGGCTTCCTGGACCCGCTGCCCCTGTACCTGCGCCGCCCCGACGCGCAGGTGCCGAAGAACTACAAGGTGGTCACGCCCACGTGACCGGCGGACACGTGACCGGTGGACCGGCGATCGGCGGCGTCGCACTGCGCGAGATGCGCTGGTGGGACATCGCCCCGGTGCTCGCCCTCGAGGACGAGCTGTTCCCCGAGGACGCCTGGTCGGCCGGGATGTTCTGGTCGGAGCTCGCGCACGCGCGCGGGCCGCGTGCCACCCGCCGCTACCTCGTCGCGGAGGACCCGGCGGGGCGGCTCGTCGGGTACGCGGGGCTCGCCGCGGCCGGCGGACTCGGCGACGTCCAGACGATCGCCGTCGCCCGCGACCAGTGGGGTACGGGGCTCGGCGCCCGGCTCCTCACCGATCTGCTCCACCACGCCACCGCCTTCGAGTGCGACGAGGTCCTCCTCGAAGTGCGCGTGGACAACACCCGGGCCCAGAAGCTCTACGAGCGCTTCGGCTTCGAGCCCATCGGTTTCCGGCGCGGCTACTACCAGCCCGGAAACGTGGACGCGCTCGTGATGCGACTGACCGTTCAAGGAACTGAGACTGATTCTGATGGCTGCTGACGAACCCCTCGTACTCGGCATCGAGACCTCCTGCGACGAGACCGGTGTCGGCATCGTCCACGGCACCACCCTCCTCGCCGACGCCGTGGCCTCCAGCGTCGACACCCACGCCCGCTTCGGCGGCGTCGTGCCCGAGATCGCCTCCCGCGCCCACCTGGAGGCGATGGTCCCGACGATCGAGCGCGCCCTGAAGACGGCCGGGATCTCCGCGAAGGACCTCGACGGCATCGCCGTCACGGCCGGGCCCGGCCTCGCGGGCGCGCTGCTCGTCGGCGTCTCGGCCGCCAAGGCGTACGCGTACGCCCTCGGCAAGCCGCTGTACGGCGTCAACCACCTCGCCTCGCACATCTGCGTCGACCAGCTGGAGCACGGCAAGCTGCCCGAGCCGACGATGGCCCTGCTGGTCTCCGGCGGCCACTCCTCGCTGCTGCTCTCCGCCGACATCACCTCCGACGTGCGCCCGCTGGGCGCGACCATCGACGACGCGGCCGGCGAGGCCTTCGACAAGATCGCCCGCGTCCTCGACCTCGGCTTCCCCGGCGGACCGGTCATCGACCGGCTCGCCACGGAGGGCGACCCGAAGGCGATCGCCTTCCCGCGCGGACTGAGCGGCTCCCGGGACCCCGCGTACGACTTCTCCTTCTCCGGCCTCAAGACCGCCGTGGCCCGCTGGATCGAGGCGAAGCGGGCGGCCGGCGAGGACGTGCCCGTCCGGGACGTGGCCGCGTCCTTCCAGGAGGCGGTCGTGGACGTGCTCACCCGCAAGGCCGTGCGGGCCTGCAAGGACGAGGGCGTCGACCACCTGATGATCGGCGGCGGCGTCGCCGCCAACTCGCGGCTGCGGGCGCTCGCCCAGGAGCGCTGCGAGCGGGCCGGCATCCGGCTGCGCGTACCGCGCCCGGGACTGTGCACGGACAACGGCGCGATGGTCGCCGCGCTCGGCTCCGAGATGGTCGCCCGCAACCGGCCGGCCTCGGACCTGGAGCTTTCGGCGGACTCGTCCCTGCCGGTGACGGACCCGCACGTGCCGGGCGCGCAGCACGATCATGCGCACGACCACGATCACGTGCACGAGGTCAGCAAGGAGAACCTGTACTCATGAGGATCACCCTCATGTGGGAGGCGCGGGCCGCGCAGGGCCGGGGCACCGAGCTGCTGGAGTGGGCCAGGGCCCAGGTCCTCGCGTACGAGCCGCTGAGGCGGGAGATCCTGCGCGCCCCGCAGGACCGGGTCCTCGTCCTCACCTGGTGGGAGGCGGCGGCGCTCGACGCCGAACTGCCGGAGCTGCCCGAACCGGAGGCCGAGCTGATCACCCGTCCGGTCCACCGCTGGCGCTTCGAGTCGGTCGAGACCTCCTGAGCAACCCCGGGGGCCGTTCGCGCATCCCCTAGGGCGTGGACAAGAAGATCGTGGTGTGGGCGGCGCTGACCGCCGTCGCTCTGTTGGTGACCGGCTGCGCGGTGGAGGACTCCGCCGCCGCCCCCGGCCGGGGGACGGCCACCACCGCCCCCGCGGCTTCCCCGTCCGCCGGGGCCGCCGGTGACAAGGCCCCCGAGGCCGCGGCAGCCGCCGCGTACCGCCGCTGGGGCCTCAAGCCCTTCGCCGCTCCGCCCGCCCCGCCGGCGACCAAGCCGGTGACCCGTGAGCCGGGCGGGCCCGTCCCCGTCATCAGCGAGATCCCCACCACCGAGAAGATCGTCTTCGTCACGATCGACGACGGGGCCGAGAAGGACCCCGAGTTCGTCCGGATGATGAAGGACCTCAAGGTCCCGGTGACGATGTTCCTCACCGACTCGGCCATACGCGGCGACTACGGCTACTTCGCCCCGCTCGCCGCCCAGGGCCACGGCGTCGCCAACCACACCCTCACGCACCCGAACCTCCGCACGCTCTCCCGGGACGCCCAGCGCCGCGAGATATGCGGCCAGCAGACGAAGCTGGCGAAGGAGTACGGCACGACCCCGCGGCTCTTCCGCCCGCCGTACGGCAACTGGAACGAGGACACCCGCGCCGCCGCCGGGACCTGCGGGGTGGACGCGATCGTGCTGTGGCGCGAGTCCATGCAGATCAAGAACATGCAGTACCAGCGCGGGGACGGGAAACTGCACCCCGGCGACATCATCCTCGCCCACTTCCGCGGCCCGTCCGAGCTCAAGGGCCGGACGATGACCGAGATGACGGCCACGATGCTGCGCCGCATCCAGGAGCAGGGCTTCACCGTGGCCCGCCTGGAGGACTACGTCTAGAAGAAATCTCCCGCGGGTCGTCGATGCGGGCCCGGCCCGTTCGACGTATGTGTGGAAGGCGGGGAACGGCCCCGCCACCGCACCACCGAGGAGTCGTCATGCCCCGCTTCCTGTCCCTCGTCCGCATCGAGGAGAACACCATCGACATGGAGAGCGCCGACCCCGGCTTCGAGGAGCGGATGGGCGCGCTCTTCGAGGAGATCACCAAGGCCGGCGCCATGGTGGACACGGCCGGGCTCAAGCCGACCGCCGAGGCCACCCGCATCACCTGGTCGGACGGGAAGCTGTCGTACACCGACGGACCGTTCACCGAGACCAAGGAGGTCGTCGGCGGCTACGCGATGCTCCAGTGCAAGGACATGGCCGAGGCCGTCGAGTGGGGGAAGCGTTTCCTGGCCGTCCACCCGCCGAACTGGAAGGTCGGACTGGAGGTCCGCGAGGTCGAGGAGATGCCGGAAGGCTGACCCGCGGGTGTGCTGTCAGGTGTGCTGTCATGTGAACCATGACGGTCATGACGGTGGAAAGCACCCTGGAGACGGTCTGCCGGATGGAGTCGGCGCGGATCATCGCCACCGTGGCGCGGATCGTCCGGGACGTCGGCATCGCCGAGGAGATCGCCCAGGACGCCTTCGTCTCCGCCCTTGAGCAGTGGCCGCGGTCGGGCGTCCCGGAGCGCCCGGGAGCCTGGCTGACGACCGCCGCGAAGCACCGCGCCGTCGACCTCGTGCGCCGCCGCGAGACGTACGCCCGGAAGCTCGCCGAAGTGGGCCGGACGCTCACGGAGGAGTCGTACGACCCGGAGCCGTCCGGCCCGGGCGACATCGACGACGACGTGCTCCGGCTCGTCTTCACCACCTGCCACCCCGTGCTCTCCGCCGACGGCCGTGCGGCGCTGACGCTGCGGCTCGTCGGCGGGCTCCGGACGGACGAGATCGCCCGCGCCTTCCTCGTGCCGGAGGCGACGGTCGCGGCGCGGATCACCCGTGCCAAGCGGGCGCTCGCGAAGGCGGGTGTGGAGTTCGAGGTGCCGTACGGGGAGGAGCGGATCGCCCGGCTGGGCTCCGTCCTCGAGGTCGTCTACCTGATCTTCAACGAGGGGTACGCGGCGACCGCCGGCGACGACCTGCTGCGGCCCGGCCTGTGCGAGGACGCGCTGCGGCTGGCCCGCGGCCTCGCCGCGCTCATGCCCGGGGAGAGCGAGGTCCACGGGCTCGCCGCCCTCCTGGAGCTCCAGGCCTCCCGGACGGCGGCCCGTACCGGCCGCGACGGGCAGCCGGTCCTCCTCGCCGACCAGAACAGGAGCCGCTGGAACCGGCTGCTCGTCCGGCGGGGGTTCGCCGCCCTGGAGCGGGCCGGGGACGGGCGCTCCTACGGGCCGTACGCCCTCCAGGCCGCGATCGCCGCCTGCCACGCGCGGGCCGCCTCGTACGAGGAGACGGACTGGCGGACCATCGCCGCCCTGTACGGCCGGCTCGCGGCCGTCGCGCCCTCCCCGGTGGTCGAGCTGAACCGCGCGGTCGCCGTCTCGATGGCGGAGGGCCCGGAGGCCGGTCTCGCGCTCGTCGACGCACTGGCCGGGGGGACCGCCCTGGCGGGCTACCACCTGCTGCCGAGCGTGCGCGGCGACCTGCTGGCCCGGCTGGGTCGGGCGGCGGAGGCCCGGGCGGAGTTCGAGCGGGCGGCCTCGCTCACCCGGAACGCGCGCGAGCGGGAACTGCTCCTCGGCCGCGCCCGGGAGGCAGGGGTCTAGGAGGTGTCCGGCCTGATCGGCAGGACGCCCCCTAGTAGCGCAGGATCTGTCCCGCCGACGTGCCGACGATGACCGTGCCGTCGGGGGCCGCGTGCACCGAGAGCGGCCCGTAAGGGGGCAGGGTGCGGCGGTCGAGGACGGTGCCGTCGGCCGGGTCGACGGAGAGCAGGGTGCCGTCGGCGCACAGGGTGTGCAGGACGCCGGCGTGCGCGTCGAGGTCGACGACCTCGGAGTCCAGGGGCGTGGTCCAGACGACGTCCCCGGCCGGGAAGGTGCGGCGGACCAGCTCCGTCCGGCCGTGCAGGAGCGCGGGGCCGGCGGAGTCGGAGACGTACACCGCCCGGCCGAGCGGATGGTCGACCCTGAGGGCGTCCGGCGAGAAGAGCACCGTCTCGGCGGCGGAGACGGGGTCGAGCGCGATCACGTCCCGGCGCCGGCGGCCGTACAGCAGCTCGGGGCAGCGGCGGACATGGATCGGGACGAGGTCGTACCGGTCGGGCTCGTGGACCGTGCCGAGCGGGGTGCCGTCGGCGGCGAAGGTCCGGGTGTTCGGCGGGGCGGGGGGTTCGGCCTCGGAGCGGCGGTCGTACGTGTCCCGGATCGCCCACACCCCGTCCGTACGGGCCGACAGGGCGGCCGCGAAGGGCACCGAGGGGCGGTCGAGGACCGTGCCGTCGGACAGGTCGACGAGCGGGAAGTCGGTCCGGGTCCGGGAGTCGGGACCGGCGACGCCCACGCGCGCCGTCCGCTCGTCGGCGGCGACCTCGATCCGGCTGCCGCCGACCCCCGACGGCGCGGGAACGCTCCACAGGAGCGAGCCGTCGGGGGACCAGCACTCCACCATGGCGTGGCTGCGGGTGGCGAGCACCCGGCCGTCGCTCAGCCCGGCCACGGCCCGGACCCCGCCGAGGCCGTCGTAGCTCCGGCCCGCGCGCTCGGCGAGCGCCTGGAGCAGCGGTCGGGTGGGTTCCGTGTCGAGGTAGTCGACCTCGGTGTCCGGGGGAGCGGGGTCCGGGGGAGGGTGCGCAGGTCGAGGGCGTCGGGGGTGAGGCCGAGCCAGTCGTCGCGGACGACGGTGGCGCGGGAGTGGAGCTGCTCGCAGTCCGATTCCCAGGTGAAGAAGGTGAGTTCGAGGGTGCGGGCGTCCGGCCAGCGGATCGGCTCGATGCCCCAGGCAGGGTCGGCGAAGTCGACGCGGTGGCCGGTGGCCGGTTCGAGGAGGGTGAGGCCGCCCTCGCGGATGTACGCGTCGTAGTTGTCGAGGCCGATGGCGAGGAGCGGGAGCGTGGGGTGGAACGCGATCGACTCGGCGTCCATCGTGAACGTCAGGAGGTGCGCGCAGGAGAGGTCGGCGGCGCGGTAGACGGCCACGCGGCTCACGCCGCTCCACACCGAATTGACCGCGATCCACTGCTCGTCGGCGCTGACGATCACCTGGGAGGCGTGTCCGCGGACCTCGGGGAAGGGCTCGTCGTGGAAGGGGGCGGCGCGGAAGGGGGCGGCGGGGAAGGGGGCGTTCATGCGTGGTGCTCCGTCATGTGGGTGAACGTGGTGCGGGTGATGACGGCCAGCGTCTCCGGGGTCGCCTGCGGCGCGAGCTTCCGGAAGGACGCGGCGAAGGCCGCCGACTCCGCGCAGCGCGTGCGCGCCTCCAGGGCCTGGGTGAGGCGGGGGACCACCTCGTAGGAGCAGGACGGGTGCTCGCCCTCGATGTACGCGCGCAGGCTCTCCTCGTACGAGGCGTACTCGCCGTCGTACGCCCAGCCGTCCAGCGAGAGCAGCAGCGGGAACCGGGCCCGCACCTCCCACGCGGCGAGCGGCACGTCCTCGTACGTGGCGTCGCCCTGGCGGTCCGCGAGCCGCAGCAGCATCGCGAGCTCGGTCATGAACGCGGGCACGCTCTTCGCCCCGGCGGCCGCCCGCCAGGTCCTGCGGTCCGCCTCCGGGCAGGTCGCGAAGAACTCCTCGCTGAACGCGGTGGCCATGTAGTCGAGTTGGGAGGCGAGGGTCTGCGGGGTGTGCCGCCAAGCGGGGTCCCAGTACTCCGTCCGCGTGACGCGGTCGAAGCGCAGGACCTCCCACTCCAGCGGGTCGGGTCCGCCGGCGGCCAGTCCGACGAGGTGCGCGAGCGGCCCCGTGGTGAACATGCCTTCCGGGTGCAGCGCCATGATCAATCCCCCCGTTCGGATCGTGCCCCTTGCGGCTTACGGCACCTCAGTCACCGGCCTCCTCCCGCCGGGCGGCCGATCAGCATCGTCGGGGCTCCCGCGACCCGAGTGAGCAGCACCGTCGCGGAGTTGGGGCCCTTCGGCTTCACCTTCCGCCGGATCTCCTCGGGTTCGACCGCCGAACCGCGCTTCTTCACGGTCAGTGTCCCGACCTCGCGCTCCCGGAGCAGCGCCTTCAACTTCTTGAGGTTGAAGGGGAGTTCGTCGGTGATCTCGTAGGCGGCGGCGTACGGGGTGGGGACGAGCTCGTCCGCCGTGACGTAGGCGATCGTCTCGTCGATCAGGCCGCCCGACAGGTCCTCCGCGACCTCGGCGACGAGGTGCGCGCGGATGACGGCGCCGTCCGGCTCGTAGAGGTAGCGGCCGACCGGCCGGACCGCCGGGTCGGGCAGCCCCCGGCCGACGATCCCGGCGCCCGAGGGCAGCAGCGTGGCGCGGCGGGCGCCCGGCTCCGTACCGAACCAGAGCACGGCCTCCTTCACGTCCCCGCCGTCCGAGATCCACTCGGCCTCGGCCTCCGCCGGGACGGCCTCGTGCGGGATGCCGGGTGCGACCTTCAGGGCGGCGTGCGGGGCCCTGCGGGCCGCTTCGACGGCCCAGGAGAGCGGCGGGGAGTACGCCTCGGGGTCGAAGATCCTGCCCCGGCCGCCGCGTCGCGCCGGGTCGACGAAGACCGCGTCGTACGGGCTCGTGTCGATCTCCGTCACGTCGGCCTCGCGGACCTCGACGAGCCCGGCGAGGCCGAGGGCCTCGGCGTTGGCGCGGGCCACCTCGGCGGTGAGCGGGTCGCGGTCGACGGCGAGGACGGAGATCCCGGCGCGGGCGAGGGCGATCGCGTCGCCGCCGATCCCGGAGCAGAGGTCCGCGACGCTGCCGACGCCGAGCGCCTTGAGCCGGGCCGCCCGGTACGTACCGACCGAGGCGCGGGTCGACTGCTCGACGCCGTTGGGCGTGAAGTACATCCGGTACGCGTCCTCGGCGCCGAACTTGGCCACCGCGCGCTGGCGCAGCCGGGCCTGGCCGACCGCCGACGTGACGAGCTCTGCGGAGTGGTCGCGGCGCAGCCGGGAGACGACCGCCAGCTCCTGGGCGGGGTCGTAGTCGCGCAGGGCGGCGAGCAGTGCCTGCCCCTCGGGGGTGAGCAGGGCGGTGAAGTGGGCGAGGTCGGTCACCCGTCCCATTGTGGGCCCTGCGGCGCTGTGGGCCGCCCGGGGGATGGTGGGCGCCGTACGGCGGTGTCGTGGTCCGGAGGGGGTGTCGGCACTGACAGGATGCGGCGCCATACCGCTTGTACGACAAGAGGAAGAATTCATGGTGATCAGCGCGCACCCTGTCCGGCGGACCCTCGGGGCCGCTCTCGTCGTCGCAGCCCTCGCCTCCGTCGCCACGGCCTGCTCCGGCGCCGGCGCCGGCCCCGCCGAACCGGAGCGGCGCGCGCCCGCACCCGCCCTTGGGCAGCAGGGGCAAGGGCAGGCGCAGGCCCCGGGCTCGGCCGGGGCGCTCAGCGCGTACGTCGAGAAGGTCCGCAAGCAGAAGGCCGCCCGCGCGCTCGCCGCCAAGAAGTGGGGCCTCGCCCGGACCCCGCTCGACGCGCCCGCCCCGCCGAAGCTCAAACCGAAGATCACCACCCGCAAGGGATTCGAGACGGACGGCGAGGGGCTGCCGCCCGTCTTCACGACCGTGCCGACCAAGCAGAAGGTCGTCTTCCTGACGATCGACGACGGCGCGGAGAAGGACCCCGAGCTGCTGCGGATGATGAAGGACCTCCGGATCCCGTACAGCGCCTTCCTCAGCGACTACGTCGTCAAGGACGACTACGGGTACTTCGCGCGGATGCAGAAGTCGCAGGAGGGCGGGGTCTCCCTGCACAACCACACCCTCAACCACCGCTACCTGCCCGGGCTCTCGTACAAGCAGCAGAAGCGCGAGATCTGCGGGATGCAGGACGTCATCGAGAAACGATTCGGCAAGCGGCCCCCGCTCTTCCGCCCGCCGTACGGCAACTACAACGAGGACACGCTGCGCGCGGCGAAGTCCTGCGGGGTCAAGGCGGTCCCGCTGTGGGCGTCCGAGGCGTTCCCGGACCACATGGAGTGGCGCGAGTGGGACCGGGACCTGCACCCCGGCGACATCGTGCTCACCCACTTCCGGGGCAAGGGCGACTGGAAGGGCACGATGCCCGACATGATCCGGCGGGTGATGAACGTGATCACGGCCAAGGGGTACGCGGTCGCGAAGCTCGAGGACTACGTGTGAGCGGGTTCCGTACGAGAGGGCTCCGCAGCGGCGTCCGTGCGAGAGAGCTCCGTACGAGAGGGCTCCGTACGAGAGGGCTCCGTACGAGAGGGCTCCGTACGAGACGGATCCGTGCGGCCGTCGTCGGCGCGGCGCTGGCCGGCGTGCTGCTCGCCGTCTCCGGCTGTGCCTCGTCGGTCGACCCGATCGAGCGGCTCGGGCGGAAGGCGGCGGAACGGATGGCCACGCCGGACGCCACGACCGTGGCGGAAGGAACGGCCCGGACAGGCGGCCACGCCGACTGACCCGGGGGTCACCCTCCCGGACACTCGCACGGCCCGCCCCCGCTGCGGCACACGCACCGTGCTTCGGACGGGGTCGCCGGGGCAGTCGGCCCCGGCGTTGCGGGGTGCGCCCGCGCCCACTCCTGTATCCCGAAGGTCAGCGTGCCGATGCCGAGCAGCGCCGCGGCCAGGAACTGGCCCCCTGCCGTCCAGGACCAGCCGCCGCGCAGCATCGCCCACGCGAGCAGCAGGACGACGCCGGTGATCGCTCCGAAGACGAGTACCGGCACCCAGTCCACCGGGGGCGGTCCCGCCGGCGCCGGACCGTAGCTGTCGGCCCACCCGCGCATGCCCAGGGTGAAGGCGGCGATCAGGGCGAGCACGCCCTCCAGGACGAGGATCAGGATCCCGAACAGGATGTCCCCGGCCGTGCGTACCGGAGGAGGAGAGGTCGTCATGGCCGCACCCTCGTCCGGAACCGGAGGGTCCGTCACGGCGTTGCCCATACCGTGACCGGAACGACGCGCGACGGCACGGAATTGGCACTCCGCTTGACCGAGTGCTAATCGCGGTCATAGTCTCGGCTCTGGCACTCCCCACTGGAGAGTGCCAACACAGCGACAGGCAGGTCCGGCACCCGCGACGACGGATCCACCTGGTCGCCACCTCAGACAGTTGACCCCGTAATCTCCGAAGGGGGAGGTCGGATCGTGACGACCACCAGCTCCAAGGTTGCCATCAAGCCGCTCGAGGACCGCATTGTGGTCCAGCCGCTCGACGCCGAGCAGACCACCGCCTCTGGCCTGGTCATCCCGGACACCGCGAAGGAGAAGCCCCAGGAGGGTGCTGTCCTCGCCGTGGGCCCGGGCCGCTTCGAGAACGGCGAGCGTCTTCCGCTCGACGTTCAGGTCGGCGACATCGTGCTCTACAGCAAGTACGGCGGCACCGAGGTGAAGTACAACGGCGAGGAGTTCCTCGTCCTCTCGGCTCGCGACGTGCTCGCGATCATCGAGAAGTAATTCACCGAAGTATCCGAAGTAGATGCTTTGAGCTGCGCCCCTTGACCCCGCACAGGGCGTCCGGGGGCGCAGTTCGTTTCCATACGATTCCGAGAGGGCTGAACCGCTCCCATGGCGAAGATCCTGAAGTTCGACGAGGACGCCCGTCGCGCCCTTGAGCGCGGCGTCAACAAGCTTGCCGACACGGTGAAGGTGACGATCGGCCCCAAGGGCCGCAATGTCGTCATCGACAAGAAGTTCGGCGCCCCCACCATCACCAACGACGGTGTCACGATCGCCCGCGAGGTCGAGATCGACGACCCGTTCGAGAACCTCGGCGCCCAGCTGGTGAAGGAGGTGGCGACCAAGACCAACGACATCGCGGGTGACGGCACCACCACCGCCACCGTGCTCGCCCAGGCCCTGGTCCGCGAGGGTCTGCGCAACGTCGCCGCCGGCGCCTCCCCGGCCGCCCTGAAGAAGGGCATCGACGCCGCCGTCAAGGCCGTCTCCGAGGAGCTCCTCGCCACCGCGCGCCCGATCGAGGACAAGTCCGACATCGCCGCCGTCGCCGCGCTCTCCGCGCAGGACCAGCAGGTCGGCGAGCTCATCGCCGAGGCGATGGACAAGGTCGGCAAGGACGGTGTCATCACCGTCGAGGAGTCCAACACCTTCGGCCTGGAGCTCGACTTCACCGAGGGCATGGCCTTCGACAAGGGCTACCTGTCCCCGTACATGGTCACCGACCAGGAGCGTATGGAGGCCGTCCTCGACGACCCGTACATCCTGATCAACCAGGGCAAGATCTCCTCGATCCAGGACCTGCTGCCGATCCTGGAGAAGGTCATCCAGGCCGGCGCCAGCAAGCCGCTCCTGATCATCGCCGAGGACGTCGAGGGCGAGGCCCTGTCGACCCTGGTCGTGAACAAGATCCGAGGCACCTTCAACGCCGTGGCCGTCAAGGCCCCGGGCTTCGGCGACCGCCGCAAGGCGATGCTCGGCGACATGGCGACGCTGACCGGCGCCACCGTCATCGCCGAGGAGGTCGGCCTCAAGCTCGACCAGGCCGGCCTGGACGTGCTGGGCACCGCCCGCCGCGTGACGATCACCAAGGACGACACCACCATCGTCGAGGGCGGCGGCAACGCCGACGAGCTCGCGGGTCGCGTCAACCAGATCAAGGCCGAGATCGAGTCCACGGACTCCGACTGGGACCGCGAGAAGCTCCAGGAGCGCCTCGCGAAGCTGGCCGGCGGCGTGTGCGTGATCAAGGTCGGCGCCGCCACCGAGGTGGAGCTGAAGGAGAAGAAGCACCGTCTGGAGGACGCCATCTCCGCGACCCGCGCCGCGGTCGAGGAGGGCATCGTCTCCGGTGGTGGCTCCGCTCTGGTCCACGCCGTCAAGGTCCTCGAGGGCAACCTCGACAAGACCGGCGACGAGGCCACGGGTGTCGCGGTCGTCCGCCGCGCCGCCGTCGAGCCGCTGCGCTGGATCGCCGAGAACGCCGGCCTCGAGGGCTACGTCATCACCTCGAAGGTGGCGGAGCTCGACAAGGGCCAGGGCTTCAACGCCGCGACCGGCGAGTACGGCGACCTGGTCAAGGCCGGCGTCATCGACCCGGTGAAGGTGACGCGCTCCGCGCTGGAGAACGCCGCCTCGATCGCCTCCCTCCTCCTCACCACCGAGACCCTCGTGGTGGAGAAGAAGGAAGAGGAGCCGGCGGACGCGGGCCACGGCCACGGTCACTCCCACTGAGGCGTGTCGTAACTGATCGCCGCTGATCGCCGCTGATCGCCGAGGCCGGGTGCCTCGCTGATCACCGAGGCCCGGTGCCCCCGTCGCGGGGGCACCGGGCCTCGTGCGTTTCCCAGGAGGTCATCCCTCCACCGCGCCGAGCTGCCCCATGAGCCCGAGCAGGTCGTACTGCCACCACCCCTCGACGATCTTCCCGTCGTCCCGGAAGCGGTGGATGACCGTGCCGGTCATGGTCACGTCCATGCCGGACGGCTGGAGCCCCATGAAGTCCCCGGTGTGGCTGCCCTTCCACGTCCAGCGGGTGCAGACCCGGTCGCCCTCGGCGATCTGGTCGTCGATCGCGAAGGCGAAGTCGAAGCCGCGCCGCCACATCTCCACCTCGCGCCGGACGGCGTCCATGCCGATGACGTCCTGCTCGTTGGTCGGATCGTGGTCGTGGTACCCCTCGGCCAGCACCCCGTCGAGCAGCGCGAGCTCCGGCTCCCGCGCCATCATCTCCATGAGGTGCCGGGCGTTGGTCTTGTACAGCGCCTCGTCCCGGACCACGTCCAGGTCGGTGAAGGTCGGCATCTCGTCACAGAGCGCGACCATCTCCCGGAAGATCCGGTCGGTCTCGGGGAGCTGCGAATTGCGCATGGCCACGTCGTACGAGGGGAACTCGACGATCTCCACGACGTGGGAGGCGTCCGAACGGTCCTTGCCGACCATGCTGTGGGTCGCGGTCCGTTTGCCCTCGGTCTGCTCGACCCACTGGTCCATGAGCCGGTTCAGGTCGTCCACCCGACTCGTCTTGCAGTCGATTATCTGTACGAACGTCATGGCGCCTCCCGACCCCGGGACAGGACCCTTCCAGTCTAGGTTGGACGCATGGAGCGGGCAGGGGGAGAGCGGCCGGTCACGGTCGAGAACGGGTCGGGCGTCGTGGTGATCGGCGACGGCAGCCGTGCCGGGATCGGAAGCGGCGGAGGTCCGGTCGGGGTACCGGGAACAGGTCCGCCGGATCGCCCCCGCGGAACTGGTCGACCGCGAAGCCGAACTCGCTGAGCTCGCGGCCTTCTGCCTGGCCGACTCCGGCCCCGCGTAGCCTGGTGGCGGGCGCAGGCCTGGGCCGGCAAGACCGCCCTCCTGTCCTGGTTCGCCCTCGACCCACCCCCAGGGGTGCGGATCGCCCCCTTCTTCGGCACGGCCGCCTCGACCCGCCGCTCCCGGTCGACGTCCCCGAGAACCACCCGCTCCGGGACCCGGAGGCCGTACGGATCCTCTCCCCGTCCCCGAAGACCCGCGCGATCCGGGCGGAGGCGGAACGTGGCGGGAGGCCGTACGGGCGGCGTACCTCCTCGGGGAAGGCCGCATGGGGATGTTCGCGGCCGGACACTCGCTGCGGGCCCGGCGGACCGGGCTCACGGATCTCGCGATGGTCGTCACGGGCTCCCACGACGCGGCGATCGACTTCTTCCGGCAGCGGTCGCCGAACCCGGCGGGGCACCAGCTCGTCCGCCTCGTCACCGGGCTCCTCCAGGCCTCCCAGCGCGAGCGCGCCGCCGCCCTCCTCGACGGCATGCACCACGGCGGTCCGCCGTGCGGGGAGGCGTACGCGCTGCTGGCCCGCGCCGAACCCGACTCCGCCCGGGCCCGCCGCTGGGGCGTCCTCGCCCTGCGGCTCGGGGAGTGGCGGGCCGTGCTGCCGGCGGTGCTCGCCGTGGCTCCCGACTGCCTGCCGCTCGTCCGCGCCGAGGCCGACCGGCTACGCCGAGCGCTGGAGGTCTGACGCCCGTACCTCCTCCGCGAACGGCTCCCCCCGCCCGTACCGCGCCACCTCCTCCAGCGCCTGGTCCGCCATGCGGTGGAGTTCGTTGCCGAGGGAGCCCGCCACGTGGGGGGTGAGGAGGACGTTCGGGAGGGTGTAGAGCGGGGAGTCCGGGGGCGGGAGTTCCGGGTCCGTCACGTCGAGGGTCGCGTGGAGGCGGCCCGAGAGGAGGTGGGGGAGGAGCGCCGTCTCGTCGATCAGGGAGCCGCGGGCCGTGTTGATCAGCGTGCTGCCGTCGGGCATCGCGGCGAGCTGGGCCGGGCCGATCATGCGGTACGTGGACGGGAGTTGGGGCGCGTGGACCGAGACGACCGTGGAGCGGGCGCAGAGGTCGTCGAGGCCGGTCAGCTCCACGCCGGGCGGCGGGGTCGTCACGTACGGGTCGTACAGGAGGATCTCGAGGTCGAAGGGGCGGAGGAGCTCGATGACCCGGCGGCCGATCCGGGAGGCGCCGACGATGCCGATGGTGCGGCGGTGGTTTCCCCAGGCGGCGGATTCGGTCAGCCAGGCGTGGTCGGTGCGGAGTTCGGCGTAGCGCTGGGCGGAGCGGAGGACCTGCTTTCCGGCGAAGAGGATGGCGGCGAGCGTGTATTCGGCGACGGGCAGCGCGTTCGCGGCGGCGGCCGTGGTGACGCGGAGGCCGCGGTCCCAGCAGGCGTCGGTGATGTGGTGCTTGACGGAGCCGGCGGCGTGGACGACGGCCCGGAGGCGCGGCGCGCGGTCGAGGATCCCGGCGGTGAGGGGCGTGGCGCCCCAGCCGGTGAGGAGGAGTTCGGCCTCGGCGAGGGCGGCGGCGGTCCGCGCGTCCGGGGCGGTGAGGTCGTGGGCGACGAGGTGCGGGTCGGTTCGGGTGAGGTCCGCGAGGCGCTGCCGGTGGGCGTCGGTGAGCAGGCGTTCCGCGGTGTCCGGGCCCATCGCGAGGAGGAGGGCGGGTCGGTTGTCAGTGGCGGGGTGCATCGTGGGACGTGTGCTCCTCACTTGACGCTGCCGGCGGTCAGACCCGCCTTCCAGTGGCGCTGGAGGGAGACGAAGGCGACGACGAGGGGGACGACGGCGAGCAGGGATCCGGTGACGACGAGGGGGTAGAAGTCGGGTTCCGCGTGGGCGTTGCTGTTCCACGCGTACAGGCCGAGGCTCAGGGGGTAGAGCTTCTGGTCCGAGAGCATCACCAGGGGGAGGAAGAAGTTGTTCCAGATGGCGGTGAACTGGAAGAGGAAGACGGTCACGAAGCCGGGCATGACCATGCGCAGACCGATGGACCAGAAGACGCGCAGTTCGCCGGCCCCGTCGATACGGGCCGCCTCCAGGGCCTCGTCGGGGATGTAGCCCGCGCAGAAGACCCGGGAGAGGTAGACGCCGAAGGGGTTGACGAGGACCGGGATCAGGACGGCCCAGTAGGTGTTGACGATGCCGACCTCGCTGGCGAGGAGGTACATCGGCAGGGCGAGCGCGGTGGTGGGGACGAGCACGCCCAGGAGCACGACGCCGAAGAGCTTCTCCTTGGCCCGGAAGTCGTAGACGTGGAAGGCGTATCCGGCGGCGACGCTGACGAGCGAGCAGGCGAGGGCGCCGAATCCCGCGTACAGGAGGCTGTTCAGGTACCAGTGGAAGTAGATGCCGTCGTTGTACTCGGCGAGCCGGGAGAGGTTGCCGCCGAGGTCGAAGCCCTCGAAGGAGAAGGCGTCTCCGGCGAGGAGGCCTCCGGCGTCCTTGGTGGCGGCGGTCAGCAGCCACACCAGGGGGAAGAGCATGTAGACGACGGCGAGGACGAGCGCGCCGTTGACGGCGGTCTTGGAGAGCCAGGCGGAGCTCGTACGGGGCTTGTCGGGGTTGCTCATGCCGCCGCCCTCGCCTTCCGCGCGGTACCGGCCTTCCGGCGGCCCGTCAGGCGCGTCACCGCGAAGGAGAGCAGCGCGGCCGTCAGGGCGAGGAGGACCGAGGCGGCCGCCGCGAGCCCGTAGTCGTTGCGGTCGAAGGCCGCGGTGTAGGCGTACATGTTCGGCGTCCAGGTGGAGGTGACGGCGGAGCCGGTGCCCTTGTTGAGGATCAGCGGCTCGGTGAAGAGCTGGAGGGAGCCGATGATCGTGAAGAGGGCGACCATCGCGAGCGAGGCCTTGACCAGCGGGACCTTGATGGAGAAGGCGATGCGCCAGGCGCCCGCCCCGTCGACGGTGGCCGCTTCGAGGACGGAGCGGTCGATGGCCTGGAGGGCCGCGTAGAAGATGACCATGTTGTAGCCGAGCCACTCCCACAGGGCGATGTTGACGACGGAGGGCAGCGCGCCTTCGGGGGAGAAGAAGTCGAAGCCGATGCCTCCCGCCTCCATGGCCTTCACGACCGGGCTGAGCTGGGGTGTGTAGAGGTAGACCCAGATCAGGGCGGCGATGATGCCGGGGACGGCGTGCGGCAGGAAGAGCGCGAGCTGGAAGAAGCGGCGGGCGCGGGCGAGTGCCGAGTCGAGGAGGAGGGCGAGGCCGAGGGCTCCGACGAGCAGCAGCGGGATGTAGAGCAGGCAGTAGCCGAGCAGGACGCCGAAGCCCTCGCGGAAGGCCCGGTCACCCAGCGCCGCCGTGTAGTTGTCGAGGCCGGAGAAGACGGTCTCGGCGCCGCCGAAGCCCAGTCCGGACTGCTGCTCGGTGAAGAGGCTGAGCCAGACCGCGTAGCCGATCGGCACCACCATCACCGCGGTGAACAGCAGGAAGAACGGGGTCAGCAGGATCGCGGCGGCGCGGGTGCGGGCCTTCACGCGGTCAGCCCTCGACCTTCAGGCCGCGCTTGGAGAGTTCGGCGACGGTGGCGTCGTGCCCGGCCTTGACGGCCTCCGCGACGGTCGGGCCGCCCTGGGTGATCTTGCCGAAGTGGTCCTTGATCGTGGTGTTGGTGGTGCCGGTGGTCGGGCCCCACGCCCAGTTCGGGTTGATGGAGGCGCCGGAGGCCTCGAAGAGGGCGTAGATGTCCTGGCCGCCGTAGTAGCTCGCGTCGAAGGCCTTCTTGGCGACCGGGCGCAGGGCCGCGGCGGCGGGGAAGGCGGAGGAGGTGCCGGAGGCGATGCGGGCCTTCACGCCGGCCTCGGTGGTGGACATCCACTCGGCGAAGGCGACGGCCGCCGCCTTCTGCTTGCTGTCCTTGGTCACGGCGAAGGAGGTCCCGCCGAGCATGCCGCTGGCGGGCTTGCCGTCCCAGCTGGGCATGGGCGCCACGGCCCACGTGCCGTTCTGCTCGGGCAGGGTGCCCTTGAGGACGCCGGCGCCCCAGGAGGCGCCGAGGTAGCCGATGGTGGTGCCGTTCTTGAGGGAGCCGGTCCACTCGGGGCTGAAGGAGGCGTTCTTGTGGACGAGGCCGGCGTCGAGGAGGCCTTGCCAGTAGGCGGCGACCTTGGTGGTGGCCGGGTCGGTGGTGTCGATCTTCCAGGTGTCGTTCTCCGCCTTGAACCACTGGGCGCCGGCCTGCCAGGCCATCGCCTCGAAGGTGGTCGGGTCGTCGGGGAAGAACGTCGCGATACGGGCCTTGGCGTCGGCCTTCTTGACCTGCTCGGCGGCCTTCCTGAACTCGTCCCAGGTGGTGGGGGCCTGGACCTTGTACTTCGCGAACAGGTCCTTGCGGTAGAAGAAGGCCTGCGGGGCGGCGTCGAAGGGGACGGCCCACGACTTGCCGCCGAGGGTGGTGAGTTCGACGGTCTGCGGGAGGAGCTTCGCGCGGTCGGCCTCGGTGAACTCGCCGCCGATGTCCTGGAGCGCGCCGGAGCTCACGAACTCGGGGAGCGAGGAGTACTCGATGGAGACGAGGTCGGGGGCGTTGCCCGCCTTCACGGCGTTGGAGATCTTGGCGTAGCCGCCGGCGGTGCCGGAGGGGATCTCCTCGAACGTCACCTGGACGTCGGTGTGGGAGGCGTTGAAGGCGTCCACGACGTCCTTGGAGCCCTTGGCCCACCCCCAGAAGGTGAGGGTGACGGGCTCGTTCGGCTTGTTCGCGGTGTCGTCACCGCCGCCGCCGCAGGCCGTGAGAACGGCCAGGGCGGTGGCGGTGCCGGCTATGACACGGGACGTTCTGCTCCAAGTACGGGTCACGGCACGGCTCCTGAAGGCGGGGCGGCTGGGAGGTTGTGGCCGTGATCCTGTGACCGTTCATGACCGAAGTCAAGAGCGAAAGATTGATTGATCGAAAAAAGATCAGATCGATCGGATGCTGTGCGCCCCGCACGACTCCCGCACCCGCAGCCGCGGCAACAGGCTCAGGTGCCGCCGCGCCGCCTCCTCGCCGGACCCCGCGGCACCCGCCGCGCCCTCGGTGAGCCGCTCCACGAGCAGCTCGGCGGCGTACCGCCCGACCTGCCGCTTGGGCGGGGCGACCGCCGTCAGCGGGGTGTCGGCGAGCGCCGCGACCTCGTCGTCGTACGCGATCAGGGCCAGGTCCTGCGGTACCCGTACGCCCAGCTCGGCCAGGCGCTGCACGATCTCGATCGCGTCGACGTCGTTGTGGACGAGCGCCGCGCCCGCCAGACCCGAGCGGACCGCCTCGTACAGCGCCCGCACGGCCCGCTCGAAGCCCTCCGGATCCGCCTCGGCCGGTACGGACTCGATGACCGGCCGGGGCTCCTTCAGGCCGAGCGTCCCCAGCGCCTCGGCGTACCCGGCACGCACCGCGAGCGCGGTCGGGGAGTCGCCGCGGGCCACGAGCAGCGGCGTCGAGTGGCCGAGTCCGATCAGGTGGCGCAGGGCGAGGAGGACGCCGTGGCCGTGGTCGGAGACGACCCGGTCCAGGCCGTCGAGCGGGCTGCCGGGCTCCGCCCTGCGCTCCAGGAGCACGGCCGGTACGGGCAGTTCGGCCAGCCAGTCCCCGTACGCGAGCCGGTCCTCGGGCCCGCGCCAGCCGGGTGCGACGAGGACGCCCTCGGCGCCCGCCGCGAGCAGGCCCTCCGTGCGGGCGCGGTCCTCCTCGGGCCGGTAGTCCGACACGCGCAGCACCAGCCGGGCGCCGGCGCGCGCCGCCGCCTCGTGCGCACCCCGGATGACCTCGGCGAAGTAGTACGTGGCGGAGGGGGCGAGCAGGCCGAGGACCAGGCCCTCGCCGGGCCGTCCCGCGCCCGGGTCGCCCTGCCCCCGGGGCCACGACACCTGGCCGTGCACCCGGTCGAGCAGCCCCTGCCCGGCCAGCGCCTCGACGTCCCGGCGGGCGGTGACGGGGGAGACCCCGAGCCGCTCGGCCAGTTCGGCGACCCGGGCGGTGCCGCGCTCGCGGACCAGGGCCAGCAGTCGGTCGTGTCGTTCGGCGGCACTCTCGCGCACGGTGCGGTTCCCCCTCGCAGTGGTGGTCCCTGGACCAGATCTCTCGACTCTAGTCCACGAATGATCGAACGACGGGAGTTTCGATCATTCGCTCTGATTCCCTTGACGTTCGATCGAAGCCTGTTCAGGATTCCGGGCGACGCAGACGTCACCCAGGGAGCCCTCAGGGAGCATCATGCCCACGCCGCCCGAGAACCGTGAGCTCAGCCCGTACACCGGCTGGACCCGTGCCCACTGGGAGGCCACGGCCGACCGGCTGCTCCTCGCCGTACGCCCGTACGCCTCCCCCCGCGGCGGCCTCGTCGGTCTCCCCGGCCCCCGCCCCAGCTGGTCCGGCGCCCGCTCCGACGGCCTGGAGGGCTGGGCCCGCACCTTCCTCCTCGCGGCCCTCCGCGTCGCGGGCGCCCAGGGGGACGACCCGCACGGGCACCTCGACCGGTACGCGGACGGACTCGCCGCCGGGACGGCGCGACCCGGTACCGGCGACCCCGACTCCTGGCCCCTGATGGCCGACACCCGCCAGGCGGTCGTCGAATCCGCCTCGGTCGCGCTCGGCCTCCGCCTCACCCGCCCCTGGCTCTGGGACCGCCTCGACGACCGCACCCGCCACCGCGTCGTCGACTGGCTCCGCCCCGCCCTCGGACCGTCCCCCGTCGACAACAACTGGTGGCTCTTCGGCCTCACCGTCGCCGGTTTCCTCCAGGACGCCGGCGCCGAGACCGACCGGGCCGCCGCCACCATCGACCGCTCCCTGGCCCGCGTCGAGGACTGGTACCTCGGCGACGGCTGGTACAGCGACGGCGACAACCGCGCCTTCGACCACTACAACGCCTGGGCCCTGCACTTCTACCCCGTCCTCCACGCCCACCTCGCCGGAGACCGGGACCTCCTCGACCGGTACGGGCCCCGGCTGCGCCGCCACCTCGACGACTACGTCCACCTCTTCGACGCGAACGGCGCCCCCGTGCCGTACGGGCGCTCCCTGATCTACCGCTTCGCCGCGGCCGCCGCCCCCTGGCTCGGCGCCCTCACCGGCCACACCCCGCTCACCCCCGGCGCGACCCGCCGCC
This sequence comes from Streptomyces sp. NPDC050842, assembly GCF_044456565.1. Taxonomy (NCBI): domain Bacteria; kingdom Bacillati; phylum Actinomycetota; class Actinomycetes; order Kitasatosporales; family Streptomycetaceae; genus Streptomyces; species Streptomyces sp. NPDC050842. The sequence goes on along the minus strand of NZ_JBITGA010000006.1, from coordinate 107,990 downwards.
TCGCCTCCGGCTCCCTGCGGTACTTCCTCGACCGGGGCGCCACCGACGAGCGCGGGCTGCTCACCCTCGGCTGGCACGGCCCGCACGCGCCCCTGGTCCAGGAGTACTCGGGACCCGGCTCCCCCTACTGGGCGTCCAAGGGTTTCCTCGGCCTCCTCCTGCCCGCCGACCACCCCGCCTGGACCGACCCCGAGGAAACCCTGCCCGCGGAACGGGCCGACACCGTCCGCCCCTTCGCCCCGGCCGGGCTGCTCGTCCAGACGACCGCCGCCGACGGGCTCGTACGCCTCCACAACCACGGCAGCAACCACGTCCACAGCGCCGACCCCGGCGCGGACGACCCCGGCTACGCCCGGCACGCCTACTCCACCCGCACCGGCCCCAGCACCGGGCCGGCCCCGGCGGACAACCACTTCGCCCTGCTGACGGAGGACGGCGGGGCCACCACCCGCGGCCCCGCCGCCCCGGCCGGTACGGGACCCGACTGGGCTGCCTCCGTGCACCGTCCGCTGCCCGGCGTCCGGGTCCTCTCCGCGACCCTCGCCCACGGCCGTGCCGAGGTCCGCGCGCACCTCGTGCTCGGCGCCCCGGAGGGGACGCCCGTACGGCAGACGGGCTGGGCCACCACTCCCGGCGGGCCGCGCGCCGAGCTCCACCCGGTCCACGGCTACCCGGAGGACGCACCGGCCGCCGAACTCCCCACCGGGGAAACCCTTCAGGGCCCCGGGACCCGCACGCTCGCCCTCCACGGCACGACGACCGGCCCGGCCGCCCTCTTCGTCGCCCTCGCCTCGCTCACCGCCGAACCGGACCCGGCACCCGTCACCGCCCTCGCGAACGTCCGGGTCACCGGCCACACCCTCCACGTGACCTGGAAGGACGGCGCCACCGGTCGACTGGACCTCAAGGTCACTTAGGGCCGTACTTGCGGCCCGCCTTGGAGGAGACCCCGCCGAGCAGCCCGCGCGGCGCCAGCTTCACCACACCCATCAGGGCCTTGTAGCGGGGGTCGGGGATCGACAGCGTCTTCCCCCGCTCCAGGTCCCCGAGCGCCGCCGTCACCAGCTTGTCCGCGTCGAGCCACATCCAGCCTGGGATGTTGTCCGTCCCCATCCCGGCCCGCTCGTGGAACTCGGTCCTGACGAAGCCGGGGCAGAGCGCCATCAGCCGCACCCCACTGCCCGCGAGGTCCCGCGCCGCGCCCTGGGTGAACTGCACGACCCAGGCCTTCGACGCCCCGTACGTCCCGCGAGGCACGAAGGCCGCCACCGAGGCGACGTTCACCACCGAGCCGCGGCCGCGGTCCTTCATCGAGGCGGCGGCGGCCGAGGTCAGCCGCAGCACCGCCTCGCAGTGCACGGTGAGCATCTTCAACTCGTCGGCCATGGACACTTCCAGGAAGCGGCCCTTGTTGCCGAAGCCGGCGTTGTTCACGAGCATGTCGACCGGCTGCTTCGGGTCCGAGAGCCGCGCCTCGACGGCGGCGATGCCCTTCTCCTCGGCCAGGTCCGCCGAGAGGACCTCGGCCTCGATGCCGTGCCGGTCGTGCAGTTCGGTGGCCTGCTCCCGGAGCCGCTTCACGTCCCGGGCCACCAGCACGACGTCGTGACCGTCCGCCGCCAGCCTGCGTGCGAAGGCGGCCCCGATGCCCGCGGTGGCCCCCGTAATCAGTGCAGTCGTCATACCGGCACGTTAGTGCCCCGCCCGGCGGCTACGCCCCGCCGTCCGTCCGGCCGTACTTCTCCGCGTACTGACGCGCGAGCGCGAGCAGCCCCGACTCCATCCACGCCGCGGCCGCCAAGGTGCCGGGCAGCAGCGTCCGTTCGACGGTCGCCGCGCGGTGCAGGAGCGCGACGGTGACGTCGTGGTCCGGCCGGTGCACGACCGTGATCGGGTCGCCCGCCCGCACCTCGCCCGGCACGATCACCCGCAGCAGCGCGCCGGGTCCGGCCGCCGACTGCGTGAACCGCTTGACCCAGCCCTTCTCCTCCACGAAGCCCGCGAAGGTCCGGCACGGGATGCGGCTGCCGGTCACTTCGAGGACGACGTCCTCGCCGATCCGCCACCGCTCCCCGATCAGGGCCCCGTTCACGTCGAGGCCGCGGGTCGTGAGGTTCTCGCCGAAGGAGCCGTTGGCCAGCGCGCGGCCGAGCTCCCGCTCCCACAGGTCCATGTCCTCGCGCGCGAAGGCGTACGCGGCCCGGTCGTCGCCGCCATGGAACCGCAGGTCGCAGACCGTGTCCCCGGCCACCCCGCTCCTTCCGACACCGGGCGGCCCGGGGGCCTCGATCCGGACGGGCCCGTCGACGGGTCGCTTGTCGATGGCCGTCAGCCCCGACGCGGCGTCCGTGTAGTCCGCCGCCCTGGCACGGCCCGCGTTCACGCTCAACAAGGTCATGCGGGCACTTTACGGGGATATCCCTTGATAGCCCTCAAAGGATCGTCTATGAATTCGCCGCTTCGCCCAAGATTCGCTTATGCTTGGCCGCATGATCGAGGCACGCCATCTCCGCGTCCTGCGCGCCGTCGCCGCCACCGGCTCCTTCTCGGCCGCCGCGCGCGAACTCGGCTGCACCCAGCCCGCCGTCAGCCAGCAGATGAAGGCGCTCGAAAGCTCCGCCGGCACCCCGCTGCTGATCCGTACGGGCCGCGAGATGCGCCTCACCCAGGCCGGCGAGGTCCTGGTCCGCCACGCCTCCGGCATCCTCGCGGGGCTCACGGCCGCCGAGGAGGAGGTCGCCGCCATCGCCGGACTCCGGGCCGGCCGCGTCCGCCTGGTCTCCTTCCCCAGCGGCAGCTCCACCCTCGTCCCCACCGCGCTCGCCGCCCTGCGCGCCGCGCATCCCGGCACCCGGGTCTCCCTCGTCGAGGCGGAACCTCCGCGCTCGATCGAGATGCTCCGGGAGGGCGACTGCGACGTGGCCCTCGCCTTCCGGTACGGGGTGGGGCAGGCCGAGTGGGACGACCTCGTCGTCCGCCCGCTGCTCGCCGACCGGCTCGTGGGCCTGGTGCCCGAGGGGCACCGGCTCGCCGAGGCCGAGTCGGTCGGCATCGCCGAGCTCGCCGACGAGTCCTGGATCGCGGGCTGCCCGCGCTGCCGCCGACAGCTCGTGGACGTCTGCGAGGAGGCGGGCTTCACCCCCCGCATCGACTTCGCCACCGACGACTACCCGGCCGTGGTGGGCCTGGTCGGCGCGGGTCTCGGCGTCGCCGTCCTGCCTGAGCTCGCCATCGAGTCCGTACGGCCCAAGGGCGCTCGGACCGTGACCGTGGAGCCCGCCGTGGAGCGGGAGATCGTCGCCCTGACCCTGCCGGACCTGGCTCAGGTCCCGGCCGTCGCGGCCACGCTCGCCGAGCTGACCCGCGCCGCCACGCGCGCGTAAGCACTACGCCACGCGCGCGTGGGCGCGACTGGCTCGTGTGTCACTGACTCAGGCTCAGCTTGCGCTGAGGAAACGTTCCTTCACATGCGCTCCACGATCGGGCGGCCCGCAGCCGCCGCCGATGCCGTCATGGATGTCACGGAGGTGACGGGTGCGGCCGTCGGGGCCGCCGTCATGAGGCGGTTCCGGGCGCGTCCCATGAGCTCTTCGCGTTCGTCCTCGGTGAGGCCGCCCCAGACGCCGTAGGGCTCCCGCACGGCGAGTGCGTGTGCCGCGCACTCCGCGCGTACCGGGCACCGCATGCAGACCTCTTTCGCCGAGTTCTCGCGCGCACTCCGTGCCGCGCCGCGCTCTCCCTCGGGGTGGAAGAACAGGGAGCTGTCCACCCCGCGGCAGGCCGCGAGGAGTTGCCAGTCCCACAGATCGGCGTTGGGTCCGGGAAGGCGGGAGAAATCTGCCATTGCGCTAGTCCCCTTGAAACCGTGTCGAACGGATAGGTGGGCGGGTGGATGGCTGATCGACCGGGGCTCCTCGGGCCCCGACGACTCGGGGTAGTACAACTACTGTCGAAGTAGATGTAAATATGACTCATTGCGAATCTAGCCACAGACACTGCGAAAAGGGAAGAAAACCCGCTAAATGGGGCATAGCTTTCGATGAAGGGCAGAAGGGCCGCGTCGCTCTCCTCCGCTTACGGCTCCTCACGTAGAGTGCCGATGGCTGCCGTCCGACCCGTAACTCTTTCGAGTGACCGTCGTTGAGTGTGCGGAGGCGGTTGAAGGAACAAGCGATCGGGCAGGTGTCCGAGAGCGTCAATCGCACAGGTGACGATACGTACCAGCCCTGGAGGCTCAAGGTGACGCGCAACAGCTGCGAGAGCCACGGAGGTCAGTCATGACATCCGTCCTCGTCTGCGATGACTCCCCGCTTGCCCGAGAGGCGCTTCGCCGCGCGGTCGCGACCGTGCCCGGCGTCGAGCGTGTGACCACCGCGGCCAACGGCGAGGAAGTCCTCCGCCGCTGGGGCGCGGATCGCTCGGACCTCATTCTGATGGACGTACGCATGCCCGGTCTGGGTGGCGTGGAGACCGTCCGCAGGCTGCTCTCCGCGGACCCCGGCGCCCGCATCATCATGCTCACGGTCGCCGAGGACCTCGACGGCGTCGCGCTCGCGGTCGCCGCGGGTGCCCGTGGCTATCTGCACAAGGACGCCTCGCGCGCCGAACTGCGGGCCACCGTCACCCAGGCGCTCGCCGACCCGACCTGGCGGCTCGCCCCGCGCCGGCTCCGTTCGGCCGAGATGGGCGCCGCGCCCACGCTCACCGCGCGCGAGATCCAGGTCCTCGAGGGCATGAGCCACGGCCGGTCCAACGCGGAGATCGGGCGCGAGCTCTTCCTCTCCGAGGACACCGTCAAGACGCACGCCCGGCGTCTCTTCAAGAAGCTGGGCGCCTCCGACCGGGCGCATGCCGTCGCGCTGGGTTTCCGCTGGGGCCTGGTGCGCTGAGTCGCAGGTCACCGGCCATTTCCCCGTCCGCATCCGCGTCCGTCGTGGGGTGGACGGGGTGGGCTTGTGTCACTTCCCCGCGGAATGACGCATCCTTGAGATGTGGAGTTCCTCGGGGACGAGTCGGTCGAGCGGGAGGGGAGGGCGCGGGAGATGAGTTCCGGCGCACCTGCTCATAACGCTTCGGTGCACAACTACGGACGCGGTGCCGCGAACGCAGAAGCGTCGGGGCACCATGGAGCGATGCGCGACGACGAGACCGTGGGTTCCCCCATGCCTGCCGGGCAGGGGGAGATCGGCGCGCTCGTACGCCGCGCGGTCGAAGGCGACGCGCAGGCCACGCACGACCTTCTGGCGCGTGTGCACCCGCTCGCCCTGCGGTACTGCCGGGCCCGCCTGAACCGGCTGCCGGGGGACGCCCGCCACTTCGTGGAGGACCTGGCCCAGGAGGTCTGCGTCGCCGTCCTCATGGCCCTGCCGCGCTACAAGGACACGGGCAGGCCCTTCGAGGCCTTCGTCTTCGCCATCGCCGGACACAAGGTCGCCGACCTCCAGCGGGCCGCCATGCGGCACCCGGGGTCCACGGCCGTGCCCTCCGACGAGATGCCGGAGCGGCCCGACGACTCCCTCGGTCCCGAGGAGCGCGCGCTGCTCAGCTCCGACGCCGAGTGGGCCAAGAAGCTCCTCGCCAACCTCCCGGAGAACCAGCGCGAGCTGCTCGTGCTGCGGGTCGCCGTCGGGCTGACCGCCGAGGAGACCGGGCAGATGCTCGGCATGTCCCCCGGAGCCGTCCGGGTCGCGCAGCACCGCGCGCTCAGCAGGCTCCGCGCGCTGGCCGAGCAGTAGCTGGTTACGCCGAGCGGTAGCTGTTACGCCGGGCAGTAAGTGTTGCCGGGGCCTATCGGCCCTTTCGTACACGTACGAACGTCCAAAGCTTGTGGCTGATCTTGATCGTGGAATGAGACACGGCTTCGGCCCGTTAGCATGGACATCCGCACCGATCAAGGCCATTTGGGGAAGGTGTCATGACTGCAAACGTCGACGGAGTGCCCGAGAAATTCGCGACACTCGGGCTGACCTACGACGACGTGCTGCTGCTGCCGGGCGCGTCCGAGGTCCTCCCGAACGCGGTCGACACCTCGTCCCGCATCTCCCGCAACGTCCGTGTGAACATCCCGCTGCTGTCGGCGGCGATGGACAAGGTCACCGAGTCCCGCATGGCCATCGCCATGGCGCGGCAGGGCGGCGTGGGCGTCCTGCACCGCAATCTGTCGATCGAGGACCAGGTCAACCAGGTCGACCTCGTGAAGCGCTCCGAGTCCGGCATGGTGACCGACCCGATCACCGTGCACCCGGACGCGACGCTGGCCGAGGCCGACGCGCTGTGCGCCAAGTTCCGCATCAGCGGCGTCCCGGTGACCGACCCGGCGGGCAAGCTGCTCGGCATCGTCACCAACCGCGACATGGCCTTCGAGTCGGACCGCAGCCGCCAGGTGCGCGAGGTCATGACCCCGATGCCGCTGGTCACGGGCAAGGTCGGCATCTCCGGCGTGGACGCCATGGAGCTGCTGCGCCGCCACAAGATCGAGAAGCTGCCGCTCGTCGACGACTCCGGCATCCTCAAGGGCCTCATCACGGTCAAGGACTTCGTCAAGGCCGAGAAGTACCCGCACGCGGCCAAGGACGCCGAAGGCCGGCTGCTCGTCGGCGCGGCCGTCGGTGCCAGCCCCGAGGCGCTGGAGCGCGCGCAGGGCCTGGCCGCCGCGGGCGTCGACTTCCTGATCGTCGACACGTCCCACGGCCACAACAGCAACGCCCTGAACTGGATGGCGAAGATCAAGTCCAGCGTCGGCGTCGACGTCATCGGCGGCAACGTCGCGACGCGTGACGGCGCGCAGGCCCTGATCGACGCCGGTGTCGACGGCGTCAAGGTCGGCGTGGGCCCCGGCTCCATCTGCACCACCCGTGTGGTCGCCGGCATCGGCGTCCCGCAGGTCACCGCCATCTACGAGGCGGCGCTCGCCGCCCGCGCGGCCGGCGTCCCGGTCATCGGCGACGGCGGTCTGCAGTACTCCGGCGACATCGGCAAGGCGCTCGCCGCCGGTGCCGACACGGTCATGCTGGGCAGCCTGCTCGCCGGGTGCGAGGAGTCCCCGGGCGAGCTGCAGTTCATCAACGGCAAGCAGTTCAAGTCGTACCGCGGCATGGGCTCGCTCGGCGCGATGCAGTCCCGCGGCCAGGGCCGGTCGTACTCGAAGGACCGCTATTTCCAGGCCGAGGTCGCCTCGGACGACAAGCTCGTGCCCGAGGGCATCGAGGGCCAGGTGCCCTACCGCGGCCCCCTGGCCAACGTCCTGCACCAGCTCGTCGGCGGTCTCCGCCAGACCATGGGCTATGTGGGCGCGGCCACCATCGAGGAGATGGAGACCAAGGGCCGCTTCGTCCGGATCACGTCCGCGGGCCTCAAGGAGAGCCACCCGCACGACATCCAGATGACGGTCGAGGCGCCGAACTACAGCAGGAAGTAACACAGCGCGACGCGTGGGGGCGGTTCCGGCATGTGGCCGGGACCGCCCCTCACGCTTGTGTCGGGGATACTGGTAGGCGCAGACGTAGAGGGAAAGGCCACACATCGTGACTGAGATCGAGATCGGGCGCGGCAAGCGCGGCCGCAGGGCGTACGCGTTCGACGACATCGCCGTCGTCCCGAGCCGGCGCACCCGGGACCCGAAGGAGGTCTCGATCGCCTGGCAGATCGACGCCTACCGCTTCGAGCTGCCGTTCCTGGCCGCTCCCATGGACTCGGTCGTGTCGCCGCAGACCGCCATCCGCATCGGCGAGCTGGGCGGCCTCGGCGTCCTCAACCTCGAAGGGCTCTGGACCCGGTACGAGGACCCGCAGCCGCTGCTCGACGAGATCGCCGAGCTGGACGAGGCGACCGCGACCCGCCGTCTGCAGGAGATCTACTCCGCCCCCATCAAGGAGGAGCTGATCGGGCAGCGCATCAAGGAGGTGCGCGACTCCGGTGTCGTCACCGCCGCCGCGCTCTCCCCGCAGCGCACCGCGCAGTTCTCCAAGGCCGTCGTCGACGCCGGCGTGGACATCTTCGTCATCCGCGGCACGACGGTCTCCGCCGAGCACGTCTCGGGCGCGTCCGAGCCGCTGAACCTGAAGCAGTTCATCTACGAGCTGGACGTCCCGGTCATCGTCGGCGGCTGCGCCACGTACACCGCGGCCCTGCACCTGATGCGCACCGGCGCGGCGGGTGTCCTCGTCGGCTTCGGCGGCGGCGCGGCGCACACCACGCGCAACGTGCTGGGCATCCAGGTCCCGATGGCGACCGCGGTCGCCGACGTGGCCGCGGCCCGCCGCGACTACATGGACGAGTCCGGCGGCCGGTACGTGCACGTCATCGCCGACGGCGGTGTCGGCTGGTCGGGCGACCTGCCGAAGGCGATCGCCTGTGGCGCGGACTCCGTCATGATCGGCTCCCCGCTGGCCCGCGCCACGGACGCGCCCGGCAAGGGCCACCACTGGGGCATGGAGGCCGTCCACGAGGACGTTCCGCGCGGCAAGCTGGTCGACCTGGGCATCGTCGGCACCACCGAGGAGATCCTCGCGGGCCCGTCGCACATCCCGGACGGCTCGATGAACTTCTTCGGCGCCCTGCGCCGGGCGATGGCGACGACGGGCTACACGGAGCTCAAGGAGTTCCAGCGCGTCGAGGTCACCGTCGCGGACGCGCAGCACAAGCGCTGACGCAGTCCTGTACGTGACGAGGGGCCCCGCACCGGGTGGTGCGGGGCCCCTCGCCGTGTGTCGCGTGGCCTATCGGGCGGCCTTCTTGGCCGCCGAGAACGCGGCGAAGGCGGCGAGGGCGATGAACAGGAACGTCATGGCGTCCTTGCCCTCGCTCCAGGCCTCCGTCAGCAGCCCGAACTCCTCCAGGAACACGTCCGTGGCGGAGACGTTCAGCTGCTTGCCGACCAGGACCGCGATGCCCACGAGCTGGCCGAGGTAGACGGCGCCGAGGGACAGGACCGCGCTGGCGACCGGCAGGACGGGGTTGCGGCCGCCGACCTTGCCGGCGGCGAAGCCGACGAGGAAGCCGACACCGATGGCGGCCCAGCCGATCTCCCGCTCGATGCCGCCCATGACGGCTCCGTACACCCCGCCGGCGACGAGACCCGCGACGAGGGCGGCCACCAGGCCGAGCCCCACGTTGTCACGGACGGGGGCGGGCGGCGGTGCCATCGGGTACGGCTCGGGCGCCGGGCCGTTGGCGAACGGGTTACCGGACGGCGGCGGCGGAACGGGCTGGCTCATGCTGTGGATCCCCCCAGGGACGGTGACGCACGGGTGTGCGCACAGGAGGTCCCGGAGATTAGCAGCCTCCTGTGACGTCGCCACAGGGGTTACGCGTGCGGTGCGCGGGTCAGAGGCGGTGGGCCGCGCCTCCCGGGGTGGCGCCGCGGGTGTCGAGGAGGAGCTGGGCCTTCACCGAGAGGCCCTGGAGGTCGTAGGTGCGGTGGTGCTGGAGCAGCACCGTCAGATCCGCGTGGGCCGCGGCCTCGTAGAGGGAGTCCGCGCGGGGGACGGGGAGTTCGCGGACGCGCCAGTCGGGGACGTGGGGGTCGTGGTAGCTGACGGCCGCGCCCAGGTCCATGAGGCGGCGGGCGATCTCGTCGGCGGGGGAGCCCTGACGGTCCGGGAGATCGGGTTTGTACGTGATCCCGAGCAGCAGGATCCGGGCTCCGCGGGCCGACTTGCCGTGCTCGTTGAGGAGGGCGGCGGCGCGCTGGACGACGTACTGGGGCATGCGTTCGTTGACCTGGCCGGCGAGTTCCACGAGGCGGAGCGGGCGGTGGGCGCCGATGGTGTCGACGGAGACGCCGTGGCCACCGACGCCGGGGCCCGGGCGGAAGGCCTGGAAGCCGAAGGGCTTGGTCTCGGCGCAGCGGATGACGTCCCAGAGGTCGACGCCGAGTTCGTGGCAGAGGACCGCCATCTCGTTGACGAGGGCGATGTTGACGTGCCGGAAGTTGGTCTCCAGGAGCTTGACCGTCTCCGCTTCGCGCGGGCCACGCGCGCGTACCACCTTGTCCGTGAGCCGGCCGTAGAAGGCGGCGGCGGACTCCGTACAGGCCGGGGTGAGGCCGCCGATGACCTTCGGGGTGCCGGCGAAGCCGTGGGTGCGGTTGCCGGGGTCGAGGCGGCCGGGGGAGTACGCGAGGTGGAAGTCGCGTCCGGCGCGGAGCCCCGAGCCCGCTTCGAGGATCTCGCGGAGGGGGCCCTCGGTGGTGCCCGGCGGGACGGGGGACTCCAGGAGGACGGTGGTGTGGGGGCGCAGCCGGGCGGCGAGGGCGCGGGCCGCGTCGGTGACGGCGGTGAGGTCGAGGGTGCGGTCGGGGCCGAGGGGGGTCGGTGCGCAGAGGACGGCGGTGCGGACGCGGCCGAGTTCGGCGGTGTTCGTGGTGGGCCGGAAGCCGCCCGCGAGCATCCGGCGGATCTCCGGCGCGGTGAGCGAGCCGTCGACCGGGGACCGGCCGGCGGCGAGTTCGGCGACGGGACGGGGATCGGTGTCGTAGCCGATGGTGTCGATGCCTGCGGCGGTGGCGGCCTGGGCGAGGGGGAGTCCGTGGTGGCCGAGGCCGATGACGGCGAGATCAGCGGGCATGGGGGGGTGGGCCGTCCTTCCCAGTAGCCGGAGGGGACGCGACGCGCAACCCCGGTGGACAGAACGGGGCGAACGCAATGTCAGACTAGGCGTAAATATGACCGATATGCGGCATTGTGAGGCCGAAGGTCGCCGAGTGTTATCCACAGGGTGGCGGCGAGGCGGTGGCTGAAGTCACCGGAGCGGGCCAGAATCGGAACCGGGACGGCTCGGGGAACGACGGGAGGCTCAACCGTGAGGACAGCGACACTGGGACCGGCCGAGCGCACCGAGGCGCTCACGGCCATGGCGGAGCGAGAGCTGGACGTGCTGGTCGTCGGCGCCGGAGTGGTCGGCGCGGGCACCGCCCTCGACGCCGTCACGAGAGGACTCTCCACCGGCATCGTCGAGGCCCGTGACTGGGCGTCGGGCACGTCGAGCAGGTCCAGCAAGCTCATCCACGGCGGCCTGCGCTACCTGGAGATGCTGGACTTCGCGCTGGTGCGGGAGGCCCTCAAGGAGCGCGGTCTGCTCCTGGAGCGGCTCGCACCCCACCTGGTGAAGCCCGTTCCCTTCCTCTACCCGCTCCAGCACAAGGGCTGGGAGCGGTTCTACGCGGGCTCGGGCGTCGCGCTGTACGACGCGATGTCCCTCTCCTCCGGCCACGGCCGGGGCCTGCCCGCGCACCGCCACCTCTCCCGGCGGAACGCGCTGCGGGTCGCGCCCTGCCTCAAGAAGGACGCCCTCGTCGGCGCCCTCCAGTACTACGACGCCCAGATGGACGACGCGCGCTTCGTCACCACACTCGTGCGCACGGCCGCCGCGTACGGTGCCAAGGCCGCCAGCCGGGCCCGCGTCGTCGGCTTCCTGCGCGAGGGCGAGCGGGTCGTCGGCGCGCGCGTGCAGGACGTCGAGTCGGGCGGCTCGTACGAGATCCGGGCCCAGCAGATCGTCAACGCCACCGGGGTGTGGACGGACGACACCCAGGCCCTCATCGCCGAGCGCGGCCAGTTCCACGTCCGCGCCTCGAAGGGCATCCACCTGGTCGTGCCCAAGGACCGCATCCACTCGACCACCGGACTCATCCTCCGCACCGAGAAGTCCGTGCTGTTCGTCATCCCCTGGGGCCGGCACTGGATCGTCGGCACCACCGACACCGACTGGGACCTCGACAAGGCCCACCCGGCCGCGTCCAGCGCCGACATCGACTACCTCCTGGAGCATGTGAACACCGTGCTCGCGACCCCGCTCACCCGGGACGACGTCCAGGGCGTCTACGCGGGCCTGCGGCCCCTGCTCGCGGGCGAGTCGGACGCCACGAGCAAGCTCTCGCGCGAGCACACCGTCGCCCACCCGGTCCCCGGCCTGGTCGTGGTGGCCGGCGGCAAGTACACGACGTACCGCGTCATGGCCAAGGACGCTGTCGACGCGGCGGTCCACGGCCTCGACCAGCGCGTGGCCGCCTGCGTCACCGAGGACATCCCGCTCCTCGGCGCCGAGGGCTACCGGGCCCTGTGGAACGCGCGCGCCAGAACGGCGGCCAGGACCGGGCTGCACGTCGTCCGGGTCGAGCATCTTCTCAACCGGTACGGCTCCCTGACGGAGCAGATCCTCGACCTGATCGCCGAGGACCCCGGACTCGGGGAACCGCTCGCCGCGGCCGACGACTACCTGCGCGCCGAGATCGTCTACGCCGCCTCGCACGAGGGCGCGCGCCACCTCGACGACGTCCTCACCCGGCGGACCAGGATCTCCATCGAGACCTTCGACCGGGGCACGCGCAGCGCCCGCGAGTGCGCGGAGCTGATGGCGCCCGTCCTGGGCTGGGACGCCCACCAGATCGACAAGGAGGTCGAGCACTACGAGAAGCGGGTCGAGGCGGAACGCGAGTCGCAGCGGCAGCCGGACGACCTGACGGCGGACGCCGCACGGCTCGGGGCGCCGGACATCGTGCCGATCTGACGGCCCGTTCCGGCCAGGACGTCCGTGTCGTCCGGAATCCGGTGGGAACCTGGGGGGTGCCGACGGGCGTCGTCATCCCGGAGTACGGACCCGGGGGCGGCACCCGTCCCGAGGTGAGGGACAATGGCCTCTCTTCCAGGGCGGGTTACCGCATCACGCGGGAAGCGGCAGACGCGGCGGAGATCAGGGATCGCAGAGGGGACGCATGTCGGAGGCGGAGCAGTCGCGGGACACGGCGAAGGACCCCCGGCGGGACGCCGCCGCGGGGGCCGCGGCCGACGGCGACCGAGGGGCGGTCCCGGCCGCGCGCGCGGCGGAGCGGGACCCGCGGGACATGAAGGACGCGCAGGTCACGGACGTTGCGGAGGACGCGGACGCCGCGGCCTACGTGGATGACGTGGACGACGCGGAGCGTGCCGAGGGCGCCATCCGAGCCGAGGGCTCGGATGGCGCCGAGGGCGCTGTCGACCCGAAGGGTGACGCGGTGTCCGACGAACCCTCCGGCGCGACGGGCCGGCTGCGCGGCACCGAGCCGTCGACCGGCAGGGCCGGCTTCGGCGCCGGCGACGGCGACGGCGAGACCGGCCGCGCCGAGCGGGGGAGCGGTTCCGGCCGCTCGGCTGCCGGGAGTGGTTCCGGCGGCTCCGGCGGCTTCGGCGCCGACCGGTTCCGCAAGGACCCCGTGACCGAGGGCAGGCTGCTCGCCGGCCGCTACCGGCTCGGCGTGGTCCTCGGACGCGGCGGCATGGGCACCGTGTGGCGCGCGGTCGACGAGACCCTGGGCCGCACCGTCGCCGTCAAGGAGCTCCGCTTCCCCACCAGCATCGACGACGACGAGAAGCGACGCCTCATCACCCGGACCCTGCGCGAGGCCAAGGCCATCGCCCGGATCCGTAACAACGGCGCCGTGACCGTGTACGACGTCGTCGACGAGGACGACCGTCCGTGGATCGTCATGGAGCTCATCGAGGGCAAGTCCCTCGCCGACGCCGTGCGCGAGGACGGTGTGCTCACGCCCCGCCGCGCCGCCGAGGTCGGGCTCGCCATCCTCGACGTCCTGCGCTCCGCGCACCGCGAGGGCATCCTCCACCGTGACGTGAAGCCGTCGAACGTGCTGATCGCCGATGACGGCCGGGTCGTCCTGACCGACTTCGGCATCGCCCAGGTCGAGGGCGACCCCTCGATCACCTCCACCGGCATGCTCGTCGGCGCCCCCTCCTACATCTCGCCGGAGCGCGCCCGCGGTCACAAGCCCGGACCGGCCGCCGACCTGTGGTCGCTGGGCGGCCTCCTGTACGCGGCGGTCGAGGGCAGCCCGCCCTACGACAAGGGCTCCGCCATCGCCACCCTCACGGCGGTGATGACCGAGCCGGTCGACCCGCCGAAGAACGCGGGACCCGAGCTGGAGCAGGTCATCTACGGCCTGCTCGCCAAGGACCCGGCCCAGCGCCTCGACGACGCCCGCGCGCGGGTCCTGCTGCGGGCCGTGCTCGACGCGCCCGTCGCGGCGCCGGAGGTCTCTCCCGAGGTCACCCGGGCCATCCTGCTTCCGCCGCGCCCCGACCGGGCTCCGGTGGGTCCGGCCGCCGACCGGGACAGGACGCCCGACACGGCCGTCGCCGCCGACCGGGTACGGGGCGCGCTGAAGTCCGTGCGCAACGCGGCGGCCTCCGCGAAGGCCGAGCCGAAGGCGAGGCCGAAGCCGCCGAGGCCGAGGGCGGCCGAGCCGTTGCAGGGTGGCGGCAGGCAGGCTCCGGCCCGAGCGCCGCTGACCGACGTCGTACCGCGCCGCACGCTGGTGATCATCGCCGCGGTCGCCGTCCTCGCGCTGCTCGGCACGATCCTGACGGTCTCCCTCACCGGTGGCGACGACAAGGACAAGCAGGGCCAGGGGACCGGCGGCACGACGGCCTCGGCCGGCGCGTCCGGCGGCGGCGCCGACGGGTCCGGCGGCTCCGAAGGCTCCGGCGGCAAGGGGCAGACGCCCGGCGGCCCCGGCCAGCAGGGCGGCGCACAGCCCGGGGGCAGCGGCTCCAACGGATCGACGGGCGACGCGGGCACGACGGGGACGACCACCGGGACGACGACCGGAACGACGACCGGAACGACGGTCGGGACGACGACCGGGCAGGGCGGTACCAAGCCGTCCGGCAAGCCCAGCGGCGTACCCGGCGCGCAGCTGCCCGCCGGGTACGCCCTCGTCACCAACGAGCGGCTCCACTTCTCCATGGCGCTGCCCGGCACCTACAAGCCCAGCTCGATACCGGGATACGACCTCGGCGTGATATTCAGCGAGAGCGGCGGTTTCCCGCGCGTCCAGGTCGACTTCAACGACAGCCCGAAGGACAACGCGCAGAGCGCCTGGGAGCTGGCCAAGGCCGGCGTGGCCGTCACCAGCCAGGACTACCAGCACATCGGTATCAAGCAGGTGTCCTACAAGGGCTACCCGACCGTCGCCGACTGGGAGTTCACGCGCACACAGAAGGGCATGACCGTCCGCGTGCTCAACCGAGGCTTCAAGGTGGACGACAAGCACGGCTACTCCATCATGATCACCTGCAAGGCGGACGAGTGGAACGGCGCGGAGTGCCGGACGCTGCGGGATACGGCGTTCGCCACGTTCAGCCCCAAGGACTGACCGGCGCCACGTATCGTGAGAGTTCGTGGACCGTACGCAGCCGACAATTGCCGCTAACTGCACGGTGCCGGACCGGAATTGACGGACTCGCGTGATCCGACGGATCCGCGGGTCCACGGGGGACAGCGTGCGCGCGTGGGGAGGCGTCGTGGACGACTACGCGGGAAGGGTGCTGGCGGACCGCTACCGCCTGCCGCTGCCGCCGACCGGCGCGGAGACGGGTCCGGGCGCGGACGCGTACGACTTCGCCGAGACGCGCGCCTTCGACACGTACAGCGGGCAGGAGGTCCTGGTCCGCCAGGTGCCCCTGCCGGAGTTCGTGGACGCCGAGGTGCTCGACGGCGCGGACGGTTCCGCGCAGTCCTACGGGAGCGCCGGGCGGGCTACCCGCCGGCCGGCCGAGCCCGTCGTGCGCCGGGCGATCGAGGCGGCCCAGGCCGCCGCGCAGATTCCCGACCATCCCCTCCTCGACCAGGTCTTCGACGTCTTCGCGGAGGCCGGTTCGCTGTGGATAGTGAGCGAGGTCGTGGCGGCCAGGCCGCTGGCCGCGCTCCTCGCCGAGCAACCCCTGAACCCGTACCGGGCGGCCGAGATCGGCGCCGACGTCCTCACGGCCCTGCGCGCGCTCCATGCCCACGGCTGGGTCCACCGGAACATCACCGCCCGGACCGTGCTCGTCTGCGACGACGGGCGGGTGGTCCTCACCGGCCTCGCCGTGGGCGCCGCGGAAGAGGCCTTGTGCGGCTACGCGCCCGTGCCGGAGACGGACGACGAGGGGGAGTTCGGGGCGAGGTTCGGGGCGGGGACGACGGCCGGGACGGGGTCCGGGTTCGCGTCCAGGGAGTTCGAGCCCGACTTCCCGCTCGCGCCCGAGCCCGAGTTCGCCGAGGTGTACAGCTCCGACCTGTACGAGGCCGAGGTCTACGAGGAGATCGAGACCGAGACCGAGTCCGAGACCGAGTTCGAGTCCGAGACCGACACGGATGAGGAGGAGGCGGAGGAGGGCGAGGAGTTCGCGGAGTTCGAGGAGGTCTCGTACGGGCCGGACTCGGACGATGAGCTTCTCGGCGAGGCCGCCTACGGCTACGGCGCCGACGAGTACGGGTCCGACCAGGACGGTGGCGAGAGCAGCGGCGGCGTGGCCGACCCCGGTGCCGGTGCGTACGGTCGGGAGTCCTACGGGGCCGACCCGTACGGCGCGGGGGCGAGGTCCGTGCCCGAGACCCGGACCGGGGCGGAGCCCCCGGCCGTCGCCCCGCCGCCCACCGCCGACGTGCGGGCCGCACGGGCCGGAGCCATCGCCGCGTACCGCGCGGGGGCGCGTGCCGCGGCGCGGCTCGGCGAGACGGGCGCGCTCCCCGGCCAGCGCCCCGCGCCGGCGGAGCCGTCCACTCCACCCATCCCGGCCCCCGCGCCCCCGCCGCCTCCTGCCCCGGTGCCCGCGTCCGGCGCGCCCGAGCCGCAGTGGTGGTCGCAGGCGGCGGACGACGACGAGGACGACGACGAGGACGACGGCGGCGATACGGCGTACGGCGGCCCGCAGGCCGGTCCTCCACCGCGCGTGCACCTTGCCGGCAACTGGAGCGACGGCCCGCACGCCGCGCGCGACGGCTCCGGACCGATCCCCGCCGGCGGCTCGGGACCCGGCCGAGGCCCCGTACTGCCGGGCTCGGGCCGCCCGGCGCTGCCCGCCGGGTACACCGCCGCGACCCCCGACCCCGCCCACCTCCCGGTCCCCGCCGGCGCCGCCGGGCCGCCCGGGACCGGGGGCCACGTCGCCGTACCCGCCCAGGCCCACCGCGGCCCCACCACGCGCCTCGACGCCGAGCGGGCCCGCCAGACCCGGATCGCCGTCGTCGGCGCGGTCACCGAGCGCTGGGCGCCCGAGCAGGCCGGCCCCGTCCACGAGAACTGGCGCCTCGCCCCGCCCATCGGCCCCGCCACCGACCTGTGGGCGCTCGGCGCGCTCCTCTACCGGGCCGTCCAGGGCCACGCCCCCTACCCGGAGGACAGCGCCGCCGAGCTCGTCCAGCTGGTCTGCGCCGAGCCGCCCGCCTTCGCCGAGGAGTGCGGGCCGCTGCGCCCGGTCGTGGAGTCCCTGCTCCGCCAGGACCCCACCGAGCGCCCCGACTTCGAGGAGCTCCGCGGCTGGCTGCGCTCCCTCGTGCGGTCGGCGCCGGAGCCCGAGGCAGGCTTCGGAGCCGTACCGCTGCCGTCCTTCGACGAGACACGCCTGCCGATCGTGCGCCGCCGCGGCGAGCTGGTGCGCCGGCGCCGCAAGGGTGCGGGTGCGGGCCGTCACCGTCACAAGCGGGGCAAGGACCCCCGCCCCGAGCCGCGCGCGGCGGCCCTTCACGAGGCCGCGCCCGAGGTCGTCCACCAGGGCGAATACGTCGACGCGGGGGTGGAGTTCCAGGAGGAGATCCCGCAGCGCGCGTCCCGGGCCCCCCGTGCGCCCCGTGCCCCCCGAACGCCCCGGAGCCCTTCCCGGGGCGAGGGTTCGCCGCGCTCCCTCGGCCGTACGCTGCTGCTCCTCGTCCTGCTCCTGCTCGGCGGGGCCGTGGCGTACGCCGTGTTCTTCCTGCCGGGCGAGGGGGAGGAACCGGGCGCGGGCGCTCCGTCGGCCGGCGGCTCCCCGCGTACCACCGCGCCCGGCACGGCACCCACGAGCGCCCCGTCGGCCGATCCTTCCTCCAAGCCGTCCGCCAAGCCGTCTGCCAAGCCGTCCGCCAAGCCGTCCACGACCCCGCCCGCGGCCGATCCGTCGGCGCCCGCCCTCGCCGCCGGGTACACCCTGCGCCAGGACCCGGAGGGCTTCCGGATCGGGGTCCCGAACGGCTGGCGGCGCAGCCCGATCAACGACGCCGGGCAAGTGCGCTACACGGGCGGCGACTTCACGATGATCGTCGTCCCGGGCAGGGACACGGTCGCCGACCACGGATCCGACCCCTTGGAGTACCAGAACAACAAGGAGCGCGAGCTGGAGCCGCTGCGCGTGTCCAGTTGGTCGGGTACGGATTCGTCCCGCCGGGTCGACATCGGCACGACGGCGACGGCCACGGGCAGTTACTGGTGGCTGGACGGCACCGGGCGCCAGGTCTCCGTCCGGAACCTCGCACTGATCGACGGCGGGCGGTACCACGTCGTGGTGGTCATCGGCCCGAAGGGCGAGAGCGACAAGGTCTCCGAGATCTACGACGAGGCCACGAAGGCCTTCCGCCCGGGACGCTGAGCCGGAGAGGACGCCGGGCCACCGGCCGGGCCGACGCAGGCCCACTGGCCGACCGACGCAGGGCCACCGGCCGGGCCGTCCATCGGGGCGTCACCGTCCCCCGGTCACAGTGCTGTTCCTATGACAGCCCCGAGGTTCCGCACCCCCCGCCCCCCTCCGTAACCTGGCATCCGAAGGAACGGGCGGGGGCAAGTGGAACATTCTCAGAGCACAGGGGCGGGGTTGTTGCTCGCGGGTCGCTACCGGCTCGGCGAGTGCATCGGCCGCGGCGGTATGGGCAAGGTCTGGCGCGCGCACGACGAGGTGCTGCACCGCGTGGTCGCGGTGAAGGAGCTGACGGCGGGCCGGTTCGTGGCGGAGGCCGACCGGCTCGTGCTGCACGCGCGGACGCAGAAGGAAGCGCGGGCCGCCGCGCGGATCACCCACCCGGGCGTGGTCACCGTCCACGACGTCCTGGAGCACGACAGCCGTCCGTGGATCGTGATGCAGTACGTCGACGGGCCCTCGCTCGCCGACGCCACCAAGGAGACGGGCGCGATCGAGCCCCGCGAGGCGGCCAGGGTCGGGCTGCACGTCCTCGGCGCGCTGCGGGCCGCGCACGCGGCCGGGGTGCTGCACCGGGACGTCAAGCCGGGCAACGTCCTGCTGGCGCGGGACGGGCGCGTCCTGATCACCGACTTCGGGATCGCGGCGATCGAGGGCGACTCGACGATCACGCGGACCGGGGAGATCGTCGGGTCCATCGACTATCTGGCGCCCGAGCGGGTACGGGGCGGCGATCCCGGTCCCGCCTCCGACCTCTGGTCCCTCGGGGCCACGCTGTACACGGCGGTGGAGGGGACCTCGCCGTTCCGCCGGACCTCTCCGATCAGCACGATGCAGGCCGTGGTGACCGAGGAGCCGCCGTACCCGGAGAAGGCCGGGCCGCTCGCGCCGGTCATCGTGGCGCTGCTGCGCAAGGAGCCGGAGCACCGGCCGCGTGCGGACGAGGCCGAGCGGATGCTGCTCGACGCGATGGAGGGACGGACGCCGCAGACGGCGCAGGCGTACGTGCCGACCCAGCGCGTGGCGCGGGACGACCTGACCTCGGGCGCGGCGGACGGGGCCGATTCGATCGCCACCGGAAGCACGGCGGGCACGGCGGGTACGGCCGGTACTGCGGGTACGGACGCCACGGCGCGTCGGGCCGGTGGGCCGCGGACGTCCACGGCACAGTGGCCCCACCCGGCCGACGAGCCCCAGGCGCCGCAGCCGTCCCAGGGCTCGCAGTCACCCCCCACCGTGGTGCCTTCCGCCTCCACCTCCGCCCCCGCGTCCTCGGGGCGAGGTCGCTGGCGCACCGTCGTCCTCGCGGCCCTGCTCGCCGGTCTCGTCGCGGGCGGCGCCGTCTTCGCCGCCATGAACTACGCGGGCGGCGACCGGGACGGCGACAGCAACGGCGGCGGACGGACCACGGCGACCGGTCCCGGCCCCTCCACCGCCACCCAGGGCACCGAGAACGACATTCCGGCCGGCTGGCACCGCGTCCACGACCCGGCGGGCTTCAGTCTGCTCGTACCGGACGGCTGGAAGCGGCAGAAGGAGGGCGACCAGATCGACTACACCCCGGACAACGGCAATCACCGCATCCGGATCAGCATCGACCGGAGCCCGGACTTCGAGAACCCGTACATGCACGCCCTCGACCTGGAGCGCGTCCTGCAGAAGCGGATGGACTACACCCGGGTCAAGCTCGGCCAGGTCACCTACCGCGACCAGGTCAAGTCCTGTCAGTGGGAGTTCACCTGGACCGAGCGGAAGGACTTCCCCGGGCCGCGGCACGCGATCGACCTCATGTACTACGAGGACGACGGCACGGAGTACGCCCTGTACATGTCCTCGCCGCAGTCGAGCTGGGAGACCACCCGCGAGCAGTTCGACATCATGCTCCAGCACTGGCGGCCGCCGGGCGACTGAACGGGCGGCCGAACAGACGGGCGAAGGGGGCCGGAAAAATCTCCTCCTCAGGCCTCCGTCAGCCGTAAGCCCCTGATCAGGGCTTATGTGCCAGTGATCGCTGGCGCGATGTGTGTACCCGGTGAAAACGCGTTACCGACGGGTACCCAAAGGGCGGATCGCCGCCTACGCTCGCCCTCATGACGGACTCGCAGGCCCCCGCCGCCCTCTCGGTTCCCGAAGCCCCCGCCGCGCAGGGCGGAGCGGCCGCGCCCGCCGGCGCGACCAACCCGGTCGCGCCCGCGCCCGCCGGCGTGCGCACCGCCGCCGACGTCGTGACGCCCGAGGTGGTCGCCCGGCTCACCCGTGGCGTCGTCGGCTCGGGCCGGACCGCCAACCACACCCCCTTCACCGGGGAGAGGCTGGCGGAGCTCCCCGAGTCCACCCCCGAGGACGTCGCCGAGGCCTTCGCGCGCGCCCGCGCCGCCCAGCCGGCCTGGGCCGCCACCCCGGTCAAGGTCCGCGCCGCCGTCCTCCTCCGCTTCCACGACCTCGTCCTCCAGCGGCAGTCCGAGGTCCTCGACCTCATCCAGCTGGAGACGGGCAAGGCGCGCCTGCACGCCCACGAGGAGGTCCAGGCGGTGTCCGTCGCCGCCCGCCACTACGGCCGCAAGGCCGCCTCGTACCTGCGTGCCAAGCGCCACACCGGAGTCGTACCGACCCTCACCAAGGTCACCGAGCTGCGCCAGCCGCGCGGGGTCGTCGGCCAGATCGCACCCTGGAACTACCCGCTGGAGCTCTCCGTCGGCGACGCGCTCCCCGCCTTCGTCTCGGGCAACGCGGTCGTCATGAAGCCCGACACCGAGACGGCGCTCACCGCGCTGTGGGCCCGTGACCTGCTCATCGAGGCCGGGCTGCCCGCCGAGGTCTTCCAGGTCGTCCTGGGCGAGGGCCCGGTCGTCGGCCCCGAGGTCGTCAAGCACGCCGACTACGTCTCGTTCACCGGCTCCACCCGCACCGGCCGCGAGGTCGCCCAGGGCGCCGCGGCCCGGCTCGTCGGCGTCTCCCTCGAACTCGGCGGCAAGAACGCGATGCTCGTCCTGAAGGACGCCGACATCGAGAAGGCCGCCGCCGGAGCCGTCCGCGCCTGCTTCTCCTCCGCCGGGCAGCTCTGCATCTCCATCGAGCGGCTGTACGTGCACGAGTCGATCGCCGACGCCTTCCTCGACCGCTTCGCCGCCCGCACCAAGGCCATGCGGCTCGGCAGCTCCCTCGCGTACGGGGCCGACATGGGCTCCCTCGTCGGCGACCGGCAGCTGGAGACGGTCAGGAAGCACGTCGAGGAGGCCGTCGCCAAGGGCGCCACGCTCGTCGCCGGCGGTGTCGCCCGCCCCGACATCGGCCCCCTCTTCTACGAGCCGACCATCCTCGACGGCGTCGAGGCCCCGATGGCCGTCTGCTCCGAGGAGACCTTCGGCCCGGTCGTCTCGATCTACCGCTTCACGGACGAGGACGAGGTCATCGACCTCGCCAACGGCACGCCGTACGGCCTCAACTCCTCCGTGTGGACCAAGGACTCGCGCCGCGGCCACGCCGTCGCGGCCCGGCTGCGCACCGGCACCGTCAACATCAACGAGGGGTACGCGCCCGCCTACGGCAGCGTGCAGTCCCCGATGGGCGGCATGAAGGACTCCGGTCTCGGCCGCCGCCACGGCTCGGAGGGCATCCTCAAGTACACCGAGGCCCAGACCGTCGCCCAGCAGCGGCTGATGCCGCTCGCGCCCTCCTTCGGCATGGACGACGAGAAGTACGCCGCGGTGATGAGCCTGTCCCTGAAGGCGATGAAGGCCCTGCGCCTGCGCTGACGCCCTTTCCTTTCACACCTTTTCGTACGAGGAGAGCCATGACCGCGGTACCCCCTGCCCAGAATCAGGAAGCGAGCGGGACGGACGACGCGTACGACTACGACGTCCTCGTCGTCGGCTCCGGCTTCGGCGGTTCGGTCACCGCCCTCCGGCTCACCGAGAAGGGCTACCGGGTCGGCGTCCTGGAGGCCGGGCGCCGCTTCACCCGCGCGACCCTGCCGAAGAACTCCTGGGACGTGAAGAACTTCCTGTGGGCCCCGGCCCTCGGCCTCTACGGCATCCAGCGCATCCACCTGCTGGGCAACGTGATGGTGCTCGCGGGCGCCGGCGTGGGCGGCGGCTCCCTCAACTACGCCAACACCCTCTACGTACCGCCCAAGCCGTTCTTCGACGACCCGCAGTGGAAGGACATCACCGACTGGCAGGACGAGCTGCGGCCGTACTACGACCAGGCACAGCGGATGCTCGGCGTCCGGCTCAACCCGACGACGACGCCCTCCGACGTGCACCTCAAGGCGGCCGCGCAGGCGATGGGGATCGGCGACACGTTCCACATGGCGCCGGTCGGCGTCTTCTTCGGAGACGGGGACGATGCCGACGGTACGGCGAAGGCGAAGCCGGGCGCGGAGGTCGCCGACCCGTACTTCGGCGGCGCGGGCCCGGCCCGGCGTGCCTGCACCGAGTGCGGCGAGTGCATGACGGGCTGCCGCCACGGCGCCAAGAACACCCTCAACGAGAACTACCTCCACCTCGCCGAGAAGGCGGGCGCCACCGTCCACCCCATGACCACGGTCGTCACCGTCACCGAGGACTCGCGGGGCGGCTACGCGGTGCAGACCCTCCCCACCGACAACCGGAAGAAGGGCAAGGGCCGGACCTTCCGCGCCCGCCGGGTGGTGATCGCGGCCGGCACGTACGGCACGCAGACCCTGCTGCACCGGATGAAGGACGGCGGCCTGCTGCCCCGGATCTCGCACCGGCTCGGCGAGCTCACCCGTACCAACTCCGAGGGTCTGGTCGGCGCGCAGACCACCGACCGGCGCTACCGCAAGAAGCACGGCAAGGAGAAGGCCGACTTCACCAAGGGCGTCGCCATCACCTCCTCGATCCACCCCGACGCGAACACGCACATCGAGCCGGTCCGGTACGGCAAGGGCTCCAACTCCATGGGCGGCCTCACCGTCCTCCAGGTGCCCTACGGGGCCCACCGGGTGCGGAACTGGTTCCTGAACCTGCTCAGGCACCCGACGCTCGCCGCCCGCTCGCTCTCCAACTGGCACTGGTCGGAGCGGACCATCATCGGTCTGGTCATGCAGTCCCTCGACAACTCCCTGACGACCTACCGCAAGCCCGGCGGCCTCGGGAAGGGCCTGCTCACGGCCCGCCAGGGGCACGGGGCGCCGAACCCGGTCCAGATCGAGGAGGCGACCCGGGCCGCCACCCTCCTCGCCGAGGAGATCAACGGCTTCCCCGGCTCCAACGTCGGCGAGCTGATGGGCACCCCGCTCACCGCCCACTTCCTGGGCGGCTGCCCGATCGGAGCCGACGCCGGGTCCGGTGTCATCGACCCGTACCACCGGCTCTTCGGCCACCCCGGGATCTCCGTCGTCGACGGGGCGGCGGTCTCCGCGAACCTCGGCGTCAACCCGTCCCTGACGATCACGGCGCAGGCGGAGCGGGCGATGTCGTTCTGGCCGAACAAGGGTGAGGAGGACCCGCGGCCGCGGCAGGGGGAGGCGTACGTACGGCTGGCTGCGGTCGAGCCGAAGTCCCCGGCGGTCCCGGCCGAGGCCTTCGGCGCCCTGCGGCTGCCGTTCCTGGGCATCCCCGCGGTCCCGCCGAGGAAGGAACCGGAGCGCCAGGCATGAGCCTGTCGCAGCAGGAATGAGAAAAGGCGCTGCACCCCCCTCCGAGTGCAGCGCCTTTCCTGCTTTTGGTGATGCTGCATAGATGACCCGCGACCGACGGGATTGGTTGTAGCGGTTGCGCAGGATCTTCGTGTGACGCGCGTCACGCCGGAGGTGCGAGGGTGCCGGGTACGCAGGAAAGGGCCCCGTGCCGCGATTCCGGTCGCGGCACGGGGCCCTTGGCGTCGGCACCGGGGGGTTGCGCCGCGCGGGGAGAAACGGAGAAGGGGGAGGAGAGGGGGACGGGGTTCGGGATTTCGTTCTGAGCCGGTTGCGATCGGCCCCGGGCGTCCCCGGGGCCGACCGCCCTTTCCAGGTGACCGGGCTGCTGTCCCCTGCTGCCCGGCCACACGCGCTGGTGCGAGGTCCCACGGCGCACCGGAGGTACGCCACACGCCCCAGCGAAGCCACGCGTGGTTTCTTGCGGGCCCGCCCCTGGCTGGCACGGACACCCGGACCAACGAAGCCGGGTCGCGGCCGGTCACGCGCCGTACGGGTGAGAGCGGGCCCGAACTCAGATCCGGGCCCTCGCCCGCCTGCGACCCTCGCTCAGATGCGGCCCCGGCACAGCTCCAGCATGGTCATCGCGAGGGCCGTGCCGGGCTTGCCCAGCGCGTCACGGAAGTGACCGAGGACCTCCATCTCGCGCGCCAGGTTCACCCGGCGGCCCCCGGACGAGATCCGCGCCTCCTGGATGACGGCCGAGACGGCCATCCGTTCCTGGATGAGGCCGATGATCCGGTCGTCGAGGGAGTCGATGCGGTCGCGGGCGCCACCGATCAGCGCCGCGGCCTCGTCGGTGCGCGCGCCGGTCTTCTCGGTGATGGCGGTGTTCGTCGTCATGGTGGGGCTCCTCGGGGTGTCGGGTGCGGAGCCCCGGGGCGACACGGCCCGGAAACGACAGAACGCCCCGGGCCTTGTCGGCCCGGGGCGCCTGGGAAGTCGCTTGTCAGTTGCTCAAGCAGCACGACCATGGCAGCCGGACGGGCCGGTGCCATAGGTAAAGACGAAGGTCGGGAGCTTGCGCATGGCGACAGTATGGACCCCGCCGCGGACCCCGGGCCAACCCGGGTTCGGATGGTGAGACGAAAAGTCCGACCGGCGCGCCGGTAGAATCGACAAAGAGCACCCCCCTTCGGGGGACCCCACCTACCGCCGGAAGGCCGCCGTAGTGTCATCAGCGACCCCCGCTGCCGCGCCCGACGTCTCCAACCCGGACGTAGTCCTCGTTGTCGACTTCGGCGCCCAGTACGCCCAGCTCATCGCCCGCCGCGTCCGTGAGGCCCGGGTCTACAGCGAGATCGTCCCGTCCACCATGCCGGTGGCCGAGATGCTGGCCAAGAACCCGAAGGCGATCATCCTCTCCGGCGGCCCGTCCTCCGTGTACGCGGAAGGCGCCCCCCGCCTCGACCGCGCGATCTTCGAGGCGGGCGTCCCCGTCTTCGGTATGTGCTACGGCTTCCAGCTGATGGCGACGACCCTCGGTGGCACCGTCGACAACACCGGCGCCCGCGAGTACGGCCGTACCGAGCTGCACGTCTCCAAGGCCGGCTCGACCCTCTTCGAGGGCACCCCGGTCGAGCAGTCCGTGTGGATGTCGCACGGCGACGCCTGCTCCGCCGCCCCCGAGGGCTTCTCCGTCACCGCGTCCACGGACGTCGTGCCGGTCGCCGCCTTCGAGAACGACGAGAAGAAGCTGTACGGCGTCCAGTACCACCCCGAGGTGCTGCACTCCACGCACGGCCAGCAGATCCTGGAGCACTTCCTCTACCGCGGCGCCGGCATCGAGCCGTCGTGGACCACCGGCAACGTCATCGACGAGCAGGTCGCGGCCATCCGCGCCCAGGTCGGCAACAAGCGCGCCGTCTGCGGTCTCTCCGGCGGCGTCGACTCCGCCGTGGCCGCCGCGCTCGTGCAGAAGGCCATCGGCTCGCAGCTCACCTGCGTCTACGTCGACCACGGCCTCATGCGCAAGGGCGAGACCGAGCAGGTCGAGAAGGACTTCGTCGCCTCCACCGGCGTCAATCTGAAGGTCGTCGACGCGCAGGAGCGCTTCCTCACCGCCCTCGCCGGCGTCTCCGACCCGGAGACCAAGCGCAAGATCATCGGCCGTGAGTTCATCCGCGTCTTCGAGCAGGCGCAGGCCGAGATCGTCGCCGAGTCGGCGGGCACCGGCGAGGACGTCGCGTTCCTCGTCCAGGGCACGCTCTACCCGGACATCGTCGAGTCCGGCGGCGGCACCGGCACGGCCAACATCAAGTCCCACCACAACGTGGGCGGCCTCCCCGAGGACCTGGAGTTCGAGCTCGTCGAGCCGCTGCGCCAGCTCTTCAAGGACGAGGTCCGCATGGTCGGCCAGGAGCTCGGCCTGCCCGAGGAGATCGTCCAGCGCCAGCCCTTCCCCGGCCCCGGCCTCGGCATCCGCATCGTCGGCGAGGTCACCAAGGAGCGCCTGGACCTGCTGCGCGAGGCAGACGCCATCGCCCGCGAGGAGCTCACCGCGGCCGGTCTCGACCGCGAGATCTGGCAGTGCCCGGTCGTCCTGCTCGCCGACGTCCGCTCCGTGGGCGTCCAGGGCGACGGCCGCACCTACGGTCACCCGATCGTGCTGCGCCCCGTCTCCTCCGAGGACGCGATGACGGCCGACTGGTCGCGCCTGCCCTACGAGGTGCTCGCCAAGATCTCGACCCGCATCACCAACGAGGTCGCCGACGTGAACCGCGTCGTCCTCGACGTCACGAGCAAGCCCCCGGGCACCATCGAGTGGGAGTAGTCCCTCCCGCAGGTGCCTGAAGCCGCCGCCCCGGTACTCCGGGGCGGCGGCTTCGTCGTGTTCACGTCCGGACTCTGGTGAGTTGCCCGGCCGGGCGTTACCTTCCGGCGCATGAGCGTGATACCCGACCCCGTCCCCGTCGACCGGCTCCACTTCGCCATGCCGCCCGTCCACGCGACGGCCGAGGAGGAACGCACCCACCGCAGGCAGCGGCTCGCGGGCGCGCTCCGGCTCTTCGGGCGGCTCGGATACGAGGAGGGCGTCTCGGGCCACATCAGCGCCCGCGACCCGGAGTTCCCCGACTGCTACTGGGTGAACCCCTTCGGGGCGCCCTTCGAGGACCTCACCGCGAGCGACCTCGTCCTCGTCAACGGCGACGGGCAGGTCGTCCGCGGCGGCCAGCACGTGAACCAGGCGGCCTTCACCGTCCACGCCCAGGTCCACCGGGCCCGGCCCGACGTCGTCGCCGTCGCCCACACCCACTCCCTCCACGGGCGGGCGCTCGCCGCGCTCGGCGAACTCCTCGACCCGCTCACCCAGGAGGCGTGCGCCTTCTACCAGGACCACGCCCTCTATGACGCGTACACCGGCGTCACCGTCGACGCCGAGGAAGGCCGCCGGATCGCCCTCGCCCTCGGCTCGTTCAAGGCGATCGTGCTGCGCAACCACGGGCTGCTCACCGTCGGCTCCTCCGTCGACGCGGCGGCCTGGTGGTTCATCGCCATGGAACGCTGCGCCCAGGTCCAACTGGCCGCGCGGGCGGCCGGGAAGCCGGTGCCGATCGACCACCGGGACGCCGTCGCCACCCGCGAACAGCTCGGCAGCGACCTCGTCGGCTGGATCAACTACCAGCCGCTCTGGCGCAGGATCAGCCGAGCGGAGCCCGAACTCCTGTCGTAACACCATCGCTTCACCCTTCTGTACGTCAATGAGATGGCGCGGCAATCACTCTCCGGCGGGGCGCACACGGCAGCTCCGGGAGCCACCGGTGCGACACAATTCCGGGGAATCAACGGCTGGTTGACCGTTCGGAACGCATCGGAGCGCACCGGGACGCAACGGAACGGGTCGTGAAGTGAGCTCGGGAAGTGAGCACCGTGGCGGTTCAAGAGGCGAGACAGTACGGCGAACACGCGACGGCCTGCGCCGGCTGCGCCCACTGCGGGAAGGCCGGCCACCGGCGCGCGGTCGCCGCCTTCCTCGCCCGGCGGGACGAGCTGGCCGCCGGGCACGGCGTCCCCGCGGCCGTCGCCCACTCGCCGGTCGCCGCCCGCCAGTGGGTCTCCGACGAGCTGGCCCAGTCCGCCCGCGCCGTGGCCGTCCGCGGCCGCGAGGCCGGGACGGCCTGGCTCGACCGTGTACGCAGCGGGGGCATCGGCGCCGTCTGGGGCGCCGTCCTCGCCCTGCTGCTCGGCCAGGCCCTCACCGCGATCGGCGACGGCTGGACCGGCGCCCGCACGGCCGGCCTGTGCACCGCCCTCGTCTTCGCCGTCCTGCTCAGCGCCGCCGCCCACGCCCACCGGACACGCGGCGGTCTCCTCGCCCCCCTGATCGGCGAGGACAACCGGCTCTCCACCACCCGGGCCGTCGCCGCCGCCTGGCTGCTCCTCCTCGGCTTCACCCTCCTCTTCCTGGCCTTCCTCCGGCCGGGCCCGGCCGCCTTCGGCCTGTCGAGGGCAGCCGGCCTGCTCACCGCCTTCGCCCTCGTGTCGGCGGTCACCGTCACCGCCCGTCTCGTCGTCTCCGTCCGGATCGCGGCCGGCCGCCTCCAGAAGGTCCGCGCCGACCGTCCGCGCGCCGCCGACCTGCTCTGCGACGACAGCGGCCGGGCCGGCCTCGCCGACGTCCAGTACCTCCTCGTCTCCTGTGCCGTCCTGGCCCTGACGGCCGTCGGCCTCGCCCGCGACCCCGCCCGGCTTCCCGAAGTGCCCTGGTCGCTCGTGCTGCTCCTGGCCGTCTCCGCGGCCTGGCACCTCGCCACCAAGTGCACCGAGGGCGTCCGCCCCACGATCCACTCCGTCGTCCGCTCCCGGGAGGCGGGCGACCTCGACGCCCCGATCCGGACGGGCGACGACATCGAGATCCGCGGCTGCGGCTTCGTCCCGCCGGGCGCCGCAGCCCCCGACCCGCTGACCCGGCTGGTCGTGCGCATCGGCGCCGTCCACGCCCACGTCCCCCTGGTCCCGGTCCCGGGCGGCTTCGCCAACCCGACGGACGCGGCCCTCACCGTCCCCCTCCCCGCGGACGTGGAGCCCGGCAGGGTGGAGGTCTCGGTCGTGACGGCGGCGGGCATCGAGACCAATCGGGTCACGATCGACGTCGTCGACTGAGCGTCCGGCCCTCTCCACGTGTCCCTCGGGCGCGGGTCCGAGGAGAATCGTTCCGCGAACAGTCGTACGGGGCGTGGAGAGGTGACCGACGATGACGGGACGAGCGGACCGGACGAACGACGCGACAGGCGACCCGGGCGGGACCGGCGGTCCGAGCGCTCCCGGCGGCCAGGGCCGAACCGGCCGCGCCCGGTGGAAGGCCACCTTCGCCCGATGGCAGGTCACCTTCGACCGGTGGAAGGCCGTCGCCTCCCGCTACGCCCTCCTTCCGCTCCGGCTCTTCCTCGGGGTCACGTTCGTCTACGCCGCGCTCGACAAGCTCACCGACTCCGCCTTCTTCGCGGCCGAGGGCAGCGGCTCCATCGGCGAGACGATGCGCGGCGTGCGGGACAGCTCGGCGATCCCCGCCCTCGTCGACCTCGCCCTCAAGAACCCCGCCGGCTTCGGGTACGCCATCGCCTTCGGAGAGCTCGCCGTCGGGATCGGGACCCTGCTCGGCCTCTACGCCCGCGTGGCGGCGCTCGGCGGCGTGCTGATCTCCCTGAGCCTCTGGCTGACCGTGAGCTGGCAGGTGAGCCCGTACTACCTCGGCAACGACCTCGCCTATCTGATGGCTTGGCTTCCGCTGCTGCTGGCCGGGGCCTCCGAGCTGTCGGCGGACAGGTTCCTCGCCGATCGACGGCGCCGTATTCGATAGGCGACCCAGGTCACCAGGGCGGCCGTGCCCAGTCCGCCGCAGAGCACCGGGATCACCGCGTACCACGGGGTCGTCCAGGCTCCGGTGATCTCGCCCGCGTACAAGGCGGCCAGAGCGAGGGCGGTGAGGCCGACGAGCAGCCGGCCGGGGCGGAACTCATGAAGCAGCACGGGTGACCTCCACCTGTCCGATGCCGACCTCGAGCGAGAGGTCCAGCGTGCCTGCCGGGGCGGTCCCGGCCGGCGGGGCGATCGTGCGCGTCTCGACCTGGTCCGGGGCGATGTCGATGTCTTCCGCGGGCTGTCCGGGAAGCTGGACATCGCCGAGCCCCACCTCGGCGTGGAGCTTCACGACCACGTCCTTCGGGACGACCACCTTGAGCTGTCCGGCGCCCACCTCGGCCCGGGTGGCG
Organism: Streptomyces sp. NPDC050842; assembly: GCF_044456565.1. Taxonomy (NCBI): domain Bacteria; kingdom Bacillati; phylum Actinomycetota; class Actinomycetes; order Kitasatosporales; family Streptomycetaceae; genus Streptomyces; species Streptomyces sp. NPDC050842. The sequence goes on along the minus strand of NZ_JBITGA010000006.1, from coordinate 77,694 downwards.
ACGGTCGTGCCCGCGGGGACCGGCAGTGCCGACAGGTCGAGCAGGCCCGCGCCGGTGCCCAGCTCGTAGGACGGCTGCACCGCGGCGACGGAGGCCGGCTTCCAGGTCTCGCGGGCCCAGTCCGTGGTGATCCGGTCGGGCAGGGCCACCGCCCCGGCGAGCAGGCAGGCCGTGAGGATGGTGAGGAAGACCGTCCCGAATCCGGTGCGACCGAGGAAGCTGCTGATGACGAGGCCCAGGCCGAACACCGCGAGGGCGGCGACGAGGCCTGTCGCCAGGCTCCTGCCCAGCGGCTCGGACTCCCAGGTGAGGGCGGTGCCGAGGGCGGCCGCGAGCATCGCGAGCAGCTGGACGGGACCGGCGATGGAGAGGGGGCTCCGCCGGATGGACGGAGCCGGCCGGTCGGCGCGGGAGGGATCCGGCCCCCACTGGCTTCCGGGTCTCGGCACCTCGCCGTCGACCTTGCCGTCCTCGTCGACGATGCCGTGCGGTCCCCAGAGGTAGCCGAGCGCCACCCTGCCCGTCGATCCGTCCTTGACGATCGGGCCCTTCCACCAGGACTGGTACTCGACGCGGGGCGGAGCCATGGTCTCGGGAGGCGCCTCGGCGACCATCTGGGCGGCCGCCGTCTCGATCCGGCTCTCCGCCTCGCCGCCTACGGCCCGGCGCCGCGACCAGACCGCCGCGCCGCACACCGCGAGCGACAGCAGCATCGTGAAGCCCAGCATCGACCCGCTGCGCAGCATCGACAGGAAGATCCCGCAGCCGATCAGCGCCATGAATATGGCAGACAGGGCGGCGCCGGTGACCCGGCCCGTCAGCAGTCCGCGTCCCTCGTTCTCCTCCTCGCCCGCGAGCGGAACGAGCAGCCACGCGAAGCCGTAGAAGATCAGGCCGACGCCGCCTGTCACGGACAGCACGCCGACCGTGATCCGGAAGATCACCGGGTCGAGGTCGAAGTGCCGGCCGAGGCCGGCACAGACTCCGCCGACGAGCTTGCCGCTCCGCGAACGCTGCAGAGGCAGGGAGGCATCGGCCTCCGCCGGCGGCGGGGCCTCGTGGGTCGAAGGCTTCGAACTCGTCATGCGTCCATGGTGACGGCCCGTGAACCGCAGCGGCACCGGGACCGACCCTGGCCCGACCCTGATATTCGGAGGGGCCTCGCCCCTGAGGCGTTACCAGGGGCGATCTCAGGGCGGACCCTGATGTCCGGGGCGGGCCGAACGTGTGACGATCGGTGCATGTCCGCAGCCGCTCGTGTCACCGAGACCGACGAACCACCCGTGCGCAGGCTCTACCGGAGCGCCGACGGGCGGTGGCTCGGCGGTGTCGCACGCGGCCTCGCGGGCCACCTCGGACTCCCGGTCGTCTGGGTGCGCGCGCTGTTCACGGTCCTCTTCTTCACCGACGGGCTCGGAGGCCTGCTCTACGCGGTCTTCTGGATCGTCGTCCCGCTCGGTGTCGGTGGCCGGGCCGCTCCCCGACCCGTCTTCGAGATCACCCCGGACGGTCGCCGGCGGCTGCGCAAGCCCGACCGCGGACAGGTCTTCGCCCTGATCGCGCTCGCGATAGGCGGCGCGATCCTCGTCGGGAACCTCAGCATCGACAACGAGTACGGACGGTACGTCTGGCCCATCCTCCTCATCTGCGTCGGCGTCGTCCTCGTCTGGCGCCAGGCGGACAACGCCCGCCGGGCCAGCTGGACCGAGGCCGGCCGGCACAGACGGACCCTCCAGCTCGCGCGCGGACTCGTCGGCGTCGCCCTCGTGGGCACCGGCCTCGCGGTCTTCGTGGTGGTCCGCGGCTCCGTCGCCCAGCTCGGGACGGCCTTCACCGCCGCCGTCGCGGTCCTCACCGGGATAGCCCTGCTCGCGGGCCCCTGGCTGGTCCGGATGTCGCAGGACCTCACCGAGGAGCGGACCATGCGCATCCGTGCGCAGGAGCGCGCCGAGGTCGCGGCCCACGTCCACGACTCGGTGCTCCACACCCTCACACTGATCCAGCGCAACGCCGACGACGCGGGGGAGGTGCGCCGGCTCGCCCGCGCGCAGGAGCGGGAGCTGCGGAACTGGCTCTACAAGCCCGAGGGCACCGGCCGGGACGAGGAGGAGCCCACAACCCTCGCGGAAGCGGTGAAGAAGGCCGCGGCGGAGGTCGAGGACAAGCACGGAGTCCCGCTGGAGGTGGTCGTCGTCGGCGACTGCCCCCTCGACGAGAAACTGACCGCACAGATGCAGGCCGCGCGCGAGGCGATGGTGAACGCCGCCAAGTACGGTGGCGAGGGCGGGGCGGTGCAGGTTTTCGCCGAGGTGGAGGGCCGCATGGTCTTCGTCTCGGTGCGGGACCGCGGTCCGGGCTTCGACCTGGACGCGGTACCCGAGGATCGGATGGGCGTACGAGAATCGATCATCGGCCGTATGCAGCGCAACGGCGGTTCGGCCCGCTTGCGGTCCGTGCCGGGCGGGGGCACCGAAGTGGAGCTTGAGATGGAGAGGGCGGACGGATGAGCGACGAGACCGGGGCAGCGACCGGGGCCGAGGCGGCGGCGACGGCGCCGGGTACGGAACGCCGGGTGCGGGTCGTGCTCGTCGACGACCACCGCATGTTCCGTACGGGCGTGCAGGCGGAGATCGGCCGGACCGAGGTCACCGGAGTCGAGGTGGTGGGCGAGGCCGCCGACGTCGACCAGGCGGTCACGGTCATCACCGCGACCCGGCCCGAGGTCGTCCTTCTCGACGTGCACCTGCCGGGCGGTGGCGGCGTCGAGGTGCTGCGCCGCTGCGCGAGCCTGATGGTGGCCTCCGAGGACCCGGTCCGTTTCCTGGCGCTGTCCGTCTCGGACGCGGCCGAGGACGTGATCGGGGTGATCCGGGGCGGTGCGCGCGGCTACGTCACGAAGACGATCACCGGTACCGACCTGGTCGACTCGATCTTCCGTGTCCAGGAGGGCGACGCCGTCTTCTCGCCCCGCCTGGCCGGGTTCGTCCTCGACGCCTTCGCGTCGACGGACGCCCCGCCCGTGGACGAGGACCTGGACCGGCTTACGCAGCGGGAGCGCGAGGTGCTGCGGCTGATCGCCCGCGGCTACGCGTACAAGGAGATCGCCAAGCAGCTCTACATCTCGGTGAAGACGGTCGAGTCGCACGTCTCGGCGGTGCTGCGGAAGCTCCAGCTCTCCAACCGCCACGAGCTGACCCGCTGGGCCACCGCCCGCCGCCTGGTCTGAGCGACCCCCAGCCGGGCCGCTCCACCCGGTCACCCCAGCCGGGTCATCCCACGCGGGTCGCTCCGGCGAAGGGCATCTCGTCGATCGGGGCTACCCGCACCGGGGCGCCGGGGCGGGGGGCGTGGATCATCTGGCCGCCGCCGATGTAGAGCCCGACATGGCTGATCCCCGAGTAGAAGAAGACCAGGTCACCGGGGGCGAGCTGGGAGCGGGAGACGCGCTGTCCGGCGTTGATCTGGGTGTACGTGGTGCGCGGCAGGGAGACGCCGGCCGCGCGCCAGGCCGCCTGGGTCAGCCCGGAGCAGTCGTACGCGGACGGACCCGTCGCCCCCCACACGTACGGCTTGCCGAGCTGCGCGCGGGCGAAGGAGATCGCCTCGGCGGCCCGGGTGTTCGGGGTGGTCACGGGGCCGCGCTCGCCGACCGAGGAGCGATCGGCGCGCGCCGCCGCCGAGGCGTCGGCCGCGGCGCCCGTGGCCGTACCGCCGTCCGTACGCGTACCGCCGCTGCCGCTGCCCTCCGGGGCGCGGGCGCTGTCCCGGGCCGCGACGGCGGCGTCGTACCGGGCGCGCTCCTCCGCGGTCAGCCGGGCGAGCAGGGTCCGGGCCGCCTCCAGCTTGCCGAGGACGACGGCCTTCTGCCGCCGCAGCTCCTCCTCGTGGCCGCGCAGTGCGGTCAGCCGTCCCGCGGACTCGTCGCGGAGCTGTCGGAGCGCGCCGAGCTCGCGCCGCACGGCGGTGACGGCCGTCGCCTGCCGGTCCGCGGCCTTCTCCGCGAGCGCGGCCCGCTCCAGGTACTCGTCGGGGTCGGACGTGAGGGCGAGCCGCACGGCGGGGTCGAGGCCGCCGGAGCGGTACTGCGCGGTGGCCATGGCCCCGAGCCCGTCCCGGGCGGTGTTGAGCCGCTCGGCCCTGCGGGCGGCCTCGTCGCGCAGCCGGTCGAACGCCGCGCGGGACGCGTCGGCCCGTTCCTTCGCCCCGTTGTACTTCTCCGTCGCGACCTCGGCCTCGTGGTAGAGCCGGTCGACCTTCGCCTTGACCTGGGCGGTGGTGAGGCGGGGGTCCGCGTGCCCGGACCCCTCGAAGAGCGTCGCGGTCGCCGCGGAGGCGAGGGCGAGGGTGGCGGCCGTGCGGACCGCCGGACCACCGAGCGGGGACTGCCTGGGTTTTCGGTGCGCTGCCACGAGGGCGGGTCACATCCTCTTCCCTGCGGGGGAACGGTGCCCGCCGGGCCGACGGCGGGCCGCACAGGGGAGACGGACCGCCGCCGGGTTTTCCTGGCGGGGATGACCGGCAGCCGCCGGGTGACCGGCGGTGGTGGGAGCCGGCCACCTGCTGGAGGACGCTAAACCTCGGGGTCACGCCCCGGCAGTGACTTGATCGCTATTGGCGTCAGGTGATGGACATGGATCGATCTCTTTCGTCCGGGGCGACGGGCCGGGAGACATTGCGGCAGACGACCGACCGAAGCACCGGAGGCGGTGGACCCGGCCGGAGAGCGGTGCTAGGGCCCTGGTTAGGCTCCGCCCATGGACGTACTCATCAATGTCTTCGTCGCCCTGCACATCATCGGTATCGCCTCCCTCCTGGGCGGATTCCTCACCCAGATGAAGGCGATGGGCGCCGGTACGGCCCGATTCACCCCGGCGATGCTGCACGGTGCGCTGGTCATGCTGATCACGGGCGTCGCCCTCGTCGGCCTCAACCAGGCCGACGACCAGACCGTGAACAACATCAAGATCGGCATCAAGCTGGCCGTGCTCGTCGTGATCCTCGGAATCGTCTACGTCAAGCGCGACGAGGAGAAGGTCGACAAGGGCCTCTTCGCCGCGGTCGGCGCCCTCACCACGGCGAACATCTTCATCGCGACCCTCTGGGTGTGACCCGTTTCCCGGGAGCGTGACGAAGGCCGTCCCGAAGGCGGCCCCGGATGTCGGTGGGGCGTCCTAGACTCGTGAGGCGATGAGCAGCCTCTTTGACGACAGCTTCCTGGCCGGCCTCCAGAACTCCACGGGGGAGGCCGCGCCCCCGCCCGAGGACGACGAGCACGGCGCCCCGGTCCCCGAGCAGGTCCCGCACGACCTCTTCGGGGAGCACTTCGACGCGCCCCCACCCCGGGACGCGTACTACCGCGACGGCGCGGCGCGCCCCGTCGTGGACCCGGCCGCGCTCCTGGACGGGCTGAACTCGGAGCAGCGCGCCGCCGTCGTCCACACCGACACCCCGCTGCTCATCGTCGCCGGAGCCGGCTCCGGCAAGACCCGGGTGCTGACCCACCGCATCGCCCACCTCCTGGGCACGCGGCACGTCCACCCCGGCCAGATACTGGCGATCACCTTCACCAACAAGGCCGCCGGCGAGATGAAGGAGCGCGTCGAGCAGCTCGTCGGCCCGCGCGCCAACGCCATGTGGGTCATGACCTTCCACAGCGCGTGCGTGCGCATCCTGCGCCGCGAGTCGAAGCGCCTCGGCTTCACGTCCTCCTTCTCGATCTACGACGCCGCCGACTCCAAGCGGCTGATGTCGCTGGTCTGCCGCGACCTGGACCTCGACCCGAAGAAGTTCCCGCCGAAGTCCTTCAGCGCCAAGATCTCGAACCTCAAGAACGAGCTGATCGACGAGGAGTCCTTCGCCGACCAGGCCGTCGACGGCTTCGAGAAGACGCTCGCCGAGGCGTACCGGATGTACCAGGCGCGGCTGCGCGAGGCCAACGCCCTGGACTTCGACGACATCATCATGACGACGGTCCACCTGCTCCAGGCGTTCCCCGACGTCGCCGAGCACTACCGCCGCCGCTTCCGCCACGTCCTCGTCGACGAGTACCAGGACACCAACCACGCCCAGTACACCCTCGTACGGGAGCTCGTCGGCACGGGCTACGAGGACCTCGGCCCGGCCGAGCTCTGCGTCGTCGGCGACGCCGACCAGTCGATCTACGCCTTCCGCGGCGCGACCATCCGCAACATCCTCCAGTTCGAGGAGGACTACCCGGACGCGACGACGATCCTCCTGGAGCAGAACTACCGCTCCACGCAGACGATCCTCTCCGCGGCGAACGCGGTCATCGAGCGCAACGAGTCCCGCCGCCCCAAGAACCTCTGGACGAACGCGGGCGCGGGCGCGCAGATCACCGGCTACGTCGCCGACACCGAGCACGACGAGGCGCAGTTCGTCGCCGACGAGATCGACCGGCTCACGGACACCGGCGAGGCCAAGGCAGGCGACGTCGCCGTCTTCTACCGGACCAACGCCCAGTCCCGTGTCTTCGAAGAGATCTTCATCCGCGTCGGACTGCCCTACAAGGTCGTCGGCGGCGTGCGCTTCTACGAGCGCAAGGAGGTCCGGGACGTCCTCGCGTACCTCCGCGTCCTCGCCAACCCCGAGGACAACGTCCCGATGCGCCGCATCCTCAACGTGCCGAAGCGGGGCATCGGCGAGCGTGCCGAGGCGATGATCGACGCCCTCTCCCTGCGGGAGAAGATCACCTTCCCGCAGGCCCTCAAGCGGGTCGACGAGGCGTACGGCATGGCCGCCCGCTCGGCGAACGCCGTGAAGCGCTTCAACGCGCTGATGGACGAGCTGCGGACCGTCGTCGAGTCGGGCGCCGGCCCCGCCGTCGTCCTGGAGGCCGTCCTGGAGCGCACGGGCTACCTGGCCGAGCTCCAGGCCTCGACCGACCCGCAGGACGAGACCCGGATCGAGAACCTCCAGGAACTCGCCGCCGTCGCCCTCGAGTTCGAGCAGGAGCGCGGCGAGGAGCCCGCGACCCTCGCCGAGTTCCTGGAGAAGGTCGCCCTCGTCGCCGACTCCGACCAGATCCCGGACGAGGACGAGGAGGGCAGGGGCGTCATCACGCTGATGACGCTGCACACCGCCAAGGGCCTCGAGTTCCCGGTGGTGTTCCTCACCGGCATGGAGGACGGCGTCTTCCCGCACATGCGCGCCCTCGGGCAGGCGAAGGAGCTGGAGGAGGAGCGGCGCCTCGCGTACGTCGGCATCACGCGCGCCCGCGAGCGGCTCTACCTCACGCGCTCGTCGATGCGCAGCGCCTGGGGCCAGCCCTCGTACAACCCGGCGTCGCGCTTCCTGGAGGAGATCCCGCCCGCGTACCTGGAGTGGAAGCGGACCGGTCCGATGGCGAAGCCCGCCGGGCCGACCTCGGGCATCACCTCCTCGCTCTCCGCGTCCCGTGCGCGCTCCGGCCCCTCGGGCTTCGCCACCCGGCGCGCCGGCGAGAAGCCGGTGATCTCCCTCCAGATCGGTGACCGCGTCACGCACGACCAGTTCGGTCTGGGCACGGTGACGGCGGTGACGGGGGTCGGCGCGGACGCCCAGGCGACGATCGACTTCGGCGACGAGAAGCCGAAGCGGCTGCTCCTGCGGTACGCGCCGGTCGAGAAGCTGTAGCGCGTGCGCATGCGAGAGGGCCCCGGCTTCGGCCGGGGCCCTCTCGCACACGCGGAGTGAAGGTCAGCTGGTCGGGTCGAGCCCGTGGCTGCGCAGCCAGGCCAGCGGGTCGATGGCGTAACCGCCGCCCGGCCGGACCTCGAAGTGGAGGTGCGGGCCGGTGGAGTTGCCGGTGTCGCCGGAGTACGCGATGACGTCGCCGGCCTTGACCTGGCCGTAGCGGATCTTGGCGCTGCTGAGGTGGCAGTACCAGGTCTCCGTGCCGTCGGGGGCGGTCACGATCACCATGTTGCCGTAGGCGCTGTTCAGCTGGGTGCGGACGGTGCCGTCCGTGGCGGCCATCACGGGCGTGCCGGTCTGGACGGGGAAGTCGATGCCGGTGTGTACGGACATCCAGTTGACGCCGGACTGGCCGAAGCGCGCGCTGAGCCGGTGGAGCTCCACCGGCAGCATGTACTTGGGGCGGAGCGCCTCCTTGCGGGCCGCTTCCTCCTCGCGCTTCTTCTTCTCGGCCGCCTGGCGGGCCTTGAGGTCGATGCGCTCCTGGGTGCGGCTCGCGCGGTCGCCGAAGTCGCGGGCGTCCTCGCTGAGCGCGGCGAGCTGGGTGTCGAGCGCGCTGTTGGCGGCGACCTGCTTGACGGAGCCGGGGTCGGCCGCGGCGAGGGCGGTGTTGTCCTTCTTGCCGCCGTCGGTGGTGGGGTTGGTGAGCCCGCTGACGGAGGCGGCGGCGATGCCGGCGACGCCCATGACACAGGCGGAGGGGACGGCGACGGTCAGCAGGGCGGACCGTTTGGCGGGCGTACGGCGGCGGCCGCGGCTGCTGCCCGAGCCGCGGCGCACGGGGCGGCCCGCGAGCGGGGTCTCCGTACGGAGCTCGGCGGCGGGTTCGGCGGCGGTCTCGGCGACGGGCTCGTCGTAGGCGAAGTCCTCGGCGGCGTCGTGGACGGCTTCGTGGACGCTGTCCTCGTGGCCGGTGTCCTCGCCGGCGTCCACGAGGTCGTCGGCGTAGGTGTACTCGGCCGGCGCTTCCTGCTGCTCATGGGCGAGGTCGAACGCGAACTCGGCGGTGTGCTCCGCCTGCGGGGTGTACTGCTGGGGGACGAGCAGCTCGGCCTCGGGGGCCGCCTGGTTCCAGGCGGTGGCGTCGTAGGCGCCGGTCTCGGTCGCGAAGGCGGGGGCCGCCCACTGGCCAGTGGCGTCGTAGGCCTCGTACCCTCCCCCATAGCCTTCGGCATGGGAGGTGCCCCCAGTGCCCTGGGCGGCGTACGCGGCGTGGACGGTCTCGTACTGGCCGGTCTGCTGGGCGTCGGTCCAGGCGGAGGCGTCCCACTGCCCGGTGGTGTCGTACTGCTGCTGACCCGTCGTGTCGTACTGGCCGGACGTGTCGTACTGGCCGGCTGTGTCGTACTGCGTGTGCGTGGCGGCGCTTCCGTATCCGTACTGGTCGGTGGCCTGCCACTGGCCCGTGGTGTCCCACTGGCCCGTCGTGTCGTACTGCGGCTGCTGACCCGTGGTGTCGTACTGACCGGTCATCCCGTACTGGCCGAAGTCCCACTGGCCGCTGTGGTCGGCCTGACCCTCGGGGTAGGCGCCGAACAGCGGGTCGACGGCGAAGCTGCCTGTGGTGTGGGCGTCGTCTCCGACGTACCCGGCGTGGGGGTGCTGGTCGTTCACCAACGTCTCTCTCGCCTCGGCAGCAGGACCATTCCGGGGCGGTCCCGATGAGGGGTGCCCCGGGGGAAGCAGTGGCGCGACTGTACCCGGCGGTATGCGCAACCGACAATCTTCGGAGGGGTTTGGCCCCGCAGGAAACGGGCAATCGGCCGTGTTTCGCCAGCTCGTGGAGAGAGCTTTGGCCTTGTGTTCGAGGAACGTTCGAAGAACGGGGTGTGGCGGGACGACGTCAGGCGACGGAGGCGGCGCCCGGTTCCCCTCCGTGAGCGCCCCGAGCCACCGGTCCGCCGGCGTCCAGGGCGTCGAGCACCCCGGCGGCCACCGTCGGATGGACGGGCAGCGCGAGATGGCCGATGCCGCTGACGCGGACGTTGTGCACGAGGAGGTCGGGATGGTCGAGGCGCGCGGTCTCGACCGGCACCATCACCTGGTCGAGATCGCTCCAGAAACTGACGAACCGGGTACGGCAACCGGGCGCCGGGCCTGCCAGCTCCCGCAGGACCGCTGAATCGGGGCGCATCTGCCGCACCAGCGGATGCGCGTCGGCGAGCGGCGCCACGGTCGTGCCGGAGTGCGGCGTACCGAGCATGACCAGGGTGCGCACCCGGGTGTCACCGCCCAGGTGCTGGACGTAATAGCGGGCGATGAGCCCGCCCAGGCTGTGTCCGACGATGTCGACCTCGGCGTGTCCCGTGCGGGCGCGGATCTCGTCCACCCGCCGCCCGAGCAGCTCGGCGGCGCTCCGCAGGTCGCACGTGAGCGGCGAGTAGTTGAGCGACTCGACGCAGTCACGGCCGTGCCGGGTGAGGGCGCGGCGCAGCAGGACGAAGACCGAGCGGTTGTCGACGAAGCCGTGCAACAGGACGACCGGGCGCATACCCGGAGTGATCGTCGCGTGCGGATCAGTGTCGGGACCGGCGGCGGGATCGCTCGTGCGAGTGGTGGGGGAGAGGCGCTCGGCCACGATCCCGGAGGGGTAGAGGACGAGATGCCCGGTGAGGATCGCGAACTCCAAGGCGGTGGCCTTCATCAGGGCGGTGACCTTGGAGAGCTCCATCGCCGACCTCCCGAGCGGCACGCGGGGGCCGGACGATACGGAGGTACGCCGCACCCCCGCGCCGCACGGACGGCGGCACGGAGGTACGGCGACCTCGTCGCGGCTCCCTTGCGCCGGGCCCCGCTTGCGGCTGGTGGGCCCAGGAGGAGGGCCCGAAGCGGGGAACGGCGCAGAGCGAACATGTCCCACGTGTGATTTCCCCCTCGCTCGCCACCGTGAAACGGCCGCTTGCGGGATGCTGGCGATAACGTTCGTTCACCTCCCCGGCAATCAAGCGCGGGGGTCGCATGTGGAGGCAGTGATGGGTGTGACCGGTCCGATCCGCGTGGTGGTCGCCAAGCCGGGTCTCGACGGCCACGATCGCGGGGCCAAGGTGATCGCGCGGGCGCTGCGCGATGCCGGTATGGAGGTCATCTACACCGGTCTCCACCAGACGCCCGAGCAGATCGTCGACACCGCGATCCAGGAGGACGCCGACGCGATCGGTCTCTCCATCCTCTCGGGCGCGCACAACACGCTCTTCGTGAAGGTCCTGGAGCTGCTCAAGGACCGTGACGCGGAGGACATCAAGGTCTTCGGCGGCGGCATCATCCCGGACGCGGACATCGCACCGCTGAAGGAGAAGGGCGTGGCGGAGATCTTCACGCCGGGCGCGACGACCGCGTCCATCGTCGACTGGGTGAACGCGAACGTCCGCGTGGCGGTCTGACCGGTCTGACCGGTCCGACGTCCGCGCGCGCCTCGCTCGTGCCAGGGCCCTCCCTTCGGGGAGGGCCCTTCGCCGTGGTGCCGCCCCTTCAGGCAGGGGCATGGGTGAGCTCGGCGCGCATCGCCGCGCGAAGCCGGAGCGTGGAGACCAGCCGCTGGAACGCCTCGGACCAGTAGCCGCCCGCGCCGGGCGCGGTGTCCTCCTCGTCGTCGGGCAGGGCCGTCAGGGAGTCCAGATGCCGCGCCGCCTCCGGCGCGAGACAGCGCTCCGCGAGGCCCATCACCCCGCTGAAACTCCATGGGTAACTGCCCGCGTCCCGGGCGATGTCGAGGGCGTCGATCACGGCGGCGCCCAGCGGCTCGGCCCAGGGCACGGCGCACACGCCGAGCAGCTGGAACGCCTCCGACAGGCCGTGGGCGGCGACGAAGGCGGCGACCCAGCGCGCCCGTTCGTCCGCCGGGAGCGTCGCCAGGAGCTGCGCGCGCTCGGCGAGCGAGGAGGTCCCGGGGCCCGTCGCGGGCGGGATCGCGGGGGAGCCGAGCAGCGCGCGCGACCAGGACGCGTCCCGCTGCCGTACGGCCGCCCGGCACCAGGCGGCGTGCAGCTCGCCCTGCCAGTCGTCGGCGACCGGCAGCGCCACGATCTCCTCCGGGGTCCGTCCGCCGAACCGGACGGGCCAGCAGGCGAGCGGGGCGGCCTCGACGAGCTGGCCCAGCCACCAGGAACGCTCGCCCCGTCCCGCCGGCGGGTTCGGCACGACACCGTCGCGCTGCATCGCCGCGTCGCACTCGTGCGGGGCCTCGACCGAGATCGTGGGGGACTCAGCCGTCCGGTCGAGGCCGACGCAGGTGGCGGCCCTGCCGGCCATCCGGCCCGCGAACGCCGAGGCGGGCAGGGCGGAGAGCAGCTCGGCGGCGGTGGCGCGGACGTTGCGACTGCGGTCGGCGAGGGCCGCCTCCAGGAACTCCTCGTCCGCGTCGGAGAGTCCGGTCCGCAGCGAGTCCAGGAACATCAGCCGGTCCTCCGCCCGCTCGGCGGCCCAGGTGGACGCCAGGAGCGCGAGACCGGCCGCCGGGTCCCCGGTCCGTACGGCGGCCAGCAGCGCGACCCGCTCGGCGAACAGGCCCTCGTCCCACAGGGCCCTGACGCCCTCGGTGTCCCCGGCGGAAGGGAGCCGGCCGGCCGCGCCCGTACCCCGCAGCGCGAACCGCCACTCGGGGTTGAGGCCGGCCAGCCACAGGCCGCGCGGTCCGGCGAGCCGGAGGGCCTGGGGCCGCAGGTCGGTGCGGGCCCTGGCCGCGTCGAGCAGGGCGGGCAGAGCGGCGGGCGGGGCCTTGTACCCGCGCTCGTTGGCGAGGGTCAGCCACTGGGGCAGCAGTTCGGTGAGGTCGGGGGCGGCCCCGCGCCGCCCGGCGGCGCGCGACGGCGCGGCCCGCCCGGCGAGGAGCTGGTCGAGCCGCCGCCGGGCCGCCTCGGGCAGCGTCCGGCGCGGATCGTCCGGCGCGGGGTCGGGCGGTGGCACGGCGGGACCGGGGCGCAGCCCCGCCCTACGCCGTACGGTGTGCAGCGCGGCGGCGTCGAGCAGCGCCCCCGGCAGATCGGCACGGGTCAGACCCGAGCCCGTCATGCCCGGGCCTGTCACGCCCGGCCCCGTGACGCTCGGGCCCGTGACGCTCGGGCCCGTGACGCTCGGGCCCGTGATGCCCGGGCCCGTGACGCTCGGCCCTGTGACGCCCGGGCCTGTCACGCCCGGCCCCGTGACGCCCGGCCCTGTGACGCTCGGGCCCGTGGCACCCGGGCCCGTGACGCTCGGCCCTGTGACGCTCGGCCCTGTGACGCTCGGCCCTGTGACGCCCGGGCCCGTGCCGCCCGGGCCCGTGCCGCCCGGGCCCGTGCCGCCCGGGCCCGTGACGCCTGGACCCGTGACATCCGGGCCCATCACGCCCGGCCCCGTCCCGCCATGGCCTGTCGTACCCGGGCCTGTGGCACCCGGGCCCGTCACGCCCGCGCCCGTCGCCCCCGCGAGGACCGGCGGCGGGCGTCGGTCCGTGCCGAGGAGGGCGGAGGTGACGAGCTCCTCCCAGACGCGGGAGCTGTCGTCGGCGTCCCCGTCACCGGCACCGTCGGAGCCTGCGGCGTAGGAGGTGGGCGTGGTCGCGCGCGTGGTCATCGGGGTCCTCCGTGCGGTCGGGGGAGGTGGCGGGCCGTCATATCAGGGGGACCGTCTCGGCGGGTGCCTCCGGCGACCAGGCGGCGAGCGGGCTGAATCCCCGGTGGCCGCACTCGCCGAAGACGGTGACGGGAGCGCCGCCGGAGAGGGCGACGAGGCGCCAGAGTCCTGGCCGGTTCTGCGCGGCGGGCGTCAGCGGCAGGGCCTCGCGGCCGTCCGCGTCGGCGAGCTGCCAGCCGTACTCCGCTCGTGCCGGGACGACCTGGCGCAGGGTCACGGGCCAGGAGTCCAGCCACGGGTCCTCGCGCAGCGCGCGTCCGTACGCGTCGAGGGCCTCGCCCACCGGACCGCCCGGCGGCGGGGAGGCGGGCGCGTCGACCGGGACGAATTGCTCGCCGGGCTCCGCGCGCAGCCGGCCGGTGCCCGCGTGCGGGGTCAGCTCGCCGTCGAGGAGCGCGCCCACGGGCAGCGCGAGGCCGGGGGCCCGGCCGGCCGCGCCGAAGGAGAGGAGGAACGCCGTCCGTCCGGTCGTGGCGCCGTGCAGCCAGACGCGCCGGGTGGTCAGCCGGGCGTCGGCCGTGTCGTACTGCGCGAGGACGAGCCAGTGGTCGCGCACCGGGACGCCGTCGGCCGGGGCGGTGAGGCCGACCCGCGTCCGCACGGTCGTGGCGAAGTCGGCCGGCAGCCGGTCGGCGGCGAGCCAGGCCCGGTCGAGGAGGTGGGTCAGCGCGCACTCCTCCAGGAGGCGCACGGGCCAGCCGGGACCCGAACCCGGTATCGCGCCCAGCTCCCTGACCCGGCCCGCGAGCCCCGGAGCCTGGGCGTCGACCATGCGGGCCGCGGTCTCCTCCCACAGGCCGTACCCGGTCTGCTCGGCCGTGGCCAGGCCGCCGCGCAGCAGGTCGGCGAGCCGCTGCTCCAACTCCTGCGCGCCCGCGGTGATCCGGGCCGCCCTGCGCTCGGCCCTGCGGCGCGCGGCCTCGGGATCCGCCGGGGCCTTGGAGGCGCCGGTCCCGGCCGGCCGGGCCGGGCTCCCGGCGCCGCCCCGGCGCTTCGCGAGCCACGGTGCCGCCCACTCCGGCGGGGCGCCGTCCGCCACCGCCGCACCGTCGGACGCCTGGAGCAGCAGCAGTCCCAGCGCGTGCTTGCACGGGAACTTCCGACTGGGGCAACCGCAGGTGTACGCGGGCCCCGTGAGGTCGACGACCGTCTCGTACGTCCGGCCGCCGCTGCCCCCGCACACACCCCAGACGGCTCCCTCGCCGCGGCCCGTGCCCGACCACGGCCCGGCCGTGCCCAGCTCGCTCCCCGCTCTGAGTGAGGCCTCGTCAGGAGCCAGTGCCAGCACCTGATCAGCCGTCCAGCGCACCCCCATGGCATTCATGTCACCGACCGTAGACGCCGCCACTGACAACGCCCCTGGCCTCCCGAGAGGGATTTGACTTTACTCTTTCTTTAAGGTTCTCTGCGCGTGACCCAAGATCAGCACCACCCGTCCAGGGGGACCCCCTCATGAAGCGCACCGTCCGTACCGCCGTCTCGGCCCTCGCCGCCGCCGGGCTCGCCCTCGGCCTCGGGGCCTGCTCGGAGGCCGCGGAGAAGGCCGTCGACCAGGTCGACAAGACCGTCACCGAGTCCTACGAGGTCACGTACGAGGTCGGCGGCAAGAGCGTCGAGACCATCGAGTTCCACGCCGGTGACGGCAGCGCCATGGCGCCGAAGGTCGAGTCGGAGAAGAAGCCGACCACGCCGTGGAAGAAGACCGTGAAGCTGCACGGCATCATGCCGCCGGCCGTCATGCCGGTCTCGCTCGACCCCGCGAGCCTCACCTGCAAGGTCATCTACCAGGGCAAGGTCATCAAGGAGTCCAAGGGCGAGCAGGCGATGGCGGGCGGCTGCGTCGCCGTCTCCCCGGTCGTGGGCTGACCCTCCCCGATCGTGGGCCGACGCTCCCAGATCGCGGACTGACCCTCCCTCACCACGCCCTCCCGGCAGGGCCCCTGACCAGCGGTGACCGCCGATTGTCAGTGGGATGGTGCACGGTGGATCGCACAACAGGTCGAGCGATCTGGAGGGGGATCCATGACCGTGTCCGAAACTGTCGCGCAGCCCGGTTCCGGTGTCGAGACGGACACCGGACCGGGCCTGCCCGAGGCCACCACCGACGCCACCGCCCAGGCCACCACCGAGGCCCTGAGGCCGCACGCCGAGCACGCCTTCGCCGACGAACTCACCGCACTCGCCGCCGCCGACGACCGGCCGCGGCCCGCCCGCTGGCGCCTCTCGCCCTGGGCCGTCGCCACCTATCTCCTCGGCGGCACGCTCCCCGACGGGACGGTGATCACGCCCAAGTACGTCGGACCGCGCCGCATCGTCGAGGTCGCCGTCACCACGCTGGCCACCGACCGGGCGCTCCTGCTGCTCGGCGTGCCCGGCACCGCCAAGACCTGGGTCTCCGAGCATCTGGCCGCCGCCGTCAGCGGCGACTCCACACTCCTCGTCCAGGGCACCGCGGGCACGCCCGAGGAAGCCGTCCGGTACGGCTGGAACTACGCGCGGCTCCTCGCCCACGGCCCCAGCCGCGACGCACTCGTGCCGAGCCCCGTGATGCGGGCGATGGCTCGGGGCATGACCGCCCGGGTCGAGGAGCTCACCCGCATCCCCGCCGACGTGCAGGACAGCCTCATCACGATCCTGTCCGAGAAGACCCTGCCGGTCCCGGAGCTCGGCGAGGAGGTGCAGGCCGTCCCCGGCTTCAACCTCATCGCCACGGCCAACGACCGCGACCGGGGCGTCAACGAACTGTCCAGCGCGCTGCGCCGCCGCTTCAACACCGTCGTGCTGCCGCTGCCCGCGACACCCGAGGCCGAGGTCGACATCGTCGCCCGGCGCGTCGAGCAGATCGGACGCTCCCTCGCACTGCCGGACGTGCCGGCCGGGGCGGCCGAGATCCGCCGCGTCGTCACCGTCTTCCGCGAGCTGCGGGACGGAGTCACCACCGACGGGCGGACGAAGGTCAAGTCCCCCTCGGGGACGCTCTCCACGGCCGAGGCCATCTCCGTCGTCACGGGCGGCCTCGCGCTCGCCGCCCACTTCGGCGACGGCGTCCTGCGCCCCGGGGACATCGCCGCCGGCATCCTCGGCGCGGTCGTCCGCGACCCGGCGGCCGACCGGGTCGTCTGGCAGGAGTACCTGGAGACGGTGGTCAGGGAGAGAGACGGCTGGAAGGACTTCTACCGCGCCTGCCGCGAGGTGAGCGCATGACACCCGCCGCCACGGCACCGGCACCGGCCCCCGTCCCCGGCCGGAGCGGGGTCCAGGCCGGGGGCGGCGGGAGGCGCGGCCGGCCCCTGCTGCTCGGGGTCCGGCACCACGGGCCCGGCTCGGCCCGCGCCGTGCGGGCCGCGCTGGACGCGGAGAAGCCCGCCGTCGTGCTCGTCGAAGGACCCGCCGAGGCCGATGCCCTCGTCGCCCTCGCCGGGGACGAGTCCATGCGGCCCCCCGTCGCCCTGCTCGCCCACGCCGTGGACGACCCCGGGCGGGCCGCGTTCTGGCCGATGGCCGAGTTCTCGCCCGAGTGGGTCGCGATCCGCTGGGCCCTCGACCGGGGCGCCGCCGTCCGGTTCGTCGACCTGCCCGCCGCCCACACCCTCGCCACCGCAGACCCCACCTGGTCCGACGGAGAAGGGGCCGACGGCGGCGGGGAGGCCGGCGGCGCCCCGGCCGACGGCGGCGGGCTCCGTATCGACCCCCTCGCCGAGCTCGCCAGGACCGCCGGGCACGACGACGCCGAGCAGTGGTGGGAGGACGTCGTCGAACTGCGCGGCGAGGACGACCCCCTCGCCCCGTTCGAGGCCCTCGCCGAGGCCATGGGCGCCCTGCGCGAGGCGTACGGACACGGGGGCCACCCCCGCGACCTGGTCCGCGAGGCGTACATGCGGCTCCAGCTGCGCGCCGCCCGCAAGGACTTCGGCGACCAGGTCGCCGTCGTCTGCGGCGCCTGGCACGTCCCGGCCCTCACCCGGAAGACCACCGTCGCCGCCGACCGCGCCCTCCTCAAGGGCCTGCCCAAGGTGAAGACCGAGCTCACCTGGGTCCCCTGGACCCACCGCAGGCTCGCCCGGCGCTCCGGCTACGGCGCGGGCATCGAGGCGCCCGGCTGGTACGGCCACCTCTTCACCGCCCCCGACCGGCCCGTCGAGCGCTGGATGACCAAGGTCGCCGGGCTCCTCAGGGCGGAGGACCACCTCGTCTCCACCGCCCACGTCATCGAGGCCGTCCGCCTCGCCGACACCCTCGCCGCCCTGCGCGGCCGGCCCGCCCCCGGCCTCGACGAGACGACGGACGCCGTCCGCGCCGTCCTGTGCGAGGGCTCCGACGTGCCGCTCGACCTCGTCCGCGACCGCCTCGTCGTCGGCGACGTCCTCGGCGAGGTCCCGGCCGGCGCCCCCGCCGTACCCCTCCAGCGCGACCTGAGCCGCCTCCAGCGCTCCCTGCGGCTCAAGCCGGAGGCGCAGGAGCGCGAGCTCGACCTCGACCTCCGCAAGGACACGGACGGCGCCCGCAGCCGACTCCTGCACCGGCTGCGGCTGCTCGGCGTCGGCTGGGGCACCCCGGCCGCCGGACGGGCCGGCACCGGCACCTTCCGCGAGACCTGGCGGCTGGGCTGGGAGCCCGAGCTGCACGTCCAGGTGGCCGAGGCCGGAGTCTGGGGCACCACCGTCGAGGCCGCCGCCACCGCCAAGGCGGAGTCCCGGGCCCTGGCCGCGACCGCCCTCGCCGACATCACCGCCCTCGCCGAGCAGTGCCTCCTCGCCGGCCTCGCCGACGCCCTGCCCGTCGTGATGCGGGCCCTCGCCGACCGGGCCGCGCTCGACACCGACGTCACCCACCTCGCCCAGGCCCTCCCGGCCCTGGCCCGCTCCCTGCGCTACGGCGACGTCCGGGGCACCGACACGGCCGCTCTCGCCGAGGTCGCCGCCGGGCTCGCCGAGCGGATCTGCGTCGGCCTGCCGCCCGCCTGCGCCGGACTCGACGCCGACGCGGCCACCGCCATGCGCGACCGGATCGACGACGTCCACCAGGCACTCGGCCTGCTGCCGGACACCGCACGTCCCGCCGACCGCTGGGCGGGCGTCCTGCACCGGCTGGCCGGACGCGACCGCGTGCCCGGCATCCTGCGCGGCCGGGCCGCCCGGCTCCTCCTCGACGAGGGACGGATCGCCGAGGACGAGGCCGCCCCGCTCATGAGCCGCGCCCTCTCGCCCGGCGCCCCGCCGCAGGACGCCGCCGCCTGGATCGAGGGCTTCGCCGGCGGGGCCTCCGGCGGCGGGCTGCTCCTCGTCCACGACGAGCGGCTGCTCGGCCTGATCGACACCTGGCTCACCTCCGTACCGGAGACGGCCTTCACCGACGTCCTGCCGCTGCTGCGCCGCACCTTCTCCGGATACGAGCCGGGCGTCCGCCGCACCCTCGGCGAGCTCGTCGCGCGCGGCCCGCGCCCCGACGGGCCGGGCCGCGCGACGCCCGGCGGCGTACCCGGCTTCGCCGCCGACCTCGACCGGGAACGGGCGGACGGCGTCCTGCCCCTCCTCCACCTCATCCTCGGTACGGAGGCCACGACATGAGAGGCCACGCCATGAGCGGCGGCACCGACGGCACGGCGGACGACGAGCGGCTGCGCCGCTGGCGGCTGGTCCTCGGCGGCGGGGACGCCGAGGGCACCGGCCGCACGCTCACCGGCACCGACGCCGCCATGGACCGCGCCCTCGCCGAGCTCTACGGCCGCGAGGCCCGGGCCGACGGCAAGGGCGGGGACCGCTCGGGCGGCCTCGGCGCCTCCGCGCCCTCCGTCGCCCGCTGGCTCGGCGACATCCGGACGTACTTCCCCAGCTCCGTCGTCCAGGTCATGCAGCGCGACGCGATCGACCGCCTCGGCCTCTCCACGCTCCTCCTGGAGCCGGAGATGCTGGAGGCCGTCGAGGCCGACGTGCATCTCGTCGGCACCCTGCTCTCCCTGAACAAGGCCATGCCGGAGACCACCAGGGAGACCGCGCGGGCCGTCGTGCGGAAAGTCGTCGACGACCTGGAGAAGCGCCTCGCCACCCGCACCCGCGCCACGCTCACCGGCGCCCTCGACCGCTCGGCCCGGATCAGCCGCCCCCGGCACCGGGACATCGACTGGGACCGCACGATCCGCGCCAACCTCAAGAACTACCTGCCCGAGTACCGCACCGTCGTCCCGGACCGGCTGATCGGCCACGGGCGCGCGTCCCAGGCGGTGCGGAAGGAGGTGGTGCTCTGCATCGACCAGTCCGGCTCGATGGCCGCCTCCGTCGTCTACGCCTCGGTCTTCGGAGCGGTGCTGGCCTCCATGCGGTCGATCGCCACCCGGCTCGTCGTCTTCGACACGGCCGTCGTCGACCTGACCGACCGGCTCGACGACCCCGTCGACGTCCTCTTCGGCACCCGGCTCGGCGGCGGCACCGACATCAACCGCGCCCTCGCCTACTGCCAGGCGAGGATCGGCCGCCCCGCCGACACGGTCGTCGTCTTCATCAGCGATCTGTACGAGGGGGGCATCCGCGACGAGATGCTGAAGCGGGTCGCGGCGATGAAGGCCTCGGGCGTCCAGTTCGTGGCGCTGCTGGCCCTCTCCGACGAGGGCGCCCCCGCGTACGACCGCGACCACGCGGCGGGGCTCGCCGCGCTCGGCGTCCCGGCCTTCGCCTGCACCCCCGACCTGTTCCCGGAGATCATGGCCGCCGCGCTGGAGAAGCGCCCGCTGCCGATACCGACCGCCTGAGCCGGAGCGCGGCCGAGCTGTCCGGACGGAGCTCCGCCGAGCTGTCCGGACGCAGCGCCGCCCAGCTGTCCGGACGAGCGCCGCAGAGTCGTCCGGACGCAGTGCCGCCGAGCCGTCCGGCAGGTGCGGAATCCGCAGCCCCGGGACCACTCGCACGGGTGCTCCGGGGGTGACTGAGGCTCATATCACACCAGGCTCCGAGACCCCCTCACTTCACGCTCCGGCGCGCCGTGAGGGGCCCGGAGCCCAGTCCCCGCCTGCCGCGAGGGGCACATGCCTCCGCTCCGCAACCCCTACGGACCGCCCCTGCCCCCCTACATTCTGTGACCCGTATCACCGCTCCGTTGTGACCTGCGATTTAGGGACCTACGTCCCTCGGGGATAACCTGCGAGACGGACATGCCGCGTCCACGGTCACCGTGTACGCCTCCCTTGTGACAGCGCAGTCACGTTGCCCTTCGCGGCACGCCCACGCAGACAACGAACCGCGATCATCAGAAAAGGGACGGACGCGCGTGGACCTGTTCGAGTACCAGGCGAGGGATCTCTTCGCCAAGCACGGAGTACCGGTGCTGGCCGGTGAAGTCATCGACACGCCTGAGGCCGCGCGCGCCGCGACCGAGCGCCTCGGCGGCAAGTCCGTCGTCAAGGCCCAGGTGAAGGTCGGTGGCCGCGGCAAGGCCGGCGGCGTCAAGCTGGCCGGCGACCCGGACGAGGCCGTCGCCCGCGCGACGGACATCCTCGGGATGGACATCAAGGGCCACACGGTCCACAAGGTGATGATCGCCGAGCTGTCCCCGGAGATCGAGGCGGAGTACTACGTCTCGTACCTCCTCGACCGCACCAACCGCACCTTCCTGGCCATGGCCTCGGTGCAGGGCGGCATGGACATCGAGGAGGTCGCGGAGAAGACCCCCGAGGCCCTCGCGAAGGTCCCGGTCAACGCCGTCGAGGGCGTGGACATCGTCAAGGCCCGCGAGATCGTGGCCCAGGCGAAGTTCCCGGCCGACGTGGCCGAGGGTGTCGCCGAGGCCATGGTGACCCTGTGGGACACCTTCGTCGCCGAGGACGCGCTCCTCGTCGAGGTCAACCCGCTGGTGAAGACCAAGGACGGCCGCATTCTGGCCCTGGACGGCAAGGTGTCTCTCGACGAGAACGCCGACTTCCGTCAGCCCGGCCACGAGGCGCTCGAGGACAAGGCCGCAGCCAACCCGCTCGAGGCTGCCGCCAAGGCCAAGGGCCTCAACTACGTCAAGCTCGAGGGCGAGGTCGGCATCATCGGTAACGGTGCCGGTCTGGTCATGTCGACCCTGGACGTCGTCGCGTACGCCGGTGAGAACCACGGCGGCGTGAAGCCGGCCAACTTCCTCGACATCGGTGGCGGCGCCTCCGCCGAGGTCATGGCGAACGGCCTGGAGATCATCCTGGGCGACCCGGACGTCAAGTCCGTGTTCGTCAACGTCTTCGGTGGCATCACCGCCTGTGACGAGGTCGCCAACGGCATCGTCCAGGCCCTGGAGCTCCTCGCCTCCAAGGGCGAAGAGGTCACCAAGCCGCTCGTCGTGCGCCTCGACGGCAACAACGCGGAGCTGGGTCGCAAGATCCTGTCGGACGCGAACCACCCGCTCGTGCAGCGCGTGGACACCATGGACGGCGCGGCCGACAAGGCCGCCGAGCTCGCGGCTGCGAAGTAAGGGACGAGGTCAGAACACCATGGCTATCTTCCTGACCAAGGACAGCAAGGTCATCGTCCAGGGCATGACCGGTGCCACGGGCATGAAGCACACCAAGCTCATGCTGGGTGACGGCACCAACATCGTCGGTGGCGTGAACCCGCGCAAGGCCGGCACGACCGTCGACTTCGACGGCACCGAGGTCCCGGTCTTCGGCTCCGTCGCCGAGGCGATGAAGGAGACCGGCGCCAACGTCTCCGTCCTCTTCGTCCCGCCGGCCTTCGCGAAGGCCGCCGTGGTCGAGGCGATCGACGCCGAGATCCCGCTGGCCGTCGTCATCACCGAGGGCATCGCCGTCCACGACTCCGCCGCCTTCTGGGCGTACGCGCAGTCGAAGGGCAACAAGACCCGCATCATCGGCCCGAACTGCCCCGGTCTCATCACCCCGGGCCAGTCGAACGCCGGCATCATCCCGGGCGACATCACGAAGCCGGGCCGCATCGGCCTCGTCTCGAAGTCCGGCACGCTGACGTACCAGATGATGTACGAGCTCCGTGACATCGGCTTCTCGTCCGCCGTCGGCATCGGTGGCGACCCGGTCATCGGCACCACGCACATCGACGCCCTCGCGGCGTTCGAGGCGGACCCCGACACCGACCTGATCGTCATGATCGGTGAGATCGGCGGCGACGCCGAGGAGCGTGCGGCCGACTTCATCAAGGCCAACGTCACCAAGCCGGTCGTCGGCTACGTCGCGGGCTTCACCGCGCCCGAGGGCAAGACCATGGGCCACGCCGGCGCCATCGTCTCCGGCTCCTCCGGCACCGCCCAGGCGAAGAAGGAGGCCCTTGAGGCCGCGGGCGTCAAGGTCGGCAAGACGCCGACCGAGACGGCCAAGCTGGCGCGCGCCATCCTCGCGGGCTGACACCAGCCGCAGGAGCACCAGCAGTAGCAGTAGCAGTACGCGAGTGGGCCCCGCCCCTCCCGGGAAACCGGGCGGGGGCGGGGCCCACTCGCGTACCGCCTGCTTTCGTGCGCCTGCCTACTCCGCCGACGGGATCAGCCGCTCCGGGCCGGGGTTCGGCTCGCTGCGGAGCTTGTCGCGGAGTTCGACGTCCTCAGGGCCGAGCTTCTGCGGGCCGCCGCGCACCGGCACCCCGTTGACGGTCTCGCCGGGGACCTCCACGGGCAGGTAGCGCGTCGGAGCGGTCGCCGCCGTGAAGGCCGTCACGCAGATCAGGGCCGCCGTCACCCCGAGCACCGTCCGCGTCCACTTGCGGGTCCGCCGCTCGCTGCCCGTCCGGACCGCGCGCGCCGCCGGGAGGGTCGCCGTCGGCGCCTCGGAGACCAGCTCGTGCAGCCGCCGGTGCAGGGTCTCCGGCTCGGCGAGCTCGGGGATCCGCTGCCCGATGACCGTCCGGGCGTGCAGCAGCCGGTTGGCGGCGGCGGGGGTGCTCGCCTCCGTCTCGGCGGCCGTGTCCGGCAGGTCGAGGCCGAGCCCGTCGTAGAGGAGGACGGTACGGCGGTACGGCGGTGGCAGTTCGAGCAGCGCGGCGAGCAGCGCCCGCCGGCTCGCCTCGGTCGGCGGCGCGTCGGGGTGCTTGTGGGCGCGCCGCAGCCGGTGCCAGGGGGAGAGGGCGTACTCGTACGCCGCCGCCCGCACCCAGCCCACCGGGTCCGCGTCGACGGCGACCTCGGGCCAGTGCTCCCAGGCGTGGTGGAAGGCGTACTCGACGGACTCGCGGGAGAGCCGGCGGCGCCCCGTGAGCAGATAGGTCTGGTGGACGAGCCCGGGCGCGGCGTGCGCGTACAGCGCGTCGAAGGCCTCCGCGGGCGTGAGGCCCGGCTCGACGGGTGGCTGCGCGGGTACGGGCTCGGGGGCGGGCTCCCAGGCAGCCTCCGCTCCCGCCGGTTTCAGGCGTTCCGGCGGCTTCGAGGCGCCCTTGCGTGCGGCGCCGGGCGCGATGGCCGGGACCGGCGAGGGGGCCTTGGGCGGCTTGGCGGCCCGCTTCACGGCTGCCATGGGCCGGACCGAGGCGGAGGCGGAGGCCGAGGAGGGGGGCAGGGCCATTGGTGTGACCGCGGACGTGGCCGCGGACATCGGTGCGGGCGCGGGCGGGGTGTGCTCCGATGCGCGGGCGGCCTCGGCGACCTCCGCCGCGCCGAGCAGTTTCGCGTACGCCTCGCGCTTGCGGCCCCGGGGCGCCGAGCGCCCGGTCTCCCAGGCCTTGACGGTGGCCTTCGTGACGCCCATGGCCTCGGCGACCTGCTCCTCGCTCAGGGCGAGGGCCTCACGCAACCTGCGCCGCTCCTTCGGTGTCGGCAGGGTCGCGGAGGATGCGGAATCCGTGGTGCTCCGGCTCATCGGCGTCGACCTCCCGCAGAGCTGCTATGGGCGGAAAAGTACATAAACGTATCTTGAGCGACACAGCGGAGGTTTGCCTGTTACGCGGCTTAAGCGCGTGTCGTTGGCAGCATGGCCCCGTGACCCATCTGACCGAGCACCCCCTGGTCCAGGGCGGCCGTTCCGCCGCCCTGGCCACCGCCTGCGTCCGCGGCGGAGTCGCCGCCGGGCTCGGTCTCGGCGCCCTCGCCGTCCTGGTGACCGCGGCCTGGATCAGCTCCCCGCACCCCGACAGCGGCCCCGGCGGCGCCCTGCACCTCGCCGCCGGGCTCTGGCTCCTCGCCCACGGCGTGGACCTGATCCGTACGGACACGCTGTCCGGGCTGCCCGCGCCCCTCGGCGTCGTGCCGATGCTCCTCGCCGTCCTGCCCGTCTGGCTCGTCCACCGGGCCGCCCGCGACACCCTCGACCCCGGCGGCGACAGCGACCGGCCGCGCCCTTCTCCGAGCGGTGCGGTGGCCGCGGTCGCCGGGGGATACCTGCTGGTCGCGGCGGTCGTGGTGGTCTACAGCGAGAGCGGCCCGCTGCCCGCCGAGCTGATCAGCGCCGGCTTCTGGCTGCCCGCCGTCGTCTTCGGCGCGGCGGGGACCGGCGTCTGGACGGCGCTCGGCCGCCCGCTGCCCGGACAGCGGCAGGCGGCGGCCGCCGTGCGCGCGGCGGGCCTCGGGATCGTGACGCTGTGCGGCGGCGGCGCGGTGCTCGCCGCGGTCTCGCTGGCCTGGCACGCGGGCGAGGCGCAGGCGGCGTTCGAGGGCCTCGCGGGGGAGTGGTCGGGGCAGGCGGCGGTCGTGCTCCTCGTCCTGGCGCTGCTGCCGAACGCGGCCGTGTGGGGCGCGGCGTACGGGCTCGGCCCCGGCTTCACCCTGGGTACGGGCGCGCTCGCGACCCCGCTGGGTCTCGCCGGCGACCCGGCCGTGCCGTCGTTCCCGCTGCTGGCCGCACTGCCCGCCGAGGGGCGCGGTACGTGGACGCACTGGGCGGCGGTCGCGGTCCCGCTGGCCGCGACCCTGGTGCAGGGGTGGCGTGTGGGCCGTACGGCGCGGGGCTGGCCGGCCCGGGACGTGGCCCTGACGGCGCTGGCCGCGGCCTGGGCGTGCGGGGCGGCCGTGGCCGTCCTCGCGGCCGCCGCGGGCGGCCCGCTCGGCTCCGGGCGGCTGTCCGCCTTCGGCCCGGTGTGGTGGCAGGCCGGCGCGGCGACGGTGCTGTGGGGCGCGTGCGTCGGGGTGCCGGTGGCCTTGGGCGTACGGGCATGGGGCCTCCGGGCGCTCCGGCCCAAGCCGCTGCCGCTGCCCGTCCCGGCACCCGTGACCGCACCCGCGACGGCGCAGGTGACCGCGTCCCCGGGAGCGGGGTTCGGGGACCCCTTCGACCTGGAGGCGCAGCCGGACGCCGCTCCGGACCCCACGACGGCTGCCACGACCGCTGCCGCTGCCGGTGCCACCGCCTCTCCCGGCGGCCAGGCGTCGCAAACCACCGGGACCGATCCCGGCACCCCGGCAGCTACGACGAAGGCCGCCGCCCCGGTCCCGGCTCTGGGCCTCGACCTGGACGACGACCCGGGCTACGAGCCCTACGACTACCTCCCGGCGGCGTGGGAGTCCTCCCCGCCGCCGGACCTCAAGGGCTGAGCGGGGGTTACTCCCGCACGCCGAAGCCCGCGCGCAGCGGCTTCGGCAGGAGGTCGTTGCAGGCGAGCTCGCCCGCGTGGGTCAGGGCGTCGTCACGGCACTCGTAGAAGTCCGCGTAGACGAGCTGCATGGTGAAGCCGACCGCGACGATCATCAGGGCCACGGTCGATGCCACCAGACCGCTGATCGCGGCCGTCCGCAGGGAGCGGACCGGCGTGGCCGCCGGAGTCGGAGTCGGAGCGGGAGCGGGGGCGGGCGCGTCCGAGGGCTGAGAGGCGGACGGTTCCGACGGTGACGTCGGCGACGCGTCGGCCGCCGCCGCGTCCTTCGACTTCGCGCGCAGGGAGCTGATGGCCCAGTAGAGCCCGAGGGCGCCGAGCAGCAGCGCCAGCTCCGGGATCTCGAAGATGGCGAAGAAGAAGGCCCACATGCCCGCGAGGATCGCGTAGCGCGCCCGCCGCTGCGCCGGGTCCGTCGGATCCCAGCGCATCCCCTTGTCACGGCCGGACCCGCCCTGCCCCGGTCCGCCCTCCGGGCCTCCCCGGCGGTCGGGACCCCGGCCGAACCCGTCCGTCGAACGGCCCGGCTGGCGCGGGCTCCAGCGCCCGTCGGGCGCCCCGGACGACCCGGTGGGCCCGGTGGGCCCGCCCGGTTCCGATCCCGGAGCGTCCGGCGACCCCGAGGAACCGGACGCGTCGTCGTCCGAGCCCTCCGGTCGCCGGGGCTGCCACGGCTGATCCGGCCGGCCCTCGGGCGGCGGCGCGAACGGGTTGTTGTCGTTCGTGGACTGGCGCTCCGGCATGTGCTGGACGTCTTCCCTCTGTCGTCGCGACCGCGGCCGCACCCGCGGTCTCCGCTGCTGTCTCTTCTGCGTGCACTTCTTGCGTGCACTTCTGCGTGGTCTTCTGCGTGCCGTGTCCGGCGCCGTGTCCGGCGTCTCGCTCGGCGTCTTGTCCGGTCTCGTCCGGAGTGCTGCCCGGTGTCCTGTCCGGTGTCTCGTCCGGCGTCGGACCCTGACGCTACCGCCCTGCTCCGCCCCCGTCCCGTGGGGGCCGTCCGGTGTGCCGGTATCGTTGCTGACGGTCGAGCCATTCGTAGGGTTCCCCGTATCGAGCGACACGATTCGTTCGTACGACCGTACAAACACCACGGAAAGAGTGACCCAGTGGCTGCCGCCCGCCTCGTCGTCCTGGTCTCCGGGTCCGGTACCAATCTGCAGGCCCTCCTCGACGCCATCGCCGCCGACCCCGACGGGTACGGGGCGGAGATCGTCGCCGTCGGCGCGGACCGCGACGGCATCGTCGGTCTGGAGCGCGCCGAGCGCGCCGGGCTGCCGACCTACGTCTGCCGCGTCAAGGACCACGCGACCCGCGAGGAGTGGGACCGCGCCCTGACCGCGGCGACCGCGGCCCACGAGCCGGACCTCGTCGTCTCGGCCGGGTTCATGAAGATCGTCGGCAAGGAGTTCCTCGCCCGCTTCGGCGGCCGGGTCGTCAACACCCACCCGGCGCTGCTGCCCAGTTTTCCCGGTGCCCACGGGGTGCGTGACGCCCTCGCCTACGGCGCGAAGGTCACCGGGTGCACCGTCCACTTCGTCGACGACGGCGTCGACACCGGCCCGATCATCGCCCAGGGCGTCGTCGAGGTCCGGGACGAGGACGATGAAACCGCGCTCCATGAGCGCATCAAGGAAGTCGAGCGCTCGCTGCTCGTCGAGGTCGTGGGGCGTCTGGCCCGGCACGGCTACCGCATTGAGGGACGAAAGGTAACAATCCCGTGACCGCCGAAGGTACGACGCGCCCCATCCGCCGCGCACTCGTCAGCGTCTACGACAAGACCGGCCTGGAGAAGCTGGCCCGCGGCCTGCACGAGGCGGGTGTCGCCCTCGTCTCCACCGGTTCCACCGCCGCGAAGATCGCCGCCGCCGGCATCCCGGTCACCAAGGTCGAGGAGCTGACCGGCTTCCCCGAGTGCCTGGACGGCCGCGTCAAGACGCTGCACCCGCGCGTGCACGCCGGCATCCTCGCCGACCTGCGCCTGGAGGACCACCGCAACCAGCTCGCCGAGCTGGGTGTCGAGCCCTTCGACCTGGTCGTCGTGAACCTGTACCCGTTCAAGGAGACCGTCGCCTCCGGCGCCACCCCCGACGAGTGCGTCGAGCAGATCGACATCGGCGGCCCGTCGATGGTCCGCGCCGCCGCCAAGAACCACCCGTCGGTGCTGGTCGTCACCGACCCGGGCGCGTACGACGCGGTCCTCCTGGCGGTCAAGGAGGGCGGCTCCAACCTGGGCCTGCGCAAGCGGTTCGCCTCCCAGGCCTTCCAGCACACCGCCGCGTACGACGTGGCCGTCGCCTCCTGGTTCGCCGCGGACTACGCCGCCGCCGACGAGTCGGGCTTCCCCGACTTCCTCGGCCACACGTACGAGCGCTCCAACGTGCTGCGCTACGGCGAGAACCCGCACCAGGGCGCCGCGCTCTACGTCGACGGCACGGGCGGCCTCGCCGAGGCGGAGCAGCTGCACGGCAAGGAGATGTCGTACAACAACTTCACGGACACCGACGCCGCGCGCCGGGCCGCGTACGACCACGCCGAGCCCTGCGTCGCGATCATCAAGCACGCCAACCCGTGCGGCATCGCGATCGGCGCGGACGTCGCCGAGGCCCACCGCAAGGCGCACGCCTGTGACCCGCTGTCCGCGTTCGGCGGCGTCATCGCCGTCAACCGCCCGGTCTCGGTCGCGATGGCCGAGCAGGTCGCCGAGATCTTCACCGAGGTCATCGTGGCCCCCGGCTACGAGGACGGCGCGGTCGAGGTCCTGGCCAAGAAGAAGAACATCCGCGTCCTCCGCGCCGACGGCGCCCCGGCCAACCCGGTCGAGGTCAAGCCGATCGACGGCGGCGCGCTGCTCCAGGTCACCGACCGCCTCCAGGCCGACGGCGACGACCCGGCGAACTGGACCCTGGCGACCGGCGAGGCGCTGTCGGCCGAGGAGCTCGCCGAGCTCTCCTTCGCCTGGAAGGCCTGCCGCGCGGTCAAGTCCAACGCGATCCTGCTCTCCAAGGACGGCGCCTCGGTCGGCGTCGGCATGGGCCAGGTCAACCGCGTCGACTCCGCGAAGCTGGCCGTCGAGCGGGCGGGCGAGGAGCGGGCGCGCGGTGCGTACGCCGCGTCGGACGCCTTCTTCCCCTTCCCCGACGGCCTGGAGATCCTGACGGCCGCCGGTGTGAAGGCGGTCGTGCAGCCCGGCGGCTCGGTCCGTGACGAGCTGGTCGTCGAGGCGGCGAAGAAGGCGGGCGTGACGATGTACTTCACCGGTACGCGTCACTTCTTCCACTGATCCTCGCGCGGAAGCGGACGGAGGGCCCCGCTGGTACGTGGTGCGTACCGGCGGGGCCCTCCGTCGTTCGGGTCAGCTCATCCAGCGGTCGCAGCCGGACACCCACTCGTGCCCGCGGATGTTGTTGTTCATGTTGATTCCGTTGCTGAAGGTGTTCCGGGACAGGTTGTCGACGAAGAACTCGTTCGGCGCGAGACAGTTGTAGCCACCGCCGCGGTTCGCCAGGTAGTAGAACTTGACCTTGTCCTCGCCACCCGTGTAGCCGGCGTTCATGACGGACGACGCCTTGTCCCCGTCGTTCTCGAAACCGCCGCCCGAGGCGTTCCAGTCCAGGTCGTCGCCCGGGGTGCTGCCGAGGTAGGTGTAGCAGTAGGTGCTGTCGTACGCGTACACCTTGCCGTTCCGGCCCGGCCAGATGTCGTTGCAGTGGTTGGCCGTGGTGCCCGTGCCCGATGCCTGGGCCGCGGTGGCGGGGGCGATCAGGCCCGCGACGGCGAGGCCGAGGGCGGCGACGGACATGCCGAACTTGCGCATGATTGGCTCCTTCGGTGGGTGTGGGTGTGGGTGTGGGTGTGACTGGTGAGGGCGGGTCGGTCAGACCCGGGCGCCGGTGATCCCGGCAGCCCGCTCGTAGGCCCTGTGCTGGAGCCGGCGATGGGCGTCCAGTTCCTCGCCGTACTCGTCGCGCAGGGCGTTCAGGTAGTGCGTCTGGCGCTCGCGGGCCACAGTGGCCAGCGAGGTCTCGCGGGCGCAGCGGGCCTCGGCGACCGCGGTACGCGTCTCGCTCGTGAAGTCCCCCGACCGGGCCGCCGCGTCCCGCGCCGCCGCGGGGTCGGGGTGGGCGAAGCCGGACCGCTTCATGCAGGCCGCCCAGCCCGCGAGGGCGGTCGTGAACCGCTCGTCCCGCAGGATCTCGGGGACGTACAGGGGCTGGAGGTTGGTGACGGCCTTGTCGGCCCGGAACCAGGTGCCCGGGTCCCCGTACAGCTCCCGCTCGGCCTCCTCCGAGCAGCCGCCGAGCCGTTTGCGGACGGAGGCGGAGCCGCCGGGGACCTTCGCGGTGAGGATCCGTGCCCGGCCGCCGCCGTCCAGCGTCTCGTCGTAGGCCTTACGGCGCTCGGCGGAGAGGCCCTCGCGGTACGCGCCGTTGGGGTTCGTCCGCCGGTAGCGGTCGGCCGCGGCCGCGATCCGGCTGCCGTAGCCGTGCTTCCGCGCCCACTCCACGTCGTCGCTGACGTAACCGGACGCGCGGCTCTCCTCCAGGCTGGGCCTGGGGCCCGTCCAGTACGAGAAGCCGGCCCGGTTCATGCACTGCTTGACCAGCACCTCGTTGGCGTCCGAGATCCGCAGCCGCTCGGTCGGCGTCAGCTCGCGCTCCGGCCGGGGCGCGGCCGCCGGTGTCGAGCAGCCGGCCGCCACCGCCACCGCCACCGCCACCGCCGCCGTCACCGCCGTCACGGCGACGGCCGCGCGGACACGCACGGGCAAGTGCCTCATCGCAGGTCCCCCCTGTGGCTGCGCCGCCCCTTCGCGGCGCAGTCACACCTTGGCGCCCGGTCGGGCACCGGGGTACCTCGTAACTCCTAGGGAAGGCTCAGGAGCACTCGCCGCCCCAGGTCACGGACCTGATCGTCCGGCCGCCGGCGGCGAAGTCGCCCCGGCCGTCCGCCCAGCCGTGGTGCAGGCACGACGTGCCGCCCTCCGCGAAGGAGACGTACACGTGGTCGCTGCCGGCCTCCGGGTTGCCGTTGTTGAAGAAGGACGTGCGCAGGCCGCAGGTGCTCGCCGGCACGTTCCTGTCGGTCTTGCAGACCGTGCCCCGGCCGCCCGTCTCGGAGTAGAAGCAGACGGAGCCGTTGGGGCAGTTCCACGGCTGGTACGGGGCGGTCTGCGGCTGTGCGCAGTTGCCGCTCGTGACGCTCGCCCACTGGCGCCCGGCCCCGCTGTACTCGACGCCGCCGAAGTGGACGGGCCTGCGGTGGGTCTCGTCCGTGAACGTGCCGGAGGCCAGGTAGCGCTGTTCGTAGTGGAGGTGGGCCCAGTCGCCGGCCGCGCCGGACTTGCCCACGCGGCCGATCTGGGTGGCGCCGGTGACCTGGCCGCCGACCTTCACGTACGCGTCCGGCGCCTCCTGGAGGTGGTAGTACGCCGTGAACCAGCCGTTGCCGTGACTGATCTGGAGGGTGTTGCCGGAGCCGCTGTTCCCGTACGCGGCCGAGACCGTGCCCGGGGCGGAGGCGTAGACGGGCAGGCCGTCGGAGCCGGGGTTGCCCTCCTTGACGATGTCGAGCGCCGGGTCATGGCCCCAGGTGTCGAGCTGCCACTTCGTGCCGCAGGCGAAGGGCAGCTGGAAGGCCGGCTTGCCGGCGGGCGGGGCGGCGGTCACCGCCTCGGTGGCGGCTCCGGCCGAGGTGGCCCCGAGTCCGAGGGTGAGGCCCAGGGCCGTCAGGAACGCCAGGAGTGCGGCGCGCGGTCGTGCGTAGGACACGTTCGTGTTCCCTTCTCGCGATCGGATGGCCGTCCCACCGTCCCGAAGTCCGGCGCTCCGCCCGCACTCGGAGATCAGAGGGTCGCGGCCGCCTCGCAGCTCGTGGACCAGGTGTGCGAGGCGATCGGCCGGGGCAGGGCGAGGTCGCGGCGCGCGCCCTGCCGTACGCAGCCCAGGTCGTCCTTCAGGTCCTTCGCCGCGAACAACGCGACGTGGACGAAGCCCTTCGGGTCGGCGGCGCCGTTGTTGAACACCGAGCGGGGGCCCTCCTTCCGTGCCCACGCGCAGACCGTGTCGCCGTCGAACCACTCGGGGTCGTCGTTCTCCCAGTCGCACATCTCGCCCCGGCCGCCCGCTTCGGAGAAGAAGCAGACGTATCCCGGCGCGCACCGCTCGTACCCGGCGGCGACGTTCTCCCCGTCCTGCCGGTCGAGCAGGGCGTTCAGACCGAGGCCCGCCGCCGTCAGACCGGCCAGGGCGGCGGCGAGGAGCGGCACGAGACGTCGTCGTCCGCGGCGCCGGCGGCGCGGCATCCGGCCCGCCGCCGCCTCCCGGACCCGGCGCAGGACGGACGTCGCGTCGTGGGCGGCCCGCTCCTCGTGGGTGCGGCTCAGACAGTCGGTGACGATCTCCCGCCACACGGTCGGGAGCTCGGGGGAGAGCCGGAGCTCCTCCTCGCCGCGCGCGTAGCGGAGGGCGGCGTCCCGGCGGGCGGTCGGCGTGCCGCCGGGGAGCGGGGAGGAGCCGGTCAGGACGGTGTGGGCCAGGACGCCGAAGGCCCAGACGTCGGCGCTGGGACGGATCCGCGTG
Organism: Streptomyces sp. NPDC050842; assembly: GCF_044456565.1. Lineage (NCBI taxonomy): Bacteria > Bacillati > Actinomycetota > Actinomycetes > Kitasatosporales > Streptomycetaceae > Streptomyces > Streptomyces sp. NPDC050842. The sequence continues at coordinate 45,305 of NZ_JBITGA010000006.1, read as the reverse complement.
CCCCGGTCGCCGACCTCCGACCAGAGCAGCTCGGGCGGTGTGTAGTCGGGCGTGGCGAAGCCGGCGGCGTAGGCGTGGCTGCCCTCCAGCTCGCTCGCCGTGCTGAAGTCGCCGAGCCGGACGCTGCCGTCCTTCATCAGCAGGACGTTCCCCGGCTTGAGGTCGCCGTGCACCCAGCCCGCCGTGTGCAGCTGGTGCAGGCCCTCGCAGATCTGGACGAGCAGCGCGGGGCCGGACGGCGGCGGCGCCGCCGTGTTCGTGAGCAGCGACTGGAGCGGGCGCTCCGCCTCCTCCAGTACGAGGACGGTGGCGCCGTCGAGCTCCGGGTGTGCCGGGTCGTCGACCGTCAGGGTCTCGTACAGCCGGATCAGGCGCGGTGAGCGCAGCCGGCTCAGCAGGTCGACCTCGCGGTCGGCGAGGTCGCGCAGGTGGCGCAGCTGGCGCGGGGTGTGGGTGCCGGTCGGCAGGAACTTGAGCGCGGCCCGGGCGGGGAGATCACCCCGTCCGGGCCGGGGGTCGCCCGTGCGGCGTGCCGCGTACACGCTGCCGAACGCGCCGGCGCCCAGCGGGCGCTCGACGGTCCAGTCGCCGACCTCGTACCCGGTCGGCACGGTCAGCGGGAAGCAGTTCACCGTGCCTCCGGCAGGGGCGTCGGGGCTGTCAGCGTCGTCGGGGTCGTCGGGGACGTCAGCGTCGTCAGGTCGTCCTCGCGGACGAGGTCGAAGCGGAGCGCGAGCGAGACCAGGGACTCCTTCTTGCCGTTGAGGCGCGGACCCGCGTCCGCCGTGTCCGGGCCCGGCTTGAGCCGTAACTTCACGGCCAGGTAGTCGATGTTCCACTGCACCGAGGCGCGGTTCACCGCGGGCCACAGCGGTCGCAGCCGCTCCACGATCCGGTCGACCGTCGGCAGCGGCGCGTGCGGGGCGCCGCGCAGCCGCGACTCGCAGAGCGCGGCGAGGACGAGGAAGTACCGCTTGGATCGGTCGAGGGGGAAGGCGAGCGCGGTCGGCTCGCCCTCCTCGGCGGAGGCGGAGTACGCGCGCTCCACGTAGTCGTGGCGGGGAGCCCAGACGCTGAAGTCGAGCAGGTCGCCGCCCGCGGGCAGGACGACCCGGGAGAACTCGAACGGTACGGGGGCGTCGACCCGCCCCGGCGCGATCTTGATGTGCTCCCCGGCGCCCTCCGGGTTCTCGACGACGTAGGTCGAGGCCGCGCTGAAGTTGCTGAGCGTCCAGTAGCTCGCCGTGGCGCCGATCTCGCCGGCGGTGCGGGACACCCCGGGGTGGGGGATGTCCAGGTGGTGGCGCGGTGCGCCGGCCGTCTGCGGGGTGGCGCGGCCGAAGTGGAGCCTCTCGCCGGGTGCCAGCCTGACCTGGCTCCCGGGGCCGGCGGCGGGTGCGGGCACCACGATGATGCTGTACATGACGCTTCCTTTCCCGAGGTCTGCCTGCGCGGTCAGGCTAGGAAGCGGCGATAAACGAATGCAGAACGTCACGTACCGCTTACGGATCGGCCGATCGGGTGGACTCTGGTCTAATGGGTTGCTCTTTTGTCGGCCGCCGGTTGTGGGGGACGTGGTGTTGGACGTACTGAACAGGCCCGCTGCGGATACCACCGACGCGGACGCGTCGTCGGACGGCCTCTCCCCGGCACCGCTGAGGCCCTATGTGATCCTCGCGGTCGTCCTCTGCGGCCTGTACTTCCTTTACTCCTGGGTGCAGTACGCGCACTTCCGCACCCCTTCCTGGGACCTCGGGATCTTCGGACAGTCCGTCAGGGCGTACGCCGAGTTCCGGGCCCCCGTCGTCGACATCAAGGGCCCCGGCTTCCACATACTCGGCGACCATTTCAGCCCGGTCACCGCACTGCTCGCGCCCCTGTACTGGATCTGGCCCTCGCCCGCCGCCCTGCTCCTCGGGCAGGCCGCGCTCTTCGCCGCCTCCGCCGTCGTCGTCGGCCGCACCACCCAGCAGGTCCTCGGCAGCCGCGCCGCCGGCATCGGACTCGCCGTCGCGTACGGGCTCTCCTGGGGGCTCCAGGAGGCCGTCAAGTCCGACTTCCACGAGATCGCCTTCGCCGTCCCGATGCTCGCCCTGACCTGCCGGGCCCTGCTCCTCGGGCGCTGGACGGCGGCCGTCGCCTGGTCCGCCCCGCTCGTCCTCGTCAAGGAGGACATGGGGCTCACCGTCGCCATGGTCGGCGTGGTGCTCTTCGTGAAGGGCCGGAAGAAGCTGGGCGCCGCCCTGGCCGGGTTCGGCGTGGCGGCCTTCGCCCTCACGGTCCTCGTCCTGATCCCGGCGGCGAGCCGGGTCGGCGAGTACGACTACTGGTCCAAGATCGAGAAGACGGGCGAGGGCGCGGAGACCTCCATCGGGCAGGTCATCGGTGACGCCCTCGTCTCCGGCGAACGCTGGGAGATGGTGCTCTTCCTGCTCGCCGTCACGGGCTTCCTCGCCCTGCGTTCCCCGCTGGTCCTGCTCGTCCTGCCGACCCTGGGCTGGCGCTTCGTGTCCCAGGACCCCAACCACTGGGGCCTGCACTGGCACTACAGCGCCATCCTCATGCCGGTGCTCTTCCTGGCCCTCGTGGACGCGGCCCGGTCGGTGCGCACCTCGCCGCGCGCCTGGCTCGCCGCGTACGGGAAGGTCGTCGTCCCCGTCGCGACGGCGGTCGCGCTCGTGCTCGCCATGAACCTGCCGCTGCGGGAGCTGCTGAAGTCGGAGACGTACCGCACGGACACCCGGGCCGAGCAGGCGCGCGCGGCCGTGGCCGCGGTGCCGGAGGGCGCGAGCGTGGAGGCGGACGTCTCGCTCCTCGCCCACCTCACGGCGGACCACCGGGTCTACTGGGTCGGCACCTCGAAGGGCGCCACCCCGGACTACCTCGCCTTCGACCTGCGCGGCTGGTCACAGCAGATCTCGGACCCGACGCAGCTGGCTTCGCAACTGCATCCGGAGGCGCGGTACGAGATCACGTACCGGTCGGACGGGTTCGCTGTGCTCAAGCGGGTGTGAGCCCCGGGCTCGCTCCCCCGGGCGCCCTGGCGGGGGAACGGGCGAGGGCCGCCCGGCGGTGTGCCGGACGGCCCTCGGAGCAGCGGGGGAGCCCGCCGCAAGCGTTACTTCTTGATGACGACCGTGCCGGCGGCACGGTCGTGCCAGCCCTGCGTCTTGCCGGTGCTGTCGAAGAACGGCGACAGGTAGACGAGGAGCTGGCCGATACCGCAGACGAGCGCGCCGGCCATCGGGATGATCCAGCGGATGAAGCCGCCGCCGAGGCCCGGCTTGCTGCCCGTGGATTCCTTGACGACGCGGAGGCCCACGGCCATCTTGCCGAGGGTGGCGCCGACGAAGGAGATCATCAGCCACTCGTAGAGCATCGTGGCGATGAACAGCAGGAACAGGAAGCCGAAGAAGGCGGCGAGGATGCCACCGACGGCGGCGGCCTGCTCGTTCACGCAGTCCTGGTACGCCGGGGTCAGCGGGTCGATGCTCGTGCAGTCGTCGACGGTCTCGGCCGCGCCGACCATGCCCGCCGCGCCGAGGAACGACAGGATCCAGACGAGGGCGCCGATGGCCACGGCGTCGATCAGGCGCGCGGCGAACCGCAGACCCATCGAGCCGACCTGGACGGTCCCGAGACCGTGCAGGTTGATGTAGCCGTTGTTGGCCTGGATCGTGCCCGGCGCCGACGGGTACGCGCCCGGCTGCTGCTGGGGGTAGCCGTACCCCTGCTGCGGCACGCCCTGAGGGGCCTGCTGCGGGTAGCCGTAGCCGGGCTGCTGGGGCTGGCCCTGGGGCTGCCCCTGAGGCTGGCCGTAGGGGTTGTTCGGATCGCCGAAGCTCATCGCGGGGTTCCTCCGAGAATGTTTCTGTGCGGGGACGACGCGGCCGCGCGGAGGACTTTCACGACATATGAGCGGATTTCCCCCCGGCACTTTCCGCGGTGTTGCGCAGGTCATCGTCGTAGCAACGTCGAGTTCTTGTCCAGTCGATACGCCTCGGAGTTGTGCAAGTGCAATCTGTCGTCCCGTATGGCGAGCCGTCCGGCAGGAGCGAATTGGAACAAGGCGGGGGTCATCCGGGAGGATGTCTCCATGAGTGCCCAGATTCTCGATGGCAAGGCCACCGCAGCCGCGATCAAGACCGAACTGACCGTCCGTGTGGCGGCCCTCAAGGACCAGGGCATCACGCCTGGCCTGGGCACCGTCCTCGTCGGCGACGACCCGGCCAGCCAGAAGTACGTCGCGGGCAAGCACCGCGACTGTGCCCAGGTCGGCATCGCCTCCATCCAGCGACAGCTTCCGGCCACCGCCACGCAGGAGGAGATCGAGGCGGTCGTACGCGAGCTCAACGAGGACCCGTCCTGCACCGGTTACATCGTCCAGCTCCCGCTGCCGAAGGGCATCGACGAGAACCGCATCCTGGAGCTGATGGACCCGGCCAAGGACGCGGACGGCCTGCACCCGACCAACCTCGGCCGGCTCGTCCTCAACGAGCCCGCCCCGCTGCCCTGCACGCCGAACGGCGTCATCACGCTGCTCCGCGCGCACGGCGTGGAGATCAACGGCGCGGAGGTCGTGGTCGTCGGCCGCGGCGTCACCATCGGCCGCCCGATGCCGCTCATCCTCACCCGCCGCTCCGAGAACGCGACCGTGACCCAGTGCCACACCGGCACCCGGGACCTGTCGGCGCACCTGCGCAACGCCGACATCATCGTGGCGGCGGCCGGCGTGCCGCACCTGATCAAGCCGGAGGACGTGAAGCCGGGCGCGGCCGTCCTCGACGTCGGCGTCTCGCGCAACGGCGAGGGCAAGATCCTCGGCGACGTGGACCCCGGTGTCGCCGAGGTGGCCGGCTGGATCTCCCCGAACCCGGGCGGTGTCGGCCCGATGACCCGCGCACAGCTCCTCGTGAACGTCGTCGAGGCCGCCGAGCGCGCGGCCGCGGCGCTCTGACATGGCCTCCGAGGGTGGGGCCTTCGGGGGCGGTGCCGCCGAGAGCGAGGCCGCCAAGGGGGCCAGGCGGCGCCGGTTCGGTCTGACCACCGACACCGCGCGGCCCGAGGGCGGCGGCCGGGCGGCGGCCGGCGACGCCTCGGCGCCCGCGCGTCAGTGGCCCCTGCTCACCGTTCTCGTCCTGGCCGGCATCGGCCTCGTCGTGGTCGGTACGGACCCGTTTCCGCATGCCTTCCGGGTGGGCACGATGCTCGTCGGCGCGGCCCTGCTCCTCGGCGCCGTGATGCGCCGGGTGGTGCCGTCCGTGGGCATGCTGGCCGTGCGGTCCCGCTTCACGGACATGATCACGTACGGGGTCATGGGCGGCCTGATCGTGCTGCTCGCGCTCATGGTGCAGCCGCGGCCCTGGCTGCGGATCCCGTTCCTGGAGGACGTCCTCCATCTCACCGTGACGTAGAGCGGTGACGTAAGGGACGACAGGCTGCGTACGGCGCCCGCCCTCTCCCCCGTGGGAGGGCGGGCGCCGCTGCGATCAAGAGTCATGTACGTGCCAATGTGGTTCAAGTTCCGGCCGCTCGCTGTGTCACGGAAGTGACCATTCCGCCACCTGGCCTCCGCATCCGGGGCGCGGATCGCCCTCGGAGCTGCCATCCTTCGAGAACGCAGGGGAGGCCGCGGACAAGGGGGGCGTACATGCCTGGCTGGAAGGCGCTGTCGGACGAACTCGACCCGGACGTCCGCGCGTTCGTCGAGAGGCTCCGCCGGCTGGTCGACCGCAGCGGCCTCGGCGTCACCGCCGTGGCCGAGCGCACCGGACACGACCGGAGCACGTGGGACGCCTATCTGGGCGCGCGCCGGCCCGTCCCGAGGAACGCGGTCGCGGCGCTCGCCGAAGTGACCGGAACCGACCCCGGGGACCTGGCGGCGGAGTGGGAACGCGCCGAACGGGGGTGGTCGCGGAGCGGCCGTCCGGATCGCCCCGATCGCCCCGACGGTCTCGACGGTGCCGGCGACCCGGGCGACGCAGACGCCAATGCCGACAGCCCTGGCGACGACCGAACCATGCAGATCCGGCGCCTCGGGCAGGTCCCCCAGGTCCCCGCCTCCGCCGCCGCGCCCGCATCCCCGGCTCCGGCCCCGGCCACGTCCCGACCTCGACCCCGCCGGACGCCCCTCCTCTACGCCGCCGGGATCCTCGGCGCCCTGCTCGTCGTCACCGCCGCCCTCCTCCTCGTCGACCTGGGCGGTACGGGCGACGGCACCGACGACCGGGCCGCGACCCCGCCCTCGCCGACCGCCCCGACGGCCGCGCCCAGCGTCAGCCTCCCCGCCGGCGTGAAGTGCGCGGGTCCCGGCTGCACGGGCCGCGACCCGGAGGCCATGGGCTGCGGCGGCCCCCTCGCCACCACCGTCGCCCGCACCCGCGTCGGCACCGCCCAGCTCGAGGTCCGGCACAGCGAGACCTGCGCGGCGGCCTGGGCCCGGATCACCGGAGCCGTACCGGGGGACACCGTCACGGTGAAGGCCGCGGGGGCCACCCGGCGCGCCGAGGTGAGCGCGGGCGCCGACACCGACGCGTACACCCCGATGCTCGCCGTCGCCTCCGGCGCGGACGCGACGGCCTGCGCCACGCTCGCGGACGGAAGCGAGGCCTGCACCACGAACTGACGGACCCTCGCGGTCTCGGACGGGTGGCAGTGAGCCGGACCACAACGGGGTGGGGGTCCGGGGGCCCCCGGGTCCGATAGCCTGACCGCTGGAAATCTCTTCACGTCGAGACACCGATCGATCGCACTGATCGATCGTCGATCGTCGATCACGAGGAGACGTCCGGAAACCCGGGGCAGGGACCCCCACCGCCAGCTGTCTTACGGAGATCGCCATGACCCGCACTCCCGTGAATGTCACCGTCACCGGCGCGGCCGGCCAGATCGGCTACGCGCTGCTCTTCCGCATCGCCTCGGGCCACCTGCTCGGCGCGGACGTGCCGGTCAAGCTGCGCCTCCTCGAGATCCCGCAGGGCGTGAAGGCCGCCGAGGGCACCGCCATGGAGCTCGACGACTGCGCGTTCCCGCTGCTCAAGGGCATCGACATCTTCGACGAGCCGAACAAGGGCTTCGAGGGTGCCAACGTCGCGCTGCTCGTCGGCGCCCGCCCGCGTACCAAGGGCATGGAGCGCGGTGACCTGCTCGCCGCCAACGGTGGCATCTTCAAGCCGCAGGGCAAGGCCATCAACGACCACGCCGCGGACGACATCAAGGTCCTCGTCGTCGGCAACCCGGCCAACACCAATGCCCTGATCGCCCAGGCCGCCGCCCCGGACGTGCCGGCCGAGCGCTTCACCGCGATGACCCGCCTGGACCACAACCGCGCGCTCACGCAGCTGGCCCAGAAGACCGGCGCCTCCGTCGAGGACATCAAGCGCCTCACCATCTGGGGCAACCACTCGGCGACCCAGTACCCGGACATCTTCCACGCGGAGATCGCCGGCAAGAACGCCGCCGAGGTCGTCGCCGACGAGGCGTGGCTGGCCGACACCTTCATCCCGACCGTCGCCAAGCGCGGCGCCGCGATCATCGAGGCCCGTGGCGCGTCCTCCGCCGCCTCCGCCGCGAACGCCGCCATCGACCACGTCCACACGTGGGTCAACGGCACCGCCGCGGGCGACTGGGCCTCCATGGGCATCCCGTCGGACGGTTCGTACGGCGTCCCGGAGGGCCTCATCTCCTCCTTCCCCGTCACCTGCACCGACGGAAAGTACGAGATCGTCCAGGGCCTGGAGATCAACGACTTCTCCCGCGCCCGCATCGACGCCTCCGTGCAGGAGCTGTCGGAGGAGCGCGAAGCGGTCCGCGAGCTCGGCCTCATCTGAGCCGCGACCCGAGGGCCTGACCCGGCCCCCGCACACCCGGCGCCCCCGGACCGTACGACCGACCGTACGGCCCGGGGGCGCCGTCTTTTCGCGCCGTTTCCGCGCCGACTTCCGCGCCGACACGGAGTCCCCGCCTCCCCTATGCTGTCCCACCGGTCCCGTCCAAGTGGACCGCCGACACGGACAGTTCCGCAGTAATCGGGGGAGTCTTGGCGCAATCGTTCGTACCCCAGCAGCCCGGTCAGCCACCCGGTCAGCCACCCGGCCAGCCACCCAGTACGCCGCCGGGTACGCCACCCACCACACCGCCCGCCGTCGATCCGCGCCGCTTACCCTCCGCGAGCGAGTCGACCCGCCTGCTCTGCGCCGGCACCTACCTCGACGACGGCTTCCGGGACGCCGTCATCGACCAGCTGTACGTCCACGAGGAGCGTTTCGCCGCGCCCTCCCTCGGCTTCGACGCGAGCCGCGTCCTCGCGCACGCGCTGCGCGCCCGCCGCATAGAACTCGCCTGGGCCGTCGGCATCCTCGCCCTCTGGATCATCGCGATCCCGCTCACCAAGGGTCTGATCGTCCTCCTGATCGCCCCGTTCCTCGTGCTCGGCCTCGCCCGCTGGGTCCGCGGCCGGTCCGACGCCGCGCCCCTCTACCGCACCGTCCCCGCCTTCGTCCTGCGCTGGTACGGGCGGATCACGTTCGTCCAGTCGGCGCTCCTTCTGCTCTTCCTCGCCTTCGGCGACGACGAGACCGGCTGGGAGCTCCTCGGCGACGTCTCCGAGGCGGGCGAGTTCCTCGGGTTCGCGCTCGGCGTCGCCGCCGAGGGGATGTTCGGCATCGGCCCGCTGGAGGTGTGGATCACCATCGCCGTGCCGCTGCTCGTGGCCTGGGCGGTGGCGACCCAGCACGGCCAGTTCGCCCGCGCGCTCACCCAGGAGCTCTCCAAGGAGCGCTTCCCCGACCTCCGTTCCGACCCGGCCGAGCAGGCCGAGGGCGTCCGCTCCCGCCGCCTGCGCGACCGGATCCGCGTCGAGCAGCACGCGCGCCTCGTCATGTACGGCTCCGACGACCCGTTCTGCGGCGCCGGCGCCCCGTACGAGCCCTGGTCGCTCTCCATCGAGCTGCGCCCCCGCAAGAGCCTCGACGGCAAGGCGCCCGAGCCGCTCGACAACAGCGCGATCATGCGGCACGTCGTCCCGCTCGTGGAGGCGCTCCGCGTGCCTTCGCCGCACGGCTCGCCGCAGATCCAGGCCGCCGTGCGCGACCGGCTGCGCGAGCTGGAGATCGACGAGGTCGTCTTCCTGCCCGTCGACGGACTGCCGGCCCGTACCGCCGCCCCGTACACCCCTGAGGGCTTCGAGCTGCACCGCTCGGGCGCCATCGAGGAGGGCGGCGAGACCCGCCGTCACTTCCTCCGCGTCCGGGTCGGCGGCTGGGGCGAGGAGATCGTCGCCACCGTCTTCGTCCGCGTCCACACGCAGGGCGGCATGCTGATGCTGGAGGTCGCCCCGCACGTCCTGCGGCCGGTGAAGCGGCTCTACCGGGACGCCGACCGGATCGCCCACCGCTACCGGCACAACCACCACTTCGGGAAGGCCGTCTGGGCGCTCGGCCGGATCCCGCGCTCCGGCGGGCAGGCCGTCGTCACCCTCTGGCGGGCGCTCGGCCACGGCTGGCGGCTTCTCACGGCGGGCCACGCCAACGCGCTGCCCGAGGGGCCCTGGCTCTCGGTCCGCGAGCGCGGCTCCGACGACGAGGCCTCCCTCTTCCAGGAGATGGACGTCAGCCGCTACCTGAAGAGCATTCAGGACCGGGTCGCGAACGGCGTGACCGTCGCGCTGCGCGAAGCCGGTTACGAGACCGCCGAGTTCGAGCAGAAGATCATCCACGTCGCCGAGGGCGGCACGTTCATCGAGAACACCAAGGGCAACGTCACCCTGGGCAACCACAACACCGTCACCAACAAGACCTTCACCACCTCGACGACCGGAGGCGACCGTGGCTGACAGCGGCAACGACAGGGCCCGCGGCGGCATTCACGTCACCAACACCAGTGGGAACGTCACCATCGGCGACAACAACACCGTCACCACCGCGGTGAACGGGGCGCAGCCGGCCCGCGATCCGCGGCAGGAGGAGCTCCTCCAGGCCATCCGCAGGCTCCGGGCCGACCTCGGCGGGGTCGTCGCCTCCGAGCAGACCGCCGCCCTGGACGAAGAGCTCTCCGACGCCGAGGACGAGATCGAGGGCACGGGACACGCCGGTACGGGCCGCCTGACCCGGCTGCGCCGGGCGCTCGTGGACGCGGGCGCGGTGAGCGGGATCCTCGCCTCGGGCGTGGCCGTCGGGCAGGCCGTCGGCGCCCTGCTCGGAGGGTGAGATGAGCGCCCGCTGGAACGACGAGACGCAGAGCTGGGAGACGGTCGGGGGCGGCGTTCCGGCCCCCGGCCCGTCACCGACGCCCGCTCCCGCTCCCGGTCCCGCTCCCGGTCCTGCTCCCGTTTCCGGTCCCGTCGCGCCCCCGCCGCCTCCCCCGCCCTCGTACGCCCCCGAGTACGTACCGGAGACGGGGGAGTGGCAGTACGTCACCGCACCGGGCCCGGCCGGGCGGCCGCGGGCGGCGCGCGGGGCGGTCGCGGCAGGCGTGGCCGTCGCCGTCCTGGCGGCGGGTTCGGTGGGTTCGTGGCTGCTCTGGGGCCGGGGCGAGGACGGGAACGCCCCGGGGGCGGGGGGCCCGGCGGCCTCCGTCTCGGCGCCGCTGGAGTCGACGTCCTCGGACGACCCGACGGACGACTCGACGGACACGGAGACCCCGTACGAGACCGACTCCCCGTCGGACTCGCCCACGCCCTCCGACTCCGCCACCACCTCTCCCGCCGACGACGTCCCCCCGCCCACCTACAAGGTGCAGAAGGACCTCAAGGGCTTCACGATCGCCGTCCCCGAGGGCTGGCACCGCACCGAGTCCGACAAGGAGGGCGTCTTCTACAACGCGCCGGACGGGAAGAGCCTCCTCCAGGTCTTCGTCGTCACCGAGCCCGGCATGACGCCGTACGAGGCCCTGCGCGGCGCCTCCGACGACGGCGAGGCCAACAAGCCGGGCTACGTGGAGATCGGCCTCGACCGGGTCACCGGCGAACCGGGCGCCCCGGCCGACTCCGCCGAGCTGGTGTACGCGTACGACCGCGACGGCGGCCGCCGCAAGGTCGTCGACCGCGCCTTCACGGCGGCGGACGGCAACCACTACGCCATCCTCGCCGCGGGCCCGGAGGCCGACTGGCCGAAGCAGCGCGAGGTCCTGCGCGTGGCCCTGCAGTTCTTCCGCCCGGGCGCGTACTGACGGCGACGGCGCCGTTCCCACGGACGGGTGCCGCGCTCGGTCCGACGGTGCCGCGCTCCGTCAGGCGGCGCCGCGCTCAGTCAGACGGTGCCGCGCTCGGTCCGACGGTCCTGTGTTCAGCCCGTGGTCACGGCACCGCTCCGGAGCCTCGCCGCCAGGGCCGTGAGGTCGGCCGTGGCGCGCAGGAGCAGGCCGTCGCCGAACGTGACGCGGGTCGCGCCCAGCAGGCCGAGCTCGGCGAAGGACAGGCCGCCGGGGACGGACAGGGCGTTGAGGGGGAGGTCGCCGAGCGCGGCGCGCAGGGCCGGGAGGTCGGCGGGCGGGGCCGCGATCGGGTAGACGCAGTCCGCGCCCGCCTCGGCGTAGAGCCGGGCGCGGGACACCGCGGCGTCCCGCACCGCCGTCCCGTCGGCCGCCTTCCGGATGTACACGTCCACGCGCGCGTTGACGAAGAGCCCGGGTCCCGCGGCCGCCCGGACCTCCGCCAGCCACGCGGCATGGGCGTCCGGGTCCTTGAGCCCGCCGCCCCGGTCGCCGTCCTCCAGGTTCACCCCGACCGCGCCGGACTCCCGTACGCGTTCCACCAGTTCGGCCGCCGGCAGCCCGTAGCCGCCCTCCAGGTCGGCGGTGACGGGTACGGAGACGGCGCGGGCGATCCGCGCCACTGCGGCGAACATCTCCGCCGCCGGCGTCTCCCCGTCCTCGTACCCGAGGGCGGCGGCGATCCCGGCGCTCGGCGTCGCGAGAGCGGGGAAACCGGCCTCCTCGAAGGCGCGGGCGCTCACGGCGTCCCACGGGCCGGGCAGCACCAGCGGATCGCCGGCCGCCCGGCCCCGGTGCAGGGCGCGCAGGACGTCGGCCTTCGGTCCCCGGCTCACGCGCTGCGGGGGGTGTAGTGGCCGGGCGTCAGCCTGGTCGTCACGCCGATCCGGTTCCAGGCGTTGATCGTGACGATCGCGGCGATGACCCGGGCGAGCTCGGTCTCGTCGAAGTGCGCGGCCGCCTGCGCGTACACCTCGTCGGGGACGAAGCCGTCGGTGAGGACGGTGACGGCCTCGGTCAGGGCGAGGGCCGCGAGCTCCCGCTCGGTGTAGAAGTGCCGGGACTCCTCCCAGGCGGAGAGCTGCACGATCCGCTCGACGGTCTCGCCCTCCGCCAGCGCGTCCTTGGTGTGCATGTCGATGCAGAACGCGCAGTGGTTGACCTGCGAGGCGCGGATCTTGATCAGGTGGTAGAGGGTCGGGTCGACGTCCTTCGCGGCCGCCGTCTCCAGCCGGATCATCGCCCGGTAGAACTCGGGGACCCGCTCGGCCAGGGCGAGGCGGGGCGCGTGCTCGTGCGCGTACGGGGTCGTCCGGTTCGTCGTCGTGGTGGTCGTCATGCTTCTCACCGTACGAGCAGGATGGCGCAGGAGTATGGTCCATTTCCATGGCAAACGAGTGGGCCACTTTCGGCGCCGACCTCCATCTGGAGCTGCGCGGTCCGCGGCTGCGCGCCGGACTCATGGACGCGCTCCGGGAGGCGGTCCGCAGCGGGCGCCTGGAGGCGGGCACACGGCTGCCGTCCTCCCGTTCGCTCGCCGCCGACCTGGGCATGGCCCGCAACACCGTCGCCGACGCCTACGCCGAGCTGGTCGCCGAGGGCTGGCTGACGGCCCGGCAGGGCTCGGGCACGCGTGTCGCCCGCCGGGCCGCGCCCCGCAGGGCCGCGCCCCCCGCCCCTGCCACGTCCGCCACGCCCACGACGGCGGTACGGGCCCGGCTCTCCGCCCCGGCGCACAACCTCAAGGCCGGCACACCCGACCTCGCCTCCTTCCCGCGCGCCGACTGGCTCACGGCGTACCGGCGGGCGCTGACCGCCGCCCCGAACGAGGCCTTCGGCTACGGCGACCCGCGCGGCCGGATCGAACTGCGCACCGCGCTCGCGGAGTACCTCGCCCGCGCGCGGGGCGTGCACGCCCGGCCCGAACGGATCGTGATCTGCGCGGGGTTCGTGCACGGGCTGATGCTGATCGGCGAGGTGCTGCGCGGCCGGGGGGTGCGGGACGTGGCGGTGGAGTCGTACGGGCTCGGCGTCCACGCCGACCTCCTCGTCCGGGCCGGGCTCGGGACCCCGGTCCTGCCCTTCGACGCACGCGGCACGCGCGTCGAGGAGCTGACGGGCGCCGGGGGTGTCCTCCTGACGGCGGCGCACCAGTTCCCGCTGGGCGGTGCCCTGCCGCCGGACCGGCGGGCGGCCGTCGTCGACTGGGCGCGCGCCTCGGGAGGCTTCGTCCTGGAGGACGACTACGACGGCGAGTTCCGCTACGACCGGCAGCCGGTGGGCGCGCTCCAGGGTCTGGATCCCGAGCGGGTCGTCTATCTGGGGACCGCGAGCAAGTCCCTGGCGCCCGGGCTGCGGCTGGCGTGGATGGTGGTGCCGGAGGGCCTGGTGGGCGAGGTGGTCGCCGCGAAGGGGGCCGTGGACTGGGCGTCGAGCGCTCCGGACCAGCTGGCGTTCGCCGAGTTCCTCGGCTCGGGGGCGTACGACCGGCACGTACGGGCCATGCGGCTGCGGTACCGGCGGCGCCGGGACCAGCTGGTGGAGGCGGTGGCCGCGCACTCGCCGCCGACGCGGGTCAGCGGGATCGCCGCCGGCCTCCACGCGGTCCTCGCCCTGCCGCCCGGCACCGAGCAGGACGTCCTGCGGGCCGCCGCCTGGCACGGTCTCGCCGTGCAGGGGGTGAACCAGTTCCGCCGGCCGGGCGTGGAGCCGGCCCTGGACGGTCTCGTCGTCGGCTACGCCACACCCCCGGACAGCGGCTGGCAGGGCGCGCTCCAGGCCCTGTGCCGGGTACTGCCCCAGGCGCCGGGGGGCGCCTAGAACAGGGGGCGCCTAGAAGGTGCCCGGGGGTTTCTCGGCGGAGTCTTGCCCGGGCCCGGGCCCGGGGCCGGGCCCGGGGCCCGGGCCGGATCCGGAGCCCCGGCCGGTGCTCTGGCCGGAGCCCGCCCTCGCCGCCGCCCCCGCCCCCGTCTCCACCGTCCGCCCGCTCGCGTCCACCTCCGGTGGTTCGCCGAAGCGGGCCAGGGTCAGGGAGCCCGCCACCGCGATCGCGAAGCCGGTGACCGCGAGCCAGCCGAGGCCCTCCCGGGTGGTGTCGCCGAGCCAGACCACCCCGATGATCGCGGGGCCGATGGTCTCGCCGAGCACCGCGCCCGCCGTCGCCGTGGTCACCGAGCCGCGCTGGAGCGCCGAGGCCAGCAGCATGAACGCGGCCCCGCCGCCCACCAGGAGCGCGTACCAGACCGGATCGGCGAAATCGATGCCGTCGATCAGCCGGACCGCCACCTCCACCACCCCGAAGCCGAAGCCCGCCCCGAGGCCGAGGACGAGGGCGCGGGGCTTCGCCGGCAGCCGCCCGCCCACGACGCCGAGCAGCAGCACCCCGAAGGCGCTCGCGAGCAGCGCCCAGGGCAGCCACTCGGGGCCGTCCTGGTGGCCTTCCGTCCCGGAGGCGAGGCCCAGCAGCGCGAGCCCCGCGCAGACCACGCCCACCGCGGTCCACTCCACCCGGCTGAGCCGCGCCCGCAGCACCCGGGAGGCGATGACCGCCGTGACCGCCAGGCTCGCGGCGAGGGCCGCGCCGACCACGTAGATGGGCAGGGTCCGCAGTGCCACGATCTGCAGGGCGAAACCGATGCCGTCCGCGCTGAGGCCGGCGAGGTACCGCCACTGCCGCAGCGCCCGCCCCATCAGCGCGAGGTCGACTCCGCCGCCGGTCCCCGGTGTCACGGCGCGGGTCGCCATCGCCTGGAGAACCGAGGCCGCGCCGAAGCAGACCGACGCAGCGAGCGCACAAATCATCCCGAGTAGCACGAAATGACTCTAGGCGCTGCGGCTGGAATTGACCGGCCTACACTGTGCGGTCGCGACTGCGAAGGGGAGGGCCAGGGACATGCGGAGGCTGAGGTCGAGCACGGTGGTGCTCGGCGGGATGGGTGTGCTCGCGGCGACGATCACCGCGTGCGGCTCGGAGCCGGACCAGCGGTGTGTGGACCCGCTGACCCGGGAGGAGCTGCCCAGCTACCGGTGCGAGAGCGGTGGCGGCGATGACGATGACGACAGCAACGGCACCACGACGCGGGGCTCGTACTACTACGGCGGTTCCGTCCGGAGCGGCAAGGTGAGCGGCGGCAGCTTCAGCAAGGCGGCCGTCGACACCGGCGGTTTCGGCTGCTCGGGCTCCGGCGGCGGCTGAGGAGGGCCCGGCACATGAAGCGGCACACCATCGAGCCCCGGCCCGACTGGCAGGCGATCGTGGAGGAGCAGGGGGTCGTCTACCCCCTGACCCGCTACCCGGACGGTTCGCTGCGTCCGTACTGGGACGAGAGCGCGTACTACTCGTTCACGCTGCCCGAGGTCGAGGCCCTGGAGGAGGTCGTCGAGGAGCTGCACGCGATGTGCCTGGCCGCCGCCGCGCACATCGTCGAGCGGGACCGGTTCGCCGAGCTCGGGATCACCGACCCGAAGCTCGCGTCCCTGGTCGCCGAGTCCTGGCGGCGCCGCGACGAGCTCCCCTCCCTCTACGGGCGGTTCGACCTGCGCTACGACGGTACGGGCCCGGCCAAGATGCTGGAGTACAACGCCGACACCCCCACCTCGCTGGTGGAGGCCGCCAGCCCGCAGTGGTTCTGGATGGAGGAACGGTTCCCCGGCGCCGACCAGTGGAACTCCCTCCACGAGCGGCTCGTCGACGCCTGGAAGCGCCAGGCGCCCCTGCTGCCGCCCGGCCCCGTCCACTTCGTCCACTCGGACGGCGACGAGCTCGGCGAGGACCTGATGACGGTCGCGTATCTGCGCGAGACCGCGCAGCAGGCCGGGCTGGACACGGAGGCGCTCTCCGTCGAGCGGATCGGCTGGGACCGGCTCTCGCGCCGCTTCGTCGACGACCGGCTCCGCTTCATCCGCAGCTGCTTCAAGCTCTACCCCTGGGAGTGGCTGACCACCGACCGCTTCGGGAAGCACGTCCTCGACACCCTCGACAACGGCGGCGGGACCGGCACCACCTGCTGGATCGAACCCGCCTGGAAGATGCTCCTCTCCAACAAGGCGCTGCTCGCGATCCTGTGGGAGCTGAATCCGGGTCACCCGAACCTGCTCCCCGCCTACCTCGACGGGCCGCGCGAGCTCGCCACGACCACGGGGTGGGTCGCCAAGCCGCTGCTCGGCCGCGAGGGCGCGGGCGTCACCCTGCACGAAGCCGGTACGGAGCCCTTCGTACGGGACGGGGAGGCCTGCTGCTACCAGGAACTGGCCCCGCTGGCCGACTTCGACGGCAACAAGGTGGTGCTCGGCGCGTGGGTCGTCGAGAACGAGGCGGCGGGGCTCGGGATCCGGGAGTCGGCGGGCCTCGTCACCGACGAGTACGCCCGCTTCCTCCCGCACGTGATCCTGTAGGACGCCCCGGCCCTACTCGGGGACGTACTCCCTGAGCGGCGCGGGCTTGAGGCCGGCCGCCTCGGCCAGGTCCAGGGCCCGCGTCAGGTCCTGCTCCAGGGTCTCGTTGAAGTGGAGCAGGATGATGTCGCCGGCCTTGAGGGTCGGCGTCGGCGGGGTCCACCCGCCCCAGGTCGTGAGGTCGTACGTCCACGTCACCACGGCCTTCGCCCCGCAGGCGCGCGCGGTGGTCCGGGTGGTCGCGTCGTACGTGCCGTACGGCGGGCGCAGCAGCCGCGGGCCGTCGCCGAATTGGGCCAGGTGCTGGTCGCGTGCCCCGCACACCTCCGCCTTCTGGCCGGCGGCGTCGAGCGTGGTCAGGTCCGGGTGGTCGACGGTGTGGTTCTCGACGCGGGAGCGGCCCTGGTTCAGCAGGGTGTGGAAGTAGCCGGAGTCGTACGAGTAGGCGCCCGGCAGCAGGAAGAGCGAGGCGGGCACCCGGCGGTCGAGCAGCAGCTTCGCCGCCGCGGGGTCGTGGTACCAGCCGTCGTCGATGGTGATGAAGACGACCGGGTCGGTGGTGTCGACGTGCGAGACCACCGGGACGGGCTCGGGCCAGGCCGCCCCGGGGGCGGAGTGCGCGGGTCCCGTGGAGGCGCCGAGGAGCGCGAGGGGGACGAGGGCGGCGAGCGCGGCACGCACGGCGTGACGCAGACGGAGTCTCGGCATGGCGGCATCATTGGCCTAGACCAACTGTCGTGTCAATGGCCCGAGTTGCCCCGCGTGAGACCGGTACGGGCGCGCCTCCGCCCCTTCCCGAAACGGACCTCGTCAGTCCGCCAGTACGCCCCTCAACTGCTCAAGACCCCAGTCCAGATCCTCCTTCGAGATGACCAGGGGCGGCGCGATCCGGATCGTCGACCCGTGCGTGTCCTTCACCAGGACCCCCCGCTCCATCAGCTTCTCCGAGATCTCCCGGCCCGTGCCGTGCGACGGCGCGATGTCCACCCCCGCCCACAGGCCGCGCCCGCGCACCGCCTCCACCGCCCCGCCGCCCACGAGCAGCCCCAGCTCGGCGTGGAGGTGCTCGCCCAGCTCCGTCGCCCGCTCCTGGAACTCGCCCGTCCGCAGCATCGCGATCACCTCGAGGGCCACCGCGCAGGCCAGCGGATTCCCGCCGAACGTCGACCCGTGCTCGCCCGGTCGGAACACCCCCAGCACCGACCGGTCGGCGACCACCGCCGACACTGGCACGACACCGCCGCCCAGCGCCTTCCCCAGGATGTACACGTCCGGCACCACGCCCTCGTGCTCGCACGCGAACGTCTTCCCCGTCCGGCCCAGACCCGTCTGGATCTCGTCCGCCATGAACAGCACGTTCCGCCGGCGCGTCAGCTCCCGCACCCCCGGCAGATAACCGGCCGGCGGCACCAGCACCCCCGCCTCGCCCTGGATCGGTTCCAGCAGCACCGCCACCGTGTTCTCGGTGACCGCCGCCTCCAGGGCCGTCAGGTCCCCGTACGGCACGATCTCGAACCCCGGCGTGTACGGGCCGAAGTGGTCCCGCGCCTCGTGGTCCGTGGAGAAGCTGACGATCGTCGTCGTCCGGCCGTGGAAGTTGTTCCCCGCGACCACGATCTTCGCGTGCCCGTCCGGCACGCCCTTCACCTCGTACCCCCACTTCCGGGCGGTCTTCACGGCCGTCTCGACCGCCTCCGCCCCCGTGTTCATCGGCAGCACCGCCTCCTTGCCGCACAGCGCCGCGAGCTGCGTACAGAACTCGGCGAAGCGGTCGTGGTGGAAGGCGCGCGACGTCAGCGTCACCCGCTCCAGCTGCGCCTTCGCGGCATCGATCAGCCGCCGGTTGCCGTGCCCGAAGTTGAGCGCCGAGTAGCCGGCGAGCATGTCGAGATAACGATGCCCCTCGATATCGGTCAGCCAGGCGCCGTCCGCCGAGGCGACGACGACCGGCAGGGGGTGGTAGTTGTGGGCGCTGTGCGCCTCCGCGGAAGCGATCGCGTCTTGCGTCCTCGACACGGGGTCTCCGTTCGTCCTGCGGCCCGGGAGCTCAGAGGTTGGGGCTCCCCTTCTTATCGTCGCTCGCCCGCCCGAAGCGGAAACCTCGGCGACGGCGCGCCCACCGCTCCGGAAGCGCATGCCGGGCGGTCACCCCCGGCCGACCGACTCCGCCACCCCGCGCGCCTCCTCCGCGTCCGGTATGCCCTCCAGCCGGAAGGTGAGCGCGCCCCCGCTCCGTGTCCAGAGGAGCGTGGGCCCCGCCGTACGGACCTCATGGGTCCAGACCCGGCCCGTCGAGTCCGTCATCGGGACCGTCAGCAGGTGCGGCGCCGCGAACCAGTAGCCCTGCGCGCCGTCCGGGAGGTCCACCCACTCCGGCCGCGTCGTGACCTCCTTGGCGAAGCCGATGTCCAGCCGGGCCGGGAACTCGTCCAGCCGGACCGTCCGCTCCCCGTCCCGCCAGCACAGGCTGATCACCGCCCGGCCCCGCTCGGCCGACCCCGTCACGGCGACCGCGTCCGGCGCGCCGAGGACACCCGGTATCAGCGGCTCGAAGCCCGCCCTGCGCCCGGCTTCCGCCAAGCTCACCGGGTCGGCGCACCCCGGCACCGCCGCCCCGCCGGGCGGCGCACTGCGGCCGGCGGGATCGTCGGAGTACCGCACGGTGACCCCGCCGAAGCCGAACCAGTCCGCGACCGCCGCCCGCACGGGCGGAGTGAGCACGAGCACGATCAGCACCCCCGTCAGACCCGCCACCAGCGCCCGCCACCGCCCGCGCGCCCACCCCCGCACCGATGCCCACCACCGGCGCCACACCGGCAGAGGCTCCGGTCGAGGCTCCGGCACGGGCGTCGGCGCGGGCGTCGGTACGTGCTCGGCGAGGAGCTGCGCGAGCACCCGCTCCGCCATGGACTCACCGTCCACATCGGGCACCTGGAGCCGCCGCCCCAGCTCCCGCAGTTCCTCCGGCAGCCGCTCGTCAGCCACGCTCCTCACCTCCCTCCCGCACGTGTCCCTCCAGCACCCGTCCCAGTTTCCTCAGCGCCCGGCTCAGCCGGGACTTCACCGTCCCCCTCGGCCAGCCCAGCGCCGCGGCCGTCTCCGCCTCGTCCAGCTCGAGGAGATAGCGGTGGATCACCACCTGGCGGTGGTCCTCCGTGAGGCCGTCCAGGGCGTCGAGGAGCCGCCGGCTCCGCTCCCGCTCCTCCGCGGCGACCGCCGGGTCCGCCGACTCCGGTATCCGCGGCTCGCCCCCGAGCAGGTCCGCCTCCCGGTCCGCTACGGCCCGCTGCCGACCCGCCGAGCGCACTGTGTTCCTGGTCTCATTGACGACGATCCGCAGCAGCCACGGCCGGAACGCCGCGCCCTCCTTGAACCGCCCCAGCGACCGGTACGCCTTGAAGAACGCCTGCTGCACCACGTCCTCGGCCTCCGGTCCCGCGCCGCACGCCACGGCCGCCCTCAGCGCCACCGCCGTATGCGCGCGGACCAGCTCCGCGTACGCCTCCGGCTCTCCGGCGCGCACCCGTGCGATCACCACGGCCTCGTCGTCGACCAGGCCCCCCTCCCGTGTCCTCACACTCTTGATACACCGGCAGTCGGGGATCGGTTCCCACACCTGAGAGAATGATGTGCATGGCCTCTGATCGTCCTCGCGCGCTCTCCGGAATCCAGCCCACGGCGGGCTCGTTCCACCTCGGCAACTACCTCGGTGCGGTCCGTCAGTACGTCGCACTCCAGGAGTCCCACGACGCCTTCTACATGGTCGTCGACCTGCACGCCATCACGGTTCCGCAGGACCCCGCCGAGCTGCGGGCGAACACCCGCCTCGCCGCCGCGCAGCTGCTCGCCGCCGGCCTCGACCCCGACCGCTGCACGCTGTTCGTCCAGAGCCACGTCCCCGAGCACGCGCAGCTCGGCTGGGTCATGAACTGCCTCACCGGCTTCGGCGAGGCCTCCCGCATGACGCAGTTCAAGGACAAGTCGGCGAAGCAGGGCGCCGACCGCGCCACCGTCGGCCTCTTCACGTACCCGATCCTCCAGGTCGCGGACATCCTGCTCTACCAGGCCAACGAGGTCCCGGTCGGCGAGGACCAGCGCCAGCACATCGAGCTGACGCGCGACCTCGCGGAGCGCTTCAACGGCCGCTTCGGCGACACCTTCACCGTCCCCAAGCCGTACATCGTCAAGGAGACCGGGAAGATCTACGACCTCCAGGACCCGACGATCAAGATGAGCAAGTCGGCGTCCACGCCGAAGGGCCTGATCAACCTCCTGGACGAGCCGAAGGTCACCGCGAAGAAGGTCAAGAGCGCGGTCACCGACACGGACACCGTGATCCGCTTCGACGCGGAGAACAAGCCGGGCGTCTCCAACCTGCTCACCATCCTGTCCACCCTCTCCGGGACGAGCGTCGCCGACCTGGAGAAGAGCTACGAGGGCAAGATGTACGGCGCGCTGAAGACGGACCTGGCCGAGGTCATGGTGGACTTCGTCACGCCGTTCCGGGCCCGCACCCAGGAATACCTGGACGACCCGGAGACGCTGGACTCGGTCCTGGCCAAGGGCGCGGAGAAGGCCCGTGCGGTCGCCGCCGAGACGCTGGCGCAGACCTACGACCGGATGGGCTTCCTGCCCGCCAAGCACTGAGTCCTAGGACCCTGGCCACGAGGGTGGTGCAGGACGCACACTGGCGGCTGCACCACCACGAGCACACCACGAGCACACCACAAGCACACGACTCGACGGACGACGGAGGAGAACGACGTGGGGACCGTAACGCTCGGCGTTTCGATCGCGGTCCCGGAGCCCTACGGCAGCCTGCTCCAGGAGCGGCGCGCTGGCTTCGGGGATTCCGCCGCGCACGGCATCCCCACGCACGTCACCCTCGTCCCGCCGACCGAGGTCGCGGAGGAGCGGCTCCCGGAGATCGAGGCGCACCTCGCCGGGGTCGCCGCCTCGTACGAGCCGTTCCCCGTCCGCCTGAAGGGCACCGGGACGTTCCGCCCGCTGTCCCCGGTCGTCTTCGTGAAGCTCAAGGAGGGCGTCCCCCTCTGCAACCGGCTCCAGCACCGGATCCGGGACGAGGCGGGACCGCTCGCGCGCGAGCTCCAGTTCCCGTACCACCCGCACGTCACCGTGGCGCACGCCATCTCCGAGGAGGGGATGGACCGGGCGTTCGAGGAGCTCGCCGGATACGAGGCGGCCTGGACGTGCCGCTCGTTCGCGCTGTACGAGCAGGGCCCGGACGGCGTGTGGCGGAAGCTGTACGACTACGAGTTCGGCAGCGGCCGGCCGATCTCGGCCGTCCCGACCCAGGGCGGCAGCCCGGTCGACACGCCGACCGTCACCCCCGCCGGCTGAGTCGGCCTCCCCGCCGCTCTCAGACCGGCAGGAGGCGGAAGAGCGGCCTCGGCACGTGCCGTACCGCCGCCATCACCATCCGCAGCGTCCCCGGCACCCACACCGTCTCCGAGCGGCGCCGCAGCCCCAGCTCGATCGCGGTCGCGACCGCCTCGGGGGTCGCCGAGAGCCGGGCCCGCGGCCTCGCGCGCCCGGCCGCCGCCGTCGACCGGACGGACCCGGGCCGGACGACCATGACGTGCACGCCCGTGCCGTACAGCGCGTCCCCGAGGCCCTGGGCGAACACGTCGAGCCCCGCCTTCGACGAGCCGTAGATGAAGTCACCGCGCCGGGCCCGCTCGCCCGCCACCGAGGAGAGCACCACCAGCGAGCCGTGCCCCTGCGCCTGGAGCGCGCCCGCGCACACCAGACCGGCCGAGACGGCGCCCGTGTAGTTGGTCTGCGCGACCCGCGCGGCGGCGACGGGGTCGGCCTCGTCGTGCGCCTGGTCGCCGAGGACCCCGAAGGCGAGCAGCACCACGTCGATGGGCCCCTCCGTGAAGATCTTGCCGAGCCGCTCCTCGTGCGACTCGGTGTCGAGCGCGTCGAAGGGGACGGTGCGCACGTCCGTGCCGAGCGCGCGGAGCGAGTCCGCGGCGGCGGTGAGCGCGGGGGAGGGGCGGCCGGCCAGCCACACCGTACGGACGCCGCGGGCGATCATCCGGCGCGCGGTGGCGAGCCCGATCGTGGAGGTGCCGCCGAGGACGAGCAGGGACTGCGGGGTGCCGAAGGCGTCCTTCATGGTGGGGTACTCCTCAGAGGGCGGTGGGTCTCGACAGCCATCAGGGTGACCGTATAGCCGCGTCTGTCGCTTATGCCGCCATTGCCTCCGGGATGTCGTTCACCGTCCCGCGTGCTCCGCCGGGGGATTCTCGTACTCCGGCCATCTCTGGACCAACGGATCAAGGGGTACGCGTACGACATGGACTGGCTGACCAAGCTCCCCGTCATCGGCCCCGTGGCCACCCGCCTCATGCGGACACACGCCTGGCGCTCGTACGAGACCCTCGACGAGGTCCACTGGAGCCGGCTCGCCGCCGCGATCACCTTCCTCTCCTTCCTCGCCCTCTTCCCCCTGATCACGGTCGCCGCCGCGATCGGTGCCGCGCTCCTCTCCACGGAACAGCTCGACAACATCGAGGAGAAGATCTCCGACCAGGTACCCGGCATCTCCGACCAGCTCGACATCGACGGGCTCGTCGCCAACGCCGGCACCGTCGGACTCATCGCCGGCGCCCTCCTGCTCGTCACCGGCATCAGCTGGATCGGCTCCATGCGGGAGTGCCTGCGGGTCGTGTGGGGGCTCGACGACACCGAGGAGGGCAACCCGATCGTGCGCAAGGGCAAGGACGCGCTCGTGCTCCTCGGCCTCGGCGGCGTCGCGGTCTGCTCGCTCGCCGCGTCCTGGCTCGGCTCCACCGCCGTCGGCTGGAGCGCCGACCGCGTCGGCATCTCCGGCGACGGGGCGGGCGGCTACCTGCTCCAGGCGGCCGCCGTCCTCGTCGCCGTCGCCGCCGACTTCCTGATGCTGCTCTACGTCCTGACGCTGCTGCCCGGCGTCCACCCGCCCCGCCGCCGGCTCGTGGTGGCGGCGCTCCTCGGCGCCGTCGGCTTCGAGCTGCTCAAACTGCTGCTCGGCGGCTACATGAAGGAGGTCGCGGGGAAGTCGATGTACGGGGCGTTCGGCACACCGATCGCCCTGATGCTGTGGATCAACCTCACCGCGAAACTGCTGCTGTTCAGCGCGGCCTGGACCGCTACGGGTTCACGTCCGGATCCAGCGGCGTCCGCGAGCGACGACGACGCGCCCCCGAACCGGCCAGCGGCCAGCGCCGGTTGACGAGGAAGACGGCGCCGGCGAGCAGGACGAGCGCCCCGCCCGCCACGCTCAGCGCGATCCCGACGCCGCCGGACTTCTCCGAGGAGGCGGCGGCGGTCGCCGACGCGTCCGGAGCGTTCTTCCCGGGCGCGGGCGCTGTCCCGCCGTCGGAGGTCCCCGTACCCGACCCGGATTCCGCCCCCGTACCCGACTCCGACCCCGTGCCCGTACGGGCCGACGTGGGCGGCACCAGCTCGCCCACCGGGGTCACCTTCCCGGCCGCGGCGAAGCCCCAGTCGAGCAGCCGGGCGGTCTCCTTGTAGACCGCGTGCTGCTCCTTCGAGGACGGGTTCATCACGGTGACGAGCAGGACCTTCCCGCCCCGCTCCGCGACCCCCGTGAAGGTGGATCCGGCATGGGTGGTGTTGCCGTTCTTCACCCCCGCGATCCCCTGGTACGGGGCGACGCCGAGGTCGCCGGTCAGCAGCCGGTTGGTGTTCTGGATCTCGAACGTCTCGCGCTTCTTGCCCGGCTTCAGCTCGCCGGGGAAGGCGGCGCGGGGCGTGGCGGCGTACTCGCGGAAGTCCTCGTTCTGCATGCCGCTGCGGGCGATGAGCGTGAGGTCGTACGCGGACGAGACCTGGCGCGGGGCGTCGTAACCGTCCGGGGAGACGACGTACGTGTCGAGCGCCTGGAGCTCGGCCGCGCGGGCGTTCATGTCCTTCACGGTCTTGGGGATGCCGCCGTTCATGGCCGACAGGACGTGGACGGCGTCGTTGCCGGAGCGGAGGAAGACACCGAGCCACAGGTCGCGGACGCTGTAGGTCTGCTTCTCCTTGACGCCGACCAGGCTGGAGCCGGAGCCGAGCCCGGCCAGGTCCTGGTTGGTGACCAGATGGTTCTGCGTCTTGCCGAGCTTCGGCAGCACGGTGTCCGCGAAGAGCATCTTGAGCGTGGACGCCGGAGCGAGCCGCCAGTGCGCGTTGTGCGCGGCGAGGACCTCGCCGTTCTCCGCGTCCGCGACGATCCAGGACCGGGCGGACAGGTCCTTCGGCAGCACCGGGGCACCGGGCCCCAGCTGGACCTGGGTACCGGGCTTGCCGAGCAGCGCGCCGCCGACCGCGGACATGGTGGCGGGCGGTTTGGGCTGCTTGTCCTTCGCGTCCTTCCCTTCGTCCGCGTGGGCCGCCGGCGCGGCGATGACGAGCGGCAGGAGTACGGCAGCGGCGACCGCCCAAGCGGTCTTCTTCGAAGCAGACACGGTCGAGAACGTACAGGTACGGAACAGGGATCCGAACCCCGCCTGGCGGTTCGTCCACGCTCGTCCACCCGGACGCGGGGCCGGAGAGGCGGACGGTGATACTGGGGCCATGAAGCTCAGCCGTCGCGTCTCCTGGTTCCTGCTCGCGTTCGGGGTGTGGAGCTGGTTCATCTGGATCACCTTCGTCAAGAACCTCTGGAACGACGGGAGCGGCCTCGCCTTCGACGACGCGGGCGACCCGACGGCCTATTTCTGGGTTCACCTGCTGCTCGCCGTCACGTCCTTTGTCTTGGGGACGGTGATCGGTGTGCTCGGGTTGCGTGGAGTGCGTGCCGCGCGTCGCGACACCGGTCACAGCTCCTAGTCGGCGAAGAGAAAGAGGGGGGTTCGGGGCGTGCTCGTGTTTCTGCTGGTTCTGGTCGTCGTCCTCGCCGTGCTCGGCGGGGTCCACTGGTACGTGTGGCGGCGCCTCGTGCGCGATGTGACGGCGCCCGGGGGGACGGCTCGGCGGGTCGGTACGGTCGCCGTCGTCGTGCTGCCGGTGCTGTCGCTCGCGGCGCTGACCTCCTCGCGTGCCGGTGCGCCCTTCTGGTTCCAGCAGGTCGTCGCCTGGCCGGGGTTCCTGTGGCTCGCCCTGTTGCTGTACGTGACCCTGGCCCTCGTGGTCGGCGAGGCCGTGCGGCCCGTCCTGCGCCGGTGGCTCGATCGCCGCGCCACGGCCGAGGTGCAGCCGGCGGCACCGGTGCCCGTGACCGTTCCCGAAACCGCCGCGCCTGCCGTGGAGGCTCCTGAGCCCCCGGCGGCCGCCCCCTCCCGGCGTCTCTTCGTCTCGCGCGTCGTCGGTGGCTCCGCCGCGGCCGTCGCCCTCGGGACCGTCGGGTACGGCACGTACGGCGTGCTGCGCGGGCCGCGGATCAAGCGCGTCACCGTTCCGCTCGCCAAGGTGCCGCGCGCCGCGCACGGCTACCGGATCGCCGTCGTGTCCGACATCCACCTCGGGCCGATCCTGGGCCGTGCCCACAGTCAGCGGATCGTGGACGCGATCAACTCCACCCAGCCCGATCTGATCGCGATCGTCGGCGACCTCGTCGACGGCACCGTCGAGAACCTCGGCTCCGCCGCCGAGCCCCTCGCCCGGCTCCGCGCCCGCCACGGCTCCTTCTTCGTGACCGGCAACCACGAGTACTTCTCGGGCGCCGACGCCTGGGTCGACCACGTACGCGAGCTCGGTCTGCGCCCGCTGCGCAACGAGCGCGTGGAGATCGCGGCCGGCTTCGACCTCGCCGGGGTCGACGACATCGCGGGGGAGGGCGAGGGTCAGGGTCCCGACTTCGCCCGCGCCCTCGGCGACCGCGACCGGGCCCGCGCCGCCGTGCTCCTCGCGCACCAGCCGGTCGTCATCCACGACGCCGTACGCCACGGTGTGGACCTCCAGCTCTCCGGTCACACCCACGGTGGTCAGCTCTGGCCGGGCAACTACCTCGCCGAGCTCGCCAACCCGACCGTTGCGGGGCTCGAACGGTACGGCGACACCCAGCTGTATGTCTCGCGCGGCGCGGGCGCCTGGGGGCCCCCGGTCCGGGTCGGCGCGCCCTCCGACATCACCCTCGTCGAACTCGCCTCGAAGCAGGCGTAATCGGGCGGCGGAGCAGGAGGTCACTCCCTGCTCCGGGAGCGATACGTGCTGCTCATCGGCTTAAAGTCTCATATCCCGGACATATACCTGCTGTGTGAAAGTTTTTCCTTCCACTTGTGAAGGTCGTGTGATTGGCTGACGGCAATGCGGCGTTTTCGGGGGGCGTCGTGCCTGGGGTGGTACGAAAAAAGGAAGCACGGCAAATGCGGTCGACGGTCCGTCTGCGGATCCTCATCACTTGTGGAGTACTGGTGGCGGCCGGGGTCGGGGGCTGGCAACTCCTGCCCTCCGACGACCTCCGGTCGGATGCGATCAGCGTCGGCACGACCGACGAAGTCACTTCACTCGACCCGGCCGGCGCCTACGACGCCGGTTCGTGGGCCATGTACAGCAACGTTTTCCAGTCGCTGCTGACGTTCAAGCCGGGGTTCACGACCCCGGTGCCGGACGCCGCCGAGAGCTGCAAGTTCGTGGGGGCCAAGCTCACCACGTACCGGTGCACGCTCCGCGACGACCTCACCTTCGCCAACGGGCGCAAGGTGACGGCCGAGGACGTCAAGTACTCCTTCGAGCGGATGCTGCGCATCAAGACGGACGTCGGTCCGCAGCCGCTCTTCCCGACGCTGAAGAACGTGGTGGCCGACGGCCGCGACGTCACCTTCAACCTCAGCGGCCGGGACGCCACCTTCCCGCTGAAGGTGGCCACGGGCGCCGGCTCGATCGTCGACAGGGAGCAGTACCCGGCCGACACGCTGCGCTCCGGCCTGGCCGTCGACGGCTCCGGCCCGTACGTCCTCAAGGAGTACGAGCCGGGCGAGTCCGCGCTCCTGGAGCCCAACCCCGCGTACAAGGGCGCCATCAGCAAGGCCGGCGGCCCGGTCCTCGTGAAGTACTTCGGCAAGTCCGAGGACCTCGCCGGCGCGTGGAAGTCGCAGGAGGTCGACGTCACGCACCGGCAGCTGCCGCCGGACTTCCTCGGGACCCTGGAGGCCGAGGGCGCGACCCGGCTCACCGAGGCCGAGAGCGCGGAGATCCGCAACCTCAACTTCAACGTCCGGCCCGGCTCGCCGATGGCGGACAAGGCCGTGCGCCAGGCCGTCGCCGCCGTCATCGACCGCCCGGAGATCACCACCGGCGCCTACAAGGGCACCGTGGAGCCGCTGTACTCGCTCATCCCGCAGGGCTTCGTGGGGCACAGCACGGCGTTCTACGACGCCAACCCCGCGCCGAGCGCGAAGAAGGCGAAGAAGCTCCTCAAGGAGGCCGGGGTGGAGACGCCGGTGAAGTTCACCTTCGGCTTCCGCGCGGACGCCACCTACGCCGCCGAGACCGCGGAGATCAAGCGGCAGCTGGAGGACACCGGCCTCTTCGAGGTCAAGGTCGTCGAGGCCGACTGGAAGGGCTTCCAGAAGGCGTACGCGCGCGGCGCCTACGACGCGTACACCGTCGGCTGGCTGCCCGACTTCCCCGACTCCGACAGCTTCACCGCGCCTCTCGTCGGCACGGCGAACACCCTGCACAACGGCTTCTCCAGCAAGCGGATCGACTCCCTGGTCGCCTCGACGCAGCAGTTCAGCGACCGCTCCCGGGCGACCGGGGACTTCCGGGCGATCCAGACCGAGGTCGCCGACGACGTCCCGCTCGTCCCGCTGTGGCAGAAGAAGGACTACGTCCTCGCCACGGAGGCCGTGGGCGGCTCCCAGTACCTCACGGACGGCACCGGCATCTGGCGCCTCTGGGAGCTCGACTGGATCTAGGCCCCGCCCTTGGGGTCCGGCTTCGGGTTGGCCCGCTTGGGCCTGCCCGAGGCCGCCATCCCGGCCGCTGTCGGCATGAAGTCGGAGAGCAGCTCGTGCGTCTCCTTGACGAGCGGCCGGAGGATCCGGAAGCGGGAGAGCGAGATCGCGCGGGCCGTGACCGGTGCGAGCCGCTCGACCAGCCGCCGGCTGTTCGCGGCGCCCTCCGAGCGGTCGTACACCCAGAACAGCACGAGGCCCATCTGCTGGAGCCACAGCAACTGCGGGAGCGCCTCGGCGAGTTCCGGGTCGACCTTCACCGAAGCGCCGCGGATGACCCGCCGGTGGACCTCGATCGCCGCCTCGCGCGGGCCCTCCGACTCCGGTGAGAACGGGCTGAGCGGGCTGTCCGGGTCGGCGGCGTTCTTGAAGAACTGCGCGGCGAACTCGTGGTACGGCTCGGCGATGTCGAGCCAGCCGAGGTACACGCCCCGGATCCGGGCCGTGAGGTCCTTCTCGGGGCCGTTCAGGAGGGACTCGACCGCTGCCTGGTGCTCCTGGGCGATCCGGTCGTAGAAGCCCTGGACGAGGTGCTCCTTGGACGAGAAGTAGTAGTACGCGTTGCCGACGGAGACCCCGGCCTCCTGGGCGATGGCCCGCATCGTCGTCTTGTCGTAACCGCGCTCCTTGAACAGCCGGAGCGCGGTTTCGAGGATGAGCGTGCGGGTCTGCTCGCTCTTCGGGGCCTTCTTCTCGTCGGCCTTCTTCTCTTCCTTCACGTCCTTCACGGTCCCGAGCCTAGTCGGGTCGGCCGGGTGCCCCGCGGCGCCCGTCCTCGTCCTCGCAGGCGGGTCCCTTGAGGGCCTCGCGCCACTTCGCGGCGGCCAGGACGGTCACCCGGGCGAAGGGCTGTCCGGCCGGGGTGGCCAGCCAGTGGGCCTTGGCCCGGTGGTCGGCGAGTGCCCAGAGGCAGACGATCCAGGCGTTCGTCTCCCGGTAGACCTGCCCCCGGTCCCCGACCACCGTGATCTCCCGCAGGGTGGCGGAGTGGTCGAGTTCCGGGAAGCGGCGCCTGGCCTCCTGGGAGCCGGCCGGGACCAGGTCCAGGGGCACGAGCTGCCGCTGCCGCAGCAGCCAGTGCCTCAGGTGGACGCAGAGCGGGCAGTCGGCGTCGTACAGCACCGTCAGGCGTCCGACGGGGGTCGGCACGGCTCGGCCCCCCTCAGCCCTGCGGCGCGGGCGGGGCCCAGGGGCCGACCTTGGGGCTCGCGGTCCAGCCCTGCGGGCCGACCGGCGGGACCTGTTCGCGCTCCATCACGCCCCGGCGGCGGATCTTGTTGAGCACGTACACGTTGCCCAGGTGCATCACGCCGAGGACGAGCAGGACGACCCCGAGCTTGACGGAGAGGGCCTCGAAGAGCGAGCGGGCGTCGAGGACGGCCTCGTCCTGGCTCAGATAGAGGGCGACGAAGCCGAAGTTGACGAGGTAGAAGCCGACCACGAGGAGGTGGTTGACGGCCTCCGCGAGCTTCTCGTTCCCGTGCAGGACGTCGGCGAGGAAGATCCTTCCGTTACGGCTGAGCGTGCGGGCGACCCAGACGGTCAGCGCCACGCTGATCACCAGGTAGACGACATACGCGACGACAGTGAGGTCCATGCCCCACCCTCCTTTGAACGCGTTCAAAAGCTGTTGGGCATGACTGTAGACCTCCTCTTGAACGTGTTCAAGTCGCATGTCCAAATCAGTGGCAGCCCGGCCCCGCCCCCTCTAGGGTCGGCGGGTGACGCTCTCTCATGACCTGGCCGGCCAAGGCCCCTCGACCGTCGTCCTGCTGCACTCCGGGGTCTGCGACCGCCGGATGTGGGACGGACAGTTCCACGCGCTCGCCGACGCGGGCCACCGCGTCGTCCGCTGCGACTTCCGCGGCTTCGGCGACACCCCCGTCGACGCCCCGCACACCCACGCGGAGGACGTCCGCGACCTCCTCGACCACCTCGGCGCCGACCGCGCCGCCCTCGTCGGCTCCTCCTTCGGCGGAGTCGTCGCCCTGGAGTTCGCCGCCCGCCACCCCGGCCGTGTCACCGCGCTCGCCCTGCTCGGCTCCGGCAGCCCCTGCATGGAGCCGAGCGAGGAGCTGCGTGCCTGGGGCGGCCGCGAGGACGCGCTCCTGGAGGCCGGCGACATCGACGCCGCCGTCGAGCTCAACGTCGACACCTGGCTCGGCCCCGAGGCCGACGAGACCGCCCGTGCCCTCGTACGGCGGATGCAGCGGCGCGCCTTCGACGTCCAGCTCGCCGCGCCCGAGGAGTTCGGCCCGGTCGACCCCGAGGTCACCCGGGACGAGCTCGCCCGGATCGAGGTCCCCGCGCTCGTCGCCAGCGGCGTCCACGACGTGCCCGACTTCCGGGCCGTCGCCGACGACCTGGCCGGCCTCCTGCCCGCCGCCCGCCGGGTCGACCTCGACTGGGCCGGACACCTCCCGGCCCTGGAGCGCCCGGACGAGACCGCCCGGCTGCTCACCGCCTTCCTGGCGGGGGTCTGAGCCTCAGCGGAAGCGCCGC
Organism: Streptomyces sp. NPDC050842; assembly: GCF_044456565.1. Lineage (NCBI taxonomy): Bacteria > Bacillati > Actinomycetota > Actinomycetes > Kitasatosporales > Streptomycetaceae > Streptomyces > Streptomyces sp. NPDC050842. Next base: position 14,289 of record NZ_JBITGA010000006.1, on the reverse strand, counting down.
ACCCCCGGGACGAGCGCCGTGCCGAGGCAGCAGCCGCCCACCACCACCGCGGCGGCGAGCAGTGGCACCTCCGGCCCCCACGCGGCGGCGGCGAGCGGGGCCAGGGCGTAGCCCAGCGGCATCGCGGCCAGCGAGAGCAGCCAGTCGTACGAGGTGACCCGGGCGAGCGCGTGGTCGGGTATCGCGCGCTGGACGGCGGTGTCCCAGACGGGGGAGAGGAAGCCGAGGCCCGCCTGCGCGAGCCCGTAGGCCGCGATCGTCAGCGGCGCGGGCGCGGCCACGGCGAGCAGGATCAGCGGCAGGGCGTACGTGGCGAGCCCGAGGTTCGCCGTCAGGACCGGGCGCCGGGGGCGGGCCCGGTCGGCGAGCAGCGCGCCGAGGAGGAAGCCGACGGCGCCGACCTGGAGCAGGACGACCCAGGTCCCGCCGCCGCCGAGCCGTTGCACGGCGACGGCGGGGCCGAGGGTCATGAGGACGGCCGCGGCGCCGTTCCAGGCGCTGTGGCCGATCAGGCTGGTCCAGTACCAGTCCCGGGAGCGGACCTCCTGCCAGCCCTCCGCCAGGTCGGCGCGGAGCGAGCGGCGCGGGATCGGCACCCTTTCGACCCGTACGGCCGTCAGGAGCAGGGCGCTGACGGCGAAGGTGGCCGCGTCCAGGACGAACGCCCAGCCGGGCCCCACGGTCAGGACGAGGGTGCCCGCGAGCGCCGGTCCGCCGAGGCGGCTGGCGCTCCGGGCGACGCTCATCGCGGCATTGGCGCGGTGCAGCGCCTCGGGCGCGACGGTTCCCTTCACGAGCGGTGAGCCGGTCGGCATCGCGAAGGCCCCGGCGGCGCCGCCGAGCGCCTCGGCGACCGCGAGGACGGCGAGGCTCGGGGCGCCGCCGAGTAGCTGGAGGCCGACCAGGAGCTGCGTGGCGCAGCGCACGAGGTCGGTGACGAGCGCGACCGTACGGGCGTCGAAGCGGTCGCCGACGACGCCGCCCAGGGGCAGCAGGAGCAGCCGGGGGACCATCGCGCAGCCGAGGACGAGGGCGAGCGCCGACGTGGAGCCGGTGGCCTCCAGGACGGCGAGGGCGAGGGCGGCGGGGATCGCCGCGTCACCCAGGAGGGAGAGGGCGCGGCCGGTGAAGAGGAGGCGGAAGGAGCGCGTGCGCAGGGGGTGGGGGACGGCGGCGGGCGCGGCGTCGCGCACGGGAGCGGCAGGCATGGACCGCAGAGTATTTCGGTACCGAATAATTAGTCAACGAAATACTTCTCCTGAGAAGGGGCCCGTCCGCCGACGTACGATCAGTTCATGGCGCTCCCCGAGGAACCGCGTGCCCCAGGCGAATCCCGTCAGCCCCGCGACTGGACCGACGACCACGTCGCCCGCTGGCAGCCCGTCCTGCCCGGCCTCGACCCCGTCGTCGAGGGCGCCGTCACCCGGATGAAGAAGCTCTCCGTCCACTTCCGCCGGGTCAGGGAGCAGTCGCTCGCCGACTTCGACCTGGAGCGATACGAGTTCGACACCCTCCACAAGCTCGCGGGCCGCGGCGGCAGCGCCGCCCCCTCCGAACTCGCCCAGGACCTCGACCTCGCCCCCGCCTCCGTCTCGGGCCGCCTCGAAGCCCTGGAGAAGCGCGGATTCGTCCGCCGTACGCAGTCCACGACCGACCGGCGCCGGGTCGTCGTCGAGCTCACCGACGCCGGCCATCAGACCTGGCTCGGCGCCATGGACGTCCTCGGGCACGAGGAGTACCGCCTCCTCGGCGTCCTCTCCGCCGAGGAGCGGAATCAGCTCAACGACCTGCTGCGGCGCATCATGGTCGAGGCGGAGAGCGCGGAGCACGTCCGCCACTGGGACTGACCGCGCTCCGGGAAGCGCGTCAGGCCGTCAGACGCTCAGCGAGCGCGCGTAGTTGATCTGCGCCAATGCCCAGTGGATGGTGTCGGGGTGCATCGCCGGGATCATCGTGGAGTGGTGCCTGCCCCCGCTGTTCACGGTGATCTGGACGAAGCCCGTCGTCGCCTTCTCCTTGATCAGCAGGAACAGCAGCCCCAGGCCGCAGACCGCGACGAAGAGACAGGCCAGCACGATGCCGACCGTCGAGATCTTCTCCTCGGTACGCGACAGGTCCATCGCGTTCCACACCGCGCCCCTCAACGGCATCGGCCCGGACGGGGTGAGGATCTGGTCACCGACCACGCTGATGTCCCCGATGGCGAACGACGGCGCCCCGCCCGTCGGGTACGGCGGCGGCAGGGCCACGCCGCCCGGCAGAGTCGGCTGGTAGGCGGGCGCCTGGTACGGCCCCGGTCCCGTGCCCGCTCCCGGCGTCGCGTCGTGCGGATACCCGTACGCGGGAGTCCCGGGACCCTGGCCGGGCCCCCACTGGTACTCCCCGTCCGCGTAAGGATTCGGCTCGCTCATCAGTCCCCGCTTTCCACGAAACTCCGCAACGACAAAGCCCGCTCCTGCACGCGCAGCGTACAGAAGCGGGCGTTTGCAGCCGAACCAGATGTCAGAAGCGGCGCGTGATCAGCGCACGCTTGACTTCCTGGATCGCCTTCGTGACCTCGATGCCACGGGGGCACGCGTCGGTGCAGTTGAAGGTCGTGCGGCAACGCCACACGCCGTCCTTGTCGTTCAGGATCTCCAGGCGCTGCTCGCCCGCCTCGTCACGCGAGTCGAAGATGAAGCGGTGCGCGTTGACGATCGCGGCCGGACCGAAGTACTGGCCGTCGTTCCAGAAGACCGGGCAGGACGACGTGCACGCGGCGCACAGGATGCACTTGGTGGTGTCGTCGAAACGCTCGCGGTCCTCGGCGGACTGCAGACGCTCGCGCGTCGGCTCGTTGCCCTTGGTGACCAGGAACGGCATGACGTCCCGGTACGCCTGGAAGAAGGGCTCCATGTCGACGACAAGGTCCTTCAGCACCGTCAGGCCCTTGATGGCCTCGACCGTGATCGGCTTCTCGGGGTTGAGGTCCTTGATCAGCGTCTTGCAGGCGAGCCTGTTCTTGCCGTTGATCCGCATCGCGTCCGAGCCGCAGATGCCGTGCGCGCACGACCGGCGGAAGGTCAGCGTGCCGTCGACGTCCCACTTGATCTTGTGGAGGGCGTCGAGGACACGCTCCTTCGGGTCGATCTCGATCTGGAAGTCTTCCCAGACCGAGGCGTCCGAGATCTCGGGGTTGAAGCGGCGGATCCGCATCGTGACCGTGATGTACGGGGAGGCGGCGGACTCCGCCTCGACCTTGTCCAGTACGGGGGTAGCCATCAGTACTTACGCTCCATCGGCTGGTAGCGGGTCTGGACGACCGGCTTGTAGTCGAGACGGACGGTCTCGGAGCCGTCGTCGCCGACCTCGCGGTACGCCATGGTGTGGCGCATGAAGTTGACGTCGTCGCGGTTCGGGTAGTCCTCGCGGTAGTGACCGCCGCGGGACTCCTTGCGCGCGAGGGCCGAGACGGCCATGACCTCGGCCAGTTCGAGCAGGTTGCCCAGCTCGATGGCCTCAAGGAGGTCCGTGTTGAAGCGCTTGCCCTTGTCCTGGATGGACACGTTCTCGTAGCGCTCGCGCAGCTCGGCGATCTTCTCGACGGCCGTCTTGATCGTCTGCTCGGTGCGGAACACCATGACGTTGGCGTCCATGGTCTCCTGCAGCTCGCGGCGGATGTCCGCCACGCGCTCGTGACCCGTGGACTCGCGCAGCTTCTCGATCGTCGCGACGACGAGGGACTCCGGGTTCTCCGGCAGCTCGACGAAGTCGTGCTTGGCGGAGTACTCGGCCGCGGCGATGCCGGAGCGCTTGCCGAAGACGTTGATGTCGAGCAGCGAGTTGGTGCCGAGGCGGTTGGCGCCGTGCACCGACACGCAGGCGACCTCGCCGGCCGCGTACAGACCCGGGACCACCGTGGTGTTGTCCGACAGGACCTCACCCTCGACGTTGGTCGGGATGCCGCCCATGGCGTAGTGCGCGGTGGGCTGGATCGGGATCGGGTCCGTGTACGGCTCGATGCCGAGGTACGTACGGGCGAACTCGGTGATGTCCGGGAGCTTGGCGTCGAGCTGCTCCGGCGGAAGGTGCGTCAGGTCCAGGTAGACGTGGTCGCCCTCGGGACCGCAGCCGCGGCCCTCGCGGATCTCCGTGTAGATGGAGCGGGAGACGACGTCACGGGACGCGAGGTCCTTCATGACCGGCGCGTACTTCTCCATGAAGCGCTCGCCGTCCTTGTTGCGGAGGATGCCGCCCTCACCGCGGGCGCCCTCCGTCAGCAGGATGCCCATGCGCCAGATGCCCGTCGGGTGGAACTGGAAGAACTCCATGTCCTCCAGGGGCAGACCGCGGCGGTAGCACGCGGCCTGGCCGTCACCGGTCAGGGTGTGGGCGTTGGAGGTCACCTTGAAGAACTTGCCGGTGCCGCCGGACGCGTAGATCACGGCCTTGGCCTGGAAGATGTGGATCTCGCCGGTGGCCAGCTCGTAGGCGACGACGCCCGCGGAGTGCTTCACGCCGTCGACCTCGACGATGAGCTGGTCCAGGACGTAGAACTCGTTGAAGAACTCCACACCCTCCTTGACGCAGTTCTGGTACAGCGTCTGGAGGATCATGTGGCCCGTGCGGTCCGCGGCGTAGCAGGACCGGCGGACCGGGGCCTCGCCGTGGTTGCGGGAGTGACCGCCGAAGCGGCGCTGGTCGATGGTGCCGTTCGGGGTCCGGTTGAACGGCAGGCCCATCTTCTCCAGGTCGAGGACGGCGTCGATGGCCTCCTTCGCCAGGATCTCGGCGGCGTCCTGGTCGACCAGGTAGTCACCGCCCTTGACCGTGTCGAAGGTGTGCCACTCCCAGTTGTCCTCCTCCACGTTGGCGAGCGCGGCGGCCATGCCGCCCTGCGCCGCGCCCGTGTGGGAGCGGGTGGGGTAGAGCTTCGTCAGCACGGCGGTGCGGCTGCGCTTCGTCGACTCGATCGCGGCGCGCATGCCCGCGCCACCGGCGCCGACGATGACGGTGTCGTACTTGTGGATCTTCATGACGTGGATTACCTCAGCCCCGTGCCTAGCGGATGTTCGGGTCGAAGGTGAAGATCACCAGCGTGCCCAGAAGGATGGTGAACACCGTGGCGGTGTACAGCAGGCCCTTGAGCCACAGGCGCGTGTTGGCCCGCTCCGCGTAGTCGTTGATGACCGTACGGAGGCCGTTGGCGCCGTGCAGCATGGCGAGCCAGAGCATCAGCAGGTCCCAGACCTGCCAGAACGGGGACGCCCAGCGGCCGGCCACGAAGGCGAAGCCGATCTTGGAGACGCCGCCGTCGAGGAAGAGCTGGATCAGCAGGTGGCCCAGGACCAGGACGACGAGGACCACGCCGGAGAGGCGCATGAAGAGCCACGCGGCCATCTCGAAGTTGCCGCGGGTCGCCTTCGGCGTCTTGCCGGTGCGCTTGCGCGGGGCCTCGATGTACGGCGCGGGGTTGTCCACGTCGTACACGGCGCCCTCGACGGGGCCGATGGCGGCGGAGGAGGTGGTGTCAGCAGACATATCTGGCGTCAGCTCCCGAACAGTTCACGTGCGGCGTGGCCGAGGACGGGGTACAGCGAGCCCGCCATCAGCACGACCCAGATGCCCACGACGGTCCAGAGCATCTGCTTCTGGTAGCGCGGGCCCTTGGACCAGAAGTCCACGGCGATGACACGGAGACCGTTCAGCGCGTGGAAGAGGATGGCGGCGACGAGGCCGTACTCCAGAAGAGCGACGATCGGCGTCTTGTAGGTCGCGACGACCTCGTCGTACGCCTCGGGAGAGACGCGGACGAGAGCGGTGTCCAGCACGTGTACGAACAGGAAGAAGAAGATGAGGACGCCGGTGACTCGATGAGCCACCCAGCTCCACATTCCTTCCCGGCCGCGGTACAGCGTTCCAGCCGGCACGGAAAAACCCTCCGGGAGCGGGGATCAGGGTCGGCCGGCTTCTCTGTCGGTCTGACCCGGCCGGGTACGGTCCACCGGCCCCGGTCATCGTAGCGACGACTTGTCGGTTCGCTCGCGCGGGGTCCATCGGTGTGATCAAACAGGCACGGACGGGCTATCCCACAAGCCGAAATCGCCCTGTTCCGGTCGGAATCACGCTTCGGAGTGTCGGAGCGTGAGGCCCTCGGACAAGCGGAAGGCCAGGCGGGCGCGGGCGAGCCGCCTCAGTTCGTCGGCGGCGATCACGCGCTCTTCCTCTGGTTCGTTGCCGAGACGTGACCGAATGCCTGCCAATACCTGGTCGAGACGCTCTCCGGGCCGCACTCCTTCGAGGCTGATCACGAACGCGTGTCCGAAACTGCTCTCGTACGCGGCGTGGGCGGCCCGCAGCGCCGTCCGCGCCGCCGGCGGGGCGTCGGGGTGCGGAGGGGCGGAGGACTCGGCGGCCAGCGCCTCGTCGAGATCGGCGCGGGACAGGTCGTAGCCGGCCTCGTCGGCCGCGGCGAGCAGCGCGTCGACCGTCGGGTACGGGCGGTGCGCGGCCACCCGTTCGGCCCATCGGGGGCTGTGGCAGCAGGAGAGGAGCAGGGTCTCCGCCTCGGCGGCCGAGGCGGCGTTGAAGCGCGTGAGCCCATGGGGCGAGAGGTGGGAGGGGTGCGAGGACGGCTGAGCGGATGGCCGAGCGGCGGGGCCCTTGTTCTGCGCGGGTATGCCAGGCGTGTCCGTGGAGCCCGGCTTCCGGCAGGGGGCGTGGGTGTCGCTGGTCAGCGTGGGCTCCGGTACTCCGGGACGGGTGGGGTGGACGTGACGCAACGTTATCGACGGGACGAGGGAAGTGTCCGACGGATGCGCGAATTTCACCCGGAAGGGAGAGTTTCGGAACATGTGATGGACGATCCGGTTCCGTTCCCCCGATTGGCCGGACCGCCTTCCGTACGGGAGGATTCCGAATGATGCGGTACTCCATACGGGTGCCCCGCCGGGGCCCCGCACTGATGGCGACCGCGGTGGCACTGGCCACCGTGGCGGCCTGTTCGAACGGCTCTCCCTCCGGGGCGCCGTCCCCTTCGTCGCCCCCCGGCGGTACGGCCACGAGCGCCGCGCCCAGCAGCGCGCCGCCCTCCCCGACACCGACGCCCACTCCGACGCCGACCCGGACGTACCCCCTCTCCACCGAGCCCCGCACCATCCCCGCCGTCCGCGACCACGAGGCCGCCCGCGGCCCCGGCTGGAAGCCCGCGCCCACGGCCGGGATCGTCCTCGGCCCGAACAGCGCGGGCCTCGCCGACGAGGGGAAGCTGCTCGCCGGCGAGCTCGGCGTCCCGTACCGCGGGGCCGTCGCCGCCGGACCCGGCGACGTGGAGCTGGCCCTGGGCGGGACGGGCGCCGCCGAGTCGTACACCCTCGTCGTCCGCGACGGCCGGGTGCGGATCAGCGGGCCCGACGAGGCCGGGGTCTTCTACGGCACCCGGACGCTCAAGCAGTCGGTCAAGGCCACCGGCGCGATGCCCGAGGGCACCGTCACCGACGCCCCCGCGAAGCCCCAGCGCGGACTGAACCTCGACATCGCCCGCAAGTTCTTCACCGCGGAGTGGATCGAGGCCCGGCTCCGGGAGATGGCCGACCTCAAGCTCAACCAGTTCGGTCTGCACTTCTCCGACGACCAGGGCTTCAGGATCGCCTCGGACACCCACCCCGAGATCGTCTCGGCCCAGCACCTCACCAAGGCCGAGGTGCGCCGGATCCTCGCCCTCGCGCAGAGCCTGCACATCACCGTCGTGCCCGAGATCGACTCGCCCGGACACCTCGGTGCCGTCCTGCGCGCCTACCCCGACCTGCGCCTGCTCAACGTCCAGGGGGTCCCGCGCCAGGGTGCGATCGACATCTCCAAGCCCGCCTCGGCGCGGCTCGTGGACGAGCTGCTGCGCGAGTACGCCGCCCTCTTCCCCGGCGGCTGGTTCCATGTCGGCGCCGACGAGTACCAGGCGCTGACCGTCCGCTCCCCGGAGGCCTCCTACCCGCAGCTGGCCACGGCGGCACGCCAGAAGTACGGCCCCCAGGCCCGCGTCCAGGACCTGGCGGAGGGCTGGCTGAACGACCGCGCGGCGGTGGTGCGCGACACGGGCAAGGTGGCGAAGGCCTGGAACGACGGCTTCTTCCGGGGCGGTGTCGTCAACGCCGACAAGGGCATCGAGGTCGAGTACTGGACCGGCAAGGAGATCGGGGCCCGGCCGCCGGCCGAGTACCTGAGCGAGGGCCGCGATGTCGTGAACCTCAACGACGAGTACCTCTACTATGTCCTCGGCGAGCCGAACGAGTTCACGTACCCCACCGGCCGCCGCATCTACGAGCAGTGGACCCCGCTGGTGCTCCGCGGCACGACACCGGTCCCGGCCCGCTACGACCCCCAGATCCTCGGCGCCCGCTTCGCCGTCTGGTGCGACCTCTCGGGCGCACAGACCCAGACCCAGGTCGCGAACGGCATCCGCCTGCCCCTGACGGCCCTGGCCCAGAAGGTCTGGGACCCGACGAAACCGACCCTGACCTGGGACCAGTTCCGGGCCCTTGCGGCGCGGGTGCGCTGAGGCCTCTCCATGGACGCGGCCACTCCGGATCGCGTACGTTCCCCCGGCGGCGGCCGAGCGGCCGCCGCCGGTGCCTCGGGGAGGGGCGCCGCACGTTCCTGGGGGGAACCGCACACCCATGCTCCGCAATCCGAACGGCCTTTCGTACGCCGTGATGGTCCTGCTCGCGGCCGACATCGTCTTCGACGTCCTGCTCGGCGCGATCGAGGTCCGTTTCCTGTTCACCGACGTCACCACGGACTTCTTCGACCCGGCCGTCTTCGGGACTCTCGACCTGAACGTGGCCTACAGCATGGCGTTCACCCTGTTCGTCGCGACGGGGATCGTCTTCATCGTCTGGTTCCACCGGCTGCGGAAGAACGCCGAGGTCTGGGCCGGTGACCTGCAGAGCCGGAAGCCGGGTTGGGCCATCGGCGGCTGGTTCATCCCGCTCGCCAACCTCTGGATCCCGCAGGGAATCGCCGCCGACATCTGGCGGGCCAGCCGCTGGCAGCCGTACGCCGCCGACGGCAAGGGAGAGATGACGCTCCTCCGTAGCTGGTGGACGTTCTTCGCCGTCGGCATGGTGGTGGACCGGATCGCCGCGCAGCTGTACAAGCGCGCGGAGACGGCCGAGGCGTACACCACTGCGGCCTACTGGTCCCTCGCCGCATACGCCCTCGACATCGTCGCCGCCGTCCTCGCGATCCTCTTCGTGCGGCGTCTGACCTCTATGCAGCACGCCAAGGCCACTGGCATGATTCCGGCCGCGCAGTGACGAAAAACCGCCCCTCGGCGCAGTAGGGGAAGTACTGCGTCCGCATCGGGTGGCGAGGAGGCGTCCATGACGTCAGGGTCGGGCCGGAGCCTGCTGGAACTGATCGACGGGGCCGACGAGCGAGGGCTGGCCGCGGCCGGGCTCGCCTGCCTCGACCGCTGTCTGCCGCTGCTCGCCTCCGACGGGGGCGACGCCCTGCGGCCCGTGTGGGCGGCCGTCGCGCGCGGCGACGGGGCGGCGTGGGGCGAGGCCACCGCCAAGGCCCTCGTCGAGCTGGACGCGGCCCGCACGGACGGCGCCGAGGGCGTACGCGCCATGCTGGCCACCGCCCCGCCCGCGTGGACCGTCGAGGCCCTCCGTACCTGGGCCGGCGCCTGCTCCGTCACCGCCCTCGTTCTGCACGGCCGGTTCGACGCCGCCGGCGTCCCCGACGGGCTCGTCGAGCGCTGCCGGGCGGGCGACGCGGACGGCGCGGGCCCGCTGCTCGCCGGGGAGCTCCGCCGCCAGCAGGCCGTCCTCGAATCGGCCGCCCACGGCCCGACCGGTCTGCGCCGGGCCCGTGAGCTCTCCGTCGAGGGCGGCCGGGTCCTCCGCGCGGTCGTCTCGCGCCGGGCCCGCACCGCCTGATCCCCTAGGGCTCCTGGATCGTCGCCGAGGCGATCGTCTCGGCGATCTCCCGTTCCGCCGTGCCCTTGTCGAGGCCGAGGCCGGTCAGTACGCCCGTACCGTCCTCGTGCTCCAGGAGCGCCAGCAGGATGTGCTCGGTGCCGACGTAGTTGTGGCCGAGGCGCAGGGCCTCGCGGAACGTCAGCTCCAGGACCTTCTTCGCCGCCGCGTCGTACGGGACGAGCGCGGGCGCCTCGGCGGCGGCCGGCGGCAGGGTCGCCGCGACGGCCTCGCGGACCCGGTCGAGGGTCACGCCCTTCGAGAGGATCCAGTGCGCCGCGAGCCCCTCGGGCTCGACGAGCAGGCCGAGTGCGAGGTGGGCGGGGGTGATCTCGTCGTTCCCGGCGGCCGTGGCCTCGTTCTGGGAGGCCATGACCACGTTCCGCGCCCGGGGGGTGAACCGGCTGAACCCCGCGTTCGGGTCCATCTTCTCCGCGTCCGGCTCCTTGGGGACGAACCGCTTCTGGGCTGCCTGGCGCGTGACGCCCATGCTGCGGCCGATGTCGGTCCAGGAGGCGCCGGAGCGCCGGGCCTGGTCCACGAAGTGGCCGATGAGGTGGTCGGCGACATCGCCGAGGTGGTCCGCCGCGATGACCGCGCCGGAGAGCTGCTCCAGGGCGTCCGGATGGACCTTCTTGATCGCGTCGATGAGCTCGTCGAGGCGGACGGGGACATTCATGCCGACTGGATTCGTCATGAGGCAACCCTAGGTTGACACCCAGGGGGTGTCAACTGTCGGTTGACAGTGAAGTGGGTGCACTGCGCCCAGCCCGGGACGGGTGGCCGTCGGCCTGGATGGTGGGGGAGGTGGAAAAGGGAGACGACCGGGGCCGCCACCCCCCACAGGAGAGGCCCCGGTCGTCATCCACGGAGCCGCAGCACGGCTCCGTACTCCATACAGCGCCGGTGCTGCGCTTTCTGTCACACCGGCACGTGCACCCGCACGTGCATCCCGGCACCGTTCTCGAAGGTTTCGAGTTGTACAAAGACCCCGGACCGCGTGGACGCGGCGCGGGCACACGACGTAGCGTGCAGATGCGCGAGGCAGCGTGGCGGTGGTGACCAGCCGCGATGACGCGACGACGCGACCGACGAACAGGGTTTGGGGAGTGCTGGGGGACGACGCGGAGCTGACCGCCGCGGTGCTCGCTGCGCAGGACGGGGACGAGAACGCGTTCCGTACTGTGTATCGCGCCGTGCATCCTCGGCTGGTCGGCTACATACGCACACTGGTCGGCGAGGGCGACGCCGAGGATGTCGCCTCGGAGTCCTGGCTCCAGATCTCGCGCGACCTCGACCGCTTCAGCGGAGACGCGGACCGCTTCCGCGGCTGGGCGGCCCGGATCGCCCGCAACCGCGCGCTCGACCACATCCGGATGCGCGGCCGGCGGCCCGCCGTGGGAGCCGACGACACCGAACTCACCGACAAGCCCGCCGAGTCCGACACCGCGGACGAGGCGCTGGAAGCCCTGGCCACCGGCCGCACCATGCACCTGATCGCCCAACTCCCGCAGGACCAGGCCGAGGCCGTCGTCCTGCGCGTCGTCGTCGGCCTGGACGCCAAGAGCGCCGCCGACACCCTCGGGAAGCGCCCCGGCGCCGTACGGACCGCCGCGCACCGGGGGCTCAAGAGACTCGCCGAACTCCTCGGGGCGGACGGGGCGGACGGGCTGGACGGAGCGGACGGGGCCGGTGGGGACGTCGTTCCACTGGACGGTGTGCCTCCGCAACGCGGGCGCGGGCCGGGAGCCACGGGCCCCGGCGGTGTGACGCATTCACGTCCGCGTACGCAGAAGGACATGTGATGGCCGACGAGCGCTACCAGTGGCTCGACCAGGAGGCGGCGGAGCGGCTGCTCCGGGGCGAGCCGGTCGACGCCCTCGACGACCCCGCGCACCCCGAGGCCAGACGTCTCGCGGAGGCCCTCGACTCGGCCCGTACGCCGTCCGTCCAGGCCGGACGGGCAGAGCTGCCCGGCGAGGCCGCGGCGCTCGCCGCCTTCCGCCGGGCCACGGCCGAACGCGCCGCCCTCGCCGGGACCGCGACCCCGGCCGGCGCCGGCCGTGCCGCCGACCACGCCGAACTGGGCCATGTGCGGCTCGCCCCCGCCGCCGCGGCCACGCGCCGCCGCTGGGGACGTTCCGTGCGGTACGGGCTGGCCGCCGCGGTCGCCGCCGTCACGGTCGGAGGCGTCGCCGTCGCCGCCGGTACGGGCGTGCTGCCGCTGATGACCCCCGAGCCCGCGGCCTCCGTCACGGCGGCGGAGACCCCGGACCCCGTCGTGACGGGCTCGCACGGCGTACGGAAGGACCCCGAGTCGCCCTCGGCGGGACCGGGCGACGTCCACCACTCGCCCGGCTCGTCACCCTCGCCCGGGGTCACGACCTCTCCCGGCTCGCCCTCCTCGCCCGCGTCCCCTTCGCTCACCGCACCGCCCGCCACCCGGCACACCCCGGAACCCGGCCGGACGACGTCCCGCCCGGGCGGGGACACGGGCACCGGCGGGTCGACCGTGCGGGAGAAGGCCCTCAAGGCCTGCCGGGACTACCGGTCCGGCCGGCTCGACGCCGCCGACCGCCGGAAGCTGGCGGGCACCCTGCGCGGCGGCGAGACCCTCAGCCGTTACTGCGACCGGCTCCTCGGCTCCGGCGGCACGGGCGCGTCCGCCGATCCCCGCGAGGACGGCAAGACGGACGACGGCAGCAAGGACGACGGCAGCAAGGACGACGACACGTCCGACGGGAAGCGTGACGGGACGCGCGACGGCAAGAAGGACAGCGGGAACGACGGCGGGAACGACGGTGGGAACGACGGCGCCGAGCGCCGGAACAGCGGCTCCGAGGACACCGACCAGAGCCTCCGCGGGACGTTTCCCGCAGCAGGTGTGACACTTTCCGGGCCGTCGGCGCAGTACTGAGTGAGCCGACTGGTCATCGGCCGCGCGACGAGCCGGGGTTCCCCCCGTACCTACGGCTCCGCGCACCCGGCGCGGGTGGGGCACGTTCCCCCGGTCCCACCCGCGCCCCTTCTTCCTCTCCCCGCCGCTACCAGTGGACGACGACCTTGTCGCCGACCTTCACCTGGTCGAAGAGCGCCGAGAGCTTCGCCCGGTCCCGGACGTTGACGCAGCCGTGCGAGGCCCCGTTGTAGCCGCGGGCCGCGAAGTCCGCCGAGTAGTGCACCGCCTGGCCTCCGCTGAAGAACATCGCGTACGGCATGGGCGTGTGGTAGATCGTCGACGTCCACTTGCGGGCCTTCCAGCCCACGCTGAACGTGCCCTCGCGGGTCGGGGTGTTCTCCGAGCCGAAGCGGACGTCCATGGACGAGACGACCCGGCCGTCGATCATCCAGGCCAGGGTCCGGCTCTCCTTGCTGATGCACAGCACCCGGCCGGTCATGCAGCGCGCGTCCGGGGTGTCCAGCTTGTTCGTCGTCGACGGCTTCAGTTCGTCGGCGGTCGGCTTCCGGCTGGCCGAGAGCAGCCGCTCCCAGGTCGTCGCGTCGACCGAGCCCGTCCGCGGCAGCCCCTGCTTCTTCTGGAACGCCGTGACCGAGGCCGCCGTCATCGTCCCGTAGAAACCGGTGGGTGCCCGGTCGAAGTGGCCGAGCTGCCGGAGCCGGGCCTGGAGCTCGCGGACCTGCTGGCTCTCGTCGCCGTCCTTCATGAGGGCGTCGGGTGTCGGCGCCCCGGTGCTGGGGGTGGCGGAGGGGGACGGCGGCTTGTCGTCCGTCGTCGGCGAGACGGTCGGCGTGGTGGTGGGCGCGTCGGTGGGCGCGTCGGTCGGGGACGCCGTCGCGCTGGGGGAGTCGGACGTCGTCGCCTTCGGCGCCGTCGACGACGGGCTCGCGCCGCCGCCTGCCGGATCGGCCGCCTGGGCCGTACAGCCGGCGGCCAGTGCCACCGCTGCCGCCGCCAGTACCGCTCTGCGTATGACGGACGTGGTCCGCTTCATTGTTGCCCCCCGGGACGAGTCGTGTGTACGTAGGGATGCTTCCCGCGCGCGTGCGGTTGCGCACGCGCGTACGAAGGAACGGAAGCGAGCGCGCGCAAGCTGTGAGGAAGGTCCCAGCGTGCTGCCCTCCACCGGCCGCACGCCCGCCGCTACAGTCCGTCGCGAGGGTCGGTACCGCTGAGCAGCAGGTCTATCGGGAAGGCACAACACATGGCGCGCGAGTCGGAGTCGGGGCTGCCGATCGAGCCGGTCTACGGGCCGGGGGCTCAGGAGGGGTGGGATCCCGCCGAGAAGCTGGGCGAGCCGGGCGCGTACCCCTTCACGCGCGGCGTCTATCCGTCGATGTACACGGGTCGGCCGTGGACGATGCGGCAGTACGC
>NZ_JBITGA010000005.1:502331-761337 GCF_044456565.1 Streptomyces sp. NPDC050842 | reverse complement strand
AACTAATCTGGCGTTGATTTTTGGCACGCTGTTGAGTTCTCAAGGAACGGACGCTTCCTTTGTACTCACCCTCTCGGGCTTTCCTCCGGGCTTCCTTCGTTCTTGTGTCTCCGACTCTATCAGATCCTTTCGGCGTCTGATTCCCAGTCAGCGGGATTTGCCTTTCCGGCTGTTGGGCCGTTCCGACGAGTGAGACTTTAGCGAATTCCTGCCTCCGACGCTAATCGGGCGGCTTGCGCTCAGACCTTCGAACGCGGATTCCTCATTTCGCAAAAACACACGAGAAGTCAGACGGCGCGGCAAAGCGTCGTCAGCTTCTGTGGGTCTTGCGGAATGGCTGTCCGGGGCCGACCGGGGTCGGTGCTCACGTCGGACAACTCGGAGAACACTACGGACCGGGTAATCCCGTGTCAACCCCGGGCCTCGGGCGTAGCCTCTCCGTATGAGTACGCATGCGCACGCCACCCAGTGGTGGGCCGCCTGACCGGCGGCCCGCACTCGCGCATGTACCAAGCGGCCGCCGTCTCGGCGGCCGTTCGCGTATCCCCCTCCGGGAGCCGGGCCGTCGGGCCGGTGGCCCGTAGTCGAGGGAGAAGGAACGCGATGACGAGGATCTTCAGCGGGGTCAAGCCCACCGGGCATCTGACGCTGGGCAACTACCTCGGGGCCGTTCGGCGGTGGGTCGGGGTCGATCAGCATCGGGCGGAGGCGGGTACGGGCATACGTTCGCGGTGCCGCGGGCGACGCGGCCCGCGGTGGCCGCGCGGGTCATGGATCTGCAGGACCCCACGTCGAAGATGGGGAAGTCGCACGCGAACGGGGCCGGGATCGTCTATCTGCTGGATGACGCGGAGACCGTGCGGCGGAAGATCATGCGGGCCGTGACCGACAGCGGGCGGGACGTGGAGTACGACCGGGACGTCAAGCCGGGGATCGCCAACCTGCTCGATCTGATGGCGGCCGCGACGGATGGGAACCCGGAGGAGCTGGCCGGTGTATACGAGTCGTACGGAGCGTTGAAGAAGGACACGGCGGACGCCGTCGTCGAGCTGCTGAGGCCGCTGCGGGAGCGGCATGCCGAGCTCGCGGCGGATCCGGGCCATGTGGATCAGGTGCTACGGGACGGGGCCGAGCGGGCCCGGGGGATGGCGCGGCCGTTGGTGGACCGGGCCTATCGGGCGATCGGTTTGCTGCCCGCGGGGTGACGGGAGGCGTGGAGGGCCTCGTGTTCCGCCGGGGGTCGGTGACCCCCGGCGGGCGGGGGTCAGCTGTTGCCGGAGGCGAGTTCGCGGCTGCGGTCGCGGGCGGCTTCGAGGGCGGCGATGAGGGCGGCTCGTACGCCGTGGTTCTCCAGCTCGCGGATGGCGCTGATGGTGGTGCCGGCCGGGGAGGTGACGGCCTCGCGGAGCTTGACGGGGTGCTCGCCGCTGTCGCGGAGCATCACGGCGGCGCCGATGGCGGCCTGGACGATGAGGTCGTGGGCCTGGGCGCGGGGAAGGCCGAGGAGGATGCCGGCGTCGGTCATGGCCTCGACGAGGAAGTAGAAGTAGGCCGGGCCCGAGCCGGAGAGGGCGGTGGCCGCGTCCTGCTGGGACTCGGGGACGCGGAGGGTCTTGCCGACGCCGCCGAAGATCTCCTCGGTGTGGACGAGGTGCTCGGGGGTGGCGTGGCTGCCGCCGGAGATGACGGACATGCCTTCGTCGACGAGGACGGGGGTGTTGGGCATGACGCGGACGACGGGGGTGCCGGCGGTGAGGCGCTCCTCGATGAAGGAGGTGGGGATGCCGGCGGCGGCGCTGATGACGAGACGGTCGGCGGCGACGTGCGGGGCGAGCTCTTCGAGGAGGCGGCCCATGTCCTGGGGCTTGACGGCCAGGATGAGGGTGTCGGCGCGCTTGGCGGCCTCGGCGTTGGTGACGGCCTCGACGCCGTAGCGGGCGTGGAGCTCGTCGGCGCGTTCGCGGCGGCGGGCGGTGACGAGGAGGTTCGCGGGGCGCCAGCCGGCGCGGATCATGCCGCTGAGGAGCGCTTCACCGATCTTGCCGGTGCCGAGGACTGCGACGGTCTGGGTCATGGCTCTGTTCACCTCGCCGGAGGGGGGTACGTGTCGTCATCCTCGCACCGGCGGGGCGGGTGGTGCGCGGTTGTCCGAGGGGCGGTCATGCCGTGCGGCGGCGGAGGGTGGCCGCGCCGAGGGCGAGGACGAGGACGGCGCAGCCTGCGACGACGAGGGCGTCGCGGACGAAGTCGCCGGTGATCTCGGGGTGGCGGAGGACCTGGTTCATGCCGTCGACGGCGTACGACATGGGCAGGACGTCGGAGATCGCTTCGAGGGCGGGGGCCATCCGGTCGCGCGGGGTGAAGAGTCCGCAGAGCAGGAGCTGGGGGAAGATCACCGCCGGCATGAACTGGACGGCCTGGAACTCCGAGGCGGCGAAGGCGGAGACGAAGAGGCCGAGTGCGGTGCCGAGGAGGGCGTCGAGGAGGGCGACCAGGAGGAGGAGCCAGGGGGAGCCGACGACGTCGAGGCCGAGGAACCAGACGGCGAGGCCGGTGGCCAGGGTGGACTGGACGACGGCGAGGAGGCCGAAGGCGAGGGCGTAGCCGGCGATGAGGTCGGCCTTGCCGAGGGGCATGGCGAGGAGGCGTTCCAGGGTGCCGGAGGTGCGTTCCCTGAGGGTGGCGATGGAGGTCACCAGGAACATCGTGATGAGCGGGAAGATGCCGAGGAGGGAGGCGCCGATGTTGTCGAAGGTGCCGGGGCTTCCGTCGAACACGTACCTGAGAAGGAACAGCATGACGCAGGGGACGAGGAGCATCAGGGCGATCGAGCGGGGGTCGTGGCGCAGCTGACGCAGGACGCGGGCGGCGGTGGCGAGGGTGCGGGCGCTGTTCATGAGCGGGGCTCCTCGTGGGCGGTCCGCGGGGCTTCGGGGTGGGCGGCTCGGGCCGCTGCCGCGTCGACGAGGTGGAGGAAGGCTTCCTCGACGGTGGCGGTGTCGTTGCGGCGGCGGAGGGCTTCGGGGGTGTCCTCGGCGAGGATCTCGCCCTCGCGCATGAGGAGGAGGCGGTGGCAGCGCTCGGCCTCGTCCATGACGTGGGAGGAGACGAGGAGCGTCGTCCCGCGGTCGGCGGCGATCTGGTGGAAGAGGTTCCACAGGTCGCGGCGGAGGACGGGGTCGAGGCCGACGGTGGGTTCGTCGAGGACGAGGAGTTCGGGGGTGCCGAGGAGGGCGACGGCGAGGGAGACGCGGCTGCGCTGGCCGCCGGAGAGCCGGCCGGCGAGGGCGTCGGCGTGCGAGGTGAGGTCGACGTCGGTGAGGGCCCGGTCGACGGCGGTGCGGCGGTCGTGGCGACGGGCGCGGCCGGGGAAGAGGACGGCGGCGAAGTAGTCGAGGTTCTGGCGGACGGTGAGGTCGTCGTAGACCGAGGGGTCCTGGGTGACGTAGCCGATGCGGGAGCGGAGGGCGGGGTCGCCGGCGGGGCGGCCGAGGACCTGGAGGGTGCCGCCGACCTTGGCCTGGGTGCCGACGATGGCGCGCATGAGGGTGGTCTTGCCGCAGCCGGAGGGGCCGAGGAGGCCGGTGATGCGGCCGGACGGGACGGTGAAGCCGAGGTCGCGGAGGACGGTGCGCTCGCCGCGGACGGTGGTGAGGGCGTGGGCGGTGATGGCCGCCGTGTTGTCGGTCGTGTTGTCGGCTGCGTTGTCGGCTGTGTTGTCGGCTGTGGGGGCCGGTTCCGTCGAGCCCGCCGCACCCGTCGGGTAATTCATCATGCGATGAATAGTGCTCCTGGGGGTGCCGGCCGTCAAGCGTCCGGGGAGGACGGAGCGGGGTGGGTCGGAGCGGGGTGGGTTACTTGCGCTTGGGCTTCTTGCGGGCGGCCGGGTTGCCCGTGCGGGCGCCGCGGCGCTTCTCGTACTGGGCGCGGGACGTCTCGTACTCCGCGCGGCGCAGCTTCTCGCCGGGGGCCTCGGTGAAGCAGCGGACGAAGTAGGCGAGGAGCGAGCCGATGAAGCCGATCGCCTTCAGGCTGCGCAGCGACTCCTCGCGGCCGGGGTCGGAGGGCCGCCGGCCGAACCCCTCCCAGGTCTTGCGGAAGGCGATGGCGCTGCAGACCGCGAACATGACGACGACCAGCATGTTCACGAAGCCGCCGATGTCCGCGATCTCCAGGCCCTGGTACGCGAAGCGCAGCACGAAGCAGGCCGCGACGGCGGCGGCCAGCGAGCCGGCGGCCACGCCGACACGGCGCAGCGCGTAGTGGCCGGTGTGGTCGACCCAGGTCGTACCGAAGAAACGGATCTTCTCGGGCTGCGGGCCGCCTGCCGTCGTGCCGGTGTTCTGCTCGGTGCCGGGGGTCTGCTCGTCGTCGCTCACGAGGTCGATTATCCCCGGAGCGGCGGAGGAGGTCCTCAGGCGCAGCGCGGTGCGACGTAGCCGTCGCTGCCCGTCTTCACGTAGGCGTCGGAGACGTACTCGCCCGGGGCGATGTTGTCCCAGAGGTTGGTGGTGCCGTACGGGCCGCTGACCCACTCGCCGGGCTTCTGGCAGTGGATCGGCACCGTGGAGCCGGCGGCCAGCGACCGGACGATCGGGTACTGGGTGCTCGGGCCCGAGCGGACGTTGACCCGGTAGCCCGGGGCGATCGCGTAGCGCTTCACCGCGCTCGTCGCCGTCGCCGAAACGTCCGCAAGGACGTCCGCCGTCGCGCCCGCGGTGGCCTGCTTGTCTTCGGTTCCCATGGTGCTCTCCCCCTTGGCGCAAAAGCGCTCCGCCGAGTTTCACTCTCTGCGACGCGCAGGCTAGCAAGCCCCTCCGACATCGCGGGTGCCATGGACTAGGCTCCGTCGGGTCGCGCACGCGCGTGATGTGACGGGGATTCACACGGGGGTGGGAGATGCCACCGTTGCGCAGCACCGGCGCCGACCGGGATGCGGAGGGGCCCGAGTACGCGGGCGACTACCGGCTCCAGGCGTGTCTGGGGTCCGGCGGCATGGGGGTCGTCCACCTCGCCGCCTCGGCCTCCGGCCTGCGGCTCGCGGTCAAGGTCGTACACGCTCGGTATGCGGAGGACCCGGAGTTCCGGGCACGTTTCCGCCAGGAGGTCGCGGCCGCCCGGCGGGTGAGCGGGGCCTTCACGGCGCCCGTCGTCGACGCCGACCCCGAAGCCGTACGCCCCTGGATGGCCACGCTCTACGTGCCCGGGCCGACCCTCGCCGACCAGGTGAAGCGGAACGGCCCCCTGTCCCCCGCCCAGCTGCGCCGGCTCACCGCCGGGCTCGCGGAGGCGCTGCGCGACATCCACCGCGCCGGGGTCGTCCACCGGGACCTCAAGCCCAGCAACGTCCTGCTCACCGACACCGGCCCCAAGGTCATCGACTTCGGCATCTCCCGGCCCGTGGACAGTGATCTGCACACGGAGACGGGGAAGCTGATCGGGTCGCCGCCCTTCATGGCGCCCGAGCAGTTCCAGCGGCCCCGGGAGGTCGGGCCGGCGGCGGACGTCTTCGCGCTGGGGTCCGTCCTCGTGCACGCGGCGACCGGACACGGCCCGTTCGACTCCGACAGCCCGTACATCGTGGCCTACCAGGTCGTCCACGACGAGCCGGATCTGACGGACGTGCCGGAGGAGCTGGCGCCGCTCGTGGCGCGCTGCCTCGCCAAGGATCCCGCCGAGCGGCCGACCCCCGCCGAGATCATGTCGGCGCTGCTGCCGCCCTCGTACGAGGCGGAGGCGTTCATACCGGCTCAGCGGCGGCGGCCCACCCTGCCGGAGAGCGAGCCCGGCGTCTCCCCCGCCTGGGACGCGGACACGCCCGTCCGGGCGACCGCCGTGCCGCCCCCGCGCCGCCGGCGCCCGCGGATCCGGCCGCGGCTGACGGCCGCCCTCGTCGCCGGGCTCGCGCTGACCGGCGCCGGGCTGTACGGGGCGCTGAGCACTCCCGCGGACGGCGGGCCCGAGACCCCCGCCCGCCCGGACGAGGTGGCCACGGCCTTCGCGGGCTGGCGGACGCCGCTCCAGGAGCGGGGCCCCACGGCGGCCCCGGCCTGCGCGCACGGCGGCGGCGCGCTGTACTGCGTGGCCCGGGGCGTCGGCATCGCCCGGCTCGACCCCGTCACCGGGCAGGTGCTCTGGTCGCGGACCACCCCCATCGACTCGGAGACCCCGACCGCCCCCGTCCTCCTGGTCGACGGCCTCGTCGGCGCCGCGGCCCCCACGGACCCGCTGCGGGCGTACGCGACCGGGGGCGGCGCCCCCGGGTGGAGCGCCGGCGAGACCGAGGGTGCCCCCGAGCTGTACCGGGCGGCCGGCAGCGCTGTCGTCCTGGCCGACGGGCGGGGCGGGCTCCGGGCCCTCGACAGCCGCAGCGGGAAGGAGCTGTGGCGGCACGGCCTGACCGGTTTCGCGGTCCCGCGGCTCGGCGCGTACGACGCTCCCTCCGGGCTGCTGTCCGTCACCGAGACCTCGGCCGACGGGTCGAGCACCCGGGTCGGTACGGTCCGGCCCCGGACCGGCGAGGTGGTCTGGCAGCGGAGCCTGGACGGCGATCTCGCCGCGCTCGGCCGCACCGGCGACGGAGCCCTCGTCCTCGCCGACCACTACCAGGACCCGCTGATCGACGGCCTGGTCCTGGTGGGCCCCGACGGCTCGGCGGACTCCGTGCGGCGGCTGTCCCTGCCCCACCGGATCGACGTCCGGGGCGTCGCCGTGCGCGGCGCGGTCGTCCACATCCTCGACGCGAACGGCCACCTCACCGCCTTCGACACCGCCGCGGAGAAGGGGCGGGTGCTGTGGGAGCTGGAGACGGGCGCCGGAAACGTCTCCGTGCCGGTCCTCGGCGGCGACGACCGCCTCTACTTCTCCGTCCAGGACGGGCGGCTGCTCGCCGTCAACACCCAGCGCGGCGCGCTCATCGGCCAGACCCGGCCGCGGCTGCGGAACGGGCGGCTCGGCTACGCGCCCATGGTCCCCGAGCCCCTGGTCGCCGGGGACCGGGTGTTCGGGACGGCGCCCGACGGCTCCGTCTTCGCGGTCGACGCGCGCGAGCCCGAGTCCTGGTGAGGCGGGACATTTTTTAGGGGGACGCGAAAAGCGGGGAGTGGGTGTCGTACCCACTCCCCGCTTTCGTACGTCCGCCGGGGTCAGCCCAGCTTCGACACGTCGCGGACCGCGCCCTTGTCCGCGCTCGTCGCCATCGCCGCGTACGCCTTCAGCGCCGCCGACACCTTGCGCTCGCGGTTCTTCGGCGCGTACACGCCGTTCAGCGCCTCGCGGCGGGCCGCCAGGGTGGCCTCGTCGACGAGGAGCTCGATCGAGCGGCTCGGGATGTCGATACGGATCCGGTCGCCGTCCTCGACGAGGGCGATCGTGCCGCCCGAGGCCGCCTCCGGGGAGGCGTGGCCGATGGACAGGCCCGACGTACCGCCGGAGAAGCGGCCGTCCGTCACCAGCGCGCAGGTCTTGCCCAGGCCCCGGCCCTTGAGGAAGGACGTCGGGTAGAGCATCTCCTGCATGCCGGGGCCGCCGCGCGGGCCCTCGTAGCGGATGACGACCACGTCGCCGTCGGTGACCTGCTTGTTGAGGATCTTCTCGACGGCCTCGTCCTGGGACTCGCAGACGACGGCCGGGCCCTCGAAGGTCCAGATCGACTCGTCGACGCCGGCCGTCTTCACGACGCAGCCGTCCACGGCCAGGTTGCCGCGCAGGACCGCGAGGCCGCCGTCCTTCGAGTACGCGTGGGCCGCGTCGCGGATGCAGCCGCCGGCCGCGTCCACGTCGAGCGCCTCCCAGCGCTCGGACTGCGAGAAGGCGGTGGCCGAGCGGACGCAGCCGGGGGCAGCGTGGAACAGCTCGACGGCCTCGTCCGTCGGGGAGCCGCCGCGCACGTCCCAGGCGTCCAGCCACTCCTTGATGGAGCGGGAGTGGACGGAGTGGACGTCCTCGTTGAGGAGCCCGGCGCGGTACAGCTCGCCGAGGATGGCGGGGATGCCGCCCGCGCGGTGCACGTCCTCCATGTAGTACGTGCGGTCCTTGGCGACGTTCGGGGCGACCTTGGCCAGGCAGGGAACCCGGCGCGAGACCTCGTCCATGTCGCTGAGGCCGTAGTCGAGCTCGGCCTCCTGGGCGGCGGCGAGCAGGTGCAGGATCGTGTTGGTCGAGCCGCCCATGGCGATGTCGAGGGCCATGGCGTTCTCGAAGGCGGCGCGGGTCGCGACCGCGCGCGGCAGGACGGAGGCGTCGTCCTCGTCGTAGTACCGGCGGGTGATGTCGACGACCGTGCGGGCCGCGTTCTCGTACAGCGCCTTGCGGCCGGTGTGGGTCGCGAGGAGCGAGCCGTTGCCGGGGAGGGAGAGGCCGATCGCCTCGGTCAGGCAGTTCATCGAGTTGGCGGTGAACATGCCGGAACAGGACCCGCAGGTCGGACAGGCGTTCTCCTCGATCCGGAGCATGTCCTCGTCCGAGACGTTCGGGTTCACGGCGTCGGACATCGCGTCGACCAGGTCGAGCGTGCGGACCGTGCCGTCGACGAGGACCGCGCGGCCGGACTCCATCGGGCCGCCGGAGACGAAGACCGTCGGGATGTTGAGGCGCAGAGCGGCCATCAGCATGCCGGGGGTGATCTTGTCGCAGTTGGAGATGCAGATCAGGGCGTCGGCGCAGTGCGCCTCGACCATGTACTCCACGCTGTCCGCGATCAGGTCGCGGGACGGGAGGCTGTAGAGCATGCCGCCGTGGCCCATCGCGATGCCGTCGTCGACGGCGATCGTGTTGAACTCGCGGGCGATGCCGCCGGCGGCCGTGATGGCCTCGGAGACGATCCGGCCGACCGGCTGGAGATGGGTGTGACCCGGGACGAACTCCGTGAAGGAGTTGGCCACCGCGATGATCGGCTTACGGCCGATGTCCGCGCCCGGTACACCGGAGGCGCGCATAAGGGCGCGTGCGCCCGCCATGTTGCGGCCGTGGGTGACTGTGCGGGACCTCAGCTCGGGCATCGTCGCTCGCTCCTCGTGATGGGTGTGCTTGCCTTCGAGCGTACGCTGACGCTCCAAGATCTGGACAGCCTGTCCGTATGGCGGACGGAGTGTTCAGCTTTCGGTCAGGTTCCGGTCCGGGGACCTTCTCAGCTCTCGGTCAGGTACCGCTGGAGCGTCGGGGCCACCTGGGCCACGATCTCCTCCGGGTCGGCCGAGGCCAGCGGCTCGACCTCGATCACGTACCGCAGGATCACGATCCCGATCATGTGGGACGCCGCCAGCTCCGCCCGGAAGCTCGGATCCGGTACGTCGAGTTCGGCCGCGATCCGCTCCAGGAGCCGGCGGAGCACGAAGGTCCGCAGCACCTTGGCCGCGGCCTCGTGGGTCAGCGCGGAGCGGACGATCGCGAGGAGCGGGGCGCGGCTGACCGGGTTCTCCCAGACGCCGATGAAGAAGCGCGCGAGCCGTTCGCCGATGGCCTCGCGCGGGCCGCCGAGGATCGCCGGGACGACGAGCGCCGGCTCGAAGGAGACCTCGATCGCGGCGGCGAAGACCTCGTCCTTCGTACCGAAGTAGTGGTGCACGAGCGCCGGGTCCACGCCGGCCGCCTTGGCGATGCCGCGGACGGAGGCCTTGTCGTACCCGCGCTCCGCGAACTGCGTGCGGGCCGCCTCCAGGATGCGTTCGCGCGCGCCCGGTCCGCTGTCCTCTTCGGTACGGGACGGGCGGCCGCGCCGGCGCGGGGCCGGGTCGGTCATGGGCGCGGGACCCGGGTGGGGCGGCCGGCGGACGCGAGGTGGAGGCGGGTGAAGGCCAGGGCCTCGGCGAGGTCGGCCTCGCGTTCGGCGGCTGACATCGCGCGGCGGGTGTTGACCTCGATGACGACGTGGCCGTCGAAGCCGGTGAGCGCGAGCCGCTCCAGGAGTTCCGCGCAGGGCTGTGTGCCGCGGCCCGGGACCAGGTGCTCGTCCTTGGCGGAGCCCTTGCCGTCGGCGAGGTGGACGTGGCCGAGGCGGTCGCCCATGCGGTCGATCATCGCGAGGGCGTCGGTGCGGGCGGTCGCGGTGTGCGAGAGGTCGACGGTGAAGTGGCGGTAGTCGTCCTTCGTGACGTCCCACTCAGGGGCGTACGCGAGCATCTCGCGGTCCTTGTACCGCCACGGGTACATGTTCTCGACGGCGAACCGGACGTCGGTCTCGTCCGCCATCCGCCAGATGCCGGTGACGAAGTCCTTCGCGTACTGGCGCTGCCAGCGGAACGGCGGGTGCACGACGACCGCCGACGCGCCGAGCTTCTCGGCCGCCGCCCGGGCGCGCTGGAGCTTGACCCACGGGTCGGTGGACCAGACGCGCTGGGTGATGAGGAGGCAGGGGGCGTGGACGGCCAGGATCGGGACCTGGTGGTAGTCGGAGAGGCGGCGCAGCGCCTCGATGTCCTGGCTGACGGGGTCGGTCCACACCATGACCTCGACGCCGTCGTACCCGAGGCGCGCGGCGATCTCGAAGGCCGTCGCCGTCGACTCCGGATAGACCGAGGCCGTCGACAGGGCGACCTTCGCATCCGGGACGCGCACCACTGGTTCTGCCACCCCGACAGGGTACGGGGCGGGCCGGGGGGCGGGGAGGTGGTTCCGGTCACGCCGGGTGCGGCGCCCCCGGGCGTGTGGGGGGCCGGGCCCGGTCCGTCACTCCTCCGGCAGGTGGTCCAGGCGGCGCAGGATCACGCCCTCGCGCAGCGCCCACGGGCAGATCTCCAGCTCCTCCACGCCGAGCAGGTCCATCGCGGCCTCGGCGACGAGCGCGCCCGCGAGGAGCTGGGGGGCGCGGCCCTCCGAGACGCCCGGCAGGGCCGCGCGCTCGGGGACGGTCATCGCGGCGAGGCGCGGGACCCATTCCTCCAGGGACTTGCGGGTCAGGACGCGCTGGACGTACAGGCCGTCCCCCGAACCGGGCGCGCCGGCGATCCGGGCGAGCTGCTTGAAGGTCTTGGAGGTGGCCACGACGTGGTCGGGGCGGCCGAAGCGGCTGAACTCGCCGACCGTACGGGCGATCTGGGCGCGGACGTGCCGGCGCAGCGCCTTCACGTCGTCGGCGTCGGCCCGGTCGCCGGGCAGCCAGCCCGAGGTGAGCCGGCCCGCGCCGAGCGGCAGGGAGACCGCCGTGTCCGGGTCCTCGTCGATGCCGTACGCGACTTCGAGGGAGCCGCCGCCGATGTCGAGGAGGAGGAGCTTGCCCGCGGACCAGCCGAACCAGCGGCGGGCGGCGAGGAAGGTGAGCCGGGCCTCCTCCTCGCCGGTGAGGACCTGGAGGTCGACCCCGGTCTCGTCCTTGACCCGGGCGAGGACGGCGTCGGCGTTGGTGGCCTCGCGGACCGCCGAGGTGGCGAAGGGCAGCACCTCCTCGCAGCCCTTGTCCTCGGCCGCCAGGAGCGCGTCCTGGACGGTCGCGATGAGCCGCTCGACGCCGTCGGGCGCGATCGCGCCCCGCGCGTCGAGGAGCTCGGCGAGCCGCAGCTCCGCCTTGTGCGAGTGGGCGGGCAGCGGGCGGGCGCCGGGGTGGGCGTCCACCACCAGCAGGTGCACCGTGTTCGAACCGACGTCGAGGACTCCGAGTCTCATGGGCGGAACGCTACTGCGCCGACCCGCATACGCTTGGCGTTGTGCCAAAGACGAAGCAGGCGAAGCCGGGCAAAGACAGCAGCGGCGAGACGGGTGTGAAGGTCGGCAAGGCCGGTAAGGCCGGTAAGGCCGGTAAAGCGGAGAAGGCCGTGAAGAGCGCCAAGAAGCGAGGCAAGGGCATGGAGGCGGACGAGAAGGGTCTGGACTTCGCGCGGGCGTGGGTCGAGTTTCCCGATCCGGCCGACGCCGAGCAGGTGTTCCGCTGCGACCTGACCTGGCTGACCTCGCGCTGGACGTGCATCTTCGGCAGCGGCTGCCAGGGCATCCAGGCGGGCCGGGCCGACGACGGCTGCTGCACGCTGGGCGCGCACTTCTCCGATGACGAGGACGAGAAGCGGGTCGCGTCGCACGTGGCCCGGCTCACGCCGGAGCTGTGGCAGTTCCACGACGTCGGTACGGATTCGGGCTGGGTGCAGCTCGACGAGGACGGCGACCGGCAGACCCGCCGCTGGGAGGGGTCCTGCATCTTCCAGAACCGTCCCGGTTTCGCGGGCGGCGCGGGCTGCTCGCTGCACATCCTGGCCCTGAAGGAGGGCAAGGAGCCGCTGGAGACCAAGCCGGACGTGTGCTGGCAGCTGCCGGTGCGCCGGACGTACGACTGGATCGACCGGCCCGACGACACCAAGGTCCTCCAGGTGTCGATCGGCGAGTACGACCGCAGGGGCTGGGGTCCGGGCGGCCACGACCTGCACTGGTGGTGCACCTCGGCCACGTCGGCGCACGGGGCCGGTGAGCCCGTCTACGTCACGTACCGGCCGGAGCTGACGGAGATGATGGGCACGGAGGCGTACGAGGTGCTGGTCGGCCTGTGCGAGGCCCGGCTGGCCTCGCAGCTGCCCCTGGTGGCCCCGCATCCGGCCGATCCCGTCTCGTAGGCGTCAGGGGCCGGACGGCGGGTCGTCCGTCGTCGGCGGGGGCGTGCCCGGGTCGGTCGTGCCCGGGTCGGTCGTCGGTGGGGGTGTGGTCGGTTCCGTCGTCGGCGGGGTCGTCGGCGGCTCCGTGGTCGGCTCCGTGGTCGGGGGTGTCGTGCCCGGGTCGGTCGTCGGCGGAGGCGTGGTCGGTTCCGTCGTCGGCGGGGTCGTCGGCGGCTCCGTGGTCGGCGGGCTCGTCGGGGGCGAGGTCGGCGGGCTCGTCGGGGGGCTCGTCGGCGGTGTGGTCGGGTCGGTCGTCGTGGGCGGCGGGGTGCCCGGGCGGGTGACCTGCGGCGGGGCGGTCTGCCCCTGACCGTCGATCCTGACGACCGCGCCCGAGGGGTTCACGCCGACGCGGGCGCTCCACCCGCCCGCGGGCTCGCGCCCGTGATCGACGCGGACGACGATCGTGACCGACTCGCCGGGGCGGAGCGTGCCGGAGGCCCGGCTCACGTACAGCCACGGGGCGTCCGTCCACAACGACCAGGCGACGGGCGAGCCGCCGTCGGCGGTGAGCGTGAGCAGCGTCAGGTCGCCGGAGCCGCGCGCGCCGACCGTGAGCCAGCCGGGGGCGGGCTCGCCGGGCCGGGAGGGTCCCGCGGGGCCCGTGGGGCCGCCGGGGCTGACGACCTCGACCGAGACGTCCGGGGAGCGGCTGCCGCGGGTGAAGCGGGGCTCGGGGGTGGTGCGGGCGTTGCCCGCGTTCTCGTAGCGGTCGTACGGGCGGCCGTCCTCGTCCACCGGTTCGTCCGCTTCGCGCGCGCTGATCCTGGTGCCGCCCTGGACGCCCTCGTCGGCGGCCGGGGTGCCGCGGTACGAGGTCCACAGGGCGAGGACCGGGGCGGCCACGACGGCCGCGACGACGGTGGTGGTCACCGCGCGGGCCCGCAACCGGTCGCGGCGGGCCGTGTGGTCCTTGGGGTCCATCGGGAAGCCGGTCGGGGTGAAGCGCGGGGCGCCGGCACGCGCGCGTGGGACGTGCAGCATCGCCATGTAGGCGGCGGCCCGGGGCGCCTCGACGAGCGGCAGCTTGTCCGGCGGGCGGGGTGCGGCGCCGGGCCAGGGGCCGGTGGCGCCCACCCGCTCGGCGGCCCGGCGGCAGCGGGGGCAGTCGTCGACGTGCCGGACGAGTTCGGCGCGCAGGGCGGCGGAGAGGAGCACCCGGTGGTCGCCGGTGAGCCGCGCGACGGTGGGGCAGCTGCCGGTCTCGACGACGGCGAGGGCGGCGCGGGTCCGCTCGACCTCGCAGGCGGCCGTGGCGAGGAGCTCGCGGGCGGCGAGCGGGTCGAGGGAGAGGACGGCGGCGATCTGGCGGTGGCTCAGGCCGTGCCGGACGGCCAGTTCCAGCGCCTCGCGCTGCTCGGGGGTGGTGCCGGCCGCCTCGGGCCAGGCGAGCCTGGCGAGTTCGGCGCGGCGGCGCTCGGCCGTCTCCTCGGAGACCGGGGGCGGTTCGGGCGCGGTGACGGCGGGGCGGCCGGTGTGGGCGCCCTGGCGCTTGCGGCGCTGCTCGCCGAGGGTGCGCAGGCAGGCCCAGCGGGCGAGTGCGTACAGCCAGGCCGCACGGCCGTCCTCGTCGGAGGGACAGCGGCCGTGGTGGCGCTCGGCGACGGCGAGGACGTCGCCGAGGACGGCGGTGGCCGTGTCGTGCTCGCAGAGCACGGAGAGGCAGTACGTGTAGAGGCCGTCGAGGGCGGCCTCGTAGCGGGCGGGGGGCCGCCGGCCGAGCGTGCGCGGACCCTGCTCCGCGGCGCCGCGGTGCGCCCCGTGGGCGCCGGTGGTGCGTGTGGGGGAATCCAGCCTGCTGCTCGTCACTGGGCGACCGTAGGCAGGGCGGGGGGCACTCTTCGTACCGGTTGAGCACTTCTCATTCTTACGGGTGAAGGTATCGCTCGAAGGGGGACAGGAACCTCACATTCCGTCACTCGATCGGGGACGGGCCCGGGTCTGGGGCCGGACAGGCCGTGGCCGTCGCTGTCAGTGGGGGCCGCTACGGTGTGGCCCATGGCTGCCCGTACGAAAACCGCCAAGGACCGGCCGTCCTACCGCTGCACCGAGTGCGGCTGGCAGACGGCCAAGTGGCTCGGCCGCTGCCCCGAGTGCCAGGCCTGGGGGACGGTCGAGGAGTACGGCGCGCCCGCGGTCCGGACGACCGCTGCCGGCCGGGTCTCCACCGCCGCCGTCCCCATCGCCCAGGTCGACGGCCGGACGGCGACCGCCCGCTCGACCGGCGTCGACGAGCTGGACCGGGTCCTCGGCGGGGGGCTGGTGCCCGGCGCCGTCGTGCTGCTCGCGGGCGAGCCCGGCGTCGGCAAGTCCACGCTCCTGCTCGACGTGGCGGCGAAGGCGGCGAGCGACGAGCACCGCACGCTGTACGTCACGGGCGAGGAGTCCGCGAGCCAGGTCCGGCTGCGCGCCGACCGGATCGGCGCGCTCAGCGACCACCTGTACCTGGCGGCCGAGACCGATCTGTCGGCCGTCCTCGGTCACCTCGACGCCGTGAAGCCCTCGCTGCTGATCATGGACTCGGTGCAGACGGTCGCCTCCCCCGAGATCGACGGCGCGCCCGGCGGCATGGCGCAGGTCCGCGAGGTCGCCGGAGCCCTCATCCGGGCCTCCAAGGAGCGGGGCATGTCCACGCTGCTCGTCGGCCACGTCACCAAGGACGGCGCCATCGCGGGGCCCCGGCTCCTGGAGCACCTGGTCGACGTCGTCCTGAGCTTCGAGGGCGACCGGCACGCGCGCCTGCGCCTGGTCCGGGGTGTGAAGAACCGCTACGGGGCGACCGACGAGGTCGGCTGCTTCGAGCTGCACGACGAGGGCATCACGGGCCTGACCGACCCGTCGGGGCTCTTCCTGACCCGGCGTGACGTGGCCGTGCCGGGCACCTGCCTGACGGTGACCCTGGAAGGCCGCCGCCCGCTCGTCGCCGAGGTCCAGTCGCTGACCGTGGACTCGCAGATCCCGTCCCCGCGCCGGACCGTCTCCGGTCTGGAGACCTCCCGGGTCTCGATGATGCTGGCGGTCCTGGAGCAGCGGGGCCGGATCAGCGCGCTGGGCAAGCGGGACATCTACAGCGCGACCGTGGGCGGCGTGAAGCTCTCCGAGCCGGCCGCCGACCTGGCGATCGCGCTCGCCCTCGCCTCCGCGGCGAGCGACACCCCGCTGCCGAAGAACCTGGTCGCGATCGGCGAGGTCGGGCTCGCGGGCGAGGTCCGCCGGGTGACGGGCGTCCAGCGCCGGCTGGCCGAGGCCCACCGGCTGGGCTTCACGCACGCACTGGTGCCGCCGGACCCGGGGCGAGTGCCGGCGGGCATGAAGGTGACAGAGGTCGCGGACATAGGGGACGCACTGCGCGTCCTGCCCCGCAGCCGCCGCGCGCCGCGCTCGGAGAGCGCGGAGGGGTAGGGCCGGGGGGTAGGGCGGGGCCGCCGGAGGCGTGGCGGAGGAGCCCTCCGGGGACGCCGGAGCGGGGCGGAGGAGCCTCCGGGACGCCGGAGCCGAGCGGGGGAGCCCTCGCGGGCTTCGGCGGAGCGGGGGCGGGGGAGCCCTCGCGGGACGCCTGAGGCAGGGCGGAGGAGCCCTCGCAGGCTTCGGCGGAGCGGGGGCGGTGGAGCCCTCGCCCCGGCTTCGGCTGAGGGCCTTCGGAGGGGTGAGTGGGGGCTTCGGAGGGGTAGACGAGGGACCCCGAGGGGTAGGCGAGGGGGCATGACGAGGGCCCTTCGGCTCCTCGCGCCGCACTCTTGACCGGCGCGCGGCGGAGGGGGGCGGGGCGGTGTCGCTAGACTTTGCCCTGGTCTCGCCCATCCGTACGAGCCGGAGGAGTGCAGTGGCAGCGAAGGACGGGGCAACAGCTCCCGGGAAGTCCGGCGCGGGCTCCGGCAACGAAGCGCTGATGCGTGCCGCCCTCAGCGCGGTCGCGCCCGGCACCGCGCTGCGCGACGGCCTGGAGCGGATCCTCCGGGGAAACACCGGCGGTCTCATCGTGCTCGGCCTGGACAAGACGGTCGACTCGATGTGCACCGGCGGCTTCGTGCTGGACGTCGAGTTCGCCGCGACGCGCCTGCGTGAGCTGTGCAAGCTCGACGGCGCGCTCGTCCTCGACAAGGACATCACCAAGATCCACCGCGCCGGTGTGCAGCTGGTCCCGGACGCCTCCATCCCCACCGAGGAGACCGGCACCCGGCACCGCACCGCGGACCGGGTCTCCAAGCAGTGCAATTACCCGGTCGTCTCCGTCTCGCAGTCGATGCATCTGATCGCGCTGTACGTGAACGGTGAGCGCCGGGTCCTGGAGGAGTCGGCCGCGATCCTCTCCCGCGCCAACCAGGCGCTCGCGACCCTGGAGCGGTACAAGCTCCGGCTCGACGAGGTGGCCGGCACGCTCTCCGCGCTGGAGATCGAGGACCTGGTCACGGTCCGGGACGTCACGGCCGTCGCCCAGCGCCTGGAGATGGTGCGCCGGATCGCCACCGAGATCGCCGAGTACGTGGTCGAGCTCGGCACCGACGGACGGCTCCTGTCGCTCCAGCTCGACGAGCTGATCGCGGGTGTGGAGCCGGAGCGCGAGCTGGTGGTCCGGGACTACGTGCCCGAGCCCACCGCCAAGCGTTCGCGGACGGTCGCCGAGGCGCTCACCGAGCTGGACGCGCTCAGCCACACCGAGCTCCTCGAACTTCCCGTCGTGGCGAGGGCCCTGGGCTACAGCGGCTCGCCCGAGACCCTCGACTCGGCCGTCTCCCCGCGCGGCTACCGGCTCCTCGCGAAGGTGCCGCGGCTGCCGGGCGCGATCATCGAGCGGCTCGTGGAGCACTTCGGCGGGCTGCAGAAGCTCCTCGCGGCGAGTGTCGACGACCTCCAGACCGTCGACGGTGTCGGCGAGGCCCGCGCCCGCAGCGTGCGCGAGGGCCTCTCGCGGCTCGCGGAGTCCTCGATCCTGGAGCGGTACGTCTGATCCGGCAACGAGAGCCGGGCCGGGGTCGGGGTCCTGGAATCGGGTTGAGGCCGGAGGCCGGGTGCCGGGTTGTTCCGCTCAGTCCTTGGCCAGCGTGAACGAGGCCGGGGCGACCTTCGCGCCTGCCATCGTCGCCTCCACCAGGTAGGTCCCCGGACCGGCCTGGCCCGCCGGGGCGGTGGCGCACTGCGGCGCGCTGCGCCCGCGGTCCCACTCCACGGTGTGGGTGACCGTGGTCTGCGCGGGGACGCTCAGCAGGAGCGGGTTGCCGGGGCGGGGGCAGTCGTCGGACGCCCAGACCGCGTCGGCCTGCTTGTCACTGATCGTCAGAACCGCGCTGCGGGGCCCGAAGTCGGCCTTGCAGGCGGTGTTCGAGGTGTTCTTGGCGACCAGGTGGAAGCGGGGCTTCTCGCCCGCCTCGTAGGAGAGCTTGGCGCTGCGCAGCGTCAACTGGAGCGCTCCGGAGGGGCAGTTCGGGAGCGGGGAATCCGCCGGAACCTGCTGTCCCGCGCCGGTGCCCGCGCCGCCGTCGCCGCCCGCGCCGTCGGTGTCGCCGTTCTTCCCGGTGCCGCCGGCGCCCGAGTCCGTACCGGCGTCGGCGCCCGTACCGGAGCCCGAGCCCGCGTCCGTACCGGAGCCGGCGGAGCCACCGCCGTCGCCGCCGCCGTCACCACTGCCGCCGTCGCCGGACGTGTCGCCGGAGTCGCCCGACTCGTCGCGGCCGCCGGGCTGTTGGCTGATCGCCGGGCCCGTGCCGGAGGGGCCTGGAGTGATCGAGGGGGGTGTGGGCGACGAGCCGTTGGCGGCGTCGTTCGTCTTCTTCCCGCCGCCGTCGCCCGAGGCGACGGCCCATACGGCGAGCAGGGCGAGAACCGCGACCAGGCACACCGCCACCGCCCTCCGTCGCCAGTAGATGGTGGAGGGAAGCGGCCCGACCGGATTGCGCAAAGATCCCACGACCCGAACCTTACGAGAGATCCGGCCCAACTCCCGCCCCACCCGCCGCCCGAGGCATCAAGTTTTGCCGATGATCACATCCTTCCGTCCCGGGAACTTTTCCGGAACAGGCCTGAAGCGGCGGGGAATCACCGGGATCCGGCGGTCCCCCCACTTTCGTCGGGGGTCGCTCTGGCCGTTGGCCCGGGGCGGAGAGCTCCGAATTCCGGTTAGCGTCGTCCACCATGGACTCCCTCCTCGACCTCTCCGATCGGCTCTACCTCGACGTCGCCGACTTCGCCCACTCCACCCCGCACTGGTTCCAGTGGCTCGCGGAGGTGTGGACGGAGGCAGGACTGCTGCTCTTCGGCGTGCTGTTCCTGGCCGGCTGGTGGCGCTCCCGTGACGGATCGAGCCGGATGATGGCGCTCGCGCTGCTCGCCCCGCTCGCCACCGCCTTCGGATACGTGGTGAGCGAGGGGCTGAAGTCGCTGATCGACGAGGAGCGGCCGTGCCGCGCGGTCGTCGGGGCACCCCTCGCACTCGTGGAGTGCCCGCCGTACGGAGACTGGTCCTTCCCCAGCAACCACTCGGCCATCGCGGGCGCCGCCGCGATCGCGCTCGCCCTGTCCTGGCGCGGGCTCGTCTGGCTGACCGTGCCGATGGCGCTGCTCATGGCGTTCTCCCGGGTCTTCGTCGGCGTGCACTACCCGCACGACGTGACCGCCGGCCTGCTGCTCGGCGCCCTGGTCGCCTTCCTCGTCATGCGGGCGGCGGAGCGGCCGGTGCGCTCCCTCGTGGACACGGCCAGGTCGAGCCGGAGCGCGGCCGTCGTGTGGTGCGCGGGGCGCGGACCGCGGGCGCACGCCCACGGCGGGCTCCCGGCGCACGCCTCCGCGCGCGCCGACCGGCCCGAGCGCTCGCGCCACGGCGCGCACTGATCCCGCCTCGGACGTGCCAGGATCGGAGTGCCATGACTTCCATCGACACTCCCCCCGGTCCCACGGCCCCCGTAGCTCCCTCGCTCCCCCCGGAGCTGCACGGGCCCGTCCTCGCCTGGTTCGACCGGCACGCCCGTGACCTGCCCTGGCGCCGCCCCGAAGCCGGAGCCTGGGGGGTGATGGTCAGCGAGTTCATGCTCCAGCAGACCCCCGTCGTCCGGGTCCTTCCGGTGTACGAGCAGTGGCTCGCGCGCTGGCCGCGGCCGGCCGACCTGGCCGCCGACACCCCCGGCGAGGCCGTA
The DNA here is from genome assembly GCF_044456565.1 of Streptomyces sp. NPDC050842. Lineage (NCBI taxonomy): Bacteria > Bacillati > Actinomycetota > Actinomycetes > Kitasatosporales > Streptomycetaceae > Streptomyces > Streptomyces sp. NPDC050842. The sequence continues at coordinate 741,638 of NZ_JBITGA010000005.1, read as the reverse complement.
CGCGCCTGGGGCCGGCTCGGCTATCCGCGCCGGGCCCTGCGCCTGCACGCGGCGGCCACGGCCATAACGGAACGCCACCGCGGCGACGTCCCCCGCGACCACGGGCAGCTGCTCGCGCTGCCCGGGATCGGCGAGTACACGGCGGCCGCGGTGGCCTCCTTCGCGTACGGGCAGCGGCACGCGGTCCTGGACACCAATGTGCGCCGGGTCTTCGCGCGGGCGGCGACCGGCGTCCAGTACCCGCCGAACGCGACCACGGCCGCCGAGCGCCGGCTCGCCCGGGCACTGCTCCCGGAGGACGAGGCGACGGCCTCCCGCTGGGCCGCGGCCTCGATGGAGCTGGGCGCGCTGGTGTGCACGGCGCGGAACGAGGACTGCGGGCGCTGCCCGATCGCCGAGCGCTGCGCGTGGCAGCTGGCGGGGAAGCCGGCGCACGACGGCCCGCCGCGGCGCGGCCAGACGTACGCGGGCACGGACCGGCAGGTACGGGGCCGGCTCCTCGCGGTGCTGCGGGAGGCGACGGACCCGGTCGGGCAGGCGGCCCTGGACGCGGTCTGGGACGAGCCGGTGCAGCGGGCCCGGGCCCTGGACGGCCTGGTCGCGGACGGTCTCGTCGAACCGCTGGAGGACGGGCTCTACCGCCTGCCGCTCTCCTGAGCCAGCGGCTGTCGAACAGCGCCCGCTCTCCTGAGGCAGCCGCCGCGAAACCTTCTCCGTCCCCGCTGTTACACAACCGATGGGTAGCCGTGCGTCCACCGACGGCTGCCCCGCACAGCCCCGTGACACAGCCTCCGTAGCGTCGTCCACGACACGAGGAAATGGCTGGTCACGGGGATGGAGGCGGTTCGGATGAGGCACGGAGAGGTGCTCGACTTCGAGGAGTACGTACGCACGCGGCAGGACGCGCTGCTGCGCAGTGCCCGTCGTCTCGTCCCCGACCCGGTCGACGCCCAGGACCTCCTCCAGACCGCGCTGGCCCGGACGTACGGCCGGTGGGACGGCATCGCCGACAAGTCCCTCGCCGACGCCTACCTGCGCCGGGTCATGATCAACACCCGCACCGAGTGGTGGCGCTCCCGCAAGCTCGAAGAGGTGCCCACCGAGCAGCTGCCCGACGCGAGCATCGACGACCCGACCGAGCAGCACGCCGACCGGGCCCTCCTCATGGACATCCTGAAGGTGCTCGCGCCGAAGCAGCGCAGCGTCGTCGTCCTCCGCCACTGGGAGCAGATGAGCACCGAGGAGACGGCGGCCGCGCTCGGGATGTCGACGGGTACGGTGAAGTCCACGCTCCACCGCGCGCTGGCCCGGCTCCGCCAGGAGCTGGAGAGCCGCGACCTCGACGCCCGCGCCCTGGGACGGACGGGAGAGCGGGCGGACGTACGAGGTGACGAAAGGGGGCGGGGGCGGTGCGCGGCCTAGACGCCGAATCCGACGACGGCAGAGAACACGACGGCGGCGAACGCGACGGCAGAGCACACGGCGACAGCGCACACGGCGGCGACGACCGGTACGGCATCGGGCGGCGCCGCCCTCGCCGTACCGTCAAGGCGGCGAGCGTCACGGCGGTGGCCGGGCTCGTCGCCGTCGGGCTGTCCGTGGCCGCCTGCTCCACCGGCGGTACGGGCTCCCGCGACGAGGGCGCGGCCCGTGTCGACGAGACCGCGGCGGCGGCGCCCAGCCCCTCCTCCCCCGCCGCGCCCAGCGGTCCGCAGTCCGCCGAGCGGGTTGATCCGATCGCGCTGCTCAAGGCCGACCCGAAGATCGGCGAGCGGCTCAAGGACGATCTGAAGCCGTGCGTCGCGGACGCCTATCCGGTGGACGCCTCCTACGGCAACCTCACGGGCAGCGCCGCCCCCGATGTCGTCGTCAATGTGATGACCTGCGGCGATGCCGTCGGCATCGGCACGTACGTCTACCGGAAGCAGAGCGACCGGTACGAGAACGTGTTCATGGCGGAGGACGCGGCCGTCTACGCGACGATCGACCGTGGCGATCTGGTCGTCACCAAGCAGGTGTACGCGAAGGGCGACCCGGTCGCGTACCCCTCGGGCGAGGACGTGATCACGTACCGCTGGTCGGGGAACAAGTTCACCCAGCACGACTGGGTGCACAACGACTACAGCCGCGCCGTCGGGGACGGCGAGGCCGCGGTGGAGCCGGCGCCGAACGAACCCACCCCGAGCTGACCCGCACCACCCGTACTACCCGCATCACCCGCACCACCCGCATCACCCGCATCACCCGCACGACAGAGCAGTACAGACCCCCCGAAGGGCACGCACGATGGCCGAAACCCATGTCCTGTTCGTCGAGGACGACGACGTCATCCGTGAGGCCACCCAGCTCGCCCTGGAGCGGGACGGCTTCCGGGTCACCGCGATGCCCGACGGGCTCTCCGGCCTGGACGCCTTCCGGGCGCAGCGGCCGGACATCGCCCTCCTCGACGTGATGCTGCCGGGCATGGACGGCGTCAGCCTCTGCCGTCGCATCCGTGACGAGTCGACCGTGCCGGTGATCATGCTGTCGGCGCGCGCCGACTCGATCGACGTCGTCCTCGGCCTGGAGGCCGGGGCCGACGACTACGTCACGAAGCCCTTCGACGGCTCGGTCCTCATGGCCCGCATCCGGGCCGTCCTGCGGCGCTTCGGGCACGCGGGCGGCGTCGGCGAGCACGGGGACGGGTCGGCGGACGGCGGCGGGCTGCTCGCCTTCGGCGACCTGGAGGTCGACACCGAGGGCATGGAGGTCCGCAAGGACGGGTCACCGGTGGCGCTGACCCCGACCGAGATGCGGCTGCTCCTGGAGTTCTCGTCCGCGCCGGGCACCGTGCTGTCCCGGGACAAGCTCCTGGAGCGGGTCTGGGACTACGGCTGGGGCGGCGACACCCGGGTCGTCGACGTCCACGTGCAGCGGCTGCGCGCCAAGATCGGCCAGGACCGGATCGAGACGGTCCGGGGCTTCGGCTACAAGCTCAAGGGCTAGGGGACGGTTTCCTTCCGATGTCCTTCCGCCCCGTGAAGCCGCGCGCCCTCCGTACCGGGGTCCGCTGGAAGATCGCCGTCGCCATCGCGGCGGTCGGCGCGCTCATCGCGGTCACGCTGAGCGTGGTCGTGCACAACGCCGCCCGCATCTCGATGCTCGACAACGCGCGCGAGGTGCAGATGGAGCGGCTGCTCTTCGCGCAGCGGATGTACGAGACGTCGAAGCCGAAGGATCCCCGCTTCGGCACGAAGATCAACGACCCGGCGCTGCCGCCCCAGCTCGACCAGCTGATGCGGGACCGGCGGCGCGGCACGTACGTGCAGGAGCACCGGCACGGCGGGCCGCCCGACGTGTGGGCCGCGGTGCCCCTCGCCAACGGCGACGTCCTGTCGCTGCACATCCCCTTCGCCGACCGCAGCGCGGCGATCATGAACGATCTGGACCGGGCGCTCGTCATCGGCTCGGTCTCGGTGGTGTTCGGCGGCTGCGCCCTCGGCGTGCTCATCGGCGGCCAGCTCTCGCGGCGGCTGCGGAAGGCCGCCGCCGCGGCCGGGCGGGTCGCCCAGGGCAACACGGACGTACGGGTACGGGACGCGATCGGCGGGGTCGTCCGGGACGAGACCGACGAGCTGGCCCGGGCGGTCGACGCCCTGACCGACGCCCTGAACGAGCGGATCGAGGCCGAGCGCCGGGTCACCGCCGACATCGCGCACGAGCTGCGCACCCCCGTGACCGGGCTGCTCACGGCGGCCGAGCTGCTGCCTCCGGGCCGGCCGACCGAGCTCGTACGGGACCGGGCGCAGGCGATGCGGACGCTGGTCGAGGACGTCCTGGAGGTGGCCCGGCTCGACAGCGCGTCGGAGCGGGCCGAGCTCCAGGAGATCGCGCTCGGCGAGTTCGTGGAGCGGCGGGTGCGGGCGCTCGATCCCGAGGTGGTCGTCCGGGTCGTCCACGAGTCCTGGGTGAACACCGACCCGCGCCGCCTGGAGCGCATTCTGGGCAATCTCCTCGCCAACGCCGCCAAGCACGGCAAGCCGCCGGTGGAGGTCACGGTCGAGGGCCGGGTGGTGCGGGTCCGCGACCACGGTCCCGGCTTCCCCGATGCGCTCCTCAAGGAGGGCCCGAGCCGCTTCCGTACGGGGACGAGCGACCGCGCGGGCCAGGGCCACGGTCTGGGGCTGACGATCGCGGCGGGCCAGGCGCGGGTGCTCGGCGCCCGGCTGACCTTCCGGAACGTGGCCTCGGCGACGGCCCCGGAGGGGGTGGGCGGCGCGATCGCGGTGCTGTGGCTGCCGGACCACGCGCCGACGAACACGGGCAGCTTCCCGATGCTGGGGCAGCAGCTGCCGGACTGACGCGGTCCGTGGAGCGGACGGCGGATACGGCGGTGGGGCCGGCCCCTTTCGGGACCGGCCCCACCGCCGTACACCTGCGTCCGGGTCCGGGTGTCAGCCGGGTCCGGGTGTCAGCCGGGTCCGGGTGTCAGCCGGGTGTCAGACCTTCTCGGCGACCTTCGGGGCGTCGTCGCCCGCCGGTGCCTTCGGCTCCCCCGGTCCGGCGCCGCGCAGCGCCACCTCCTTGACGAAGAGGGCGAGGGCGAACGCGAGGACGGAGACCGCGGCGGCGACCAGGAAGGCGGAGTGGGTGCCGGCGGAGACCGCGTACTGGTAGGCCTCGCGCAGCGGCTCCGGCAGCTTGGCCAGGCTCGCCGCGTCGAGCTGCGCGGTCCGCTCGGTGAGCCCGGATCCGCCGCGCGCCGCCATCTCGTCCTGGACCCGGCTCGTGAAGAGCGCGCCCATGATCGCGACGCCGAAGGAGGAGCCGAGGGTCCGGAAGAGGGTGGTGGAGGAGGAGGCGACGCCCATGTCCTTCATCTCGACGCTGTTCTGCGCGACGAGCATGGTGATCTGCATGAGGAAGCCCATGCCGGCACCGAGGAGCGCCATGTAGACACCGGACGTCAGCCGCGACGTGCCGGTGTCCATCGTGGCGAGGAGGAAGAGGCCGGCGGTCATGAGGACGCCGCCGACGATCGGGAAGATCTTGTACTTGCCGGTGCTGGTGGTGAACCGGCCGACGAGCAGCGAGACGACCATCATCGCCATCAGCATCGGCAGGAGCAGGAGACCGGAGTTGGTCGCCGAGGCGCCCTGCACGGACTGCTGGAAGATCGGCAGGTAGAGGACCGCGCCGAACATCACGAAGCCGGTGATGAAGCCGATCAGGGACATCAGGGTGAAGTTGCGGCTGCGGAAGATGTGCAGCGGCACGATCGGGTCCTCGGCCTTGGTCTCCACCCACAGGAACGCGGCGAGGGAGGCGAGCCCGGCGACCGTGAGGCCGACGATGGTGGCCGAGCTCCAGGCGTACTCCGTACCGCCCCAGGTGGTGACGAGGACGATCGCGGTGATGCCGACGGTCAGCAGTGCGGCGCCGAGGAAGTCGATCCGGGTGCCCGCGACGCGCTGCTTCTTCGGCAGGTGCAGGACGGTGGTGACCATGGCGAGGGCGACGGCGCCGAGCGGCAGGTTGATGTAGAAGGACCAGCGCCAGCCCCAGTGGTCGGTGATGGTGCCGCCGACGAGCGGTCCGCCGATCATGGCGAGGGCCATGACGCCGGCCATCATGCCCTGGTACTTGCCGCGCTCGCGGGGCGGGATCAGGTCGCCGATGATCGCCATGACGCCGACCATGAGGCCGCCGGCGCCGAGGCCCTGGATCGTACGGAAGCCGATGAGCTGGCCCATGTCCTGGGCCATGCCGCTGAGCGCCGAGCCGATCAGGAAGATCACGATCGAGGTGAGGAAGACGCCCTTGCGGCCGAACATGTCGCCGAGCTTGCCCCAGAGGGGGGTGGAGGCGGCGGTGGCCAGGGTGTAGGCGGTGACGACCCAGGAGAGGTGCTCCAGGCCGCCGAGCTCGCCGACGATCGTCGGCATCGCGGTGCCGATGATCATGTTGTCCAGCATCGCGAGCAGCATCGCGATCATCAGGGCGAGGAGGACCACGCGGACGCTGCGCGCCGGCGGTACCTTCTCCTCGGCCGCTTGCGTTGTCCCGCTGGTCGCCATCGCCATCCCCTTACTTGCCGCCCGGCTAGTTACTAGAATGGGGACGGTAGACCCGTAACTTGCCGGTCGTCAAGTAAGTAACAGTCGGAGAGCGAGAGCAGTCATGGCCCAGGCACGAGGCAACACCCGCCAGCGCATCCAGGACGTGGCCCTCGCACTCTTCGCCGAACAGGGCTACGAGAAGACCTCGCTGCGCGAGATCGCCGAGCACCTCGACGTCACCAAGGCCGCGCTCTACTACCACTTCAAGACCAAGGAAGACATCATCATCGGCATCTTCCAGGACCTCACCAGGCCCGTGGACGAGCTGATCGAATGGGCACGGGAGCAGCCGCGCACGGTGGAGGTCAGGGAGGAGATCCTGCGCCGCTACCAGGCGTCCCTGATCAGCGCGTACCCGCTGTTCCGCTTCATGCAGGAGAACCAGGCGGCCGTCCGCGAGCTGAGCATCGGCCTGACCTTCAAGGAGCGGATGCTCGAACTGAGCGGCCTGATCCAGGAGCCCGACTTCACCGTGCGCGACCGGGTCCGCTGCGTGAGCGCGATCTTCACGCTCCACGCGGGGATGTTCTTCATGGACAACGTCGAGGGCGACTCCGAGGAGAAGCGCGAGGCCGTCCTCGAGGTCGCCCTCGATCTGCTGAACCAGGCCCACGGGGCCGGGTAGCGGAGCTTAGATGCTCACGCCGTGCGACCGCAGGAAGGCGGCCGGGTTCACGGAGGAGCCGTAGTTCGGGGTCGTACGGATCTCGAAGTGCAGGTGCGGGCCGGAGGAGTTGCCGGTGTTGCCCGAGAGGGCGATCTGCTGACCGGCGCCGACCTTCTGGCCGACGTTGACCTTGATCTTCGACAGGTGGGCGTACTGCGAGTACGTGCCGTTGGCGTGCTTGACGACGATCGCGTTTCCGTACGCGGGGCCGTCGCCGCCACCGTTCGGGCCGGCCTTCACGACGGTGCCCGCACCGGCGGCCTTGACCGGGGTGCCGGTCGGGACGGCGAAGTCCTGGCCGGAGTGCTTGTGGGCCCACATGGCGCCGCCCTGGTTGTAGCTGGCGGAGAGGGTGTACGAGGCGACCGGCTTCACCCAGGACGGGGTCGCCTTCTTCGCGGCCTTCACGGGGGTGGCCTTCACGGCGACGGCCTTCGCGGCGGCGGCCTTCACGGTGGCGGCCTTCTGCGCTGCGGCCTTCGCGGCGGCGGCCTTCACCTGGGCGGCGACGTGGGCCTGGGTCTCGGCCTGGGCCGCGACGGCGGCGGACGCGGTCGCGGCGACCGGGGCGACGGCCTTGCCCTCGGCGGCGAAGGCGGACCCTGCTCCGGCCACCAGCGACGCTCCCAGACCGGCGACGGTGAGAGCGACGGCGGTGACACGGGCGGCGGGGTTCATGACGCGCTTCGACATACGGGGGAAAACCTCCGGGGAAGTACGGGACCCGACGCGAACGGTGCGTGGCGCCGGGCTTGCTCATCCTTGGTAACCCGGACCCCCGCCCAGCCCAAAACACCCCATCTACGACATTGCGTCGTAGCGATCTCCGGGGGAGATCGACCCTTGACGGCCTTGGCTTCAACTCCTGAAACCGGACATACCGCCACAAGGAAACCCGTTTAACCGCACGTCGAGGGGGGCCGGAACTGCCCGAAAGGCCGCTCCCCGCCCGGTTCGGGACCCTTCGGGCCCTAAGTCCCGACGGTTGATCCCTGAACGTCCTGAATCACCACCAAAGGTCGCCACTATTCCGGTTAGTACCCCTCGAAACGCCTGTGCGCCTTGTCACCCGGCGCCGACCCTCAATGGGACCTGGGTCACGCAAACGAGCCGTCCGGACGGCCCTCCCGCACTACGCTGACCGCTTCGGGGACCCACGGGGGGACACACATGGAACCGGCACTCATCGGCACGCGCCTCGCCTCGGCGGCGATCGGCCCACTCCTGAAGAAACTGCTGGTCAGCGACGGTCCAGGGGCGGGGCTCACGGGCGGGGCCCGCGCCGTCCGGCTCTCCTCCCTGGTCTCCTTCCGCGGCGAGAAGCGCACGCTGACGGAGAAGGACGTCCGAAAGCTCGCGGCCGCCCTGGTCGAGCGCTCGGGCAGCGGGCCCGGCGAGGCGCCGTTCCCCGCCGACGAGACCGAGGCCGTCGCCCACACCCTGGGGACGACGCTCCTCGCCCTCGGCGATCTCGACATGGACGACGTCCAGGCGGTCCGCCTCGGCCACCGCACCCTCGCCCGCCGCCTACGGGCCGCCGCGCCCGCCCCCGACGGCCTCTCCACCGACTCCGTCCTCTACCTGGACTCGATGACCGAGTGGGCCTCGCTCCACATCCTGGAGTTCTTCACCCAGCGGTCCACGTTCGTCGCCCGCAGCCTGGTGGAGCAGACCCGGGGGCAGGCGGAGCTGATCGCGAAGGTGGACGCCGTCCTCGCCCGCACGCCGCACGTCGACGCCCGGCACGCGGAGTTCGAGCGGCGGTACCTGGCGCACCTGGCGAAGAAGCACGGCAGCCTGACGATCTATGGCATCGATCTGCACCACTCGGCGAAGGAGTGGCCGCTGGACGTGGCGTACCTGTCCCTTGAGGCGGCGGGACCCGCCGAGCCGACGACGCCCGTTCCCGTACGGCAGGAACTCGCCAAGACCCACCTCCGCGCCGACCACGCCCTCGCCCGCCACGACAAGGTCCTCCTGCGGGGCCTGGCCGGCTCGGGCAAGACCACCCTCGTCCAGTGGCTGACCGTCTCCGCCGCCTCGGACGACCGCGCGGACGGCATGGCGTACCTCTACGGCCGCATCCCCTTCGTCCTCCCCCTGCGCACCCTCACCCGGCACGGCGAGCGGCTCCCGGCCCCCGACCGCTTCCTCTCCGCCGCCGGCTGCCCGCTCACCGCGCCCGAGGGCTGGGCCGACCGGGTCCTGGCCGCCGGGCGGGGCCTGGTCCTCGTCGACGGCATCGACGAGATCCCCGAGACCGAGCGCGGCCGGGCCCGTGAGTGGCTCCGCGACCTGCTCAGCGCGTACGAGGGAAACCGCTGGCTCGTGACCGCCCGCCCCACCGCCGTGGGCAACGACTGGCTGGCCCGGGACGGCTTCACCGACCTGGCCCTCTCCCCCATGTCCCGCACCGAGGTCGCCACCTTCGTACGCCGCTGGCACCGGGCCGCCGGGCCCGAGGCGGAGCCGTACGAGCAGCAGCTCCTCGACGCGCTCCGCACCACCGAACACGTCGCCCAGCTCGCCACCAACCCCCTGATGTGCGGCCTCGTCTGCGCCCTGCACCTCGACCGGCGCGGCTACCTGCCCCGAGGCCGCAAGGCGCTCTACGAGTCCGCTCTGTCGATGCTCCTGTCCCGCCGCGACCGCGAGCGGGGCATGGAGAACCCGTACGGGATCGACCTGGACGCGGCCCCGCAGATCCAGCTGGTCCAGCGGCTCGCCTACTGGCTCACGCGGAACGGTCGGCTCCAGATGGACCGCGCCCACGCCGAGTCGGTCATCGCGGAGGCGGTCCCCGCCATGGTCGAGGCGTCCGCCTACGCCCCGGACCGGGTCTTCGCCCACCTCCTCCACCGCAGCGGCCTGCTGCGCGAGCCGACCGCCGACACCGTCGACTTCGTCCACCGCACCTTCCAGGACTACCTGGCCGCCAAGGCCCTGGTGGACCACTGGGACATCGGCGTCCTGATCGACCACGCCACGGACGACACCTGGGAGGACGTCATCCGCATGGCGGTGGGCCACGCCCGCCCCCACGAGTGCGCGGAGATCCTCCGCGAGCTCCTGAAGGCGGCGGACGCCGCCGAGGACCGCCGGGACCAGCTCCGTCTCCTGATCCTGGCGGCGACCGCGCTGAACCACGCCACGGAAGTGACACCGGCGGTACGGGAGGAGGTGCTGGCCCGCGCGGCGGAGCTGGTCCCGCCCCGCACGCCCGACGAGGCCCGCGAGCTGGCGACGGTGGGCCGCATCGTGCTGGACCTGCTCCCGGGCCCGGAGGGGCTGGGGGACGAGGAGGCCCTCATGGCGGTGACCACCGCCACGCACATCCCCTCGGACGCCGCCATCCCCTACCTGGCCCGCTTCGCCCGCCGGTCCACGCTCCGCGTCCGCTCCCAGCTCATTTGGGGGTGGCAGCGTTTCGACGCCCTCGCGTACGCCGAGGCGGTCATCGCCGTCATCGACCCGACCGACCTCCACTTCACCGTCCTGCACGACGACCAGGCGGCCGAACTGGTGCGGCTCGGCATCGCCCCGGACCGGCTGGAGATCGGCCCTGGTATCTCGGCGGAGGCGCTGCGCGACCTCCTGGCCGCCTGCGACCCGCACATGCTGTACCTGACGCGCGGGGACGAGGACCCCGACCTCACCGCGCTCGCCGGCCTCACCCGGCTCGACACGCTGTCCTTGGAGCTCCCCTACGCCCATTTCTGGCGCCTGAGCGACCTCCCCTCCGGGGTTCCCTTGCGGGCGCTCAGCTTCGGCTCCTGGCCGGAGGAAGGCATCGGTGCCCTGCGCTCCGCATCCCTGCTCCGCCAGCTCACTCTCTGGGACGCCCACGCGCTCACGGCGCACGACTGGCGGGAGGTGGCCCTGCTGACGCAGCTCCTGCAGCTCGTCGTCGCGACCGTGGACTTCGACACGCTCCCGGAGGACGTCGTCCTCCCCTGGCTCAGCGGGCTCGTGGTCTCCACCCACGGCGACGAGATGCCGCGGTTCGAGAAGGCCGTGCGGGCCTTTCCCGGACTCCGGCAGCTCGCGCTCTTCTCCGACCCCGGGCACAAGGTGGACGTGGCCTCGCTGGCGGGGTTGGAAGGCCTGACCGAGCTCCACGCCAACGACCTGCGTCTGACGGGCACCGAGCACCTCGCGCCCACGGTGCGCATCCTCACCTGAGCACGCCGAAAGGGGCGGCCCCGGAACCGTTCAGGTTCCGGGGCCGCCCCTTACCGCTCAACGCTCAGCGCGTGCGTCACGCGTCCTTCGAGAGGTTCGGGCCCGTGCCGCCCGTGGCCTCGATCGGCGGGGCGTCCGGCAGGGCCGACTTCTCCTCGCCGCGGAAGGTGAACGTCTTCTCGTCGCCCTCGCCCTCCGTGTCCACGACCACGATGTGACCGGGGCGCAGCTCGCCGAAGAGGATCTTCTCCGACAGCGTGTCCTCGATCTCGCGCTGGATCGTCCGGCGCAGCGGCCGGGCGCCCATCACGGGGTCGTAGCCCTTCTTGGAGAGGAGCTCCTTCGCGGACTGGGAGAGCTCGATGCCCATGTCCCGGTCCTTCAGGCGCTCGTCCACGCGGCCGATCATCAGGTCGACGATCTGGAGGATGTCGTCCTGCGTCAGCTGCGGGAAGACGATGATGTCGTCCACACGGTTGAGGAACTCGGGGCGGAAGTGCTGCTTCAGCTCGTCGCTGACCTTCGCCTTCATCCGCTCGTAGTTGGACTTCGTGTCGCCCTGGGCCGCGAAGCCGAGGTTGAAGCCCTTCGAGATGTCCCTGGTCCCGAGGTTGGTGGTCATGATGATGACCGTGTTCTTGAAGTCCACGACCCGGCCCTGGGAGTCGGTCAGGCGACCGTCCTCCAGGATCTGGAGAAGGGAATTGAAGATATCGGGGTGGGCCTTCTCGACCTCGTCGAAGAGGACGACGGAGAACGGCTTGCGGCGCACCTTCTCGGTGAGCTGGCCGCCCTCTTCGTAGCCGACGTATCCGGGAGGCGAACCGAAGAGACGGGAAACCGTGTGCTTCTCGCTGAACTCCGACATGTCGAGGGAGATCATCGCGTCCTCGTCGCCGAAGAGGAATTCGGCGAGAGCCTTCGAAAGCTCGGTCTTACCGACACCGGACGGACCGGCGAAGATGAACGAGCCGCCGGGGCGCTTCGGGTCCTTCAGACCGGCTCGCGTACGACGGATCGCCCGCGAGAGGCCGATGACGGCGTCCTTCTGGCCGATGACGCGCTTGTGGAGCTCGTCCTCCATGCGGAGCAGGCGGCTGGACTCCTCCTCGGTCAGCTTGAAGACCGGGATGCCCGTGGCGGTCGCGAGGACCTCGGCGATGAGCTCGCCGTCGACCTCGGCGACGACGTCCATGTCGCCGGCCTTCCACTCCTTCTCCCGCTTGGCCTTCGCGGCGAGGAGCTGCTTCTCCTTGTCACGGAGAGAGGCGGCCTTCTCGAAGTCCTGCGAGTCGATCGCGGACTCCTTGTCCCGGCGGACGCCGGCGATCTTCTCGTCGAACTCGCGGAGGTCCGGCGGCGCGGTCATCCGGCGGATGCGCATCCGGGAGCCGGCCTCGTCGATCAGGTCGATCGCCTTGTCCGGGAGGAAGCGGTCCGAGATGTACCGGTCGGCCAGCGTCGCGGCCTGGACGAGGGCCTCGTCGGTGATGGAGACCCGGTGGTGGGCCTCGTACCGGTCGCGCAGACCCTTGAGGATCTCGATGGTGTGCGGCAGCGACGGCTCGGCGACCTGGATGGGCTGGAAGCGGCGCTCGAGGGCCGCGTCCTTCTCCAGGTACTTGCGGTACTCGTCGAGCGTCGTGGCACCGATCGTCTGGAGCTCACCGCGGGCCAGCATCGGCTTGAGGATGCTGGCGGCGTCGATCGCGCCCTCGGCGGCACCCGCACCCACGAGGGTGTGGAGCTCGTCGATGAACAGGATGATGTCGCCGCGGGTGCGGATCTCCTTGAGGACCTTCTTCAGGCGCTCCTCGAAGTCACCGCGGTAGCGGGAGCCGGCGACCAGCGCGCCGAGGTCCAGGGTGTAGAGGTGCTTGTCCTTGAGGGTCTCGGGCACCTCGCCCTTGACGATGGCCTGCGCCAGGCCCTCGACGACGGCGGTCTTGCCGACGCCGGGCTCGCCGATGAGGACCGGGTTGTTCTTGGTGCGGCGGGACAGCACCTGCATGACCCGCTCGATCTCCTTCTCGCGCCCGATGACCGGGTCGAGCTTGGATTCGCGGGCCGCCTGGGTGAGGTTCCGGCCGAACTGGTCGAGGACCAGGGACGTCGAGGGGGTGCCCTCGGCAGGGCCGCCGGCCGTGGCGGCTTCCTTGCCCTGGTAGCCGGAGAGCAGCTGGATGACCTGCTGCCGCACCCGGTTGAGGTCGGCGCCCAGCTTCACGAGGACCTGGGCGGCGACGCCCTCGCCCTCGCGGATCAGGCCGAGCAGGATGTGCTCGGTGCCGATGTAGTTGTGGCCGAGCTGGAGGGCCTCGCGGAGCGAGAGCTCCAGGACCTTCTTGGCACGAGGAGTGAAGGGGATGTGCCCGGACGGGGCCTGCTGCCCCTGTCCGATGATCTCCTCCACCTGCTGGCGGACCGCCTCGAGCGAAATCCCGAGGCTCTCCAGGGCCTTAGCGGCGACACCCTCACCCTCGTGGATAAGGCCCAGAAGGATGTGCTCGGTGCCGATGTAGTTGTGGTTGAGCATCCGGGCTTCTTCCTGAGCCAGGACGACAACCCGCCGCGCGCGGTCGGTGAACCTCTCGAACATCGTTAATCGCTCCTCAGAGCGGTCAGTCAGTTAGGGGTCGATCCCCTCCCTGTCCTTCCGCAGCTTAGTCCCGCAAGCGGGGACCGCTCATTCCAACTGCCGACATCCGTCCGGATCACCCCTCTTCCGCGGGGAGACCTGCCGCCGAACAACCGACAAATGCTCCAACCCGATGGTGCGAGACGATGTTCCCGCAGGCCAAGTAGTTAGCCGCGCCTTGAGTACGCCGATGGCGAACGTGAGACGCCGAAGCCCGCGAGTCGCCCCTCTCCACTAGGAATGTCTTACCCGTAAGCACTGACACTCCATGCGGCGCACCCCGGTTCCCTCCGCTACCAGCGAACAACCTTGCGCTGCCGAATGCGCCCGTACGCCCCATCACGGACACCTTGCGCATCCGGAGCGGGACCGTACGTCACCGCGGACGGCCCATGGGCGTAACCAAGAGGGGTTCGCGGGAGTTGCGCCGGGCATGGCCTCCAGCGTCCCGTTTCCCCGCTCGCCGCTCGACGGCGATGGCGTCGGCGCCGGCGGTCTGGCCCGGTGGTACGAGCACGAGCTCGGCTGGGCCGCGGTGCCCGGGCCCCCGGTGCAGCTGGTCACGGGGCTGCGTTTCGACGTCCTGGAGCTGCCCGCTACGGCCGGCCGTGGCGTGCTGCGCCGGATGGGCGCGGCGACGGGTCCGGTGGCCCTGATGGGGCTCCGGATGCGGCTGCTGGTGGCCGCGGGGAGCGCGGAGGAGCTCCCGGGGCTGCTCGACTGGCTCGAGTGGGGCGGGATCTCACTGGATCTCGCGATCCTGGGCACCGACGGCCGGATGACCGCGCCCCTTCCCCCGGGGCGGGGCGGTTCCGGCGCGCCGGGTGCCGCGGTCTGGCTGCGGCCGCCCGCGCCGGGGCGCGAGGTCGAGTCCTCGCTTCCGGCCCTGCGGTCCGCACCCTGGGGCGGTGCGGACGCCCCCTGCCTGGTGCGCCTCGTGGCCGCCGCCGCGGCGGAGTGCCACCGGGTGCGGCTGCTGAGTGCCCGGACCGGTGGCCCGGCGCCTCAGCAGCTGTCGCCTCAGCGGTTCGCGTCCTCGTAAGCGGCCTTGACGGTCGCGGGCACACGACCGCGGTCGTTCACGTCGTAGCCGTTCTCCTTGGCCCACGCGCGGATCTTCGCGGTGTCGGGGCTGCCGGCCGCGACACGGCCCTTGCCGCGTCCGCCCGTGGTGCGGCCACCGGTCCGACGACCGCCCGTGGTGTACGGCTCGAGCAGGCCGCGGAGCTTTTCCGCGTTTGCGGTGGTGAGGTCGATCTCGTAGGTCTTGCCGTCCAGCGCGAACGTCACCGTCTCGTCCGCCTCGATGCCGTCGAGGTCGTCGACAAGAAGGACCTGAACCTTCTGTGCCACCGGATTTCCTTTCATCGAAAATGCAGTACGCGGAAAGGAAACCGCTTTTCCGGGAAAAACACAAACCCCTGGGAGAGGTTCAGAACCCCGACGACGCGGGAAACATGCGCGATTCGGACATAGCCGCCGCCGGGGTTCCGGCTCACAGGTGCAGAAGCATGCGGCTGTTGCCCAAGGTGTTCGGCTTCACTCGTTCGAGACCGAGGAACTCGGCGACTCCCTCGTCATAGGAACGGAGGAGCTCGCTGTAGACATCTCCGTCGACCGGGGTCTCGCCGATCTCGACGAAGCCGTGCTTCGCGAAGAAGTCGACTTCGAAGGTCAGGCAGAATACGCGCCGCACCCCGAGCCATCGGGCGGTGTGCAACAACTTGTCCAGCACCTGATGTCCGACGCCGGCTCCCTTGAACTCGGGATCGACGGCGAGTGTGCGGACTTCGGCGAGGTCTTCCCACATGACGTGCAGAGCGCCGCAACCGACGACCTTGGCGTCCTCGTCGCGTTCCGCGACCCAGAACTCCTGGATGGCCTCGTAAAGGGTCACGGTCGCCTTGTCGAGAAGGATGCCGCGCTGGACGAAAGGATCGACGAGACGGCGGACCGCGGCGACATCACTGGTGCGGGCCCTGCGTACGGTGACGGCTTTGGCGGCGGCCGCGGAAGCGGCCGGGGAAGCAGACGGCGACATGGGGGGACGCTATCGCTCCCGCGCCTCGGATCCGTCGGCGCCCTTGTCGCCCGCGGCCTCTTCGGGCGGGGCGGGGAGCGGGTTGTCGTCGCGCTGGACGATACGGATGGCGTCGTTCAGCGCCTCGCGCTGATCCTGCGACATCATGCCGAAGAAGGCGACGAGGGCGGAGGCGGGGTTGTCGCTCTGGGCCCAGGCCTCGTTCATCAGCGCGGCCGAGTAAGCGGCCCGGGTGGAGACCGCCGTATATCGATAGGCGCGGCCGTCGACTTCCCTGCGCACCCAGCCCTTCTGATGGAGATTGTCCATGACGGTCATGACGGTGGTGTAGGCGATGGACCGTTCCTGCTGGAGGTCTTCCAGAACTTCCCGGACGGTCACCGGGCGGTTCCATTGCCAGACGCGCGTCATGACGGCGTCCTCAAGCTCTCCCAATGGACGGGGCACACTGCCACCATAGTTCGCAAAGAGTTCATAAGCGGCTATTTACATGGAGAAACGCAACAAAAAGGACGCGCGACCTCGAAAGGTCGCACGTCCCGATGGTGCGGGGTTCCTCGGGCCTGGCCACGGAACCTAGGAGGCGGCGGTGCCGTCCGCCTGACGGGTGGCCTCGGCGCGGGCGTAGGCGGCGTCGACGAACGCGTCTTCCTTGGCCTTGTTCGGGCCGCCCTGGCTCTTGACGATCGTGACGACGAGGCCGATGAAGAACGCGGCCATCACGACGGGGGGCAGGAGCGCGGATACGTAGTCCATGGCGACCAGAGTAGCTATCCGGCGACCCGCTCCTCGGGCGGGGGCGGGGGTACGGGCCGCCGGCGCGGCGGGAACACCTCGGACGGCTTGGGCACCGGCTTCTCACCGGGGGCGGGACCGGACGGCGGGTTCGGCTTCGGTTCGCCGGCCGCCGCGCGCCCGCCGGGGAGGGCGAGCAGCCGCGCCCGGGGCGCGATCGCCGCACCGACGGGGACGGGGGCGGGGGCCGGTGAGCCGGTCGCCTGGGAGACCCGGGCGAGCCGTGCGCGTACGGAACGCTCGGCGAGGATCCGGCAGCGGGCGAGCAGCTCGGCGGCGGCCGGGTTGCCGCGCAGGGCCCGCAGGGCGGCGAGGTCGTCGACCCCGGGGTCGTACCCGGCGTTCAGAGCGTCCCGGAGGAGGCCCAGATAGCCGGCGAGCGAGCCGGGGAGGGCCTCGCGGTAGCGGACCAGGTCGTCGAGGAGGAAGGCGCGCAGCCGGCCGGCCTCGCGTACCGCCTCGTCCACGGATTCGGCCAGGCGCAGGCAGTCCTGGACGTCCTCGTCCTGGAGGGGGGCAGGGTGGAGGGCGATGGCAAGGGCGCGTCGGAGCACACGCAGCTCGTCCGCACTGAATGCCATGCCGCCGCGAGATCCGTATGGCGTGGGCATGGGCCGACGATACGCGCTAATCGGACAATTTTCTCTTAGCGATCATTCCGGCGCGCCGGAATGATCGCCGCCGGAACGATCACCGGGAGGACCGGAACTCACATCCGGGAGACGTTCCGCTCGTACACGAGCCGCAGGCCGATCAGGGTCAGCCAGGGCTCGTGCTCGTCGATCTCCGTCGACTCGCCGAGGACCATCGGGGCCAGGCCGCCCGTCGCGATCACCGTCACGTCCGAGGGGTCGCCCTGCGGGCCGACGAGCTCGCGTTTCATCCGGGCGACCACGCCGTCGACCTGGCCCGCGTAGCCGTAGATGATGCCCGACTGCATCGCCTCGACCGTGTTCTTGCCGATCACGTTCCGCGGGCGGGCCAGCTCGATCTTGCGGAGCATGGCCCCCTTCACGCCCAGCGCCTCGACCGAGATCTCGATGCCCGGCGCGATCGCCCCGCCCGCGTACTCGCCGCGCGCGGTGACCGCGTCGTACGTCGTCGCCGTGCCGAAGTCGACGACGATCGCCGGGCCGCCGTACAGCTCGACCGCCGCGGCCGCGTTGATCACGCGGTCCGCGCCGACCTCCTTGGGGTTGTCGGTGATGACCGGAACGCCCGTCTTGACGCCCGGCTCCACCAGGACCGCCGGGACGTCCCCGTAGTACCGGCGGGTCACCTCGCGCAGCTCGTGCAGCACCGAGGGGACCGTCGCGCAGATGGCGATCCCCTCGATGCCGTCGCTCAGCTCGACGCCGAGCAGCGGGTGCATGCCCATGAGGCCCTGGAGCAGGACCGCCATCTCGTCGGCGGTCCTGCGCGGGTCCGTGGAGATCCGCCAGTGCTCGACGATCTCCTCGCCGTCGAAGAGGCCGAGGACCGTGTGCGTGTTGCCGACGTCGATGGTGAGCAGCATCAGGCCCGCACCTCGCGCAGGTCGAGGCCGATGTCGAGGATCGGGGAGGAGTGGGTGAGCCCGCCGACGGCCAGGTAGTCGACGCCGGTCGCCGCGTACGCCGCCGCGTTCTCCAGGGTCAGCCGGCCCGAGGACTCCAGGACGGCGCGGCCCGCGACGAGCGCGACGGCCTCCTCGGTCTCGGCCGGGGTGAAGTTGTCGAGCAGGATCAGGTCGGCGCCCGCGTCCAGGACCTCGCCGACCTGGTGCAGCGTGTCGACCTCGACCTCGATCGGGACCTCCGGGAACAGCTCCCGTACGGCCTTGAAGGCCTGGGCCACGCCGCCGGCCGCCACCACGTGGTTGTCCTTCACGAGGGCCGCGTCGGAGAGCGACATGCGGTGGTTGACGCCACCGCCGCAGCGCACCGCGTACTTCTCCAGGGCGCGCAGGCCCGCGGTCGTCTTGCGGGTGTCGCGGACCTTGGCGTTCGTGCCCTCCAGGGCGTCCGCCCACGCGCGCGTGGCGGTGGCGATGCCGGAGAGGCGGCACAGGATGTTGAGCGCGCTGCGCTCGCCGGTGAGCAGGTCGCGGGTGCGGGCGGTGACGCTGAGGAGCGTCTCCCCGGCCTCGACGCGCGCGCCGTCCTCGACGTGCCGCTCGACCTCGAACTCGTCCGTGCAGACGATCGAGAGGACGGCCTCGGCGACCCGCAGGCCCGCCACGACACCGGCCTCGCGGGCGGTGAAGTCGGCGGTGGCGACGGCGTCCTCGGGGACGGTCGCCACGGTCGTCACGTCCACGCCGCCGTCGAGGTCCTCGGCGATCGCGAGGTGGGCGATGTCCTCGACCTGTACGGGGTCGAGGCCGGCGTCCGCGAGGAGCTCGGCGAGCGCGGGGTCGAGCCCGCACTCGAACTCCTCGGTGCCGCCGCAGCCGCAGCCGTCGCCGCAGCCGCCGGCCTCGTCGGCGGGGGCGGCGCTGATCTGGATCAGAGGCACGTCCACGGGCTCGGGACGGGCTTCCTCGGGCGTGGTCACTTACGGCTCCCTGGGGGCGTCGAGGGTGGGGGGAAAGTCGGGGGTGTCGGTGGTGCGGACGTCGAGGGTCCGCTCCGGGGTGAGACGGACGACGAGGTGTCGGTGCCAGGCCGCGTCGTCCCGGTCCGGGTGGTCCTCGCGCCAGTGGCAGCCGCGGGTCTCCTCGCGGCGGCGGGCGGCGGCGACCAGGACCCGGCCGACGCACAGCAGGTTGGTGGTCTCCCAGGACTCCACGCCGGGCTCGGCCGACTTGGAGTCGTCGGTGCCGCCCGCCACGGCGTCGCTGTGCAGGGCGTCGAGGGCCTCCGCGGCCTCCCGGAGGCTGCGCTCGGAGCGGAGCACCCCGGCGCCGGCCGTCATGACCCGCTGGATACGGGTCCGGGCTCCGGCCACCGGCAGCGGCAGGGTCACCGGGGCCGGGTGCGGCACGGGGGCGCCGGGCACGCGCGGCGCGGCGGCCGTGGTCTTCCCGTTCTCCGCGGTGGCCGTGGTCTTCCCGCTCTCTCCGGTCTCGCCGGTCTCCCCGGTCTCGCCGGCGAGGTCCCCTCCGAGGTCCTCGATGATCTCGTCGGCGATCCGCTCCGCGAAGACCAGGCCCTCCAGGAGCGAGTTCGAGGCGAGCCGGTTGGCGCCGTGGACGCCCGTGCAGGCGACCTCGCCGCACGCGTACAGGCCCGGGACCGTGGTCCGGCCGCGCAGGTCCGTGCGGACGCCGCCGGAGGCGTAGTGCGCGGCGGGGGCGACCGGGATCGGCTCGGTCACCGGGTCGATGCCGTGGCTGCGGCAGGCGGCGAGGATCGTGGGGAAGCGCTCCGCCCACATCTCGGCGCCGAAGTGGCGGGCGTCGAGGTACATGTGCTCGGTGCCCTGCTCCTGCATCCGGCGCATGATCGCCTTGGCGACGATGTCGCGGGGCGCGAGCTCGGCCAGCTCGTGCTGCCCGAGCATGAAGCGGACGCCGTCGGCGTCGACCAGGTACGCGCCCTCGCCCCGGACCGCCTCGGAGACCAGCGGCTGCTGGCCCTCGGAGTCGGCGCCGAGGAAGAGCACCGTCGGGTGGAACTGGACGAACTCCAGGTCGGAGACCTCGGCCCCGGCGCGCAGCGCGAGCGCGACGCCGTCGCCGGTGGAGACCGCCGGGTTGGTGGTGGCGGAGAAGACCTGGCCCATGCCGCCGGTGGCGAGGACCACGGCGGGGGCGTGGACGGCTCCGACGCCGTCGTGCTGGCCCTCGCCCATGACGTGCAGGGTCACGCCCGCCGTACGGCCCTCGGCGTCCGTCAGGAGGTCCAGGACGAGGGCGTGCTCGATGGTGCGCACGCCCCGGTCCCGTATCGCCTCGACGAGGGCGCGGGAGATCTCGGCGCCGGTCGCGTCGCCGCCGGCGTGGGCGATCCGGCGGCGGTGGTGGCCGCCCTCCCGGGTCAGCGCGATCTCGCCGTCGGCGGTCTTGTCGAAGTCGGCGCCGGTCGCGATGAGGCGGCGGACGGCGGCGGGGCCCTCGGTGACGAGCAGCCGCACGGCCTCCTCGTCGCAGAGGCCCGCTCCGGCGACGAGCGTGTCGTCGAGGTGCTGCTCGGGGGTGTCGCCCTCGCCGAGCGCGGCGGCGATGCCGCCCTGGGCCCAGCGGGTGGAGCCGTCGTCGAGCCGGGCCTTGGTGACGACGACGGTACGCAGCCCGGCGGCGGTGCAGCGCAGGGCGGCGGTGAGGCCCGCTACGCCGGAACCGACCACGACGACGTCGGCGTCGATGGCCCAGCCCGGTGCGGGCGCGTGCAGCCGTATTCCGGTCACTTGGTGGCTCCGAAGGTCAGGGGGATGTTGTCGATGAGCCGCGTGGTCCCGACCCGCGCGGCGACGGCGAGGACCGCCTCGCCGTCGTGGTCGTCGGCGACGTCGGTGAAGTCGGCCGGGTCGACGAGGGCCAGGTAGTCGAGGGTGAGCGGCGGATCGGCCTTCGCCGCGTCGTCGAGGACGGTACGGGCCGTGGCCCGGACGGCTTCGGCGCCGCGGCCCTCGGCCGCCTGCGCGACCGCGTGGGCGTCGGCGGCGGCCCGGGCCTCGCCGAGCCGCGAGAGCGCCTCGGCGCGGTTCTCGGCCCGGCCCTGGGCGCCCGGCAGGGAGGCGGCACGCGCGCGCAGCGCCTCCTGGGCGGCGAGCCGCTCGCGGGCGGCGAACAGCGCGCCGGACAGCGCGAGGGCCGTACGCCGCTCCTCGGCCGACAGGTAGCGGTTGCGGCTGGAGAGGGCGAGGCCGTCGGTCTCGCGGACGGTCTCCACGCCGACGATCTCGACCGGGAAGTTCAGGTCGCGGGCCATGCGGCGGATCAGGGCCAGCTGCTGGGCGTCCTTCTGGCCGAAGAAGGCCAGGTCGGGCGAGGTGAGGTGGAGGAGCTTGGCGACGACGGTCAGCATGCCGTCGAAGTGGCCGGGCCGGGAGGCGCCTTCGAGGCGCTCGCCCATGGGGCCCGCGGTGATCCGGACCTGCGGCTCGCCGCCGGGGTAGACCTCGTCGACGGAGGGCGCGAAGACGACGCTCGCACCGGCGTCGAAGGCCAGCTCCAGGTCGGCTTCGAGGGTGCGGGGGTAGCGGTCGAGGTCCTCGCCCGCGCCGAACTGGAGCGGATTGACGAACACCGTGACGACGACGAAGCCGTCGGCGCCGACCCGCTCGCGGGCGGTACGGATCAGGGTGGCGTGGCCGTCGTGGAGGGCGCCCATGGTCATGACGACGGCGTTGCGCCCGGGCAGCCCGTGGCGGGCGGCGGCGTCCCGGAGGCCCTCGACCGTGGGCATCAGCTCGGCCGGCTGGTGGCGGGCGGACAAGGTCATCGGTCGTCTCCTTGCGGCCCGTCGGCGGCGCCGTCGGCGGCGCCGTCGGCGGGGGTGGCGGTGTCGGCGGCGAGCACGCCCAGCAGGTCCTCGGCCAGCTCGGGCTTGAGCAGGCCGTGCGCGAGCGCCCGGTCGGCGGTCGTGCGGGCCATCGCCAGGTAGCCGGCGACGGTGCCCGGCGCGTGCTTGCGCAGCTCGGCGACGTGGGCGGCGACCGTGCCGGCGTCACCGCGCGCGACGGGACCGGTCAGGGCCGCGTCCCCGGACCGCAGGGCGTTGTCCAGGGCGGCGCCGAGGAGGGGGCCCAGCATGCGGTCGGGCGCGGCGACACCGGCCTTGCGGAGCAGCTCCATCGACTGGGCCACCAGGGTGACCAGGTGGTTCGCGCCGAGCGCCAGGGCCGCGTGGTAGAGCGGGCGGGCGTCCTCGGCGATCCACTCGGGCTCGCCGCCCATCTCGATGACCAGGGCCTCGGCCGCGAGCCGCAGCTCCTCGGGCGCGGTCACCCCGAAGGAGCAGCCGGCCAGCCGCTGGACGTCCACGGGGGTGCCGGTGAAGGTCATGGCGGGGTGCAGGGCGAGCGGCAGGGCGCCGGCCCGGCGGGCGGGGTCGAGGACCCGTACGCCGTACCGCCCGGAGGTGTGGACGATCAGCTGCCCCGGCCGTACGGCTCCGGTGTCGGCGAGGCCCTCGACCAGACCCGGCAGGGCGTCGTCGGGGACCGTCAGGAGGACGAGGTCGGAGAGCGCGAGGACGCGGGCGGGCTCGACGACCGGGACGTCGGGCAGGAGCTCGGCGGCGCGGCGCCGGGAGCGGTCGGAGACCGCCGAGACGGCGACGGGGCGGTGGCCCGCGAGCCGGAGCGAGGCGGCGAGGGCGGGGCCCACGCGGCCGGCGCCGACGACTCCGACGGTGAGCCGGGCGGGCCGGTCCTCGGGACGGGGCTCCGACGTGCGGGGCTCCGAGGCTCGGGGCTCTGGCGCTGCTGGTGCGTTCACGGTGGGTACGGGCCTTCCGTTCCAGTCCTCGGTGGGTACCGGACGATTTCTGGTCATGCTACGCCAGCGTTTCGCGCTGCTCCCGTGGCTGTCCACAGGGTGTGGGCGGCGGTGTGATGATCGCCGCATGGACAGGGACAACGGCATGAACACGGACGTGGACAAGGGCATGGACACGGGCGCGGGCGCGGACACAGGCCTGGACACGAGCGCGGACACGGGCATGGATCTCGTGGACGAGGAAGCCGCCCGGATGTACCGGGCGAAGCTCTGGGGCGGGGCCGAGCGGCGGCTGTGGCACACCTCCGTCGACGGGGCGGTCGGCCGGCGGCTGCGCGAGCTCGCCGACTGGGCGGATCTCGCGGGGCACGGGGACGCCCCCGTCGACATGTACGGCACCGGCCTCGTGGAGGAGGTCGAGCGACGCGTGGCCGAGGAGCTCGGCCTGCCCGCCGCCGTGTTCTTCCCGACCGGCACGATGGCCCAGCAGGTCGCGCTGCGCTGCTGGGCCGGGCGCACCGGCAGCCCCGTCGTCGCCCTCCACCCGCTCGCCCACCCCGAGGTCCACGAGGGCGGCGCGCTCGGGGTCGTCTCCGGGCTCCGTACGGTCCACCCGACCGACGAGCCGCGGCTGCCCACGGCCGAGGAGGTCCGCGACCACCCGGAGCCCTTCGGGACGCTGATGCTGGAGCTGCCGCTGCGCGACGCCGGCTTCGTCCTGCCGTCCTGGGAGGAGCTGACCGAGGCGGTCGAGGCGGCCCGGGAGCGGGACGCGGTGGTCCACTTCGACGGCGCGCGCCTGTGGGAGTGCACGACGGCCTTCGGCCGTGGGCTCGCGGAGATCGCGGGGCTCGCCGACAGCGTGTACGTCTCGTTCTACAAGTCCCTCGGCGGCCTGTCGGGCGCCGCGCTCGCGGGTCCCGAGGACGTCATGGAGGAGGCGCGGGTCTGGCGGCACCGGTACGGGGGTCTCGTCGCCCAGCAGTACCCGGCGGCGCTCTCCGCGCTCCGGGGTCTCGCCGTCGAGCTGCCTCTGCTGCCCTCGTACGTGCGCCACGCGCGCGTGGTGGCCGAGGCGGTGCGCGAGGAGCTCGCGGAGGCGGGCGTGGGCTGGTTCCGGGTCCACCCGGAGGTCCCGCACACCCACCAGTTCCAGGTCTGGCTCCCGTACGCCCCCGAGGCCCTGACGGACGCGGCCGTCGCGCAGACCGAGGCCACCGGGACCGCCCTCTTCCGCCGCTGGTTCGCCCCGGGCGCGGGCGGCCCGCCGGGGGTCGCCGTGACGGAGCTGACGGTGACGACACCGGGTCTGGAGTGGACGGCGGCGGACGTCCGGACGGCGGTACGGGACTTCCTGTCCCGGATCGCCGCCTGACCCGCCCCGGGCTCAGCGGGCGCTCGGGCGCCACCACCTGCGCAGGGCCGTGCGGAGGCCGCCGCGCGCCGGGCGGCCCGCCAGGGAGTGTCGTGCCGCCCTCAGGACGGCGACGTCGTGGGTGCCGGGCGCCGGGGGCATCGGCTCACCGAGCCGGGCGGCGCGGTACGTGTCGAAGAGGTACTGATGCAGCGCGTTCATGACCTCACCGTGCGCCGCGTCCCGGCGGCCCGGCGCGCCGATTGACGGCACTCGTCAAACGGCGCGACACCACCCCCGCCGCACCCCGCACCATGGGGGCGTGAGCGTGACGATCGACATCACCGGACTGCCGCAGGAGCGCATCGGCTTCTGCCCCTCGCCCCTGGCCGAGCTGGGCGCCGCCCTGCACGCCCTGGCCGAGCCCGCGCACCACCCCCGGCTGCACGCCTGGACGACCACGACCGCCGCCGCCCTCAAGCCCGAGCTCGCGGACCGGCTCCACGAGGCCGACTTCATGTGGCGCTCGACGCGCTCGGACATCCTGCTCCCGCCGCGGCCCCGGGGGACGCTCGCGGAGGAGCTTGACGACCTCGACCGCATGGACGACGAGAAGTACGTGGCCTCGGCGCTGGAGATCTCCTGCGCCAGCCACCACACGCACGGCGCGCCGTCCCCGCTCGTCGACGAGCGGATGCGCCGCCGCGCCCTCGACCTGGCCGCCGCGCGCGGCCCCCGGCAGGTCGCCTTCGTGGAGCGGATGCTCGCCGACCCGCCCGGCACGCGCGCGTGGATCCGGCGGCTCCTGGAGGACTGCGACGAGGCCTTCTTCGCCGACACCTGGCGCCGCGTCGGCGTGCAGCTCGCCGCCGACGCCCGTCACAAGAGCGAACTGATGCGCCACAAGGGGCTCGCCGAGGCCGTCAGCGCCGCCTCGGCCGCGATGGTCCTGGAGGAGGACGAGAAGGGCCGCCGGATCGTCGTCGACAAGCTGGTCCAGGGGCGGACGACCGCCGAGGGCTCGGGCGTGACGTTCCTGCCGACCGCCTTCGGCTGGCCGCACCTCTTCGCCCTGCACACGCCCGGCTGGCAGCCGGTCGTCCAGTACCCCGTGCCGACCCGCGACCTCGGCGGCGCCGCCGCGACCGAGGCGGTCAAGCTGCGTCTGGAGGCGATCGCCCACCCGATGCGGATGCGGCTGTGCCGCAGCCTCGCCCGGGGCGCGTACTCGACGGGCGAGCTGGCCGACGCGTACGGCATCACCGCCCCCGAGGTCTCCCGCCACGTCGCCGTCCTGAAGAAGGCCGGCCTGGTCATCACGCAGCGCCGCGGCCGCTACGTCCTGCACCAGCTCGACGTGACCGTCGTCGCCCGGCTCGGCAGCGACTTCCTGGAGAGCGTGCTGCGGTAGAAGGCCCCGCGCGTGCGGCCCCTAGGCCGCGCCGCCGCCCGCGCGGACCAGGCCCGACTCGTACGCGAGGACCACGACCTGGACCCGGTCGCGCAGGCCCAGCTTGGTCAGGATCCGGCCCACGTGGGTCTTCACCGTCGCCTCGGAGAGGACCAGCCGCGCGGCGATCTCACCGTTCGACAGGCCCTGCGCGACCAGCATCATCACCTCGCGCTCCCGGTCTGTGAGCCGCGCGAGCGCGGTGTCGACGGCCCGCGTCTCCTTGCCCGTCGACGGCAGCATCGGCGAGAAGCGGTCGAGGAGCCGGCGGGTCGTGGAGGGCGCCACGACCGCGTCCCCGCTGTGCACCGAACGGATCGCGCCCAGCAGCTCCGCCGGCGGCACGTCCTTCAGCATGAAGCCGCTCGCGCCCGCCTTCAGCCCCGAGAACGCGTACTCGTCGAGGTCGAACGTGGTCAGGATCAGCACCTTCGGCGCGTCCGGCTGGGAGCAGATCCGCCGGGTCGCCTCCACCCCGTCCAGCTTCGGCATGCGCACGTCCATCAGCACGACGTCGACCGCCGTGGACCGCAGGACCTCCAGCGCCTCCACCCCGTCGCCCGCCTCCGCCACGACCTCCATGTCGGGCTGGGCGGCGAGCACCATGCGGAAACCGGTGCGCAGCAGCACCTGGTCGTCGACGAGCATCACGCGGATGGACATGAGGTCAGTTCCTTACAGATCGTCTGTGAGCGGGCTTCGTCTGTGAGCAGGCTTCAGTGAGCGGGCTTGAGCGGCAGCAGCGCGCTGATGCGGAAGCCGCCGCCGGGGCGCGGCCCCGCGTCCAGCGTGCCGCCGACCATGCCGACCCGCTCGCGCATGCCGATCAGACCATGGCCGCGCCCGTCGGCGCCGCCGTCCTCGTACATCTCCTGCGGAGCGCCGCGGCCGTCGTCCTCGACGAGCAGCCCGAGGCCGTCGTCGAAGTAGACGAGCCGGACGCTCGCGCCGACGTCGGGACCGCCGTGCTTGCGCGTGTTGGTGAGGGCCTCCTGGACGATCCGGTACGCGGTGAGCTCGACGCCGCTGGGCAGCGGGCGGGGGCTCCCCTCGATCGCGAAGTCGACGGTGAGACCGGCGCTGCGGACCTGCTCGACGAGGTCCTCGATCTGGCCCACGTCGGGCTGTGGCACGTACTCGCCGGCCTCCTGGTGCTCCCCCGTGCGCAGGATGCCGAGGAGGCGGCGCATCTCGGCGAGGGCCTGCCGGCCCGTGGTGGAGATCGTCTCCAGGGCCTGCTTGGCGGTCTCCGGGGAGGAGTCCATGACATAGGCGGCGCCGTCGGCCTGGACGACCATCACCGACACGTTGTGGGCGACGACGTCGTGCAGCTCGCGGGCGATCCGGGCCCGCTCGGCGGCGACCGCGACCTTGGCCTGGGCCTCGCGCTCCCGCTCCAGGCGGGAGGCCCGCTCCTCCAGCTGCGCGAAGTAGGCGCGGCGGGTGCGGAGCGAGTCGCCGAGGACCCAGGCGAGCGCGAACGGCACGGTCATGATGATCGTGAAGAAGACCTGCGCCGCGACGGACTCGATGTCCTCCATGGGCCATCTCACCTGCGAGAGCGTGGAGGCACTGAGTCCGCCGACGAGGGCGAGGCGGGAGGCCCAGCGGGGTCCGTCGTGCGCCGCGACCGTGAAGACGATCACGAGCATGGCGAAGTCGGCCATGAACGGCATCAGACCGAAACCGAGCTGGACGAGGCCGAGGGCGACCGTCAGCAGCAGCATCTTCTCCGGGGCACGTCGGCGCAAGGCCACGACCAGGGAGAAGAGCACGGCGACGACCCCGTACGCGAAGGGCTGATCGACCGCCGGGTAGGTCGTCGCCACCCACAGCAGGGAGAACCCGAGGAGGACGACGGCCCAGAAGGAGTCGACGCCCGTCGGGTGTCTGCGGATGAAGTCGTAGAGGCGCTGCACGTCACCCAGAGTAGGGAAGGCCGATAGGTGCAGGGATCAACCGTGGGGCCGATCCTTGGTGAGGGGCCTGTACTCCCCGAGGTGGAGACTGGGGCCCGTGACGGATGACGTGACGGGTGAGACGTGTCAGTGGCAGGGGTGGCGCGAGGCCACGGAACGGGCGCTGTACGGCCCGGGGGGCTTCTACCGGCGCCCCGAGGGCCCCGCGGGGCACTTCCGCACCTCGGTCCACACGGGGCCGCTCTTCGCGGGCGCGGTGGCCAGGCTGCTCGGCGAGGTCGCGGAGGAGCTGGGAACGGCCGAGGTCGCGCTGGTGGACGTGGGCGCGGGGCGGGGCGAGCTGCTCACGGCGGTCCTCGCGGCGACCGCGGCGAGCACGGGGACGGACCTCGCCGTCCGGGCGTACGCGGTCGAGCGCGCCGCCCGCCCGGCGGGGCTCGACCCGCGGATCGTCTGGACGGACCGGCTGCCGGAGCCGCGGAGCGTGCGCGGCCTCCTCTTCGCGAACGAGTGGCTCGACAACGTGCCGGTGGACGTGGCCGAGGTCGACGCGGCGGGCGTCGCCCGGTACGTGGAGGTCCGCGCGGACGGTACGGAGCGGCTCGCCGCACCCGTCTCGGGCGCCGACGCGGAGTGGCTGGCCCGCTGGTGGCCGCTGCGGGAGCCGGGTGCGCGGGCGGAGATCGGGCGGCCCCGGGACGAGGCGTGGGCGGCGGCGGTGGGGTCGCTCGCGGCGGGCCGCGCGGTGGCCGTCGACTACGCGCACGTACGGGAGTCCCGGCCGCCCTTCGGCACGCTGACCGGCTTCCGGGCCGGCCGCGAGGTGCCGCCGGTCCCGGACGGCAGCTGCGACGTGACGGCCCACGTGGCCGCGGACGCGTGCGCGGCGGCGGGTGACGGCGCGGACCTCGTCACGGACCTCGTCACGCAGCGGGAGGCCCTGCACCGGCTCGGGGTGTCCGGGGGCCGGCCGCCGCTCTCGCTCGCCACGACCGACCCCGCCGGCTACGTCCGCGCGCTCGCGTCCGCCGGCGAGGCCGCCGAGCTCACCGCCCGCGGCGGCCTGGGCGATTTCCTCTGGCTGACGCGGCGGGTCCCGCCCGCCACCGGGTGACCCGTGGGCGGGGGATGCGGGGCAGGGGATACTGTCCCGCATGACGGAGACGACGGTCGGAATCGGCGGCGCGGCGGAGAGCACCGACATGGTGCTGAACATCGGACCGCAGCATCCCTCCACCCATGGCGTGCTCCGCCTCCGCCTCGTGCTCGACGGCGAGGTCATCCAGCAGGCCGAGCCGGTGATCGGCTACATGCACCGCGGCGCCGAGAAGCTCTTCGAGGCGCGTGACTACCGGCAGATCGTCATGCTGGCCAACCGTCACGACTGGCTCTCCGCCTTCTCCAACGAGCTCGGGGTCGTCATGGCCGTCGAGCGGATGCTGGGCATGGAGGTCCCCGAGCGCGCCGTGTGGACCCGTACGCTCCTCGCCGAGCTGAACCGGGTCCTCAACCACCTCATGTTCCTCGGCTCGTACCCCCTCGAACTGGGCGGGATCACCCCGGTCTTCCACGCCTTCCGGGAGCGCGAGGAGCTCCAGGCCGTGATGGAGGAGGTCTCCGGCGGCCGGATGCACTACATGTTCAACCGGGTCGGCGGCCTCAAGGAGGACCTGCCCGCCGGCTGGCTGGGGCGGGCGCGGCAGGCCGTCGCGGACGTCCGCTCGCGGATGGACGTGTACGACCGGCTGGTCCTCGGCAACGAGATCTTCCGGGGCCGTACGCGCGGGGTCGGTGTCCTGTCGCGGGACGCGGTGCACGCGTACGGGGTGTCCGGGCCGATCGCCCGCGCCTCGGGCGTCGACTTCGACCTGCGCCGTGACGAGCCGTACCTCGCCTACGGGGAGCTCCAGGACACGCTGCGGGTCGCCGTGCGCGAGGAGGGCGACTGCCTGGCCCGCTTCGAGTGCCTGCTGGACCAGACGCACAACTCCCTGGACCTGGCGGACGCCTGCCTGGACCGGATGGCCGAGCTGCCGCAGGGCCCGATCAACCAGCGGCTGCCGAAGGTGCTGAAGGCGCCGGAGGGGCACACGTACGCCTGGACCGAGAACCCCCTGGGCGTGAACGGCTACTACCTGGTCTCCAAGGGCGAGAAGACGCCGTACCGGCTGAAGCTCCGCTCGGCCTCGTTCAACAACATCCAGGCGCTGGTCGAGCTGCTGCCGGGGACGCTCGTCGCCGACATGGTCGCGATCCTCGGCTCGCTGTTCTTCGTCGTCGGCGACATCGACAAGTAGGCCCGACCCGTCGGTCGGGTCAGGCGTGGCGCATCACGACGTAGTCGCGCTGCTCGTTGGCGGGACGCCGGCGGTCCACGACCGTCCAGCCCCAGCGCGCGTACCGGTCGGTCAGTTCCGGTACGTCGAGGGTCATGAGCAGGGCCGGTCCCGGCGAGCCCACCACGAGCAGCCCGTCGTGGAGGGACCGGCCGATGCCCTGGCCCTGGCAGCCGGGGGCGACGACCAGCTCGGCCAGCTCGAAGAAGGGCGCGTCGCCGGACAGGGCGGTGTCGGTCCATCCGGCCGCGAAGCCGAGCAGGGCGGCATCGGCGTCGTCGGTGCCGTCGTCGGCGTACGCGGCCGCCGCGCAGAAGTCGTCCCTCCGCGCGGCACTGTCGAGCAGCCGGTCCACGGTCCGTACGGCGCCGAGCGGCGGCTCGTGCCAGGGGGATCCGGCGAATGCCTGGGCGCACAGGGCGATCAGTTCCTCGCGGCGCCGGACCGCCTCGGCCGCCGTGAGCAGGGCGAGGCGGTACGTCACGAGCTGACCGCGCCCCGCAGTTCGGCCACGTCGATCTGCTCGGTCTCGTCGTGCGCGGTCAGGTCGATGACCTCGCCGATCGCCCGGGGCGGCACCGGCGCCGGGAGCGGGGCGAGCGGGACGAGGAACGGGGTCTCGGCGGCCAGGGCCTCTTCGAGGACCTCCTCGCCCACGACGTCGGCGAGGTCCGTGTGCTGCACGGCCTCGATGGCCGCCGCCACCTTCTGCGTACCGAAGAAGTCGAAACCGCCCTCGGGGCGCGGGACGGGCCTGCGGGCCGCGTACGGGACGATCGCCGCGGCCGCCTGGACGGCGGGCAGGGGCGCGATCCCGGTGGGCGGGACGGGCACGGGTGCCGCGGACTCCGAGTCAGCCGCGGAGGCCGCCTCGACGTCCGACGAGGGCGTGGCGGGCGCGGCGGGAAGTGCCGCCGGCGCGGGGGCGGGCCCGAGGGCGGGGGCGGCCGTACGGCTGTGCTGCTCGGTCCCGGCGGCCGCCGCCTGCTTCCCCTGCGGCTCCTCCGTCTCACGGGCCCGCTCGGCGAGGTCCCGCGCGCGGGCCGCCTCGGCGGTGCGCCGGGCGTGCTGGGCCGCGGCGTTGCGCGGGAGGTCCTTCAGGGCCTGCGCGGCGCGGCGGTACGCCTCCGGGGTGGGCGTGGACCGGGCGGCGGGCAGCGCCTTCGCCTCGGTGCCGCCTGCCGTGCCGGTGGCGGTGGTGCCGGCGGTCGCCTCCAGGGCGAGGACGCGGCGGCCCTCCAGGGCGCTGGCCCGCTCGGTCTCGGCCGTGGCGTACCGGCGCAGGAGGTCGGCGTGCTCGCCGCGCAGCCCGGCGAGCTCGACGCGCTTGGCGCGGAGCTTGGCGTCGAGCCGGGTCCGCAGGCCGCGGGACTCCTCCAGGTCGGACTCCAGCTCGGCGACCCGCTCCTCGGCCTTCCACTGGTCGGCCGTACGGGCCCGGTTCAATTCGGCGACCCGGGCGCCGGCGCTCCGGTCCCAACTGCGCATGAGGACGGCACCGGTGACGGCCGCAGCCGCGGCGGCGACCGCGAGCAGTCGCACGATCAGCAGATCTCCGGGCAGCCAGACGACCGCGGCGCACACGACCGCGGCGCCTGCGACCGCGGAGGGCGGCAGCAACTTGTGCAGAGGCGGGGAATGGCGGTGGCGTCCACGTGGCATGGCCTGAAATTTACCGTGCGTAGGCGCCATGTGGGGTGTCGGCCCGGCAATCTCTTGGCCACTTCTCGCCACAAGAAGTGGATATGAGCGCTTCCGGTTCCGTTTCGGGCCGACTCCCCTCACCCGGGACCTACTTGTTGAGCAGCCCCTTCGCCGTCAGATAGTCCTTGGCGACGTCTTCCGGCTTGGCCCGCTCGGCGTCCACCTTGCGGTTGAGTTCGGCGAGATCCGCTGTGGTCAGCACCTTGGTGATCTTGTCGAGGGCGGCCGCTATCTCGGGGGCTCCGGCATCCTTGGCGTTGACCACGGGCAGCACGTTGTCGGCGTTCTGCAGCTTCTTGTCGTCCTCCAGGAAGACGAGCCCGAAGCTGTCGATCGTGGCGTCCGTGGTGGTCGTCAGGACCAGCTGGTCCACCCCGTCCTTGACGGCCTGCTTGGCCTGCGGGGTCCCGACCCCCTTGGGGTCGATGCCGGCCACGTCGATCCCGTAGGCCTTCTTCAGGCCGGGCGCGCAGAAGGGGCGCACCGCGCATTCGTCACCGGCCGCGATCTTCACCTTGAGCTTCGAGCGGCCGAGATCGGAAAGGGTCGTCAGCTTGTTCTTCGCGGCGAATTCCTTGGTCACCGCGAAGGCGTTCTGATCGACCGCCTCACCGACCGCGAGCACCTTGAGGCCGCGCGGTTCGGCGAGCTTCCGCAGCGCCTCGACCGTGGCCGCCGCGTCACCGGAAGCGACCGGCTTGTCCTCGGGCGCCTTCGGGCCGTTCACCTTCGCGTTGAGGAATTCCGCGATCGTCGCCGCGTATTCCGGTACGACGTCGATCTCCCCGTTCTCCAGGGACGGCTCGTACAGTTCACGATTCTTCACCGTGGTGACGGATACGGAGTATCCGGCGGCCCGCAGCGACTGGGCGTAGAGCTCGGCCAGGACCTTCGACTCGGTGAAGGCGGCCGCGCCCACGACCAGCGAGCCCTTCTCCGCGCCCGCGGACGCGTCGCCGGCTCCACCGGGCTTGTTCTTGCCCCCCTCCAGGCTTTCACCACCGCACGCGGCGAGCGCGACGGCCAGCGCCGTCGTCCCCAGCACCGCACCCGCGATACGCGAGACCCTGTTCACAAGACCACCCATCTCATTCATCGGCTTCCGAAAGTCGTTCAGTCATTCGATGCGTGCGCACGCGACGGCCCCGCCAGGAGCCGGTCCGCTCCCGCGAGCACCGCCTCCACCAGGAGGGCGAGCAGGGCCACGAGCACGGCGCCCGCGACCACTTGCGCGGTGTCGTAGAGGGCGAAGCCGGCCGTGATGATCCGGCCGAGGCCGCCCTGGCCGACCATCGCCGCGACCGTCGCCGTGGCGATCACCTGCACCGCCGCCGAGCGCACCCCGGTCATGACCACCGGCCGCGCCAGCGGCAGTTCGACGCGCCGGAAGAGCTGGCCGCCCGTCATCCCCATGCCCCGCGCGGCCCGCACCGCGGCCCGGTCCACCTCCCGCATCCCCACGTACGCGTTGGTGAGGAGCGGCGGTATCGCGAACAGCACGAGGGCGACGACGGTCGGCACGTAGCCTGCGTTCCGCAGGGGCGAGACCATGAACAGCGCGAGGACCGCGAAGACGGGGACCGCCCGCCCGACGTTCGACACGTTCACCGCGAGCGCCCCGCCCCGGCCGAGGTGGCCGAGCCACAGCCCGACCGGCAGCGCGATCGCCGCGGCGATCAGCAGGGACGCCCCGCTCACGTACACGTGCTCCGCGAGCCGTTGCCCGATGCCCTCCTCGCCGGTCCAGTGCGCGCCGGTGGTGAGCCAGGCCCAGGCGTCCGTCACGATCCCCACCTCACGCACCCCCCGGCGCGGTCCGTATCCGGGCCCACGGCGTGAGGAGCCGCTGGAGGCCCAGGAGCAGCAGGTCGGCGACGACGGCGAGCAGCACGCACAGCACGGAGGCGGCGAGCACCTGCGCCTTGAAGAAGGTCGGCAGCGCGTCCTCGATGAGATTGCCGAGCCCGCCGCGGCCGACGACCGAGCCGATCGTCGTCAGCGCGATCGTGGAGACCGTCGCCATCCGTATGCCGGCCATCAGGACCGGCAGCGCCAGCGGGAGTTCGACCTGCCACAGCAGCCGCCACGAGCCGTACCCCATGCCCCGGGCGGCCTCGCGCGTCTCGGCCGGCACGGCGTCGAGCCCGGCCAGCGTGTTCCGCACGAGGATCGTCAGCGCGTACAGCACGAGGCCGGTCACGACGAGCGCGGCCGAGAGCCCGAAGACGGGCAGGAGCAGCGAGAACATCGCGAGCGACGGCACCGTGTAGAGCAGGGTCGTCAGCCCGAGGACCGGCCCCGCGAACCGCGGCCTGGCCCGCACGAGCAGGGCCAGCGGCACCGCGACGAGGAGCGCGAGGAGCACGGACACGACCGTGATTCCCACATGCTGGAGGGTCGCCTCCGTCAGTTCCTCGCTGCGCGTGCGCAGATACTCCCCGCATATCCAGTCGTTGGTGACCAGACAGTTCGGCGTGCTCATCCGCCCCTCCCCCCGGGTCGTCCGCTCGCTCCGAACGTATGTCTGACGACCCTAACCCCCGCCACCGACAATCACCGGGATCCGCCACAATGCGGCAACACGCCCTTCACACACCCCCGGTGTCCAGGGGTGAGAATGGGGAACCATGATCCGGTTCGAGAACGTGACCAAGCGGTACGAGGACGGCACCACCGCCGTCGACGACCTCTCCTTCGAGGTCGCCGAGGGCGAACTCGTCACCCTGGTCGGGCCCTCCGGCTGCGGCAAGACGACCACGATGATGATGGTGAACCGGCTCGTCGAACCGACCTCCGGCCGCGTCCTCGTCGACGGCCGCGACATCGCCGGCGTCGACCCGGTCGCCCTGCGCCGCAAGATCGGCTACGTCATCCAGCAGGTCGGCCTCTTCCCCCACCGCACGGTCCTCGACAACACCGCGACCGTCCCCGCGCTCCTCGGCTGGAAGAAGGCCGCCGCCCGCGACCGCGCCGCCGAACTCCTCGACCTCGTCGGCCTCGACCCGGCCGTCTACGGCTCCCGCTACCCCGCCCAGCTCTCCGGCGGACAGCGCCAGCGCGTCGGCGTCGCCCGCGCGCTCGCCGCCGACCCGCCCGTCCTCCTCATGGACGAGCCCTTCGGCGCGGTCGACCCCGTCGTCCGCGAGCGCCTCCAGAACGAGTTCCTCGCGCTCCAGGCCACCGTCCGCAAGACCGTCCTCCTCGTCACCCACGACATCGAGGAGGCCGTCCGCATGGGCGACCGCATGGCCGTCTACGGGCACGGCCGCATCGAGCAGTTCGACGCCCCCGCCACCGTGCTCGGCGCCCCCGCCACCCCGTACGTCGCGGACTTCGTCGGCAGCGACCGCGGGCTCAAGCGCCTCGCCGTCACGCCCGTCACCGAGGCCGACCTCGACCCGCTCCCGAAGAGCATCGCCACGCGCGAGGACGGCGCCCCCGACCCCGTACCCCTCGGGACCTCCCTCAAGGACGCGCTCGCCGTACTCCTCCAGCACGACACCGGCCGGCTCACCGTGACCGGCGCCGACGGCCGCTCGGTCGGCGTCCTCACCCCGGAAGGGGTCCACCGCGCCCTGCGCAGGGCCACCGTCGACTGACCGTCAGGACGCGCTGAGCCGCCCGGCCATCCAGACGAGACCCGGCGGGATCTCCCGGTTCCACGTGTTGAAGTTGTGGCCGCCGCTCTCCAGCGTGATCGACGAGACCCGCGCCGGGCTCTTCACCTTCTTGATGAAGTCGAGCGTCCCCTTCAGGTTGCCCTCGCCCTGCTTCGACGTCGTCACCAGGAACGACGACTTCCCCTGCGGCAGGTGGTCCAGGCTCCACAGCAGGTCCCCCCGCTTGCGCAGCCGGTCGTCGCCGTGGAAGAGGTCACCCGTCGTCACGTCCTCCGCCGCCCGGTAGTACGCCGAGAAACCCGCCCCCGCCGCGTACCGGTCCGGGTGGTGCACCGCGATCTTCAGCGCGCAGTAGCCACCCGTCGAGTTCCCCATGAAGCCCCAGTTCCGGGGCTTCGTCCCCACCCGGTACGTCTCCGAGACCGCCTTCGGCAGGTCCTCCGCGAAGAACGTCTCCGTCTGCGGACCCCCCGGGATGTCCACGCACTCGGTGTCCCGCGGCGGCGCCACCGTCGGACGCAGCATCACCAGGATCATCGGCTGCATCTTCCCGGCCTTCGCCTGGGTGTACGCCGTCCGCGGGTACTTCAGCCCTTTGATCAGGTTCTCCGCCGTCCCCGGGTACCCCGTGAGCACCACCGAGGCCGGGAACGTCTTCTTCGCGTACCGCTCCTGGAAGTACTCCGGCGGCAGGTAGACGTAGGCCGGCGAGGTGATCCCCGACCGCTCGCCCGCGATGACCACCTTCTGTATCTGGCCACCGACCTCCGGCCGGGACCCGCCCGGCACGGTCAGCCCTTCCTTCCCCACCACCCGCACGTCCTTCGAACCGGCCCCGTGGTCGACGACCACGCCCATGTCCTGCTCCTGCCCGAACAGGTCCGCCCAGGAGCCGTAGAAGAGGAAGGAACGGTTCGCCGCGAGACCCACCGCCGCGAACAACGCCACCTGGGTCACGAGCAGCAGCCCCACCCGCCCCACGACCGCACGCCAACCGCGCCGCGCGAGCCGCGGCCAGAGCCAGACCGTGGCGAGGAACAGCACCACGGCCAGCACCACGGCCAGCACGAGGACCTTGTTACTGATGAGCCCCATGAGACGACCGAGCCTTCTTTCCAAGAATTTCCTGTGAACCGATGAACCCGGCTCCACGCCACTCCGTCCTAGAGAGCGCACCAGCCGGTACGGCCCGCCGAACGCGCCGCAGGGCCCGGCCGGAGTCAGAGACCCCTCGCAGGACCACGGGAAGTACGGGAAGCCATGTCTGTCACGGTAGATGGGGACAAATCGCGATTGGTTCCGGTTCGAGTACGCCGGATTCTCCGCGGTCCCCGACCCGAGAAAGTCCCCGCCCTCGTCGGCACCGCCTGCACCATCGGCGGCCTCATCGATATCGCCGCCGGCGTCTTCCCCCGCTTCCGCGCGAGCCGCATGCACGCCGTCGCCGAAGTCCTCCCCGGCACCCTCGGCCACCTCTCCGCCGCCCTCTCCCTCAGCGCCGGCGTCCTCCTCCTGCTCCTCGCCCACGGCCTCAAGCGGCACAAGCGCCGCGCCTGGCGCGCCGCCGTCGTCCTCCTCCCCGTCGGCGCCGCGGCCCAGTTCGTCTGGCGCCACTCCGTCATCGGCGCCCTCTTCTCCCTCGCACTCCTCGCCCTCCTGCTGCGCCACCGCGACGAGTTCGCCGCCCTCCCCGACCCGCGCAGCCGCTGGCGGGCACTCGCCAACTTCGTCGTCATGGGCGCCGGATCCATCGCCCTCGGCCTCGTCATCGTCAGCGCCCACCCCCGCCGCGTCGTCGGCGACCCCAGCCTGACCGACCGCCTCGAACACGTCCTGTACGGACTCTTCGGCGTCGAAGGCCCCGTCGCCTACACCCGCGGCGTCGACTGGACCGTCGGCTACTCCCTCGGCGCCCTCGGCATGCTCACCGCCCTCACCACCATCTACCTCGCCTTCCGCCCCGAGCACCCCGCCGCCCGCCTCACCGACGACGACGAGACCCGGCTGCGCGCCCTCCTCGACCAGCACGGCGGCCGCGACTCCCTCGGCCACTTCGCCCTCCGCCACGACAAGGGCGTCGTCTTCTCCCCCAGCGGCAAGGCCGCCGTCTGCTACCGCGTCGTCTCCGGCGTGATGCTCGCCAGCGGCGACCCCATCGGCGACGTCGAAGCCTGGCCCGGCGCCATCGAACGCTTCATGGACGAGGCCAAGGCCCACTCCTGGACCCCCGCCGTCATGGGCTGCTCCGAGACCGGCGGCCAGGTCTGGACCCGCGAGACCGGCCTCGACGCCCTCGAACTCGGCGACGAGGCGATCGTCGACGTCGCCGACTTCTCCCTCTCCGGACGCGCCATGCGCAACGTCCGCCAGATGGTCAAGCGCATCGAACGCAACGGCTACACCACCCAGGTCCGCCGCGTCCGCGACCTCGACGACGCGGAACTGGAACGCGTCCGCCGCGCCGCCGCCGACTGGCGCGGCACCGACACCGAACGCGGCTTCTCCATGGCCCTCGGCCGCATCGGCGCCCCCGGCGACGGAGACGCCGTCATAGCGACCGCCCACAAAGACGATCCCGACGACCCGGACCGCCCCACCTCCCCCTACGGAGACCTGAAGGCGATCATCCACTTCGTGCCCTGGGGCCCCGACGGCATGTCGCTCGAACTCATGCGCCGCGACCGCTCCGCCGACCCCGGCATGAACGAACTCCTCATCGTCGCCGCCCTCCAGGCCTCCCCCGCCCTCGGCATCGACCGCGTCTCCCTCAACTTCGCCATGTTCCGCTCCGCCCTCGCACGCGGCGAGAAGATCGGCGCGGGACCCGTCCTCCGCGTCTGGCGCGGGCTCCTCGTCTTCCTCTCCCGCTGGTTCCAGATCGAGTCGCTCTACAAGTTCAACGCCAAGTTCCGGCCCCGCTGGGAACCCCGCTTCGTCGTCTACCGCAACAGCCGCGACCTGCCCCGCATCGGCCTCGCCGCCATGCGCGCCGAAGGATTCGTCACCCTCTCCCTCCCCCGCCTCTTCCCCCGCCGCCGCCCCACCCGGGCCCCACGACCCTGCGCCCACATCGTCACCACCCCGACCCCGGTCCGGCCCGAGCGCGAGGTCCACGCCGCCTGACCCCCCTCCGACTCGGCTTGGGCCCTACGCTGGACACATGAGTACGACGATCGACCGGGGCACGGCCCAGGGCCTGCCGGAGTGGGACCGCTGCGCGGTCATGGGCGTGGTCAACGTGACCCCCGACTCCTTCTCCGACGGCGGCCGCTGGTTCGACACCACGGCCGCCGTCAAACACGGCCTCGACCTCGTCGCCCAGGGCGCCGACCTCGTCGACGTCGGCGGCGAGTCCACCCGCCCCGGCGCCAGCCGCGTCGACGAGGAGGAAGAGCTCCGCCGCGTCGTCCCCGTCGTCCGCGGCCTCGCCGCCGAAGGCGTCACCGTCTCCGTCGACACCATGCGCGCCGCCGTCGCCGCCCGCGCCGTCGAAGCCGGAGCCGTCCTCGTCAACGACGTCAGCGGCGGACTCGCCGACCCCGGCATGGTCCCCGCCGTCGCCGCCGCCGAAGTCCCCTTCGTCGTCATGCACTGGCGCGGCTTCAGCCAGGAGATGAACAGCCTCGCCGTGTACGACGACGTCGTCGCCGAGGTCGTCGCCGAACTCCGCACCCGGCTGGAGGCCGTCGTCGACGGCGGCATCGCCCCCGAGCGCATCGTCGTCGACCCCGGCCTCGGCTTCGCCAAGCTCGCCCCCCACGACCTGGCCCTCGTCGCCCACCTCCCCGAGCTCCGCGCCCTCGGCCGGCCCCTCCTCGTCGCCGCCTCCCGCAAGCGCTTCCTCGGCCACGTCCTCACCCGCGACGGCGCCACCCCGCCCCCCGCCCGCGAGCGCGACGCCGCCACCGCCGCCGTCTCCGCCATCGCCGCCCACGAAGGAGCCTGGGCCGTCCGCGTCCACGAGGTCAGGGCCACCGCCGACGCCGTACGCGTCGCCCGGGCAGTCGAGGGAGCCGCGTGAGCCGCACCACGGACCAAGCGGCCGTCGAAGCCGCCAACACCGCCTTCTACGAGGCGATGGAGACCGGCGACTTCGAAGCCGTCTCCGCCCTCTGGCTCGACGACGGGGCCACCCCCATCACCTGCGTCCACCCCGGCTGGCCCGTCCTCACCGGCCGCGGCGAGGTGCTCCGCTCGTACGCCCTGATCATGGCCAACACGGAGTACATCCAGTTCTTCCTCACCGACCTCAGGATCTCCCTGGCCGGCGGGACCGCCGTCGTCACCTGCACCGAGAACATCCTCAGCGGCGGACCCGCCGAGGACGGCGCCGAGCTCGGCCCCCTCGTCGGCCAGCTCGTCGTCGCCACCAACGTGTTCCGCGACACACCGGACGGCTGGCGGATCTGGTCCCACCACGCCTCCCCCGTCCTCACGGACACCGACGAGACGGGCACCGAGGGCCCCGGCATCGACGGCACGGAACCCGCCACCTGACCCGCCCATGGCCCCCCGAGGGCAAGCGCTGTCGGTCCCCGCAGGTAGATTCGAAGTGGACACCCGGCCGTCCGCACCCGGCTGCGTGGCCACCCGAACTACGACAGCAGGAGTGATTCGCGTGGATCGTGTCGCGCTGCGCGGCCTCAAGGCCCGAGGCCACCACGGCGTCTTCCCCAAGGAGCGCGAGGAGGGCCAGACCTTCATCGTGGACCTGGTCCTCGGCCTGGACACCCGCCCCGCGGCGGCCGACGACGACCTGGCGAAGACCGTGCACTACGGCATCGTCGCCGAGGAAGTCGTCGACGTCGTCCAGGGCGAGCCCGTCGACCTCATCGAGACCCTGGCCGAGCGCATCGCCCAGCAATGCCTCAGCCACGCCGGGGTACAGGAAGTGGAAGTCGTCGTCCACAAGCCGGACGCA
This sequence comes from Streptomyces sp. NPDC050842, assembly GCF_044456565.1. Classification (NCBI taxonomy): domain Bacteria; kingdom Bacillati; phylum Actinomycetota; class Actinomycetes; order Kitasatosporales; family Streptomycetaceae; genus Streptomyces; species Streptomyces sp. NPDC050842. The sequence continues at coordinate 701,549 of NZ_JBITGA010000005.1, read as the reverse complement.
CCCATCACCGTGCCCTTCGACGACGTGACCATCACGATCACCCGGAGCCGACGATGAAGCCGACGCAGAGCGACCCCACCGTCCAGCCCGTACCGGCCTCCGTCGTCGCCACGGTCGACGCGGCGGACACGACACTCTCCAACCCCCGCTGGGCCGTCCTCGCCCTCGGCGCCAACCTGGGCAACCGCCTGGAGACCCTCCAGGGGGCCGTCGACGCCCTCGAAGACACCCCCGGCCTCCGGGTCAAGGCCGTCTCCCCCGTGTACGAGACGGAGCCCTGGGGCGTCGAGCCCGACAGCCAGCCCTCGTACCTCAACGCCGTCACGCTCGTGAAGACGACCCTGCCGCCCTCCTCGCTCCTGGAGCGGGCCCACGCCGTCGAAGAGGCCTTCCACCGCGTCCGCGAGGAGCGCTGGGGCGCCCGCACCATCGACGTCGACATCATCGCGTACGCGGACGTCGTCTCCGACGACCCCGTCCTCACCCTGCCGCACCCCCGCGCCCACGAGCGCGCCTTCGTCCTCGCCCCCTGGCACGACGTGGACCCCGAAGCCCAGCTCCCCGGCCGCGGCCCGGTCGCCGACCTCCTCGCCGCCCTCGGCAGCGCGGGCGTCACTCGCCGTGTCGACCTGGAACTCCGTCTGCCCGAGTAGTCGTTACGCTTCGTGGCAGACCGCCCACGACCACGACCGACGACCACGTGAAGGACACCCGGTGAAACAACTGCGGCTGAAGGTGCTCACCGGACTGTTCCTCGTGGCGGGCATCCTCTCCTGGGGCGGCGCCCGCCTGTGGGACTCCGTCGGCACCCTCCCCAGCGTGCCGATCGCCGCACCGATCGTCCTCGCCGTGATCGCGGTCGTCCTCACCGCGACCGCCCTCTCGATCCGCACCCGCCTCAAGGCCCAGCGCGAGCGCCGCCCCGGCGCCAAGGGCGTCGAGCCCCTGATGGCGGCCCGCGCGGTGGTCTTCGGCCAGGCGAGCGCCCTGGTGGCCGCCCTCGTCGCCGGCATGTACGGCGGCACGGGCGTCTACCTCCTCGGCTCCCTGGACGTCCCGGCCCGCCGCGACCAGGCCCTCTACGCGGCCCTCGCGGTGGTAGCCGGCATCGGCGTCATCGCGGCGGCCCTCTTCCTGGAACGCGTCTGCAAACTCCCGGAAGACCCGGAGAACAACGACGAAGGCCCGGGCAAGGCCCGGGCCTGAAGCTCCGCTCCGCCGTGGCGCGTCAGCGCGCCATGACGAGGCTCATCGCCTCGGCGCGGGTCGCCGGGTCCCGCAGCTGGCCGCGGACGGCAGAGGTGATGGTCTTGGCGCCCGGCTTGCGAATGCCGCGCATCGACATGCACATGTGCTCGCACTCGAAGACCACGATGACCCCGCGCGGCTCCAGGATCTCCATGAGCGAGTCCGCCACCTGCGTGGTGAGCCGCTCCTGCACCTGGGGGCGGCGGGCGTAGACGTCGACGAGCCGGGCCAGCTTCGACAGGCCGGTGATCTTGCCCGTCGTGGACGGGATGTATCCCACGTGGGCCACTCCGCGGAACGGGACGAGGTGATGCTCGCATGTCGAGTACACCTCAATGTCCTTGACCAGCACCATCTCGTCGTGGCCGAGGTCGAACGTGGTCGTCAGGACGTCCTCGGGCTCCTGCCACAGACCCGCGAATATCTCCTTGTACGCCCGCGCCACCCGCGCCGGCGTCTCGCGCAGGCCCTCGCGGTCCGGGTCCTCGCCGACCGCGATGAGGAGCTCCCGTACGGCGTTCTCGGCGCGCTTCTCGTCGAACTCGCCGATCCTGCCCTCGCCGTCCAGCGTCACCGGGTCGGTCATCTCTGTGCCTCGTTCCGTCTGACTGGTGTGCGCGAAAAGCCGCGCCCCCACAGGCTAAAACCTGTGGGGGCGCGGCATCCATTCCGGGTTGCCGGGACCGTCAGTCCTCGGGGGTGTCCACCGGGGCGATCTCGATGCCCTTCGTGGTGTCGACCGCCGGGGTCGCCGTGCCGTTCGCGCTGTTCGTCAGTGCGAGCTCCTTGGGGGAGAGCACCGGCGGACGCGTGGAGGGCGTGCGGCGGGAGGAGCCGGTCCAGGCCGGGCGGGCCGGGCGCTTGACGATGGGGGCGAAGATCTCGGCGATCTCCTCCTTGCCCAGCGTCTCCTTCTCGAGGAGCGCGAGGACCAGGTTGTCGAGAAGGTCACGGTTCTCGACGAGGATCTCCCAGGCCTCGTTGTGCGCGGTCTCGATGAGCTTCTTGACCTCTTCGTCGACCAGCGCCGCGACCTCTTCCGAGTAGTCCCTCGGGTGCGACATCTCGCGCCCCAGGAACGGCTCGGTGTTGTCGCCGCCGAACTTGATCGCGCCGAGACGCTCGGTCATGCCGTACTGCGTGACCATGGCTCGCGCCGTGGCCGTGGCCTTCTCGATGTCGTTCGCCGCGCCCGTGGTCGGGTCGTGGAAGACGAGCTCCTCGGCCGCGCGCCCGCCCAGCATGTAGGCCAGCTGGTCGAGCATCTCGTTGCGCGTGGTCGAGTACTTGTCCTCTTCCGGGAGCACCATCGTGTAGCCCAGGGCACGGCCGCGGGACAGGATGGTGATCTTGTGGACGGGGTCGGAGTTCGGCGAGGCCGCCGCGACCAGGGCGTGACCGCCCTCGTGGTACGCGGTGATCTTCTTCTCCTTGTCCGACATGATCCGGGTCCGCTTCTGCGGGCCCGCGACCACGCGGTCGATCGCCTCGTCCAGTGCCGCGTTGTCGATCAGCTTCTGATCGCCGCGGGCGGTGAGGAGCGCCGCCTCGTTGAGGACGTTGGAGAGGTCCGCACCGGTGAAGCCGGGGGTGCGTCGGGCGACGGCGCCGAGGTCGACGTCCGGCGCGACCGGCTTGCCCTTCTGGTGGACCTTGAGGATCTCCAGACGGCCCAGCATGTCCGGACGGTCGACGGCGATCTGCCGGTCGAAACGGCCGGGGCGCAGGAGGGCGGGGTCGAGGATGTCGGGACGGTTCGTGGCGGCGATCAGGATGACGCCGCCCTTGACGTCGAAGCCGTCCATCTCGACGAGCAGCTGGTTGAGGGTCTGCTCGCGCTCGTCGTGACCGCCGCCGAGGCCGGCGCCGCGGTGGCGTCCGACGGCGTCGATCTCGTCGACGAAGACGATGGCGGGCGCGTTGGCCTTGGCCTGCTCGAAGAGGTCGCGGACGCGGGAGGCGCCGACGCCGACGAACATCTCGACGAAGTCGGAGCCGGAGATCGAGTAGAACGGCACCCCGGCCTCGCCGGCGACGGCGCGCGCGAGGAGCGTCTTGCCGGTTCCGGGCGGGCCGTAGAGCAGGACGCCCTTCGGGATCTTGGCGCCGACGGCCTGGAACTTCGCGGGTTCCTGGAGGAATTCCTTGATCTCGTGGAGTTCCTCGACGGCCTCGTCCGAGCCGGCGACGTCGGCGAAGGTGGTCTTGGGCGTGTCCTTGGTGATGAGCTTGGCCTTGGACTTGCCGAACTGCATGACGCGGGAGCCGCCGCCCTGCATCTGGTTCATCAGGAAGAGGAAGACGACCACGATGAGGACGAAGGGGAGGAGGGAGAGCAGGATCGAGACGAAGGGCGACTGCTTCGTCGGGGAGACGGTGTAGCCCTTCTCGATCTGCCCGGCCTCGAACTTCTCCTGCAGCTTGTCGGCGACGTCGACGCCCTGGGAGCCGATGTAGCTGGCCTGGACCTTGCTGCTGTTGTCGATCTTCTGACCGTCGACGAGCTCGATCTTGATGATCTGCTCGTCACCGGTGGTGACCTTTGCCTGCTTGACCTGGTTCTTGTCGATCGCCTGGACGACCTTGCCGGTGTCCACCGTCTTGTAGCCCTCGGACGAGCCGACGACCTGCATCAGCACGACCACGGCGAGGACGGCCAGCACGATCCACATGACCGGCCCACGGAAGTATCGCTTCACGTCCATCCATACGGAGCGAGAACGCCCCGTCCCTCCTGCCCGTAGGAAAATGCTGCTGTGAGAGCTGCATGAGTGCTGCTATGTGAAAAAGCTGTTCTTCGGACGGTACCTCAGCATCGTCGCCCGCGACCGCCTTCCCGTGGTTCAACGGGGGGAAGGCGGTGCGGGTTCCCCGTACGGCCGGGAGTTCAGCCGGGTGATCAGCGGGTGATCAGCCGCCGTAGACGTGCGGGGCGAGCGTGCCGACGAACGGAAGGTTCCGGTACTTCTCCGCGTAGTCGAGGCCGTAGCCGACGACGAACTCGTTGGGGATGTCGAAGCCGATCCACTTGACGTCGATCGCGACCTTGGCGGCCTCCGGCTTCCGCAGGAGGGTGCAGACCTCCAGGGAGGCGGGCTCGCGGGAGCCGAGGTTCGACAGCAGCCAGGACAGGGTCAGGCCGGAGTCGATGATGTCCTCGACGATCAGGACGTGCTTGCCCTTGATGTCGGTGTCGAGGTCCTTGAGGATCCTGACGACGCCGGAGGACTGGGTGCCGGCGCCGTAGGAGGAGACGGCCATCCAGTCCATGGTGACGGGGGTGGACAGGGCGCGAGCCAGGTCCGCCATCACCATCACCGCGCCCTTGAGGACGCCGACGATGAGCAGGTCCTTGCCCGCGTATTCCGCGTCGATCTTCGCGGCCAGCTCTGCCAGCTTGGCGTCGATCTCTTCCTTGGTGATGAGCACCGACTGGAGGTCGGTGCCCATGTCCTTCTCGTTCACCCGGGTCACTTTCGTTGCAGCGTGCGTCAGCCTTGCCGGATGACCAGTCTGCCACCCTGGCGGCGGGCTTCGACGCGTCCGGGCAGGTTGATGGCCCCTTGGCCGCGCCAGCCGGTGATGAGCCGGTCGACTTCCTCGATGTGGCGGGCGAAGAGGGAGCCGGCGGGGGCGCCCTCGGCGATGACGGCGCGGCGCAGGACGCGGCGGCGTACGGCGGAGGGCAGGCCGAAGAGCTTGGCGCACTCCAGGGCGCCCGCCTCGTCGCGTACGGAGGTCTCGGCGTCGGCGGCCCAGGTGTCGAGGGCGTCGGCGTCGTCCCGGGAGAGCTGGGCCGTACGGGCGAGGGCTTCGACGACGCCCTTGCCGAGGGCCTTCTCCAGGGCGGGGAGGCCCTCGTGGCGGAGTCGGGAGCGGGTGTACGCGGGGTCGCTGTTGTGGGGGTCGTCCCAGACGGCGAGTTCCTGCGCGATGCAGGCCTTGCGGATCGTGTGGCGGTCGAGCTGGAGGAAGGGGCGCCGGTAGCGGCCGGCGGCGCCGGAGACGGCGGCCATGCCGGAGAGGGAGCGGATGCCGGAGCCGCGGGCGAGGCCGAGGAGGACGGTCTCCGCCTGGTCGTCGCGGGTGTGGCCGAGGAGGATCGCGGCGGCTCCGTGGCGCTCGGCGGCGGCGTCGAGGGCGGTGTAGCGCGCGTCGCGCGCGGCGGCCTCGGGTCCGCCTTCGCGGCCGACGGTGACGGTGACGGCCTCGACGGGGGTGAGGCCGAGGGCGGCCATGCGTCCGGCGACCTCGGTGGCCCGGGTGTCGGAGCCGTCCTGGAGGCCGTGGTCGACGGTGATGCCGCCGCCGCGTACGGGAAGTTTGCGGGTCTCGAAGGCGAGTGCGGAGGCGAGCGCCATCGAGTCGGCGCCTCCGGAGCAGGCGACGAGCACGAGGGGTTCGCGTCCGTCGTGCGCGGTGGTGGGGTCGGTCTGGTGCTCGGTGAGAACGTCGTGGAGTACGCGGCGGACCGCCAGGCGTATCGCCGCGACCGCAGGATGGGGACCCATGTCCGGTGCCCTTCGTGATGGGGTGGGGTGCCTCGGTCGGAGTCTTAACGGTCGGAAAGGGGGTTTCGGTCACTCAGAGTGCGTCGATGGTGACAGAAACCTGGCCGTTACCCGAGCATTGCACGCCTCACCCCATGGTCAGGGTCCCTCGGATGGGTGATTGGCGGGTTGTTCTCCCGTGTCCCTACGCCGTCCGGCGCACCTGCCTCACGAGTCTGCCTTACGGTGCACCCTCGCGATCCAGTCGGCGGGGGCGGCGATCTCGGACTTGGTGGGGAGCGTGTTGGGCGAGGTCCACACGCGGTTGAAGCCGTCCATGCCGACCTGGTCGACGACGGCGCGGACGAAGCGCTCGCCGTCGCGGTACTGGCGGAGCTTGGCGTCGAGGCCGAGGAGCTTGCGCAGGGCGAGGTCGAGGCGGGAGGCGCCGCGGGCGCGGCGCTGCTGGAACTTCTCGCGGATCTCGGCGACGGAGGGGACGACCTCGGGGCCGACGCCGTCCATGACGTAGTCGGCGTGGCCTTCGAGCAGGGACATGACGGCGGTGAGGCGGCCGAGGATCTCGCGCTGCTCGGGGCTCTGGACGATTTCGACGAGGGAGGGGGCCGGCTCGCCCTGCTCGCCCTCGGGGCGGCCTCCGACGAGGGCCTGGGCGGCTTCGCGGAGGCGTTCGACGACGGTGCCGGGGTCGACCTCGGTGGCGGCGAGGAAGGACTGGATCTCGCCCTGGAGGTGGTCGCGGAGCCAGGGGACGGCGGTGAACTGGGTGCGGTGGGTCTCCTCGTGGAGGCAGACCCAGAGCCGGAAGTCGTGGGGCGTGACGTCGAGTTCGCGTTCGACGTGGACGATGTTGGGGGCCACGAGGAGGAGGCGTCCGCCGCCGTTGGCGCCTGCGGGGAGGTCGCGGGTGGCGGGGGCGAAGGTCTCGTACTGGCCGAGGATGCGGGAGGCGAGGAAGGACAGGAGCATGCCGAGTTCGACGCCGGTGACCTTGCCGCCGACGGCGCCGAGGACGGCGTTCCCGGGGGTGGTCGAGCGGCGTTCCTGCATCTTGCCGAGGAGCGGGGTGAGGAGTTCGCGGAAGCCGGCGACGTTGGCCTTGATCCAGCCGGCGCGGTCGACGACGAGGACGGGGGTGTCGTGGACGTCGGCGCCCTCGGGGAGCATCCGGGTGTAGGCGCGGACGTGTTGCTCGGAGACTTTGGCGTGCTTGCGCAGTTCGGCGACGACCTCGCGGGCCTCGTCGCGGCTGACTTCGGGTCCGGGCCGCACGAGGCGGGTCGCGGTCGCGACCGCGAGGTTCCAGTCGACCATCCCGGATGTGCCTGCGCCACCGATGCTCGTCATGCGTCAACCGTACGGTCTCGGCGCTCGATCGGTGCGGGTTCGGTTCGGGTTTCGGTGCGGGTCGGGTGGTGGTCAGTTCCGGTCGGCGAGGGCCGCGGAGAGCCGGTCGAGGGCGGGCTGGGCCTCGTACGGGGAGAGGGTGCTGCCGGCGAGGAACGCGAAGGCGAGGAGTCGGCCGTCGGCGGTGACGACGGTGCCGGCGAGGGTGTTGACGCCCGTGAGGGTGCCGGTCTTGGCGCGGACGAGTCCGGCGCCGGCGGTGGCGGGGGCGGTGTCGAAGCGGCCGGCGAGGGTGCCGGTGAAGCCGCCGATCGGCAGGCCGGTGAGGACCGGGCGGAGGGCGGGGCGCTCGGGGTCGGCCGTGCGGGTGAGGAGGGCGGTGAGGAGGGCGGCGGAGACGCGGTCGCGGCGGTCGAGTCCGCTGCCGTCGGCGAAGCGGGCGCCGGCGAGGGGGAGGCCGAGCTCGGCGAGTTCGTCCCGTACGGCCTTCCCGGCGCCCTCGAAGCTCGCGGGCTGCTGGTGGGCGATCGCGGTCTGCCGGGCGAGGGCCTCGGCGAGGTCGTTGTCGCTGTGGGTGAGGGTGCGTTCGGCGAGGTCGGCGAGGGGGGCGGAGTGCGTGACGGCGAGGGGGCCGGTCTTCGGGGCCGCGGTGGTCTTCGGGGCGGTGGCCTTCGGGGCAGCGGCGGTCTTCGGGGCGCGGCCGGTGTCCGGTGCGGGCGTGGGCGCGCCGGTGACCTTGACGCCGGCGGCGGCGAGGAAGGCGGCGAAGGCGGTGGCGGTGTCGCCGGCCGGGTCGGAGGTGCGGGGGGCGGGGCCGCTGCTGCTCTCGTCGAGGCGTCCCTCGCGGGTCATGAGGGCCGTGACGGGGGCGAGGTTCTCGTTGGGGCCGATGGGGTGGAGCTCGGGGCCCTCGTAGAGGCTCGTGTCGTAGGTGAGCCGTACGGGGGCGGTGTGGCCGCGGGTGGTGAGGGCGCGGGCGGTGTCGGCGGCGAGGCGCTTCAGGCGGGCCGGGTCGAGCGTGGGGTCGCCGCCGCCCGTGAGGGTGACGGTACGGCCGTCGGCGGAGTCGGTGACGGTGGTGGGGATGCGGTGGTCGGGGCCGAGGGCGGAGAGCGCGGCGGCGACGGTGGCGATCTTGACGGTGGAGGCGGGGGTCATGGGCGTGCCGGCGCCTTCGCCGTACAGCTGGGTGCCGGTGGCGGTGTCGACGACGGAGGCCGTGCGGAGGGGGCCGAGGCCGGGGTCGGCGAGGAGCGGTACGAGGGTGGCGGCGAGGTCCGCGGGGCGTCCGGCGGCGGCCGGGGCGTGGAGTGCGGGGAGGACGCCGGGGGCGCTGGGGGCGGGCGCGGGGCGGCGGGGCGCGGGGCGGTGGGGCGCGGCGGGGGCCGGGGGCGGGGCGTGACGTGCGCCACCCGCCGAGGGGGCGGCGGCGCGGGCCCGCTCGGCCGTACGCTGACCCGAGTCCCATGGGCCTGCCGCGGTCACCGCCACGGCGGCCAGCGCGAGACCGAGGGCGGCGGAGCCCGCCGTGAGCTGCCACTTCCTCGGCTCCGGCATGAGATGACCAGCCCCTTTCGCGATCACGGTCGTCCGTGAGGGACACTTAATCACCGCGCGTCGTCGCGAGCATTCACTTGTGTTGATTCAGGAGGAGCCACCCGTGGAGTTCGACGTTCTCATCGAGATCCCCAAGGGATCGCGGAACAAGTACGAGGTCGACCACGAGACGGGTCGCATCCGCCTGGACCGTCGTCTCTTCACGTCGACGGCCTACCCGACCGACTACGGCTACGTCGAGAACACCCTGGGCGAGGACGGCGACCCGCTGGACGCGCTCGTCATCCTCGACGAGCCCACCTTCCCGGGCTGCCTGATCAAGTGCCGCGTCATCGGCATGTTCCGCATGACGGACGAGGCGGGCGGCGACGACAAGCTGCTGTGCGTCCCGGCCACCGACCCGCGCATGGAGCACCTGCGGGACATCCACCACGTGTCGGAGTTCGACCGTCTGGAGATCCAGCACTTCTTCGAGGTCTACAAGGACCTGGAGCCGGGCAAGTCGGTCGAGGGCGCCGACTGGGTCGGTCGCGCCGAGGCCGAGGAAGAGATCGAGAAGTCCTACGCGCGTGCCAAGGAGCAGGGCGGTCACTGAGCCTACGGCTCGGCGGGACTGATCTTCTGATCGTGTGACGGGCGGTGCACCTCTTCGGGGGTGCACCGCCTTTCGTACATCCGGCACACCCTTTCGTACATCCGTCGCACACCGATCGCGTCTGTCGCACACTCATACTGGAAGCCACGGTTCCCGAGGCAGTGAGGCGGACAGAGTGGTGGCGGAGCCGGACGGCTCGAAGGGTGCTCCGGAGGACCGGAAGCCGCAGTCGGACGAAGCGCGGAGCGCGTTCGTCCCACCGGCCGGGGTGGAGCAGCCCGCGCCGCCGGAGGAGGAGCATCCGACCTCCGAGTTCGCGCTGCCGCCGGGTCTGACGGCGGAACCGCCGGCCGAGCAGGAGGGTTCGGCGTTCGCGACGCCGGCCACGTACACGGCGAAGGACTCGCCGCCCGCGTTCACCCCGGCGTACGGGGTGCCCCTGGTGCGGCTGCCGCACAACGCTCCGTGGCAGGACCAGATGCGGACCATGCTCCGGCTGCCGGTGGGTGAGCGGCCGGTGCCGGAGGCGCCGCGCAAGGAGGACGAGGCGGGGCCTTCGGTGCCGCGCGTCCTCGACCTGACCCTGCGCATCGGTGAGCTGCTGCTCGCGGGCGGGGAGGGCGCGGAGGACGTCGAGGCGGCGATGTTCGTGATCTGCCGCTCGTACGGTCTGGACCGGGTCGAGCCGACGGTGACCTTCACCCTGCTGTCCGTCACGTACCAGCCGTCGCTCGTGGACGACCCGGTCACGGCGAACCGGACGGTACGGCGGCGGGGCACGGACTACACGCGGCTCGCGGCGGTGTACACGCTGCTCGCGGACATCAACGCGCAGGCCCACGAGGTGACGCCCGAGGAGGCGTACCGGAGGCTCGCGGAGATACGGCGGAACCGGCATCCGTATCCGGGGTGGGTCCTCACCGCGGCGGCGGGGGTGCTGGCGGGTGCGGCCTCGGTGCTGCTCGGCGGCGGCCTGACGGTCTTCTTCGTGGCGGCGCTGGGCGCGGTGCTCGGCGACCGGCTGGCGTGGCTGTGCGCGGGGCGCGGGCTGCCGGAGTTCTACCAGTTCCTGGTGGCGGCGATGCCTCCGGCGGCGATGGGTGTGCTCCTGACGATGCTCCACGCGGAGCTGCGGCCTTCGGCGGTGATCACCGGTGGTCTGTTCGCGCTGATTCCGGGGCGGGCGCTGGTGGCGGCCGTGCAGGACGGTCTGACCGGTTTCTACATCACGGCGTCGGCCCGGCTCCTGGAGGTCGCGTACTTCTTCGTCGCGATCGTGGTGGGCGTGCTGTCCGTGCTGTACGTCGCCGTGCAGTTCGACGCGCAGCTGAACCCCGAGGGGGCGCTGCGGGCGGTGGAGCGGCCGGTGACGCAGATCCTGGCGTCGATGGTGCTGTGCGCGACCTTCGCGATCCTGTTGCAGCAGTCGCGGGCGACGGTGCTCTTCGCGACGCTGAACGGCGGGGTGGCGTGGGTGATCTACGCGTCGATCGCGGTGACGGCGGAGGGGTCGACGGTGATGGCGACGGCCGTGGCGGCGGGCCTGGTGGGGCTCTTCGGGCAGCTGATCGCCCGGTATCACCACACGTCGTCGCTGCCGTACGTGACGGCGGCGATCGGTCCGCTGCTGCCTGGTTCGGCGACGTACTTCGGGGTGCTCGCGATCGCCCAGAACAACCTGGACCAGGGCTTCGCCTCGTTGGCGAAGGCGGCGGCCCTGGCCCTGGCGATCGCGATCGGCGTGAACCTGGGAGGCGAGCTGGCGCGCCTCTTCATGCAGGCCCCCGGTGCGGCGTCGGCCCGTCGGGCCGCGAAGCGCACCAGGGGCTTCTGAGGGTTCGTGCCGGACGGCGTCTAGCGCTTGGCGTGGCGGCCGCGGGAGCCCGGGGGGTTGGGGGTGCCGGGGGCGTCGTGCCCGGGGCCCGCGTGGCCGTTGTGGTCGCCGTGGTCGCCGTCGGCCTTGGCCTTCTTGGACTGGGAGCGGGCCCGGAGGTACTCGATCACGATCGGGACCACCGAGATCAGCACGATCAGGATGAGGATGGCCTCGATGTGCTGGTGCACGAACTCGACCTTGCCGAGGGAGGCGCCGAGCAGGGTCACGCCCGCGCCCCAGAGCACACCGCCGATGATGTTGAACGTGATGAACTGGCGGTAGTTCATCTTGCTGACGCCGGCGATGATCGGCGTGAACGTCCGCACGATGGGGACGAAGCGGGCCAGGATCAGCGACTTCGGGCCGTGCTTCTCGAAGAACTCGTGCGCCTTCTCGACGTTCTCCTGCTTGAAGAGCTTGGAGTTGGGGCGTGTGAAGAGCGCCGGGCCGACCTTCCGGCCGAAGAGGTAGCCGACCTGGTCGCCGATGACCGCCGCGGCCACGATCAGCGTGCACATCAGCCACAGCGGCATGTCCAGCTTGCCGGTCGTGATCAGCAGGCCGGTGGTGAAGAGCAGCGAGTCGCCGGGCAGGAAGAACCCGATGAGGAGGCCGGACTCGGCGAAGACGATGGCCAGGACACCGATCGGACCAAAGGTGTCGATCAGGAAGTCGGGGTCCAGCCAGCTCGGTCCGAGGGCAAGCGTGTTCACGGGTTCCGGGCTCCTGCGGTCGGTGGGGGCATGGGGGGACGGCTCGCCCCAAGCTATCAACGTGGCCGGGACCCGACCGGTTCCACCCGGCTCCCACGGGATGCGGAGCGGACCCCCTGGCCGGAAGGTGGGAGGCCAGGAGGTGTATGCCGATGGGCATCGAGGAGTACGGAGGCGGCCAGGGTCCGCACCCTGACGTGCTGGTCGTGACGACGAACGACGTGCCGGGCTTTGAGGTCCGGCAGGTCATCGGTGAGGTCTTCGGGCTCACCGTGCGCTCGCGCCATCTGGGCAGCCAGATCGGCGCGGGGCTGAAGTCGATGATCGGCGGCGAGCTGAAGGGTCTGACGAAGACGCTGGTCCAGACCCGCAACCAGGCGATGGAACGGCTGGTGGAACAGGCCCAGGCGCGCGGTGCGAACGCCGTGCTGATGTTCCGCTTCGACGTGACGGAGGCCGCGGACGTGGGTACGGAGGTCTGCGCCTACGGCACGGCCGTGGTGATCGCCCCACGCACCTGAGCCGACGCACCGGCCCGCACGCTCGGGCGCGGGCCGGGCGCGGGCTCGGGCCGGGCTCGGGCTCGGGCTCGGGCCGGGCTCGGGCTCCCGGGTCAGGCCGCCAGGCGCCGGGGGCGTTCGCCCGGACGGCGGCGCGCAGGTGCTCGGGCAGGCCCGCCTGTCCCACGGAGCAACCCATCGGCCGTCCGCCCCTTTTCTCTGTCGGTAGGCGTGTCAGCCTCTGGCCTGACGTGACGTGAGGTGCAAGCCCGTGCGGGCCCGTTCCGGCCGAATCTCGGGATGTTATGCGGCTTTTGCTCACCTATGGTGGGGCGGTGGCCACTGATCATGTTCCGCCCGCGCCGTCGCCCTCCCCCGCGGAGACCCCTCACCCGGTCCAGCTGCGGCAGATCCCGCCCGCGCTCGCGATCGGTGTCGCGGCGAGCCTGGTGCTCCTGGGGGTCAGTGCCCTCGCGGACGAGTTCAAGGACGTGCTCTGGAACGACCTGCCGGACGCCCTCGGCATCGGCGGCTACTCCTCCCTCTGGATCATCAGCATGCTCACGGCGACCGGTATCGCCGTGGGCCTCGTCGTGTGGAAGGTGCCGGGGCACGCCGGCCCCGACCCGGCCTCCGGAGGTCTCGGCGGGACGCCGCTCGCCCCCGGTGTGGTGCCGGGCCTGCTGGTCGCGGCCACCTTCGCCCTGGCCGGCGGGGTCAGCCTCGGCCCCGAGTATCCGATCATCACGGCCAACATCGCCCTCACCTACTGGCTCGGCCGCAAGGCACAGCCCACGGTCCCCGCCGCCGCCTGGGTCGCCCTCGCCTCGGCCGCCACCATCGGCGCCCTGTTCGGTACGCCGGTGGCCGCCGCCCTCGTCATCTCCGAGGCCCTGGTGGGGCAGCCGGGCCGCGGCTCACTCTGGGACCGGCTCTTCCTGCCGCTCGTCGCCGCCGGCGCCGGATCGATGACCACGGAGCTGCTCGCCGAGCCGACCTTCGACATGGGGCTGCCGCCGCTGACCGACCCCGGCTGGGGCGACCTCCTCGCCGCCCTCCTCATCGCCTCCGCCGCGGCCGTCTTCGGCCTCGCCTCCTGCTACCTCTTCCCCTACCTCCACGCGGCCTTCAAGCGGCTGCACCACCCGATGCTGATGCTGCCCCTGGGCGGTCTCGTCCTCGGCCTCCTGGGCGCCCTCGGCGGGCAGCTGACCCTCTTCAAGGGACTGGAGGAGGTCAAGGAGCTCACCTCCTCGATCGGCAGCTGGTCGTCCGGCGAGCTGGCCAAGCTGGCCGTGGTCAAACTGCTCGCCCTCCTCGTCGCCGCCTCCTGCGGCTTCCGGGGCGGCCGCATCTTCCCCGCCGTCTTCATCGGGACCGCCTTCGGGCTGCTCACGCAGGCGCTCGTCCCCGAGGTCCACCCCGCCGTCGCCGTCTCCTCCGCCGTCCTCGGCGTCCTGCTCGCCACCACCCGGCTGGGCTGGATCAGCCTCTTCACGGGGGCCGTCCTCGCCCCCTCCCCCGCGATGCTCGCCGTGCTCTGCCTGGCCACCCTCCCGGCCTGGCTGATCGTCACCGGACGCCCCCAGCTCGAACTCGACGACGAGGGCAAATCCCTGCACTGACCCGCGCCCCCACCCCACCCCCAACCCCAACCCGGACAGAAGGAATCCCCCATGCCGCTGCACCAGGGTCCCGACGCCTCCGCACCCCGGCACGAGCGCCGGCTCGCGCTCAACCCCTTCTTCGGGGAAGCCGATCCCATCGGCGGCATGACCGATGCCCCACCGCGCCACCAGCTCCCGGACGGGCCGCTGCCCCCGATGAGCGCCTATCAGATCGTCCACGACGAGCTGATGCTCGACGGCAACTCCCGGCTCAACCTCGCCACCTTCGTCACCACCTGGATGGAGCCCCAGGCCGGTGTCCTGATGAGCGAGTGCCGCGACAAGAACATGATCGACAAGGACGAGTACCCGCGCACCGCCGAACTGGAGCGCCGCTGCGTCGCCATGCTCGCCCACCTGTGGAACGCCCCGGACCCGACCACGGCCGTCGGCTGCTCCACCACCGGCTCCAGCGAGGCCTGCATGCTCGCCGGCATGGCGCTCAAGCGCCGCTGGGCCAAGCGGAACGCCGACCGCTACGCGGGCGGCGCCCGGCCCAACCTGGTGATGGGCGTCAACGTCCAGGTCTGCTGGGACAAGTTCTGCAACTTCTGGGAGGTCGAGCCCCGGCTCGTCCCCATGGAGGGCGACCGCTTCCACCTCGACGCCGAGTCCGCCGCCGCGCTCTGCGACGAGAACACCATCGGCGTCGTCGCCGTCCTCGGCTCCACCTTCGACGGCTCCTACGAACCGGTCGCCGAGATCTGCGCCGCCCTGGACGCCCTTCAGGAACGCACCGGCCTCGACATCCCCGTGCACGTCGACGGAGCCTCCGGCGCCATGATCGCCCCCTTCCTCGACGAGGACCTGGTGTGGGACTTCCGTCTCCCCCGCGTCTCCTCGATCAACACCTCCGGTCACAAGTACGGCCTGGTCTACCCGGGCGTCGGCTGGGCACTGTGGCGCTCCCCCGCCGAACTCCCCGAGGACCTCGTCTTCCGGGTCAACTACCTGGGCGGCGACATGCCCACCTTCGCGCTCAACTTCTCCCGACCGGGCGCCCAGGTCGTCGCGCAGTACTACACCTTCCTGAGGCTCGGCCGGGACGGCTACCGCGTGGTGCAGCAGACCACCCGGGACGTCGCCCGCGGCCTCGCCGAACGCATCGAGGCCATGGGCGACTTCCGGCTCCTCACCCGCGGCAACCAGCTACCCGTCTTCGCCTTCACCACGGCGTCCGACGTCACCTCCTTCGACGTCTTCGACGTCTCCCGGCGGCTGCGCGAACGGGGCTGGCTGGTCCCCGCCTACACCTTCCCCGCCAACCGCGAGGACCTGTCCGTCCTGCGCGTGGTCTGCCGCAACGGCTTCTCGGCCGACCTCGCCGAGCTGTTCGTCGAGGACCTGAAACGCCTGCTCCCCGAACTGCGCCGCCAGTCCCACCCGTTCACCCACGACAAAGGCGCGGCGACCTCCTTCCACCACTGAGCTCGACGGGGAGCCTCAGGACTCCTCGCCCTCGCAGGCCAGCCGGAACTCCGACCACCGCACCCCGTCCGCGGTCAGCGCGTACTGACAGGGAGCCTGCTCCCGCAGCAGTCCCAGCGGGGTGCGGCGGGTGAAGTGCGAGCCGTCACCGAGCCGGACGAAGGTCCGCCCGCCGTCCACGCTCCCGTACCCCGACAGCTCCCCGCCGATCTCCACCCGGCCGCCGGGGCCCGGGACCGGCAGCCCCAGCAGCGTCCGGGGCTCCCGCTCCGGCCCCGTCGTCCACATCCGCTGCCACGTCCGGCCCCCGTCCACGGAGCGGTGCAGCGCCCGCATCGGGTTCTTGACGGGCTCGCCGCCCGTCAGCTCCCCCATCTCGGCCGCGTACACCGCGTCCTGACCGACCGCCACCGCCGTGTACCACCCGGGCCCCACGGCGGGGCTCGGCAACCCGCTCACCGTCCAGCTCCGGCCCGCGTCCCGGGAGACGGCGACCGCCGCCCGCCCGGACAGCGGGTCCGTCCCCGAGACCCACCAGGACCCGTCGGGCTCCGGCTGCTCCGCCGGCCGCGGCTGCGCCCCGAGGAGCGGCACCCGGGCGAGCGCCCTGCGCCGCCCGTCCTGCGGCGAGACCACGACGAGACGCTTCCTGTCGCAGTCGTCGGGCAGGGCGCCGGCGGGCGCCGCGCAGTCGGCGGTGAGCACCGCCCCGGCGGGTATGTCCGGGGTCGTGCCGACCGTACGCCGGTCGCCCGCCCGCCAGCTCCGGCCGCCGTCCCGGGTGAACCAGGTCCGGGCGTCCGGCCCGGAACCGCCGTCCTCGACGAGCGCCCTGCCCGGCCCGAGGGCCAGCAGATGCGCCGAGACGCCCTCCGGCATCGCTATGTCGGGCAGCGGCGACCGCCGCAGCACCCACTGCTTCGCTCCCGCGTCCCGCACGGCCACGTGCTGCCGGCAGACGCCGCTCTCCGACGACGAGGCCGCCGCCAGGTCGCCCTCGCACTCGGCGAGCAGCGCGAACCCGCTGCCGTCACGTGCGAAGCCCAGGCTGTGCGCCCACCCGGGCAGCCCCGGCGAGGACGGCATGCGGGGCGGCGCCCCGAACACCCCCCTCGGATGCGGGGAGGTCGACGCCGAGCCCCCCGACGTCCCTGGCGGCGCCCCCGGCGAACCCTCACCCCCGCCCGTCCCTACACACCCCGTCAGTACCACCAACACCAGCGCCACGACGGCGCCGGCCGCTCCCACGAGCCTGCGCATCGCACGATCCCCCTTGCCCCTCGGGCGGTTCGCGGTGAACCACTGCTTTCAATACACCGCTCACCACCTTCGGGTTCCCACCTCCGCGCCGCTACTTTCCGAGCCGCCCGAACCTCCGTACCGCCAGCGGGAAGAAGACCGCGAGGAGCACCAGCGGCCACACCACCGCCGCCATGACGTACCCCGGTTCGCCGCCCGGATTGCCGAAGAGTTCGCGCACCGCCGTCGCGGTCGCCGACATCGGGTTCCACTCCACGACCGTGCCGAGCCAGCCCGGCATCGAGTCCGGCGAGGCGAAGGCGTTGGAGAGGAAGCCGACGGGCCAGACGAGGATCTGCACCGCCTGCACCAGCTCCGCGCGCCCCGCGACCAGGGCGAGGAAGATCCCGATCCACAGCATCGCGAAGCGCAGCAGGAGCAGCAGCCCCAGCGCCCCCAGGAAGCTCCCGACCCCGCCGGTCGCCTGCCAGCCGATCGCGTATCCCACGCCCACCATCACGAGCAGCCCGACGGTCGACTGGAGCATGTCGGCGGCGGCCCGGCCGACCAGGACGGCCCCGTCGGTCATCGGCATCGCCCGGAACCGGTCGATCACGCCCTTGTTCAGGTCCTGCGTCACCGCCGTCATGGTGCCTTCGAGCCCGAAGACCATCGTCAGGGCGAGCATGCCGGGCACGAGGTAGTCGACGTAGTCGCCGTCGACGGCCCGCCCGCCGCCGACGAGGTAGCCGAACATCAGCAGCATCATCACCGGGAACACGAGCCCGACCAGGACCTGCACGGGCTGTCGCGCCCAGTGGGCGAGTTCCCTGCGGGTCATCGTCCAGCAGTCGCTCACCACGTATGCGGCGCTCATGCCGCCACCTCCTTCTCGCGATCCGTGTCCTGTTCCTCGCGATCCGTGTCCTGGCCCGTCAGCCGCAGGAAGGCCTCGTCCAGCGTCGGCCGCCGCAGCGCGATGTCCTCCGCCTCGATCCCCGCCGCCCCGAGGACCCGTACGGTCTCGGTGAGCGAGGCCATCCGGTCCGCCACCGGCGCGCTGAGGAGCCGCCGGTCGGCGTCCACGCTCACCTCCGCCCGCGCGGCCGGCAGCAGCGCGGCCGCCTCGTCGAGCCGTGCCGCGTCCCGGACGACCACGTCGATGCGGTCGGCGCCGACCCTCGCCTTGAGCTCGTCGGCCGTGCCGTCGGCGACGACCCGCCCCTGGTCCACCACCGAGATCCGGTCGGCGAGCCGGTCGGCCTCCTCCAGGTACTGCGTCGTGAGCAGGACCGTCGTCCCCCCGCCGACCAGGGAGCGCACCGACTCCCACACCTCGCCGCGGCCGCGCGGGTCGAGCCCGGTCGTCGGCTCGTCGAGGAAGAGCACCTCGGGTTCGGTGATCAGCGAGGCCGCCAGGTCGAGCCTCCGCCGCATGCCGCCGCTGAACTGCTTGACGGGCTTGCGGCCGGTGTCCGTGAGGCCGAAGCGCTCCAGGAGCTCGTCGGCCCGTGCCCCGGCGCCCCGCGCGCCCAGGTGGTGGAGCCTGCCGAACATCTCCAGGTTCTGCCGGCCGCCCAGCTCCTCGTCGAGGGCGGCGTGCTGCCCGAGCAGCCCGATCCGCCGGCGGACCTCCCGGGCCTCGGTCCGTACGTCGTGGCCCGCGACCCGCACCAGGCCCTCGTCGTGGCGCAGCAGGGTCGCCAGGATCCGTACGGTCGTGGTCTTTCCCGCACCGTTGGGGCCCAGCAGGCCGTGGACGGTGCCGCGGGCGACGGACAGGTCGAGCCCGGCCAGGGCGTCCTTCTCCCCGTACCGCTTCCGTGCGCCCTCCACGAGGATCGCTTCCTTGTTCATTCCGATTCCTCCCGAAAACGCCTTAGTCAAATTTGACCAGCTACCGCCGACGGAGGAAGTTATGCCCTCGCGGGCAACTAGTCAACCTTGATTAGTCGGCTCAGTCTCGATCGGCTTCGGAGGGGCCCGTCGCGAACGGGTTCTCCTCGCCCTCGGCGAGCACGCCCACGAAGGGATCGCCCTCACCCGCGAACACGTACGCCCCGCCCTCGATCCGCTCGATCAGACCGAGCGTCCACTCCTTGCCCGCGTCGGCCGAGTGCACCCAGAGGTGCATGATCTCGCCGATGTGCCCGAGCTGCCCCGGGCCGCCCTCCGGCGTGTAGTACTCGGTGACCGCGTCCCGCCACTCGTCGAGCGCCCGCACCCGCCGCCGCAGCAGCTCCGCCGCCTCCTCCCGGGGGAGGTCCACGATGAAGCCGATGCCGGCCGACAGGACGTCCATCTTCTGGTCGTACGTGGTCAGGGCCTCGCGGAGCAGCGCGAAGTACTCCTCCGTGCCCTGCTCCGTCAGCTCGTACTCGACGCGCGGCGGCCCGCCGACCGCACTCGGCGCGATCTCGTGGGCATGCAGCATTCCCTGCTTCGCCATCTGCTTGAGCGCGTGGTAGATCGAGCCGGGCTTGGCGTTGGACCATTCGTGCGCGCCCCAGAACTCGAGGTCGTTGCGCACCTGGTAGCCGTGGGCGCGGCCGTGCATCTTCACCGCGCCCAGGACGAGCAGCCGGATCGCCGACATCCCACCCACCTCCTAGTCAATTTTGACCAGGGTACGCAGGGAACGCAGGGCACACATCGTGCGCGGACCGCAAGGCGGGTCCGCGCGGCGGGGTCACCCCCGGCCCTGCTCCTGCGCGATCAGATCGAAGGAGCCCTTGCCGTCCAGGGACTCGCGGATGACGTCCGCGTGCCCGGCGTGCCGCCCCGCCTCCTGGACGAGGTGGAGCAGCATCCAGCGGACCGACACCCGGCCGTCCTTCGGGAACCAGGGCGCCTCCGGCAGCGGGAAGGTGTCGTCCAGGCTCGGCACCGAGCGCGCGAAGTCCACGGTCTCCTTGGCCACGACCGCCCAGAAATCCACGATCTCCGGGATCGTCTCGTCCCCGACGAGCCGGAAGCCCTCGCCCCAGGTCTCCTGGGTGCGCTGCCGCTCGTTCGGCCGCTGCTGCGCGAGGCGGAGCCAGTTCAGCTCCACCTCGGCGACGTGCTTGAGCAGGCCGGACAGGCTGAGCTCGCTGACGCTGGGGCGGCTCGCCGCCTGCTCCTCGGTGAGGCCGAGGAGCGAGCGGCGGATCGCGGCGCGCTGGGCCTCGATGAAGTTGAGGAGCGCGCCGCGCTCGTCGCCGTGGGCCTCGGTGGGAACGAGAGCGACCATGATGTCCGCCTTCCGTACGGGAGCTTTTCCGACACCCCTCACGCTACGGACCCTTGCGGACAGTTTCTGTCCTAGACGCCCTAGAAGGGGAAACGGCTCCGGCCGTGCTGGATCGAGATCCACTTCTGCGTGGTGAAGGCGTCCACCATCGCGTCGCCGTTGAGCCGTCCGATGCCCGAGTGCTTCTCGCCGCCGAAGGGCACGATCGGCTCGTCGTGCACGGTGCCGTCGTTGATGTGGATCATGCCGGTGTGGATGCGCTGCGCGACCCGTACGCCCCGCTCGACGTCCCCGGTGTGCACGGCACCGCTCAGCCCGTACGGGGTGTCGTTGGCGATCCGTACGGCCTCCTCCTCGCCGTCGAAGGGGACGATGAGCGCGACCGGGCCGAAGATCTCCTGGCTCAGCACGGGCGAGTCGGCCGGGATGCCGGCCAGGACGGACGGGGAGACGACGTTCCCGTCGACCGAGCCGTGCAGCAGCGCCGTCGCGCCGGCCGCGACCGCCTGGTCGACGACCGAGGAGACGGCCTCCGCCTGCTGGGAGTTGATCAGCGGGCCGATGTGGGTGGCGGGGTCGGCCGGGTCACCGACCCGCAGGGTCTTCACCTTGGCCACGAACTTCTCGGTGAACTCCGCCTCCAGGCGGCGGTCCACCAGGATGCGGTTGGCGGCCATGCAGACCTGGCCCTGGTGCACGAAGCGGCTGAAGACGGCCGCGTCCACCGCGTAGTCCACGTCGGCGTCGTCGAGGACGATCAGGGCGCTGTTGCCGCCGAGTTCGAGGACGGCGTGCTTGAAGTTCTGCGCGCAGACCGTGGCGACGTGGCGGCCGACCTTGTCGGAGCCGGTGAAGGAGATGACCTTCGGGACGGGGTGGGTGAGGAGCGCGTCGCCGATCTCGGCGATGTCGGTGACGACGACGTTCAGCAGACCGGCCGGGAGGCCGGCCTCCTCCAGGACCTTGGCGACGAGCGTACCGCCGCAGATCGGGGTGTTCTGGTGCGGCTTGAGGACGACCGCGTTGCCGAGGGCGAGCGCGGGCGCCACGGACTTGATCGAGAGGAGGAAGGGGAAGTTGAAGGGGGAGATGACGCCGACGACACCGACCGGGAGGCGGTAGACGCGGTTCTCCTTGCCGTCGACCGGCGAGGGCAGGATCCGGCCCTCGGGGCGCAGCGCCAGCTGGATCGCCTCGCGCAGGAACTCCTTGGCGAGGTGCAGCTCGAAGGCGGCCTTGAGGCGGGTGCCGCCGAGCTCGGCGACGATCGTCTCGGCGATCTCCGCCTCGCGGTCCTCGACGATCCGCAGCGCGCGCTCGAAGACGAGCCGGCGCGTGTACGGGTTGGTCGCGGCCCACTCGGCCTGCGCGCGCTCGGCGGCGCGGTAGGCGCGGTCGACCTCGTCGACGGTGGCGATGGTGATCGACGCGAGCTTCTCCCCGGTGTACGGGTTGAAGTCGATGATGTCCCACGAGCCGCTGCCCGGCTTCCACTCGCCGTCGATGTACTGGTGGGCCAGGTCGGTGAAGTGCGACATGGTGGAGACCCCTCTACCCGCTACCTGCGATCAGACTGATGTGGCGTCATCGTACTGATGTGTCAGGAGAGTTGGAGGAGTCCCCGAAGAAGGTCGCGGCTTTCGGCCGGATCCGGACTGTCCTTCTGGAGGCGCTCCATCACGCGCTGGTACTGGGCGACCTCCTCGCGCTTGTCGACGTAGAGGGCGCTGGTGAGCTGCTCCAGGTAGACGATGTCGGAGAGGTCGGATTCGGGGAAGCTCAGCATCGTGAAGGCGCCGCTCTCACCGGCGTGACCGCCGAAGCTGAAGGGCATGACCTGGAGCGTGACCCCGGGGTGCTCGGAGATCTCGATGAGATGCCTCAACTGCCCCTGCATGACGGAGCGGTCGCCGTAGGGACGGCGCAGCGCGGCCTCGTCGAGGACGGCGTGGAACTGCGGGGCCCGCTCGGAGACGAGGACCTTCTGGCGCTCCAGGCGCAGGGCGACGCGGCGGTCGATCTCGGCGCGCGGGGCCTCGGGCATGCCCCGGGTGACGACGGCGTGGGCGTACGCCTCGGTCTGCAACAGGCCGTGGATGAACTGGACTTCGTAGACGCGGATGAGGGAGGCGGCGCCTTCGAGTCCGATGTAGGTGGGGAACCAGCCGGGCAGGACGTCGCCGAAGCTGTGCCACCAGCCGGTGACGTTGGCCTCGCGGGCGAGGCCGAGGAGCGCGCCGCGCTCGGTCTCGTCGCCGACTCCGTAGAGGGTGAGCAGATCCTCGATGTCCCTGGCCTTGAAGCTCACCCGTCCCAACTCCATACGGCTGATCTTGGATTCGGACGCGCGGATCGAGTATCCGGCGGCCTCGCGGGTGATTCCGCGCGACTCGCGCAACCTCCTCAGCTGGGAGCCGAGCAGGATGCGCCGGACCACGCTCCCGCTCGCTCCGCTCGATTCGCCTGCGGTCACTGCGGTCACGGCTCTCAGCCTCCCCTTTACCGGTGTCGAGCCCCCGTCGAGCCCCGGATTCTGCCACCAAACGCTTCAGCGCGTACACATTCGATTACGGAAAGAGGGCGACTTCCGGGCACCTGCTCGACGGAACGGGGCGCATCGGGGGGCGCATCCAGGGTGGGGACGCGCGGATTCGCCCGTCAACCCGCAGAAGATATGCACAGATTCGCCACAGGGACGGACAGGTCCGGCGCGTGCACGTGCATCTGCCCTTGCATCCAGTGGTCGCATTCGGAACCATGGACCCCGCGCAGCCGCGTACTCGTTCGTGTTGTCGTGTTGTCGCACCACAGTCGCGATTCCCGGGAGTGCCTCGCATGGGGACGAATGGATCGACCGTGCTCGAGCCGTTACGGCAGGGCCTTCCGCCGATCGATCCCGGCGCCGTCTCCACCTCCGCTTCCTGCGCTCTGCCCGCCCGGTTCGAAGCCGTGCGCGGAGCCCGGAAGTTCACCAGCGCGACGCTCGACCGCTGGGACATGGCCGACCGCTTCGACGATGTGGCCCTGGTCGTGTCCGAGCTCGTCACCAACGCGCTGCGGCACGCGGTGCCCGCCGACGCGCCCCAGGAAGACGGCCAGAACCCGCCCGTGAGGCTGCACCTCATGCGCTGGGCCTCGCGCCTGGTGTGCGCCGTGCGCGACCCGAGCGGGGCGAGCCCGGAGGCACGCGGCGGCGAGGAGGACTTCGCCGCCGAGTCGGGGCGCGGACTCTTCCTGGTGGAGGCGTTCAGCGACAGCTGGGGATGGCACCCGCTCGCCGGGACGCTCCAGGGCAAGGTCGTGTGGGCGCTGTTCCGGGTCGGTCCGGAGCAGTAGGCGGCACCTGACCGGCATCCGTAGGCATGCATGGACGAAGGGCCCCGGCGGTCGCCGCCGGGGCCCTTCGTCCGTCATCCGTGTCCCTCGTGACACCGGACTCACACCAAGTGGTCGAACTCCCCGTCCTTGACGCCGAGCAGGAGCGCCTCTATCTCCGCCGGCGTGTAGACGAGCGCGGGTCCGTCGGGGTGGCGCGAATTGCGTACGGCAACGTTTCCCCCCGGAAGTTTCGCGAACTCCACGCAGGACCCCTGGGAGTTGCTGTGCCTGCTCTTCTGCCACACGACGCCTCGCAGCTCCGTGGCCGCCATGCCGTTGTACGCGTGATGCGCATGATGCACTGGTAGCTCCCCGAATTGCTTGGTGCAGGTGTCAACTTCCTCGGATCATAGCTGTGTTCATATGCCGATGCATGAGCAGATGCACGTGCACGAGGGGTGGCGTAGTGGCTACGCGACTCAGCGTGCTACCGAGGAGTACGGCAGAAGTGCCATCTCGCGGGCGTTCTTCACGGCCCTCGCGATCTGCCGTTGCTGCTGCGCGCTCACCCGGGTCACCCTACGGCTCCTGATCTTCCCCCGGTCGGAGACGAACGTCCGCAGCAGGGCCGTGTCCTTGTAGTCGACATAGAGGACGTCGTCGCGGTCGAGCGGGTTGGGTCGCGCCTTCACCGACTTTCGCGGGGAGTTGTGCGGGGAGGTGCGCGAGGGCTTGCGCGGGGGCTTGGCGGGCATGGATCAGACCTCCAGGAGGGTGTCGAACGCGGAGGCGAGCCCCTTCCAGGACTCGCGCCCGGCGGCGTACTCGGCGTCCGTGAGCAGACAGGAGCCGAGGAGCTCGGCCAGGCCGTCACGGTCCAGGCCGGGCGAGGTGAAGACCAGGTGCTGGCAGCGGTCACCGTGCTCGGGGTGCCAGTCGAGGGCCGCGGCGGCCCGCCGTACCGGCGGGACCATCTCCCAGGCCGCGTCGGGCAGCGACGCCAGCCAGGGACCGGCGCTCTCCACGCACAGCGCGCCGCCCGCCGCCTCCCACGCGAGCAGGGTGTCGGGCCGGTCGGCCAGATAGAAGCGGCCGCGACTGCGGGCGGCGGCGCAGGTCAGGTCCTCCAGGGCGGACCAGAGCCGCTCGGGGTGGAAGGGCCGGTGGTGGCGCCAGACGTACGTGGCCACGCCGTGCTCGTCCGCGTCCTGCGGCAGCAGCGCGCAGGCCGGGTGCTGGGCGGCGGCCGCGGCCTCCACGTCGAAGCCGGCGAAGACCGCGGCGGCAAGACCGCCGCCCTCGACGGGGATCCGGCGGGCGGTGGGATGGAGCTGGTCGAGCAGTGCCAGGTCCTCGGCGTCGGCCTCGGGGCTCGCGGCGACGGCGAGAACGGGCGCGTACTCCAGCTGGCGCGCCCAGGTGTCGGCGACGGTGCGCCGGTCGGTGGCGGCCGCGGCGAGACCGACATCGGCGAGGTCGTCGCCGTTGCCGAGGAAGGGCAGGAGGAGCGCCGGGTCGACGGCGGTGACGACGGCGCCGATGCGGAACCCGGCGGCGGCGACGACCTCGGCCATCGCCTTGGGCTCGACGGAGTCCCAGAGCTCGACGACGGCGAGCCGGGTGAGGCCGGAGTCGCGGAGCCGCTCCAGCTCGGGGACGAGGTCCTCGCGCAGGGCGCAGCAGGCGCAGTCGTTGACGAGCGGCGTCTCGCCGGTGGACAGGACGCCGGTGGCGTCCCGGACGGTACGGGCGACGGTCCCGGTGGCGGGGGCCGTCGCGAGGTCGTGGTGGAGCGCCACGCCGCCGGGGACGTCGGCCAGGAGCCGGTCCACGGCGGCGCGGCGGGCGTCGGAGTGGAGTCCTCCGACGAGGGCGACGGAGAACATCAGCGGGCCTCGCGCGGTCCGTACCGCTTCTCGAAGCGCTCGACGCGGCCGGCGGTGTCGAGCACGCGCGCGGTGCCGGTGTAGAAGGGGTGGCTCGCCGAGGAGATCTCGACGTCGACGACGGGGTAGGTGCGCCCGTCCTCCCACTCCACGGTCTTGTCGCTGGTGAGGGTGGAGCGGGTGAGGAAGGAGAGGCCGCCGGTCTTGTCGCGGAAGACGACGGGGGCGTACGGGGGGTGGATGCCGGGCTTCATGGGGCTCAGCGCTCCTCTCGGAAGTCGACGTGACGGCGGACGACCGGGTCGAACTTGCGCAGGGTGAGGCGGTCGGGGTCGTTGCGGCGGTTCTTGCGGGTGACGTAGGTGAATCCGGTGCCGGCGGTGGACCGGAGTTTGACGAGGGGACGGAGTTCGTTGCGTGCCATGATGTGTAGAGTAAATGAAAATGGTTCCCATTTCCAGTTTCTGGGTTTCTCTGCGGAGAGCTCTACGGAGAGGTAGGTCACCCTTGTCCGCCCACTGCCAGCTGACCGGCGCGCGGCCCGGATTCGGCAACCGGATCTCGCACTCCCACCGGCGCACCTCGCGGCGCTTCGACCCCAACATCCAGCGCAAGCGGTACTGGCTCGCCGGCGAGGGCCGGTACGTCCGGCTCACGCTCAGCGCCCGCGCGATCAAGACCGTCGACGCCATCGGCGTGGAGGCCGCCGTGGCCCGCATCCGGGCGCGCGGGGTGAGGGTCTGATGGCCAAGCGGAGCAAGATCGCACGCAACGAGCGGCGGAAGACCGTCGTGGCGCGGTACGCCGAGCGGCGGGCCGAGCTGAAGGAGATCGTCCGCCGCCCCTCCACCCCCGCCGCGGACCGCGCGGCGGCGGTACGGGAACTCGGCCGCCAACCCCGGGACGCGAGCGCGACCCGGGTGCGCAACCGGGACGCGGTGGACGGCAGGCCCCGGGGCCACCTGCGGAGGTTCGGGCTGTCCCGGGTCCGGATGAGGGAGCAGGCGCACGCGGGCTTCCTGCCGGGGGTGCGGAAGGCGTCGTGGTGAAGGGGAGCCCGGCGGTCGCGGTCAGCCCGGGAGGTTCGTGAGGAGCTCGCCCGCGCGGTCGTACATCGCCACGGAGGCCTCCCCGCCCGACGGCCCGGTGTGCGCGTACCAGACGCCCCAGCCGGGCCGGCCCGGCAGTTCGAGCAGGGTCGCGGTGGTCCTGCCGCCCCCGGAGCCCGTCAGCTCGACCCGGCCCACCGCGCGGGTCCCGTAGTACAGACCCGAGTGGAAGCCGCCCGCCGCCGACGACTCGCTCTGGTGGCTCACGCCGGGCGCGGCCGTGTCGACGTTGCCGTCGGTCACGCTGCGGGTGTTCTCGTACCCGTCCGGCCCCGTCCAGTGCTTGCCCTGGGACGTCAGCCAGATCTTCCAGCCCTTCCCGGCGTCGACGCGCTCGCCGGAGGCCACGACCCGGACCGGCGTCGGCGTCCGCGCCGCCGTCCGTGTGGGCGTGGCGCGGGACGTGGGCGGCGGGACCTGAGGGGTGACCGTGGCCGGTGGAGCGGCCGCCTGGGCCGGGGTCGGCAGGGACGGGCCCGTGTACGTCACGGCGACGACCGCCGCCACGGCCGTCGCCGCCGCGACGACCGACAGCGCCGAGAAGGTCGCCGTACGGCGGCGGCGGAGCGACCGGCCCGCGCGCCGGACGGCCTCCAGCGGCACCGGGCCCGGGGTGACGTCGAAGGCCTCTCGCGCGAACGCCTCGCGGATCCGGTCGACTTCGGCGTCAGTACTGTCGCTGTCGCCGGTGTCGGCTTCGCTCTCATGGCCGGTGTCCGGATCGGGTGCGGATTCGGGGGTGGTCATCGGTGGGCTCCGGACGGGGCGGGGGCGTACGGGACGGGGGCGGCGACGAGCCGGGGGTGGGTGCGCAGCGCGGCCAGGCCGCGTCTCGCGTGCGTCTTGACCGTGCCGAGCGAGCAGTTGAGCACACTCGCGATCTCCTGCTCGGTGAGGTCCTCCCAGTAGCGGAGCACCATCACCGCGCGCTGGCGGGCGGTCAGGTCCGCTAACGCCTCCTGGAGCGCGGTGCGTTGTTCGACGGCCTCGGCATGTCCCGCGTACGTGTTCCGGAGCGACTCGGGGAGCACCGGCGTGAGGAGCAGGGCGACCCGCTTGCGGCGGATGCGGCTGAGGTTGTTGTTGACGAGGGCCCGGCGCACGTAGAGGTCGATCTCGCTCCGGGGGACGCGCCGCCACCGCCCGTACACCTTGGCCAGCGTCGTCTGGACCAGGTCCTCCGCCTCGTGGAAGTCGCCGGTCAGCAGTTGGGCCGTGCGGACGAGCCGGGGCCAGGCGGCGACGGCGAAGTCGGCGAAGCCGTCGTCCCCGTCGACGGCTTCGTCCACGGCGTCGGCGTCGTCCACGGCGTCGGCGGCGGCGTCGTCCCGGGCGAAGGCGGTGTCCCCGGCTGCGGGCTCGTGCTGCGGCACGGTGTCGGACCTCGCGATCGTTCGGTGGAGGAGAGGGGCGGGGCCAGCCCCGTGCCGGGCCCCGCCCACATTCATGGGTGCCGCCGGACGGATCCCGCCGGCCAGAAGCTCCCCGGTCAGAAGTCCCAGGCCGGAAGGTCGGCCAGGAGCTTGCCGGAGCGGTCGTACAGCGCGACGGCCGGGCTGCCCTGGGTCGGTCCGGTGTGGACGTACCAGACGCCCCAGTCGGAGCGGCCGGGCAGGGCGACGAGGGTGGCGACGGTCTTGCGGCCGTCCGCGTCGGTCAGTTCGACGCGGCCCGCGTCACGGGTCCCGTAGTAGAGGCCGGAGTGGAAGACGCCGTTCTCGTCGCCCTCGCTCTGGTGGCTCACACCCGGCTGGGTCCGGTCGATGTTGCCGTCGACCACGCTGCGGAAGTTCTCGTAACCGTCCGGGCCCGACCAGTGCTTGCCCTCCCTCGTCAGCCACACGGTCCAGCCCTGTCCGGCGTCGACGCGCTCACCGGGGCGGACGGTACGGATGGGGGTGGGGGCGGGGGCCGTCGTGAGGGTCTTCGCCGCCGCTGTGGTGGTGGTCTCGGCGGTCACGGTCTCGGTCACGGCGGTCGCCGACGCCGACGCCGGCGCGGCGATGGTGGCCGCGGCCGCCACGGCGACAAGGGCCGACAGGTACGTCTTCATGCGGTTGCTCCTGGATCGTCTCGGTCGCCTGCGACCGTCTTCCGAGGTGTTCACTTCTTTCAACTCCGGTCGGGCCTCCGCCGGATGACACGATCCCGGAATTCGTTCTAGCGCGCCGGTGTGGCGGGCGCCAGTGCCGCCGTGAGCTCGTCCAGGGCGTCGAGGAGCAGCCGTGCGCCCTTGTCGAGGAGGAAGTGGTCCGGCGGGTCGGCCGACCAGGCGGCGACGGTCTCCCGGAGGTCGTCCCAGTGCGGCTCCCTGCGTTCCCGTACGTCCTTCGCCCCCTGCTCCGTCGTGCGGTGCAGGGCTTCCGCGAGGGTCGCGGCGGCGGGCAGCGGTGCGGCGCCGCGGTCCGGCAGGTGCGCCTCCAGGAGCATCGCGGCCCGGCCGAACTCCGCCAGGGCGTGCCCGGCCTCCTCCGCCGTGGCGTGCGAGAGCCCCCGGTGGCGTACCGGCTCGTGGGTCGCCCGGGCCACCGCCTCCTGCCAGGCCACGCGGGCGGCGCGGGCGGCGAGGAGCGCCTCCCGGACGTCGGGGCGGGACTGGCCGGCGGGTTCGGCGTACCGGGCGGCGACGGCGGCGGCGTACCGGCCCGACGCCGTCAGCCAGTCCGCGAGCCGGCCGCGCAGCCGGGGCGTCTCCCAGGCCGGGTAGACGGCGTAGGAGAGCGTGGCGAGCAGCCCGCCGAGCAGGGTCAGCAGCACGCGCTCGCGGACCGTCTGGGTGAGGCCGGCGCCGTCCATGCCGAGCAGGAAGACGACGTACGCGGCGACGCAGACCTGGGCGACCGCGTACCCCGTGCGCATCAGCAGGTACATGCCGAAGGCGCACAGCACCGCGAGCGCGGCGGACAGGTACAGGCCGGGGTGGGCCGTTCGGACGACCGCCGTCGCGAGCGCCACGCCGACGAGCGTGCCGCCGAAGCGGGCCACGGAGCGGGCGTACGTCTGTGTGAAGTCCGGCCGCATCACCATGACGGAGGCCATCGGCGCCCAGTAGCCGTGGCCGAAGGGGAGCGCGGCGCCGAGGAGGTAGCCGGCGGCCGTGACCACCGAGACGCGGACGGCGTGGCGCAGGATCGGGGAGTCGGGGCGCAGTTCGGCGCGCATCGTGGCGAGGACGATCGGCGCGAGCCGGACCATGGTCGGGCGGGAGCGGGCGGCGCCCTCCGCGGGGTTCGTCTCGGTGCGGGGTTCCGCCGTCTCGACGACGTCGCCGAGCAGGGCGGCGAGGCGGACGGCGGCGCGGCGGGAAGGGCCGGAGAGGATCGCGCCGGTGTCGGGGGTACGGAGGGCGGCGAGGGCGGCCGGGGGGAGGGTGACCGGCTCGCCGTGCCGGATCGCGTGCGCGGCGGCGTCGAGGAGGGCGCCGGCGGCGGCCAGCAGTTCCCGTACGCGCTCCCGCTGCGGCCCCTCCTCGGGCACGCCGACGGCCGGGTCCGCGAGCGAGGCGAGGACCGGGCGGATCCGCTCGGCGAGCCCGCGCGCGCCGTGCAGCTCCGCCGGGCGGCTGCGGGCCTGGCGGGGGGTCACGGCGGCGGCGTTGCGGGCGGTCATGAGCGGTACGGGGTCGAAGGGGGCGACCGGGTCGTGGCGGAGGCGGCGGGCGTAGTCCGCCTCGGCGGCCAGCGCGTCGGCGAGGGCGTCGCGCTGGGCGCCCCAGCGGCGGACGGGGAGGAGGACGACGAGGGCGGCCTGGACGAACCCGCCCGCGAAGATCATGGCGGCATGGCCGGCGGCGGTGGCGACGGAGGTGGGGAGGGTGACCGTCACGAGCATCATCGCCACGTTGGAGGAGGCGATGATGCCGGCGGTGGGGCCGGCGGCCCAGGCGAGCCCCGACAGGAACGTCCAGAGCAGGAGCAGGGCGAGGAAGAGGGCCGGGTGCGCGCCGGCGCCGGTGACGTAGCCGAGGAACGTCGACACGGCGAGGCTGGCGCCGGAGGCGAGGGCGAGGGTGGGGCGGGGGCGCCAGGAGCGCTGGAAGGTGGCGATGGCCGCCTGGAAGGCGCCGAAGGCGGAGGAGACGGCGACTGCGGGGCCGAAGAGGGCGAGCGAGAGGCCGACGACGAGGGCGAGTCCGAGGGCGCCGCGGGCGGCGATGACGGGTTCGAGCCGCGGGCGCTCGACGGTGAGCCCCGAGCGGGCGGTCTCCTTCAGGGCCCGGAGCCAACTCATGGCCCTGAGCGTATCCGCGAACGCGCACGAAACGGGCATTTCTCCCCCACCCCGCGGGCGGGCCGGGGCCCGCCCCCCGGGGTCCTGGCGCGCCTACGGGAGGTGGCGGCGGTCGGGGTGGAGGCCTGCCTTGTCCGCTGCTGTGGCGCCGTGGGTCCAGCCGTCCTCGTCCCAGGCCGCTCGGACCCTGGTCGTCCGGGTCTCCGGGAAGAGTTCGTCCGTGCGGTTCGTGACCGCGAGGTCGCGGGACGCGAGGGCCGGGAGGAGCGTCGGGGCCTCGGCGGCGACCCGGCGGGACGTCGCCGACAGCCGGGTGCCGAGGCGGTTGGCGTAGGCGAGGAGGAAGGACTGGCGGAACGACTTCGTACGCTTCCGGCCGCCCGCCCGCTGCTCCGCCTCCGCCCGTGTCATCGCCGCCGTCCCCTGCACGAGCAGCGACGTGTACAGCAGCTCCACCGGATCGAGGTCCGCCTCGAAGCCGACCACCGTCGAGAAGCCGTACGCCTCGTTCCACACCGCCCGGCAGTGGTTCGCCGTCGCCACCGCGTCCAGCAGGATCGCCTTCGCCTGCTCGTACGGCGGCTCCACACCGATCCGGATCGCGCCTGGCGTCTCCGGCGACGGCGCGCCCGCCGCGAGCGTCGCCTCGTCCAGGCTGTGCCGCGCCATCAGCTCCTGGGCCTTGGCCGTGAGTGCCTCGGCCTCCTCCGGGTAGCCGGTGGCCTCCGCTTTCGCGAGCAGTGCTCTGATCCGGGCGAGCATCCGCGGCTCCCCGGCCGTCGGCGGCGGCAGTACCTCCCCCGGGACCGGGCCGACCGCGTCGAGCCTCGGGAGCCGGACCAGGATCCGGTACAGCTCCAGGACGGTCGTCGCGTACGAGAAGCGGTCCGTCGGCCGGACCGTGGAGTCGGCCAGTTCGTCCAGCTGTGCCTGCCAGCGGTGGGGCAGTCGCTCGTAGCCGGCCGTTTCCGCTCTGATCAGGGCCGCCAGGAGGCGGACGTGTTCGTCCGCGAGTTCGCGGCGGACCGTGCGGGCCAGGTCCGCCGGCTGCCAGCCCCTCCCCCACAGCGTCCGTACGAACTCCTCGCCGCGCCGGGTCAGTTCCGCGTCCGCGGCCCGGTCGGCGGCGGCGAGCAGCGAGGCCGCCGTGTCGAGCGAGGCGTCGTCGCTCGCGTACAGCGCCTCGAAGGCCTTGTCGATGATCGTGGTGCCGCTCACGCCGTCCTCGTGTCCCATTCCTCGCGCGACCGGGCGATCACCGCACGGTGGTCGAGCGACCAGTCGACCAGCTGCTTGATCAGGTGGGTCATGCTGTGGCCGGTCCCGGTCAGCGCGTACTCCACCTGCGGCGGGGTCGTCGGGTGGACGGTACGCGAGACGAGACCGTCGCGTTCGAGGCGGCGCAGCGTCAGGGTCAGCATCCGCTGCGATATCCCCGGGACCAGCCGCTGGAGCTCGCGGAACCGCCGTGCCCCCGGGGCGAGTTCGACGACCACGTGCACCGTCCACTTGTCGCCGAGACGATCCTGCACGTCCCGTACCCCGCACTCGTCAGCGCAGGTCACCACCGGCCCGGCGGCCGGCTCCGTGGTTACCTCCGTGTGCCCTGCCGACATAGAAGTGCCTCCTTCCGCGATCTTTCCCGTCCCCCCACGATGGTCTCAGCGGTCTCAGCCATCTCGACCCCTGGGGGAAAAACATGCTGCTCGTCACCGGTGTCTCCGGCGCCCTCGGCTCTCTCGTCGCCGCCCGTCTCGCCGGCCGCGACGACGTCGTCCTCGGCACCCGGGCGGCCGAGGCCACCCCCGCCGGACTGCCCGGCACCCGCCGCGTCGACTTCGACGCGCCCGGGACCCTGCCGGAGGCCTTCGCCGGGGTCGACACCCTGCTCCTCGTCTCCGCCGGGTACGGGGAGGACGACACGGTCGTCGCCCGCCACGAGGCCGCGATCTCCGCCGCCGAGCGGGCCGGCGTCCGGCACGTCGTCTACACGAGTCTCTCCGGCGACGGCGACCACCTGACGTACGCGCTCGCCCACCGCTGGACGGAGCGGCGGCTCCGGCGGTCCGCCACGCTCGACTGGACGATCCTCCGCAACGGCCTCTACGCGGAGTTCCTCACCTGGATCGCCGCCCCCGACGCCGAGAACCGCATCACCGGGCCCCTCGGCGAGGGCAGGCTCGCCGCCGTCGCCCGCGCGGACCTCGCCGACGTCGCCGTCGCCGTCGCCACGGACCCCGCCGCCCACCGCAACCGCGTCTACGAGCTCGTCGGCGAGCGCCCCCTCGGCGGCGCCGACCTCGCGGAGGCCCTGGGCGCCACGTACGCCCCGGGCTCGCTCGCGGATGCCCGCGCCGCCGTCGCCGCCTCCGGGGCCGTGCCCTTCCAGGTGCCGATGCTGGCGAGCACGTACTCGGCGATCGCGCACGGCTTCCTGGACGGTACGGGCGTCGAGAGCGACCTGCGCGTGCTGCTCGGCGGGCGCGAACCCCTGGACGCGCTGGACGTGTTCGTGAAGGCCGTACGGGAGGGGTAGGCCTGGCCCTACCTTCCGGACGCCCGGCAGTGGTCGTGATCGGCGGGGGCGGAAACGGTTCGCTTGAGCCATGACGAAGACCCTGCCGAAGACCACGACCACGACCGCTCCCGCTGTACGGCTCCGGGGGCTCACCCGCCACCACCGTGACGTCCGCGCCCTCGACGGCGTCGACCTCGACTTCGCCGCCGGGACCTTCACCGCCGTCATGGGCCCCTCGGGCTCCGGCAAGTCCACGCTGCTCCAGTGCGCGGCCGGGCTGGACCGGCCCACCTCCGGGAGCGTCGAGGTCGGAGGCACCGCCCTGGAGGGGCTGAGCGAGCGGCGCCTGACCCTGCTGCGGCGGGACCGGATCGGCTTCGTCTTCCAGTCCTTCAACCTGCTGCCCAGCCTGACCGCCGCGCAGAACGTGGCCCTGCCGCTCCGCCTCGCCGGCCGCCGGCCCTCCCGCACGGAGGTGAGGGAGGCCCTCGCCCGCGTCGGCCTCGCCGGGCGGGAACGGCACCGGCCCGGGGAGCTCTCCGGCGGGCAGCAGCAACGGGTCGCGATCGCCCGGGCGTTGATCACCAGGCCCGCCGTCCTCTTCGGGGACGAGCCGACGGGCGCGCTCGACTCGACGACGAGCCGCGAGGTCCTGGCCATGCTGCGCCGGCTCGTCGACGAGGACGGCCAGACGATCGTCATGGTCACCCACGACCCGGTGGCGGCGGCACGCGCGGACCGGGTGGTCTTCCTGGTCGACGGCCGCCTCGCGGGCGAACTGGCGGCGCCGACGGTGGAGTCGGTCGCTGCCCGGATGGCGGGGCTCGAGGCCTCCGGCGACCGCGTGGGGAGCCCCGCATGCTGATCGTCGTCCTCTCCGGGCTCCGCGCCCGCTGGGCCTCCTTCCTCGGCGGTTTCCTCGCCCTCGCCCTCGGCGTCGGGCTGCTCGCGACCATGGGCCTCGGTCTCTCCGCCACTTTCCACGCGCCCGAGCGTTCTCCCCAGCGGTTCGCCTCCTCGCCCGTCGTCGTCCAGGGCCAGGACCGGCTGACGCTCGACGTGCGACGCGGGCCCGACACCGTCCCCGTATCGCAGCGGCTCGACTATCCACAGCCTGTGGACAAAGAACTCCTGCGCGAGCTCCGCACCCGCTGGACCCTCACCACCTCCGGCGGTCCCGACGCCGTCGGCGTCGACGCCCCCGCCGCCGAGGTCCGGGCCCTGGTCGGCGACCGCGCCCAGGTCCTCACCGGCGACGAACGGCGCAACGCCGACCCCGACCCCGAGCGGGACGCCCAGGCCCTCGTCGGCCTCAACGCCCTCCTCGGCACCACCGGCGGCGTCACCGCCTTCGTCTCGGTCTTCGTCGTCGCCTCCACCTTCGCCTTCGCGGTCGCCCTGCGGCGCCGCGAGTTCGGCCTGCTCCGCACCGCCGGAGCCACCCCCGGGCAGGTCCGCCGCATGCTCCTCGCCGAGGCGACGGCGCTCGGCGTGCTCGCCTCCGCCACCGGGTGCGCGCTCGGCGCCCTCGGCGCGCCCCTGCTCGCCCGGACACTCGTCGACGACGGCCTCGCACCCGAGTGGTTCGCGGTCGGCGACGCGACCTGGCCCTTCCACCTCGCCTTCTGGACGGGTCTGACCGTCGCCCTCGCCGGGGCCGTCGCCGCGTCCCGCCGGGCCGGGAAGGTCGGCCCGACGGCCGCGCTCCGCGAGGCGGACGTCGACACCGACGTCCTGCCGCTCGGCCGGGCCCTGCTCGGTACGGGGCTGCTGGTCACGGGGCTCGGGCTGCTCGTCTGGACGTGCGTCACCGAACCGTCCGAGCTGCTCAAGCGGAAGACGTACACGACCCTCCCGATGCTCCTGATCGGCGGCGTCGCGCTGCTCTCCCCGCTCCTGGTCCGGCCCGTGGCGCGCCTGCTGCGGTCGCGCGGGGCCGTGGGGACGCTCGTACGGGAGAACAGCGCCGCCTCCGTGCGCCGTACCGCCGCGGTCGCCGCGCCCGTCCTCGTGACCGTGGCGCTCGCCGGGACGCTCTTCGGGTCGGCGGCGAGCGTCACCCGGACGCGGGGCGTCGAGGCGCGGGAGCAGACGGCCGCTCAGTACGTGGTGAGCGGGGCGGAGTTGAGGGCGGTGACAGGAGCCCCGGACGGGGCCGTCCTCTCGCCCACCGCGTCGACCTCCCTCTTCGTACGGGACGGGGCCGAGGCCGTCGTCAAGTACGGGGCGCGGGCGGTCGCCGACCCGGCGGCCTTCGCGGAGCTCGCGCGGCTGCCCGTCGTCGCGGGGGACCTGCGGGACCTCGACGACCGGTCGATCGTCGTCAACGAGGAGTTCGAGCGGCACCGGATCGGCGAGACCGTAGAGATCTGGCGCGCGGACGGGAGCGGTCCCGTACGGCTCCGGGTCGTGGCCGTCCTCGCGCTCGGGACCGGCGACAACGGACCGTACGTCACCCGGGCGAACGCACCCGGCGCCGCCCTCGACCGGATCGAGGCGCGCGGCGGCGGCGCGGCCACCGTGCGGGCCCTGGAGGCGAGCGGCGGGACCGTCAGGACCGCCGACGCGTGGGCCGCGGCCGACCATCCGCCGAGCAGTCCGCAGACCCGGCTCGGCATGATCCTGGTCCTCGGCATCGCCCTCGTCTACACGGTGATCGGCCTCGCCAACACGCTCCTCATGGCGACCTCCGTACGCGGCGGGGAACTGGCCTCCCTCCGGCTGGCCGGCGCCACCCGGGCCCAGATCCTGCGGGTGGTCACGGGCGAGGCGGCGCTCGCCACCGCGATCGGGGCACTGCTCGGCCTCGCGGTGACGGCGGCCGTCCTCGGCACCCTGGGCGCGGGCCTGGCGGCCCTCTCGGCCCCGGTCGCCCTGGTCCTCCCCTGGGCCACGGTCGGCGCCGCGGCGGCGGTCTGCGCGGCGGTCGCGGTCACCGCGTCGGCCCTCCCCGCGTGGCGCCTCACGCGCTGAGCGGCGATGGTGGGACACGGGGCGGTGACAAGGGTCGGAGCCGGGTCACCGCCCCTCCACGCGCGCGTGGAGGGGCCGCCGGGAGCCCTACGAAGCCGGGGCGGCCGGAGCGGAGTCGGCCGGCTTCGCCGCGCGCCACTCCGACGCGAGGACCGACCAGACCTCCTCGTCGTGCACCTCGCCCCGGTAGGCGTAGCTCTCGCGCAGGACGCCGTCGCGCGTCATGCCGAGGCGCCGGGCGACGGCGATGCTCGGCTCGTTGCCGGAGGAGACCACCCACTCCACGCGGCGGATGCCCCGTACCTCGATCGCCCAGTCGACGAGCGCCCGCGCGGCCCGGGTCACCAGGCCCTTGCCGACCCCCGCCGGTTCCAGCCAGCAGCCCGCCTCGGCCCTGCCGCTCGCGGTGTTCAGCGTCCGGAGGATGACGGCGCCGACGAGCGTCCCCTCCGCCGACCAGATGCCGCAGATCCTGCCCGTGTCGGTCGCCACCTTCTCCGCGTACAGCTTGAGGAAGGCGCGGCTCGACTCCAGGTCGGTCACGACGTCGGGCAGGCCGTTGCGGGCGCCGATGAAGTCCCGCCCCCGGTCCATGTGCGCCAGGAACTCCTCGGCCTGCCACGGTTCGAGCGGCCGCAGCTCCGCGCCGTCGTCCCCCAGGGGTATCGCGTACATCATCGTCGTCGTCGCCTTCCGCGGTCGGGTCCGGGCCTCACAGCGGAGGGATCCTCTCACCGTCCGCGGACCGCCTCCACCGACTTACCGACCGGGTCGGGCCCTACGGGACCAGCACCAACTTACCCCGCACGTGGCCCGATTCGCTCAGTTCCTGGGCGCGGGCCGCCTCCTTCAGGGGGAGCGTGTCGGCGAGCCGGACCGCGAGGGTGCCCTCCACCGCCTGCCGGGCCTGGGCGGTCAGCGCGGCGCGTACGGCGTCCGGGGCGCCGGTGACGCCCGAGAAGGCGATCCCGTGCTCCGCCGCGTCCGTCGCCGCGATCGTCGCGATCCGCTCCTTCCGCGCCGTGCCCTCCCCGCCCAGGAGCTCGATCGCGACCGGCAGCACGCCGTGCCCCGCCGCGTCGAAGACCGCGTCGACGCCGCCCGGCGCGGCCGCCCGGACCCGCTCGGCCAGCCCGTCCCCGTACGCCACCGGGATCGCGCCGAGCTCCCGCAGGTACGCGTGGTTGGACTCCGAGGCGCTGCCGACGACCGTGATGCCGGCCGCGACGGCGAGCTGGACGGCCACCGAGCCGACGACGCCCGCCGCCCCGTGCAGGAAGAGCGTCTCGCCCTCCCGTACGCCGATCAGGTCCAGGACCCGCTGGGCCGTCTCCCCGGCCACCGGCAGGCTCGCGGCGGCCTCCCAGGAGAGCTCGGCGGGCTTGGGCGCGACGGTGCCGGCGATGGCGTACTCGGCGTAGGAGCCGGTCTTCGTCCAGCCGAGGACCTCGTCGCCGACGGCCAGGTCGGTGACGCCCGCGCCCAGCGCGTCGACGGTGCCGGCGAACTCCAGGCCTGGGACGGCGGGGAAGGTCGTCGGGTAGAACTCCTCGACCCAGCCGTAACGCCGCTTCCAGTCCACCGGGTTGACGCCCACCGCCGCCACCTTCACCCGGACCTCGCCGGGGCCGGGCTCGGGCACGGCGACGCCGGTCGCGTGGCGCAGCACCTCGGGGCCACCGAACTCCTCGTACACGATCGCTTCCATCTCAGCCTCCAGCGCTGCCCGTTCACGTATCCCGTTCAGGATCCCGTTCGGGATTCCGTTCGCGGATCTGTCGTTCCTCGACGTGCTCCAGCCTGCGGCCCGCCCCCTCCTCTCCCCGCCCTCCGAACGGCCAGTCCCACCTGTCCGAAAGACCGGCCGGGGCCAGGCCTCGCCCCCGTACGCTGAACCGCATGGACGCGCTCACCCTGACCTCCGCGTACGAGATCCTCCGGCAGCCGCTCGGCGGGATCCTCCCCAAGGTCTCCGCCGCCCTCGCCCCGCTGATCCCGCACGTGGACGCCGCCGAACTCTCCACCCACTGCGCCCACTCCCCCTTCAAGTCCCTCGGCGGTACGGAGCTGCTGACCGGCGCCGAACTGACGCCGCTGCTCCTGGCGGGCGTCCCCGGGAACCCCTGGCAGGGCGTCGCGACGATCGGCGGCCGGGCGCGCGAGGTCGTCGCCGTGAAGAGCGACGCGACCCGGCGCGGGGCGGTCCTCGTGCTCGTACGGGAGGACGGCGCCGCCCCGGCGGGCGCGGCCGAGCTGGCCGTGGCGCAGGCCCTGTGGAACCTGGTCACCAGCCACTTCGACCGGTTCGCGACGGAGGCCATGCCGGGGGCCCTGGCCCGTTCGCGCGCGGCGGCCGACACCCGGGCCCGGGTCATCGCGGAGCTGTCGACCGCGCACGCGGCGGCGCTCTCCGGCGTCCTCGGGGTGCTGCGCAGCCGGGCCCTCGACGACACGACGGCCCGGACGACCGCGACCGACCTGGCCGCCGCGGCGCTGATCGAGATGCGGGCCGAGCAGCGACGGGACCGCGCACTCGCCGAGGAGCCCGCGCGGGACGCCTTCGAGCGGCTCGCCGGCGAGCTGCGGCCGATGCTGCGGCACAGCGCGGTCCGGCTCGACCTGGGCGCGCCGGACTCCGACCGGTCGCTCGCGGCGGACGTCGCGCACAGCGCGCGGGCGATCGTCCGGGCGCTGCTCCTGATCGTCCTGGAGCAGGACTCCGTGCGCCGGGTCCACGTCGGCTGGCAGCTGACCGAGCACGAGCTGAGGGCCTCGGTGCGGGACGACGGGGCGGGCGCCCTGGCCCCGTGCGACCTGGGGGCGGGCAGCATCCGGGACCGTCTCGACGTGCTCGGCGGGCGGCTCGACATGGACGTGGTGCCGGGCTGGGGCACCACGATCACGGCGGTCGTCCCGCTGGCGACCCCGGAGGCGCCGGTCGAGGCGGCGCACCCGCTGACCGGGCTCGGCGAGCGGGAGGTGGAAGTGCTGCGGCACCTGGCGCTCGGGCACCGGAACCGGCGGATCGCCGAGGAGCTGCACATCAGCGAGTCGACGGTGAAGTTCCACGTCGCGAACATCCTGAACAAGCTGGGCGTCGACTCGCGCGGCGAGGCCGCCGCCCTCTTCCACGCGGCGGCGTAGGGCCGGTCCGGCGGTCGGCTGATGTCGTGACCCGGCGCTGTCAGTGGCGGGTGCCAGACTCGCACCCATGAGCGAGAGGTGGGCGCTGGCCGCCGAGGCCGAGGGGGACGGGGCGCTGCTCGTGCCGCTCGGCCAGGACGGGCTGCCCGCCGGGGAGGTGCGGCGCGAGCCCGACCTGGTGGCCGCCGTGCGCGCCCGGCCCGACGTGGCCCGCTGGGTGTGGCGGTCGACGGCCGAGGTGTATCCCCGGCTGCTCGCCGCCGGGGTACGGGTCGAGCGGTGCTACGACGTGGAGGACGCCGAGCAGCTCCTCCTCGGGCACGAGGGACGGCTCGGGGAGCCCCGCTCGGCGGCGGCGGCCTGGGCGCGCCTGCGGAACGCCCCCGTGCCGCCCGATCCGCCGCAGCGCGCCGCCGAGCCCGGTTCGCAGGACTCGCTCTTCGAGCCGCGGCCGGTCGCGTCCGTGCCCTTCGAGGGGCTCCTCGCGGTCTACGCGGAGCAGCTCGCCCGTCACGATCGGGCCGAGCACCCGGGCAGGATGCGGCTGCTCACGGCCGCCGAGTCGGCGGGGATGCTGGTCGCCGCCGAGATGCACCGGGCGGGGCTGCCGTGGCGGGCGGACGTGCACCGCGACCTGCTGCACGAGCTGCTCGGCGAGCGGTACGCGGGCGGGGGCGAGCCGCGCCGCCTCGCCGAGCTCGCGGACGAGGTGTCCGCGGCGTTCGGGCGGCGGGTCCGGCCGGACCTGCCCGCCGACGTGGTCAAGGCGTTCCAGCAGGCCGGCATCCGGCTGAAGTCCACCCGCCGATGGGAGCTGGAGGAGGTCGACCACCCGGCGGTGGAGCCGCTGATCGCGTACAAGAAGCTGTACCGGATCTGGACGGCGCACGGCTGGTCGTGGCTGGCCGACTGGGTCCGCGACGGCCGCTTCCGGCCCGAGTACCTGCCGGGCGGCACGGTCAGCGGTCGCTGGACGACCAACGGCGGCGGGGCGCTCCAGATCCCGAAGGTGATCCGGCGGGCGGTGGTCGCCGACGAGGGCTGGCGGCTCGTGGTCGCGGACGCCGACCAGATGGAGCCGCGCGTCCTCGCCGCGATCTCCCGGGACCCGGGTCTGATGGAGGTCGCGGGCCACCCCGACGACCTGTACACGCGCCTGTCGGACCGGGCCTTCTCCGGCGACCGGGACCACGCGAAGATCGCGCTGCTCGGCGCGATCTACGGGCAGACCAGCGGCGACGGCCTGAAGAACCTGGCGGCGCTGCGGCGCCGCTTCCCGCTGGCGGTGGCCTATGTCGACGACGCGGCGAAGGCCGGCGAGGACGGCCGGCTCGTCCGGACCTGGCTCGGCAGGACCAGCCCGCGGGCGGTCGGCGCGGGCGACGACGACGAGGCCGGGCTGCCCCAGGAGGGCGGCGAACCGGTGGCGGCGGAGGGCGAGTTCGTCCCGGGATACGCCTCGGGGAACGCCCGGGCGCGCGGCCGCTTCACCCGGAACTTCGTCGTGCAGGGAAGCGCCGCCGACTGGGCGCTGCTGATGCTGGCGTCGCTGCGGCGGGCCCTTCGGGGGATGCGGGCGGAGCTGGTCTTCTTCCAGCACGACGAGGTGATCGTGCACTGCCCCGCGGAGGAGGCGGAGGCGGTGACGGCCGCGATCAGGGCGGCCGGGGACGAGGCGGGGCGGATCGCGTTCGGGGAGACGCCGGTGCGGTTCCCGTTCACGACGGCGACGGTCGAGCGGTACGCGGACGCCAAGTAGACGCGCGGGGAGGGGTGGCGGGCCGAGCCCGCCACCCCTCCCCTGCTCCCCCGTAGGCTCAGGAGTTACTTCATGGGGAGCGTCTGCCACCTCAGGCTCAGCGCGATGGCCTTCAGCTGCTCCATCGTCAGCGCGGGCTCGGCGCGCGTGGCGGGCTCGTGCTGCGCACCGGTGTTGAAGCCGGAGACGACGACCCGGAAGCCCGTGTGCGTGATGGTGTCGGCGGTCCACATGACGACACCGGAACCGCCCTTCTCGCCGGGCTGCTGGGTGAGCTTGACCTTGCGGCCGTCGGGCAGGACGGTGACGTCTCCGCTGCCGAAGATGGAGTCGGCCGCGCCCTTCATGTTCGGCTGGACGTTGATCTGGACGAAGCTCTTGCCCTTGCCGTCGTCGACGACCACGAAGCCGTACTCGCCCTCGCCGCCCTCGTCCGTGACCTTCAGCCCCTTGGGCAGCAGGGAGCGCAGGGTGGCCTGGACGGCTTCGCCGGCCGGCCCGGCGGGCCGCTGGGCCGTGCCCGAGGAGGGCTTCGCCCGCACGGGCGTGGGCAGCTGCCGGAGCAGCGGGCGCCAGTCCTCGGACGTGACGAGGGCCTTCAGCTGGGATGCGGTGAAGGGCGGGTTCTCGCGGCTGATCTCGGCACCCTTCTGGGCGGCGGCGTTGTACTCGCTCGCGTCGATCAGGAAGCCGTCCTTGGTGAGCAGGACCGCCCGCCAGTTCTTGGTCTCCTCGCGCTTGTCGGGGTACTCGTACCCCTGGATGATCATCAGCCGGTCACCGCCCGGCAGCCGTTCGGTGGTGCACTTGTCGAAGGGGACGTGGACCTTGCTCGGGCACTCGACCTGCCCCGCGCCCGCCTCGCCGTCGCCACCGGCGGAGCGGTTGAGGCCGACGGAGACGGCGGCCTTGCCGTCGCCGTCGTCGTAGATCCCGAGGGCGTGCTGGCCCTTGGCGTCCAGGTTCTCGAACTGCCAGTTTCCCGCAGGGGTGTTGGCCTGGATCGCGGCCGCGATGTCCTTGACCGGGATCTGCGCCTCCATCTGCGCCAGGCGCCGCTTCTCCTCCTGACTCGGCTCCGTGGCCTCTGCGGTATCGCCGGTCGGCTTGGGAGCCGCGGCCACACCGGCGGACGTCGCCTTCCCGCTGGGGCTGAGCAGCGACCCGCCGTACACGCCACCGATGCCGACGGCGGCGAGCGCGAGGGCACCGCCGGTCACCGCGAGGCGGCGGCGCACCAGGCGGCGCCGGCCGCGGGTGAGTCCGCCCGTGACGAGCTCGCGCCGGCCGTCGACGGAGAAGCCTTCGCCGGTGCTGCGCAGGACCGCGCCGAGCTCTTCCTCGAAGCCCTCGTGCGGGGAACCTTCGTTCTGGGACATGCCGAAACCACCGTTTCCGGTTCGTGGATGTGACGTCTGATGAAGGGGAGCGGGCCTGCGGTCGGCGGGCCTGCGGGTCAGCGGGTGGCGAACTCCGCGATGTTGCCGCCGAGCCGTTCGCGCAGCTTGGCGAGCGCCCGTACGGAGCGGGTGCGGACCGCCGCCGAGCTGACGTGCAGGGCGTCGGCGGTCTCCTCGATGCTGCGGTCCTCCCAGTACCGCAGCACCACGACCGCCCGGTCCTTGGGTGCGAGTCCGGCGAGCGCGTCGAGCAGCGCGATCCGGAGTGCCGGGTCCTCGCCGTTCTCGGGTGCGCGGTCGGGCAGCTCGCCGAGGGGGCGCTCGGTGGCCGAGCGGCGCCTCTGGTGGCTGAGGAACGTCCGGACGAGCACGGTCTGGGCGTACGCGGCGGGGTTGCCGATCCGTGCCATCCGGCCCCACAGGGCGTACATCCGGCCGAGCGTCTCCTGCGTGAGGTCCTCGGCGAGATGGGTGTCGCCGCTGGTCAGCAGGCATGCGGAACGGAACAGGTGCCCCGTGCGTGCGGAGGCGAACTCCAGGAACTCGTCCGCGCGGGACTTTCTCATGCCCCTCCTTTCCCTCGCGGTCACGTGGTGTGGTCGCCGTACACCTCATTGACGCGACGGGGGTGCGGAAATGTTTCAGCGAATGCCGAGGAAATCTTCGAGGTGGACCCGCTCGACGGGTCCAAAGAAGCGGAATCGGGTAATCCTGAAGTATGAACACTCTCAGCGCAGCAGAGGCCCTGGCCGCTGGGGTTTGGCAGTCGGGCCTCGGACAGGTTCTCGGCGGACTCGTCCTCGTCGCGATACTCATCGGCGCCTTTTGGCTCGGCTACCGGATCCGCGACCGCGAATCCCCCACGCCCAAGCCGGAGGAGCAGCCACACCGGCCGGACACCGACCAGTTGCCCGGTGAGATGTCGGAGTACCGCAGGCCCGCGGAGATGCCGCGGAACGACGGCGAGCACCGCCTCATGCCGTACGAGCTCAAGGGCCCCGGCACGTCGGGCACCGAGACCTCTCCGGACCCGCCGAGCGAGGAGAAGCGCAAGTGGGGCGGAATCTCCAGCGGCGGCTTCGGCAGCGGAGGCACCGGCCACGGCGACTGACGCCGTGCGCACCCCCGGCCGCGCCGGGGCGTCCCTGAGGGCGCCCCGACGACGGCCGTACGCCGACCCGTCCCCGACCCGTCCCCGACCCGGAGGTCACGACCCGTGGATGACGACGACGACCTCGCCGCCCACGCCGAGGAGCGCGGGCCGCGGCTGAAGGCCGTGGCGTACCGGCTGCTCGGCTCGTCCGACGAGGCCGATGAGGCGGTACGGGACGCGGTACGCGAGTCGGTACGGGAAGCGGTCCACGCGTCGATGCCGGAGTCGGCACCTGAGCCCGTACGGACGTCGGTACGGGGCTCGGTACGGGCGACCGCCCGCCGTCCCGTCGCCGGCGGACGGGTGCTCGACGCCCTGGCCCGGGTCTGCCTGGAACGGCTCCGCGCACGCGAGACCCACCGGACGGCCCCCTGGGATCCCTGGGCCCCGGTCCCGCATGACCCGGCGGGCCCCGACCCCGCCCTCCTGACGGCCCTGGACACGCTCACCCCGCCCGAGCGGCTCGCCTTCGTCCTCCACGACCTGTTCGACGTCCCGTACGAGGAGACCGCCCGGATCCTGGAACGCACCCCGGCCGCCGCCCGCCAGCTCGCCGCCCATGCCCGGCACCGGGTCCAGGGCGCCGAGGAGATGCCGGAACCCGACCCGGCACGCCAGCGGGAGACCGTCGCCGCCTGCCTGGCGGCCGCGCGGGCCCGGGACTCCGAGGCGCTGCGCGCGCTCCTCGACCCGGACGTGGCGCTGCGGGCCGACCCCACCGCCGTACGAGCCGGGGTGCGGCCCGCGCACGGGGCGGGGCAGGTGGCCCCGGCCCTCGCCGGGCGGATCCTGGAGGCCCG
This sequence comes from Streptomyces sp. NPDC050842, assembly GCF_044456565.1. Classification (NCBI taxonomy): domain Bacteria; kingdom Bacillati; phylum Actinomycetota; class Actinomycetes; order Kitasatosporales; family Streptomycetaceae; genus Streptomyces; species Streptomyces sp. NPDC050842. The sequence goes on along the minus strand of NZ_JBITGA010000005.1, from coordinate 657,346 downwards.
CCCGGCTCTGGTGGACGGGGCGGCCGGCCTGGTCCTGAGCCGCGGCGGACCGCCCGGCACCGTCCACACCGTCTTCTCCTTCACCGTGCTCGACGGCCGGATCACCTCGGTGGACGTCCTGGCGGACGAGGGCCACCTCAGCCGCCTGACCGTCCAGGCCCCGGCGGAGGACACCGCCCCGGCCTGACCACCCTCGCTCCCTTACTCCCGCCTGTACGCCCCTACTCGCCCAGCACGCGTCCGGCGCGCTCGGCGACGTGCGCGGGCACCGCCAGATCCTCGGGCAGGACGGGGTCGGTGACCGGCTCGCCGAAGGTGGTCACGACGGGCAGGACACCCGCCCAGAGGCCGAGCGCCGCGTCCTCTGAGTCGCCGTCGTCCGGCGGTCCGCTGCGGGTCTTCACCGAGGCCTCGGTGAGGTCGAGCGCGAGGACGGAGGTCGCGGCGAGCTCCTTGCGGCTGGGCTGCCGCACGTACTCCCACTGACCCGGCGAGCTCTGCTCGGTGAGCGCCCGCAGCCCGCGCAGCTTCTCCTCCGGGTCGGTCACGATCCGCGGTATGCCGTAGACCATCGCGCAGCGGTAGTTCACGCCGTGCTCGAAGACGGAGCGGGCGAGGACGAGGCCGTCGACGTGGGTGACCGTGACGCAGACCGTGGTGTCGGGGGCCTGGACCAGACTGCGGCTGGCGACCCAACCGTGGAGGTAGAGCCGGTCGCCGTCCACGCCGTACGCGGTGGGCACGACCATCGTCGTCCCGTCGACGGGGACCCCGAGGTGACAGAGGAAACCCGCCGCGAGCACGGCGTCCAGATCGGCCCGCCGGTGGCTGCCCTTCTCGCGCATCCGCCGCAGCCGGGTCCGCTCGGTGACGGCCAGGCCGTCACCGCGGCCCGTCGGATCGGCGGTGGCTTCTGTGGTGGCGCTCATGATGCCCTCTCGTTCCGCGTACCGGTTGCTGGTGGTGTTCTACGGGCTCACAGCCCGTCACCGCCACCGGCGCCCACCTGTCGGAACACCTCCCGGCACCTCCCGCTCGGTCCAGGCGCAGCCGGCCGGCACCGGCTCCGGGCCGCGAGGGGCGCACCAGCCGACCCGCTCCCCGTCGCCCCGCCCCCACTCGCCCCTCCGCTGTCCGAGCGCCACCGGCACGCTCCACGGGCGGCCGGAGAACCCCGCGCCGACGGCCTTCACGCACGCCTCCTGGACGGTGAAGATCCAGGCGAACTCCCGTCTGCGCCGGGCCTCGGGCATGCCGGACAGCGCCTCGGCGTCGCCGGGCGCGCAGCACAGCCGCAGCATGCGCTCGCCGACGGCGTACGGGGCCTGCACGTCGACCCCGACGTCACGGTTCCTGCCGACGGCCACGGCGACCCAGCCCGAGGAGTGCGAGAGGCTCACGCCCAGGTCGGGCCGGTCGGGCAGGTACGGCCGGCCGCTCGGGAGGGCGGCGACCGGCCCGCCCCGGAGGTCCTCGCCGATCTCCCGCAGCAGGGCCCGCAGCAGGGTCCGCGAAGCGGCGTGCTCCACGGCGCGCCACGGCGGAAGTTCCGCGGCGGCCGCCCGGTCGGTGGCGGCGACGGGCAGCGCGTCGAGGACCTCCTCGCTCCGGCGGACCAGGTAGTGCACGCCCTCGACGGGCGTCCTCACCTGCTCAGTACCTGCTCAGACGCGGTCCGGCACACGTTGGAGGGTCCGTATCGGACGGGCGGCCAGGAGCGCGGCGGCGGTGAGGAAGGAGACCACGACGCCCACCAGGAGCACCGCGTCGGTGCCGAACGCGCCGACGGCGGGTCCGGCCAGCGCGCTGCCGATCGGGTACATGCCGACGGAGCCCGCGACCTCGTAGGCGTGGACCCGGTTCAGCACCTCGCCCGGCACCTGGGTCTGCACGCTGGTGGCCCACATGACGCCCCAGACGCCGATCCCGGCGCCGACCAGGACCTGGGCGACGGCGAGCATCCAGACCGGCCAGCCGAGCACGATGCCGAGCGGGTAGATCGGGTACGCCATCATCGCCACGGCCCCGGCGGCGAGCGGCCGCTGGGGCTTGTAGCGGATCGCGAGGAGGCCACCGGCGACGGTGCCGGCGCCCAGCGCGGCGTTGATCAGACCGAAGGCGGACGCGCCGTGCTCGGGCACGATGACGCCGGCGGCCACCGACAGCTGCGGCCCCCAGGACAGCACCGCGTAGAACATCCAGACCAGGATCACGCCCCAGAGCCAGCTGCGGGAGGTGAACTCCTGCCAGCCGACCGCCAGATTGCGCCACAGGCTCTGGCCGGGCGGCGGCGCGGGCACCACGCCGAGCCGGAGGACGAACAGGCAGATCGCGCTGGTCCCGTAGGCGACGGCGGAGATCACCATCACCCAGCCGGTGGACCCGAACCCGACCAGGGCGCCGGCCAGCGCCGGGCCGCCGAGGCCGGTGATCGCCTCGGAGGTGCGCAGCACGCCGTTCGCGCCCTGCACGTCCCGGGAGACCAGCGGGACGGTCGAGGAGGCGCCCGGCTGGAACAGCGCGTTCGCCGTACCGGCCACCACCAACAGCCCGTACAGCTGCCAGAGATGGTCGATGCCGTGGATGAACAGGAGGGCGAGCAGGATGTGCGCGGTGAGGTTGGCGATGTCCGCGATGATCATCATCCGGCGGGCGGTGAACCGGTCGGCCAGCACCCCGCCGAACAGCACCAGACCGGCGAACGGCGCGACCAGGAAGGCCATCGAGTACCCGGCGGTGTCCAGGCCGTACCCGCCGCTGAGCAGACCGGCCGAGACCGCGACCGGCAGCATGGCCCAGCTGAGCAGACCCGCGCTGCGGGCCGTGAAGTAGAACCGGAAGTTACGGGACCAGATCGCCGGCTCTCCCGAGGACGGCACACCGGGAGTCGACGTCCCCGACGGCGGCGACCCGTCGGGCCCGTCGGGCCCGTCCTTCGTCGGCGGCGGTGCGTCCGCCGCGGTGTGGTCCGCCAAGCGTTCTTCCATGGCTGTTCAAACCCTTCGGTCGTTGATCGAGGTCTTCATCGGGCGGACGGCGGCGGGCCGGCGGGGGCGACGGGCGGGCCGGCGGAGGTGACGGGCGAGTCGTCGGGGGTGACGGGCGGGTCGGCCAGTTCCCCCACGGTGACGAGCTCCAGGCCGCGTTCGAGCAGGCCCTCGACGATCGCCGGAAGGGCCTCCACGGTCTGGGCGCGATCGCCGGCGCCCTCGTGCATCAGCACCACCGAGCCCGGGCCCGCGGACTCCAGGACGGTCGCGGCGATCCGCTCCGCTCCCGGCCTCGCCCAGTCGCGGGTGTCCACGTCCCACATCGTCAGCGTGGTCGGATACCCCTCGAGGGCGGCCAGCACCTCGGGGCTCAGCGCGCCGTACGGCGGCCTGAACCGGGTCGGCGCCTCCTCGCCCGTCACCTTGGCCACCGCCTCGGCCGTCCGGTCGAGCTGCTCGCGCAGCTGCTCCGGCGTGAGGTCGGGCAGGTAGGGGTGCGACCAGGAGTGGTTGCCCAGCTCGTGGCCGGCGGCGGCGGTCCGGCGTACGAGGTCGGGCAGCGCCGCCACGTGGTGCCCGACGCAGAAGAAGGTCGCCCGGGCTCCGTACCGCTCCAGGATGTCCAGCACCCGGCGGGTGAAGACCGGGTCGGGGCCGTCGTCGAAGGTGAGCGCGACCTTCGCGGTGTCCCGGCGGCCGTGCGCGAAGCAGCGTCCGGCCGCCGTCAGCTCCGCCACGATCGGCTCGCCGCGCCTCACGCCGTCGAAGTACTCCTCGGCGCGGCCGGTCAGCGTGCCGCCCTCGGCGGTGACCCGGGCCAGCTCGCCGGGCGCGGCCCTGGCGCGCTCCGCCAGCCGTGCGGCCGGGACGGAGCCGAAACCCGGCCGCGGCGGCAGCAGCCAGGGATCCGCGCGGTAGACCTCCAGACCGGCCGCCGTCATCGGGCCGTCGAGCAGGCCGTTGGTGCTGTCCAGGACCACGGCGGGCGCCCGCCCGCCGTCGAAGTCCCGGAGCCACGCGATGAGTTCGGCGGCCTGGGCGCCGCTCCAGCCGCTCGGCTCCACGACCCGGCGTCCGGCGCCGTCCAGGACCTCGACCTCGTACCCCTCGCCCGTCCAGGCGATTCCCGCGTACGTCTCGGGCATCAGTCCCCCAGCGCGATCGCCTCGGCGACGATCAGCCGCTCGACCCCGCGGAGGAACTGCTCCATCCCGTCGCGGTCGAGGACGGCCGGGTCGGCGGTCATGGCGAGGTCCAGGGCGCCCGGTGCGGTCAGCACGTCCACGGCCATCGAGACGTTCTTGCGGGGCAGGAACTCCGTCGGCCAGCTCAGCTCGGTCCGGCCGATCAGCTCGCTCAGCGCGGCCCGCGGCCTCTCGACGGTCTCGAACGGCCCGACGGCCGGGTCGCGGGTGTCGTTCCACCAGTACGAGTGGTCGGCCGCCTCGCCCTTCTCGACGAGCAGCGCCACCTCCCGGTCCAGCGCCCACTTGTCGTACGAGGCGTGGCGGAACGCGCTGAACGCGACGGACCGCGTCCGCCGCACCGCGTCCTCGAAGTCCCGGTCCGCGTCCGTGAGCCGGAACAGGGCCTCCTGCGCCACCGTGCTGACCGCCGCGGCGGCGGCCGGCTGGAAGCGGTTGCCCACGACCACCTGGAACAGCACGTCGCTGCTCCCGGACATCCTGGCCAGCTGGTGGGAGGCCGCGCCGAGCAGCACCGCCGCGTCACTCACCTCCAGCTCCGCCGCCACCCGCCCGACGGCGACCGCCAGCGCGGGCGAGCGCAGCAGCGCGTTGGGGAACATCCGGGTCGGGTCGTCCGCGAGTTCCGGCGCCGCCGGGTCCTGGAAGAGCCGCCGCGGGCCGGCGGTCAGCTGCTCGCACCAGTAGCGGCGGGCCGCCTCGTCCCGGCGACGGCCGAGCGGCGACGCCTGGACCTCCGCGGCGTCCAGGGGCTGGAGGGACGGGCGTGCCAGGCGCAGCGACGCGGCGGTCTCCCCCGACACGACCGCCCCCAGGTCGCGGAGCAGGATGCCGAGACCCCAGTAGTCCATCCCGGTGTGGGCCCCGACCAGTACAAGCCGGTGGACCAGGCCGTCGGACTCCACGAGGCCGACGCGCAGGGGCCACTCCCGGGTGTGGTCGAAGGAGCGCCCGGCGAGCTCCTTGAGCAGGGCGGCACCGGTGTCCGCGGCCCGTGCCGCCGGGCACGTACGGATCTCCACCGGAAGCTCGCCGCTGCCGTCCACGACCTGCTCCAGGCCGTCCTCGCCGTCGGACAGGAACCTGGTGTGCAGGCTGTCGTGGAGCAGGAGGAGCTCCGTCACGTCCGCGAGGACGCGGGAGACGGGGCGGGGCGGGCTGACGGGGAGGTCAACCGGCACGTTGTAGCGGGGGGCGTCGTCGCCGAGCTTGGTGACGACACCCCAGATCGCCCGCTGCCCCCAGGTCGCCGGGCCGGAGCCGGCTCTCGCGGAGTCCAGCCTGATGGTCCGCGTCTCAGCCGTGGTCATCGTGTTCCGACCTTCCCTTCGGTTGCCTTGTCCGATGTGTGTCGAGCCCGGGCACGAGCCCGGCGAAGCGTCCGGTCCGGGGCCGCCCGGTGTTCCGGTGTTCCGGTGTCGGCGCGTACGCCCAACCGGGGGCGAGCCCGTCCACCACGGCGGGGGCGTGGTGGACGGGCTGACCCCCGGGCCGCGCGGGGAGTTACCCCTCGCCGCGGGCGAAGAGCGCCACGTGGCTGCGGCCGGAGCGCGGGTCGGTGTCGCACAGGACGACCCGCCGGTACGTGTCCCGCCACTCCTGCCAGTGGTCGGCGAGCTCCAGCCAGAGGCTGGTGCAGTAGCTGCCCGGGGCCACCCGGTGCACCGGGGAGCGCTCCGGGACGTCCTCGGTGACCCAGGGCCCGAGCACGAGGAGCGTGCCGTGCTCCCCGACGTCCGGGCCGAGGGCGTCCTCGCCGAGCGCGGCCACCGCCGAAGCGGCCGAGTACGCCCGGGCGAACGCCAGGCCGGCCTCGCCTTCCGTGGAGGCCCCGAGGACGACCGCCGCGGCCGAGTCGATCAGCGGGGTGTCCTGGACCAGCGGGAACGGCGTCGGCAGCGTGGTCTGTTCGAGCACCGCGAGCACCACCTCCGCGGCCCGCCCCGCGCGGTGGTACGCCGAGGCGATCCGCAGCGCGGTGAAGGGTGCGGCCAGGCCCTGCTGGGCGATCGCGAAATTGGCCGCCAGGCCGCCGAGGCGGTCCGTCATGTGCGGCGCGACGGCGGTGAAGGGCACCACGTCCGGCAGGGCGTGGGTGACGATCAGCAGCTCCGGCCGGCTCCGGCCGACGCCCTCGTCGGCGACGAGGAGGTCCGCGAGGTCGCGGTGGTGGACGTGCGCGCCGCGGCCCAGCAGCTCCTCGTCCGGCTTCTCCCCGAAGGGAGTGAGCAGGTCGCGGTAGTAGTCGAGCGCGGCCGGGCGGTCGGCCGGTGCCCGGCCCCGCGGCGAGCGCACCGCCGCGGCGGCCCGGACGGCGAGTCCGGTCATGACGTCCCCTCTGCTTCGCGGAGTGCGGCCTCGACGTAGTCGGCGAAGGACCGCATGGTCCGCAGGTGGTCGATGTCGAGCTCGTCCGGGTCGACCGCGATCCCGGTCGCCTCCTCGACGGTCATGAGGAGCCCCAGGACGGCGATGGATTCGAGCTGGAGCTCGTCGAAGAGCGCGGTCTCCTCGGTGAGCCCGCTGACCGGCCGCTCCAGGACCTCGCTGAGGGCCTTCTCGATGACGAGCAGGATTTCCTGACGCTCCATCACTTGCCGCCCCCCGTACGGTGGGTGATCACCATCGCGCCGAAGGTGGCGCCCAGGCCGACGGAGACCAGCAGGTAGTGCGCGCCGTCCACGAGGCGGTCCGCGTCCCGCAGGGTGGTGTAGTTGACGAAGACGTCCGAGGCGAAGGTGTGGCTGTAGCGCGGGACGTTGTCCAGGAAGACCTTCTCCGGCGCCACCCCCAGCTCCTTGATGGTCTGCCGCCAGGCCAGCTTGTTGACGTTGTGCGGGATCACCAGGTCGACGTCGTCGAGCGTCAGCCCCGCCTCCGTCAGGGCCTGGTGGATGACCTCGGAGATCCGCTTGCCGTACTGCTCGCCGAACTCGGTGTTCTGCTCGGCGGTCAGCTCCAGCCACTGCGCGTACTCGCCCAGGGTCCGGGTGGCGAAGGAGCGGACGACGTCGCCCTCGCCGTCCAGGGTGATCAGGCAGGAGGCGGCGGCGTCGGCCATGATCGAGGTGTTGGGGACGAGCTGGACCATCGGCGAGTACGCCTGCTCGCCGGTGACCATCAGGGCGTACGCGCCCTCGGCGCCCTCCGCGCGCAGCAGTTCGCCGAGCACCTCGATGGCGCCCAGACTGCTGACGCACGCCTGGTGGCTGAGGCCGAAGGCCTCCGTGCCGTCGAGGCCGAGGTCCTCGCCGACCGCCTGGGCGATGTCCACGTCGGCCGGGGCCACCGCCTGGGTGACGTGGGCGTAGGCCAGGTACTCCACCCGGCCGCCCTCCGGGAGGGCGGCCAGGGCGCCGCGCGCGGCGGGCCGCAGCAGGTCGAGCAGCGGCAGCTCGGGGTCGAAGCGGAGCGTGTCCAGGCCGTAGAACTTCCGGAACACCCCGAGTTCGGCCCGCCGCAGCCCCAGCCGCTCGCCCAGCTCCTCGATCCGTACGCTGCGCTCGGGCAGGTACGACTCGATCCGCTCCAGGGTGATCCGACGGTCCGAGACCGGGCGGTCCGAGACCGGGCCGTCCGAGACCTGGGCCTGGTGGCCCTCGGCCCGGGCGTCCGAGGCCTGGAGGTCCGTGGCCGGGTGACCCATCAGGCCGTCGCTATCTCGGCGCGGATCAGCCACAGCCGGTTGGCGCCCCGGCGGTCCCGCGGCTGGACGTCGTACGGCCAGCGGCCCTCGCCCGCGCCGGGCTGGCCCGGCTGCCGCAGGTCGGTGGTCTTCCAGCCGTTCGCGGTGAGGAACTCCTCGGGCTCGTCGGTGCCGAAGATCCACGGCGTGCCGTCGGCGGCGAGGGTGTCCAGCCACCGCTTCGAGAACGGGCTGCGCAGCAGGGCGCGGCCGAGGATGTCGAAGGCCAGGTGGCTGCCGGGGGCCGAGGCGGAGGCGAGCAGCTGGAGCAGCCCGGCCGCCTGCTCCTCGGTGAGGAAGAAGGTCAGCGCCTCGGCGACCCACAGGGTCGGGCGGGTGCGGTCGAAGCCGGCGGCCTCCAGGGCGGGCAGCCACTCCTGGGTGAGGTCGGCGGAGACCTCGCGCCGGTCGGTGCGCGGCTCGGCCCCGAGGGCGTCGAGCCGACGGCGCTTCTCGGCGATCAGCAGCGCGTGGTCGACCTCGTAGACCTGGGCGCCTTCCGGCCAGTCGAGCCGGAAGGCCCTGGTGTCCATGCCCGCCGCGATCAGGACGACCTGCTGGATCCCGCCCTCGGCGAGGATGTCCCGGATGGCGTCGTCCAGGAACCGGGTCCGGATGGAGATGAACGGCAGGAGGCCGCCGCCGGCGTAGCGCTCGATCAGCTCGAAGCCCCTGGGCGCGGCGAGGTCCTTGGCCAGCGGGTCGACGAACAGCGCGTCCTCCCGCTCGGACTCCTGTGCGCGGGCCGCGGCCATCCACTGTGCGGTGTACGAGACTGCATCCATGGTGAAGATCCCTCCTCGGGATCAGGCGAAGAACGCCTTCTCGATGGTCGCGAGGGTCTGGAAGTCCTCGATGTCGATGTTGTCGAAGTCGATCTCGACGCCCGCGGCGTCCTCGATGGTGTAGACGAGCTCGACGAAGGCGAGCGAGTCGACGAGACGGCTCTCGATGAGGTCGACGTCGGAGGCGAGCTCGGTGCGCTCGGGGTGACGGCCGAGGATCCAGTCCCGGACCTTGTCGATACCTGCGGAACTCATGGCATTCCCTTCGGAGTCGCTGATGCTGCGAGATGGGGTGGGCGGGAGGGGTGGTGGGCGGGAGACGGGTGGTGATCGAGAGAGGTGGAGGAGGCCGCGACGGCGATCGCGAAGCCGGCGTCGTGGCTGATGCTGACGTCGATCGGGCCGAGCCCGGCGGCCCGGGCCAGCTCGGCCGCCCGGCCCGAGAGCCGGATCCCCGGCCGCCCGCCGGGGCCGCGCAGGACCTCGATGCCCTGCCAGGGCACCGGCCGTCCGACGGCTCCGAGGAGCTTGAAGACGGCTTCCTTGGCGGCCAGCCGTCCGGCGATCCTGGCCTGGTCGGGTGCGCCGTCCGGGGTCCGGGAGCCCGCCAGTTCGTCGGCGGACAGGTACTTCCCGAGCAGCGGCCCGATGCCGGGAGCCGGCGGCCCGGCATCGGGGTCGAGGAGCTCGCCGACCCGGGAGAGCGGGACGAGGTCGACGCCGATCAGGGGCTGGGTCACGACAGGTCGGCTGCGGCGGCGCGTACGGCGGCCAGCGCGGCGTCGAGGTCTTCCTCGAAGTGCTCGGTCAGGACCGCGATCCAGCGTTCGAGACCGAAGGCCACGCAGGAGGTGTAGGCGTGCTCGCCGGACTCCAGCCGGATGCCGCACCGCTCGCCGAAGAAGTTGCGGTGGGTGTTGACCGAGGCGATCGCCAGGTCGCCGTCGCCGTACTGGAACTCGTACTTGACCGGGCTGAGCTTCTGCATGAGGGCGCGGCCGTTGTCGTTGCGGAAGAACGGGTCGCCGGCCGGCTCCTTGGCCAGGGCGACGCCGAGCGCGGCGGCGAAGGACTGGATCCGCTCGGTGAAGCGGGCGATGACCTGCTGGGTGTGGTCGAAGCTGCCGAGGGCGACGATCTCGCGCATCTGGAAGGTGGCGAGGCGGCGCAGCCCGCCGTAGTGGTCCTCGTTGCGGAAGCACCGGTTGACCAGGGTCAGCAGGGTGTCGTCGGCGACCTGGTGACCCTCGTGGAAGAGGTACGCGCCGTAGCAGGTGGCGTGCGGCAGCCCGTACCGCGCCTCGGTCACCGCACCCGGCCCGAACTTCCCTTCCACCGGCTTGTGCTGATCGTCCGTGAGGTCGAGGGAGCCGGCCACCCAGGCGAGCTGGGGGAAGTTGGTGTAGACGTCGAACTTCTCCAGGTCGGTCACCGGGAAGAGCGGCGGGGCGCTGATCTCCTCGGCGCCGGCCGCGGTGCCCCAGCCGGCGAAGACCGCGTCCAGCTCCTTGAGGAGCCGGGTGGCCTGCGGTCCGAGGATGGCGACCGCGGGTGCGCCGTCGCTCCCGGTCAGGCGGTTCATCGGATGAGTCCCGTCTTCTCGAGGTACTTGGCGGTCTTGCGGAAGGTGCGCAGCTCGGCCTCGGCGCGGGCCGGCGACTCCATGAGGGACCGGCGCAGCTCGTGCGGGTTCTCCAGGCCGGCGTCGCGGTAGACCTGCGGGTGGTAGAGCGAGTCGAAGCTGTGCTTCAGGTAGCGGCGCAAGTAGGTGGAGACGTCGTCGAGTTCCTGCTCGGTGGCGGTCTCCTTCAGGTCCTGGTGGAGCAGGCCGACCAGCTCGCGGCCGAAGGCGATGTGCCGGGACTCGTCCTGGTGGTGGATCCGGTTGATGCCGCGGATCGTCTCGTGCAGCCGCTCGTCCTCGGCCATCGCCGAGTTGAAGTGGTCGACCAGCTCTTCGAAGATCAGGATGCGGGTGAAGACCAGCAGGCTCTGGATCTTGGCCGAGGAGCCGGCCACCTCGGCGCCGCCGGCCGGCTGCTTGTAGATCTTCCCGCCGTAGCGGAGGCAGAATTCGGCAAAGAACCACATGTGCTCGTTCTCCTCACCGATGAAATGGTGGAAGAACTCCGAAGGCGTTTCGAAACCGGCGGTGTGAATCCGGGCGACCACTTCGATGAGCAGTTCCCGGATGCCGTGCACATTGAGGCTGTAGAAATTGATGCTCTCGTGCTTGGAAAGCGCGTGGAGCTGCTGAGGAGTGAGCTTCTCGGCCCATTCCGTCCCGTACGTGGTGGTGAGCTCGGGGCTCATCCACCACATGTCCTCGGGCAGTCGGTCCGGCCACTCGAACAGCCGGTACGGGTTGTAGTAGTCGTCGATCGACTTGGTGGCGAGCCGGTCCAGGATTCCCCGGAACCGGTCGTTTCGGTCGATCACGTCGCTGACCATCGCGCGATGTCTCCGTTCGCTTCGAGGGCTCTTTGCTGAATCCAGAATGGGATTCCGGTGGAGGTTCCCTCAAGGACCGAAACCGGCTGCCGAATTCGGTCAGCGGGCGTTCGGCGGGAAGGCAGGGTCAGCAGGCCTTCAGCGCGCAGGCCGGTCCGCCAGTTCCGCGCGCAGGGCGGCGTTCTCCTGCTCGAGCTGGGCGATGCGGTCGCGGACCGGGGCCAGAGCCTCGGAGACCTCGCTCTGGCTGAAGCGCGGAGTGATGTGGTTGGGACAGTTCCAGGCGAAGGCCTCGACCCGGATGGTGACGAGCTGCTCGACGGTTCCGTCGGTACGCGGCGAGTCCAGGCGCTCGACGAGCTCGGGCGCCTCGCCGACGGGCACGGCGGTGGCGTGGCCGAACAGCTTGAGGCGGGTCTGCCGGGCGTGGTCGATGAAGAACAGCGCGACCCGGTCATTGCCGCGCACGTTGCCGGTGGTGATGTACTGCCGGTTGCCGCGCACGTCCAGATAGCCGAGGGTGTGCTCGTCCAGGACGTGGACGAACCCCGGTGGCCCGCCCCGGAACTGGATGTACGGCCAGCCGGTCTCGCCCACGCTGGCGAAGAGGAAGCCGTCGAGGCCGCTGATGAAGTCGGCCGCGGCGCCGGTGAGCGGCTCGGCCTCCTCGGCCGGCTCCCGCAGCCGCCGGTCGGTCGCCGTGGCGCTGCCCATCTGCTCCTGGACCCGGCGCACCGACGAGGTGTACGCGAGTCGGTCGTACCGGCTCATGCGGCACCCCTCAGGGCCAGGTCGACCAGGCCGGTCCGCGCGGCCATCACACCGGCCTGGAAACGGCTGGAGGCGGCCAGTTCCTGCATGATCGTGGCCACGTGGCGGCGGAGGGTCCGCTCGGACATGCCGACCCTGCGGGCGATCACCTCGTCCTTGGCGCCGGAGGCCAGCAGGTCGAGCAGGGTCGCCTTCAGGTCGCCCATCGTCCCCGCGTAGCCGGCCGCGCCGGAGTCGAAGTCGAAGGCGGACTCCCAGACCCGGGCGTGCAGTCCGGCCAGGAAGGCCGCGACCGCGCCGTCGTAGACGACGGCGATCGCGTCGCCCTCGCCGGCCGGGATGAAGGCCGTCTTCCGGTCGAAGACCAGGAAGCGGTCGCGTACCTCGTTGGTGGTGCGCACCTGCCCGCCCGCGGGCAGGAGTTCGCCGAGGTGCGCTCGGGTGTCGGAGTCGCCGCGGGCGGTGTGGGGGTAGAGGATCCGGCCCTGCGCACCGCGCCGTACGGCCTCCAGGACGAGCGGGCGGGCGAGCCGCAGCTCGGGGGTCTCGCGGGCGACGCAGGGCTGCATCACGAGGACCTCGGTGGTGCAGCCCTGTGCGGCCTCCAGGAGGCGCAGCTCGATCTCCTCCCGGTCGTCGGTGATCACCACCGGTTCGGCGCGGGTCCTGGCCTGCTTCTCGAAGGCCGCCACGAAGGAGTTCAACTGCCCTTTGAATCCTTCGAGTCGGTGGCGGCTGTCGAGGATCTCCCGCTCCAGGGGGACCAGCAGCTCCATCTGGGCGGCGTCCGGGCTGACCGCGACGAGCCGGTCCGTGCCGCCCTCCGCCGGCTTGACCAGGCGCAGCTCGCGCAGCACGCGGACGGCCTGCTCGGCACGCTGCTGCGGGACGCCCAGCTCCTCGGCGATCCCGGACGGGCTGAAGTCGGCACGTCCGATGGTGCGTTCGTAGAACGCGACCACGAACTCGTTCACCTCGGCTGCGCGCCGGGCTTCCTGACGTGGGGTCTGTGCCGGGGATTCCATCGTCACCTTTCTGATCGCGCGGGGGTGGTGCGGCCTGTGGGCATGACCGAAGGGAAGGGTCCCGGAACGCGCTCGGCACGGGGCGGCGGCGAAGGCCGACGTGAGCTGTGGCAACGTGTCACCTCATGAATCGGCACGGGGAACGGCCTTCCGGTGCGGCCACCGTACGATTCCGGCCTGGGCGGGCTCCTGTAGTCGGACCAGAGGACCGGAAGCCCCCGGAGGTCCGCCCGCACCGGCGCTGACCTACCGTTCTGCCGGGCGCCGCCGGCTACTCCGCAGGAACCGGCAGAACCGGGACACCTGCCGGAGTGGTTGACCTGCCGCCGGAGGAACGGGCACTCAGCAGGTCAGCCCCACGCCGGCGACGTCGTCCGCGTCGGCGGTCTCCGCCCCGCTGCCGCGCCGGGGGAGTCCCCGCGCCTGGGAGAGGTGGTCGCAGGCCGGCCGCATGGCACCGTCCTCCTGGTGCGCGGCGCGGATGCGGCGCAGCGCCAGGTCCTGCCCCTCGGTCCAGCCGGCCAGCCGCGCGAGCTCCAGGGCACGGCCGAACAGCTCCAGGGCCTGCGCGTTGTTCGCCAGTACCCAGTGGCATTCGGCGCGCCTCAGCTGGGCGGCGGCCTGGGCCCGCAGCTCGCCGTCGGCGACGGCGGCGAACAGGCTGGCGGTCGCGACCTTGAGGCAGTCGCCCGTGTACATCCCCACCGAGAGGTAGTCGTGCAGGCTTTCGGCCAGCCGCCAGGCGAGGGCGGTGAAGCCGGCGCCGGACGCCTGGAGGACGGCGCCGGCGAGGTTCTCCCGCTCGCTGTCGAGCCACTCCGAGGCCTCGCCCGGGCCCGGGAAGACCGTCGACGCGGCCTCTGCGTCCAAGACCCCTTCCGCCGGATAGAGGAGCCGGGCCGCCGCGTCGGTGTGGTGGAGGTACCAGTCGAAGAGCCGCTGCCGGGCGGCGTGCGCCTCCTCCCGGCTGACCAGCTCGCGGCCGTACGAGCGCATCAGGTCGTGCATCCCGAACCGGCCGGCCGCCCGTTCCCGTACGAGATGGGCGTTCGTCAGGCTCACGAGGAGGCCGGCCGCTTCGGCCGGGGGCGCGTCCGCGAGCGCCGCGGCGCCGGCGACGGTGACGTCCGGGCCGGGTATCAGGCTGAGGAGGCGGAACATCCGCTGGGCCGCGGCCGGGAGCGCGCGGTACGAGAGGTCGAAGGCGGCGCGGACCGTCGAGCGCCGGTCCCCTTCGATGCGCAGCCGGCTGAGCATGTCGTCACCCGCTAATTCGGCGCAGTAGTCGGCGATGCCGGCATCGCGGGCGAGCAGGTTGGCGCCGGCTATCCGGATGGCCAGCGGCAGACCGCCGCACACCTGTACGAGCCTGCGGGCCGCCTCCTCCTCGGCCGCGACCCTGCTCTCGCCGATGGTGCTGCCGAGGAGCTGGCGGGCCTCCTCCGGATCGAGCACGTCGAGGACGAGCTGGCGGGCGCCGTCGCTCGCGACGAGACCCGCGAGCCGGCTGCGGCTGGTGATCACCACCGCGCAGCCCTGGGCGCCGGGGATGAGCGGCCTGACCTGCTCGGCGTCGCGGGCGTTGTCCAGGACGATCAGCATCTGCTTGTCGGCGAGCAGCGTGCGGTACAGCGCCGCGGCCTCGTCCTCGTCGGCGGGCAGCTGGTCGGGCGGAGCGCCGAGGGCCCGGAGGAACTGTGCCAGGACGTCGCCGGGGCGGAGTGTCGGCAGCGGGGAGTGGCCGCGCAGGTCGACGAACAGCTGTCCGTCCTCGAAGTGTTCGCGCCGCGCGTGCGCCCAGTGCTTGGCGAGGGCGGTCTTGCCGACGCCGGGGGCGCCGACCACCGCCACCAGGTGCGAGCGGCGCGCCGGGTCGGGTGAGACGAGGGCGTCCAGCTCCCGCATCTGCCGTCGCCGTCCGACGTACGAGCCCGCTCTGGCGGGCAGTTGGGCCGGGAGCGGGCCGGCGGGCGGCGTGCGACCGGCGGGCGGCGTGCGGTCGGGTGGCGGCGCGGGGCGGTCGGGGCGGCGCTGCGCGAGGGGCAGTTGCTGGCGCAGCACCCGCAGCTGTGCGTCGCGTACCTCCGCGCTGGGGGCGATGCCCAGCTCCTCGTCGAGCCGGTCGCGCAGCCGGTTGTACGCGTTGAGGGCGGCGGCCTGTTCCCCGCAGCTGGCGAGGGCGAGGATCAGCCGGGCGTGCAGGCCCTCGTGCAGGGGCTCGGTGTTCACCATGTCCCACAGCACGGGGACGGTCTCCTCGGGCCGGCCGAGGAGCAGCGCCGTGTCGGCGTGCAGCAGGACGGCCTTGACCCGCCGCTCGTTGGCCACCACGGCGGCCGGATGCTGGCGCAGCACCGGGTCCGCGTCCGCGAGCACGGGGCCCCGCCACCACTGGAGGGCCTGCGTCAGCGACTCGTACACGGCGCGCGGGTCCTGCGCGCGATGGAGGTGCTCCGCCTGGGCCGCCAGCTCGTCGAAGTGGCCGAGGTCGATCTGGTTCCGGGCGGCCTCAAGGAGGTAGCCGGTGGGCGTCCGGACGACGGTGGGCGGCGGAACGGTCCGCAGGCCGCCCTGCTCAAGAAGTCGGCGGACCTGGCTGACATAGGTGTGGATCAGGCTCTGGTGGGAGCTGGGCGGCCCGGACGGCCAGAGGGTGTCGGTGATCTCCTGCTGGGTGGCGGGCTCGGGGTGCTTGAGCGCGAGGAGTCCGAGCAGGCGGCGCAGCATGGGGCTGGTGACGGGGACGGGGGTCTGGCCGCGCTGGAGGGAGAGCGGGCCGAGGATCAGCAGGCGCGGCCGTACGGTGTCGCGCGGCGGCCCGGTGCGCGCGGCGCTCAACAGGTCCACCAGCTCACCGCCGGTCAGCCCCAGCGCCTCGGCCAGGCGCTGGAGGGTGCGGGACTGGGGCCGCCGGACCCGGCCGCGCTCGATGTCCCGCAGCGCCCGGGTGCTGATCCCGGCCCGCGAGGCCGCCACCTCCTGGCTCAGCCCGGCCCGCCTGCGAAACGCCTGGAGCCGCGGCCCGAACGAGCCGGACTCGCCTGCCGGACCTCCCCGGGGAAGCCCCGTGGCCGCCGTCCTCTCTGACATGGCATCCCCCTACATCCGATCACCGCGACCTGTCGATCATGACCGGCGGTGGCATTGCGGGCTGTGCGTGGCCGACTCCGCGGAGGCTTCGTCAATCGATCAGTTTGGACTAGACCAATCAGGCAGGCAAGGGGCCCTGGCATCTGCCCGGGGGCCGCAGCCGCACCCGGGCATGAAAAAACCCCAGGTCACGGCGAGTGAGTCCTGGGGTAATTCCGAGCCGCCTTCGGGATTCGAACCCGAGACCTACGCATTACGAGTGCGTTGCTCTGGCCAGCTGAGCTAAGGCGGCTTGCCGTGCAGACCCATGTTGGGTGCAGCAGCGCCGCCAAGTCTACACAGTTTCCGGGGGTGCTCCGACCACCCCCGGATCATGCCGATGAGCAGCGCTTTCCGTCCTGTGGAGGCGTGCCTTCCAGGAGGTAGGCGTTGATGGCCGTGTCGACACAGTCGCTGCCCCGGCCGTACGCGGTGTGGCCGTCGCCGTCGTAGGTCAGGAGGATGCCCGAGGAGAGCTGGGCGGCCAGGGAGCGGGCCCACTTGTACGGGGTGGCCGGGTCGCGGGTGGTGCCGACGACGAGGATCGGGGCGGCGCCGTCGGCGGTGATGCGGTGGGGGCTGCCGGTGGGGCGCATGGGCCAGTAGGTGCAGTTGAGGGCCGCCCAGGCGAGGCCCTCGCCGAAGACCGGGGAGGCCTTCTCGAAGGACGGGACCGCCTTCTCGGCGTCGGCGGGCCCCGCGTAGGCGGCCGGCAGGTCGAGGCAGTTCACGGCGGCGTTGGCGTACATCAGGTTGGCGTACGTGCCGTCCGCCTCCCGCTCGTAGTAGCTGTCGGCCAGGGCGAGCAGGCCCGAGCCCTCGCCGCCGATCGCCCGGGTGAGGGCCTCGCGCAGCTGGGGCCAGGCGCCCTCGTCGTACATCGCCGCGATCACGCCCGTCGTCGCGAGCGACTCGCCCAGCTCGCGGCTCTCGCCCGTCGGCACCGGCTCCGCGTCCACGTCGCGGAAGAAGGCCCGCAGCGCCTCGCCGGCCGCCGCGACCGACTCGGTGCCGAGCGGGCAGTCCGGCTTGCGGACGCAGTCGGCGGCGAAGGCGCGGAAGGCGGTCTCGAAGCCGGCGGTCTGGTCGCGGTTGAGGTCGAGCGCGGACAGGGACGGGTCCATCGCGCCGTCGAGGACCAGCCGGCCGACCCGGCCGGGGAACAGCTCGGCGTACGTGGCGCCGAGGAACGTGCCGTACGAGGCCCCCACGTAGCTGAGCTTCTCGTCGCCGAGCACCGCCCGCAGGATGTCCATGTCACGGGCCGTCTCGACGGTGGAGACGTGCGGCAGGACCTTCCCGGAGCGCTTCTGGCAGGCCGCCGCGAACTCCTTGAACGCCGCACTCAGCCTGTTGGTCTCCGCCGCGTCGTCGGGGGTCTGGTCCACCTGCGTGTACGCGTCCATCCGCGGGCCCGTCAGACACTCGACCGGCTCGCTGCGGGCGACCCCGCGCGGGTCGACGGCCACCATGTCGTAGCGGGCGCGAACGGGGGCGGGGTAGCCGATGCCCGCGTACCCCTGGAGGTAGCCGACGGCCGATCCGCCGGGCCCGCCCGGATTGACCAGGAGCGAACCGAGCCGCTTCCCGGGGCCGGTGGCCCGGATCCGCGAGACCGCCAGCTCGACGTCACCGCCGTCCGGCTTCGCGTAGTCGAGCGGGGCCAGCAGCGTCGCGCACTGGAAGCCCGTGACACCGCAGTCGCGCCACTCCGGCTTCTGCCCGTAGTACTTCTTCAGCGCCCCGCTCTCGGGCGCGGCGGAGGCGGAGGCGCGGGCGGCCGCCGTCGTCGTCGTACGGGACGCGGCGGCGTCGCTTCCGCCCGTGCAGCCGGAGAGGATCAGTCCGGCGGCCGCGAGGGCCGTGGCGGACGTACGGAGCAAACCCCTGGAGTCCATTCCCGGAGCGTATCCGGACGAGTACGGACCGTGTCCAATCGTGTTCGGCAGCCCGCCGGCCCTCAGTCGCGGAGCGACATCGTCATCGCCTCCACCGCCAGCAGCGGAGCCACGTTCCGGTCGAGGGCGTCCCGGCAGGCCAGGATCGCCTCGATGCGGCGCAGCGTCCGCTCCGGGGTGGTGTCCGCGGCGATCCGCTCCAGGGCGTCCCGCACGTCCACGTTGGCGATGTCCGAGCGCGAGCGGAGCTGGAGCGCGAGCACGTCGCGGTAGAAACCGGTCAGGTCGGTGAGCGCGAGGTCCAGGCTGTCGCGCTGGGTGCGCGTCCTGCGCCGCTTCTGCCGCTCCTCCAGCTCCTTCATCACACCGGCGGTGCCGCGGGGCATCCGCCCGCCCTGCGCGGCGCCGAGCGCCGCCTTCATGTCCTCGGTCTCCTTGACGTCGACCTCCTCCGCGACCTGCTTCGCGTCCTCGGCCGCCGCGTCGACGAGCTCCTGGGCCGCCTTGAGGCAGCCGCCGACGTCCCCGACCCGCAGCGGCAGCTTGAGGACGACGGCCCTGCGCGCCCGGGCGCGCTCGTCCGTGGCGAGCCGCCGGGCCCGGTCGATGTGGCCCTGGGTCGCGCGGGCCGCGGCGTGCGCCGCCGCCGGCTCGATGCCGTCGCGCCGCACGAGCACGTCCGCGACCGCCTCCACCGGCGGCGTCCGCAGGGTCAGGAGACGGCAGCGGGAACGGATCGTCGGCAGCACGTCCTCGATGGAGGGCGCGCAGAGCAGCCACACCGTCCGCGGCGCGGGCTCCTCGATGGCCTTCAGCAGGACGTTCCCCGCGCCCTCGGTGAGCCGGTCGGCGTCCTCCAGGACGATCACCTGCCACCGGCCGCCGGCGGGCGACAGCTGGGCGCGCCGGACGAGCTCGCGCGTCTCCTTCACACCGATGGACAGCAGGTCCGTACGGACGATCTCCACGTCCGCGTGGGTGCCGACGAGGGTCGTGTGGCAGCCGTCGCAGAATCCGCAGCCCGGGATCCCGCCCATCGCCCGGTCGGGGCTGACGCACTGGAGCGCGGCGGCGAACGCCCGCGCCGCGGTCGCCCGCCCGGACCCCGGCGGGCCGGTGAACAGCCAGGCGTGGGTCATCTTCGACGCCTCGGGGGCGGGCTCTCCGGCGGCATGGGCGGTCACGAGCGCGTCGGCGTCGCGCGCGGCGGCACTGAGCTGCTCCTCGACCCGCGCCTGTCCGACCAGGTCGTCCCATACGGCCATGTCTGCCCCTCCTCAGGTACGCCCTCCATTGTGGGGCAGCGCTCTGACAAACCCCGCCGGTCCGCGGCGTCAGGCCACGCCGCGGGTGCGGGCCCGACCCCGGACGCGCGCGCGGGTCAGCCACAGGCCGACCGCGGAGCCGAGCACGAGCACGCCCGAGCCGAGGCTCGCCGTGACGTGCGTGGCGCCGGTCCAGCCGGCGAACGTGTTGACGTAGACGTTGGCGAGGACGCCCGCCGCGAACAGCAGCCAGAGCAGGAACCGCATCGGAGTCTCCAGGAGTGTGAGGGGTGCGAGGGGTGTGAGAAGTGCTGATTCGATCTTCGTCGCCCTCCCCTCCCCGCACAGCGGTGTCGGCCCCCGGACCGATGGTGGAGCCTGCACCACCGCGCCGCCGCGGGCCACCGCCTAACCTGGCGGGATGCGCGAGGCGATCATGGAAGCGGCCCGGGCCTGGTGGCACCTTCTGACCGGGGCCGCGCTCGCGGTCCTCTGTCAGCTGATGGCCGGCGTCGTCCTCTTCACCGCCGTCCTCACCCTCACCGTCATCGGCGCCGGAGTCCTCCCCGAGACCGTGCTCCTGCTGCGCCTGATCGCGGGCCGGGAGCGGAGCCGTACCGCCGCCAGAACCGGTACGCCCGTCCCGGAGGCGTACCTTCCGCTCGAAGGCCCCCTCCCCGCGCGCGTGCGGACCGCCGTCACCGACCCCGGCACGCACGGGGATCTGATCTGGGCCGCCGCGCACGCCGTCTACGGCGTCGCGCTGTGGTGCGTCTCGCTCGTGGTGTGGGTGTGCGCGCTGCCGGTCGACGGCGTGTGGGCGGGGCTCGCGGGGCATCGCCCGCTGCTCCTGCCGCTGATCGGCCGGCTCGCCGACCTGGAGACCGACTGGTCGCGCGCGCTGCTCACTCCGGTCCCGTCCGCCGCCCGGGACGCCGCGCTCGCCGCCCGTGTCGAGCAGCTGACCGCTACCCGGGCGGGCGCGATCGCCGCGCACGGAGCCGAACTGCGCCGGATCGAGCGCGACCTGCACGACGGCGCGCAGGCCCGGCTGGTCGCGCTCTCCATGCGGATCGGCCTGGCAAGGCGGGCGTACGACTCCGATCCCGCGACCGCGCTGCGGCTCCTCGACGACGCCCAGGAACAGGCCGAGGAGGCGCTGGCCGAGTTGCGGCACGTCGTGCGCGGCATCCACCCGCCGATCCTCACCGACCGCGGCCTGACCGGGGCCGTACGGGCCCTCGCCGCGAGCAGCGGCCTGGAGGTGGAGGTGTCGGTGACCGGCCTCGCCGGAGCGGGAGGCGGGCGCAGGGACGCCCAAGGCCCCCGCGCCCCCGCCGCCGTCGAGGCCGCCGCGTACTTCGTCGTCGCGGAGGCCCTCACCAACGCCGCCAAGCACAGCGGCGCCCCCCGCGCCTCCGTCGCCCTCACCCGCGGACCCGCCGGCCTGCGCGTCCTCGTCGAGGACGAGGGCCACGGCGGGGCCGAGGCCGGCGAACGCGGCGGCTCCGGCCTGTCGGGCATGCGCCGCCGGGTCGCCGCGCTCGACGGCACCGTACGACTGACCAGCCCCCAAGGGGGCCCGACCGTGATCGAAGTGGAGCTTCCGTGCGTGTGGTGATCGCCGAGGACAACGCCCTCCTCAGGGAGGGTCTCGTCCTGCTGCTGACCTCCTCCGGCCACGAGGTCGCCGGGGTCGCGGCCACCGGCCCCGAGGTCCTGCCGCTGCTCCTGGAGCACCGCCCCGACGTCGCCGTCCTCGACGTACGGATGCCGCCCGGCTTCCGCGACGAGGGGCTGCGGGCGGCGCTCGCGGCCCGCGAGCAGCTGCCCGGACTGCCGGTGCTCGTCCTCTCCCAGTACGTGGAGGAGACGTACGCCGCCGAGCTCCTCGGCGGCGGCACCCGGGGCGTCGGCTACCTCCTGAAGGACCGGATCGGGCGGGTCGACGAGTTCCTGGACGCCCTGGAGCGGGTCGCGTCCGGCGGTACGGCCCTGGACCCGGAGGTGGTCGCCGAGCTGCTCGCCCGCCGCCGCGACGACCCGCTGGACTCCCTCACCCCGCGCGAGCGCGAGGTCCTGGAGCTGATGGCGCAGGGCCACGACAACGGCACGATCGCCCGCTCGATGGTGGTGACCGAGCGGGCCGTGCACAAGCACATCGGCAACGTCTTCGCGAAGCTCGGCCTGCCGCCGACCGACAGCGGCGGCCACCGCAGGGTCCTCGCCGTGCTCGCCTACCTCAACGCCTGAGGCGGCCAGGGCCTGTCCGGCGGATCACGGTCGGATAGGTCGCGGGTACGAACACGCCCGCCGCCACCGTGACCACCACCGTCCCGGCGATCAAGGCCGCCTGCGCGGGCGGCAGGTACGGCAGGCCGCCCGTCAGCGCCCAGGCGAAGGCGGTCAGCGGCAGCGCGGCCACCACGACGCCGAGGAGCAGGCCCGCGGCCGTCAGGAACCCGGCCTCCAGGCCGAGCATCCGCCGCACCTGACCGGCCGAGGCACCCACTTGGCGCAGCAGCGCGAGCTCGCCGCGCCGCCCGGCGCCGATCAGGGCGAGGGTACTCAGGACGGACAGGACGGTGAGCGCGCCGATCGCGGTGACGACCGCCGCCGAGACGATCCCGTTCACCTCGGCCCCGGCCGTCGTCACCTGTTCCGGTACGACGGCGGAGCCGGAGCCCGCGGCGGCGCCCTCCGCCCCGCTCTCCGCCCCGTCCTCCGTCGCCGCCAGCACGCGCGCGGGGTACGGGTCGGTCATGTGCGGGGCCAGTTCGGCCTTCGGCAGCAGGAACTCGCCGAGGGCGAGCGAGCGTGCGTACACCGCCACCACCCGCAGCCGCTTCTCCGTGCCGTCGCCGAGACGCAGGGCCACCGTCGAACCGGGCCGCGCGTCCAGTGAATCGGCCATGTCCGCGCCGACCGCGACCGTCCCGCGCCCGGCGAGTCCGGCCAGGTCGCCCGCGACCACGCCCGGGTCGAGCGTGCCCTTCAGGCCGGCGGCGTCCACGCCGAGGACCGGGAGCCGGTCGAGGCGCGGCGCACCGGCCTGCGTACGGGCGAGCACGACCGTCGACCGCAGCACGTCCGTCGCCGCGGTCACGCCCGGCAGCTTCCGCACCCGCTCCGCCGTCGTGCCGGAGACCGCGAGGTCCGCGGTGGTCGCGACCCGCGCCTGTGCCTCGGCCGCCCGCCCCATCGTCGCGCCCGCGGTGAGCTGCACCAGGTGCGGCGGCGCCGGCCGCCGTGAGCCGTCCGGGCGCCCCGCCGAGCCGGCGGAACGGCCCGTCCAGGATCCGCATCGCGCCCCGGGCGATCCACGGCCCGAGCAGCGCGCACCCGGAGACGAGCGTCACCGTGGCCGCGCTCGCCGCCGCCCCGGCCGCCTCGCCGCCCTGCGTCGTGGCCGTCACCGCGGCGGCCGCGCCCAGGGCGAGCAGGACGAGCCCGCTGACGCGGCGCGTGCGCCCCTTCCCCCGGCGATCGGCCCGGCGGGTCGAGAAGAGGACGACGAGCCGGGCGAGGCCCACCACGACGACGGCGACGACGACGACGAGTACGGAGGCGAAGAGCCAGGGCGGGGTGGGCATTACGAGCCCCTCCGGTACGACTCCGGTACGGGCCCGCAGCGGCGACCACGCGGCCAGGAACGTCGGTACGGCCGCCAGGGCGCCGATCAGCGCCGCCGTACCCGCCACCCGGGTCACCTCCCGGCCGGCGGCGGCCCGCACCTGACGGGGTGTCGCGCCGACCGCGAGCAGGAGGTCCCGCTCGGGGCCGCGCTGGCCGAGCGCCTGCGCGACGAGCGAGGAGAGGACGAGGACGGCGATGAGGAGGACCGTCCCGGAGACGGCCGCGAGGAGCTGGAGGAGCTCGGCGCGCGCGGGCGGCGCGGCGAGGTGCTCGGCGCCGCCCCGGCCGTCGCCGGTGAGCGCCCGGAGGGGCTGTCCCGCCGCGGTGTCCTTGAGCCCGGCACCGTCCAGGGCCGCCCGCACGCGCGCGTGCAGGGTGTCCACGGGGACGCCGGGCTCGGCGAGGACCCCGACCGCGTCCACGGCCCCCGGGTGTCCGGCGAGCCGCCGCGCCTCCCCGGCGGTGACGTACAGGGCGGCGGGCCCGTCGGCCACGCCGACGACCGTCCGCCCGGCCACGCTGTCCCCGACCCGAAGCCCGGCGCCGGTGCCGGTGCCGGTGCCAGTGCCAGTGCCGGCGCCGGTGCCGGTGCCGACACCGGCGCCCGCCCCGGCGACGACCTCTCCGGCCGTACGGGGCTCCCGCCCGTCGAGCAGTGTGTACGGCGCGAGCGCGGCGGCCTCCCAGGACCGCCCGGTGTACGCCTCGGCACCGGAGCCCGACCCCGACCCCGACTCCCGTACGACGAAGGTGTCGTCCGGGACCGCGGCCCGGACGCCCGGGACCTCGCGCAGGACGTCGACGGCCGCGCTCGGGATCCGTACCCGCTCGGTCAGCCCCGCCGAGGCGGTCGTCGGCTCGCTGCCCCGCGGATCGGTCGTCCAGCTGATCTCCTGGTCGCCCGCGACGACGACGGGCGCCGCCGCGTACCGCTCCACGCGCGCGTGGCCGAGGCCGGTCGAACCGATGGCGAGGGCGAGCGCGCCGAGCAGCGCGGAGGTGACGGCGACGGCCGCGAACACGGCCGCCCAGGCCTTGCGGTGCGTCCGCAGCGACCGGGCGGCGAGAAGCCGCACCGCCGGGTTCCCGATCGTGCTCCCGGCCGCGCTCATCGGGCCACCGCCAGGTACTGCCCGGCCGGCGCGCCGAGGGCGGCCCGGACCCCGGCCTCGTCCGGCCGGTCGAGGCGGCCGACCAGCCGACCGCACTCCAGGAACACCGCCTCGTCCGTCCACGCCGCCGCCACCGGGTCGTGGGTGACGAGGACGACGGTCCGGCCGCGCTCGTCCACCGCGCGCCGCAGCAGGGCGAGGACTCCGCCGGCGGTGACCGGGTCGAGTGCGGCGGTCGGCTCGTCGGCGAAGACGACCTCGGGTTCGTTGACGAGGGCCCGCGCGATCGCCACCCGCTGCCGCTGGCCGCCGGAGAGGTTCTCCGGCACGTCCTCGGCGCGGTCGGCGAGTCCCACGGCGTCGAGACCGGCCAGGGCTCGGTCGTCGAGCTCCCGGCCTTCGCGGGCTCCGGCGAGCAGCAGGGGAAGGGTGACGTTCTCGCGCACGTTCAGGGCGGACACGAGGTTCAGCGACTGGAAGACGAAGCCGACGCGGTCGCGCCGCAGCCGGGTGAGCCCGGGCGCCTTCAGCGTGGCGAGGTCGGTGCCCCCGATCCGTACCGTGCCGGCCGTCGGCCGTTCGAGGCCCGCCGCGCACCGCAGCAGCGTGGACTTCCCGGAACCCGACGGGCCCATCACCGCCACGAACCGCCCGCGCGGGACGACGAGGCTCACCCCGTCGAGCGCGGGCACTCCGCCGCCCCGGGATCCCCGGGACCCCCGGGACCCTTCGTACGTCCGGCTCACCCCGTCCAGGGCGAGTGCGGCACCGCTCTCCGTCGCTGCTGTCGTCATCATGCGGACAACGCTAGAAAACCGCAGGTCACAGCGGTATGGGGCTGACTTCCGGGTGGAGGGTGGAGCTAGCTACACCCTCCACCCGGACCGGAGACGTCAGCGGCGGCGGCGCCGGCCGTCGTTCTCGTCGTCGTCGTGCGGGCCGAACAGCTCGTCCGCGAGGGTCGGCAGATCGTCGAGCGGGGTCTCCTCGGCCCAGTCCGAGCGGCGGCGCGGCTGCCCGTTCTCGTCGAGCTGGGGCAGCTCACGGGTCCGGTCGTTCGCACCGTGCCCCTGCGGCTGCGGCTGCGTCCGCTCGTCGCGGAAGATGCCCTGCGGCACCCGGTCGGCGGGGTCGGACACTCGGGGATCCCGTACGGGAGGCAGGACGGCGGTCTCGTCGACGGCCCGCGGGTCCCGGATCTTCGGCATGACGGCCGTCTCGGCCTCCGGCCGCACGATCGGCGTGGCCACGGTGACCTCGTTGGGCGACACGGTGGGTGCGTCGGAGTCGGCGACCGGCTCGGCGACCGGCCTGGCGTCCGGCTTCACGACCGGCGTCGCCACGGTGACCTCGTTCGCGGACTCCTCGGCGGCCCGAGCGGCCCGCTCGGCCGCCGCCTTCTCGGCCGCCTTCTCCGCAGCAGCACGCTCAGCCGCGACCTTCTCCGCGGCCGCCTTCTCCACAGCGGCGCGCTCCGCCGCCGCCTTCCGCTCGGCCTCGGCCGCGGCCACGGCCGCCGCGCGCTGCGCCGCCGCCTTCTCCGCCTCCGCACGCTCCGCCGCGGCCTTCTCGGCTGCGGCCTTCGCGGCCGCCTCGGCGGCGACCTTCTCCGCCGCGGCCTTCACCGCGGCCTCCTCCGCCGCCTTCGCGGCAGCCGCGGCCTCGGCCATCCGGCGGGCCTCCTCGGCCCGGAGCAGGGCCTCCTCGGCCTTGCGCTGCTTCTCCAGGCGGCGTTCCTCCGCCTCGGCCCGGAGCCGCGCCTCCTCCTCGGCCTCCTTGCGGATCCGCTCCTGCTCCTCCAGGCGGGCCTTCTCCTCGGCGGCGAGCCGCTTCCGCTCCTCCTCGGCGGCGACCCGGGCCTCCTCGGCCTTCCGGCGGGCCTCCTCCGCCTGCCGCTCGGCCTCCAGACGGCGCGCCTCTTCCTCCTCGCGCCGCTTGCGCTCCTCCTCCTCGGCGCGGAGCTTGGCGAGCTGCTCCTGCCGCTCGCGCTCCAGGCGCTCTTCCTCGGCCTTGCGGGCGGCCTCTTCCTCCGCGAGGCGCCGCGCTTCCTCCTCGGCCTTCCGGCGGGCCTCCTCGGCGGCCTTCACCTCGGCCTCGGAGAGCGGCAGCATCCGGTCGAGCCGGTGGCGTACGACGGTGGTGACGGCCTCGGGCTCCTGGCCGGCGTCGACGACGAGGTAGCGGCTCGGGTCGGCGGCCGCGAGGGCGAGGAAACCGGCCCGCACGCGCGCGTGGAACTCCGGCGGCTCGGACTCCAGCCGGTCGGGCGCCTCGGTGAAGCGCTCCCGGGCTGTCTCCGGGGAGACGTCGAGGACGACGGTGAGGTGCGGGACGAGCCCGTCCGTCGCCCAGCGCGAGATGCGGGAGATCTCGGTCGGGGACAGGTCGCGACCCGCGCCCTGGTAGGCCACGGACGAGTCGATGTACCGGTCGGAGAGGACGATCGCACCCCGCTCCAGGGCGGGCCGGACCAGGGAGTCGACGTGCTCGGCGCGGTCGGCGGCGTACAGCAGGGCCTCGGCCCGGTTCGAAAGACCCGCCGACGACACGTCGAGGAGGATCGAGCGGAGCCGCTTGCCGATCGGGGTGGCACCGGGCTCGCGGGTGACGACGACCTCGTGGCCCTTCGCCCGGATCCACTCGGCGAGCGCCTGGACCTGGGTGGACTTCCCGGCGCCGTCACCGCCCTCCAGGGCGATGAAGAAGCCGGTCGGGGAGGGCGCCTGGGCCGGGTCGGAGCCGCGCAGCGCGTCGCGCAGGTCGCGGCGGAGCGGGACACCGGCGCGGTCGTCGGTCTTCGCGAGGACGAGCGCCGCGACGGGCAGCAGCAGGGCGCCGACCAGGGCGAGCGTCAGGGCCGCGCCGGCGTGCGCGAAGTCGGCGCTCTCCGAGGCGAGCCGGTACGGCCCGATGGCTGCGGCGAGCAGCGGGGCGGCGAGCGCGCCGACGGCCATGCCCACGCGGGCGTTGGCCTGGAGGTGCTCGGTGGTCCGGGCCCGGCGCGGCTCCTCGGTCTCCTGGTCGACGAGGGTGTGGCCGGTGTTGGCGGCGACACCGGCGGCGTACCCGGCGAGGACGGCGAGGAACAGCACGGTCGCGGTGTCCGGGACCAGGCCCATGGCGATCAGCGCGACACCGGTGACGGCGGTCGCGAGGGCGAGCAGCCGGCGCCGGGACAGGACGGGCAGGACCTTGCGCGCGGTGCGGATGCCGACGGCGGTGCCGCCGCTGAGCGCGAGGATCAGGAGCGCGTACGTGACGGGGCCGCCGCCCAGGTCGTACGCGTGGAGGACGGCGAGGGACGCGGCCGCGGCGATCGCCCCGGCGACGGTGGCGCAGGTCAGGACCAGCAGGGGCAGGACCCCGGTGCGGCCCTTGCCGTCCGCGCGGCCCTTCTCCGCCGCGGGGCGGCGCAGCCCCTCCAGGGGCGAGCGGGGCCTCGGCGTCTGCCCGCCGGGCAGCGCCATCGCGTACAGGCCGGTGACGGAGGCGGCGAACAGGCCGGCCGCCACGTACGAACCGAGGGCGGCCTGGTGCAGCGAGAACCAGTCGAGCCCGATACCGAGCAGATTGCCGACGAGCGTGGCGACGAACAGGACGGCGGCCGCGGCCGGCACGGCCAGGAAGCCGGTGCGCTGGGACAGCCGGCGGAGCGCGCCGAGGTGGTCGGGGAGCGGCCGTACGGCGTCGCCCTCCAGCGGCGGGGCGGGCAGCAGCGCGGGAGCGGCGCCCTCGCGGCAGATGGTCCAGAGCCGCTCGGCCGCTCCGGTGACGAAGACGGTGCCGAGCAGGAACCACAGCGCGCTGTCGGGGGTCCAGTCGATCCACAGGGGCGCGATGACGAGGAGCCCGATCCGCAGCGCGTCGGCGCCGATCATGGTCCAGCGGCGGTCGAGCGGGCCGTCGGGTCCGGTGAGCGCGGTGAGCGGTCCGAGGAGGACGGCACCGAAGAGGACCGAGGCGAGCAGGCGCGTACCGACGACGACGGCCACGGCGAACGCGGCGCCCCGGTATCCGCCCCCGAGCGCGCCCTCGGCGACGGCCGCCTGGAGGCCCAGGAGGACGAGGACGAGGAGGGCGAGGGCGTCACCGACGCCGCCGGCCACCTGGGCGCCCCACAGTCGGCGCAAGGGCTGATGGCGCAGGAGGGCCCGTACGGCACGCTCCTGGGAATCCGCGACGAGTGCGGCGTCGGAATCGCCGAGGCGGTCTGGCTGCTCTGCTCGCGTCATCCGTCCACCCTATCCGGACGCCCTTGCTCCCCGCGGCCTCCGACCGAACATCCGGACGACCCTGTGACGAAGGCGGGGCGGGGACCGTCGGTCCCCGCCCCGCCTTCGTCACACCATGCGTCTACTCCGGCTGCGACGCCGCCGTCTTCTTGGCCGCGGTCGTCTTCTTCGCCGCCGTGGTCTTCTTCGCGGCGGTCTTCTTCGCGGCCGTCGTCTTGGCGGCGGTGGTCTTCTTCGCCGCCGTCTTCGTGGCCGTCTTCTTCGCCGTCGTGGTCTTCTTCGCCGGCGCCTTCTTGGCGACCTTCTTCGCCGGCCCCTTGGCCCGCTTCTCCGCGAGGAGCTCGTAGCCGCGCTCCGGCGTGATCGTCTCCACGCTGTCGTCGGTCCGCAGGGTGGCGTTGGTCTCGCCGTCCGTCACGTACGGGCCGAAGCGCCCGTCCTTGACGACCACGGGCTTCTCGCTGACCGGGTCGGTGCCCAGCTCCTTCAGCGGCGGCTTGGCCGCCGCCCGGCCACGCTGCTTCGGCTGCGCGTAGATCGCGAGCGCCTCTTCGAGCGTGATCGAGAAGAGCTGCTCCTCGTCGGTGAGCGACCGCGAGTCCGTGCCCTTCTTCAGGTACGGGCCGTAGCGGCCGTTCTGCGCGGTGATCTCGACGCCGTCGGCGTCCGCGCCGACGACCCGCGGCAGGGACATCAGCCGGAGCGCGTCCTCCAGGGTGACGGTGTCGAGCGCCATCGACTTGAAGAGGGAGGCCGTCCGCGGCTTCACCGCGTTCTTGCCGGTCTTCGGGGTGCCCTCGGGCAGGATCTCCGTGACGTACGGGCCGTAGCGGCCGTCCTTCGCCACGATCTGGTTGCCGCTGACCGGGTCGGCGCCCAGCTCGAAGTCGCCGCTCGGCTTGGCGAGCAGCTCCTCCGCGTGCTCGACGGTGAGCTCGTCGGGCGCGAGGTCCTCGGGGACGTCGGCGCGCTGGTGGCCCTCCGCGTCCTTCTCGCCGCGCTCGACGTACGGGCCGTAGCGGCCGACGCGGAGCACGATGTCGTTGCCGACGGGGAAGGAGGAGATCTCCCGGGCGTCGATCGCGCCGAGGTCGGTGACGAGCTCCTTGAGGCCGCCGAGGTGGTCGCCGTCGCCGTTCCCGGCGTCCGCCGCGCCACCGGGGGCGGCCGCGCCGCCCTCGCCCGTGCCGCCGCCCTCACCGAAGTAGAAGCGCTTCAGCCACGGCACGGACTTGGCCTCGCCCCGCGCGATGCGGTCGAGGTCGTCCTCCATCCGCGCGGTGAAGTCGTAGTCGACGAGCCGCCCGAAGTGCGTCTCCAGGAGGTTGACGACGGCGAAGCTCAGGAAGGACGGCACGAGCGCCGTGCCCTTCTTGAAGACGTAGCCGCGGTCGAGGATGGTGCCGATGATCGACGCGTACGTCGACGGGCGGCCGATCTCGCGCTCTTCGAGCTCCTTGACCAGCGAGGCCTCGGTGTAGCGGGCCGGCGGCTTCGTCGCGTGGCCGTCCGCCGTGATCTCGTCGGCGGTCAGCGCGTCGCCCTGGGCGACCTGCGGCAGGCGCCGCTCGCGGTCGTCGAGCTCCGCGTTCGGGTCGTCGGCGCCTTCGACGTACGCCTTCATGAAGCCGTGGAAGGTGATGGTCTTGCCGGACGCGCTGAACTCGGCGTCACGGCCGTCGGAGGCCCGGCCGCCGATCTTGACGGTGACCGAGTTACCGGTGGCGTCCTTCATCTGGGAGGCGACGGTCCGCTTCCAGATCAGCTCGTAGAGCCGGAACTGGTCGCCGGTCAGGCCGGTCTCCGCGGGGGTGCGGAAACGATCACCCGAAGGGCGAATCGCCTCGTGCGCCTCCTGCGCGTTCTTGACCTTGCCCGCGTAGACGCGGGGCTTCTCCGGCAGGTAGTCGGCGCCGTAGAGCTGCGTGACCTGCGCCCGGGCCGCCACGACGGCGGTGTCGGACAGGGTCGTGGAGTCCGTACGCATGTAGGTGATGAAGCCGTTCTCGTACAGCTTCTGCGCCACCTGCATGGTCGCCTTCGCACCGAAGCCCAGCTTGCGGCTCGCCTCCTGCTGGAGGGTGGTGGTGCGGAAGGGGGCGTACGGGGAGCGGCGGTACGGCTTCGACTCGACCGACCGGACGGCGAACGCGGTGTCGGCGAGCGCGGCGGCCAGGGCGCGGGCGTTCGCCTCGTCCAGGTGGAGCACGCTGTCGGTCTTCATCCGGCCGTCGGCGCCGAAGTCACGGCCCTGGGCGACGCGCTTGCCGTCGACCGTGTTCAGCCGGGCGACCAGCGTGGACGGGTCGGAGGCGTCGCCGGAGCGGCCGGTGCCGAAGGTGCCGGTGAGGTCCCAGTACTCGGCGGAACGGAAGGCGATGCGCTCGCGCTCCCGCTCGACGACGAGCCGGGTGGCGACGGACTGCACACGGCCTGCCGACAGCTTCGGCATGACCTTCTTCCACAGGACCGGCGACACCTCGTAGCCGTACAGCCGGTCGAGGATGCGGCGGGTCTCCTGGGCGTCGACCATGCGCTGGTTGAGCTCGCGCGGGTTGGCGACGGCCTCGCGGATGGCGTCCTTGGTGATCTCGTGGAAGACCATCCGGTGGACCGGGACCTTGGGCTTCAGGACTTCCTGGAGGTGCCACGCGATGGCTTCGCCCTCGCGGTCCTCATCGGTGGCGAGGAAGAGCTCGTCGGACTCGGCGAGCAGCTCCTTGAGCTTCCTGACCTGCGCCTTCTTGTCGGCGTTGACGACATAGATGGGCTGGAAGTCATGCTCGACGTCGACGCCGAGGCGCCGCACCTCGCCCGTGTACTTCTCCGGCACCTCTGCGGCGCCGCTGGGGAGGTCGCGGATGTGCCCGACGCTCGCCTCGACGACGTAGCCAGGGCCGAGGTAGCCCTTGATCGTCTTCGCCTTGGCAGGCGACTCGACGATGACGAGTCGGCGGCCGCCGTGTGCGGTCTCGCTGGTCGGGGACAACTTCGCTCTTCTCTCCGGATCGACACTCTCTGGCACGTACGGCACTGGCACGCACGGCAGCGGCACGGACGGTGACGCTCCCGTCGCTGCGGAGTGTGACGGTACAACCCGCCCCCGTGTCAAACGACGAAAGCCCGCAACGGCCACTCGAACGGTAACCCGAGTCCTGGCATTCCTGCCGCCCGGACTCCCGGTCGGGCGGGGCGGGCGGACGCGCCGGAGTGATCAGCGGTCGAACCGGAGGCCGCTCAGAGCCGGCCGAAGCACCAGAAGCCGAGGGCCAGGAAGGCGGCGCCGAAGAGGCTCGTCAGCGCGACGGCGGTGCGGGGCGCGACCCCGTACGCCACGGGCTCGCGGTGCAGCACCCGCACGGTCGTCCACAGCAGCAGCGCGGCCCCGAACAGCGTGAACGCCGCCCCCGCGAAGATCGCCGGCCCGCTCTCCATGCCCGTACCCCGTTCCGTCCACGTGCGGTGTTCGTCTCCCGCAGCCGAGGCTGACACCTCCGGGCATCGTGGGCGCGAATTCCGGGTGAACGACGCGGACCGTCCCGTACGGTTTCACGAAGATGGCCGGTAGTGACCCACTCCTCACTTCCTCTCCTGCTCGTCCGTCACGTCCTTCTCTGCCGACACGTCTCCTCCGTCACATCGTGTCGAGCGTGGCCCGGCGTCGGCTGCCGCGCTCGAAGAGGGCGAGCAGGGCGACGGCGAGCAGGCCCCAGCCGGCGCCCACCGCGAGCTCGGTCCCGAGCAGGGCCCCGTCCAGCCCGCCGTCCGCGGTCAGCCGCCGCGCCGCGTCCGCCGCGTGCGTGAGCGGCAGCAGCTCGCCGGCGAACCGCATCCACTCCGGCAGCGACTCCCGGGGCACGGCGGCGCCCGTCAGGAGGAGCAGCCCCGAACTCGCCACGTTGGACACCAGGAACACGTCGCGGAAGCGGAGCCCGAGCGCCCCCAGCGCGAGCCCGAAGGCCGAGCAGGCACCGGCGGCGGCGAGCAGCACCAGAGCCAGCCCGGGCAGTGCCCCGGCGGGCACGGGCAGCCCGAGCACGAGCGCGGCGGCGGTCAGCACGAAGCCGCTGACGAACAGCCCGTTGAGGACGTACGGGAGGGCGCGCCCGGTCCAGAGCGGGACCCGGTGCCGGGGCGAGAGCAGGACGGCGCCGAGCGTGCCGTACCGGCGCTCGTTGGCGACGGCCATCGTGCCGCCGTACACGCAGGAGGCGGAAGCTGCGAGAACGGCGTTGCCTACGAGATGGAAACGGTCGTCGGCGACGCCCAGTTCCCGGCCGAGGAAGACGAAGAAGAAAACCTGGAGAAGCGGCCCCACCAGCAGCGTTCCGATGAACATCGGCGGGGTCGTCCAGTTGAAGAGCGCCCGGTAGGAGATCGCCCCGCCGACGACGACGAGCCGGGCGGTGCCGGAGAAACGGAACATCTCTGTCTGGCCTTTCAGGTGAGGGCGAGGGTGGCGGCGGCGCGCGCCCGGCGCTCCACCCGCCCGAGGACGAGGACGGCGGCCAGGGCGTAGCCGGCGCCGAGCGCGACGGCGGCGAGCAGCGGCGTGACCACGTCCCCGCCGGAGGTCGCCGCGTGCACGGCCCTCGCGCCCCAGGTGGTGGGCAGCGCCCAGGACAGCGGGTGCGTCCAGGCGGGCAGCACGGTGACGGGCACGAGGAGCCCGGACAGCAGCCAGACGGGCGTGTCCAGCGGGTTGGCCAGGGCGTTGGCGTTGCGCAGCAGGACGAAGGTGGCGGCGAGGAGGAGCCCCATCATGCCGAGCGCGAGGACGCACACGGGCACGGCGAGCAGGAAGAGCAGCGGGTGGGCGAAGTCGAGCGGGACACCGAAGAGGACCACGCCCCACAGGACCGTCGCGCCCATCGCGTACGTGCCGATGACGGCGGTCGCGAGGGTGATCGGGAGCAGGACGAGCGCGAGCGGCGCCGGCGCCACGACCAGGGTCTCCAGGGTGCCGAGCCAGCGCTGGTTCTGCACGGCGCCGCCCGAACCGAAGAGCACCGAGCCCCAGATGCCCATCAGTCCGGCGCCGACGGAGGCGGTGAGCAGCCGGTCGGGGTCACCCGCGGCCCGGAACAGGTAGACGGCGAGGGTCGCGTAGACGAGCGGGACGAGGACGGCGAAGGTGATCTCGATCGGGGAGCGCGACATGTACGAGACATGGGTGCGGACGCCGACGAGGATCAGCCGCGGGACGCGCCTCATACGGTCAGCTCCCCGGACACGGGCAGTTCCCCGGACACGGTCGGCTCCCTGGACGCGGTCGGCTCCTCGGACACGGTCGGCTCCTCGGACGCGTGGTCGGCAGCCTCCGTGGCCCCCGAGCCGTCCCCCGTGGACGCCTCCTCCACGATCGCGATGTAGGCGTCCTCCAGGGACGGTTCGCGGCTCGTGACCCGACCGAGCCGTACGCCGTCGAGGGCGTTCAGGACCGGCCCGTGCAGCTCGGCGGAGGCCCGTCCGGTCTGCACGGTGACGATCTGCAGGGCGCCCCGGTCCTCGACCGACGCGCCCCGCACCCCGGCGAGGCGGCGCACCCGGTCGAGCCGCTCCTCGTCCACCCCGTACGCCTCGATCTCCAGCACGTCCCGGCCCCGCACACGGGACTTGAGGCTCTCGGGTGTGCCGAGGGCGCGGATCCGGCCACCCGCGATCACGGCGATCCGGCCACAGAGCTCGTCGGCCTCGGCCATGTAGTGGGTGGTGAGCAGGACGGTGGTGCCGGCCGCGGCCAGGTCGGCGACCGTGCGGCGCAGGTCGCGGGCGGCGACGGGGTCGACGCCGATGGACGGCTCGTCGAGGAAGAGCACGTCGGGGCGGTGGAGGAGGCCGCGGGCGATGTGGAGGCGCTGCCGCATCCCGCGCGAGTACCCCTCGACGCGCTCCGTCTCCCGGCCCACGAGACCGACCAGGTCGAGGAGTTCGGCGATGCGCCGCTTCTGGTCGCGGGCCTCGACGCCGTACAGCTCGGCGAAGTAGCGGAGGTTGTCGAGGGCGGAGAGCCGGTCGTACAGGCCGCGGTCGCCGCCGAAGACGTACCCGATCCTGCGGCGTACGGCGACGGGGTCGCGGGCCACGTCGTGGCCGAACACCCGGGCCGTGCCGGAGGTCGGCAGGAGCAGGGTGTTGAGCATCTTGATGGTGGTGGTCTTCCCGGCGCCGTTGGGGCCGAGCAGCCCGAACAGCTCCCCGGGCGCCACCTCGAAGGTGACCCCGCGCACGGCCTCGGTCTCGGTCCGCCGGGGCTTCAGCCACCCGGTCCTGCTGGTGTAGGTGCGGCGCAGCGCGTCCGCCTCGATTGCGAGCATGCGGCGGACGGTAGAAGCCGGCGGAGGGGCCGGGCCATCGATTCGGGAGCCCCCGAATCGTCGGCACGCGACCCCCTTACGCCACCGCCTTACGCGACCGCGTGCAGCACGCCCTCCCCGGCGAGCAGCGCGAGCAGCGAACGGCCGGTGTCCGTGAGCTGGTAGTACACCGAGCGCCCGACCCGGTGCCGGGTGACGACCCCGGCCTCCGCGAGCACCGAGAGGTGCTCGGAGACGGTGCTCGGCGCGAGGCCGAGCCGGTCGGCGAGCCCGGCCGTGGTGAGCGGCCCGCCCAGCTCGCGCAGGACCGCCGCGCGGCCCCGGCCGAGCATCAGGCCGAGCCGGTCCTCGGCGACGGGCTCGGGCGGTTCGCGCAGGGCGGCGGCGCCCCGGGCCTGGAAGCTGAGCGCGAACACCTCGGGGTCGTCCGTCGAGTACAGCCGGCAGCCCTCGGCGAAGACCAGGGGCACGAGGACGAGACGCCGGTCCCCGGGCGCGTACTCCGCGTCGATGTGCTTGGTCAGTTCGAGTACGGGGGACTGCCACCGCCCTCGCGACTCCAGGCCCGCGAACAGCGCGTCGACGCCCTCCGTCGCGAACGTCCTGGCCCGGACGAGCACTTCGTCCTCGACGAGCCGCCGCATCGTCGGCCAGTGCGGCTCGATCGCGCCCTCCCAGTAGGCCGCGTACGCGTCGGCGAGCGCCGCGCAGGCCGCCTCCGGGTCCTTCAGGTAGGGCTGCAGGAAGGGCTCGTCGGCCATGCCGGGGTAGCAGACGGCCACCTGGGCGCGGACGAACTCCGGGTCGGTGGCCCGCAGCGCGGCCAGCTCCTCGTGGACGTTGACCGTGCCGAACGGCCGGGGCAGCAGGAAGTCGGAGACCTCGCCCCGCCCCTCGACGAACAGGTCCCACAGCGGGTGGAGCCGGTCGTCCTCGCGCCACACCTCGCGCGCCTGCCCGACCCACGCCTGGTACGGCCAGGAGGGGTGGCGGTGCGGCAGCGCGAGGTGCATCGAGCAGAACGCGTCCCGCAGCGGGCTGATCGCGATCCGGGTCGCCCCGAGCGAGGCCTCGTCCAGCTCGATCCGTATCAAGCGCCGCTCGCCTCGCCGTACTCCCCGGGCGTCTGCCCGACGGGCAGCAGGAAGCCCTCCTCGACGAGCAGCCGGATCGCCTGCGGGGTGCGGTCCCGCAGTATGACCGGGTCCTCCCCCATGAGCTGCCCGATCGCGTCGAGGATGCGCCCGGCGCTGAGGGTGCCGTCGCACACGCCGGCGAACCCGGCGCCGACGTGGTCGACCTTGGTGGCGCGGCGCATGCCGCGGTTCTGCCGGAGCACGACGTGCTCGGGGTCCTCGGCGCCCGGCAGCCCGACCTGCTCCTGCATCACCTCGGGCGCGAGCGTGAAGCGGTCGGCGAGGAGCGCGGCGTCGTCGTGGCTCCGCAGGTAGTCCTGGCGCTCGAAGTGGGCGCGGATGGTGTCGCCGAGGGGCTGCTCGACGGGGTGCGGCCACTCCTCGATCAGGATCGAGGGCTCGGCCTCGCCCGACTCCACCGCCGCGTTCCGCCGGATCGTGATCCAGCCGAAGCCGATCGCCCTGGTCTTGCGGGCCTCGAACTCGTCGAGCCAGCGCCCGTACGCCAGCCGGTACGCGTCCGGGTCGCCGCGGTGGTCCCCGCTGTCCCGCAGCCAGAGCTCCGTGTACTGGGTGACGTCCTGGACCTCGCGCTGCACGATCCAGGCGTCGCAGCCGCGCGGCACCCAGGACCGCAGCCGGTCCTGCCACTCCTCGCCGTCCACGTGCTGCCAGTTGGCGAGGAACTGGGCGTATCCGCCGTCGTTGAGCCGCTCGCCCGCCTGCTGCACGAGCGTGCGGCACAGGTCGTCGCCGCCCATCCCGCCGTCCCGGTAGGTGAGCGCGGCGCCGGGGGAGATGACGAACGGCGGGTTGGAGACGATCAGGTCGTACGTGTCGCCGTCGACCGGCTCGAAGAGCGACCCTTCGAGCAGCTCGGCCTCCCGGGCCCCGGAGAGGGCGAGCGTGAGCCGGGTGAAGTCCAGGGCGCGCGGGTTGAGGTCCGTGGCGGTGACCAGCGTGGCGTGCTGGGCGGCGTGCAGCGCCTGGATGCCGGAGCCGGTGCCGAGGTCGAGCGCGGAGGACACCGGCGTACGGACGGTGATCCCGGCGAGCGTGGTGGAGGCGCCGCCGACGCCGAGGACGACGCCCTCGGCCTTCTTCCCGATGCCCCCGGCTCCGCCGACGGCGCAGCCGAGGTCGGAGACGATGAACCAGTTCCCGCCGTCCTCGCCTCCATAGGGCCGGACATCGACCGTGGCGAGCACGGCGTCGTCCTCGCGGACCACCCAGCCGTCGGCGAGGGCCTCGTCCAGCGGGAGCGCGGCGGCGGCGCTGTCGTACGTGACGGCCCGCTGGAGCAGGAAGAGCCGGACGAGGGTCTCCAGCGGCGAGTCGCCGCCGGTGGCGCGCAGGGCGGGCACGGTCTCGCTGCGGGCGAGCGCCGCGTAGGCGGGGGCGCCGAGCAGGTCGAGCAGACCGTCGGCGGTGTAGTCGGCGGCGAGCAGTGCCTCGCGCAGACGGGCGGCGTGCGCGGGCACCGGGAGGCGGGGAGGCAGGCTGGTCGTACTCACGGATCCCATTGTGACGGCCGCCACCGACATCCGGGCGGCCGACCCGGCGGCGGACGTGTCGACAGCCGCCGCCGGGGTGGGGACGTCCTACTCCGTGGACTTCTTGGTGGGCTTGGCGGAGGCCTTCTTGCTCGGCGTCGAGGAGCCCGAGTCGGCGTCCGAGCCCGAGCCGGAGTCCGCGTCCGAGCCCTTGTCCGAGGAGGTCGATCCGGGCTTCGGCGAGGCCGTGGCCGACCCGGACGTCTTCGGCGGGACCGAGGCCGTGGGCTTCTGGCAGCCGGGCTGCTTGGCCATCGCCTGGCCCAGCTCGCCCTCCTCCAGCTTGGCCAGCGCCGCCTGGTCCATCTTCTCGATCCTGGTCAGCCCGTCGGCGACGTCCTGGAGGCCGTCCGCGAACTTCTGCTGGTTGCTCGGGTCCAGCGCGTCGACTTCCTTCTTGAGCCCCTCGTAGGCCACCGCGGTGGCGTTGAGCTCCTTGATCGCGTCCTGCTGGACCTTCTCGCCGTTCTCGACGGGCGGGACCCCGGCGGCCTCGACGGCCTTGGCGAGCGCGCGGTCGGCGTCGGCGATGTCCTGGAACGCCTTCGAGTCGGCGGCCTGGATCTCGGCCGGCTTACTGTCGGCCGCCGTCGAGATGATGATCTGGTGGGCGTTGGCCCGCTTCTGGATCTGAGGCTTCGCCTGGTCGCAGAACGTCTTCGCCCAGTCCCCCACCTTGTCGCCCTCGTCATCGCTGCAACCCGACAGCGCGAGCACCAGTACCGCGCCGCCGGACAGCGCGGCCGCAAGCTTCTTGTTCACCGGATCGGTCCCTTCCAAGGCTCTCGGCCCCGGAACATACACGCCGAACGGGCTACTTCCACCTTTCGCGGGAGGGATTCATCCCACATTGCAGTCGTTTGAACCAAGGGAGAAGGCCTCTCGAACACCGTCCGTGCCCGGGAAATGAGACGGACGACACGTCAGGAGACGGTCACCGAACGCCGCTTGGAGACGCGGACCGCGACGACCACGACGAGGACCGCGAGCCCCGCGACCGCCGCCCTCACCCAGTCGTTGGCGTCGTCCCCGTAGCCGAACTTCACGACGGCGGGGGCGATCAGCAGCGCGACCAGGTTCATCACCTTCAGGAGCGGGTTGATCGCCGGTCCCGCCGTGTCCTTGAAGGGGTCGCCGACGGTGTCCCCGATGACGGTCGCGGCGTGCGCCTCGCTGCCCTTGCCGCCGTGGTTGCCGTCCTCGACCAGCTTCTTCGCGTTGTCCCACGCACCACCGGAGTTGGCGAGGAAGACCGCCATCAGGGCGCCCGTGCCGATCGCTCCGGCGAGGTACGAGCCGAGGGGGCCGACACCGAGCGCGAAACCGACCGCGATCGGGGCCGTCACGGCGAGCAGCCCGGGCGTGGCGAGTTCGCGCAGCGCGTCCCTGGTGCAGATGTCGACGACCCGCCCGTACTCGGGCTTCTCGGTGTACGTCATGATCCCGGGGTGCTCGCGGAACTGCCGCCGCACCTCGTGGACCACCGAACCGGCCGACCGGGACACCGCGTTGATCGCGAGCCCCGAGAAGAGGAAGACGACCGACGCGCCGAGGATCAGCCCGAAGAGGTTATTGGGCTGCGAGATGTCCATGGAGAGCGTCAGCAGGTCCGCCGCCCCGCCGATCGCCCTGACCCCGCCGGCCTCGGCGACCGCTGTCTCGATGGCGTCCCGGTACGAGCCGAAGAGCGCGGCGGCCGCCAGGACGGCGGTGGCGATGGCGATGCCCTTGGTGATGGCCTTCGTCGTGTTGCCCACGGCGTCGAGGTCGGTGAGGACCTGCGCGCCCGCGCCCCGGACGTCCCCGGACATCTCCGCGATGCCCTGCGCGTTGTCGGCGACCGGGCCGAAGGTGTCCATGGCGACGATCACGCCGACGGTGGTGAGCAGACCCGTCCCGGCGAGGGCGACCGCGAACAGCGCCAGCATGATCGAGGCACCGCCCAGCAGGAACGCCCCGTAGACGGCCAGCCCGATCAGCAGGGCCGTGTAGACG
This sequence comes from Streptomyces sp. NPDC050842, assembly GCF_044456565.1. Lineage (NCBI taxonomy): Bacteria > Bacillati > Actinomycetota > Actinomycetes > Kitasatosporales > Streptomycetaceae > Streptomyces > Streptomyces sp. NPDC050842. The sequence goes on along the minus strand of NZ_JBITGA010000005.1, from coordinate 618,161 downwards.
GCGGACTCCAGGCCGAGGGCGACGCCCGCGAGGACGACGGTGGCGGGTCCGGTGAGCGAGGACTTGCCGATGTCGCGGACGGGCCGCCGGCCGGTCTCGGTGAAGTAGCCGGTGAGCTGCTGGATGAGCGCGGCGAGCACGATGCCGATGGCGACCGCGACGAGGGCGAGGACCCGCGGGTCGCCGCCGTGGTCGTTGATGCCGGGCTCGGTGACGCCTTCCAGCTCGGCGTACGAGGACGGCAGGTACGTGAAGGCGGCGACGGCGACCAGCACGAGCGAGATCGTCGCCGAGAGGAAGAAGCCGCGGTTGATCGCGTTCATCCCGCTGCGGTCGGCGTGTCGCGGGGCGACCGCGAAGATGCCGATCACCGCGGTGACCACGCCGATCGCCGGCACGATCAGCGGGAACGCGAGGCCGTGGTCGCCGAAGGCGGCCATGCCGAGGATGAGCGCCGCGACCAGCGTCACCGCGTACGACTCGAAGAGGTCGGCGGCCATGCCCGCGCAGTCGCCGACGTTGTCGCCCACGTTGTCGGCGATGGTGGCGGCGTTGCGCGCGTCGTCCTCGGGAATGCCCTGCTCGACCTTGCCGACCAGGTCGGCGCCGACGTCGGCGGCCTTGGTGAAGATGCCGCCGCCCACCCTCATGAACATCGCGATGAGCGCGGCGCCGAGTCCGAAACCCTCCAGGACCTTCGGCGCGTCGGCGGCGTACACGAGGACGACGCAGGAGGCTCCGAGCAGTCCGAGGCCGACGGTGAACATGCCGACGACCCCGCCCGTACGGAAGGCGATCCGCATGGCCCGGTGCGCGACCTCGGTGAGGTTCTTCTCCGGTTCGCCCGGCGCCGGGGTGGCCTCCCTGGCCGCCGCGGCGACCCGTACGTTCGCCCGGACGGCGAGGCGCATGCCGACGTATCCGGTGGACGCCGAGAAGAGCGCCCCGACCAGGAAGAACAGGGACCGTCCGGCGCGCTGCGACCAGTCGTCGGCGGGCAGCAGCATCAGCAGGAAGAACACGGCGACCGCGAAGACGGAGAGGGTACGCAGCTGCCGCGCGAGATAGGCGTTGGCGCCCTCCTGCACGGCGGCGGCGATCTCCTTCATCTTCTCGGTGCCCTCGCCGGCCGCGAGCACCTGGCGGACGAGGAGCTGGGCGACGACCAGCGCGCCGAGGGCGACGGCCGCGACGACGACCACGATCGTCCGGTTCCCGCTCGTGAGCACCGCCGCGGCGAGCGAAGTGGGGTCCATGGGGACGGATCATAAAGAGACGAACCCACTCAAACGGGGACCCCGCGGAGCCACCGCGCGGATGCACCAATCCGGACGGCCGCACGAGCCGCCGAGGAGACGAAGCCGAGGAGACGAAAAAGAGGAAACGAGAAGAGGCCCTGCTCAAGGGCAGGGCCTCTTTTCGTCGCGCGTGTACCGGTCGGGCGGTGTCAGGACAGGATGTCCGCCGTGCTGGTCGGCCAGCTCATGCGGATGGTGCCGCCGTCCTCGCCGGCGCTCACCTCGACGTCGTCGACGAGCCCGCGGATCACCGCGAGACCCATCTCGTCCTCGCCGTCGGCGTCGTCGAAGTCATCGGCCGGGGCCGAGGACCGCGCACCGGGCACACCGGCGGCATCCGCCGCCGCCACGCCCGCGCCCGGCACCTCGTCGCCGACCTCGATGGAGAACGTCTTCTCCTCTTCGGTCAGCACGACCCTGATGGGGGTCGTGACGCCGTTGCTGCGATGCAGCCCGACCGCACGGGAACAGGCCTCACCGACGGCGAGACGCACCTCGTCGAGGACCGCCTCGTCCACTCCGGCCCTGCGGGCGACCGCGGCCGCCACCAGGCGAGCCGTACGGACGTGCTCGGGCTGAGCGCTGAATCGGAGTTCAACGGTGGCCATGCGATCCCCCTGGGTCAGTCGACCGCGTTGACGGCCTCGTCGACCGACGTGTGGATCGGGAACACCTTGGTGAGCCCCGTGATCCGGAAGATCTTCAGAATGCGCTCCTGGTTGCAGACCAGACGCAGCGAGCCCTCGTGCGCACGGACGCGCTTGAGCCCGCCGACGAGCACACCCAGGCCGGTGGAGTCGAGGAAGTCCACGCCCTCCATATCGACAACCAGGTGGTAGCTGCCGTCGTTCACCAACTCGACCAACTGCTCGCGCAGCTTGGGCGCGGTATACACATCAATCTCGCCACCGACCTCGACGACCGTACGGTCGCCACCAGCGCCGGACACATTGCGAGTCGACAGGGACAGGTCCACGGATCCTCCAGCACCTTGCTATCGGGCGATCGCCCCCTCGGGCCTCCCAGGCGGAGCCAGGGAACTGATCGCCAGCCGCAATGGCATTCAATCACTTACCGGCAGCCATGCACGACGCCTTGGAAGCATTGTCCGTCCTGGCAGTGACACACTCGGTGCCGATGGCCACGAATCAACGCCCCCGCCGTCCAGCCGGGGACACGGGCAGTCGCCCCTCCCCCGGCATGGTCCTCGACCGGCTCTCCGCAGGCGAGAGTCGGGCCGCGCGCATCACTCATACGGAGCACATGCCCGCTCGGGAGGGTCGTCATGCCGTCTGGCCGCACCTCATCCGTCCCGAGGTGATCAGCGCGATCCAGGCGGCCGGGATCGAGCACCCCTGGGCGCATCAGGCGGAGGCCGCCGAGGCCGCTCTGAACGGCGATTCCGTGGTGATCGCCACAGGAACCGCCTCGGGCAAGTCGCTCGCCTACCTCGCCCCGGTCCTGACGACCCTCCTGGACGGCGCGGAGGCCCCGAACGGACGCGGGGCCACCGCCCTCTACCTCTCGCCCACCAAGGCCCTCGCCGCCGACCAGCGCCGCGCCGTACGGGAACTGGCCGGCCCGCTCGGCACCCGGATCCGCCCCGCCGTCTACGACGGCGACACGCCCGTCGAGGAGCGCGAGTGGGTCCGCCAGTACGCGAACTACGTGCTGACCAACCCCGACATGCTGCACCGGGGCATACTCCCCTCCCACCCCAGGTGGTCCTCCTTCCTGCGCGCCCTGCGCTACGTCGTGATCGACGAGTGCCACACCTACCGGGGCGTCTTCGGCTCGCACGTCGCCCAGGTGCTGCGCCGCCTGCGCCGGATCTGCGCCCGGTACGGCTCCGATCCCGTCTTCCTCCTCGCCTCGGCCACCTCCGCCGAACCGGCCCTGGCCGCCGGCCGCCTCACCGGACTGCCGGTCACCGAGATCTCCGACGACGCCTCCCCGCGCGGCGAACTGGTGTTCGCCCTGTGGGAGCCGCCTCTCACCGAGCTCCACGGCGAGCGCGGCGCGCCCGTGCGCCGCACCGCCACCGCCGAGACCGCCGACCTGCTGACCGACCTGACCCGCCAGGGCGTGCGCTCGGTCGCCTTCGTCCGCTCCCGGCGCGGCGCCGAACTGATCGCGGTGATCGCCCAGGAACGGCTCGCCGAGACCGACCGCGCCCTGGCCCGCCGGGTCGCCGCCTACCGGGGCGGCTACCTGCCCGAGGAGCGCCGCGCCCTGGAACGGGCCCTGCACTCGGGCGAGCTCCTCGGCCTGGCCGCCACGACCGCCCTGGAGCTGGGCGTGGACGTCTCCGGCCTGGACGCCGTCGTGATCGCCGGCTACCCGGGCACCCGGGCCTCCCTGTGGCAGCAGGCGGGCCGCGCCGGCCGCTCGGGCGAGGGCGCCCTCGCGATCCTCGTCGCCCGGGACGACCCGCTGGACACCTTCCTGGTCCACCACCCGGAGGCGATCTTCGAACAGCCGGTCGAGTCGACCGTCCTCGACCCCGACAACCCCTACGTCCTCGCCCCCCATCTGTGCGCCGCCGCCGCGGAGCTCCCGCTGACCGACACGGACCTGACGCTCTTCGGCCCGGCCGCCCCCGGCCTGATGCCCCAGCTGGAGGGCGCCGGACTCCTGCGCCGCCGCTCCACCGGCTGGTACTGGACCCGCCGCGAGCGGGCGGCCGACCTCACCGACATCCGGGGCGGCGGCGGCAGCCCCGTCCGGATCGTCGAGGCCGGCACCGGCCGCCTGCTCGGCACGGTCGACGAGGCCGCCTCCCACACCGCCGTCCACGAGGGCGCCGTCCACCTCCATCAGGGCCGCACCTATCTGGTGCGGGAGCTCGACCTGAAGGACTCCGTGGCACTCGTGGAGGAGGCCGTCCCCCCGTACTCCACCACCGCTCGCGACACCACCTCCGTCTCCGTCCTCGAAACCGACACCGAGATCCCCTGGGGGGCCGGCCGCCTCTGCTTCGGCTCCGTCGAGGTCACCAACCAGGTCGTCTCCTTCCTGCGCCGCCGTCTGATCACCGGCGAGGTACTCGGCGAGACCAAGCTCGACCTGCCGCCCCGCACCCTGCGCACCCGGGCCGTGTGGTGGACGGTCACCGAGGACCAGCTCGACGCCGCCCGGATCGACCCGGAGATCCTCGGGGGCGCCCTGCACGCCGCCGAACACGCCTCCATCGGCATGCTGCCGCTCTTCGCCACCTGCGACCGCTGGGACATCGGCGGCGTCTCCGTACCCCTCCATCCCGACACGCTGCTGCCGACCGTCTTCGTGTACGACGGCCATCCGGGTGGCGCGGGCTTCGCCGAGCGCGCCTTCCACACGGCAAGGGCCTGGCTGACCGCCACCCGCGAGGCCATCGCCTCCTGCGAGTGCGAGGCGGGCTGCCCCTCCTGCGTCCAGTCCCCGAAGTGCGGCAACGGCAACGACCCGCTGCACAAGCGCGGCGCGGTCCGCCTCCTCACGGAACTGCTGCGGGAGGCCCCGCCCGGGAGCTGACGCCCGGCCGGTACGGCCCGCGCACCACCGTGGCGGTCACCTCGGCGATCTCGCCACGCACGGCGCACCGCAGCAGCTCGGCGCCCTGCGCGGCGGCCACCCGGGACGCGGCGGCACATGCCTCGGCCTCGCCCCACAGGGCCCGGTCGGCCGCCGCGAGGGCGGCCAGATCGGCGGCGCCGCCGGCCCGGTGCCGGGCCGCCACCGCCTGCCCGAGCGCGAGCACCGCCCCGAACACCACACACAAGGCACAGGCCGCGAACGCCGCCCACACGGTCGCCGCCCCCCGATCACGACCCGCCGTCACGGCGGGCTCCCGGATGCCAGGCCCTCGCCCACCGTGTCCTCCGCGAGGGCCGCCGCGCCCGCCCGCAAGGTCAGTCCCATGCCCCGAGGGCCCGGGGCCGCCACCTCCACCGTCACCCGCCACAGCTCCCCCGACCGCGTCACCGACACCCGGGCGCCCTCGGGCGCGGCGGCCCGGGCGGCCCCCTCGGCGGCCGCGACCGGTTCGGAGCGGGCCGCGGCCCTGGCCCCCGCCCGCGCCGCGTCCACGCACCGGATCTGCGCGGCGGCCGCGGCCAGCGCCCAGAGCAGGGTCACCGTGAACAGCGCGAGGACGGGCAGGACCATCGCCGCCTCCACGGTCACGAACCCCCGGTCAGAACGGCGCATCGAGGGCCTTGCCGATCATCGACTCGAGCGCTCCCGAGACGGTCCCGCTCGTCACGATCTTGTAGAGCACCGCGGCGAAGGCGGCCGCGGCGATCGTGCCCACCGCGTACTCGGACGTCGTCATCCCCGCGTCGGTCCGGGAGGCCCGTCGCCGAGCCCTCCACCACCCCCGCACAGACGCCGCCTTGCCCGCCATCGCCCTGCCCGCCATGACCGCCATTCCCGCCATATCGATCTCCTTGTCTCGCCTTGCCGTTGCGTTCATCGATCCATCAGTCCCGTCGCCAGTCCGATCACCACGGGCGCCACCCCCACCGCCAGGAACGCGGGCAGGAAGCAGAGCCCCACGGGCGCGCTGATCAGCACCTGCGCCCGGCGTGCCCTCGCCGCGGCCGTCCGGGCCCGGGCGGCCCGCAGGCCGGCCGCGTGCCGGGCGACGGCCTCCGCCGCGGGCGCGCCCGAGGAACCGGCCCGCTCCATGCAGCGGGCCAGCCCTTCGGCGCCCGGTATCGCGCCGAACCTCCGCCACACCTCGGCCGGTTCACCCCCGAGCCGCAGTTCGGCCGCCGTGCGGATCAGCCGCTCGCCCAGCGGACCGCCGAGCGAGCGCCCCACGGCCTCCGCCGCCTCTCCCGGCCCGGCCCCCGCGGAGGCGCAGGACGCCAACAGATCCGCGGCGAGCGGAAGGTGACGTGCCGCCACCTCGCCGCCGTCGGACGGCGCGGACGGCGGCTTCCTGGCCCGCCGCCACCGCGCCCCGCAGGCCGCCAGGACCCCCGCGCACAGCCCGCCGAACGCACCGAGCAGCACCCAGCCGACAAGCGCCACGGCCATGGGCACCGCCCACCGCGTCACCCCGGTCGACCACCCGCCCCCGAGCCTCCGGGCCACCTGCTGCCCGGGCCGTGGCACGGGCGTCGCCAGCAGGTTCCCCACCCGCCGCCGCATCCGCCGCGCCCGCCGCTCACGCACCACCGCACGGACGGCCTGCTCACACAGCACCATCGCCAAGATCAGCAGCGCCACGACCTGACCGACCCCCCTCATGCCGGCTCCCCTCCCCGGACGATCCGCGCGGCCCACCACAGGCCGGCCGCCTCCAGCGCGCCGCCCACCACCAGGCACCCCAGACCCGCCGGCGTGTGCAGGAGCACCCGCAGCGGATCGGCGCCCAGCGCCGCGCCGAGGGCGAGTCCGGCCGCCGGCAGCACCGCGAGGACCGTCACCGTCGCCCAGGCCCCGGCCAGTTCGGCCCGCAGCCGCTCCCGCTGCTCGTGGTGGTCCCGCAGGGCCGCCTCAAGACGGTCGAGCCCGGCCGCCAGGCCCGCACCACCGTCCACGGCCACCTGCCAGCAGGCCGCCAGGCCGGCGAGCCCGTCGGCGCCGTCCTGCCGGGCCGCCCGCCGCAGCGCCTCCGGCACGTCCCCGCCGAACCGGGCCGCCGCGAGCACCACCGCCTCCTCGTCGCCCAGCGCGCCCGTCTGCCGGGCCGCGAACGACAGCGCCTGCGCGGGCTGCCAACCGGCTCTCAGCTCCCCCGATACGGCCCCGCACAGGGTCACCACCCGCTCGGCGCGCGCCTCCCGCTCCTTCCTCCGCTCGGCCGCCCGCAGCCTCCGGGCCACCAGCGGCACCGCGACCGCCCCGGCCCCCAGCGGCAGCGGCGACCCGCCCAGCAGCGCGACCGCCCCCGCCACCGGAAGACACAGCCATGCCCGCCGCCCGCGTGCCACGGCCCACCACCGCACGGCCATCGCCCGCCACGCACGGCGCTCGTCCCGCTCTCCCGCCCCGTCCGGCACGACACCCGCGAGCACCGCCCGGGCCCGGGCCGTCCCGCGCCGCCACTCGACCAGCCACCACAGGCCGAGCCCCGCGCAGAACAGCGCCGCCCCCTCCGCCACGGCCCGCACCGACACCAGCTCCGCGATCACCACGTCCCGCCTCCGATCAGCGACCGCAGCCGCTCCCAGCCCCGCTCCCGCTCGAACCCGGCCGCACCCCACGTCAGTGCGGGAACCGTCCGTACGAGCCCGTCCCGATCCCGCTCCAGGACGTGGATCTCGGCGATCCGCCGCCGCCCGTCCCGGTCCCGTACGAGGTGGAGCACGACGGACAGACCGGCGCCCAACTGGCTGTGCAGGGCGGCCCTGTCGAGCCCGGCCGCGGTCCCGAGCGCCTCAAGTCGGGCCGGTACGTCCGCCGCCGTATTGGCATGAACAGTGCAACAGCCGCCTTCGTGGCCGGTATTGAGGGCAGCCAGCAGGTCCACCGCCTCACCGCCTCTGACCTCGCCGACCACCAGCCGGTCGGGCCGCATCCGCAGCGCCTGGCGGACCAGGTCCCGCAGGGTCACGAGACCGGCGCCCTCCTGGTTCGCGGGCCGCGCTTCGAGCCGCACCACGTGCGGGTGATCGGGTCGCAGCTCCGCCGAGTCCTCGGCGAGCACGATCCGCTCCCGCTCCCCCACGAGCCCCAGCAAGGAGGCGAGCAGCGTGGTCTTCCCCGTCCCCGTGCCGCCACTGACGAGGTACGACACACGGGCGTCGATCAGCGCCCGCAGGACGCGGGCCCCGCCCGGCGGCACGGTGCCCGCGTCGGCCAGCTCGTCCAGGGAGTAGGCACGCGGACGCACGACCCGCAGCGACAGGCAGGTCGAGCCGACCGCCACCGGGGGCAGCACCGCGTGCATGCGGGTGCCGTCGGGCAGCCGCGCGTCCACCCAGGGCCGGGCGTCGTCGAGCCGGCGTCCGGCCACGGCCGCGAGCCGCTGCGCGAGCCTGCGGACGGCGGTGGCGTCGGGGAAGGACACCGGGGCCCGCTCCAGACCCGTACCCCGGTCCACCCACACCCGGTCGGGCGCCGAGACCAGGACGTCGGTGACCGCCGGATCGGCGAGCAGCGGCTCCAGCGGCCCGGTCCCGATCAGCTCGGACCTGAGCTCCTCTGCCGCGCCGAGCACCTCCGCGTCGCCGAGGAGCCGCCCCTGGGCCCGCAGCGCCGCCGCCACCCGCGCCGGAGTGGGTTCGGCGCCGCTCGCCGCGAGCCGCTGCCGCACGGCGTCGAGCAGCCCCACACCGCCGCCCCCGAGCCCGCCCGCGACGACGGTCCCGGTCATGCCGCACCGCCGGGGACGAGAGCGCGCTCCCAGAAGGCGGCGCAGAACCGGCCGAGCGCCCCGCGGGGCTCCGCGCCCGGCGGTACGCCGGCGTCCTGGTCGGCGACGATCCCCGGGTCGTAGGGCAGTTCGCCGGCGAGCGGCAGCCGCAGCGCGTCGGCGACCCAGCGCTCGTCGAGCCCCGCCGCGTACGGCCCGCGGACCACGGCCCGGAGGTCGCGGACGACCATGCCGAGGACCGAGGCCACCCGGTGGGCCGCCGCGACGGCCCTCAGCTCTCCCGGGACGACGAGCAGTCCGAGGTCGAGCTGGGCCAGGGCCTCGGCGGCCGCCTCGTCGGTCCCGCGCGGCAGGTCGACCACGACGACCCCGCCGCGACGGCGCGCGGCGGCGAGCACGGACCGCACGGCCTCGGGCGGCACCGGTGCCACGGGCTCCCTGCCCCAGCTGAGCACCCGCACACCACGCACGGCGGGCAGCGACTCCTCCAGGGCGCCGCCGGCCAGCCGTCCCTTCGAGGCGGCGAAGTCGGGCCAGCGTCTGCCGTCCTCGCGCTCGCCGCCGAGCAGGACGTCGAGCCCTCCGCCCAGCGGGTCGCCGTCGACGAGCAGGGTGCGCCGCCCGGTCCGCGCGGCGGCCAGCGCGAGGCCGCAGGCCAGGGTGGAGGCACCCGCGCCGCCCCGGCCACCGACGACCCCGACGGTCAGCGCCTGCCGCCCCACGCCCTCGGTCGCGTCGGCGATGCGGTCGACGAGGACGCTCTCGGCCTCCGGCAGCCGCAGCACGCACTCCGCGCCGACCTCGACGGCCAGCCGCCAGACCCCGGGATCGTCCTGGGCGCGGCCGACGAGGACGACTCCCGGACGACGCGCCGCCCCCCGGCAGCGGACCGCCGCGTCGTCACCGACCAGGACGAGCGGCGGGTCGGCCCAACCCGCCCGCCGCTCCGGCACCCGGTGGTGCACCTCGGGCTCGACTCCGGCCGCCGCGCACAGCCGGAGGAGGTCGTCGAGGAGCGCGAGGTCCTCGGTGACGATCAGCGGTCCCGCGCGGCGCGGCTCGTCGGCTGCCCCACCCGGGCCCGCGGCGCTCGCGGAAGCCCTCTCCCCGGCCCTCCCCGCAGCCCTCGCCGCAGTCGTCCCCGCGGTCCTCGCCGCGCTCCTGGCCCCGGAAGTCCTTGTTCCCTCCACCGCGCGCACCCCTCTCGTGATTCCTGCCATCCGCGAACTTCGCGTCAGGAATCACCGTGGGGCCGCAACGGAAATCTCGGAGATCTCACCGAAAAACTGTGGATAACCGCGGCCCTGTGAATATCCGCGCCACCCCTCCGGGGACTCCCCGGAACGCAACCCGCCGGTTACTCTGAGTGATGAATCGAGTGCTCGACGGCAGACCAGCCGGATCGCGGCCTAGGCGCGGGGAGAGAGGGGCTGACGATGACACGGAGGGCCAAAACGGCTCCGGACATGCGACGACCCCCGCCGGGGGGGAGAGCGGGGGTCGTCTTTCCGGCCGACTCGGGGGGGGGAGGAGCCGGACCGGGTTAGCACGGTCGCGAACGATCCGTGACTTCCATGGTGTACCCGAGAGCCTTCTCAGGCAAACCCACGCGCCCCAGCGTACGCCGAATGGCGGGCACCTATGCTCGGGCTTGTGGAAAACCACTCCTTGCCGCGCACAGCCGCCTTCTTTGACCTGGACAAGACGGTCATTGCGAAGTCCTCGACGCTGACCTTCAGCAAGTCCTTCTACCGGGGCGGACTGATCAGCCGCCGCGCCGCCCTGCGGACGGCCTACATCCAGTTCGTGTTCCTGGTGGGGGGAGCCGATCACGACCAGATGGAGCGGATGCGTGAATATCTCTCCGCGCTCTGCAAAGGCTGGAACGTCGCCCAGGTCAAGGAGCTCGTCGCCGAGACCCTGCACGACCTGATCGACCCGATCATCTACGACGAGGCCGCCTCCCTCATCGAGGAACACCACGCCGCCGGCCGCGACGTCGTGATCGTCTCCACGTCCGGCGCCGAGGTCGTCGAGCCGATCGGCGAGATGCTCGGAGCCGACCGCGTCGTCGCCACCCGGATGGTGGTCGGCGACGACGGCTGCTTCACCGGCGAGGTGGAGTACTACGCCTACGGGCCGACGAAGGCCGAGGCCGTCCGGGAACTCGCGGAGTCGGAGGGCTACGACCTTTCCCGCTGCTACGCCTACAGCGATTCGGCGACCGACATCCCCATGCTGGAGGCCGTCGGCCACCCGTTCGCCGTCAACCCCGACCGGACACTGCGCCGTGAGGCCGTCTCCCGCGAATGGCCGGTGCTCTCCTTCGACAAGCCGGTACGCCTCAAGCAGCGACTGCCGGAATTCCGGATGCCGCCCCGACCCGCACTCGTCGCCGCCGCGGCCGTGGGCGCGGCGGCGGTGACGGCCGGACTCGTCTGGTACGCCTCACGGCGCCGCCAGGCCGCGCTCCCCCATCGCCTCGCCGGGTGACTTTGCCCGAATTTGAGCAATGAGCAAAGAAGCGGAGCCAGCACTTTCGCTTCCCGGTCGACAGGAGTAGAAAGGAATCAGGCCCGCGAGACCGAGGACATCCGAGAGGATCACCTGTTGAGCATGAAGGCCCCACGGACCTAGCACAGAAGCCGAGCACCCACGCGACGTCGACCCGTCGATTACGGGCCAGCCGCACCAGGCCAAGGGCAAAGTTCCCGGCCTGATGGGCACTTATCGAGGACGCATGGTAACTGGGTAGACGTGCCAGCGGCGGTACCAGACCTGGTGCCGCCGCAACCCGTTTCCGGCCCGGCTCTGGATCGCAACCGGAGCCGGTGCCGGGTTCGGATCGTGACCGGCGTCGGCGTCGCCGGCGCCGGAAGCGGACCCGCTCAGGCCGCGCCGCGCTGAAGCGCCTCGCAGACGGCCGTCGACTCCCGGACCCCCAGCTCGACCGAGCGTCCGCAGTGCGCGATCCAGGCACCCACACCCTCCGGGGTGCCCGACAGATACCCCTCGAACGCGGCGAGGTACGCCGCCCGCCCCTGCTCTGCGTGGCCGACTTCCGCCGGGCAGATCGCCTTGGGGTCGAGGCCACTGCCCACCAGCACGATCCGCTCCGCCGCCCGCGCGACCAGGCCGTTGTACGAGGTGAAGGGGCGCAGCGCGAGAAGTTCGCCGTGCACGACCGCGGCCGTCACGAGCGCCGGTGCCTCGCCGCCGGCGACGATCAGCTCCGCGAGCCCGTCGAGGCGGCCGGCCACCTCGGAGGGCATCGGCAGCGGGGCCTCGATCAGCGGCTCGTCTACGGTCTCGCCGTCCAGCCGGGGCCGCCCGACCGAGTCGGCCGACCCGTCGGAACCGCCGGAACCGCCCGAACCGCCCGAGCCGACCGAACCGGCCGAGCCGCCCGAACCGCCCGAACCGGCCGCGAAGCCCGTGTCGCCCGAGATCCCCGCGTCGCCCGCGGCGACCAGGTGGAGCCGGGCGAGTACCCGCATCGGCGACTGGCGCCAGATGGACAGGAGCTGCCCGGCCTCCGCGCCCAGGCGCAGGGCGGCCCCGACGGTGCGGGCCTCGGCGTCGGCGCTGAAGTCGGTGCGGCGGCGGACCTCTTCCAGGGCCCAGTCGGCACCGGAGAGCGCGGCCGAGCCGCGCGCCCCGCGCAGCGCCGCCTCGGAGGAGATCTCGTTGCTGCGGCGCCGCATCACGCGGTGGCCGTAGACCCGGTCGACGGCCTTGCGTACGGAGTCCACCGCGTCGGCGACGCCCGGCAGGGAACCGAGGGCGGCCAAGGGGTCAGAGGCGTGCGTACTCATAAGTAGGGAGGCTACGCGCCCCGGCGGCCCGCCCCACGATGGAGTGGTCTTCTTCACGCACCTTGACCACACCACGCATTCATGCCACTACGCTAGGTGAACATGAAGATCGCTTTCGTGGGGAAGGGCGGCAGCGGAAAGACCACGCTGTCCTCGCTCTTCATCCGCCACCTCGCCGCCACCGAGTCCCCGGTCGTCGCCGTCGACGCCGACATCAACCAGCACCTGGGCGCCGCGCTCGGCCTGCCCGAGTCCGAGGCCGCCGCGATGCCCGCGATGGGCGCGCACCTGCCGCTCATCAAGGAGTACCTGCGGGGCTCGAACCCGCGGATCGTCTCCGCCGACACGATGATCAAGACGACGCCGCCCGGGGAGGGTTCGCGGCTGCTGCGCGTCCGCGAGGACAACCCGGTCTACGAGGCCTGCGCGCGCACGGTCGGGCTCGACGACGGCGACATCCGGCTGATGGCGACCGGGCCCTTCACGGAGTCGGACCTCGGGGTGTCCTGCTACCACTCGAAGGTCGGCGCGGTGGAGCTCTGCCTCAACCATCTGGTGGACGGGGCCGACGAGTACGTGGTCGTCGACATGACGGCGGGCTCGGACTCCTTCGCGTCGGGCCTCTTCACCCGCTTCGACATGACCTTCCTGGTGGCCGAGCCGACCCGCAAGGGCGTGTCGGTCTACCGCCAGTACAAGGAGTACGCGCGGGACTTCGGCGTCGCGCTCAAGGTCGTCGGGAACAAGGTGCAGGGCCAGGACGACCTTGACTTCCTACGCGCGGAGGTCGGCGACGACCTGCTGGTGACGGTGGGCCACTCGGACTGGGTCCGCGCGATGGAGAAGGGCCGCCCGCCCCGCTTCGAGCTCTTGGAGGCGGAGAACCGCATGTCGCTCCAGGCCCTCCAGGACGCGGCCGACGACTCGTACGTCCACCGCGACTGGGACCGCTACACGCGCCAGATGGTCCACTTCCACCTGCGCAACGCGGAAAGCTGGGGCAACGCCAAAACGGGGGCCGACCTGGCGGCGCAGGTCGACCCCGAGTTCGTCCTCGGCGAGCCCCTGGCCGTATCGCAGATCGGCTGACCGCGCCGGAACCGCTCGCCCGCCGGCAGCCCAAACCCGCACCCCGCCGGACGGAGTCCGGCGCAGCGACCCGAAGCCCGCGAGGCGCCCCCGGCGCCGAGCGGCGCGAGGGGCGCAAAGACAAAGGGGCCGGGGGCCGACCTGGCGGCGCAGGTCGACCCCGGGTTCGTCTTGTGCGAAGGGCTCAGTGCCGTTCAGCCTGCTTGACGCCGGTCGCCGGGGCGCGCGCCGGGGCGGGCGGCTGGGCGGCCAGGAAGGTCTGCCAGCCGCCCGCCGGGGCCTCGCCGACCTTCAGGGTGCGCATCTTGGCGACGACGTCGGGGTCCTGGGCGTCGAGCCAGTCGGCGAGCTGACGGAAGGAGACGCACTTGACGTCCTTCTGCACGCAGACCGTCGCGATGGTCTCCTCGATGGCGCGCATGTACGTGCCGCCGTTCCAGGACTCGAAGTGGTTGCCGATGATCAGCGGCGCGCGGTTGCCCTTGTAGGAGCGCTCGAAGGCCTGCACCAGGCCGTCCCGCATCTGGTCGCCCCAGTACCCGTGCCGGGACGGGTCGCCCTGGGTCGTGCCCGGGGACTGGTTGACCAGGAAGTTGTAGTCCATGGAGAGCGTCTGGAAGGCGCGGCCGGGGACCGGCACCAGCTGCATCGACAGGTCCCACAGGCCCAGGTCCTTCTTGGGCCAGATCTGGTCGTTGACGCCGCTCGTGTCGTAACGGAACCCCATCTCGCTCGCCGCCTGGAGGAAGTTCTTCCGTCCCTCCAGGCAGGGGGTGCGGGCGCCGACGAGCTCCTTGTCGTAGTCGAAGGGCAGCGGCTGCTCCGAGCGCAGGCCGGCGTTCGTCTTCCAGTTCTTGACGAAGGACTTGGCCTGGTTGATCTCGCTCTTCCACTCCTCGGGCGACCACTTGCCGACGCTGGTGTCCGTCCCGCAGAAGTGCCCGTTGAAGTGGGTGCCGATCTCATTGCCCTCCTGCCACGCCGCACGCAGTTCGCGGACGGTGGCACGGATCCCCTCGACGTCGTTGAAGCCGATGTCGGAGCGTCCCGCGCTGTGCCGCGGCGGGTCGTAGAGCTTCCGCTTCTCCTCGGGCAGCAGGTACACGCCGCTCAGGAAGTACGTCATGGTCGCGTCGTACTTCCTGCCGACCGAGCGGAAGTGCGAGAACAGCTTCTGGCTGTCCTCGCCCGCGCCGTCCCACGAGAAGACCACGAACTGCGGCGGCGTCTCCCCCGGCTTGAGCTTCTGCCAGACGGGCTGGTGGGGCTGGGCGCCGGTGAAGGCCGTGGAGCCGTCACCGATCAGGCGGACCGCGTTCGGCGGAGCCGCGGCCGGGCTCTTCTTGGCACCCGCGCCCCCTTGCACGCCCTTCGTGGCGGCGCCGTCGGAGCCCGAGCAGCCGGCGAGGCCGGTGATCAGGGCGACGGCGAGGGCACCGGCGGCGAGCGCCTTCCTGTGGACTGCCTTGTGGATTGCGGTCCTTCTCCCGGCGGCTGGCATCCGCCCACCTCTCCTCAGAGCACACGTTCCGTACGAGCGGCGTCCCGTACGAGCGGCGTCAACGTCGCACCACACGCGCCGGGGAGATGAAACGACAAGCGGCATTCCGCTCGTCTATCACCGGAACCGGTGAATCATTGCCCTGTTTGCCCCGAAAATAATGCCGGAGACTTTACTCTCCATTACGATCCATTTACCGAGCGTTGATCCTTCCCATCCCGTGGGTCGCGCCGGAATCCCGCCGCTGCACGCCGTGACCCACGGCCGCGACCCCCACGTTCGTCCCGCACGAGCCGCGACCGCGCTGCCCCGGAGGAGACGGGAACATGACCCTCTACACCCCTGCCCGCAAGACCGACCCCAAGACCACCCGCCGCAAAACCACCCGGCCCCACGTCCAGCGGCCCCACAGCCCGCCGGACGGCCCGCGCCGCTTCCGCATCGCCGGCGCGGACCTGTCCGCCTCGGTCGCCGTCTTCCTGATCGCCCTGCCGCTCTCGCTCGGCATCGCGCTCGCCACCGGAGCACCGCTCCAGTCCGGCCTGGTCGCCGCCGCCGTCGGCGGCATCGTCGCCGGCCGGTTCGGCGGCTCCCCCCTCCAGGTGAGCGGGCCCGCCGCCGGCCTCACCGTGGTGACCGCCGAGCTGATCCAGCGGTACGGCTGGCGCACCACCTGTGCCATCACCGTCCTCGCCGGACTGGCCCAACTCGGCCTGTCCGTCCTCCGCGTGGCCCGCTCAGCCCTCGCCGTCTCGCCCGCGATCGTGCACGGCATGCTGGCCGGCATCGGCGTCACCATCGCCCTCGCCCAGCTCCACATCGTGCTCGGCGGCACCCCCCAGAGCTCCGCCGTGGACAACGTCGTCGGACTGCCCGCCCAGTTGACGAACATCCACCCGTCCGCGCTCGTCATCAGCGCTCTCACCGTGACCGTGCTGCTGTCCTGGCCGAAGCTTCCGGGGCGGGCCGGCCGGCTCGTACGGAAGGTGCCGGCCGCGCTCGTCGCGGTGGCCGGCGCGACGGCGGTGGCCGTCGTCGCCGGGCTCTCCGTGCCGCGCGTCGACCTGCCCTCCTGGAGCAGCCACGCGCTGCCCGGCCTGCCCGAGGGGCCGGTCCTCGGCATCGCCGCCGGGGTGCTCACGATCACCCTGGTCACGAGCGTGCAGTCGCTGCTCTCCGCCGTCGCGGTCGACAAACTGGTCGCCGCCCGCCCGGACCGCGGCCGGACCATCCCCCGCTCCCACCTCGACCGTGAGCTCGCCGGACAGGGCGCGGCCAACGTCGTCTCCGGGGCGCTCGGCGGACTGCCGGTCGCCGGCGTCGCGGTCCGCAGCGTCGCCAACGTCTCGGCGGGCGCGGTGAGCCGCGCCTCCACCATGCTCCACGGCCTGTGGATCGTGCTGGCGGCCCTGCTGCTCGTCCCCGCGCTCGACCTGATCCCGCTGGCCGCGCTCGCCGCGCTCGTCATGGTGGTCGGCATCCAGATGGTCAGCATCACCCACATCCGTACGGTCACCCGGCACCGCGAAGTCGTCGTCTACGCCGTGACGGTGGCCGGTGTCGTCCTCGTCGGCATCCTGGAAGGCGTCGCCCTCGGGATCGCCGTCGCCATCGCCGTCGCGCTGCACCGGCTGGCCCACACGCGGATCACCCGCGAGGAGCGGGACGGACACCAACTGCTGCACGTACGCGGCCAGCTGACCTTCCTCGCCGTCCCCCGGCTGAGCCGGGCCCTCCACCAACTGCCCCAGGGTTCCCATGTCGTGGTCGAGCTGGACGGGTCCTTCATGGACCACGCGGCCTACGAGACGCTGAGCGAGTGGAGATCCGGGCATCTCGCCCGCGGCGGCACGGTCGAGACGACCGGGCCGTCCGGCGCCCGGATCGCCGAACCGGCCCCCGATACGACCTCCGGCCCCGCCGCGCCCGCCTGCTCCCGCCCCTGGACCCCCTGGCACAACCACCAGTGCGGGGAGCGGCCGGCCGAGGGGCTCGCCGAGACCACCGACGGGCCGGACGCGGCCACCGAGCCCTCCGAGAGCCGACGGACGTCGGGGCTGCACCTGGCCAGTGGCATCGGAAAGTTCCAGCGGAACACCGCCCCGCTCGTACGGGACGAGCTGGCCCGGCTCGCCCGCGAGGGCCAGAGCCCCTCCCAGCTCTTCCTGACCTGCGCGGACTCCCGCCTGGTCACGAGCATGATCACCTCCAGCGGCCCGGGCGACCTCTTCACCGTGCGCAACGTCGGCAACCTCGTCCCCCTCCCCGGCGAGGAGAGCGGGGACGACTCGGTGGCCGCGGCGATCGAGTACGCGGTGGACGTGCTCCGGGTCGAGTCGATCACCGTGTGCGGCCACTCCGGCTGCGGCGCGATGCAGGCCCTGCTGGGCAGCGGCCCGGACGATCCGGCGACACCGCCGACGCCGCTGCGGCGCTGGCTGCGCCACGGCCGGCCGAGCCTGGAGCGGATGGACAGCCGGCGGCACGCCTGGGCCCGTATCTCCGGACGGCTGCCGGCCGACGCGGTCGAGCAGCTCTGCCTGACCAACGTGGTGCAGCAGCTGGAGCACCTCAGGGCGTACGAGTCGGTGGCGCGCCGACTGGCCGACGGCAGCCTCACGCTGCACGGCATGTACTTCCACGTGGGCGAGGCGCAGGCGTACCTGCTCGCCGGCACGGACGAGGTGCACAGCTACGACGACGTCTTCACCCAGGTCCTGCCGACGGACCACGCGGAGACGGCCGATGGGAGGCAATCGGGCCACACGGAGGTCGTCCACCGGGAGACCGCCCGCGCGTCCTGAATCCTTCGGCCGGATCCCGCCCCCGCGCGTCCTGAACCATCGGCTCCTGCCGTCCGTGAGACTGTGTGGCCCCTTCTCCCACCCGCTCGGGAAGAAGGGGCCACCGCACGTCATCCACCTCACAGGTCTAAACCAATTTCCTGGATGCTCTTGTCACCCGGGCATCTGACTGGTGAGGTATGACACGGGACACATACGCACAGAGGACGCCCTGGGAAAGGGAGATGTCGTGAGCAACGAATCCTTGGCCAACCTGCTCAAGGAAGAGCGGCGGTTCGCGCCGCCCGCCGAGCTGGCCGCGGACGCCAATGTGACGGCGGAGGCGTACGAGCAGGCCAAGGCGGACAGGCTGGGCTTCTGGGCCGAGCAGGCCAAGCGCCTGACCTGGGCCACCGAGCCGACCGAGACGCTCGACTGGTCGAACCCGCCGTTCGCCAAGTGGTTCGCGGACGGCGAGCTGAACGTGGCGTACAACTGCGTCGACCGCCATGTCGAGGCCGGTCACGGCGACCGCGTCGCCATCCACTTCGAGGGCGAGCCGGGCGACAGCCGCGCCATCACCTACGCCGAGCTCAAGGACGAGGTCTCACGGGCCGCCAACGCCCTGACCGAGCTGGGCGTACGCAAGGGCGACCGCGTCGCCGTCTACCTGCCGATGATCCCCGAGGCGGCCGTCACGATGCTGGCCTGCGCCCGCGTCGGCGCCGCCCACTCGGTGGTCTTCGGCGGCTTCTCGGCCGACGCCGTGGCCTCCCGCATCCAGGACGCCGACGCCAAGCTGGTCGTCACCGCCGACGGCGGCTACCGCCGCGGCAAGCCGAGCGCCCTGAAGCCGGCCATCGACGAGGCAGTCGCCAAGTGCCCGCAGGTCGAGCACGTCCTCGTGGTCCGCCGCACGGGCCAGGACACCGCCTTCACCGAGGGCCGCGACGTGTGGTGGGACGACATCGTCGCCCGCCAGTCCGCCGAGCACACCCCGGAGGCCTTCGAGGCGGAGCACCCGCTCTTCATCCTCTACACCTCCGGCACCACGGGTAAGCCGAAGGGCATCCTGCACACCTCCGGCGGCTACCTCACCCAGGCCGCGTACACGCACCACGCCGTCT
This sequence comes from Streptomyces sp. NPDC050842, assembly GCF_044456565.1. NCBI lineage: Bacteria > Bacillati > Actinomycetota > Actinomycetes > Kitasatosporales > Streptomycetaceae > Streptomyces > Streptomyces sp. NPDC050842. Next base: position 599,242 of record NZ_JBITGA010000005.1, on the reverse strand, counting down.
TCGACCTGAAGCCGGAGACCGACGTCTACTGGTGCACCGCCGACATCGGCTGGGTCACCGGGCACTCGTACATCGTCTACGGCCCGCTGGCCAACGGCGCGACGCAGGTCATGTACGAGGGCACGCCGGACACCCCGCACCAGGGCCGGTTCTGGGAGATCGTGCAGAAGTACGGCGTCACGATCCTCTACACGGCGCCGACCGCGATCCGCACGTTCATGAAGTGGGGCGACGACATCCCCGCGAAGTTCGACCTGTCCAGCCTCCGCGTGCTGGGCTCGGTCGGCGAGCCGATCAACCCCGAGGCCTGGGTCTGGTACCGCGAGCACATCGGCGCGAACAAGACCCCGATCGTGGACACCTGGTGGCAGACCGAGACCGGCGCGATGATGATCTCGCCGCTGCCGGGCGTCACCGAGACCAAGCCGGGCTCCGCCCAGCGCGCGCTGCCCGGCATCGCCGCGACCGTCGTCGACGACGAGGCGAACGAGGTGCCGAACGGCGGAGGCGGCTACCTGGTCCTCACCGAGCCGTGGCCGTCGATGCTCCGCACGATCTGGGGCGACGACCAGCGCTACATCGACACGTACTGGTCCCGCTTCGAGGGCAAGTACTTCGCCGGTGACGGCGCCAAGAAGGACGAGGACGGCGACATCTGGCTGCTCGGCCGGGTCGACGACGTCATGCTCGTCTCCGGTCACAACATCTCGACCACCGAGGTCGAGTCGGCCCTCGTCTCGCACCCGGCCGTGGCCGAGGCGGCCGTCGTCGGCGCCGCCGACGAGACCACCGGCCAGGCCATCGTCGCCTTCGTCATCCTGCGCGGTACGGCCAGCGAGGACGAGAACCTGGTGGCCGAGCTCCGCAACCACGTCGGCGCGACCCTCGGCCCGATCGCCAAGCCGAAGCGGGTCCTGCCGGTCGCGGAGCTGCCGAAGACCCGCTCGGGCAAGATCATGCGCCGCCTGCTGCGCGACGTGGCGGAGAACAGGGAGCTGGGCGACGTCACGACGCTCACCGACTCCTCGGTCATGTCGCTCATCCAGACCCAGCTGCCGACGACGTCCAGCGAGGACTGAGCCGAAGCAGTCGTACGCCGCGAAAAGCCCGCCCCGATCCGTTCGGGGCGGGCTTTTCGCGTGTCGGACCCCGAAGGGACGAAAGCCGCGGATATCCATAAAGTGAATCCCGCCGGACACAACCCGCGCTCGTTAGGTAAAGTAAGGATCGCGTCAGGAACGCGACAGAAACACCTAGGTGCGCCGGGAAGTCTGGTCGGCATGTGCTTCGCCCTGCCCGCCCGACGGAGGTTTCCCCCGTGTCCGCACCCACGCCCACACCGACCGACCGCAAGTTCCTCGGCCGGCTCTCCCTGCCCGAGCGGCGGTATCTCACCGACGCCCTGCGCACCGAGACCGTGGGCGGCGTGCTGCTCCTCCTCGCCGCCGTCGCCGCCCTCATCTGGGCCAACACCCCCGCGGCCGAGAGCTACAAGTCCGTCCAGAACTTCCACATAGGCCCCGCCGCCCTCGGCCTCGACCTGTCGATCCAGCACTGGGCGGCCGACGGCCTCCTCGCGATCTTCTTCTTCGTCGCCGGCATCGAGCTCAAGCGCGAGCTCGTCGCGGGCGAGCTGCGCGACCCCAAGGCCGCCGCGCTCCCCGTCATCGCCGCGATCTGCGGCATGGCCGCACCCGCCCTCGTCTACGCCCTGGTCAACGTCCTGGGCAACGGCTCGATGGACGGCTGGGCCGTGCCCACCGCGACCGACATCGCCTTCGCGCTCGCCGTCCTCGCCGTCATCGGCACCTCGCTGCCGTCCGCGCTCCGGGCCTTCCTGCTCACCCTCGCCGTCGTCGACGACCTCTTCGCGATCCTGATCATCGCGGTCTTCTTCACCAGCGACCTGAACTTCGCCGCGCTCGGCGGCGCCGTCGCCGGACTCGTCCTCTTCTGGGTCCTGCTCCGCAGGAACGTCCGCGGCTGGTACGTGTACGTCCCGCTGGCCCTCGTCATCTGGACCCTGATGTACAACAGCGGCGTCCACGCCACCATCGCCGGTGTCGCCATGGGCCTGATGCTGCGCTGCACCACCCGCGAGGGTGAGAAGCACTCCCCCGGCGAGCACATCGAGCACCTCGTACGCCCGCTCTCCGCCGGCCTCGCCGTACCGCTGTTCGCGCTCTTCTCCGCCGGCGTCAGCGTCTCCGGCGGGGCGATCGGCGACGTCTTCACCCAGCCGGTCACCCTCGGCGTCGTCCTCGGTCTCGTCGTCGGCAAGGCCCTCGGCATCTTCGGCGGCACCTGGCTCGCCGCCCGCTTCACCAAGGCCGAACTCAACCCCGACCTGACCTGGCCGGACGTCTTCGCCGTCGCCTCCCTCGCCGGCATCGGCTTCACCGTCTCGCTGCTCATCGGCGAACTCGCCTTCGCCGGCGACGCCGCCCTCACCGACGAGGTGAAGGCCGCCGTCCTCATCGGCTCCCTCATCGCGGCCGTCCTCGCCTCCGTCCTGCTGAAGCTCCGGGTCCGCAAGTACCAGACGCTCATCGCCGACGAGGAGCGCGACGACGACCACGACGGCATCCCCGACATCTACGAGCAGGACAACCCGGCGTACCACCTGCGCATGGCGGAGATCTACGAGCGGAAGGCAGCCGAACACCGCGAGCACGCCCGAGCGGCGGGGGCATCGCGCGACGAGGCCGACCGTCCGGCATGATCTGATTCGGACCGTGGAAGAGGACTCGCACCGTAGAAGAGAACCTCTGACCGCAGCAGAGAAGAGGGAGCAGCGATGAGCGACCCGTTCGACGGAACCGAGCGCAGCCTCGGCCAGCTGGTCGCCTCGGCGACCGCCGAGATGTCCGCGCTGGTGCACGACGAGATCGCCCTGGCCAAGGCCGAGGTCAAGCAGGACGTCAAGCGCGGCGCGATCGGCAGCGTCGCGGGCATCGCCGCCGGCGTCGTGCTGCTGTTCTCGCTGCCGATGCTGAGCTTCGCGCTCGCGTACGCCATCAACACCTGGACCGGCGGGCACAACGGCGACGGGGGCTGGAACCTCGTCTGGTGCTTCCTGCTCTCCTTCGCGGCGAACGTGCTGATCGCGGGGCTCCTCGGCCTCCTGGCGTACGCCAAGTTCAAGAAGGTCAAGCCGCCGGAGAAGTCCATCGCCTCCGCCAAGCAGACGGCAGCGATCATGCAGAACGCGAAGCCGCACCCCCGTCCGGAGCAGCGCCCGGCGCTGGACAAGGCCCCCGCTGTGGCACGCTCGTCCGTATGACCCTTCCCGACAGCAGCAACGGCAACGGCGGGCCCGTCCGGCTCGACGGGCCGTGGACCCATCGCGACGTGGCCGCCAACGGTGCCCGCTTCCACATCGCCGAGATGGGTGACGGCCCGCTGGTGCTGCTCCTGCACGGCTTCCCGCAGTTCTGGTGGACCTGGCGCCACCAGCTGCCGGCCCTCGCCGACGCGGGGTTCCGGGCCGTCGCGATGGACCTGCGCGGGGTGGGCGGCAGCGACCGCACGCCCCGGGGTTACGACCCCGCCAACCTGGCCCTCGACATCACCGGCGTGATCCGCTCCCTCGGGGAACCGGACGCGGCGCTCGTCGGGCACGACCTGGGCGGCTACCTCGCCTGGACGGCGGCCGTGATGCGGCCCAAGCTGGTGCGCCGCCTGGCCGTCTCCTCGATGCCGCACCCGCGCCGCTGGCGCTCGGCGATGCTCGCCGACTTCTCCCAGTCGCGGGCCGGCTCGCACATCTGGGGCTTCCAGCGGCCGTGGCTGCCGGAGCGCCGGCTCGTCGCGGACGACGCGGCGCTCGTCGGGGAGCTGATCCAGGAGTGGTCGGGGCCGCGCCCCGCCGACGAGGACGCCGTCGAGGTGTACCGGCGGGCGATGCTGGTCCCGTCGACGGCGCACTGCTCGATCGAGCCGTACCGCTGGATGGTGCGGTCGCTGGCCCGCCCCGACGGCATCCAGTTCAACCGGCGCATGAAGCGGCCCGTACGCGTGCCCACGCTGCACCTCCACGGCTCCCTGGACCCGGTGATGCGCACCCGCAGCGCGGCCGGCTCGGGCGAGTACGTGGAGGCGCCGTACCGCTGGCGGCTCTTCGACGGCCTCGGTCACTTCCCGCACGAGGAGGACCCGGTGGCCTTCTCGACGGAGCTCGTCAACTGGCTGAAGGATCCCGAGCCCGATCGCTGACGCTTCGTCTGCACCCGTGCCCGGCCCTTCTTCTGACGCACAGGCATCCGTCGAACGGCCATGTGCCCGGCGCATACTCCAATTGGCGGGCCCCCGGGCGGTTACCGACCTTGGGGCACGGGCAGACGTCGAGGTATGGGCTGGACGCACGACTACAGTGACACAGCACGCGACCGCCGCTCGGCCGCCGGGCCGGGCTCCCGAGAGAGGGGCGGCCCGCAGGACCAGGGCCGCGCGCACGCCGTGCAAGGGGTGGGGATCTCGCGCATCCTGCGCCGCCGGGCCCGCTGGGTCTCGGCCCGGCTCCGGCATCCACGCGACACCCCTTAGGGGTATCCGAGGGGATCCGAGGGGATCCGCAGCGGATCCCAGGGGCACCTAGAGGGCGCAACCCTGGGTGTCGACCTGCTGGCCGGCGGTCAGGCCGCGCTCGATGTCCTCGCGGATCTCGTCGACCGTCAGGGCGTAGCCCGTGTTCACGTCGTCGAGGGAGCGGGCGAAGATCACGCCGTACACCTCACCGTCCTCGGTGAGGAGCGGGCCGCCGGAGTTGCCCTGGCGCACCGTCGCGTACAGCGAGTACACGTCCCTGCGCACCTCGCCCCGCTGGTAGATGTCGGGACCCTTGGCGCTGATACGGCCCCGCACGCGCGCCGATCGCACGTCGTACGAGCCGTTCTCCGGGAAGCCGGCGACGATCGCGCCGTCGCCGCTGCGGGCGTCCTCCTCGGTGAAGCGCAGCGGCTCCGCCTCGAGGTCCGGCACGTCCAGGACGGCGATGTCGCGCTGCCAGTCGTAGAGGACGACCTTGGCGTCGTAGAGCTTGCCCTCGCCGCCTATCTGGACGGTCGGCTCGTCGACTCCGCCGACGACATGGGCATTGGTCATGACCCGGCGGTCGGAGAAGACGAAGCCGGTGCCCTCGAAGACCTTGCCGCAGCTCTGCGCCGTGCCGACGACCTTCACGATGGAGCGCTGGGCGCGGGCGGCGACCGGGCTGTCGGCAAGCGCCGGGTCGGGCGGTGTGACCTGGGTGATCGGCTCGTCGGCGAAGGGACTGAAGACCGGGGGGAAGCCGCTGCGGGCCAGGGTCCTGCTGAAGTCGTCGAACCAGCTGGACGCCTGATCCGGCATCACCTGTTCCACGCCGAGCAGGACCTTCGAGTTCCGCACCTCCTTGCCCACGGTGGGCAGCGAGGTCCGGGCCAGGGCCGAGCCGATCAGCCAGGCCACGAGCAGCATCGCGACGACGTTGACCAGCGCGCCGCCGGTGGCGTCCAGGGCCCGCACCGGTGACCAGGTGATGTGCCGGCGCAGCTTGTTGCCGAGGTGGGTGGTGAACGCCTGGCCGACCGAGGCGCAGACGATGACCACCATCACGAAGACGACCGTCGCCGTGGTCGAGACCTCGCTGTTGTCCGTCAGCTGGTCCCAGAGGATCGGGAGCAGCAGAACCGCGACGAGACCGCCGCCGAGGAACCCGATCACCGACAGGATGCCGACCACGAATCCCTGGCGATATCCGATGACGGCGAACCACACGGCGGCGAGCAGCAACAAGATGTCCAGCACGTTCACCGTCGATAGCCTCGCAAATTCGTTTCGGTCGCCCGGGGGTCAGCCTGTCATGAGCGCCAGTCGAGCGGGACCTGCTTGGCCCGGTCCCAGGGGCGCTCCCAGCCTGCGTAGTGCAGTAGCCGGTCGATCACTCCGGCCGTAAAACCCCAGACCAGGGCGGACTCGACCAGGAACGCCGGGCCCTGGTGGCCGCTCGGGTGGACGGTCGTCGCGCGGTTCGCGGGATCCGTGAGATCCGCCACGGGCACGGTGAAGACGCGGGCGGTCTCGCCGGGGTCGACGACCCCGACCGGACTGGGGGCGCGCCACCAGCCGAGGACGGGGGTGACGACGAAGCCGCTGACCGGGATGTAGAGCTGCGGGAGCACGCCGAAGATCTGGACGCCCGCCGGGTCGAGCCCGGTCTCCTCCTGGGCCTCCCGCAGGGCCGCGCGCAGCAGCCCGCCGTCCGCCGGGTCGCCGTCCTCGGGGTCGAGGGCGCCGCCGGGGAAGGAGGGCTGGCCGGCGTGCGAGCGGAGGCTGCCGGCGCGCTCCATGAGGAGCAGCTCGGGGCCGCGCTCGCCCTCGCCGAAGAGGACGAGGACGGCGGACTGGCGGCCGGCGCCGCTCGCGGGCGGCAGGAAGCGGCTGAGCTGCTCGGGCGCGACCGTGCGGGCGGCCCGGTCGACGGGGCCGAGCCAGCCCGGCAGCCCGTCCCTGTCGAGCAGGCCACCGGTCCCAGGGCGGTGACCCTCCCCGTTACGGACGTGCTCGTCGTGGATGTCTTCGTCAGTGCGCGTCATAGGCACCCCGTGTTTCACAACGCGATCGATGGACGGGTTCGTTCCCCTGCGGAGCTGCTGAGTGGCTGAGCTGCTGAGTGGCTGAGCGGCTGAGCGGCTGAGCGGCCGTAGTCTCAGCCGCTCGCGCCCAGCGGCGGCGCGGGGCGGCCCGGGTAGCCGGGTGGCGGGTCGAGCCGCTGGCCGGGGAAGCCGCCCATCTCGTACTTGAGGAGCTTCCTGGCCTTCTCCGGGTCCGTCTCGCCCTCGCCGTACGAGGGGCAGAGGTGGGCGATCGGGCAGGCGCCGCACGCGGGCTTGCGGGCGTGGCAGATCCGGCGGCCGTGGAAGATCACCCGGTGCGAGAGCATCGTCCACTCGCTCTTCGGGAAGATCTCGGCGATCTCCGCCTCGATCCTGACCGGGTCCTCCTGCTCGGTCCACTTCCATCGCCGGACGAGGCGCATGAAGTGGGTGTCGACGGTGATGCCCGGGACCCCGAACGCGTTGCCGAGGACGACGAAGGCGGTCTTGCGGCCGACGCCGGGGAGCTTGACGAGGTCCTCGAGGCGGCCGGGGACCTCTCCGCCGAAGTCGTCCCTGAGGGCGGCGGCCAGGCCCATGATCGACTTGGTCTTGGCCCGGAAGAAGCCGGTCGGGCGGATCAGCTCCTCGACCTCCTCCGGCACGGCGGCGGCGAGGTCCTCGGGCGTGGGGTACTTCGCGAAGAGGCCGGGGGTGGTCTGGTTGACCCTCAGGTCGGTGGTCTGCGCGGAGAGGACCGTGGCGACGAGGAGCTCGAAGGGGTTCCGGAAGTCGAGCTCCGGATGGGCGTACGGGAAGACCTCGGCCAGCTCGCGGTTGATCTTCCGCGCCCGCCGGACCATCGCGAGCCGCGACTCGGGCTTGGCGGACACCCTCTTCGAAGCGCCCGTAATCTTCCGATTTGAGGCTTTCACCTGTTTCGACACGCCGTGTTCGCCCACAGCGGAATTACCTTCGGCCGACACTCTTTCAGCCCCCTTGGCCTGCGCTCTCACCGGCGAGTTGGACACCCGGCCAGCCTAGGGGCCACCACCGACATCCGCCCCGGGCACGGCCGATCGCACCCCAATCGGGCCCCTGCCGTACGCACGGGTAGCCACGTACGTCAAACTTGTTGTGATTGATCGCACTGTTTTGTGCGTCCGGCATCATGGGACCCAGGTCCTTTGAGCAGGTCGACAGTATGGAGAGAACTCGTGGACGACGTTCTGCGGCGCGCCCCGCTCTTCGCGGCGCTCGATGACGAGCAGGCCGCCGAGCTGCGCGCCTCGATGAGTGAGGCGACGCTCGCCCGTGGCGACGCGCTGTTCCACGAAGGCGACCCAGGTGACCGCCTGTACGTGGTCACCGAGGGCAAGGTGAAGCTGCACCGCACCTCCCCCGACGGCCGCGAGAACATGCTGGCGGTCCTCGGCCCAGGCGAGCTCATCGGTGAGCTGTCCCTCTTCGACCCGGGCCCGCGCACCGCGACCGCGACGGCGCTGACCGAGGTCAAGCTGCTCGGCCTCGGCCACGGCGACCTCCAGCCCTGGCTGAACGCCCGCCCCGAGGTGGCCACCGCGCTGCTCCGCGCGGTCGCCCGCCGGCTGCGCAAGACCAACGACCAGATGTCCGACCTGGTCTTCTCCGACGTGCCGGGCCGCGTCGCCCGCGCGCTCCTCGACCTGTCGCGCCGCTTCGGCGTGCAGTCGGAGGAGGGCATCCACGTCGTCCACGACCTCACCCAGGAGGAGCTGGCCCAGCTGGTCGGCGCCTCCCGCGAGACGGTCAACAAGGCGCTCGCCGACTTCGCCCAGCGCGGCTGGCTGCGCCTGGAGGCCCGCGCCGTGATCCTGCTGGACGTGGAGCGCCTCGCGAAGCGCTCGCGGTAAGCACCTCCGTACGCATACGGAAAAGGCCGCCCCGGTCATCGGACCGGGGCGGCCTTTCCGTGTACGGGTACGCGTACGGGTGCGATCAGCGCTTCGAGCCGTCCACGATCACCGGGGCGGAGCTGCCGTTCGCGCAGGGCACGGTGTAGATCGGGTTCTTCGCCGCCGCCTCCTTGAACGCGTCGATGCACTGGTTCATGAGGACCTTGTCCGTCAGCGAGTCGTTGAGGATCTTGTTGGCGCGGGCGATGCCCTCCGCCTCGATCCGGCGCCGGTCGGACTCGGCCTGCGCGGTACGGGCGGCCTCGAGGGCGCGCTCGGTCGCCTGCTGCTGCTGGATCTTGCGGTCGATCTGGCCCTGGAGCGAGTCCGAGGGCTTCACGTTGCGCAGGTTGACCGTGGTCACGTCGATGCCGCGCGGGACGAGGCGCTCCTTGATCAGGGTGCCGATCTCGGCATTGATCTTCTCGCGGTCGGAGGCGTACCCCTGCTCGCTGGTGTAGCGGGCGAAGACGTTCCGGACGATCTCCCGGCTGTCCGGGTAGACGAGCCGCTGCTGGATGGCGTCCTCGCTGCCCGCGAGCTTGTACAGCTCGACGGACTTGGCCGGGACGACGGCCCACTTCACCGTCACCTCTGCGTACATGACGCCGCCCTGCGAGGAGCGGACCTCGACCACGTCCTTGTCGGAGAGGTTGAGGTCGACGGGGCGGGTGGAGAAGGTCGTGACGTCGGTGAACGGCGACTTCACGTGCATGCCCGAGGTCATGGGCGAGCCCACCTTGCCGAAGGCGACCGGCACACCGACCTCGTACGCGCTGATCACGTACGTCATGCTGACGACGAGCGAGAAGAGGCCGGCGACGACCGCGCCGACGGCGCCGAGCTTCAGCCCCTTCGAGTCCTGCGAGCGGGCGACGAAGAAGAGCACCACTGCGGCGATGAGCAGCAGAATGGCGATGACGAACACGGGCGATCCCCCCGAAAGCTACGGCCAGAAGTAAGCGGAGCGTAAAGCACGGGTCAAGAGCTCCGAAGGGTCGGGGTCAGCGTCGGGACAGGATCGTGACGTCCCCGAAACCGGGCCTCGCGCCCCGGCCCCGCCCCGGCCCCGCCCCGCCCGGCCCCGCCCCGCTCCGCCCGGCCCCGCCCGGGGCCCGCCCCGCCCGGCCCCGCCCCGCCCGAGCCCGGCCTGACCGGCAGGACACCCCCTAGACCAGGCCGCGCTCCCGCAGGTACTCCAGCTGCGCCCGTACGGACAGCTCCGCGGCCGGCCACAGCGAGCGGTCCACGTCCGCGTACACGTGCGCGACGACCTCGGCCGCCGTCCGGTGGCCGCTCTCGACCGCCGTCTCGACCTGGGCGAGCCGGTTCGCCCGGTGCGCCAGGTAGAACTCCACGGCCCCCTGCGCGTCCTCCAGGACCGGCCCGTGCCCCGGCAGGACCGTGTGCACCCCGTCGTCGACGGTGAGCGAGCGCAGCCGCCGCAGCGAGTCCAGGTAGTCGCCGAGCCGCCCGTCCGGATGCGCGACCATCGTCGTGCCGCGCCCCAGGATCGTGTCCCCCGTCAGGACCGCCCGGTCGGCGGGCAGATGGAAGGAGAGCGAGTCCGAGGTGTGCCCGGGCGTCGGGACGACCCGCAGCTCCAGGCCGCCGACCGTCACCACGTCCCCCTCGCCGAGCCCCTCGTCGCCGAGCCGCAGCGCCGGGTCGAGGGCACGCACGGCGGTCCCGGTCAGCTCGGCGAAGCGGCCCGCGCCCTCCGCGTGGTCCGGGTGGCCGTGGGTGAGCAGGGTGAGCGCGACCCGCTTGCCGAGCTTCTCGGCGGTCTCGACGACATGGCGCAGATGGCCCTCGTCGAGCGGCCCCGGGTCGACGACGACGGCGAGGTCGGAGCCGGGCTCGGAGAGGAGCCAGGTGTTCGTGCCGTCGAGGGTCATCGCGGACGGGTTCGGCGCGAGGACGTTCACGGCGCGGGCGGTCGCGGGCCCGGAGACGACGAGCCCGCGCGGCTGCCCGGGCAGGGCGGCGGCGTCGCTCATCGCGTACCCCCGGCCGGGATGATCTTGGTGAACTCCTCGTGCCCCGGCCAGCTCAGGACCAGCTCGTCGCCCTCCAGGCGCGCCTGTGCGAGCACGGGGGTCATGTCCTGGACTCCTGCCGCCTCCAGCGCCTCGGCGGCCGTGCCGTACGGCTCCAGGGTGCGCAGGGTCGAGATCGTCGGCGGCATCATCGTCAGCTCGCCGCGGTCATAGCCGGCGGCGGCCTCCGCCGGGCGGATCCAGACCGTGCGGTCCGCCTCCGTGGAGGCGTTCCGGGTGCGCTGCCCGGCCGGCAGCGCGGCCACGAAGAACCACGTGTCGTACCGCCGCTGCTCGAACTCCGGGGTGATCCAGCGGGCCCACGCGCCGAGCAGGTCCGAGCGCAGGACGAGCCCGCGCCGGTCGAGGAAGTCGGCGAAGGACAGCTCCCGGGCGACGAGCGCCTCCCGGTCCCGCTCCCAGTCCTCGCCGGTGGTGTCGCCGACCACGCTGTCCGCGGTCTCCCCGGCGAGCAGGACGCCCGCCTCCTCGTACGTCTCGCGTACGGCGGCGCAGACCACGGCCTGGGCCTGCGCGGCGTCGCTCTCGTCGAACCCGAGGCGCCCGGCCCACTCGGCGAGCGAGGGCCCCGCCCAGCGCACCGGGTGCTCGTCGCGCGGGTCGACCCCGCCGCCGGGGTAGGCGTACGCGCCGCCCGCGAAGGCCATCGAGGTGCGACGGCGCAGCATGTGCACGTCGGGCCCCGCTGCCCCGTCCCGCAGGAGGAGCACGGTGGCGGCGCGCCGGGGGCTCACCGGGGTGAGCTCGCCCGCGGCGAGGGCGCGGATGCGGTCGGGCCATTCCGGCGGGTACCACTGACCGTTCGGCTGAGCATTCGACTTGGGCGGCATGGGCGGATGCTATGCGCAAGCACCGAAATCCACGAGGGCCGGAATGGCCGCCCGCCGGCCGGAAGACCGGGGAGCGGCGGGAACGCACGAGAGCCGGTTCCCTCGCACGAAGGAACTCGCACGAGGGGACCGGCTCTTCACGAACGGTGGGAGGCCAGGGGGTCAGGCCTCGACGAGCTCCACCTGGACCTCGACCTCGACGGGCGCGTCGAGCGGCAGCACGGCCACGCCGACGGCGCTGCGCGCGTGCACGCCCTTGTCGCCGAGGACCGCGCCCAGCAGTTCGCTGGCGCCGTTGATGACGGCCGGCTGCCCGGTGAAGTCGGAGGCGGAGGCGACGAAGCCCACGACCTTCACGACCCGCTTGATCCGGTCCAGGTCACCGGCGACCGACTTCACGGCCGCGAGGGCGTTCAGCGCGCAGGTGGCCGCGAGCTGCTTGGCCTCCTCGGCGGTGACCTCGTCGCCGACCTTGCCGGTCACCGAGAGCTTGCCCCCGACCATCGGGAGCTGGCCCGAGGTGTAGACGTACACGCCCGACTGCACGGCCGGCTGGTACGCGGCCAACGGGGGCACGACCTCCGGCAGGGTCAGGCCGAGCTCGGCGAGCTTCGCCTCCACGGCCCCGCTCACGACTTGGCCCGCTTCAGGTAGGCCACGAGCTGCTCGGGGTTGTTCGGCCCGGGCACGACCTGGACGAGCTCCCAGCCGTCCTCGCCCCAGGTGTCCAGAATCTGCTTCGTCGCGTGCACCAGAAGCGGCACGGTGACGTACTCCCACTTGGTCATGGAGGCGACTGTATCCGCTGCGGTGGGGCGGCCTCCTGATTGGGCGCCGCCGCCAGTGGTTAGGCTCGACAGCGTGAGCAGGCTCCAGGTCGTCAGCGGAAAGGGCGGTACCGGTAAGACGACGGTCGCCGCCGCCCTCGCGCTCGCCCTCGCGACGGAGGGCAAACGCACCCTCCTCGTCGAGGTCGAAGGCAGACAGGGCATCGCACAGCTCTTCGAGACGGAAGCGCTTCCGTACGAGGAACGCAAGATCGCCGTCGCGCCGGGCGGCGGCGAGGTGTACGCGCTGGCGATCGACGCCGAGCGCGCGCTCCTCGACTACCTCCAGATGTTCTACAAACTGGGGAGCGCGGGGCGGGCCCTGAAGAAGCTCGGCGCGATCGACTTCGCGACGACGATAGCGCCGGGGGTACGGGACGTCCTGCTGACCGGCAAGGCGTGCGAGGCGGTCAGGCGGCGCGAGAAGCACGGCGGGCACACCTACGACCACGTGGTCATGGACGCGCCGCCCACCGGCCGCATCACCCGCTTCCTCAACGTCAACGACGAGGTGGCGGGCCTGGCCAGGATCGGCCCGATACACAACCAGGCGCAGGCCGTCATGCGGGTCCTCAAGTCGCCCGAGACGGCGGTCCATCTGGTGACGCTCCTGGAGGAGATGCCGGTCCAGGAGACGGCGGACGGCATCGCGGAGCTCCGAGCCGCGGAACTGCCGGTGGGGCGGGTCGTGGTGAACATGGTCCGCCCGCACGTCCTCGACGAGGCGGCGGTACGGGCCGCCTCTGGCGACCACCGGGACGCGATCGCGCGGAGCCTGACCTCCGTCGGCGTCGCGGGCGGCACGCGGCTCGTCGAACCGCTCCTCGACCAGGCGGCCGAGCACGCCCGGCGGGTGGAGCTGGAGCGGGAGCAGCGGGCGGTCCTGGACGGCATCGACGTGCCCTCGTACGAGCTCCCCTTCCTCGGGGACGGCGGGGACATCGCGGGGCTCTACCGGCTGGCGAAGGAACTGCGGAAGCAAGGGGTGGGCGCGTGACGGAGAAGGCGACCGACACGAACGGGCTCGACGCCGTCCCCGTCCTGGAGCTCGATCCGCTCATCGACGACCGGGGCACCCGCATCATCGTCTGCTGCGGCGCGGGCGGGGTCGGCAAGACGACCACGGCGGCGGCCCTCGGCGTCCGGGCGGCGGAGCGCGGCCGGCGCGTCGTCGTCCTCACCATCGACCCGGCGCGCCGCCTCGCCCAGTCCATGGGCATCGACTCCCTCGACAACACGCCTCGCAAGGTGGACGGGATCAAGGGGTCCGACGGCGGCGAACTGCACGCCATGATGCTCGACATGAAGCGGACCTTCGACGAGATCGTCGAGGCGCACGCGGACCCCGAGCGGGCCCGGGCGATCCTGGAGAACCCCTTCTACCAGTCCCTGTCGGCCGGATTCGCCGGTACGCAGGAGTACATGGCGATGGAGAAGCTGGGCCAGCTCCGGGCGCGCGACGAGTGGGACCTGATCGTGGTCGACACGCCGCCGTCCCGCTCCGCCCTGGACTTCCTGGACGCGCCGAAGCGGCTGGGGTCCTTCCTCGACGGGAAGTTCATCAAGCTGCTCATGGCCCCGGCGAAGGTGGGCGGCCGGGCCGGCATGAAGTTCCTGAACGTCGGCATGTCGATGATGACGGGGACGCTCGGGAAGCTGCTCGGGGGTCAGTTCCTCAAGGACGTGCAGACCTTCGTCGCGGCGATGGACACGATGTTCGGCGGCTTCCGGACCCGCGCCGACGCCACGTACCGGCTGCTCCAGGCCCCGGGCACGGCCTTCCTCGTCGTCGCCACGCCGGAGCGGGACGCGCTGCGCGAGGCCGCGTACTTCGTGGAGCGGCTGGCGGCCGAGGAGATGCCGCTGGCGGGCCTCGTCCTCAATCGCGTCCACGGCAGCGGCGCGGCCGGCCTCTCGGCCGAGCGGGCGCGGGCCGCCGCGGAAAATCTTGACGAGGGGCGCATGACGGATCGGGGGGACGGGAAGACTTGGCGGAGTGGCTCCCCGGCCACGTCGCCCGAGCTGTCCGACCTCGCCACCGCCGCCGTATCTTCCGTACCCGAGGCTGCCCCCACAGCCGAACCGGCCGCACAGCACCCAGACGTAGACGCTTTCACCGACACGGACGTACGACACCTCACCGCGGGACTTCTGCGCCTGCATGCCGAGCGCATGCGGGTGCTCGCGCGTGAGCAGCGCACCCGAGACCGCTTCACCGCGCTCCACCCCGAGGTGGCGGTGGCCGAAGTGGCCGCCCTGCCCGGCGATGTGCACGACCTCGCCGGGCTGCGGGCCATCGGTGACCGGCTCACGGCCGGGCGGATGCCCTCGGCCTGAGCTGAGCCACCGTCCCGTACCTGCCGGTCGGGGACTAGCCGACCGCGGCGTACGCCTCGTACGTCGCGTCGTCCTCGATCGCCACGGGCAGCAGGCCCGCGCCACGCTCGTACTCCGTCCGCGCGGTCTCCAGGAGCCGGCGCCACGAGGTGACGGTCGGCCGTCGGCGCAACAGGGCACGGCGCTCGCGCTCCGTCATGCCACCCCACACGCCGAACTCCACGCGGTTGTCGAGGGCGTCGGCGAGGCACTCGGTCCGCACCGGACATCCGGTGCACACCGCCTTTGCCCTGTTCTGCGCCGCTCCCTGCACGAAAAGTTCATCCGGATCGGTAGTGCGGCAGGCCGCCTGCGCACTCCAGTCAGCTACCCAGCCCATACCGGCGCCGTCCTCTCCCGAATCGAGGCTCCCCCACGGCGGCAGCGGCATATTCACCGCTGCCAGTTGGGACGTTACGGAAGGTGGACACAGCGCAACACCCCCTTCGGGCCCAATCTTGAATGGCCCGAACGGACTATGCGTACGCGTCAGATCACCCAGGGGAGTGACCGAAGGACATGCGTGTCATAGCGGACATATCTCCATGGATACGCCCTTCTTCACCAGCGCCACTTCGGGCACCGGGTGACGCATGATCCGGAAACGGACACGAGCTTCCCGTGTTTCGGGTCACGGGAATTCATGCCGATGTCACGCACGGGTCTTGATGCGAGACCGCACTGCTGTGACAGTTGTGAGCAGCTTAGGCCAAGGCATATACGCGTGTCCGGCGAATGAGAACGTAGGCTGCCCCCATGGCAAAGAAGCGCTCGGGCGGTGGTCTGACCGGGACCCAGCAGGCCGCCAAGTTCCTCGGTGTCAGTGTGCTCTCCGGAGCCGTGCTGGCGGGCATCGCCCTGCCCGCGGCCGGAGCACTCGGCTTGGCCGCGAAGGGCACGGTCGAGGGATTCGACGAGATTCCCTCCAACCTGAAGACCCCGCCGCTGAGTCAGCGCACCACCATTCTCGACGCCGAGGGCGGGCTCCTCGCCACGGTGTACTCGCGGGACCGGAAGGTCGTCCCGCTGGACAAGATCTCCCCGTACATGCAGAAGGCGATCGTCGCGATCGAGGACGGCCGCTTCTACGAGCACGGGGCGATCGACCTCAAGGGCGTGCTGCGCGCGATCAACCGCAACGCGCAGTCGGGCGGGGTCGCGCAGGGCGCGTCCACGCTCACCCAGCAGTACGTGAAGAACGTCTTCGTCGAGGAGGCCGGTGACGACCCCGAGAAGGTCGCGCAGGCCACCCAGCAGACCATCGGCCGCAAGGTCCGCGAGCTGAAGTTCGCGATCCAGGTCGAGGAGGAGCTGGGCAAGAACAAGATCCTCGAGAACTACCTCAACATCACGTTCTTCGGGCAGCAGGCATACGGCATCGAGGCCGCCTCCCAGCGGTACTTCTCGAAGGCGGCGGCCGACCTGAGCCTGGGCGAGGCGGCGATGATGGCCGGCCTCGTCCAGTCGCCGAGCCGCTACGACCCGATCAACGACATCCAGGAAGCCACCAAGCGCCGGAACGTGGTCCTCCAGCGGATGGCCGACGTGAAGGACATCAGCCAGGCCGAGGCGGACAAGGCGAAGGCCGCGCCGCTGAAGCTGAAGGTCAAGACGCCGAAGAACGGCTGCATCACCGCCGTCGACGGCGCCGGCTTCTTCTGCGACTACGTCCGCAAGACGATCCTGAGCGACCCGGTCTTCGGGAAGACGGCCGAGGAGCGGCAGAAGCTGTGGAACCTGGGCGGTCTCACCGTCAGGACCACGCTCTCCCCGAAGGCGCAGGCGGCGGCCAACGAAGCCGCCGTGGCCAAGGTCAACAAGGACGACGGGGTCGCGACCGCCGTCGTCCAGGTCCAGCCCGGTACCGGCAAGATCCTGTCGATGGGTCAGTCCCGCCCGTACGGCCTGGACCAGAAGCAGCACCAGACGACGCTCAACCTCGCCGTCGGCAGCAAGATGGGCGGCACCACGTACGGCTTCCCGGTCGGCTCGACCTTCAAGCCGATCACGGCCGCCGCCGCCCTGGAAAAGGGTCTGAGCCCGGCGCAGAGCTTCGACACGCCGTGGAAGATCACCATGAAGGAGAACGACTACACGCGCTGCGACGGCAAGCCGGCGGGCTACGCCGACTGGCCCGTCCAGAACGAGCTCAAGTCGGAGAAGGGGGCGTACGACATGACGAGCGCCCTCGGCAAGTCCATCAACACCTACTTCGCCAAGCTGGAGCAGATGGCCGGCCTCTGCGAGACGCTGACGATGGCGAAGAAGGTCGGCTACGAGCGCGAGCTGGGCAAGCGCATCGCGCAGACCCCGTCGGCCACCCTCGGCAGCCTGGAGAGCACCCCGCTCGACATGGCCTCCGTCTACGCCACCTTCGCCAACCGCGGCATCTACTGCCTTCCGGTCGCCATCGAGTCCATCAAGGGCGCCAACGGCGACAAGCTGAACGTGCCGCAGACCAAGTGCACGCGCGCGATGTCCGACCGCACCGCCGACACCATCAACCAGATGCTGAAGGGCGTGGTCGAGGACGGCACCGGTACGCGGGCCGGTCTGAGCGACCGGGACAACGCGGGCAAGACCGGTACCACCGAAGGCCGCAAGGACGCCTGGTTCGTCGGCTACACGCCGGACCTGTCCACCGCCGTCTGGGTCGGCGACGACGTCGGCAAGCGCGACGAGATGTTCGACCTCACCATCGGCGGCGTCTACTACGACAAGGTCTGCGGTGGCTGTCTCCCCGGTCCCATCTGGCGGATCGCGATGACGGGCGCTCTGGGCGACGAGAAGCCGCGCTTCAACGCCATCTCCGTACCGCGGGCCGAGAAGCCCAAGGACAAGGAGAAGGAAGGCGACGAAGGCCCGAACAAGCCGAAGAAGCCGGGCGACAGCAAGCCGGGCGACACGAAGCCGCCGACGAACCCGTTCCCCGGGATCACGATCCCGCCGGACATGTTCGGCGACGGCAACGGCAACCGCCGCGGCGGAAACCGCTGACGCACCCGTGGACACGAGGAAGGGCGCCCCACTCCCGGTGGGGCGCCCTTCCTCGTACGTGCTCCGCGGCGGCGGATCAGCCCGCGAGCAGCTTCTTCACCGAGGCGGCGACGCGGCCGCCCTCGGCCTGGCCGGCCACCTTCGGGTTCACGATCTTCATGACGGCGCCCATGGCACGCGGCCCCTCGGCACCCGCCGCCTTCGCCTCCTCGACGGCCGCCGCGACGATCCCGTCGAGCTCCTCGTCGCTGAGCTGCTTCGGCAGGTACGCGTCGAGGAGGACGCCCTCCGCGCGCTCCCGCTCGGCGGACTCGGCACGGCCGCCCTGGGCGAAGGCCTCCGCGGCCTCGCGGCGCTTCTTCGCCTCCTTGGCGATCACCTTCAGCACCTCGTCGTCGGAGAGTTCGCGCTTGGACTTGCCCGCGACCTCCTCCATGGTGATCGCGGTGATGGTCAGCCGCAGGGTCGAGGAGCGCAGTTCGTCGCGCCCCCTGATCGCGGCGTCGAGGTCGGCCTTGAGCTTCTCCTTGAGCGTGGTCATGGGGTCAAGTGTGGCAGGTGCCCCACCCCACCCGCCCGCACATTTCCGCCCGCCGGGTCTGCGACGATGGTGCGATGCGCGCACGGTACGGGATCCCCCTGAAGGTCACGGCAGGTCTCACGGCGACGGCCGCGGCCGGAATCGTCTACGCGGCCGGCTTCGAGGCCCGCTCCTTCCGGCTCCGCCGGGTGACCGTGCCCGTACTCCCGCGCGGCATGCGCGACCTGCGGGTCCTTCAGGTCTCCGACATCCACATGGTCAGCGGGCAGCGGAAGAAGCGGGCATGGCTCCAGTCGCTCGCGGGGCTCCGCCCGGACTTCGTCGTCAACACCGGCGACAACCTCTCCGACCCCGACGCCGTGCCCGAGGTCCTGGACGCGCTCGGCCCGCTGATGGAGTTCCCGGGCGTGTACGTCTTCGGCTCCAACGACTACTACGGGCCGAAGCTGCGCAACCCCGCCCGCTACCTGATGGAGAAGGCGCAGGGCCGCCACGGCCTCAACGGCAACAAGCCCGCGGTCGGCGCCGTCCACAACCCGTGGGAGGGCATGCGGGACGCCTTCGACGCGGCGGGCTGGGTGAACCTCACCAACACCCGCGGCACGCTCAAGCTGCCCGAGGCCGAACTGGCCTTCACCGGCCTGGACGACCCGCACATCAAGCGCGACCGGTACGAGCGGGTGGCCGGCGGCCCCGACGCCTCGGCCGACTTCACCGTGGGCGTCGTCCACGCCCCGTACCTGCGCTCGCTCGACGCGTTCACGGCGGACGGGTACGAGCTGATCCTCGCCGGGCACACCCACGGCGGCCAGCTGTGCATCCCCTTCTACGGGGCGCTCGTCACCAACTGCGACCTGGACACGGACCGCGTGAAGGGGCTCTCCACGCACACGGTCGCCGACCACACCTCCTATCTGCACGTCTCGGCGGGCTGCGGCACCAACCGCTTCACCCCGGTCCGCTTCGCCTGCCCGCCCGAGGTCACCCTGCTCACGCTGACGGCGCGCGCGTAACCACCTACGGTGGGGCAATGCTCACGCCCCGCTCCGTCGGCTCCGTCGGCTCCGCCGGCTCGTCGGCCATACCGGCCTCCGCCGTCACGCCGCCCGCCGAGCGGCGCCCCTTCGCGGCGGCGTTCCGGGGCCTGATCGCCCTGTCCGCGGCGACGGGACTCGTCATCGAGTGCGTCCACGGGAACGTCCTGGTCGTCCTGAGCTTCTTCACGATCTGGTCGAACATCCTGGTCGCCGTGGTCTTCGGCTGGAGCGCCGCCCGCGCCTGGAACCGCCGCCCGCCGCTCCCCGCGCTCTGGACCGGCGGAGTCCTGCTCTGCGTCTCGGTGGTCGGCCTCGTCTTCCACCTGGTCCTCGACAACGAGGCGAGCGAGTTCAACCAGGCCGCCGAGATCGCCCGCCTCACGGGCGCGAAGGCCGTCGCCAACCAGCTGCTGCACACCGTCACCCCGATCGGCGCGGTGCTCGACTTCCTCCTCCTCACCCTCCCCGGCGCCCTCCGCCGGCGCCACGCTGCCCAGTGGCTCGCGGCCCCGGCCGTCTACTTCGCCTTCGCCCTGATCCGCGGCGCACTGATCTCCCCGGACGCCCCCACCCGCTACACGTACCCGTTCCTCGACGTCACCGTCCACGGCTACGCCGGCGTCCTCACCAACGCGGTCGTGCTGGGCGCGGCCTTCTACGCCCTGGGCCTCGCGATCATCGGCCTCGACCGCGTCCGACCTGCGGTGCGGCTCTCCGAAAACCGGATTTCGCCTCAGCGCGCGCGTGGGCTAAAGTAAGCGATGTCGCCGCGACGTGAAGAACAGAGCAGCGACATCGGGGTGTAGCGCAGCTTGGCAGCGCGCTTCGTTCGGGACGAAGAGGTCGTGGGTTCAAATCCCGCCACCCCGACAGCCGTTAGACCAGTTCAGGGGCCTGATCCGCGAAAGCGGGTCGGGCCCCTGAGTGGTTTCCGGGGTTCCTCGGGGGACGTGCGGGAGAGCACCGCGCCTCGCTGATCGCTTGCGCGATCCCCCTCCGGGTCGCGCCGGATCGGCAGCGGAGCCCGCTGCCCGTACCGATCACCGTGGTCCACGCCCCTGCGGGCCGCTGACCGCCGTCGATGCGGCCCGCGCTTCCGAAATGCTGCACTCGGGGTGAATCACTATCTATGACCGCGGGAACAGACTTTGCCGGGCCCCGCAGGGAGAGTTTTTGCCGCAACGCGCAGAGAGGGATTTTCCTCCACGCAGAAGCCGCTGCGGCATGCTACTGTCGATATCAGTTGCAGTTTTGGTACCCAAAGACTTCAAGCGTCTCCAGGTGGCTCTCCGCCACGTAGGAGCGCTTTTTATTTCCGGTCATTTTCCGGTCAGGGCATCATCGCGGCGACACGGCGTCCGTAAAGTGCGGATGCCGGTGTACTGCCCCAAAGGAGATATGACATGGCTGCTGGCACCGTGAAGTGGTTCAACGCGGAAAAGGGCTTCGGCTTCATCGAGCAGGACGGTGGCGGCCCCGACGTCTTCGCCCACTACTCGAACATCGCCGCCCAGGGCTTCCGCGAGCTGCAGGAAGGCCAGAAGGTCACCTTCGACATCGCGCAGGGCCAGAAGGGCCCGACGGCCGAGAACATCGTTCCCGCCTGAAGCTGACGCGTAGTTCGTAGCCGGGACCCGCATCCCTCGGGGTGCGGGTCCCGGCTACACGCATTTTCCGGCAGCGGTTCCGTCCGCGGACGACCGCCGATGACCGCCGCCCACGGATCCTCCAGGGACGCCTGCCGCTTCGAATCCGTGTCCCGCCGTCGTCCTGGATCTCGACGTCCGTTCGACGTCACTCCATCTCAGATTTCAGCGCCTGCGCCGATACAGATTCCATGCGGGCGAGATTCGCTTTCGCATTCCCTCGGCCCGTTCTTTTGGTTCCCCGCGCTTTTCCACGACTGCGGGAATTCCTTGACGGCGTGCCGCATCAAGGAAGGTTCTGAATGAACCCCACACGTACGAACAGCCGCTCCTCCCGCGACCGCCGCCGCACCGGCGGCTCCGGTTTCGGCTCCACCGCCGCTCCGGTTCGGGCCGGCCGCTTCGGCTCCTCCGCCCCCAGCCGTACAGGAGGCGGCCCGAGCCGCTCGGGCGGCCACGGCCGCCGGCCCGCCGCGGTGCAGGGAGAGTTCGCCCTCCCGAAGACGATCACCCCCTCGCTGCCCGCCGTCGAGGCGTTCGACGAACTCGACATGCCCAGGGAGCTCCTGGCCGCCCTCACCGCGCAGGGCGTGTCCGTGCCGTTCCCGATCCAGGGCGCGACCCTGCCGAACTCCCTCGTAGGCCGTGACGTGCTGGGCCGCGGCCGGACCGGCTCCGGCAAGACCCTCGCCTTCGGCCTGGCCCTCCTGGCCCGCACCGCCGGGCAGCGCGCCGAGCCCCGCCGACCGCTCGCCCTCGTCCTCGTCCCCACCCGCGAGCTGGCCCAGCAGGTCACCGACGCGCTCACGCCGTACGCCCGCGCCGTCAAGCTGCGTCTGGCGACGGTGGTCGGCGGCATGCCCATCGGACGCCAGGCCGGCGCCCTGCGCGGCGGCGCCGAAGTCGTCGTCGCCACCCCCGGCCGCCTCAAGGACCTCATCGACCGAGGTGACTGCGGGCTGAGCCAGGTCGCGATCTCCGTCCTGGACGAGGCCGACCAGATGGCCGACATGGGCTTCATGCCCCAGGTCACCGCCCTCCTGGACCAGGTCCGCCCCGAGGGCCAGCGGATGCTGTTCTCCGCCACCCTGGACCGCAACGTCGACCTGCTGGTCCGCCGCTACCTCACCGACCCCGTCGTCCACTCCGTCGACCCCTCCCAGGGCGCGGTCACCACGATGGAGCACCACCTCCTGCACGTGCACGGCACCGACAAGCACCGGGTGACGACGGAGATCGCGGCGCGCGAGGGCCGGGTGATCATGTTCCTGGACACCAAGCACGCCGTGGACCGGCTCACCCAGGACCTCCTCGACAGCGGAGTCCGCGCCGCGGCACTCCACGGCGGCAAGTCCCAGCCCCAGCGCACCCGCACCCTCGCCCGGTTCAAGACCGGACACGTCACCGTGCTGGTCGCCACGAACGTCGCCGCCCGCGGCATCCACGTCGACAACCTCGACCTCGTCGTCAACGTGGACCCGCCGACCGACCACAAGGACTACCTCCACCGCGGCGGCCGCACCGCCCGTGCGGGCGAGTCCGGCAGCGTCGTCACCCTGGTCACCTCCAACCAGCGCCGCGGCCTGACCCGCCTCATGGCCGACGCCGGCATCGTGCCCCAGACCACCCAGGTCCGCTCCGGCGAGGAAGCACTCCACCGGATCACCGGCGCCCGGACCCCCAGCGGCGTCCCGGTCACCATCACCGCGCCGGCGACCGAGCAGCGTAAGCGCGCCCCCGTGTCCCGCGGTCGCCGCAGTGCCGCCTCGGCGGCCCGGCGCGCCGGGCGGCAGTCCGGCGCGTGAGCGTGCGGCAGTCCGGCGCGTGAGCGTGTGGCGGTCCGGCGCGTGGGCGTGCGGAGTCCGCCGTCTGCCCGGCGGTCCGTACGCCATGAACAGGCAACCGAACCATCTCCGCAGGAGGCACTTTTGACGCTGGTCCAGACGCAGCCCCGCTCGGCGAACGTCACCCCCGCGGACAGGTCGGTGACCGACGCCATGGACACGACCGCACCGCGGGTCTGCGACGACATGACCGTGGAAGTGGCCCTGTCCGTCGTGATCAGTGCCCGCGCGGGGCATCTGATCATCTGCGACGACGACGGTCTGTGTACCCGACTGGTCACCCGGGCCCAGCTCGCCGCCGTCCGTGACAGCAGCGCGTACACGGACCGCATCCGGCTGCGCGACGTCCCCGGCGACCGCGGGCCGTTCACCTCATCCCGCACCCCGATAGGCCACCGTCGGAGCACCTTCTCCCCCTTCTCCCTGTGAGGCACCATGCGTTGTGTCATCGCCCGGTTCCCGTTCGATCTGACCAGGAGCGGCGTCCTGGATTCGATGAAGGGCATCAAGCCCGAGCCGGTCACCGGCGAATCCGTGATCATCGGCCGCCGCACCTACCCCGTGAAGCAGGTCGGCCAGGTCATCACGCGCCAGGATCGCCGTGACTTCAGCGCCGGCGAAGTCCTGAGGGCCATGACCCGGCTCGGCTTCACCTGCCGCGGACTTCCCGACGCCGACGCCACCGCACACGGCCTCACCCCGGTCCAGCACGCATCCGCACTGCTCGGCACCCCGGTCGCCGTCTGACCGACGGGACCGGCGCGAGCCACCGGAACAGCCAGAAGGGCCCGACCAGCACACTTGCTGGTCGGGCCCTTCCGCGTACCGGCTTCGACAGGGGAACCGCTCGGCGGCTCTCCACATCCTGGACCGGCCAGGAAGATTTACCTCTCCTCAAGGCCAACAAAAATCTATCTCAGCCAGAGTAGACATTGGGCAGTGGCGTGGTTATGGTTTCTCTCGTAACCCAGCGAGACAAGAGGGCCTGGCAGAGACGAACTGCCGGGCAGCAGTACCCGCAGGTGTAGTTGGCAGGACGGTGCGGTGGTGGAGTTCCGAAGCCAGGGCTGTTGCAGGACGGCGACGGGACTGACGACCGGACCGGGGGGCCCGCAGTGATCAGGGGCCGCCGCGAGCAGTACGCAGTACCGGCAGTACGCAGTACCAGCAGTACCAGCAGTACGCAGTCCCCCGTTGGGTATGCAGTTGATCACCGAGGGAAGAGCGGAGGAGCAAGGCGCCATCAGGATCGCCCGGGCGGAACTCTTGAGTCCGGGTACCGCAGGACATCGATAGTGAGGTGGTCTCCGGTCAAGCAACCGCGATCCCCGCGCACCCGACAGCGTCTCGGTCGGGTCGGTGGAAACAGAAGGCCGGTGCAGTATCAGGACCGGCGGATGGTGTAGTAGTTCCTTCGGGGCCCTGGTGCCGTACGGCACCAGGGCCCCTCAACGCGTTCACCAGAGAGGTGCAAGTGACAGCAGACGACTCCTCCGACCGTCTCGACCGTCTCGACGACGACGACTACCCCGCCTACACGATGGGCCGGGCCGCCGAGATGATCGGTACCACCCAGGGATTCCTGCGCGCCCTCGGTGAAGCGCGCCTCATCACTCCGCTCCGCTCCGGCGGCGGCCACCGCCGGTACTCCCGCTACCAGCTGCGCATCGCCGCCCGCGCCCGGGAGCTGGTCGACCAGGGCACCCCCATCGAGGCCGCCTGCCGCATCATCATCCTCGAAGACCAGCTCGAGGAAGCCCAACGCATCAACGCCGAGTACCGCCGCGCCGCCGAATCATCCCCTCCGCCGGCCACGGACTGAGTCGAGCGCGCCCGTCGGCATCGGCCGGACGCGATCGCCGGTGGCTCCGCGGAGGCGCGGTGGTCAGGAGGCGAGGATCCGGCTCTTCTGGGTCGCGAATTCCTCCTCGGTCAGGACACCTTGTTCCTTCAGCTGTCCGAGTTCCTTGAGCTGAGCGATCTTGTTGCTCATGTCGTCGGCCGGAGCGGCGGGCGGCGGTGGCGGGGGAGGCGCCGGGGCGCGCTGTTCGGCTGCCGCCGATTCCTGGCCGGCCCAGCGGCCCGCCTGGCGCCGTGAGACCCGGTTGGAGACCGCGGTCGCCGTCCCGGCCACCACGGCGGTGCGTGCCACCCCTCGAAGCAGTCCTGGCATGTCGCTCCTCCTTGCTTCCGTCGACTGGATCCGTCAGGCGGCAGGCCCGTCGTCCTCTGTCGCCTCCGCGGCGTCGAGCGAGGCCAGGAGGGCTTGTACGGGGATCCGTCCGCCCGCCACGAGCTGCGCGCCTCCGCGCCGCAGGGCTCGCGCGAAGGGAGCGGCCCAGAGGTTCTCGTAGACCAGGATTCCGGCCGCGTTGCCGGGTTCGAGCGCCATCCCGGCCTCTTCGATGTCGTCCTGGCCCAGAAGTCCGGACGACACTCCCTCGAACACGGACAGGTCGAGCCGTCCGTCACCGTCCAGATCCGCCAGCTCGAGACCGACGACACTCCCGTCGTCGTCCTTCCGTACGAACAGGAGGTCGAGGATGCGGATGACGCCGCGGTCGACCAGGTCGAGAAGGAGGGGGAAGCCCTCCCCCGTCATGCGGTTGCCCGGGAACTCGACGACCAGGTAGTCGACCGGTCCCATGTCCTCGATGTCGTCGCTCATGACCACTCCAATCCCTGCACACCGCCCGCTGGCCCGCGCAAGGCATGGTCGGACCGAGGCCTCCATCAATTGCAGCATTCGCCGGAGGCCTTCGCATGTTCACGGCCCCGCCGGGCCGTGCTCGTGGTGCTAGATGATCGGCGGGCGGCCCAGGCGGGTCATGCGGCCCACCGTGGACCAGCGCATGGGGCGGCGGGGGCCGCAGGGGCGGCGGACGCCTTCCGCGAAGCCGGCGAACCAGGCCGCGAGGCCCGGGACGGAGCGGGTGCGGGCCAGGGTCAGGAGGGTCCAGACGCCGAGGTAGACGGGGACCAGCGGGAGGGGCAGGTTGCGCTTGGCCAGCCAGACGCGGTTGCGGGCGGTCATGCGGTAGTAGACGGCGTGCCGGGCGGGGCTGGTCTTCGGGTGCTGGAGCAGGAGCTCCGGCGCGTACAGGACCTTCCAGTCCGCGTCGAGGGCCCGCCACGCGAGGTCGGTCTCCTCGTGCGTGAAGAAGAAGTCCTCCGGCCAGTCGCCGATCCGGTCGAGCATCGGCATCGACAGGCCGTGGCCGCCGCCGAGGAACGTCGTCACCTCGCCGCCGAGCAGCGGGTCCTTCGCCCCGAGGCGGGGGACGTGGCGGCGCTGCGTCTCGCCGGTCTCGTCGGCGATGCGGAACGAGACGATCCCGAGGGCCGGGTCGGCCTCGTAGAGGTCGGCGAGGCGGCGCAGGACGTCCGTGTCGACCAGCAGGCCGTCGTCGTCGAGGTCCACCACCACGTCGACGTCGCCGTACGCGCGCAGCGTGTCGATGGCGACGTTCCGGCCGCCCGACACTCCCCTGTTCTCGGGGAGTTCCACCCCGGTGACGCCTTCGGGGAGCTCCGGGAGCGAGCCCGTGCCGTTGCCGACCACGACGATCCGGGCGGCCGGTTCGTCCTGCCGTGCCACGGCGTCGAGCAGGGCCCGCAGCTCGTCGGGGCGCGTGCCCATCGTCAGTACCGCCACACCCATACGCGGTCGTGTCACGACCCACTCCGTCCCACGCTCAGAGACAACGCCGTGATGCTAACCGTCGGGCGTCATCTTCCGTTCATCCGCATCACAGACCTCATACATCGAGCCGGCGGTCGTTGCGGTGGTGGCCCAGGGCGCGGCCGTAGCGTTCGGAGACGGCCGGCATGAGGCTCTCCCCCTCCGCCGGACGGTCCAGGCCGAAGACGTAGCCGGGGAAGTCCAGGTCCTTCTGCGTCTCCCAGATCTCGCCGTGGTCGTTCGGCGGGAGGATCCGTGCCGGGTCGCCGACCGCGACCCAGCCGATCGGGACGGTCGCGTCGGGAGGGAGCACCGTCCTCAGGTGCACGATTCCGTTCACGCGGACCTCCGAACGCCTTCCGATCCTCGCCCCGTTGAACACGCGGCTGCCCGTGGCGAGGAAGACCTCGTCCTCCACCGTGCAGCCCGCGAGGGAGGAAGTCGGTCCGATCAGTACGTGCCGGCCCAGGGTCAGGGGGTCGCGGCGGGTGCCGCGCAGGACCGCGTTCTCCATGACGATGCAGCCCTCGCCGAGCTCCACCGGGCCGCCCTCGGCGGTCAGTACGGCTCCGAAGAGGATCCGGCAGCCGGCGCCGACGCGTACGTCGCCGGAGAGCGTCGCCGTCGGGGCGACGTACGCGGTCGGGTGGACGGTCGGCGCGTGGCCGTCGTGTTCGATCAGCATCCCGCCATCATCTCGGGCGGGAAGGGAGAAGGGTGGGAGGCGGTCCGGAGGGGACGCGCGGCGAAGGGCGCCTCCGCGCGGCTCTACGCTGGTTCCCTTCCGTCAAGTTGATCGATCGTCGAAAGGGTGGTCTCCAGGTGCTGGTCGCGGACCGATATCGGCTTCATGTGTGTATCGGCCGGGGCGGCATGGGCGAGGTGTGGCAGGCCACCGACGAGGTCCTCGGCCGGTCCGTGGCCGTGAAGCTGATGCTGGGCCACGGCTCCGACCCGTCCGCGAGCGACCGCTTCCGGCTGGAGGCGCAGACCGCCGCCCGGCTGAGCCACCCGCACGTCGTCGGCGTCTTCGACTTCGGTACGTGGGACGGGAAGCTGTTCCTCGTCATGGAGTTGGTCGAGGGCGACAGCCTCGCGGGCAGCCCGTCCGATCCGCTGGTCCTGCCGGCCGAGCGGGTCGCCGTGGTCGCCGCCCACGCCGCCGCCGGGCTCGCGGCCGCCCACCGGCAGGGGGTCGTGCACCGCGACATCAAGCCGGGGAACCTGCTGGTCGACGCCGAGGGCACCGTGAAGCTGGCCGACTTCGGCATCGCGCGGTTCGTCGACGACCCCTCCGGGGCGCTCACCACGACGGGCCAGATCGTCGGCACCGGGCTGTACCTGGCGCCCGAGCGGGCCCTCGGGCAGTCCGCGTCGTCCGCCTCCGACGTGTACTCGCTGGGCTGCGTGCTCTACCAACTCCTCACCGGGCGCCCGCCGTTCCGCGCGGACACCGCCACGGCCCTGCTGTACCAGCACATCGACACGGCACCCATGCCGCCCGGGCGGCTGGGGGTGGCGCTGCCGCCCGTCTTCGAGACGTACCTGCTGAGCCTCCTCGCCAAGCAGCCCGAGCAGCGGCCCTCGGCGCAGGCCATCGCGGACTGGTTCTCCTCCGGCGCCTGGCGCGGCTATCCGCAGCCGGTCGCCCATCAGACTCACCCGTCGCATCAGTCCCACCCGTCGCAGCAGCCGCACCAGTCACAGCAACCGCATCCGTCGCATCAGCCTCAGCAGGCGTATCAGCCGCCTCAGCCCCATCAGCCTCAGCAGTCGCAGCAGCACGTGCCTGCGCCGCACGCCCCACAGCAGCACGTGCCCGCCCACCAGCCCGCGCCCCGTCACGTACCGCCCACCGCGCCCGTCTCGCGGCGGCGCGAGCGCCCCGCGGCCGGTGTGGGTACGAGCACCGGCGGCCTCGCCGAGCTGTCCCGGCGCCGTCCCCGCAAGACCGCCGCCGTCGCCGGGGCCATCGCCTTCGTCGTCTTCCTGATCATCGGCATGGCCTGGCTCTCCTGAGCCGTCGGTACGGGCCGTGAGTGCAGGCCGTCAGTACAGGCCGTCAGTACAGGCCGTCAGCTCAGATCGTCAGTACAGTCTCGGCGCCATCACCTGCGGCTCCCCGTCCGCCGTCGCGAGCAGCAGGCAGCGCGGTACGCCGGGCCCCAGGGTCGCCCGTACGGACACGGCCGTC
Source organism: Streptomyces sp. NPDC050842 (assembly GCF_044456565.1). Taxonomy (NCBI): domain Bacteria; kingdom Bacillati; phylum Actinomycetota; class Actinomycetes; order Kitasatosporales; family Streptomycetaceae; genus Streptomyces; species Streptomyces sp. NPDC050842. The sequence continues at coordinate 570,699 of NZ_JBITGA010000005.1, read as the reverse complement.
GGCGGGTCGGTCGGCAGCTCGATCGGGACGGTCACCGGCCGGTCGTCCTTCGTCGTGGCGTACCCCGTCTCCTTGCCGTCGACGAGCACCTCCACGACAGGCGTGTGCCCGGTCTGGACGGTCGCGGAGACCGAGTGCCCGAGGTAGTCGATGTGGAAGTGGTGGCGTCGCCTCATGGGTCACCTCCGTACCTCCAGAGTAGGTACGGAGCGCCGCTCCCGCCGCTCCCCGCGTCTGGTGCGGATCTTCTCCGAAGTGCGGTCGTAGTGCCCCGGTGTTCAGATGGATCGGATAGCCGATCACCGCCCTCGCGGAACGGAGCACCCCGTACATGAGCGACACCCTGCCCTCCTTCGAGGACACCACCGACTTCGAGAACGCGGACCGGGGCTTCATCGGCGCCCTGGTCCCCGGCACGGTCACGGCCGCCGACGGCCGGACCGTCTGGGACGCCGACGTCTACGACTTCCTCAAGGCGGACTGCCCCGACACCGCTCATCCGAGCCTGTGGCGTCAGGCGCAGCTCTGCTCCCGGCAGGGTCTGTACGAGGTCACCGAGGGCATCTACCAGGTGCGGGGCCTCGACCTGTCGAGCATGACGATCGTCGAGGGCGACACCGGGATCATCGTCATCGACCCGCTCATCTCCACGGAGACCGCCGCCGCCGCGCTCGCGCTCTACAAGGAGCACCGCGGGGACCGGCCCGTCACCGGCATGATCTACACCCACTCGCACGGCGACCACTTCGGCGGCGCCCGCGGGATCCTGCCGCACGGCACCGAGCGCGGGATCCCGATCATCGCCCCGGTCGGCTTCCTGGAGCACGCGGTCAGCGAGAACGTGTACGCGGGCAACGCGATGACCCGCCGCGCGGCCTACATGTACGGGGCGAACCTCCCCAAGGCGCCGGACGCCCAGATCAGCGCCGGCCTCGGCCAGACCACCTCGCTCGGCACCATCAGCCTCATCCCGCCGACCGTGGACATCACCGACACCGGCCAGGAGGTGACGGTCGACGGCGTGCGGATCGTCTTCCAGCTGACGCCGGGCACCGAGGCACCGGCCGAGATGAACTTCCTCTTCCCCGACCTCCGTGCCCTGTGCCTGGCCGAGAACGCCACGCACAACATGCACAACATCCTGACCCTGCGCGGGGCGGTCGTCCGCGACTCCCGCATCTGGTCCGTGTACCTCGACGAGGCGATCGAGTACTTCCACGGGATGTACGACGTCGGCTTCGCCTCCCACCACTGGCCGACCTGGGGCCACGACAACGTCGTGCGGTTCCTGACCGAGCAGCGGGACCTCTACGCGTACATGCACGACCAGACGCTGCGGCTGCTCAACGAGGGCCTCACGGGCCCGGAGATCGCCGAGCGGATCGAGCTGCCGCCCGCCCTGGCCACGTCCTGGCACGCGCGCGGCTACTACGGCTCGCTGAGCCACAACACCAAGGCGATCTACCAGCGCTACCTGGGCTGGTTCGACGGCAACGTCGCCCATCTCTGGGAGCACCCGCCGGTCGAGACCGCGAAGCGGTACGTGGCCCTGGCCGGCGGCCCGGCCGAGATGCTCGTCAAGGCCCGCGAGTACGTCGACGCCGACGACCTGCGGTTCGCGGCAACGCTGCTCAACCACCTGGTCTTCGCCGAGCCCGGGAACGTCGAGGCGAAGGAGGCCCTGGCCTCGGTCTACGACCGGCTCGGGTACGGCTCCGAGAACGGCACCTGGCGCAACTTCTACCTCACCTCGGCGCTGGAGCTCCGCGAGGGCATCGTCAAGACGGATCTCGACACGTCCAACCCCGAGATGGCGATGGCCCTCACGGTCCCCATGCTCCTCGACTCGATCGCCGTACGGATCGACGGGCCGCGCGCCTGGCACGAGGAGCTGACCGTCGACCTGGTCCTGACGGACGGCCCCAAGGGTGCGGGGACCCGCCGCCGGCTCACCCTGCACAACGGCGCTCTCACCCACCGGGAGATCTCCGATCCCCGGACCCCAGCCGGGCTCACGCTCACCCTGGCCAAGGCCCAGCTCCTCGGCCTGCTGGCGGGCCAGAGCGTCCAGGAGCTCGGGGTCGGCGTGGAAGGCGACCCGGCGCTGCTCGGGCGGCTCTTCTCGTACGTGACGACGCCCGACCCGCAGTTCCCGATCGTCACCCCGTGAGCCGCGTGAGCCGCGTGGGCCACATGAGTGACGCGAGCCGTGCCGGTCAGCGGGCGAACCACGCCACGACGCCCAGCAGGATCAGCGCCGCGCAGATCCCGAGGTTCACCACCTTGTACTGGAGGAAGACCGCGACGAACTCGCGCATGATCGCCGACGGCCAGAAGTAGGCGGCGGTGGGCGAGCCGACGACCTGGCCGTCCACCCCCGCCCGCCGGGCCATCAGCGCGGCCCGGAAGGCGTGGAAGTTGTTGGTGACGATCACGCAGGAGGAGCCGGGTCTGTCCCGCTCCATCAGCTCCTTGCTGAAGAGCATGTTCTCCTCGGTCGTACGCGAGCGGTCCTCGCGCACGACCGCCCCGGCCGGAAAGCCCCGCTCGACGAGGTAGTCGGCCATCGCGTGGGACTCGGGCACCTCCTCGTCGGGGCCCTGGCCGCCCGAGGCGATCAGGACGGGCGCGTCCCCGCCGCGCGCGGCCAGCGTCTCGTACACCTGGCGGCCCCGGTCCAGCCGGCTCGCGAGGAGCGGCGGCACCCGGCGGCCTCCGATCAGCCCGGAGCCGAGGACCACGACGTAGTCGGCGTCGCGGCGCAGCCGCATCCGTCCGTACAGGAACGCGTACCCGACGAAGCAGAGGAACAGGAACGAGACGTAGCCGAGCACGAGCAGCGTGGTGACGGCGATCAGGCCCAGGGCCCGCGAGTGCGTGACGCCCGCCGCCACCATCAGGCCCATCACCCCGAACATGCCGAGGCCCGCCAGGAGCGAGAGCAGGTTCGCCGGGCGTCTGCCCTCCTTGCGGACCATCTTCACGCCGTTCGCGCAGAGCAGGCCGGCGAGCACGACCGGGCCGAGGCCGAGCACGAGCAGCACCAGGATCATCACGGTCTCGGAGACCCCGGGCGGGGCGGCGTCGATCTCCGCGAGGAGACCGAGCCCGAGGAACGTCACGGCCAGGCCCAGGTACACGGCATTGCCGAAGCGGCGCCGGTCGCGCAGCACACCGGCCCCGAAGAGCAGCAGGAAGACGGCGGCCACGACGAAGGCGAACATTCCGACATCGTAGACACCGCGACTGACAATCCGACTGTCGACGGAGCCGGTGCCTGTGCCCGTGCCGGTGCCTGTGCCCGTACCTGTGCCTTTGCCTGTGCCTGTGCCTGTGCCGACGGGCCTCGGCTACTCCTCGCCCGCCAGGGCGAACAGGCCCAGCCGCGCGCCCTCTTCGTACGCACGGCGCAGTTCCCGGTCGTCGAGCAGCCGCCGCAGAAGCGTTTCGCTGCGGTCGCGGGAGGTCGCGCAGTACTCCGCCGGGCGGTACGACTCCTCGAAGACCGAGGACCGCAACAGGTCCGCCGCGCCTAGGAGATGGGCGGCGGAGGTCATCCGGCCGACCATGACCCGCATCTGGGCGAGGAGTTCGGCCGCGCAGGCCGCCCCGACCGCCGTGCCGAGGGCCAGATGGGCGCGGAGCGCGCGCCGGGCGTGCTCGGCGGCCCGCTCGCGCTCCCCGTCCCAGGCGAGGAGTTCGGCCCGCGCGTGGTGCGCCCAGGCGTCGGCCCACAGGTCGCGCCCCGTCCAGGCCTGCCGGGCCGCCGTGTCGAGGACGGCCTGGTCCAGGGCCTCCTGCGCGGCCTCCGGATCGGTCCGGCTGAGGGTGAGGGCGAGGGCGACCCAGCACAGCTCCCGGCTCGGCCCGAACTCCGGGTGCTCCTCCATGAGCGTGAGGGCCTCCCGGAACTCCGCCGCCGCCACGCGCGAACGCCCCTGGAAGAGGGCGGTCGCGCCCCGCAGATGGGCGAGCATGCCCAGGCACCGGTCGTCCCCGTCGCGTACTGCCGCCGCCCAGCCCTGGACGAGGAGCGGGTCGGCGTCCTCGGGGCGGCCCGACTCCAGCTCCAGGTAGGCGGCGAGCCACAACGCGCGGGCGGGCGGCGGGCCGGAGTGCAGGGAGAGGGCGTGCCGCAGTCGGGTCCGGCCCTCGGCGACCCGCCCGCAGGCCACCCACAGGAACCACAGGGAGATCGCGATCTCGACGGACGTGTCGGCCTCGGCGTGCGGCGAGAGCGGGGCGGTCGTCGGGTCCATCGCGGCTGCCAGGTCCGGGAGTTCCCGCAGGGCGAGGTTCCTGGCGTCGATCTGGCGGCCGCTCTGCCACCAGTCGGCGGCCTGCCGGGCCAGCTTCACGCACCACCTCCGGTGGTGCAGGACGACGGTCCAGCGGTCGCCGCGTTCGGTGAGGCGGCGGGCGCCGACGGCCCGCATCGGGTGCGGCATCCAGTAGCGGGGCGCGCCGTCCTCGCCGTCGAAGAGGTCGTCGACGGCGAGGAGCGCGAGGGGGGCGAGCCGGTCGAGGACCGCCTGGACCTCCCCCGCGGGCAGCGTGTCGGAGGCGCAGACCTCGTGGACGGCGTCCCGGCCGAAGGCGCCCTCGAAGACGGAGAGCCGTTCCCACAGGAGTCGCTCGGCGGGGCCACAGCGCTCGTAGCCCTGCTCGGCGGCGGCCAGTTGGTCGGGACTGACCGGTTCGCCCCACAGCAGCTCCGCCTCCGGCGACTCCTCCGCCGCCGCGCACACGGGGCTCGCCGTGCTCCCCGTGTTCCCCGATCTCCCCGCCATGCGTGTACTCGCGGAGAGCCTCGTACTTCCCGCGCTCTCCCTTCCCCTGGCACTCCTCGTACCCCTCGTACTCCGCGGGCTCTTCGGATTCCCCATGTGCCCCATGGATTCCATCCCCCGTACCACCCTGTCCTGTTCTGTCCTGTTCTCTTTCTGTCCGAATCCGGGACTTATGCCGGCCTTAATGGCAAACAATCGCCACTACGGCTTGAATGCATATGCCCCAGTCCACATCCTGGGGCGCCCTGGCACCCACACCCACGGTTTCCCAGGGATCGGCCAAGGAGGCATATGCATACCGGGGAATCCGTCCTGGGAGAGGCCGATCTGTCATTGATCCACGCATTACAGATCGCACCGCGCGCCAGCTGGACCCAGCTCTCGGCCGTGCTGGGGTCGAGCCCCGACACGCTCGCCCGGCGCTGGGACCACCTCACCACGGGCGGCTGGGCCTGGAGTTCACTGATCGTCGCCCACGGCGGGGACACCACGCTGTACGCCTGGGTCGAGCTGGAATGCGCCGCGGGCGCCGCCGAGGCCACCGCGATCGCGCTCACGGACGATCCGTACACCCTCGGCGTCCACCAGGTGACCGGCGACGCCGACCTGGTGCTGCTCGTGGCCTGCCCGGATCTCTACGCCCTCGACGCCTACCTCGCGGGCCGGGTGCGACCCCTGCCCGGAGTGCTCCGCTCCCGTACGCAGGTGGTGACCCGGCTGCACAACCGCCCGTACCGGTCACGGATCGAGCAGCTCGCCCCGGGACAGGTCCAGCACCTCGCGGAGGCCACGGGCGGGGACCGGCGGCTGCGTACGCCGGGCCGCGCGCAGCCTCCCCTCACGGACCTCGACCTCAGGATGGTCGCGGAACTGGCCGGGGACGCCCGCCGCAGCGCCGCCGAGCTGGCCCGGCAGTGCGACACGAGCGAGTCGACGGTACGGCGCAGGCTCGACGCCCTCATGGCGGCCGGCGCGCTGCACCACCACTGCCTGCCGGCCCCGAGGTTCTCCGGGCGCCCGGTATGGGCGCTGGTCACGGCGGACGTCCCGCCCCTCGAGGTCACGGCGACGGTGGCGGCGCTGGCCCGGCTGCGCCACAGCCGTGTGATCACCTCGGTGACGGGACCGCACAACCTGGCGCTCGCGATGTGGCTCCGTACGGTCGAGGAACTGCACGAGGTGACGGCGACGCTCGTACGGGCCGCCCCCACGCTGCGGATCACGGGCACCCAGGTCTCCCTGCGCACCCACAAGATCGGGGCGCAGGTCCTCGGCCCGGACGGACGGCGCACGCACCACATACGGCCCGACGTGACGATCTGAGGCCGGCCGGCCCCGGCCCCGTTCCCGTCCGTTCCCGTCCGTTCCCCCGTACCGTCCCCCGTGGTCTCATGGGCCCATGGAGTTCGCCGTGTTCGTGACGCTGCCCGGCCTCGTCATCCTGCTGACGGTGGTGGCCTTCGCCGACCAGCTGCTGCGGGCGACCGGGCGCGGCAAGCGCACGGGCCAGGTCTCCTCCACCGGCTTCGAGCAGCTGCACGCGACGTTCTCGCAGGGCAAGCAGAACGAGCTCAAGGAGCGGCAGAGCTCTCTCGTGATGCGCGACGACGAGCTGGACGGCGCCCCGCCGCACCACTCGACGGTGGATCTGACGGGCGGGCGCGCCGTCATCAGGCTCGGCCGGTCGTAGAGGACTCCCTCCGACCGGTCCGGGGGACGCCCTCTAGGCGGGGCGGGTCGCCTTGATCGAGTACATCAGCGGGATCCGGGGGCGGTCGGCCGGGAAGCGGTAGTAGCCGTCCTCGTGCCGCTGGAGCGCGCCGTAGCGGGGGTACAGCGAGGCGTCGTGCTCGCGCAGCGACTCGATGCGCAGGCCGGCCCGGGCGAGGGCCGTGACGACCTCGCCGACCGGGTGCACCCACTCCACGCTGCGGTTGTGGACGGTGTCGGCGTCGAGGTCCGCGTACGTGCCCGGGGTGGTGTCCACCCACGGCTCTCGGACGAAGTAGTCGTTCACGATCCGGCTGCCGGTCTCGTCGTCGAGGGAGTCCGTCAGCGGATGGAACTCGGCCACGTAGAGGAAGCCGCCCGGGGCGACGAGGGAGGCGGCGGTCTCCGCCCAGCGCTCGATGTCGGGCAGCCAGTTGAGCGCCCCGCAGCCCGTGTAGACGATGTCGTACGCGCTGTCCGGGACGGCCTCGGCGGCGTCGTACACGTCGGCGGCGACGAAGGCGGCACGGTCCTGCGAGAACCCCAGGTCGGCGGCGAGCGAGCGGGCGGTCTCGACGGCCGGCTCGGAGAAGTCCAGGCCGACGACGTGCGCGGCGCCGTGCCGGGCCCAGGACAGCGTGTCCAGGCCGATGTGGCACTGGAGGTGGAGCAGGGAGCGTCCGGTGACGTCACCGACCTCCGCGAGCTCGAAGTCCCGCAGGGCGTCCTTGCCCGCGCGGAAGGAGTCGAGGTCGTAGAAGGAGCCGGCGGCGTGGATCGGGACGCGCTCGTCCCAGCGGGCGCGATTGGCCTCGCGCCAGTCCTCAGGGGTCGGGGAGTACATGATCGCGAGGTTATCCACAGGTTGCGGACGACGCGACCGGATTGTCGGCCGGGCGGAGCATGATGGGTGTCATGACTGAGAGCAAGGACTTCGCCCAGATCCCGGCATGGGAGCAGACCCCTGTGTGGGAGCAGCGGTTCCGCGCACCGCGCGTCTCCCTGCCCGAGTGGGCCGAGGAGGCCCCGGACCGCTCGCTGTTCGTCTCCAACGCCACGGGGACGTACGAGCTGTACGCCTGGGACCGGGCGAGCGGTGAGCAGCGGCAGGTCACGGACCGGCCGAACGGGACGACGGACGGCACGCTCTCCCCGGACGGCGCGTGGATCTGGTGGTTCGCGGACACCGACGGGGACGAGTTCGGGGTGTGGATGCGCCAGCCGTTCGCGGGCGGCGCGGACGAGCCCACCGTGCCCGGCCTGGACGCCTCCTATCCGGGGGGTCTCGCCATCGGGCGGGAGGGCACGCTGGTGATCGGCCGTTCCACGGACGAGGACGGCTCGACGGTCCATCTCGTACGCCCGGGGGCGGGCGCCCCGGTCGAGATCTACCGGCACCGGGAGTCGGCCGGGGTCGGCGACCTCTCGCACGACGGGTCGCTGATCGCGATCGAGCACACGGAGCACGGGGACGCGATGCACTCGGCGCTGCGGGTGCTGCGCGCCGCCGACGCGAGCGTGCTGGCCGAGCTCGACGACACCAAGGGCGGCACGGAGGAGCTCGGGCTCGCGGTCCTCGGCTTCGCGCCGATGGCGGGCGACTCGCGGCTGCTCGTGGCGCACCAGCGGCGCGGCCGCTGGGAGCCGATGCTCTGGGACGTGGCGGCGGGCACCGAGACCGACCTGCGGCTCGACCTGCCGGGCGACGTGTCGGCCGAGTGGTACCCGGACGGCTCCGGCCTGCTGATCGTGCACAGCTTCGAGGCCCGCAGCGAGCTGTTCCGGTACGAGATCGCCACGCGCGCCCTGGTCCGGGTGGACACCCCGGCCGGTTCGGTGTCGAGCGCGACGGCCCGGCCCGACGGCAGCGTCGAGTACCTGTGGTCCTCGGCGGCCGAGCCGCCGGTCGTGCGCTCCACGGCCGGCGGGATCGTCCTCGACCCGCCCGGCCCCAAGGCGCCGCCGTCGGTGCCGGTGGAGGACGTGTGGGTGGACGGGCCCGGCGGCCGGGTCCACGCGCTCGTGCAGCGCCCCGCCGCGGGCGAGGGGCCGTTCCCCACGGTCTTCGAGGTGCACGGCGGCCCGGCGTGGCACGACAGCGACGCCTTCGCCTCGGGCCCGGCGGCCTGGGTGGACCACGGCTACGCGGTGGTGCGGGTCAACTACCGGGGCTCGACGGGCTATGGCCGGGAGTGGACGGACGCCCTCAAGCACCGGGTCGGCCTGATCGAGCTGGAGGACGTCGAGGCGGTCCGCGAGTGGGCGGTGGCGAGCGGGCTCGCCGACCCGGCGCGGCTGGTCCTGTCCGGCGGCTCGTGGGGCGGCTACCTCACGCTCCTCGGTCTCGGCACGCGGCCGGACGCCTGGGCTGTCGGTCTCGCCGCGGTCCCGGTCGCGGACTACGTCACGGCGTACGAGGACGAGATGGAGGCCCTCAAGGCGCTGGACCGGACGCTGCTCGGCGGCTCGCCCGAGGAGGTGCCCGAGCGGTACGCGGCCTCGTCGCCGCTGACGTACGTGGACGCGGTGAAGGCCCCGGTGCACATCTCGGCGGGCGTCAACGACCCGCGCTGCCCGATCCGGCAGATCGACAACTACGTGGACCGGCTCGCGGCCCGGGGCGCCGTCCACGACGTGTACCGGTACGACGCGGGCCACGGCTCGCTCGTGGTGGAGGAGCGGATCAAGCAGGTCGCCCTGGACCTGGCCTTCGCCGCGAAGCACCTCGGGACCGCCTAAGGATCGTCTGGGGATCGCCCTGGGACCCGTCCAGGGACCGCCTAGGCACCGCCCAGGGACCGCCCAGGGACCGTCCAGGGGCCCCCTGGGGACCCGGCCGTCGGGGAGCGGGGCGCGCTTGCGTACCGTGGGGGTGTGTACCGGTTCCTGGCAACGCCCCGCTGGTGGGGGATCAACGTCTTCGTCCTGCTGGCGATCCCGTTCTGCGTGTTCATGGGGACCTGGCAGCTGGGCAAGTTCGAGGATCGCGTCGACTCCCATCAGGAGGCCGAGCAGCGGCCCGCCGCGAGCTCGCTGAAGGCGGCTCCGCTGGACACGCTCCTGCCGGTGGACCAGGAGACCTCGGGGCGGCCCGCCGAGGCGCGCGGCCGGTTCGGGGAGCAGTTCCTCGTCCCGGAGCGCGACCTGGACGGCCGGACCGGTTCGTACGTCCTGACGCTGCTGAAGACGGACGACGGCTTGTCCCTGCCGGTGGTCCGGGGCTGGCTCCCCACGGGCGCGAAGGCCCCGGCCCCGCCGTCCGGCGACGTCACGGTGGTCGGCGCGCTCCAGGCCTCGGAGAACCCGGGGACGAAGGGCGTCCGCACCGCGGGCGGCCTGCCCGAGGGCCAGCTCGGCATGATCAGCGCGGCGGCCCTGGTGAACGTGGTCACCGACGACGTCTACGACGCCTGGATCACCCTCACCGACTCCCCCGCCGGTCTCACACCGGTCCCGGCGGCGGCCGCCGCGGGGACGAGCCTGGACGTGAAGGCCTTCCAGAACCTCGGCTACACGGCGGAGTGGTTCGTCTTCGCCGGCTTCGTCCTCTTCATGTGGTTCCGCCTCGTGCGCCGCGAGGCGGAGGCGTCCCGGGACGAGGCGCTGGGCCTGTAGGGCCGAAGCCTCTCAGGAGCCCGCGAGGATGCCGGTCCGGTAGATCGTGCCCGCGCAGGCGTTCGGGACGGTCGCCACGGCGACCGGGCCGCCCGGCTCCGCGGTGTGGCTGACCGAGACGCTGCCGTCCGCCGGTGCGCCGTCCTCGTGGAGCAGCTGCGGCGCCGGACCGCTCTCCGCGTCCGTGCCGGTTCCGGTGTCCCCGCCGGTGCCCGTCCCCGTGCCCGTACCGGGGTCCTGGGTGGCAGGTTCCGTCGTCGGGGGCGTCGTGGTCGGCGGCTCCGTCGGCGTCGGCTCCGTCGGGGGCGGTGTGGTCGGCGGCGTGGTCGGCGGCGTCGTCGGAGTCGGCTCCGTCGTCGGGGTCCCCCCGGTCGTCGGACAGGTCGAGCTCGGCAACCAGGCGAACCGGACCTCGTAGGAGCCGTCGGGCTTCAGGAGCAGAGCGGACGCCTCCTGGGCGGGATCGGGCAGCCCGCTGCCGTCGCCCGCGGTGTGCCGGACGACCGAGATCCTGCCCGGGTCGGCGGCGCCCCTGGCCTCGAAGCTGACGATGCCGCTGCCGTCCACGACGCAGTTCTGCCCGGAGACGTTGGCGACGCGGAATGTGCCGTACACGCTCCCCGAGCCGTCGGGCCCGCTCGTCTGGGTCACGCTGACGCCGAGCTGGTCGGGCTCGCACCGCGGCGAGTCGCCGATCACCGGGATCTCGGAGACCCGCGGTCCGGTGGTGCTCGTGCCGCTCTCCGTCCGCTCCGGCTTGCCCGTGGCCCCGTCGACCGTGCCCTGACTGGGGGACACCTGGCTCGCCGGGGACTGGGGGGAGGACTTGCCCCCCTCGACGCCCGTCTCGGCTCCGGTGCCGCCCTGGGCGTCCTGGCCGTGGCCCGCGTTCACGGGGTTGGCGGCGGTGATCCCGCCCGAGTTCGCGACGTGCACGAAGGCGGGCACGGCCGTCCCGATGAGGACGGCGGCAGCGGCGGCGCCGACGACGGCCTGCCGCTTGCGGGCGCGCCTCGCGGGCACGGCACGGCGCAGGTGGTCCAGCGAGCCGGTGGTGGGCTCCAGGCCCGCGACGGCGCCGTGGAGCAGCCGACGCAGCGCGAGCTCGTCACCGAGGTCGCTCTCGTCACCCAGGCCGCCCAGGCCACCCGGACCAGCAAGGCCACTCAGACCACGAAGGGCACCCACGACGTCCGCGCTCGACTGTGCCTCGGAGCCGGCCTCGGAGCCGGCCTCGGAGTCGATCTCGGCGTCCGCCTCTGGATCCGGATCCGGATCCGGCTCGGAATCGCGCTCGATGTTCAGCATCCGTCGTCCACTCAGGTCGTCACGTTCATCACCGGCGTCGCGCTCGGCATGGGGCTCGTCCTTCTCGTGGCTCATGCGTTCGCCTCCATCACGACGCGCAGCGCCGCGATGCCCCGCGAACCGTACGCCTTCACCGAACCCAGCGATATCCCGAGCGTCTCGGCGACCTGGGCCTCCGTCATGTCCGCGAAGTACCGCAGCACGAGCACCTCGCGCTGCCGCCGCTGAAGGCCCTTCATCGCCTTGATGAGGTCGTCCCGCTCCAGTTGGTCGTACGCCCCCTCCTCCGCGCTGGCCATGTCCGGCATCGGCTTGGACAGCAGCTTGAGGCCGAGGATGCGTCGGCGCAGCGCGGACCGGGAGAGGTTCACGACGGTCTGGCGCAGATAGGCGAGCGTCTTCTCGGGCTCGCGGACGCGCTTGCGGGCGGAGTGGACGCGGATGAACGCCTCCTGGACCACGTCCTCGCAGGAGGCCGTGTCGTCCAGGAGGAGCGCCGCGAGGCCCAGCAGCGACCGGTAGTGGGCGCGGTAGGTCTCGGTCAGGTGGTCGACGGTGGTGCCGGCGGCCATGGCCCCTTCAGCGCTCGTACGGGGAGAGGGGATGCCGTCCATCGCTCTCGTGCGGGATCCGGCGGGCACGGGGGCGATCACGGGCATCCCGCCGAGTCCGCGCGGACGTCCGAACGGACGGACCGCGGAGCCGCGTACGGGGATGACGGCGGCGCTCCGCACGGGGAGCACCGCTGTGCCCGCGCCGCGCAGCGGAGCGATGGTCGCGATGTCGAGTACCTCTGCCACGCCTGTTGGACACGCCTCGCCCCGTCAGGGTTGTACGCGTACGCCACCGAAATCGACGGTGACCCGTATGTCCTCATGCGTAACCGTTCTCCCCCGATACCCCGCTTTCGCAGCGTGTTCCGCGCCACACGATGGTGAGTGAACGCAGAGACGCGCCCCAGCCAACTCGTGGTTGCAACGCGGGGGAAGAGCATCGTCGAACACGGAATCACCGCAGTTCAAGAGGTATCTGACGCCTTTTTGCTCACAGCACCTTCACAGATCCTACAAATCTGTGACAACCGATTCCGCGATCTGCAGCGCATTGAGCGCCGCGCCCTTGCGGAGGTTGTCGGCGCAGACGAAAAAGTCCAGCGCGCGCTCGTCGTCCATCGAGCGCCGCACCCGTCCGACCCACGCGGGATCGGTGCCGACGACATCGGCCGGGGTGGGGAAGTCGCCCGCCGCGGGATCGTCGTACAGCACGACGCCCGGTGAGGTGGCCAGGACCTCGTGCGCGCGCCCGACGGTGACGGGGTGTTCGAAACGCGCGTGGACGGAGACGGAGTGGCCGCTCACGACGGGAACGCGCAGACAGGTCGCGGCGATCCGCAGCCCGGGCAGCCCGAGGACCCTGCGGGTCTCGTCCCGGACGCGCTCCTCCTCCGAGGAGGCGCCGTCCTCCCCCGCCGTGCCCGACCAGGGCAGGACGTTGAGCGCGAGCGGCCCGGGGAACGGCCCGTCGTGCTCGCCGACGGCCCGGCGTACGTCGCCGGGCTGCGTGCCGAGCTCGCCGCCGCCGGCCACCAGGCCCAGCTGCGCGCGGAGCGCGTCGACGCCCGCCTGCCCGGCGCCGGCGCCGCTCGCCGCCTGCTGGGCGGTGACGACCAGTTCGGCGACCCCGAACTCGGCGTGCAGGGCGCCCACGGCGGCGATCAGCGCGAGGGTGGTGCAGCCGGGGCTCGCGACGATGCCCCGGGGGCGTACGCGCGCGGCGTGCGGATTGACCTCGGGGACGACGAGCGGCACGTCCGGGTCGCCCCGGAAGGCCGTGGAGGTGTCCACGACGACGGCGCCCTTGGCGACGGCGACGGGCGCCCACCGCGCCGCCACCGCCTCGGGCACGAGGAAGAGCGCCAGGTCGACGCCGTCCAGGGACTCCTCGGACCGCTCGTCGAGCGCGAGGATCTCGCACTCGACCCCGCGGACGGCGGCCTTGGAGCCGACCGCCGTCCCCGGGCCCGGGATGTCGAGCAGGCGTATCTCGCCCCAGACGTCCGCGTGGTGCGTGAGCATCTGGAGCATCACCGAGCCGACGGCTCCGGTCGCACCGACGACCGCGAGTGTCGGCTTCGGCGTCATCGGCCGGTGCCTCCATAGACGACGGCCTCGTCCGAGTCGCTGTCCAGACCGAAGGCGGAGTGGACGGCGCGCACGGCCTCGTTGACATCGTCGGCGCGGGTGACGACCGAGATGCGGATCTCGGAGGTCGAGATGAGCTCGATGTTCACGCCCGCGTCGGAGAGCGCCTTGAAGAAGTCCGCCGTGACGCCCGGGTTGGTCTTCATACCGGCGCCGACCAGGGAGATCTTGCCGATCTGGTCGTCGTAGCGGAGCGAGTCGAAGCCGATCGCGCCCTTCGCCTTCTCCAGGGCGTCGATGGCCTTGCGGCCCTCGGCCTTGGGGAGGGTGAAGGAGATGTCCGTCAGGCCGGTGGAGGCGGCGGACACGTTCTGCACGATCATGTCGATGTTGATCTCGGCGTCCGCGACGGCGCGGAAGATGGCCGCGGCCTCGCCCGGCTTGTCCGGCACGCCGACGACGGTGATCTTCGCCTCGGAGGTGTCGTGGGCGACGCCCGAGATGATGGCCTGCTCCACCTTGCGGTCCCCTTGCGGCTCGTTGCTGACCCACGTGCCCTGCAGCCCCGAGAAGGACGAGCGGACGTGGATCGGGATGTTGTAGCGACGCGCGTACTCGACGCACCGGTGCAGCAGCACCTTGGAGCCGGAGGCGGCGAGCTCCAGCATGTCCTCGAAGGAGATCCAGTCGATCTTCTTCGCCTTCTTCACGACGCGCGGGTCGGCCGTGAACACACCGTCGACGTCGGTGTAGATCTCGCAGACCTCGGCGTCGAGCGCGGCGGCGAGCGCCACGGCCGTCGTGTCGGAACCGCCACGGCCCAGCGTGGTGATGTCCTTCTTGTCCTGGGACACACCCTGGAAGCCGGCGACGATGGCGATGTTTCCCTCGTCGAGGGCGGTGCGGATCCGGCCCGGCGTGACATCGATGATGCGCGCTTTGTTGTGGACCGAGTCGGTGATGACACCTGCCTGGCTGCCCGTGAACGACTGGGCCTCGTGGCCCAGGTTTTTGATCGCCATGGCCAGCAGGGCCATGGAGATCCGTTCTCCGGCGGTCAGCAGCATGTCGAACTCTCGCCCGGCAGGGATCGGGGATACCTGCTCGGCGAGATCGATCAGCTCGTCCGTCGTGTCGCCCATCGCGGAAACCACGACGACCACCTGGTGGCCGTTCTTCTTGGCATCCACGATCCGCTTGGCGACGCGCTTGATGCCTTCGGCATCGGCAACGGAGGAGCCTCCGTACTTCTGCACGACAAGGCCCACGTGCGCTCCTCGCTCAATGTGTGCCGCAGCCGGCGCTGCGATCGGCTCAGTCTAACGAGCGGCCTGAGAACGCCTACGTGATATCGGATGCTGAGACGGGGCGCTCACTGGGTGATCACTCCGGCCCCTGCGCGCCGCTCGGCCCCTCCGCGTGACTCGTCCCCTGCGCGCGGCTCGGCCCCTCCGCGTGACTCGGCCCCCGCCCGTCGTCCAGCCATGGCGCGTCGAGGGCCTCGCGTACGTGGACGGTGTACGGGTGGTCGTCGCCGAGGAGGCGTACGCAGACGGTCAGCAGCTCCGCGTAGTCGGCGCGGGCCCGGTCGGTCATGCCGGCGCCGGCGTACAGGCCGGCCAGATTGATCCGGGTGACCAGGGTGTCCAGATCTTCATCGCCGAGGACCCCCCTCATCTCGGCCGCCGCGTACGCGCCCAGCGAGACGGCCTCGCTGGTCCGATGCAAGGCCTGGTAGATCCCGGCGAGCTCGGAGCAGGCCAGCAGCGTGTCCCCGTCCTTCGCGCCCAGGACACGGACCATGTCCTGGAGCACGCTCTCCTGAAGGGCGACCGCCCTGTGGAGCAGCCCGGCCTTCACATGGGCCTTCGCGAGGGAGCACCGCGCCCTGAACGTGTAGGTGTCGTCGGCTCCTCGCACCGCGGTCGTGCGCCGCACCATCGCGGCCGACGCCTCGATCGCCTCGTCCGCGCGTCCCGCCGAGGCGAGGGTCTCGGCCAGTGCGCCGCGCATGCCGAGGGTGGCCGGATCGTCCGGGCCGAGCAGCCGCTCACAGCCGGCCAGCGTGCGCTCGGCCACGGCGGCGGACTCCTCGTACAGCCCGTTCAGACTCAGGTACTCGCTCGTGGCGGCCAGCACGGGAAGCAGGGTCTCGCCGTCCCCCGCGGGGTCGGTGCACCTCAGGTACGCCTCGACGTGCGGGAACAGCACCCGCCACGTCTCCCAGTGGGCCGGGTCCACGTCGTCCAGCGGTGCGGCGACCCCGAATGCCGTCTCCGCGAGCCTGCGGGCCCGCTCGATCGCCTCCCGCTGCTCGTGCTCGTCCCCGGGGGGCGGACGGCGGGCGATGGCCTGCACGAGCCGGTGGACGGACACCGAGCCGTCCTCGTGCAGGGTGACCATGCTGTGCGCGGCCAGCTCCCCGAGCGCCTCTCGGACGCCGGGGAACGGCGGCAGGAGCGGCACGGGAATCCGGTCGGGGGCGAACCAGCCGAGCAGCCGGAAGATCCCCCCCGCGTACGGGACCGTGGCGGCGAGCCGGTTGAGCGTGACACGCAACGCCCGGGCGACGGCCTCCTCCGCGGTGCCGAGTCCGCCGCTCCGGCCGAGCTCCGCCAGGTACGCGAGCGGGGGCGTGGCCGTGCGCCCGCAGTACGCGGCGGCGATCTCGACGGCCAGCGGCAGTTGCCCGAGGGTCTCGCAGAGCTCCTCGGCCCCGGTCGTGTCCCGGGGTCCCGCGTGGGTGGCGACCCGGGTGAACAGCTCCACGGCCTCGCCCGCCGCCAGCACGGGCAGCGTGAGCACCCGCCCGATCCCGTACCAGGCGTCCGTCGTCCGGCTGGTGACGACGAACCGTCCCCGGCCGCCGGTCCTGGCCAGCAGGCCCTCCACGTCACCCGGATCGGTGACGTTGTCGAGGACGAGCAGCCAGCCGTCGTGGGCCGACAGCCACTGCAGCGCCCGCTCGCGCAGGGCCTCCTGCGGGAGTACGTCGATCAGCTCCGGCTGCATCGCGGCGGCGAGGCCCGCGAGCCCCGCGTCCACGTCCGCCCGGCTCTCCGCGGTGATCCACCAGACGGGGTTGCGGTCCGCCGCCTGCCGGAGCGCCCAGCGGGCGGCGAGCGAGGACTTCCCCACCCCGCCGAGGCCGCAGACCACGACGGTCTCCGCCTCGCGGTCGAGCAGATCGCCCTCCTCGTCGCGCCCCACGAAGTGGGCGGCCTTGCGGGGCACGTTGACGAGTCCGGGCGGGCAGACCACGGGCCCGAGCGCCTCCGGCGGCAGCGTGGTCACCCGGTCGCCGGTGTGCACCCACCCGATGTCCCCACCGGCCGCGACGGCCCGGTCCCCGGAGGCGGAGACGC
The DNA here is from genome assembly GCF_044456565.1 of Streptomyces sp. NPDC050842. Lineage (NCBI taxonomy): Bacteria > Bacillati > Actinomycetota > Actinomycetes > Kitasatosporales > Streptomycetaceae > Streptomyces > Streptomyces sp. NPDC050842. The sequence goes on along the minus strand of NZ_JBITGA010000005.1, from coordinate 553,770 downwards.
CCCCGCTCACGCGTCGCCGGTCGATACGGACCCGATGTCACCACCCGCCGCGACGGACCGGTCACCGGAGGCGGTGACGGGGCCCGAGGCGGTGGGCCCACCGGCCGGCATGGCGGGCGGCGCGACCGGCTGCCGGCCGTCACCGGTGACGACGACCCCGATGCTCCCGCCGGCGGCGACCGACCGGGTGCCGGACGCTTCCACCGGTGCCTGGCCCCTGCTTCCGAACTGCGCCCACAGGGAGAGCCCGATCCCGGCGAGGGCGAGTACGGCTCCGGCGACGCTGGCGATCTGGTCGGCCTTGCCGAGGTCGGACACCGCTACGGCGAGCAGGGCGCCGACGCCGGCGCAGGCGACGCCGATTCCGCTCCGGAGCAAGGCCTTTGAGGGTGTGGTGGCTGCCATGGGGTCATGATGCGGGACTCAGTCGCTCAACGACAGCCGTTCACAGGCGAGCCGCCGAACCATCGCGGTCAACAGCGTTCCGCTCAGGGTGGATTCGCAGTCGTCGAGGAGCTCCTTCGCCAAGGGCCGGGCGCGGTCGATCTCACCCGCCTCGATCAGAGCGTGGACGTGGAATCCCCGTCGCATGAGGGTCTGCGGATGGTTCCGGCCGTGCCGCGCACTCACTCCGCCGACCGCTGCCCAGGTGAGTTCGAGAGCCCGTTCCGTCCGCCCCAGTTCCAGGAGAACAGTGGTGAGCGACGCCGCGATGTCGTGGATGAGATCGTCGCCCTCCGGCAGGACTTCCCTGGACCGCGCAAGGAGCAGCTCCAGCCCGGAACAGGCGGCCAGGCGGTCGGGATCGGCGAAGAGCAGCGCACGCCGTGCCCCCAACGTTTCCCGGTCGTCCTCTCCCAGGGACCGGACCGCTCGGTCCACGTTCTCCCGCAGCAGTTCCTCGGCCCGGTGACGGGACGACCTCATCAGGGTCTTCGCCAGATGCCCCCGGGCCGCGATCGTGCGAGGGTGGTCGGGGCCGTACAGCCGCACGTTGAGATCGAAGTGCTCCTCGTGCAGCCCGGCCGGCTCCGTAGGGACACCGTGCTGCTGCATCCCCAGCACCAGACCGCCCAAGGCATTCAGGGAGCGTTCGTCCTCCGCCCCGTACAGACGCCTGTAGCCCCGCAGCGCCCGCGCGTGGAGCGCGAGGGAACGTCCGTCGGTCGTCAGCCCGAGCACGAACGCGGCCCAGTTGAAGAGCAGGCACGGGCCCCCGGTGTCCTCGTCCGGATCCGTGTACCGGGCGAGGGCCAGCGCCTGGATCGCATACGGCCGCCACATGTCGATGTTCGCGAACAGGTCCCCGGATCCGCGCGCCACCCACAGCAAGAGCTTCCCCGCCGTCTCCCGCCCCTCACCGCCGTCCCCCGCGCGCACCACCGCCTGCACCGTCCGGTGCACCCCGATCGCGGTGCCGGCCAGCGTGATCATGCTGTGCGCGCGGAGCCGCCGTACCGCCTCCGTCACCTCCAGGGGCGTCCCCAGGGGATCCAGGAGCCGTCTCGGGATGCCCTCCGGGGCCCACCAGGCGAGGACGCCGAGGATCCGGCCCGCCAGCGGGGTGTCCCGGAGCCGGTCCAGGGTCACCTGCCAGACCCGGGCGACCGTCCGGCCCGCCTCGCCGCCCTCGGCCGCCGCCGCGAACATCTCGGCCGGGTACGCGGCGAGCAGTTCCAGGTACGCCCGAGGGGTGATGCCCGCCTCCGCGCAGTACGCGGCGGCCTGCTTCAGCGCGAGGGGCAGGTAGCCCAACTCCGCGCAGAGCGGGTCGAGTCCGTCACCCGCCTCGCACACGCCCGTGAAGAGTTCCGCCGCCTCCGCCGGCCCCAGGACGTCCAGGACCACCGTCCGCGCGATGTCCTGCCAGCCGCTCGACCGCCGCGAGGTGACCACGATCCGGCCGCCGCCCACCCGCGCGAGGAGAGGGCGCAGATCGGCCGGGGTGGAGACGTTGTCGAGGACGAGGAGCCAGTCGTCGTGGGTGGCCAGCCACTGCAACGCCCGCTCGCGCAGGGCGTCTTCGGGCAGGACGCCCACGACTCCCGGCTGCATGGCCCGCGCCAGGTCGGCGAGGCCCGCGTCGAGTTCGGCGGACGTCTCGGCCGTGATCCACCAGACGACGGTGTGGTCGGCCACCCGGTCCGCCGCCCAGCGCGCCGCAAGGGTCGACTTCCCGATGCCGCCGAGTCCGCAGATGACCTGGATGCCCGAAGCCTCGTCCAGCAAGGCGAGTTCGCGGGCGCGGCCCACGAACAGCTGTGTGCGCTCGGGGAGATGGACCAGTCCGGCCGCCGGGGAGACCGTGAGCGCCTCCGCCGGCAGCACCGTCACGCGGTCGCCGGTGTGGACCGACCTGATGTCCCTGCCGGCCGCAACCGACCGGTCACCCGACGCGCCCACCGTCCCTGCCATCGGCCCATGATGGCAGGGCCCGGCCCGAGAGGTCCGCTACTTCCTGACCGACCTCAGGCCCAGCGGCGCCGCGATCTCCTCCAGCATCACGCGCCCCGCCTCCTCCGCCAGCTCCTCCTCCGCCAGGTCCTCGTCCGTGTCGAGGCCGTCCAGCTCGGCCAGGGGCTGGTCGAGGCGGACGTGGGCGACGAGGGACTGGAGGGCGCGGAGGGTCGCCGAGGCGGTGGGGCCCCAGTTGGAGAAGTACGAGAACTGCCACCACCACAGCGCCTCGCTGGTGCGGCCCGCGCGGTAGTGGGCGAGGCCGTGCCGGAGGTCGGTGACGATGTCGGCGAGGTTGTCGGAGATCCGCGCCGGCACCGGGGCCTTGCGCGGCTCGTACGGGTCGAAGACCTCGGAGAAGACGTCGACCGGGTCCAGCATCACGGCGAACCGCTCGCGCAGGTCGTCGACGTCCGGCTCCGGCCCCGTGTCCGGCTCGTACCGCTCGTCGGGGACGATGTCCTCGTGCGCGCCCAGCCGCCCGCCCGCGAGCAGCAGCTGCGAGAGCTCCAGGAGCATGAACGGGACCGCGCTGTCCGGCTCGTCGCCCTTGGCGACCTCGGCGGTCGCGACGATGAAGCTCTCGATCGAGTCGGCGATCTGGACCGCGAAGTCGTCGGGGTCCTGCGTGACGGAGTGAAGCGTGGCGTCAGACATCGAGCAGCCTTCCTCGGGGCGCACCTGCGTGGGCTCGGTCCTCGTCATACATCTAGCAGTCGCCGCCCCTCGAAGGCGCGGCCGAGGGTCACCTCGTCGGCGTACTCCAGGTCGCCGCCGACCGGGAGACCGCTCGCGAGCCGGGTCACCCTCAGGCCCATGGGCTTGATCATCCGCGCCAGGTACGTCGCGGTGGCCTCGCCCTCCAGGTTCGGGTCGGTGGCGAGGATCAGTTCCGTGACCGTGCCGTCCGCGAGGCGCGCGAGGAGCTCCCGGATGCGCAGGTCGTCCGGGCCGACGCCCTCGATCGGGCTGATCGCGCCGCCGAGGACGTGGTACCGCCCCCGGAACTCGCGCGTCCGCTCGATCGCCACGACGTCCTTCGGCTCCTCGACCACGCAGATGACGGTCAGGTCGCGCCGCGGGTCCCGGCAGATGTTGCACTGCTCCTGCTGTGCCACGTTGCCGCAGACCGCGCAGAACCGGACCTTCTCCTTGACCTCCAGGAGCGCGTGCGCCAGCCGTCGTACGTCGGTGGGCTCGGCCTGGAGGATGTGGAAGGCGATCCGCTGCGCGCTCTTGGGACCGACGCCGGGCAGCCTGCCCAGTTCGTCGATGAGGTCCTGAACCACGCCTTCGTACAACGGAACGCCCTTCTCGGGGGTGCTTGATTCTTACGGTAGTGGCTGAAAGCGAGGCTTAGAAGCCTGCAGAAGGCCACAAAAGGCTCGGCCCTGATGGGCCGGGGTCAGAAGCCCAGGCCCGGCATGCCGCCCAGGCCCTGCGCCAGCGGGCCCAGCTTCGCCTGCTGGAGCTGCTGCGCGTTCTCGTTGGCCGCGTGCACGGCGGCCACGATCAGGTCGGCGAGCGTCTCCGTGTCCTCCGGGTCGACCGCCTTGGGGTCGATCACCAGGCCGCGCAGCTCGCCGGAGCCGGTGATGGTGGCCTTGACCAGGCCTCCGCCGGCCTGGCCCTCGACCTCGGTCCTGGCCAGCTCGTCCTGGGCGCGGGCGAGGTCCTGCTGCATCTTCTGGGCCTGGAGGAGAAGCTGCTGCATGTCGGGCTGGCCACCACCGGGAATCACGGTCACTCCTGAGGTTCGGTACGTCCGTATGTCGGGTACGCCCGAGCCTACGTGGTCCCCGCCCGCCCTGCCTCCATCACTCTTTCGAGTGAGAAACTGCGGGCTTCTCTACCTGATCAACACCCTCTTGCGGGCGGAAAACCCGGGATTCCGGGTCCGCCGCCCACCATTCGGCGGTAGGAAGGGCAGGCACCACGTGCACCGCACGTCACAGAAGGACACGCGCGCTGAGCTGAACAGAGGAGTCCCCCGGTGAGCCAGCAGCCGGACATGCAGCCGCCGGGGCAGCCCGGGGAGAACGCGGAACACACAGAGCGGCCGGACCGCGATCTCACCGGTACGCCGTTCCCCCTGGGCGACTGGGGCGAGCCCGCCGAGCGGCTCGACGAGCTGTACCGCTGGGTCGAGTCGAATGCCCTGCGCACGGCGGAGTGGTACCTCTCCGACCGCGTCTGGAAGCGCCGCTGCGCCCGGATCCTGCGGGTGGGCACCGCCGCCGGCGTGATCGCGGGCGCCGCGCTGCCGCTGCTCGACCTGACCGGGGTGGCCGAGGGCGCGGTCGGGTGGGGCTATCTGTCGCTGCTGATCGGCGCGGCCTGCCTGGCCTGCGACCGGTACTTCGGGCTGACGTCCGGCTGGATACGGGACGTGGCGACGGCACAGGCCGTGCAGCGCCGTCTCCAGGCCCTGCAGTTCGACTGGGCCTCGGAGAGCGTCAGGGAGGTCCTGGGGCCCACGGAGGGCACGGCCAGCGAGGCGGCCGAGCGATGTCTCGGCGTGCTGCGCCGCTTCTCGGAGGACGTGACCGAGCTCGTACGGGCGGAGACCGCGGACTGGATGGTCGAGTTCCGCTCGGGTCCCGCGCCGCTCATGCTCCAGTCGGTGGGCGTGGTGCCCGCGCGCGCGGAGAGCTCCCACCCGTCGGGCCGCTTCCCGCTGCCGCCCGGCACCCGGCCGAACATGCCGCGCCAGCGGCCCCCGGAGGCTCGCTGAGCCTCCGGAGGGACCGACCCGGGGGCCGTGCGGGGCCGCCGGGGGGGCCAGGGCCTGTCCGGCGGAGGCGCCCTAGCTCAGGATGATCATCGAGCCCTGTGCCAGGCTCCTGGTCGCCGCCGCGTGCAGCCCCAGCCACACGTGCCGCTCCCGCGCGAAGGGACTGTCGTCGTACGGAATCGGTCCGGCCGGCTCCTCCAGGGAGGTCGGCCGCTCCGGCGGGACCGGCATCGCCGGCGGGTTCATCGGGTCGATGCCGATCGAGGGCGCCACGAACTCGAGCTCCCGCAGCAGCCCGTACGAGGAGCCGAGCGGGCCGCCCCGCTCCAGGAGCTCGTCGCTGGAGAGCGGCGCCGGGAAGTCGACGGGCACGTACGAGCCCGCGTGGTCGTAGTGCCAGACCAGGTGCGACTGCTGCGCGGTCGCCTCGAACATCTCCAGGAGCTGTTCGTAGTCCCCGCCGAGCGCGCCGACCGGCTCGACCGGCAGCCCGCACACCTGGAGGAGGTACGCGCGGCGCAGGAAGTGCAGGGCCTCGTAGTCGAAGCCCGCGATCGGGGCGACGTCGCCGGAGAGCCCCGGCATGTACGCGTAGACGGGCACGGTCGGCAGGCCGGACGCGCTCAGCACGGCGTCGTAGGCCGCTATCTCTTCGGCGAAGGGGTTGTCGGGGCTGTGGCACAGCAGGTCGACAAGGGGGACCAGCCACAGGTCACAGGCCAAGGGAGGCTCGCTCTCCGTCAGTTGCAGGGACGGCCAGGGTAGTCGGCACGGCCGACCACGCCCACCCGCTCAGGAACTGCCCCGGGAGGCGCCGCCTCAACCCGGCCCCCACCCTGAGGATCCCTTCAGCGCGCGCGGCGCTCCAGCCGGTCGGCCCAGTCCAGCGAGTGCGTGTTGTAGTCCCGTACGACCGCGACGGCCGCCTCCGCGTCGCCGCGCGTGACCGCGTCCACCAGGTCGACGTGTCCGCTCCACAGCCAGCCGTGCATCTCCCGCTCGGAGCGCAGGTAGGGCACGGAGAAGACCCAGGCCTGGACGCGGAGCCGGTGCAGGAAGTCGGCGATGTAGTCGTTCGAGGCGACGAGGCGGGCCAGTTCGCGCCAGTAGCGGATGTCGTACCCGATGAGGACGTCCAGGTCCCCGGCGCGGGCGGCGCGGGCCGCGGCCTCGCCCCTGCGCCGTATGGAGACGAGTGCGACGCCGATCCCGAGGTCGGGTTCGGTGGCCGCCGTGCGGGGCGGCACCAGGGCGGCGTCGCGGCGGAAGATGCCGTCGACGACGAGCATCCGGGCCTCGACCATCCGCCGGTAGTCGTCGACGGAGTACTGGTGGACGCGGAAGCCGCGGTGCTGGTCGGAGTCGAGGAGCCCTTGTGCGCAGAGGTCGACGAGGGCTTCCCGTACGGGCGTCGCGGACACGCCGTACTGCTCGGCGATCTGCTTGACGGTGAATTCCTCGCCCGGCTGGAGACGGCCCGCGAGCACCTCGTCACGCAGCGCGTCCGCGATCTGCTGTCGCAAGGTGTTGCGGGTGACAGCTCCGCTCGCGGGCATGTGGTCGGTCCCCTCCGTCCGGCTTCGGACACCCTAGTCCAAACGGAGGGAACCTCCCCGTATCGCCTTGAGCACTCCCCGCTTACGCGGTGTACTCGTCGGCCACCGAGAGCGCCGCGTCCAGGGCCGCCAGGCCCTCCTTGATCTCTGCCTCGGAGACGTTGCAGGCGGGGACGGCGTGCGTGCGGTTCATGTTGATGAAGGGCCACAGGCCGTTCTTCTTCGCCGCGGCGCCGAGGGCGGCCATCGGCGCGGCGGCCTCGCCGGCCGCGTTGTACGGGACGAGCGGCTCGCGCGTCTCGCGGTTCTTGACCAGCTCCAGCGCCCAGAAGACGCCCATGCCGCGCACCTCGCCGACGGACGGGTGGCGCTCGGCGAGCTCGCGCAGGCCGGGGCCGAGGACGTTCTCGCCGATGTGGGCGGCGTTCTCGACGACCTTCTCGTCCTCCATCACCTGGATGGTGGCGACGGCGGCGGCGCAGGCCAGCGGGTGACCGGAGTAGGTCAGACCGCCCGGGAAGGGCCGCTTGTCGAAGGTCGCGGCGATCTCGGCGCTGATGGCGACGCCGCCGAGCGGCACGTAGCCGGAGTTCACGCCCTTGGCGAAGGTCATCAGGTCGGGCACGACGTCGTAGTGGTCGGCGGCGAACCACTTGCCCGTGCGGCCGAAGCCGGCCATGACCTCGTCGAGGACGAAGACGATGCCGTACTTGTCGCAGATCTCGCGGACGCCGGCGAGGTAGCCGGGCGGCGGGGTCATGATGCCGGCGGTGCCGGGCACGGTCTCCAGGATGATCGCGGCGATCGTCGCCGGACCCTCGAAGGCGATCGTGTCCTCCAGGTGCTGGAGGGCCCGCGCGCACTCCTCCGCCTCGGTGGTGGCGTAGAAGGGCGAGCGGTAGAGGAACGGCGCCCAGAAGCGCACGACGCCGGCCGAGCCGTTGTCGGAGGCCCAGCGGCGCGGGTCACCGGTCAGGTTGATCGCGGTGGAGGTGGCGCCGTGGTACGAGCGGTAGGCGGAGAGCACCTTCGTACGGCCGGTGTGCAGCCGGGCCATGCGGACGGCGTTCTCGACGGCCTCGGCGCCGCCGTTGGTGAAGAAGATCTTGTCCAGGTCGCCCGGGGTGCGCTCGGCGATGAGGCGTGCGGCCTCGGAGCGGACGTCGATGGCGAAGGCGGGCGCGAAGGTGGTGAGCTTCCCGGCCTGCTCCTGGATCGCGGCGACGACCTTGGGGTGCTGGTAGCCGATGTTCGTGTAGACGAGACCGCTGGTGAAGTCGAGGTAGCGGTTTCCGTCGTAGTCCCAGAAGTACGAACCCTCGGCGCCGGCGACGGCGAGCGGGTCGATCAGACCCTGGGCGGACCAGGAGTGGAAGACGTGCGCGCGGTCGGCGGCCTTGACGGCCGCGCCGGCCTGGGGATCGGGTGCGGCGGCATGAGGGGTCATGCGGTCGAGGGTAGGTAATCGCTGGTGGGGTGGGCCATGGCCATCTTGTCCACCGAGACCGGGCCGGACGCGACATCTTGCTCCGTGGCGTTTCGCGCCGGGGCGGGGTCTCGGAGGAAGCCACATCCCCATTGACAGCAAGCTGTCATCATGACAGTCTTCTGTCATGGGAACCGAGAGCGACACCAAGACCGTTCATCTCGCCGTCTACGACACCCTCGCCGACTGGGAGACGGGCCACGCCACGGCCTGGCTCGCCCGCGCGGGCTACACGATCCGGACCGTCGGCCCGGTCGCCGGAGAGCCCGTCACGACGATCGCCGGGATCCGGGTCGTCCCCGACCTCGCGCTCGCCGACCTCGCCCCCGAGGACAGCGCCCTGCTGATCCTCCCGGGCGCCGAGAAGTACGACGAGGGCGACGAGCTCGCCCCCTTCACGGCCAAGGCCCGCGCCTTCCTCGACGCCGGTGTGCCGGTCGCCGCGATCTGCGGCGCCACGGCGGGCCTGGCGAAGGAGGGCCTCCTCGACGACCGCCCGCACACGAGCGCCGTCTCGTTCTACCTGGCCGCCACCGGCTACAAGGGCGGCGAGCACTACGTCGACGCGGACGCGGTGACGGACGGGGACCTGATCACGGCGGGCCCGACGGAGCCGGTCGCGTTCGCCCGCGAGATCTTCGCCCGCCTCGGCGCGTACGAGGGCAAGCGGGACGCCTGGTACCGCCTCTTCCACGACTCGGACCCGGCGGCCTTCGTCGAGCTGAACTCGTGAGCCGCCTGGAGCAGGACGCCCTGTCCCGTACGGCCCTGGGCGTCTTCCGCCTGAACGGCCAGTTCCTCGCCGTCTCGGAGAAGCTGGCCGAGCCGGCCGGCCTGACCGCCGCCTGGTGGCAGGTCCTCGGCGCCGTCCTCCCCGAACCGCTGCCGGTCGCCGGGATCGCCCGCGTCATGGGCATCACGCGCCAGAGCGTCCAGCGGATCGCGGACCTGCTCGTACGGGAGGGCCTGGCGGCGTACGAGACGAACCCCGCCCACCGGCGCGCCAAACTCCTCGCGCCGACGGAGGCGGGCCGGGCGGCGATCGACCGCATCGAGCCGGGCCACGCGGAGCTGGCGGCCCTGCTCGCCGCGGAGCTGGGCGGCCAGGAGGCCTTCGACGAGACGGTACGGGTGCTGGAACGGCTCTCGGGGGCACTGGACGCGGTCAGCGCGACCTACTCGGCCCCTGAGGCAGCCGACTAGAGATGGTCCGCCGGGCAGCTGCTGGAGCTCGTACTCGACCCGGCGGCGCGGCGGCCTTCGGCGCCCGCGCTGCGGCTCAGCGGCCGATCACGTCCACCGGGCAGCGGATGCCGGAGGCGCGGGCCAGGCGTCCGTCCGCGGTGACCAGCGCGCAGCCGTACGCCTCCGCGGCGGCGACGTACGCGGCGTCGTAGGCGGTGAGGTTCCCTCGTAGCTCCCACATGCGGGGCAGGAGGACACGTGACAGCGGAACGACGGGCTCCAGCTTCCCGAGGGCGGCAACCGCGTCCTCCGCGTGCTCCTTCGAGATCTTCCCGCCTAGCAGATTGCCCCGGATCACCGACAGCACCTCGATCGTCCAGTGCTCCGGCGCGATCCACCTGCTGTCGGCGGCGAGGGCTGCCCTGCAGCGGTCGCCGATGGCGCCTTCGTCGAGCAGCGAGAACGCGAAGACCGATGCGTCGACGACGATCACTCGTCGCCCTCCGGCACGCCGAGGACGATGTCGCGCTCCGTACGCCCGCCCCGCAGGGCGTCCAGCACGTCAGCGGTGTCGAGCCGCGCCCCGTACCTCCCTGCGGAGAACCCCTCAAGGACGGCCAGGTTGTCCCGGCGCCGCACTTCGTCGCTCAGCACGTCGAAGAGGTACGCCTGCAACGACTGGCCTCGCTCACCCGCTATGGCCGCGAGCCGGTCACGCATGTCCTCGGGCACGTCACGAATCTGCAGTGCAACCATGCACACCATGGTTGCATGCACATGTGCATGCACGCAATCGCCCGGACCGCTACGGGCCCGTCTTGCCCGTGAACGGGAAGACGGGATAGCCGTCCGTGCACGGGCCCCCGGGCGGGTGGTACGGCCACTCCATGCCGACCCGGTACAGCACGGTCAGGGCGATGGCCGCCGCGACCGGTGCGAGCCACATGACCGCCCGCCCGCCCCGAAAGGGCCGGCGCCGCAGCGCGAAGGGGAGCAGAGACAGCAGCAGAGTCATGCAGAGCCACATGACGAGCATCAGCATGTTCAGCCCGACGTTGCTGCTCGCGTCGTTCCCGAGCGGGCAGCTCGCCCACGACCGAACGGTCCACGCGGTGCCGCCGTACGTGCCGAGGGCAGCGAGGGCGCCGGCCATCCAGTACCACCCGCACCCCGGAGCGGAAACGGGCGACGGCGCGCCTTCGGTCGTCGATCCGCGCATCCCCCACGCCCTCCCTGAAGACTGCCGATCAGCGCCTGACGATCCGGTCGAGGACCTCGGCGAGGCGGGCCTTGACCGCCGGGGCGTGGTGGAGGGGCTGCGGCTCGCCGTCACGGGTCATCCGGACGCCCCGGTCCGCGAGAACGTACAACATCCGGAGCGTGCGCAGGCAGTTGGAGAGGTGGGCGGAGACCGGGACTCCGATGCTGTCCGCCCCGAAGTCGGCGGCGATCACGTCGAGCCACGCCGTCGCCTCGTTCTCGCTCAGGTCGGGGCGAGTGAGGACACGGGCGACGGCGCGCGCGAGCCGGTCGTCTTCCAGCTGGTCGAGTACGTGGCCGGTGGGCGCGGTCAGTCGTGCGGCGGCGAGGTCGAGCATCCGCACCGGGTCCACGTCGGCGTGACGCCCGAACACGGCGAGGAGGTCCGCGCCGTGCGCGACCGCGTGGAGCCAGCCGAGCGTCTCGTCGTGGCCCCGCAGGTCCTCCTCCGCCGGGTACCAGCGCGCGAACGCGTCCACCCACTCCGGCCGGAGGTCCCCCTCGCTCACGAGCATGTCGAGCACGAGCGGCGCGAAGGTACGGGCCTGGATCTCCGGGTCCTCGAAGCGGGCCGCCATCTCGTCGCCGAGCGCGAGCCGCCGGGGCCCGTCGATCACCCCGCGCTCGATCCAGGTCGCGAGGACGGAGTAGGCCGCCCCGTCGCGGATCCCCGGATCGGGATCCGCGAGCGCGCGGGACAGCTCTCCTGTCAGTTCTTCCAGGTCACGGTCGGCGGGTATGGCGTAGTCGGCGGCTTCGATGCCGCTCCAGTCGGTCACGGCGGCACAATAAGCGCATACCGCCACCTCGCGCCGAGAATAAAATTTCACTGACCCCGAGCGGTCGTGTCCGCGTACGCGTACGGGTCGGCGAAGAGCTCCGTCACGGCGCTCCGCAGGAGCAGCGTGTGCACGAACCGGCCCGGCGCGCTCGGCGGGAACCGCCACGACAGCGGCCAGGTCCGCCCCGTCAACGCCGGCACCGGTACGTAACTCACCTGGGCGGGCCCGGCGTTGAACCGGGTCACCCCGCGCGGCCACGACCGGTGCGCCGTCGACCCCGGCGGCACGAGGAAGTACACCCCGCGCCGGCCGTTCGCCTCGATGACGACGGGCCCCGGGTCGCCCCCGGTGAGCACCTCTATCCAGTCGGCAAGCCGCCGCCCCTCGTCGCCGTCGACGCGGACGGCGTCGAATTGCACCCCGGCCTTGCGGAGTTGGAATCCGGAAACAGGAATCCAATCCACGTTTACTTCCCGATTCTCTTCATTCACAGGGACATGTTCCCGCGCCGACGCTAGCGTTTTCCACGACTGCGGTGGGCGCGTCGGTAACCCCTTGACCTGCACCAACGCACCTTGTGTGCAGTCGAATTCGGCGGGGAGCAGTTGAGACCGGTTGAGACCGGTTGAGTTCGGATGGGGATCGCGATGGCGCGAGAAGAGAACAAGGAAACGGTGGGCCCCGCGGCGAGGATGGCGGCCGCCGTGGCGAAGAGAATGCGGCTGAAGAAGGGCCTGACGCAGGAGCAGTTGGGCGCGCAGATGGGCTACAGCGGCGCGGCGATCAGCGCGATGGAACGGCTCCTGCACGCGGTGAGCGACGAGATGCTGGTACATCTCGAAGTCGCCCTGGGCGGCGGGACGGGCATCTTCGAGGAGATGCGGGAGCTCGTACGGCTGGAGAAACTGCCGGAGCAGTTCCGTGGATACGCGCCGATCGAACAGAAGGCGCTGGCGCTGTGGCTGTACGCGAACCACGTCGTGCATGGGCTGTTCCAGACGGAGGCGTATGCGCGGGCGCTGATCGCGGGGAGCTACCCCGAGCCCACACCGGAGCGGGCTGAGGAACTGGTCGTCGGCCGCATGGCACGGAAGGCGCTGTTCGACCGGGATCCGGTGTGCCAGATCGAGCTGGTGCTCGACGAGTCAGTGCTGCGACGGCCCATCGGGGGCAAGGAGGTAATGCGGGAGCAGTTGGTGTACCTGGCGGAGTGCGCGCGAAGGAGGAACGTGAACCTTCAGGTGCTGCCGCTGGACGCGGGGCTGGGAGGCGAGTACTCAGGTGACCGAGGCAACCTGACCGTCATCGAAACCCCAGCCCACGACCGGGTGACCTACCTGGAAATCCAGGGGGAGAGCCTGCTGATCACCGACCGGGCGAAGCTGAGTACGCACCTGCAGCGGTATGCGAAGATCCGGGCACAGGCCCTGGATCCGCGCACGTCGCTGGGGCTCATCGAGGAGTTGGCGGGAGTACGGAGATGAACGACAACACCCTGCACTGGTTCAAGTCCAGCTACAGCGACGGCGGCGGCGGCGAGTGCGTAGAGGTCGCCACCTGCGCCCACGCCGTCCACCTTCGGGACTCGAAGGTCAGCGACGGGCCCACGTTCGCCGTGGAGCCCGCCGCCTGGACCGTGTTCGTCGCCTGGCAGGACTGATCAGCAGTACAGGTTCGAACCGGCCGGGACGCCCAGGATCTGGGTGAACTGCTGGTACTTGGTGACCCGGCTCTGGACCTGGGCCGGGTTGCCGCCGTTGCACTCCAGGCTGCCGTTGATCGCCCAGATGGTCTGGCCGAAGCCCGCGCCGTTGACCATGGCGTTGTGGGCGGTCATCGTGCCGGGGCCGTTCTGGGTGTTCCAGTACCAGAGGCCCGTCTGCATGGCGACGGCCGGATCCTGCTCGACCCGCCAGGGGTTGTTCAGCAGGTCGATGCCGAGGGCGTCACCGGCCGCCTTGTAGTTGAAGTTCCAGGAGAGCTGGATCGGGCCGCGGCCGTAGTACGCGGCCTGGCCGGCCGGGCAGCCGTAGGGCTTGCCCGCGTCGCAGTAGTGCGGGTAGTTCGCGGTGTTCTGCTCGACGATGTAGTAGAGGCCCGCCGTCTCGTGGGAGACGTTCGCGAGGAAGGCCGCGGCCTCCTGCTTCTTCACCGTGTCGCTGCCCGTCTTGGCGAAGCCGGGGTAGGACTTGAGCGCGTCGGTGAGGCCCTTGTACGTGTAGAAGGGGTTCCGGCTCGGGAACATCTGGTTGAACTGGGCCTCGGAGACGACGAATCCGGAGGGGTCCGGGTCCGTGCCGCCGCCGGTGCCGCAGGTGCCCTCGTCGCGCCAGACGTCGGAGGAGCCGGGACGCTCGTTCTGGGTCCACCACTTCGCGTACCAGTTGTGGCCGTTGTACGAGGCGGTCATGCCGCCGGTGTAGACGCTGCCCGAGTTCCAGGCGCCGACACAGGCGGGGGCCGCGCCGGCGGTCGCGGAGGGGAGGAGTACGGCGAGTCCAACGGCCGTACAGAGAGCGGCGATCAGAGTGATCAGCCTTCGCAGCATGAGCTGTCCTTCCGGGTGGGGTCCGGGTGGGGAAGGCCCAGCGAAGCGTGATTGGTCTGGACCTGTCAAGGTCTAGACCAGAACTTGTGACAGTTGGGGTTCCGGTTGCATACGAAGCGGCCCCGGGCTCGGAGATCCGAGGCCCGGGGCCGACGTGTGGCGCGTAACGCCCGTACTGCTACAGCAGGTTGTACGACTGGTAGCCGGTGCCGATCTGGGTCGGCGCCTTGAACGGGGTCGCGGCGACGCCCGTGCCGTAGTAGCGCATCAGCGCACCGCTGGGCTTGCGGGCGAGGAGGTCCGCCTTGCCGTCGAGGTTGAGGTCGCCGACCGAAAGGAGGCGGTCGTACGCGTTCCAGCCCTGGCCGATCTTCGTACGGCCGCTGAAGGGGGCCTTCCAGTTGCCCGTGCCCTTGTAGAGGTACAGGTAGCCGGTGGACTTCTCCTTGGCGACGATGTCGGGCTTGCCGTCACCGGTCAGGTCGCCCTGGCCGGCGATCTGGTCGTACGCGTTCCAGCCGCCGCCGACGCGCACACGGGTGGTGGTGGTTCCGTTCGGGTACGCGAGGTAGCTGTACAGCACACCGTAGGAGTCGACGCCGATGAGGTCGGCCTCCTTGGCCCCACCGATGTTGCCGGGCGAGAGGATCGTCTTGTAGATGTTCCAGCCGCGGCCGACGATGTCCGCGTCCTGCGAACCCGAGTAGTCCCCGAAGAAGATCAGCTGACCGTTCTTGAGGACGGTCCACTGGCTGTCGGAGATGGCGTCGTTGTCGTTGTCGGCATCGATGATGTCGGCGACGTCGGAGGCGTCGTCCCCGGTGTCCCACTTGTCGAAGCCGCCGCTGCCCGTGGAGAACCAGATGGTCAGGTCCTGGGTCGTCTTGTGGACGCCGTACATGTCGAAGAGAGGCTGCTCCGGCAGCTCCGCCGCGGAGGCCGTGCCGGCAACGGTCGCGGTCGCGACCGCGACGGCGGTGGCGACGAGGGCGCCCTTGAGCGCACGACGACGTCGAATGATGTTCATCGAAAATCCCCCCTGGGATACTTCGGCGGCGCACATGACACACCGCCGCTGTCCCGAATCCTGCCACAGCCGTTCGAATGCTTTGCGCCACAAAACGGCTCCGGGGCGGCGAGCTGCCGCCCCGGAGCCGATGGAGGGGGAGAGAGGAGAAACGGGCGCCTTAGAGGGGCAGGGCCGAGGTGACGTCGCCGAGCGCCGCGGGGTTCGCGGCGTCCGTGACGGCGCCCAGGGGGGAGTCGGACTGGCTGGCGCCGGTGACCGGGCCGAGCAGGCCGGTCGCGCCCGCCAGGGGGTCGACCGCGGCGGCGGCGCCCGCTCCGAGACCGATGGCGGAGGCGGCGAGGGCGAGGGCGGTGAGGACACGCTGGGAAGAGTTCATGTCCGGATAACGATCCCCCTCGTCCCAGGTACCGGTACGGCCGTCATCCGCCCCAGGTCGGGGCACCCGGGGCGGATGAGGTTGACGGGTCGGAACCGATCAGAACCGGTCAGATCATCAGGATGACGCGGCCCGGACGGTGGCCCGCCTCCGCGCGGCGGTGGGCCTCGGCGGCCTCCTCCAGCGGCATGACGTCGGCCACCCGGGTGATCAGCTCGCGGGCCGCGACCTTCTCCAGCGTCTCCTTCAGCCGGGCGGCGTCCGGGCGGGCCCGGACGGCCTCGACGCGGATGTTCCGCTCGGCGACCGGAACCCGGTCGGGAGCGATCGCGACGAAGACGCCGTCGTCCTTCAGCAGCGGAAGGAGCCCCACGCCGCCGAAGAGCGCCCCGTCGAAGATCCCGTCCACCCGCTCCGGGGCGACCTCCATCACCCTGGCGGCCACGTCCTCCGGCGCACCGCGCGGGACGGCGTGGTCCGCGCCGAGGATCTTCAGTTCGCTCTCGTCACCCTCGTGGGCGACAGCCACGACCCGCAGTCCGGCCGCATGGGCGTACTGGACCGCGAAGCGGCCCACCACGGCACTCGCACCGGTCACGAGCAGCGTCGCCCCCGCCGGGAGGGCGAGCCGGTCGAGGCCCTGCTGGGCGGTGGCCGAGGCCAGCGGGACGGACGCGGCCACGGTGAAGTCCACGTCGTCCGGGATCGGGGCCAGCCAGTCCGGATCGACCCAGACGACCTCGGCGTACGTGCCCTCGCCGGTCAGCTCCTCGTACCAGTTGACGTAACCGGCCACACGCGTCCCCTCGGCCATCCCGGGCACGGGATCGAGCAGCCTTCCCGCGAAGTCCGTCCCCAGGACGAAGGGGGGCTTGAGCGCGCCGACCGCGTCGGCGTACAGGCCGGCCCGGATCCGCAGATCCGCCTGGTTCACACCGGCGGCCTTGAGCCGTACGCGCACCCTGCCGGGGACGTCCCCGACCACCGGCTCGGGCCGGCGGGCCATTCTGAGGACCTCGGGTCCGCCGTAGGCGGTCACTTCGACGACACGCATGGGGTACTCCTCAGACGGAAGGCCCCCTCGTGGCCATTACACCCACGCCGGAGAGCCCCCAGCAACCCCTGTTGGCCCGCCCGCGAGCCTCCGGCCGAAGGAAGGGAGAACTCCGGGTGACGGCGAGCTACGCCTCGCACGGAACCGCACACACGTGCGTACCGTCGCGCGGGTGGACTGGCTCACCGCTGAGAACCTCATCGCCCTGGTCACCGCCCTCCTCGGTGTCCTCGTCTCCACCGGTGCCGTCTGGTACGAGCGGCGGGTGCCGCACCAGCGGCGGATCGGCTACCGCGTCCAGCTCGACACGACCATCGGGAACGCCGCCGCCAACGGGGCGGCGACCGGCCCCGGCGCGGCCGTGCGGCGCGGGTTCTTCAACGCGACCCCCGCCCTCAGGGACGCCACCCTCGTCCTGCTCCGGATCGAGAACGACGGGGCCCTGTCGATCGGCGCCGACCACTACACGGACGGTGACGACCACGGACTCACGGTCGAGTTCGAGCGCCGCCGGGTGCAGGCGGTCGTCGTGACCGCTCCCGACCATCCCCGGCTGCTCAGCCACTTCTCCGACAGCTGGGTGGGCCCGGCGGAGGGCGACGCCACCATCCTGCTGCCCAAGGTCCCGCTCAACCGCGGCGCCCACTACAAGCTGCTCGTCCTGCTCACCGGCGGCCCGATCGGCGACCCGGTGTCGGTCGACGGCAACATCGCCGAGGGCCACGTCCACGTCAACCACAGCACGACCCCCGACGACAAGCCGCCCGTCTTCAGCCGGGTCGCCCGCACGGTCACCGTCGTCCTCACCGTCTGTGTCGTCGCGCTCGCCGCGATCATCGTCCGCGAGCAGACCCCGCCGCCGATCGGCTGCGCCAGGGGCACGCTGACCGTCACCGGCTCGACGGCCTTCGCGCCGGTCGTCCGGGAGCTGGCGAAGAAGTACGAGAAGGACTGCGCGGGCTCGACGGTGAACGTGACCGCGCACGGCTCGACCGCCGGGATACGGGAGCTGGAGGCGTCCGGGACGAAGTCCGCCAAGGGCTCCCCCGCCGTCGTCGCCCTCTCCGACGGGCGCAAGCCGGGCGGCTACCCGCAGCTGCGGGAGAACATGGTCGCGGTCTCCCTCTTCACCCTCGTCCTCAACGACGGGATCCCCGTGGAGAGCCTCACCCTGGACGAGATCCGCCGCCTCTACCGGGGCGAGATCACCAATTGGAAGGAGCTGGTCCCCAGCCTCGACCAGCCGGTGCGGCTGATCAGCAGGGACGCCAACTCCGGCACCAGGGAGGTGTTCCAGCGCCGGGTCCTCGGCCGCAACGAGCTCGCCAACTCCTCCCGAGACTGCGAGAGCATCGACGACCCCGCGTCGAAGGTCGTCCGCTGCGAACTCGACTCCACCGAACAGGTCCTGTCGACCGTCGCCAGGCTCCCCGGGGCCATCGGCTACACCGAACTCCGCGGCGGCACCGGCCTGAAAGGGCTGCACCGGGTCGCCATCGACGGGCGCAGACCCGTCGTCGAGGAGATCGGCGAGTCCAGCTACCCGTACCGCGAGATCGAGTACGCCTACACCTGGGGCCGGCCGCCGGCCGACTCCCTGACCTCCAGCTTCCTCGACTACCTGATCCGGGGCAGCGGCCAGGACGTCGTCCTCACCCACGGCCATCTGCCCTGCTCCACCCCGAAGGGGCTGCGGATCTGCGGGGACGGCTGACGTCGGATCCGTGGGGACGGCCGACGTCCGTGGGGACGGCCGGCGCCCGGTCTGGCATGCTCGTCGCCGTGGAGCCATTGAACGCGGAAGACCCGGTCACCATCGGTCCGTTCCGTCTGATCGGCCGTCTCGGGGTCGGGGGGATGGGCCGGGTGTTCCTCGCGCGCTCGGCCGGCGGCCGGACGGTCGCGGTGAAGGTGGTGCACGCCGAGCTGGCCGCCCAGGAGGAGTTCCGGCGGCGGTTCGCCCGCGAGGTCGCCGCCCTGGAGCGGGTCGGCGGGACGGGCACCGCGCCCGTACTCGGCTCGGACACGTCCGCCGACGCCCCGTGGGTGGCCATCGGGTACGTACCGGGTCCTTCGCTGCGGACCGTGGTCGGCGACGAGTTCGGGCCGCTGCCACCCGCGACCGTACGGACGCTGGCCTCCGGACTCGCCCGCGCCCTCGTCCACATCCACGACGCCGGGCTCGTCCACCGCGACCTCAAGCCGTCCAACGTGCTGCTGACCGTCGACGGGCCCCGGCTCATCGACTTCGGCATCGCCCGCGCCGTCGACACGGTCGCCGACGGCGGCGGGCTGACCACCACCGGCGCGGTCGTCGGCTCCCCCGGCTTCATGTCGCCCGAGCAGGTCCGCGGCGACCGCGTCACGCCCGCGTCGGACGTCTTCTGCCTCGGCTCCGTCCTCGCCTACGCGGCGACCGGCCGCTCCCCCTTCGGGACGGCCGACAGCGGGGTCCACGCCACGATGTTCCGCATCGCCCACGACGAGCCCGACCTGACGGACCTCGCGCCCGAGCTCTCCGGCCTCATCCGGGCCTGCCTCGCCAAGGACCCGGAGGCCCGCCCCTCGGCGACCGAGATCGTCGAGACGCTGCCGGTCGCCGACCCCTGGCTCCCGGCGGACGTCCTCGCCCGGCTCGGCCGCCACGCGGCCCGCCTCCTGGAGGCGGAGGCCGCGACGGGGGCCGGGCCGGGGTTCGGCGGAGCCGCGGTGGCCGCCGCTGCCGGAGCCGGGGGATCCGCCGCCGGTGACCCGACGCCCGCCACGCCCCTGCCGCCCACCGCCCGCACCGCACCCCGCCCCCGCCGCCGTACGGCCCTGATCACCGCCCTGGCGACGCTGGTCGTGGCCGCCGCGGCCGGCGCCACGTACACCTTCTGGCCCGACCCGAACACCGGCGGCGACGAGCAGAAGAACCGCGGCAGGGGCGAGACCGACGGCGTCTCCGCCCGGCCCGCCGGGATCGTCCCCGGCGGCTTCCTCGGGGCCTGGGAAGGCGTCATCCAGGGCACCGCCGACCACCCCCGGGAGACCGCCCGCATCGAGATCACCCAGGGCGCGGCCGGCGCCAAGAACGCCGTCTACGTCCAGGTCTCCGAAGGCCGGCTCTGCATGGGCCGCTCCCGGCTCGTCTCGGCCGACGAGGACAAGGTCGTCTACGGCGAGTCCGACGTCACGAGCAGCGTGCCCGCGCAGCGCTGCACCCCCGCCGCCCACCAGACGCTCACCCTGCGCTCCCCCGACGTCCTGGAGTGGACCTCGGGCGCCGCGAAGGCCACCTTCCGCAAGGCGCCCACCGGCACCGCCGTCATCCCCGCCCGCTTCCTCGGCCGCTGGCGCAGCAAGCCCATGCCGGAGATCTACGGCGCCAACGACGACCGCTTCAGAACGGAAGTCACGGTCAGCCAGGGCCCGATCGGCACCCAGCTCGTCCGCTTCACCGACGTCTTCCCGCGCATGAACGACGCCGGTGAGATCACCACCGACATCGTCAGCTGCGGCTCCACCGCCGTCCTCGCGGGCGTCGGCGACCTCCTCGTCGTGGGCCCGCAGGCCAAGGACGCGGGCAGTTCGGACGCCGAGTGCCCCGAGGCCGGCTCCAGTTACCTGGTCGTGGACAAGTGGGAGGGCAAGGACCGGCTCCTCGTCTATCCGATGATCGACGCGGAGCCGGGTGAGTTCCTGCGGTTGTAGGGCTATTCGGGGATACGACCTGTGCAGGTGCTGAACGGCTCGTCCAGCACGCACTCGAAGAGGGCGTTCCAGTCGCTGTCGGCGTCCGCCGCGCCGGCCTGCACGGTGTCCTCGCAGGCCTTGTCGGTCAGGCCCCAGAGGGATCCGTCCGGCCAGCCGGCCTGCTGCGTGCGGTTCTGCACGACGTCGAGGCAGGCCTGCGGCGCCTTCAGCCGCTTGAGTTCCTCCACGAGCTCCTGGTACTTGGCGTTGTTCACCGCACCGGCCTGCTCGTCGAGCGTCGCCTTGGCGGCGGCCCGGTCCGACTCGGAGGAGTCCGCGCTCTGGTAGACCTTGAGCGCCGCGGCGTTCTGCTGCAGCTTCTCCTGGACCTTCTTCTTGTCCTCCGGTTCCGTCGGCGCGGTGCCCGGCTGCTGGGCAGCCAGCACACCGCCGAGGAGCACGTCCGCGTACTTGGAGTAGAGCACCTTCTCCTGCACGGTCAGGTTCTTGTCCGTGAGTTTCGTGAGGACGGTGTTCAGGTCCTGGAGGACCTTGAAGTAGACGAGCCGCTCGGCGACGGAACCCTGACCGTTGAACTTCTCCAGCGCTGTGGTCACGCCGAGGACGAGCTTGG
The DNA here is from genome assembly GCF_044456565.1 of Streptomyces sp. NPDC050842. Lineage (NCBI taxonomy): Bacteria > Bacillati > Actinomycetota > Actinomycetes > Kitasatosporales > Streptomycetaceae > Streptomyces > Streptomyces sp. NPDC050842. Next base: position 532,993 of record NZ_JBITGA010000005.1, on the reverse strand, counting down.
CGTACCTCTCCTGGTCCTCCTTCGGGGTGTCCGCGTCCTTGCTGAGCCTCAGCGCTTCGGCCAGCCCCTTGGCGAGGGCCTTGGCGTCGTCCTTCTCCTGCTGCGTCCCGTTCCCGTTGACGATGGCCTGGAGGTCGTCCAGCTGCTTCTTGACCTTCGCCTTCTCCGTGGCGGAGAGGTTGGACGCCGCGAGGTCGGCCTGCGCCTGCTTGAGCTCGCCGGCGGTCAGGGTCTGGATCGCGATGTTCTGGGCAGGAGGCGCTTCGTCGCCCTCAGCAGGCAGCTCTCCGGGCTGCTCGGCCGGGTTGGCTTCCTCTTCCGCCGGGTTCGGCTCTTCCTCCACGTCGGGGTTGTTCTGCTGCTGCTCCTCGCCTGGGGGCACTTCCTCCTCAGGAGGCACTTCCTCCTCGGCGGGCGGCGGCACTTCCTCCTCGGCAGGCGGCGGCACTTCCTCCTCGGCAGGCGGCGGCACCTCCTCCTCGGCAGGCGGCGGCACCTCCTCCTCGGCAGGTGGTGGTGGCGGCGTCGGCTGAGCCCTTCCGCTTTCAACGGCCTGGACCTGCGCCGGGGCTGCCGGGGCCGCCATGGCGCCCATGCCTGACGACAAGGCCAAGCCGGCCGCCAGGAGGGACGCGCTCGCAGCCCGGACGACTCGTCGCTGGGCGGATGTGGTCATGGTGCATCCAGGTGGCTGTCAGTGTGCTGCTTCGTCCGCGGGGGCCTACCCGCGAAGGCGGGCCAAGGTGACCGGAGTTCCACGACTCAACGGTGCACGGGAATCACACGACCCACTCTTCTCCCGTGGCCCCGGGTCGGCAACTCGGGGCCACGGCACGCGAACACACTGTGTGAGCACACCCCCTGGAAGGGCCCTAGCCGCCTACGCCGAGTAGTTCCAGGGCGGCGCGGGCCGAGTCGAGGAGCGGCGCGCCGAGCGTCCCCAGCATCGCGGCGATGCCCGCGACCGTCAGCAGCGCCCGGCGCCGTACGGGCGTCTCGACGCCCGCGCCGGTCGCGTCGGCGGCGAGGACGGGCAGCGCCTCGTCGAAGGACTGCTGGTCCTCGGGCGCCACCTCCGCGCGCAGCTCCCGCATGAGCGCGACGACGGTCCGCAGCGCCTCCTCCAGGGTGGGCTGCTGCGGCGGTGCGGGGTAGTTGTTGACGATCCCCGTGATCTCGGTGCCGCCATGGATGTTCACGGCGTCGCCGAAGTAGTAGTTGTTCCCGTCCCCGCTCATGAGCCCACCTTGCCCGTGTGACCGGAGCCGCCGTAGATGTTCACGGCGTCGCCGAAGTAGTAGTTGCTGGGGTTGCTGATCGAGAGCGCGCCGACGACGACGTTGAGGTTCGCGTCCGGCTCGTCGATCGCGGCCGCGATCTGCCCCACGAGTCCGTCCAGGTGACGAGGGTCGCCGGAGACCATCGCGGTCGACTGGCCGTTCGTCTCGATGGCCAGGACGTAGTGCGCGGACGCGGTCACCACGACGAGCATGTCGGCCGTGAACCAGATCACTGCGAACACGATGGCGAGGAAGGAGAGCCCGGAGAGGAAGCCGATGAGGTCGTCCCCGTCCGCCCCGCCGCCGAAGGTGCTGGCGAGAGACCCGAAGAAGAGGACGAGGAGCAGGGCGAGCAGCGTGAGGCCGATCCGCTTCAGGAACGTGCCGATCGCCTCTGCCTTACGCGGCCGGAGGACGAAGGTGTAGACGCGGACGATGTTCTCCAGCGGATAGGCGGCGCCGCCCACCCAGAGCAGTCTCTTGCTGATGACCAGCGGCAGGTGCCGTGCGACACCTGAACCGGCACCCGGTGGCGGCGGGGTGGCCGGTGTGTCGGCGGGACGGTGCCACGGCCGCGGAGGTGTGGCGGGAGGTTCGGGCGTTTCCATGCTTCCCCCTGAGACGGAACCACGCGCGAGTGGACACTCATTAAGCGCCCACCACCCCTTGCCCGCAAGGCGAGTTCAGGACTCCTGTGGGCGGAGTTCGGCCGCCGCTCGGGCGTAGCCGCGCACCAGGGGGCGGGTGTCGTCGGCCCGCCAGGCCAGGACGAGGCGGCTCGGGGTGACGCCGCTGACGGGGCGGATCGCGACGCCCTCGCGGGCGAGCAGCGGCACGTTCCCGGCCGCGACCAGGCAGATGCCGAGCCCGCCCGCGAGCGCCTCGTACGTCTCGTCCACTCCGCCGATCTCGGCGCCGATCACCGGCGGGCGCCCACCCCGGGAGTCCAACGCCAGCCAGTAGTCGCGCAGTTCGGGCCCGGTGTCCGGCAGGGCGAGGAACGGCTCGTCGAGGAGGTCGGCGAAGTCCAGGCTCTCGCGCGCGGCCAGCGGGTGGGCCTCCGAGAGCGCGACGAACCGGGGCTCGGTGGCCACGACGACCCAGCGGAACCGGTCCGCGCCCGCCAGCGGAAGCCAGACGAAGGCGACGTCGCTGCCGCCTCCCCCTAGGACTCCGTCCTGGGAGGTACCCCCGGCGAGGCCGGCCGTCGGGTCGTCCCAGGCCACCTGGCGCAGCTTCAGCCGGGCCCCGGGGTGCGCCTCGGTGAAGCGGGAGCGGATCGCGGGCAGCAGGCCGCCCCGCCCGGGGCTGGTGCTCATGCCGATGACGAGGGTGCCGTCCGCGGCTTCCCGCGCCCGCCGCACCGCCTCCCGGCCCTCCTCCCAGGCGGCGAGCGCGGCACGGGCGTGCGGCAGCAGGGCGGTACCGACGGGGGTGAGGGCGACGCCCCGCCGGTCGCGGTCGAAGAGGGGGGCGCCGAGCTGTCGCTCCAGGGCCCGTATCTGCTTGCTGAGCGCGGGCTGGGACACGTACAGCTTCTCGGCGGCGCGGGTGAAGTGGAGCTCCTCGGCGACCGCGAGGAAGTACCTCAGGTCGCGGCCGTGGACGTCGCTGGTGGTCATGCCCATGGGTTATCACGGCAGGTCTTGGACGGCCAGGGGCCGGGCGGCGCAGCCTTGTCGCGTCAGCACGGAACAGTCGCGAGGGAGTACGGACATGAGCAAGGTCTGGTTGATCACGGGAGCCAACAGCGGATTCGGGCGGGCCTTCGCCGAGGCCGCGATCGCCGCCGGCGACGTCGTGGTGGCCGCCGCCCGCCGCCCCGGGACCCTGGACGAGCTGGTCGCCGCCCACCCCGACCAGGTGGACGCGGTCGCCCTGGACGTCACCGACGCGGCGGCGGTCGACCGGGTCGTCGCGGAGGCCGCCGAGCGGCACGGCCGCATCGACGTCCTCGTCAACAACGCGGGCCGCACGCACGTCGGTTCGGTCGAGGAGACCGCCGACGCCGAGCTGCGGTCCCTCTTCGACCTGCACGTCTTCGGCCCGGCCGCCCTCACGCGGGCCGTCCTGCCGCACATGCGGGCCCGCCGCTCGGGCGCGATCGTGCAGCTCAGCAGCGTCGGCGGGCAGGCGTCCATGGCGGGCTTCGGCGCGTACAGCGCGACCAAGTTCGCCCTGGAGGGCATGTCGGAGGCGCTCGCGGCCGAGGTCGGCCCGCTCGGCATCCGGGTCCTGATCGTGGAGCCGGGCGCCTTCCGTACGAGCCTGTTCGGCAACCACAGCCTGAGCGGCGACGGCATCGCCGACTACGCGGACACGGTGGGCGGGACGCGGGCGTTCGTGGAGACCGGGGGCGGTACGCAGCCGGGCGACCCGGCGAAGGCCGCGGCGGCCGTACTGAAGGCCCTGGACGCCGACGAGACCCCGCTGCGACTCGCCCTCGGCGACGACTCGATCGACGCGATCCTGGGCCACCTGGAGCTGGTGCGGGCGGACCTCACGGCCTGGGAGAAGGTCGGCAGGGACACGAAGCTGGACGGCTGACGGACACGAGGAAGGGCCCGCACACCGGTTCGTCGCCGGAGTGCGGGCCCTTCCTCGTGCGTACTCCTACAGGAAGGAGTTGATCTCGATCGTCTCGGTGCGGCCGGGGCCGACGCCGATCGCGGAGATCGGGGCGCCCGACATCTCCTCCAGGGCCTTCACGTACGCCTGCGCGTTCTTCGGCAGGTCGGCGAAGGTCTTGGCCTTGGTGATGTCCTCGGACCAGCCCGGCAGCATTTCGTAGATCGGCTTCGCGTGGTGGAAGTCGGTCTGCGAGTAGGGCAGCTCCTCGACGCGCTTGCCGTCGATCTCGTACGCGACACAGACCGGGATCTGCTCCCAGCCCGTCAGCACGTCGAGCTTGGTGAGGAAGAAGTCGGTCAGGCCGTTGACGCGGGTCGCGTAACGGGCGATGACCGCGTCGAACCAGCCGCAGCGACGGTCACGGCCGGTGGTGACACCGCGCTCGCCACCGATGCGGCGCAGCGCCTCGCCGTCCGCGTCGAAGAGCTCCGTCGGGAACGGGCCGGCGCCGACACGGGTCGTGTAGGCCTTGAGGATGCCGATGACCCGGCTGATCTTCGTCGGGCCCACGCCGGCACCGGTGCAGGCGCCGCCCGCGGTCGGGTTCGACGAGGTGACGAAGGGGTACGTGCCGTGGTCGACGTCGAGCAGGGTGCCCTGGCCGCCCTCGAAGAGCACGACCTTGTCGTCGTCGAGCGCCTTGTTGAGGATCAGCGTGGTGTCCGCGACGAACGGCTTGATCTGCTCCGCGTACTGGAGCATCTCCTCGACGATCTGGGCGGCGTCGATGGCACGGCGGTTGTACAGCTTGGCGAGGAGCTGGTTCTTGCCCTCCAGCGCCGCCTCGACCTTCTGGACCAGGATCGACTCGTCGTACAGGTCCTGGACCCGGATACCGACGCGGTTGATCTTGTCGGCGTACGTCGGCCCGATGCCGCGACCGGTGGTACCGATCTTGCGCTTGCCGAGGAACCGTTCCGTCACCTTGTCGAGGGTGACGTTGTACGGGGTGATCAGGTGAGCGTTACCGCTGATCAGGAGCTTCGACGTGTCGACGCCGCGGTCGTTCAGTCCGCTCAGCTCGGAGAGCAGGACCGCCGGGTCGACGACGACACCGTTTCCGATCACCGGGGTACACCCCGGCGAGAGGATTCCGGAAGGGAGAAGATGCAGCGCGTACTTCTGGTCGCCTACGACGACGGTGTGGCCGGCGTTGTTGCCGCCCTGGTAACGCACTACATAGTCAACGGATCCACCGAGGAGATCGGTGGCCTTTCCCTTGCCCTCGTCACCCCACTGAGCACCGAGCAGCACAAGTGCGGGCACAGGCGTACACCCCTTCCGGGTGGGGCATGTCCAAGGTCAGGGGCCGAGGCCGCCTCACCGGTGTGCCCCGGAATAGACGAAGCCCCTGGCGCAATAGCGCAAGGGGCTCTTGCACAAAGATGCTACCCGAGGAAGGACCGAGGTGTCGGATCACGACCAGCTGCTGGTCATCGTCGACCCGGTCGCCCGCCGAAGTGACGGCGAGTCCGTACGGATCGCGAAGGATGTCCTGTCGGCGCGCGCGGAAACGAAGATCTGCCTGCCGGACAGCCCGGAGGAATTCACCCGGGCCCTGGCCCGGCGCGGCTCCCGGCACCCCGTGGTGCTCGGCGACGACCGCGCGCTGCTCCGTACGGTGACGCTGCTGCACCGGGAGCGGGAGCTCGCCGAGGGGGCGCTGTCCCTCGTCCCGATCGGCCCGCCGGACGCCCTGGAACTGGCGCACGCGCTCGGCGTGCCGCGCTCCACCCCGGCGGCGGCGCGGGCGGTCCTCGACGGGGCGGTACGCCGCCTCGACCTGCTGGTCGACGACAGCGACGGGGTCGTCCTCGGCGACCTGCTCGTCCCGGCCGGCCGCGCCCTGGGCGCGCCGACCTCGTCCGTCTGGGGCACCTGCCGCTCCCTGGTCCGCACGCTGGTCCGCCCGGCCCCTACGGCCCTCGCGGTCCGCACCCACCGGCTGCGGGTGGAGGCGGACGGGGTGCTCCTCGCGGACGTGGACACGCCGGTGGAGGGCGTCTCGGTCCGCTCGGTCGCGGGCACGGCGGAGGTCACGGTCCACCCGGCCCACCCGTCGCCGGAGCCGGACCACCAAGCGCTGGCCCGCACGCTCACGGTCTCGGGCCCGGACTTCCGCTACCGCGCGGACGGCCGCGTCACGGGCCCGGTCCGCCGCCGCACGTGGACGGCCCGCGCGGGGGCGTGGGGGCTGACGCTTCCCCGGGACATCGGGGGGCTCTAGCCTGCCCGTGGGGTGGGAGTGGCTCGTGGGAGCTCGCGGGAGCTCGTGGGAGCTCGTGGGAGCTCGTGGGACGAGGGGGCTTGTGGTGGCGCGTGCGCTGGATCTGCCGGAGACGGCGGAAGCGCTGGAGCGGTACCGGCGGAGGGCGGTCACGCTGACGGTCATCGGCGCGGTCCTGCTCGTCCTCGCCGTCGGCGTCGGCCTGCTGTTCTCGGGCTTATGGACGTCCGCCGCGATCGGCTGGCTCGTGCTGTTCGCTCTCCCCGCGTTGGGTATCGGCGTCCACGCGCGGTCGATCGCGAAGCGGATGCGGCACGTCCTCGGCGTCGGGACCTGGTCGGCGCACGCGGCCCTGCCAGTGGCCCGTCCCTGGTACGCGGAGACCGTCGTACTGGCCTCCCCGGGCACCGGCGAGCTGTGGCCGCTGACCCTCGTGGCCATACAGCAGCCGTGCGTACTCCTGCTGCCGGGGCCGGACGGGGTGCTGTGGTGGTGCGGGGACCCTCGGCTGGGCGGTGTGATCGCGCCTCCCGGAGGCGGGGAGCTGATCTGGATGAGGCCGGTATGGGGGCGGGCCGGGCGGCGCCGGATCGTGGCGCGGGCGGAGCGGGTGGGCCTGCTGGACCGTCCGGTGCCGAGGAGCCCGCAGACGGCGGTCTGACGCGGCGCGGCGAGCCGGGGGTCCCGGCGTCCTGTCACCCCCGTCCCCGCCCCTCCCCGCGGCCACGCCTCCGGCTACGCTCCGCCCGTGAGCCTCGACGACGCCGGTACCGCGCCCTCCCCGACGTATGTCCTGCTCGCCGCCGAGGCCGCGCGTGAGGTCGTCCCGCCTGCCCGCGCGCACCGCCCGGAGGCGGATGTCCGGGCCGTGCCCTGGTGGCGGGTGCGGAGCCTGCGCCGGGTCTCCGGGATGGGTGAGGTGCTGATCTCGGGAGCCGTCGGCGCGGTGGCCGGGGCACTGGCGTCGACCGGTCTTGAGGGGCGCTTCGCGATCCCGGTGAACATCCTCGTGCTCATGGCGCTCGGCACCTTCCTGACCTCCGGCTACCGGTTGCTGACCACCGGCCGTCCCGCCGCCCTCCGCCTCGCCCGGGCCGCGACCGCTCCCCGGCCCGCCACCCGGCGGTACGTGCTGCTGCACGGCCCCGCGGGCGGACGGCCGAGTCTGTTCCTGTTCCCGGACGGTGAGCGGCCCGACGATCTGCCCGACGGTCTAGTGATGCTCCCGCCGGGCGGTCCGCTGCCGTCCGCGCCCACCGGTGCCGTGGAGCTGCGCGGCTGGCTCGACCGGGCGGAGTCCGGTCTGCCGGTCGTCGTCCCGTGGGTCGAGGGGCGGCCGCTCTGGCCTGCGGAGCCGCTCTGGGAGGCGGGCAGTGCCGACTTCGAGGGGCAGCTGGAGTGGCTGGCGCCGGGCGTGGAGGCCCCTCAGCCTCCGGCCTGACCCTCCTTGTGGGCCCGCCAGCGGTCCATGATCCCCAGCATCTCCGTCCGGAGGAACGCGAAGAAGTCGGCGGTCTCGGCGGTCCGCCGCCGTGTCCGGGCCGAGCGTCTCCGCTCCGTCGCGGCGGGCCTGGCGGGGCTGCGCCGCCGGGACGTGGAGACGAGCTGACGGCGGGCCCCACCCCGTACGGCGGCAGGCCTCACACCTCCACGAGCAGCTCCTCGAAGCCCCGGATCACGTACCCCGGCTTCCACACGGGCTCCGCGGCGAGCCGCAGGCCCGGCGCCTGGCGCAGCAACTCGCCGAAGACCGCCTCCAGTTCGAGGCGGGCGAGCGGGGCGCCGAGGCAGTAGTGGATGCCCGCGCCGAAGGTGATGTGCGGGTTGTCGGCTCGGGTGAGGTCGAGCTCGTCGGCCGTCGGGCCGAAGCGGGCCGGGTCGCGGTTGGCGGAGCCGAAAAGAAGGGCGACCTCGGAGCCGCGCGGGATGACCTGGCCGCCGACCTCGATGTCGTCGAGGACCCAGCGCTCGAACATCTGGAGCGGGGTGTCGTACCGCAGAAGTTCTTCCACAGCTGTGGACAACTTTTCGGGATCCGGACGGACGCCCTTGCGGAAGAGCGTCCACCAGCCGTTGACCGTGGTGTTCACGGTGGCCTCGTGGCCCGCGTTCAGGAGCAGGACGCAGGTGGAGATCATCTCCTGCTCCGTCAGCCCCTCCACCGCGACGAGGCCCGAGATCAAGTCGTCCCCCGGGCTCTTCCGGCGCCGCGCGATCAGCTCCCGCAGATAGTCCGAGAACTCGATCGAGGCCGTCACCGCCCGCCGGGCCGTCTCCTCCGAGGGGCTCAGCTCGAACATCCCGCAGATCGCCGCCGACCAGGGCCGCAGCCGCCCCCGCTCCTCGTCGTCCTCCGGGACGCCCAGCATCTCGGCGATCACCGCGACGGGGAGGGGTTCGGCGACCGAGGCGAGCAGATCGCCGCCGCCCCGCGCGACCAGGTCGCCGACGAGCCCGGCGGCGAGCCGCCGTACCGTCGGCGCCAGGTTCTCCACCGTCCTCGGCGTGAACGCCTTCGACACGAGCCGCCGGATCCGGCTGTGGTCGGCCGCCTCCAGATCGAGCAGCCCGTGGTCGTTGAGCGTGTGGAAGGGCTCGTACGCGGCGGCCGGCGCCTCCCGCCCGAACTCCTCGTGGGTGAACCGGTGCGTGTACGTCCGGCCAAGCCGCCGGTCCCGGAGGAGCGCCGACACGTCCTCGTGGTGCGGGATCAGCCATTGCCGGGTGGGACCGTGCCAGTGCGCGCGGCCGGCGGCGCGCAGCCGGGCGTAGGCGGGGTACGGATCGGCGACGAAGTCGGGGGACCAGGGGTCGTACAGGGCGTCGACATCAACAGCTTCCATGACCGGACGCTACCCCCGCACGGGCCGTCAGCCCCCGACGCGCACCAGACCCGCCTCGTACGCGAAGACCGCCGCCTGCGTCCGGTCGCGCAGCCCCAGCTTCACCAGGATGCGGCTCACGTGCGTCTTGATCGTGGACTCGGCGACGACGAGGTGCCCGGCGATCTCGACGTTCGACAGGCCCTGCGCGATGAGCACGAGCACCTCCGTCTCCCGCTCCGTCAGCTCCCCGATCTGCGCCATGGCAGGCGGCTTCGGGGAGCTGCCGGGTGCCTTGGCGAACTCGGTGATCAGCCGCTTCGTGACGGTCGGCGCGAGCAGCGCCTCGCCGGCCGCGACGACCCGCACGCCCTCCGCGAGCTGCCGGGCCGAGGCGTCCTTGAGGAGGAAGCCGGAGGCCCCGGCGCGCAGCGCCTGGTACACGTACTCGTCGAGGTCGAAGGTGGTCAGGACGAGGACCTTCGCGTCCTCGTCGGCGGCCACGATCTCCCGGGTGGCGTCGATGCCGTTCAGCTCGGGCATCCGGATGTCCATGAGGACGACGTCCGGGCGGAGGGCGGCGACCTGGGAGATCGCCTCCCGGCCGTTGACGGCCTCGCCGACGACCTCGATGTCGGGCATCGCGCCGAGCAGCACGGAGAAGCCCTCGCGGACCATCATCTGGTCGTCGACGATCAGCACCTTGATGCTCATTCCCCGGCCTCCTCGCGGACCTCTTCACGGCTGACGGGGATGAAGGCCGCCACCTCGTAGCCGCCGTCCGCCGTCACCTCGGCGGTCATCTCCCCGCCGAGCATGGTCACACGCTCCCGCATGCCGGTGAGGCCGTGCCCGGCTCCCGGCGACGGCTTCACGAGACCGCGCGCGGGGCCGTTGGCGACGCGCAGCCCGAGCCCGCCGAGGACATAGCTGACCTCGACCTTCGCCGCCGCGCCGGGCGCGTGGCGCAGGACGTTCGACAGGGCCTCCTGGACGATCCGGTACGCGGAGAGCTCCACGCCCTGCGGCAGCTCGCGCACCGCGCCGGTCACCGTCTTCTCGACGTCGAGCCCGGCCTCGGTGACGTTGCGGACGAGTGCGTCGAGGTCGCCGAGGGTCGGCTGCGGGGCGTCGGGGGCCTCGTAGTCCTCGGCGCGGACGACGCCGAGGATGCGGCGCAGCTCGGTCAGCGCGGCGACGGCGTTCTCGCGGATCGTGAGGAAGGCCTGCTCCAGCTCCGGCGGCGGGTTCTCGACCCGGTAGGGCGCGGCCTCCGCCTGGATGGCGACCACCGACATGTGGTGGGCGACGACGTCGTGGAGCTCACGGGCGATGGTGGTGCGCTCTTCGAGGACGGTCCGCTTGGAGATCTCCTGGGCGGTGACCGTCTTGTGGGCGGTGACCTCGCGGTCGGCCTGGCGGCGGACCTGGATCATGGAGACGGTGAGCAGGACGAGGGCCGAGACGAAGAGGAGCGGGACCGAGACGGAGCTGCGCCCCATGCCGAGGAACATCTCGGCGAAGAGGCAGTAGCCGGCCGTCACCAGCCACATCCACACAGCGGTACGGGGCCGGGTGCGGGCGGCGACCACGCCGAGGACCACCACATGGCCGACGAGGCAGGCCGCCGTCCAGGGCCAGCCGCCGTCGAAGCCGCCGACGTACCCGACGAAGGGGGCCGCACCGAGCGAAGCCCAGAAGGCGAGGATCGGCCGGACCATGGTGAGCAGCACGATCGCGGCCGGCAGACAGGTGATCACCAGCGCCGACGCGCCGAAGGCGTAGTAGATCCGGTCGTATCCCAGGGCGAAGACGATCACGGCGCAGAACGCGACGAAGGCGTGCGGGAGCAACCCCGCGAAGATGCGTATCCGCTCCGGCAGGAAGCGGGTCGGCCCGCTGTTCACGTCCATGCGCGGCAGCGGTCGGTAGGCGAAGGCGTCATGGAAGAGCTCTTGGCGCAGCCCGCCGATGGCCACCTGCGCCAGGTGGAGCTCGGGGCTGCGGCTCGTCTCGGAGGTCCGTGTCTCGGTCACGCGCTCCACGGTACGGGCGGCGGGAGACCCGGTCGTCCCGCTCGATGCGGATCCTCCACCGTCCCCCCTGAGGACTACGTGTCCGTCACCAGGCCAGCTGGGCGATCTCCTCCGAGACCACCGCGCAGGCGTCCGCCGCCGGGTCGATCAGGGGGAAGTGGCCGACGCCTTCGAGCAGGGTGAAGCCGACTTCCTCGCCGGCCTTCGCCGCCGCCTCCGCGTACGCCTCGGCGACCGTGTGCGGGACGACGATGTCCTCGCGGCCCTGGACGATCGTGGTCGCGATGCCCGTCGGGAGGAGGGCGGCCGGGTCCGCGAAGGGCGCCCGGTGCGCGTACTCCCCCTCGCCACCGAGGAGTTCGGTGACCGCGCCGCCGCACACGCCGAGCTCCACCGCCCTCGCGAAGTGGGCGATCGGGGCGAGGGCGACGACCCCGCGCAGCGCGGGCGGGGCGGGCAGCCGCCACGGGGAGCCGGCGGGCAGGACATGGCGGGCCGCGGCCCAGAGGGCGAGGTGGCCGCCCGCCGAGTGGCCGGTGAGGACGATCCGGGCGGTGTCCGCCTGCGGCAGGTGCGCGGCGGCCAGCTCCGGTACGGCGTCGAGCGCGGCGGCCACGTCGTCGAAGGTCTCCGGCCAGCGACCGGCGACCGGGGCCGTACCGCCCTGGCGGGGGATGTCGCTGCCGCGCCGGTACTCGACGCTGGCGACGGCGAAGCCGCGACGGGCCAGGAAGTCCACGAACGGGGTCAGGTGCTGCCGGTCGTACGGCGCCCGCCACGCGCCGCCGTGCAGGGCGACGACGAGCGGGGCCCGGGTGCGGCCGTCGCGCGGGGCGTAGAAGTCGACCACCTGGTCCGGGTGGTCGCCGTACGCGGCGGAGGCGTCCGGGGGGACGGCCGGGTGCGAGAAGGCCGACGCTTCTTCGGCGGCATCGCGCGCGGCGGGGTCCGGCATGCTGTTCCAACCTCTCGGTGACGCGGCCGAATTGGCCTGACCTGCGGGGACGGTACCAGCACCGGAGCCCCCGCAGATCAGGCGATCATCGGACGGTCGTCCCTCAGGCGGGGAGGTCGGCCAGGACCTCCGCGAGGACGCGGGCCGCGCGCTCCGCGTCCGCGAAGCCCACGTACAGCGGCGTGAAGCCGAACCGCAGCACGTCCGGGCGGCGCAGGTCGCCGACGACCCCGCGCTTGATCAGCTCCGCCATCACCGCGGGCGCGTTCTCGCAGCTCAGCGCCACCTGGCTGCCGCGCTCGGCGCGCGCACCCGGCGTCACCGGGACGACCCGGCCCGCGGGCGCGTAGGCGGCGACGCACTCCAGGAAGAAGTCCGTCAACGCGAGGGACTTGGCGCGCACGTCCTCGATCGCGACGCCGTCCCACACGTCGAGCGCCGATTCCAGCGCCAGCATGGAGAGGATGTCGGGCGTCCCGACCCGGCCCCGCAGCGCGCCCTTGGCCGCCTCGTACCCGGGGGTCATCGCGAACGGGTCCGTGTGCGAGTTCCAGCCGGGCAGCGGGGAGTCGAAGGCCGCCTGGTGGCGCTCGGCGACGTACAGGTACGCGGGCGAACCGGGGCCGCCGTTCAGGTACTTGTAGGTGCAGCCGATTGCCAGGTCGACCCCGTGGGCGTCCAGGCCGACGGGCAGGGCGCCCGCGCTGTGGCACAGGTCCCAGACGGCGAGCGCGCCCGCCGCGTGGAGCGCGGCGGTGAGGCCCGGCAGGTCCTGGAGCCGACCCGTCCGGTAGTCGACGTGGTTGACGAGCGCGAGGGCCGTGCGGTCGCTCACCGCGTCCGCCATGTCGGCCGGGTCGCACGCCACGATCTCGTGACCCGTCATGCGCGCCGCGGACTGCGCGATGTACCCGTCCGTGGGAAAGGTCGTCGCGTCGACGAGGATCTCGTCCCGCTCGTCGCCGTTGATCCGGGCCGCGGCGACGACCGCCTTGAAGACGTTCACGCTCGTCGAGTCGCCGACCACGATCTGCCCGGGGGCGGCGCCGACGATGGGGGCGATCCGGTCGCCGATCCGCTCGGGCGCGGTCCACCAGCCCGACTCGTCCCAGGAGCGGATGCGCAGCTCGCCCCACTCACGGGTGATCACGTCGGCCATGCGGGCCGGGACGTGCGCGGGCAGCGCGCCGAGCGAGTTGCCGTCGAGGTAGACGGTCCCGGCGTCGAGGGCGAACTTCTCGCGGTACGCGGCGAGGCCGTCGGCGGCGTCGAGTTCCAGGGCCCTGCCCTTGAGGAGGTCAGACATGGCTGCGCGCCGTCCAGAGCTCCGGGAACACGTTCTTCTGGGCCCGCTTCTCCAGCCAGGCCACGCCCGCCGAACCGCCGGTGCCGGTCTTCGCGCCCATCGCGCGCCGGGTCGCCACCAGGTGGTCGTTGCGCCATCGCCAGACGAGCTCGGCGACGTCGCTGAGGGCCTCGCCGAGCCGGACCAGCTCGGTGTTCTGGTCGGCGTCCGCGTAGATCCCGGCCCAGACGGCCTCGACCGCCGGGGAGGGCTCGTACCGCTGCGCGAGGTCACGGCCGAGGACCGACTGCGGCACGGGCAGACCGCGCCGGGCCAGCAGGCCGAGGACCTCGTCGTACAGGCTCGGCTCCTGGAGCGCCTTCTCCAGCTCGGCGTGGACGCGGGGCGCGCCCCGGTGCGGGACGAGCATCGACGCGGACTTCTCGCCGAGCAGGAACTCCATGCGGCGGTACATCGCCGACTGGAAGCCGGAGCCCTCGCCGAGCGCGGCCCGGTAGGCGTTGAACTGGCCGGGGGTGAGCTGGGCGAGCGGCCGCCACGAGTGGTTCAGCGCCTCCAGCTCGCGCACCGAGCGCTTGAGCGCGTCCATCGCGACGGGGACGCGGTCCTCGCGCAGGGCGCGGCTCGCGGTCTCCCACTCGTGGACGATGACCGTGAACCACAGCTCCATGACCTGGGTGGTGACCAGGAAGACCATCTCGCCCGGGTCGTCCGAGCGGAGGTGCTGGAGGTGGGTGAGGACGTCCGCCTGGACGTAGTCCTCGTACGGCGTGGTACCCGCGAAGTCGAGGTTCGGGTCGACGGCGACCGAATCGGCTCCGGAGTCGGGAGAACCGGGGATGGATGACATTGCTGTCTCCTCGAAACGAACTACCGGGTAGCGGTCTGCTCCACCGCGCGCGCGTTCTTCCCTGCGGCACGGGAGCCCCGGTCCCCTCGGGAGGCGTGCTTCGTCGCGCGCCGTCCCAACGGCATCATGACACGATCGGGCCCGTGATGTAGCTCCCGTCTTCGTCATACGGAAACGCGTTCGAACGACAGCCGTTCAGGCCCTTGATCTGCTGCATCATCGCGGGCGCGAGCTTGCCCGGACCCGGGCAGCCCATGTGCGACCGGATGCCGATCTCGTGCCCCACCTCGTGGTTGATGATCAGATGCCGGTACTCGGCCGCCTCCCCCGCGAAGGTCGGGGAGCCGAGCATCCACCGCTTGAGGTTCACCACGACGCCGTCGGTGGTCTCGCAGTTCAGCTCGCCGTGGGTGTTCAGGCCCTGCTGGGCGCAGAGGGCGTCCGCCGTGTCCGGGGTGGCGATCCGGATGACGAAGTCGGCGTTCTGCGAGACCAGCTGGAAACGGCCCCGGCCGTGCGCGGCCCAGCTGCGCGGATGGGCCAGGATCTGCTGGATCTCGGCCGCCGCCGAGCGCGCCGACAGCTCGATGCCGTCCTCGACCTGGACGCGGTAGCGGCGCAGCGAGCCGCCGGTGCCGACCGCGTCGCCGGCGGCCTGCGCGGTCGTGAAGGTCCCGGCGCCGGACTGCGGCACGGTCGTCTTCTTCGGCGTCGGCGTCGGCTTGGGTTTCGGCTTCGCCGTCGTGGCCTTCGGCTTCGGCTTCGCCGTGGTGGGCCGGGGGGTGGGCGCGTCCGTCGTCGGATCCGCGGTCGCGGTCGTCGCCTGCGGCGCGGGGGCCGCCGAATCGTCGGCCGCCTGACCGTTGAAGTGCGCGAGGGCGGCGCCGCCGCCGAGCGCGACGGTCATCAGGACCAGGACCGGCAGTGCGAGCCGGCGCACGGGGCCGCGTCTGCCTCTGCCCCGCCGGCGGCTCTGTGTCCCTCGCCGTCCTGCGGGTGCGGCACGCTTGCCCACGACAGTCTTCTCCCCTGCGTCGGCCGGTGTGGGGGAAGAGGAAGTGGGGCCTCGGAAACCGGCGTTCTCGGTGCTGCGGTCCCCGGGATCGTACCGGCCCTCTTCGAACAACCTCGAACGCGCTCGGACGCAACGAGAGGTCTGTCCCGTTTTCCCCCGACCCGGCGGGACGGGGGAAAATCGGGATGGATCAGGTCGTTCGGAAGACCGTCGGGAACGTCACAGGAAGGTCAGCCGAGCGTCTCCGCCGCGGTCTCCGAGGAGTCCCGCAGGAAGGTCGTGCAGCGCTCGAACTCCTCCTTCTCGCCGATCGCGCCGGCCGCCCGGGCGAGGGCGTGCAGCGCGCGCAGGAAGCCGCGGTTCGGCTCGTGCTCCCACGGCACCGGGCCGTGGCCCTTCCAGCCGCTGCGGCGCAGCGAGTCCAGGCCGCGGTGGTAGCCCGTACGGGCGTACGCGTACGACTCGACGACCCGGCCGCCCTCGAAGGCGTCGTCGGCGAGCTGCGCCCAGGCGAGCGAAGAGGTCGGGTACTGCGCGGCGACCTCCGCCGGCGCCGTACCGTTCGCGAGCAGTTCGCGCGGCCCCGGGTCGTCGGGCAGGTGGGTGGGGGCCGGTCCCCCCAGAAGGTTCTCGTGGATGGCCATGGGGACACCCTAGGGGGTGTCTTGTCGATCAGGCCGGGGCGTCCCGCTCGCCCGGGTCGAGTGGCGGTGACGTCACCCCGCAGTGGACCCGGCACTCCGGGTGGCACGTGGCTCCCCCGGCCGGGGTGCGCATCGTCGTCCAGGCGAGCACCGCCCCCACCACCAGGATCCCCGCGCACATCGGCATCGCGCGCCGGAAGGTCTCGTCGAACTCCTCCGCCGAGAGGTACGCCTCCGGGCCCATCCCGGCGAGCAGCGGCAGCGCGGCCACCGCGAGCAGCCCGGCCGCCCGCGCCGCCGCGTTGTTGATCCCGCTCGCCAGGCCCGCCCTGGCCACGTCCACGGAGGCCAGGACGGTCGCGGTCAGCGGGGCCACCAGGGCCGTCATGCCGAGACCGAGCACCGTCACGGCCGGCAGCACGTCCTGGACGTACGAGGCGTCCTCCCCGACCCGCAGCATCAGCAGCATCCCCGCCGCGCACAGCAGCGGACCCACCGTGAGCGGGATCCGGGGCCCGATCCGCTCCCCCACCTCCCCGGACTTCGCCGACAGCAGCAGCATGAGCACGGTGGTCGGCAGCAGCGCCGTACCGGCGCCGAGCGCCGAGTAGCCCGAGACCACCTGGAGCTGGAGCGCGGCCAGGAAGAAGAAGCCGCCGAACGCCGCGTACACGCACAGGGTGACCAGATTGACCGCCGTGAACAGCCGGGACGCGAAGATCGACGGGGGCGCCATCGCGCGCTCGCCGCGCCGCCGCTCCACCATCACGAACCCCGCCCCGAGCACCACCCCGGCCGCCCCCGCCCACCAGGCCTCACCGATCAGCGCGTACGTCACGAGCCCGAGCGCCGCCGCGCCCAGGACCGCGCCGAGCACGTCGAAGCGGCCGTGCGCGGTCTCGTCCCGCGACTCCGGCACATGGCGCAGGGCGACGGGCACGCAGAGGGCGGCGAGCGGCACGTTCAGGAGGAACACCCACCGCCAGCCGGGCCCGTCCACCAGCCAGCCGCCGACGAACGGCCCGACCGCCGCGCCCACCCCGCCGAAGCCGGACCACAGACCGACCGCCTTGGCCCGGTCGTCCTCGTGGAAACTGGCCTGGATCAGCGCGAGCGAGCCGGGTGTGAGCAGCGCCCCGCCCACGCCCTGGAGCGCGCGGGCCGCGATCAGGATCCCGGCGTTCGGCGCGAGCCCGCACAGCAGCGAGGCCAGCGCGAACCACACGACCCCGATCACGAAGACCCGGCGCCGGCCGTACCGGTCGCCGAGCGCCCCGCCGAGCAGGATCAGCCCGGCGAGGGTCAGCATGTAGGCGTTGACGGTCCACTGGAGCGCGCCGAGGTCGGCGTCCAGGTCCTCGCCGATGTGCGGCAGGGCGACGTTGACGACGGTGGAGTCCAGCAGCACCATCCCGGAGCCGAGGACGGTCGTGAACACGATCCACCGGCCGGTCCCCGAGGCCATCCGCACGTCCCGCTCACCCATGCCTGCATGGTCCCGCGAAGCCGCCGCCCTCGCCCTCCGAACCACCCGGCCTCGGGTCATCCGGAGCACGGCCGCCGCCGTACGACCCGTCTCGGTCAGGTCGTGCGCAGCCGGGTCGCCGCCCGGATCAGCGCGTCCACGCCCCGCTCGGCCTTCTTCCTCGGACAGCCCACGTTCAGCCGGACGAAGCCCGGTGTCCCGTACACCCCGCCCGGCATGATCGCGACCTTCTCCACGGACACCAGCTCCTCCTGGAGCCGGGTCTCCTCGATCCCGAGCGGCCGCAGGTCGATCCAGGCCAGGTATCCGGCCTGCGGGGGCTCCCAGACGACGCCGGGCAGCCCCGTGGCCAGCCGCTCCCGGAGCAGCTCCATCGTGCCCGCGACATAGCCGCGCAGTTCGTCCAGCCACGGCGCGCCCTGCCGGTACGCGGCGATGTGGGCGGTCAGCGAGAGGACGGCGGGCGAGGCGAGGCCCTCGCCGGTCTCCATGCGCCGGACGAAGGCCTCGCGGGCGTCGGGGTCGCCGACGATCCCGTACGAGCCGGAGAGCGCGGGGAAATTGAAGGCCTTCGTGCCGGAGGTGACCAGCGCCCAGCGGCGGCCCCGGCCCGGCTCCGCCACCCGCGTCCACGGGACGTGACGGTGGCCGTCGGTGGTGAGGTCGGCGTGGATCTCGTCGCTGACGACGGCCGCGCCGTGGCGCTCCGCCAGCGCGGCGAAGGTGGCGAGCTCCTCCTCCGTCCAGACGCGGCCGGTCGGGTTGTGCGGGGAGCAGAGCAGCAGCATCCGGCTGTCGGGGCGGGCCAGCTCCCGCTCCAGGGCGTCGAGGTCCCCGAGCGGCACGCCCCGCAGCTCGCGCCCGAGCCCGGTGACGGCCTTGCGGAAGCCGTCGTAGGTGGGGGTGTGCACGACGACGCCGTCGCCGGGCTCCGTCCACATCCGCAGGAGCTGCGAGAGCTGGTTGAGCACGGACGGCGCGTACACCAGCGCCCCCGGGTCGATCTCGGTCGCGTACCGGCTCGCGTACCAGTGCCGGATCGCGTCCCGGAAGTCGCCGAGCCGCCAGTCCGTGTAGCCGAAGACCCCGTGGTCGACGCGGTCGCGCAGGGCGGCGAGGACCTCCGGAGGCGAGGCGAAGTCCATGTCGGAGATCGTGAAGGGGAGCAGGTCGGAGACGCCGAAGCGGTCCGCGATCCCGTCCCACTGGACCGACCAGGTCCCGTGCCGGTCTATCTCACGGTCGAAGTCGTACATCAGGCCCTGCCCCTCTCGTCGACGCACGAGGGCCCGGCACCTCGCGAGGTACCGGGCCCGTCGTTCACACGATGACTTGCTTCAGCCTCGTGGACCTACTTCAGCTTCGTGCCGGTCGAGCGCAGCGCGGCACACGCCTCGGTCACGCGGACGGCCATGCCGGCCTCGGCCAGCTTGCCCCAGGTGCGCGGGTCGTAGGTGGACTTCTTGCCGACCTCGCCGTCGACCTTCAGGACACCGTCGTAGTTGCGGAACATGTGGTCCACGACCGGACGGGTGAAGGCGTACTGGGTGTCGGTGTCGAGGTTCATCTTCACGACGCCGTTCTCCAGCGCGGTGGCGATCTCCTCGGCGGTCGAGCCCGAGCCACCGTGGAAGACGAAGTCGAACGGGTTGACCTTGCCGAACTTCTCGGCGACGCCCGCCTGGAGGTCCTTGAGGAGCTCGGGGCGGAGCACGACGTTGCCCGGCTTGTAGACGCCGTGCACGTTGCCGAAGGACGCGGCCAGCAGGTAGCGGCCCTTCTCGCCCAGGCCGAGGGCCTCGGCGGTGCGGATGGCGTCGTCGACGGTGGTGTACAGCTCGTCGTTGATCTCGTGGGTGACGCCGTCCTCCTCGCCACCGGTCGGGGTGATCTCGACCTCAAGGATGATCTTGGCGGCGGCGGCCTTCGCGAGCAGCTCCTGGCCAATGGCCAGGTTGTCGGCGAGGGTCTCGGCGGAGCCGTCCCACATGTGCGACTGGAACAGCGGGTTCCGACCGGCCTTGACGCGCTCGGCGGAGATGTCGAGCAGCGGACGGACGTAGCCGTCCAGCTTGTCCTTCGGGCAGTGGTCGGTGTGCAGAGCGACCGTGATGTCGTACTTCGCAGCGACGATGTGCGCGAACTCGGCCAGGGCAACGGCGCCCGTGACCATGTCCTTGTTGTACTGGCCGCCCAGGAACTCGGCGCCACCGGTCGAAATCTGAATGATGCCGTCGCTCTCGGCCTCCGCGAAGCCTCGCAGCGCCGCGTGCAGAGTCTGGGTCGAGGTCACATTGATGGCCGGGTAGGCGAACTTGCCTGCCTTCGCCCGGTCGAGCATCTCGGTGTAGACCTCGGGGGTTGCGATGGGCATTCGTCCGCTCCTTGTGATGTGCGGGGTGTGTGCGTTGCTGTCCCTGACCTGGGGGCGACGTCATCGTCGCCCCCATCCTTCCAGACTCTTGTCCGGGCTCCCACGGGCGCGGCACGACAAGGGGCGCGGTGTTTCACGTGAAACACCGCGCCCCTTGGTGAAAATGCAGGTCAGGACCGCTTTCGTCGGGGTCCGGGACCTAAGTCACGACTTCGCGGCGGTTACGCCAGCTCGAGATCGCCCAGCTGGTAGCCGGTGAGGTACGGCAGACCCGCGTCGGCGATCGCGCCGGCCGCGCCCCGGTCCACGATCGTGGCCACGGCCACGACCTCGCCGCCCGCCTCGCGGACGGCCTCGACGGCCGTCAGCGGGGAGCCGCCGGTGGTCGAGGTGTCCTCGACCACGAGGCAGCGGCGGCCCTTGACGTCCGTGCCCTCGATACGGCGCTGCATGCCGTGCGCCTTCTGGGCCTTCCGTACGACGAAGGCGTCGAGGCGCTGTCCGCGCGCGGCGGAGGCGTGCAGCATCGAGGTGGCGACCGGGTCGGCGCCCAGGGTCAGGCCGCCGACGCAGTCGAAGTCCACGTCGGCGGTGAGGTCGAGCATGACCTGACCGACCATCGGCGCGGCCTCGCCGTCCAGCGTGATGCGGCGCAGGTCGATGTAGTAGTCGGCTTCCAGACCCGAGGAGAGGGTCACCTTGCCGTGCACCACGGCCTTGTCCTTGATCTGCTGGAGCAGCTCAGCGCGTACGTCAGTCATGGTCAGCAGCTTAGAGGGCACTCCCTAGAGCCGCCGCCAGCTCCAGACGCTCTCGATCTCCAGGGGGTCGATCGGAGTGACGAGACGCGGGTGGGTGTTGAGGCCGTTCGGCGGGCCGGACTGCGGCTCGACGCAGACCGCTTCCGCCGGCTCGTCGTAGATCACGACCCACTCGGCGCGGCTGCTGACCTTCAGCTCCAGCTCCTCCGGCCAGGTGAGGGTGACGTCGACGCCGTCGGGCATGCCGAAGCAGTCGTCCCAGGGGCCGGGGAGGGGGTCGATCCGGCGGCCGGTGGGAAGGTGGTTCTCGCCGCGCTCCTCCTGCCAGCCGGGGGCGAAGTCGAGCCGCACGTCCTGGCCGCCGTTGCCGAGGTTGCGCAGGAACCAGGGGTGCCAGCCGGCCTGCGCCGGGAAGGAGTCGTCGTAGGTCTCGACCCCGAAGCGGAGGGTGAGGGAGTCCTCGGCCAGCTCGAAGACCTGGGTCACCCTGCCCTTGTACGGCCACGGGTCCCCGAGCTCGCAGGTGAAGACCGCCTCCGTCTCGGAGACGCGGGCGGTCTTCCAGGCAAGATCGCGGACGGTGCCGTGGATGGCGTGCGGGGGCGCGTTGACCGGCAGCTGGTGCGTGGTCGCCCCGTCGCGGAAGCGGCCGTTCTCGGTCCGCCCGCACCAGGGCACCATCGGGAAGCTCCCGAACCGCTCGCCCTGGCGCAGCACCTCGGTGCCGCCGATGCGCAGGCCCTCGATCCGGCAGCCGTGCTCGGGGCTGATGGTCAACTCGGCGTCGCCCGCCGTCAGTCGCGTCTGCATGCTCACGCCCCTGACCCTAGGCCCTGTCCGGCCCGATCCGCCCGGACAGGCCCCACGTGCCGCGGGGATTCAGCGGCGTCGGCGCAGAGCCCGGCCGACGACGACGGCGGAGGCGATGGCGAGCGCGGCGGCGGGGGCGATCCAGCGCAGGGTGGCGGTCGCGCCGCCTGCCTCGGGGGCGGGGACGGGGGCGTACCGGCCGCGCGGTGGGGCGTGGTCGACCTCCTCGGCGCTGCGCCCGATCATGGTCCGCCGCGCGTGGGCGGCCTCGACGGCGGGCTGCGGGGCGGGGAACTCGACGGGGGTGACGCCGAAGTCCTCGTCGAGGAGGGGGTCGAGGGAGGGGGGCGGGACGGGCGCGTCGTAGGCGGAGGGGCGCGAGGGCTCCTCGACTCCGTCGTCCACACCGTCGTGATCGGAATCGGAGTCGCTCTCCTCCTCTTCCGGCTCCTCCGTCCTCTCCGTCTTCTCCGGCCCCTCCGGCTCCTCCGCCAGCGCCGCCAGCGCCTCCACGAACTTGTCGAGCAGCTTGGCGCCGGCCGTGGCCCGTGCCTCGTCCGTCGCCTCGGCGAGCCGGCCGACCGCCGTCAGGGCGCCGGTGAAGCCGATGTTCGTGCCGTCGTCCACGGGGGTGAGGAGGACGGTCAGGATGAGCTCGGCCGAGCCCTTGCCTCGGGCCTCGGTGCCCTGTCCCTCGTAGGTGATGGCACCGTCCCGCTCGACGACCCGCAGGGCACCGCGGTAGGTGATGGTGTGGCCGCCGACCCGGATCTTGAGCCGGCCCGCGAGGGGGCCCGCCTCCGCGTCGGCGTCCCGCTGGAGGCCGGGCACGCAGCGCACCACCCGGACCGGGTCCGTGAGCGTCGCGCGCAGGGCCTCGGCCGGTACCGGAACGAACACCTCATGCTCCATGGAAGCCGAGCCTACTCAGGCCGGGGCGCGGCGTCGCCTCTTTGCGCCGGGGCCCGCGCGCCCCTTCCGTCGCCCTCTGTGGCTCAGCCGTCAGCCGCCGTACCTCGGGTGCACCAGGGTCGAGGGCGGCAGCTCGGCGCCCCTGGCCCGTTCGGCGCGGCGGGCCGCGGCCTCCAGGGTGCCCGCGCCGAGGGAGCGCAGCCGGGGCGCGTCGGGCGCGAGGCCGAGGTCGGGCGGCCGGTCGCCCGGGACCGCGAGGAGGAAGCCCCAGTCCCCCGGCCCCTGCTCCGTACCGCCGGTGCGGTCGGCGCGGTCGGGGCCCGCAGCGAAGCCGGGGGTGCGGCCGCTCGCGCTGTAGGGGCGGGTCGCGAACCCGGCGGCACGCAGGGTGGCGTCCACGGTCCAGTAGGTGTGCGGCCGGTCGGCGACCGATCCGGCGTGGACGGCGAACCGCCCGGAACCGGTGAGGACGCGGGCCACGAGTCCGTGGAACTCCTCCGAGTAGAGCTTGGTGCTGGGGGTGATGCCCGGGTCCGGGAGGTCGGAGATCACCACGTCGTACCGTTCCTGCACACGATCGGCGGCGCCCCGGAGCCAGTTGAAGGCGTCCGCGTAGACCACCCGGACGCGCGGGTCCCGGAACGCCTGGGCGTTGAGCGTGGCGAGCGCCGGATCGGTGCGGGCGAGGCGGACGACCCCGGGGTCGAGCTCGACGACGGTGACGGAGGTGACGCCGGGGTAGCGCAGGGCCTCGCGGGCGGCGAGGCCGTCCCCGCCGCCGACGATCAGTACGCGCGCGTGCGGGCCCTTCATCGCGGGGTGGACGAGCGCCTCGTGGTAGCGGTACTCGTCCTGGCCCGCCACCCGCAGCCGGCCGTCGAGGAACAGGTCGGGCGGCCCCTCGCGGCCTCCGGTCACCACCACCTCCTGGAGGTCGGTGTGGACGGCGACCCGCACCCGGTCGCCGTACACGGCCCGGCGCGCGGCCTCCTCGAAGTCGTCGACGAGCACGGTCGCGGTGGCCAGGACGGCCAGGACCGACATGTTCACCCCGATCAGCAGGGCGCGGGAGCGGGCGGTCAGGTCGCGGCGGAACACCCACAGCACGAGCCCGCCGCCCGCGATCACGTTGACCGCGCCGGTGACGAGCGCGCCGGTGAGCTGGCCGAGCCAGGGCAGCAGGAGGAAGGGGAAGGCGAGGCCGCCGACGAGCGCGCCGACGTAGTCGGCGGCGAAGAGGTCGGCGACCGTCCCCGCGGCGTCGTCCTGCTCGCCGGTCGGGCCCTGCCGCCGCGCGGATCCGGCCCCGGACCCGGCGGCGCGCTGTATGAGGGACATGAGGAGCGGGATCTCCGCGCCGATGAGCACACCGATGGCGAGCGAGAACGCCACGACGACGTGCCGCGACTCGCCGAGCCAGGCGAAGGCCGCGTACAGCGCGAGGGCCGAGCAGCCGCCGATGAGGGCGAGCCCGGCCTCGACCAGGCCGAAGCCGACGGCGGCGCGGCAGCGCAGCCGTTTGGCGAGGAGCGAGCCCACTCCCATCGCGAAGACCATCACGGAGAGCACGACGGAGGCCTGGGTGACCGAGTCGCCGATCAAGTACGAGGCGAGCGCGACCAGTTCGAGCTCGTAGACCAGGCCGCAGGCAGCGCAGACGAAGACCACGGCGAGGACCGGGAACCGCACCGCCTCGGCCGACCGCGGCGGCCGGGGTGACCTGGGCGGCCTCGACGACCTGGGCGGTCTGGGCGGCCGCTCGCGCCGCCGCACGGGCGGTTGTCGCACCCTGGTGGGTGGCATGGTCACGGGCGGCTCGATCATGAACGTAACGCTACGTCACGAATAACCCACTCCTTGTCACCCACACGAGTGCATCTGGAGCTCTGGAGGGGCGTATCAGAGTGTTGCCGGCATACGTGCGCCGATCCGGGTCCTGGTCACGACCAGCTGCCCTTCCTGCGGGTAGGCGTGCCAGGTGCGCCAGCGCACCTGGCCCTCGTGGCGCTGCGCCAGCATCGCCGTGAAGGCGTGCGGGGAGCCGGGGAAGGTCCCCGCGAGGCCGTTGGGGTGGTCGGCGACGAGCGCGAGCAACTCCTGCGCACGGCCCGCGAAGGAGCCGTGCGAGAGCGTCTCGACGCGCGCCGCGAATTCGTACTCCCATTCGCCGACGCGCTTGGAGACGCCGAGCGGGAGGGGGGTGCTGCTGCCGGGCATACAGGCGACGGTCTCCGAGCAGCTGCGCCCCTCCTCCTCCAGGAGTACCTGATGGGAGGCGCCGAGCAGCCTCAACTGGAGTCTGGCACCGGAGAGTTCGAGGTCGAGCACGGCCAGGGCGGGCAGCGGCTCGCGCCCGAGGGCCCAGGCCAGATCGGCCGCGCGGGTGTCGGTGTAGGAGGTTTTCAGGGTGGTGAGCATGGGTCGGCTCCGCAAACACGGTTTGACGGGTGGGCCGGGGGCGCCCCGGAGAGGGTCCAACGGGAGTGGGGGATCGCCGGCTCGGTTCCACACACGGTCCGAGGGCTGTCTCTGTCAGGAGCGAGAGAACCACGGACGCCGGACGACTCGCAGCGTTTTTACCCAACTTGCTGTGTTTTCCAACCCCTTCGGGGACCCCACAGTTCAATTGTTCAATCAGAATCGATCGACAAGATCCGCCGAAATGCCAACGACACGTGCCACCGGGCTCGTTGCGCCCCGGACGGCCCACCAGGGCCGGGGCGCCTCAGCTGCCGCCGCAGCCGCCACCTCCACAGCTGGAGCCGGAGCTGCAGGAGCTGCCGCTCCCTCCACAGCCCGCCGTGCCACCGCCGCCGCCGTCGGCCCAGCTGCGCCCGTTCCGCCGACCGCCGCGCCGCCCGGCCGCGCCGGTGACGCGGCGGATGGTGGAGATCAGGCCGATGAGGATGACCGCCCCCATGAAGACGATGAAGAGTTCCATCTGTACTACCCCCGTTCTTCTGTGCGAGGGAGATGCCCTCCGCGGCCCTCCCTCAAAGACGACTTGAGCGATTCCAGAGCTTCAGCTGCACGAGGACGAGGAGCTGGAGCAGGAGGACGAGGACGAGGAACACGACGAGCTCGAACACGACGAGCCGGAAGTGGAGCAGGAAGAGGACGACGACGAGGAAGACGACGACGAACACGAGGACGACGACGAAGCCGACGACGACCCGGCCCACCAGCTCTCGGCACCACTGGCGCTGCCACCGGAACGCACCGTGCCGCGCATCGACAGCGCGACGACCCACACCACGATCGCGATCACCAGCGCGATCCCGAGGATGAAGAATGCGATGTTCATGCCAGGGCGATCCCCCCGGCGCGCCCTCGCCAAAGCGCACTTGAGGAAGTCCAGAGCTTCCCCCCAGGATGGCGGTCATGACACGACCGCTGCTCAACCGCCGGCTCGCCGAATTCGGGACGACGATCTTCGCCGAGATGTCCGCGCTGGCCGCCACGACCGGGTCGATCAACCTCGGTCAGGGCTTCCCCGACACCGACGGCCCGGAGGAGATCCGCGAGGCCGCGGTGCGCGCGCTGCGCGACGGCCGCGGCAACCAGTACCCGCCCGGCCCCGGCGTCCCCGAGCTGCGGCAGGCCGTCGCCGACCACCAGCACGCGTGGTACGGCCTCGCGTACGACCCCGACACGGAGGTACTGGTCACCGCGGGCGCCACCGAGGCGATCGCGGCCACCCTGCTCGCCCTCGTGGAACCGGGCGACGAGGTCATCGCCCTGGAGCCGTACTACGACTCGTACGCGGCCTGTGTCGCGATGGCCGGCGGCACCCGCGTCCCCGTCACGCTCCGCCCGCACGAGGGCGCGTACGTCCTCGACCTGGACGAGCTCCGGGCCGCGGTCACCGACCGGACCCGGCTGATCCTCCTGAACACCCCGCACAACCCCACCGGCACCGTCCTCACCCGCGCCGAGCTGACCGCGATCGCCGAGCTGGCGATCGAGCGGGACCTGCTCGTCGTCACCGACGAGGTGTACGAGCACCTGGTCTTCGACGACGCCGAGCACATCCCGCTCGCGAGCCTCCCCGGCATGCGGGACCGCACGGTCACCATCGGTTCGAGCGGGAAGACGTTCTCCTTCACCGGCTGGAAGGTCGGCTGGATCACCGCGAGCCCCGAGCTGACCTCGGCCGTCCGCTCGGCCAAGCAGTTCCTCACGTACGTCTCCGCCGGCCCCTTCCAGTACGCGATCGCCGAGGCGCTCCGCCTCCCGGCCACCTACTTCGACACGCTCCGCGCGGACCTCGCCGCCAAGCGGGACCTGCTGAGCGAGGGCCTCGCGCAGGCGGGCTTCGAGGTCTACCGCCCGGCGGGCACCTACTTCGTCACCACGGACATCCGCCCTCTCGGCGCCGACGACGGCTTCGCCTTCTGCCGCTCCCTCCCGGAGCGCGCGGGCGTCGTCGCCATCCCGAACGCCGTCTTCTACGACCACCGCGAGGCCGGCGCCCCCTTCGTCCGCTTCGCCTTCTGCAAGAAGACGGAGGTCCTGGAAGAAGCCGTCACCCGCCTCAAGCGCCTCGCCTGAGGTCGGCGCCGGACGTGCGAAAGCCCGGCGCGGGGCCGTGATCGCGGGGATCACGGCGCCCGGCCGGGCTTCGGCGGGGTGCGGGTGGCGGGAGGCTCAGGCCTCCTCGTCGCCCGCCTTCTGCTCGGGGGTCTCCAGACCGAACTGCTCGACGACCCACTTGTCGAACTCGATGGAGGCGCGGACCCAGCTGACCGTGGAGGACACGAAGTGCTCCAGGGCGACGCCGGTGCCGATCAGCATCTGGGCCTCACCGATGAGACGGAGGGTGGCGGAGCCGTCCTCCTCCTCGTGCAGGTGGGTGTAGACCTTCGGCCACAGGGTGCGGCGGTTCCAGTCGTCGATCGCGTCGAGGACCCTCGCGCGGTCGTCGGCCGAGTGCGGGCGGTCGTAGAACGTCCGCACCGAGAAGACCTGCTGCTCGTCCTCGCCGCGGAACATGAAGTACGTGCGGAATTCCTCCCACGGCGCCGCGAGGTCACCCTCGTCGTCGACGACGTACTTCAGCTCCATCTGCTCGAGGAGCTGCTTGACGAGGTCCTGGTCGGGGACGACGGGGCCCGCCGGTCCTGCGGCCTGAGGCTGGGGCTGGCCCCCGAAATTCGGAATCGAGGACGGGTCGATGCTCACCGTGAATTTCCCTTCGTACGGATGCTCGCCATCCTCCCCCATGTCGGGCGGTTCATGGGAGCCCCACCAGCCGCGATCCGCTGCGGGCTGACAAGAACGTCGCCCCTTACCGCCCCGTCACCGCCCTGTCACCGCGCCGGACCGACGATCAGGCCGTCCTCGAAGCGCTCCACCCTGACCGTGTCGCCGTCCACGACCTCGCCCGCGAGGATCTCCTTCGCGAGCCGGTCGCCGATCGCCGTCTGGATCAGGCGGCGCAGCGGCCGGGCGCCGTACGCGGGGTCGTTGCCCTCCTCCGCGAGCCATTCCAGGGCCTCGGGGCTGACCTCCAGGGTGAGCCGTCGGTCGGCGAGCCGCTTCGCGAGCCGGTCGATCTGGAGCCGCGCGATCCGGCCCAGCTCGGCCCGGTCGAGCGCCGAGAAGACGACGAGGTCGTCGAGGCGGTTGAGGAACTCCGGCTTGAAGCTCGCCCTGACGACGTCCAGGACCTGCTGCTTCTTCACGTCCTCCGAGGTCACCGGGTCGACAAGGTACTGGCTGCCCAGGTTCGAGGTGAGGATCAGGATGGTGTTGCGGAAGTCCACCGTCCGGCCCTGGCCGTCGGTGAGGCGGCCGTCGTCGAGGACCTGGAGCAGGACGTCGAAGACCTCCGGGTGCGCCTTCTCCACCTCGTCGAGCAGGACCACGCTGTACGGGCGGCGGCGGACCGCCTCCGTGAGCTGGCCGCCCTCCTCGTAGCCGACGTAGCCGGGAGGCGCGCCGACCAGCCGGGCGACGGAGTGCTTCTCGCCGTACTCCGACATGTCGATGCGGATCATGGCCCGCTCGTCGTCGAAGAGGAAGTCGGCGAGCGCCTTCGCCAGCTCGGTCTTGCCGACACCGGTCGGGCCGAGGAAGAGGAAGGAGCCGGTGGGGCGGTCGGGGTCGGCGATCCCGGCGCGCGTGCGGCGCACGGCGTCGGAGACTGCCTGCACGGCCTCGGACTGGCCGATCAGGCGCCGGCCGAGCTCGTCCTCCATGCGCAGCAGCTTCTGCGTCTCGCCCTCCAGGAGGCGGCCGGCGGGGATGCCGGTCCAGGCGCCGACGACGTCCGCGATGTCGTCGGGACCGACCTCCTCCTTGACCATGGTGTCCTTGGACGACTCCTGCTGGGCCTCGGCCTCGCTCGCCTCCGCCAGCTCCCGCTCCAGGGCCGGGATCTCCCCGTACAGCAGCTTGGAAGCGGCGTCGAAGTCGCCGTCGCGCTGGGCGCGCTCGGCGCGCCCCCGGGCCTCGTCGAGGCGCTCCTTGAGCTCGCCGACCCGGTTGAGGGACTGCTTCTCCTTCTCCCAGCGGGCGGTGAGGCCGCGCAGCTCCTCCTCGCGGTCGGCGAGGTCGCGCCGCAGCTTCTCCAGGCGCTGCTTGCTCGCCGCGTCCGTCTCGTTCTTGAGGGCCAGCTCCTCCATGCGGAGCCGGTCGACGGACCGCTGGAGCTCGTCGATCTCGACGGGCGAGGAGTCGATCTCCATCCGGAGCCGGGACGCGGCCTCGTCGACGAGGTCGATGGCCTTGTCGGGGAGGAAGCGCGAGGTGATGTACCGGTCGGACAGGGTCGCGGCGGCGACCAGCGCGGAGTCGTTGATCTGCACCTTGTGGTGCGCCTCGTACCGGCCCTTGAGGCCGCGGAGGATCGCGATGGTGTCCTCGACCGTCGGCTCGGCGACCAGGACCTGCTGGAAGCGGCGCTCCAGGGCGGGGTCCTTCTCGATGCGCTCGCGGTACTCGTCGAGGGTGGTCGCGCCGACCATCCGCAGCTCGCCGCGGGCCAGCATGGGCTTGAGCATGTTGCCCGCGTCCATGGCGGAGTCGCCGCCGGCGCCCGCGCCGACGACCGTGTGCAGCTCGTCGATGAAGGTGATGATCTGGCCGTCGCTCGCCTTGATCTCGGAGAGGACGGTCTTCAGCCGCTCCTCGAACTCGCCGCGGTACTTGGCGCCCGCGACCATCGCGCCGAGGTCGAGCGAGACGAGCCGCTTGTTCTTCAGCGACTCGGGTACGTCGCCCTTCACGATCCGCTGGGCGAGGCCCTCGACGACGGCGGTCTTGCCGACGCCGGGCTCACCGATGAGGACCGGGTTGTTCTTGGTACGGCGGGACAGCACCTGCACCACGCGCCGGATCTCGTGGTCCCGGCCGATGACCGGGTCCAGCTTGCCCTCGCGCGCGGCGGCCGTGAAGTCCGTGCCGAACTTCTCCAGCGCCTTGTACTGCCCTTCCGGGTCGGGTGTGGTCACCCGGCGTCCTCCCCTGCTCTTCTCGAAGGCGTCGAGCAGCTTCGATGCGCTCGCGCCCTGCCGGTCGAGGATCTCACCGGCCTGGCCGCCCCTGGCGGCGATCCCGATGAGCAGGTGCTCGGTGGAGAGGAAGTCGTCGCCGAGCTCCTTGGCCTGCCGGTCGGCGTCGGCGATGACCGCGAGGAACTCGCGGTTGGGCTGCGGGGGCGCGACCGTGGACCCCGTGATGCTCGGCTGGGCGGCGATGAGCCGCTCCGCGCCGGAGCGCACGACCGCCTGGTCGGCGTCGACGGCGGCGAGCAGATCGGTGATGTTCTCGTTGTCCTGACCCGCCAGCAAGGCGAGCAGCAGGTGCGCGGGGATGAGATCCGGGTTCCCCGCGGACACGGCGCGGCTCGTGGCCGCGTTGATCGCGTCCCGGCTCCGGTTGGTCAGTTCGACGTCCACGTGCGGTGTTCCTCCTGTGCCTCGACTACACGCCTTCTCTTTCTATGACCCTTCCAGCGTACACAAAGTTGAGTCCATTCCACTCAAGCTTTCGGACGGAGTTCTCCCCCGGGTAGTTTCCGGGCATGGCCACAGACCCGAGGAACCCCTCCGACTCGTATCTCAGCTTCTGGCGCGAGTACCACATGTGCACCCTGACGACCCCGCGCGCGGACGGCACCCCGCACGTGGTGGCGGTCGGCGTCACGTACGACCCCGAGGGCGGATACGCCCGGGTGATCACCAACAAGAACAGCCGGAAGGTCGCCAACGTCCTGGCGGCGGGCGCGGACGGCGCGCGCGTGGCGGTCTGCCAGGTCGACAAGGGGCGCTGGGCCACCCTGGAGGGCGTCGGGCGCATCCGCACGGAGGCCGAGGTCGTCGCGGACGCCGTCGACCGGTACGCCGAGCGGTACGGCCGCACGCCGGCCCCGAACCCGGACCGGGTCGTCATCGAGATCGCCCTCACGCGGGCGATGGGCCGCGCCTGAGAAAACGTACGCGCGGCACGAACGTACGCGCGGCACGAACGTGCGCGCGGCACGAACGTGCGCGCGGCACGAACGTGCGCGCGGCACGAACGTGCGCGCGGCACGAACGTGCGCGCGGCACG
>NZ_JBITGA010000005.1:0-502240 GCF_044456565.1 Streptomyces sp. NPDC050842 | reverse complement strand
ACGAACGTCGCGCGGCACGAACGTGCGCGCGGCACGAACGTGCGCGCGGCACGAACGTGCGCGCGGCACGAACGTGCGCGCGGCACGAACGTGCGCGCGGCACGAACGTGCGCGCGGCACACATGTGCGCGGGCAGCACAGCGGCGCCATCGCGTTTCAGGTCCGCGATGGCGCCGCTGTGTGGGGGAAGTGCCGGAGCGATCTACAACGACGGGGGAATCGCTCAGGCACTGCGGGGGGTGGCGGTGATGGTCTCGGGTTCGATCAGCTGGTGGTCCCGCTGGTCGAGGTTGACGAAGATCATGCCGTACCGGATGGCACAGCGGATGGGCTGCGGGGCACCCCGCGGGCGGCGGAGACAGCGGTAAGCACGGACGTCCTCGTCCTGCTCGCGTGCCACGACGATCGGTTCTCCGAAGAGGGTGACCTTCAGCGCGTCGCCACGGTGGGGGATGGCCGTGGCGAGGTCGACGAAGTGCCAGCCGGAGCGATAGGCCGAGGCCATCTCCCGGCGGAACCTGGGGTCATCGGGAACGTTCATGCGCCCGTCTAGCTCCAGCCGGGATCCTGTGCGGGGGCCACGCTCCAGCCCGGGTCACCGAGGAGCGCGGGGGCCGCGTGCCAGCCCGGGTCGAGCGGAGCGGCCTGCACCTCGGCCGGCGCCGTGTGCCAGCCGGGGTCCTGGGTCACTCCCACGGCGCCCAATGCGGCCCCCGCGATGAAGGCGACTCCGGCCACCGTGCGTATGAGCTTCTTCATCATCACCGAGCAACCTCACTTGAAGGCAACGTCTCTTTTCCAACCCCCGCGAGTAAGACGATGGCTTACTCTCTGCACCTGCACCACCAAACCCAGGCATCATGTTCCTGAGATGCAGGAGCCTGGGGGTGTACATATGCGGAAACAAGCGGACGAAAGCGGTCACCCGCATTCGTATGCCGAGCTCTGCAAAGCCGGCTCCGAGCTGTACGCGGCCGCCTTGCGGACCGGGCGAATACCCCGGTCAGAGACCCTTGAGGCCCCCTGCCTCCTCGATCTCTCCCTGCTCCACCCCGACCCGGACGACGCCCGATGGCTCCGTCCGGTTCCCCCCTCGGCCGCCCTCGCCCAGCTCCTCCAGCCGATCGAACGGGAAATACTCGACCGTCGCCGGCGCACCGTCGCCCTTTCGGACGCTTTCGAGCCGTTCATGGCCATCAGCGCCCACGACTCCCCCACCACGCACGCCATCACCGTGCTGGAGGGCATCGACCGCATCAACTCGACCCTCGACCGCGTCGTCGCCAACTGCCGCCACGAACTGCTCACCGTCCAGCCCGGCGGCGGGCGCCCCGCGCAGGCCCTCAGCGAAGCCCTCGACCGCGTCTCGCCCCTCCTCGGCCGCGGCATCAGCATGCGCACGCTCTACCAGCACACGGCCCGCCACACCGAGCTCACCCTGACCTACCTGGAGCACGTCGGCCCCGAGGTCCAGGTGCGCACGCTGGAAGAGATCATCGACCGGCTGATCATCGTCGACCGCGAGGTCGCCTTCGTCCCGGCCCGCAGCGACCGCCAGGTCGCCCTGGAGCTGCGCCACCCCGGCCTGGTCGCCTATCTCGGCGGCGTCTTCGACCAGTTCTGGCATCTCGCGGTGCCGATCCGGGAGGAGATCCCGTACGACATCAAGACCGACGGCATCGGCGGCGTCCAGCGGTCCATCGCGAAGCTCCTCGTCGAGGGACACGTCGACGAGGCCATCGCCCGGCGCCTCGGCATGAACGTCCGCACCTGCCGCGCCCACATCGCCAAACTCGCCACTGCCCTCGGCAGCGGCAGCCGGGCCCAGCT
Source organism: Streptomyces sp. NPDC050842 (assembly GCF_044456565.1). Classification (NCBI taxonomy): domain Bacteria; kingdom Bacillati; phylum Actinomycetota; class Actinomycetes; order Kitasatosporales; family Streptomycetaceae; genus Streptomyces; species Streptomyces sp. NPDC050842. Next base: position 500,410 of record NZ_JBITGA010000005.1, on the reverse strand, counting down.
CGGCTATCTCATCGCCCAGTCCGGCATCCTCGAACGGGACAACTGACCAGCGTGTACGTACAGATCGACCTCGACGGACCCGCGGGGACGCTCCGGGTCTCCGGCCACGGGCTGCCCACCGTGGAGCTCGTACGGGCCCCCGGGACCGACCCCGACGCCCACACCCCCATCGGGACCCGCAAGCGCGCCCTGCTCGCGCTCACCGTCGACGGGGAACCTGCCGTCATCCGGCCCGCGCGCGGGCGGCTCCTGCGGCGCTCCTACCGCGTGGACGTCCGGACCGGCGGCGTCCGCTACCGGCTCGTGCCCTGCGGGTACGTGGACAGCCGCCTCACCCGCGACGGGCGCCGGATCGGCACCTTCACCTCCTCGGGCGACGGCAAGGTCATCGACGAGTGGGACGGCGACCCCACCCCTCACGACCTCGCCGTCGGCGCCGCCCTCGCCGCCGCGTTCGGCACCGGCGCCTCGCCCTGGTGGGAGACCCTCGGCGACATCGTGGGCGAGCTGATCCCCTAGGAATCCTTCCGACACATACGGCGAGGCCCCCTCCACCGTCGTGGAGGGGGCCTCGCCATACGTGCTGTGCGGGGCTATTCGCCGCGCTTGGGACGCCAGACCACCAGCGCGCTCGCCTGCTGCACGTCCTGGTACGGCACCAGGTCGCGCCGGTACGAGGCGTGCACCTGGGCCTCGCGCTGCCGCATCGCCGCCGCCGCGCCGTCGACCGCGGCCGACAGCTCGGCGATCCGGCTCTGCAGCGCCGCGACCTGGTTCTCCAGCTCGATGATGCGCTTGATGCCCGCGAGGTTGATGCCCTCGTCCTGCGACAGCTGCTGCACCTGACGGAGCAGCTCGATGTCCCGGGCCGAGTAGCGCCGCCCGCGGCCCGCCGTGCGGTCCGGGGAGACCAGGCCGAGACGGTCGTACTGCCGCAGGGTCTGCGGGTGCAGACCGGAGAGCTGGGCCGCCACCGAGATGACGTACACCGGCGACTCGTCGGTCAGTTCGTACGGATTGCGTCGGCGCCCGTCCACGGGGTCACGCTCCCTTCGCGGCCTGGAACAGCTCCGCCCGGGGGTCCTCGGAGGCCGTGGCCTCGCGGAAGGTCTCCAGGGCCTCACGTGCCTTGTCGTCCAGCTCCTGCGGCACCGCGACCTCCACCGTGACGAGCAGGTCGCCGCGGGTGCCGTCCTTGCGGACCGCACCCTTGCCACGGGCGCGCATGGTCCGGCCGTTCGGAGTGCCCGCGGGCAGCTTGAGCGTGACCGCGGGGCCGCCGAGCGTCGGGACCTTGATCTCGCCGCCGAGGGCCGCCTCCGTGAAGGAGACCGGCACCGTGACGGTGAGGTTGTCGTCCTTGCGGCCGAAGACCGCGTGGTCGTCGACGTGCACGACGACGTACAGGTCGCCGTTCTGCCCGCCGCGCTCGCCCGGGGCACCCTTGCCGCGCAGCCGGATCCGCTGCCCGTCGGCGACACCCGCCGGGATGCGGACCTGCATGGTGCGGGAGGACTTGGCCCGCCCGCTGCCCTTGCAGACCTCGCAGGGGTTCTCGGCGATGAGGCCGCGGCCCTTGCAGTCCACGCACGGATCGGTGAGCGAGAAGCCGCCGCCGCTGCCGCGCGAGACCTGCCCGGTGCCGACGCAGGTCGGGCACACGCGAGGCGTGCCGTTCTTGTCGCCGGTGCCCGAACACGCCGTGCACGGCTGCTGGCTGGACATCCGCAGCGGTACGGTCGCGCCCTCGACGGCCTCGATGAAGCTGAGCGTCACCTCGGACTCGATGTCCTGGCCGCGGCGCGGCTGGGTACGCGTACCCGCCCCCGCCCCACGGTTGAACAGGCCGCCGAAGACGTCCCCGATGCCGCCACCGCCGCCGAAGCCGCCGGCTCCGCCGGGGCCGCCGCCCTGGCCACCTCCGAAGAGGTCGCCCAGGTCGAAGTTGAACGAGCCGCCGCCCGGGCCGCCGGCCCGGAAGCCGCCGTTCCCGAAGAGGGCGCGCGCCTCGTCGTACTCCTTGCGCTTCTTGGGATCACCGAGGATGTCGTTCGCCTCGGAGATCTCCTTGAAGCGCGACTCGGCGCGCGCGTCACCCTTGTTGGCGTCCGGATGGTTCTCGCGGGCGAGCTTCCGGTACGCCTTCTTGATCTCGGCCTCGGTGGCGTCCTTGGGGACGCCGAGAACCTTGTAGTAGTCCTTCTCGACGAAGTCCTTCGTGCTCATCGACGTCCCTCCTTCCGGACGATCGTTGCGTCACCCCTCTTCGGGGGCACCGCTCTCCTCGTCGGCCTTCTCTTCCTTGGTGCCGGACGTGGCACCGGGCGTGGCGCCCGGCTGGGGCTCGGCCACCGCGACCCGCGCGGGCCTGATGGTCCGCTCGCCGATCCGGTACCCCGGCTGCAGGATCGCCACGCAGGTCGTCTCGGTGACGTCCGGCGCGTACGAGTGCATCAGGGCCTCGTGGATCGTCGGGTCGAAGGGCTCGCCCTCCTTGCCGAACTGCTGCAGACCCATCTTGGCGACGACGGTCTCCAGCGATTCGGCCACCGACTTGAACCCGCCCAGGAGCTCACCGTGCTCGCGGGCCCGGCCGACGTCGTCGAGCACGGGCAGGAGCTCGGACAGGAGGGTCGCGACGGCGATCTCCTTGACCGTGATCCGGTCCCGCTCCACGCGGCGGCGGTAGTTCTGGTATTCGGCCTGGAGCCGCTGGAGGTCCGCGGTGCGCTCGTCGAGCGCGGAGCGCACCTGGTCCAGCTGGGCCGTGAGGCCCGCGGTACCGGCGGCCGACTTCTGGCTGCTTGCGTCCCCGGCCGGGGCCGCCTTCTCCTCCGTGGAGAAGTCGGCGGCCTCGGCGGCGTCGTCAGGGGTGGCGCCGGAGGGGACGTCGGACTCCTCGAAGCCCGGGGTCTCCTCGGTCACGCCTGACCGCCCTTCTTGGGCTCGTCGTCGATGATCTCGGCGTCGACGACGTCGTCGTCCGCCTGTGCCTGACCGGCACCGGCGTCGCCGCCCGCGGCCTGCGCGCCCTGCGCGTCGGCGTAGAGGGCCTGGCCGAGCTTCTGGGAGACGGCCGCGACCTTCTCGGTGGCGGTGCGGATCTCGGCGGTGTCCTCGCCCTTGAGCTTGTCCTTCAGCTCGACGAGCGCGGCCTCGACCTCGGCCTTGACGTCACCGGGGACCTTGTCCTCGTTGTCCTTGAGGAACTTCTCCGTCTGGTAGACGAGCTGCTCGCCCTGGTTGCGGGACTCGGCGGCCTCGCGGCGACGGTGGTCCTCGTCCGCGTACTGCTCGGCCTCCTGGCGCATCCGGTCGACCTCGTCCTTCGGCAGCGAGGAGCCGCCGGTGACGGTCATCTTCTGCTCCTTGCCCGTGCCCAGGTCCTTCGCGGTCACGTGCATGATGCCGTTGGCGTCGATGTCGAAGGCGACCTCGATCTGCGGGACGCCTCGCGGCGCCGGCGGCAGACCGGTCAGCTCGAACATGCCGAGCTTCTTGTTGTACGCCGCGATCTCGCGCTCGCCCTGGTAGACCTGGATCTGCACGGACGGCTGGTTGTCCTCGGCCGTCGTGAAGATCTCGGACCGCTTGGTCGGGATCGTGGTGTTGCGCTCGATGAGCTTCGTCATGATCCCTCCCTTGGTCTCGATGCCGAGGGACAGCGGGGTCACGTCGAGGAGCAGGACGTCCTTGACCTCACCCTTGAGGACACCGGCCTGGAGCGCGGCGCCGATGGCGACGACCTCGTCCGGGTTGACGCCCTTGTTGGCGTCCTGACCGCCGGTCAGCTCCTTGACGAGCTCGGCGACGGCCGGCATACGGGTGGAGCCACCGACGAGAACGACGTGGTCGATCTCGCGGAGCTCGATGCCCGCGTCCTTGATGACGTTGTGGAACGGCACCTTGCAGCGGTCGAGCAGGTCCGAGGTGAGCTGCTGGAACTGGGCGCGCGTGAGCTTCTCGTCCAGGTGCAGCGGGCCCTCGGCGGACGCCGTGATGTAGGGCAGGTTGATCGAGGTCTCCGTGGAGGAGGACAGCTCGATCTTCGCCTTCTCGGCGGCCTCGCGCAGACGCTGGAGCGCCATCTTGTCCTTGGCGAGGTCCACGCCGTGGCCGTTCTGGAACTGCGTCACCAGGTAGTCGACGACGCGCTGGTCCCAGTCGTCACCACCGAGGTGGTTGTCACCGTTGGTGGCCTTCACCTCGACGACGCCGTCGCCGATCTCCAGGAGGGACACGTCGAAGGTGCCGCCACCGAGGTCGAAGACGAGGATCGTCTGGTCGTCCTTGTCGAGGCCGTAGGCCAGGGCGGCCGCGGTCGGCTCGTTGACGATGCGCAGGACGTTGAGGCCCGCGATCTCACCGGCCTCCTTGGTGGCCTGGCGCTCGGAGTCGTTGAAGTACGCCGGGACGGTGATGACCGCGTCGACGACCTTCTCGCCCAGGTACGCCTCGGCGTCACGCTTGAGCTTCTGCAGGATGAAGGCGCTCATCTGCTGCGGGTTGAAGTTCTTGCCGTCGATCTCGATCTTCCAGTCGGTGCCCATGTGGCGCTTGACCGACCGGATGGTCCTGTCGACGTTGGTGACGGCCTGACGCTTGGCCACCTCGCCGACGAGCACCTCGCCGTTCTTCGCGAAGGCGACGACGGACGGCGTGGTCCTGGCGCCCTCGGCGTTGGTGATGACGGTGGGCTCGCCGCCTTCCAGAACGCTGACGACGGAGTTAGTCGTGCCCAGGTCGATGCCGACCGCACGTGCCATTTCAATTCCTCCAGCTGACGTACTTGAGTGGATCTGACTCAAGGATGCACGAGACCCCGCGGTGCGTCAACAGACCTGAGTGGAGGGGGCTCAATTCTTCGCCCTTTATCTCGCTCATACGCGGCGGGGCGCGCGTCGATCCCGGACCGGACGGGGTGACGCGTGAGAGAGTCCGATTGCCCCTTGCCGGGCAAAGCAGGCATATCCCACGAATATCCCATGATTCTCACGCGGTCCCTCGGAAGGGTGTGGGGAATGACGGCCAAGCGCGCCTTCGACGTCCTGGGCGGACTCGCCCTCCTGGTCGTGCTCTTCCCGGTCCTAGCCGCCGTCGCCCTCTCGGTCGCGCTCGGCGGGACGACACCCGGCCGCGGTGTCCTGCGGCGCCGGACGGTGGCCGGTCTGGGCGGCAGCACCTTCACGATGCTGACCTTCCGCACGAAGAGCCCGCTGGCCGCGCTGCCCCTGCTCCTGCACGTCGTCGCGGGCCGGATGTCGCTGGTCGGACCGTGTCCGCTGGCCCCGTCCCACCGCGAGTGCGCGGGCGAGGGCCGGCGCCGGCTCTCCGTACGCCCCGGACTCACCGGACCGTGGCAGATCAGCGGTCGCTCGGAGCTACCGTGGGAGGAACGCGAACTGCTCGATCTCCACTATGTGGACCACCACTGGCTCGGGATGGACCTGACGATCCTGGCGCGTACGCTTCCAGCAGTCCGCAGGCGTCGCGCGGCAAGGTTTGCCTGAGCGACACAGATCACCGTGAGTGCCGCTACAGCGCGGGGCCGTGACCCGGTAATCTCAGCACGGACTCAATAAGTTACCGCTTAGTAGGCCCGCGAGTAGTAGGCACGCGAGGCCCGCCCGAGGAGCCCCTCATGCAACTCGCCGCGATCGTCGTGTCGATCGTCATCACGGTGGTGGCCGTCGCGCTGTTCGGCCGTGCCACCGTGCAGATCTACCGCTTCGTACGCCTCGGCCAGCCGGTCCCCGCGGGCACGCGCACCGGCGACCCCACACAGCGCACCATCACGCTGGTCAAGGAATTCCTCGGCCACACCCGGATGAACCGCTGGGGCATCGTCGGCGTGGCGCACTGGTTCGTCGCGGTGGGCTTCTTCTCGCTGCTCCTGACGATCGTCAACGCCTTCGGCCAGCTGTTCCAGGCCGACTGGCTGATCCCGATCATCGGTGACTGGCTGCCGTACGAGATCTTCACCGAGTTCCTCGGTCTGATGACCGTCCTCGGCATCGCGACCCTCATCGTGATCCGGCAGCTCAGCAAGCCGACCAGGGCGGGCCGCAAGTCCCGCTTCACCGGCTCCAAGACGGGCCAGGCCTACTTCGTCGAGGCCGTCATCCTGATCGTCGGCGTCTGCATCATGACGCTGCGCGCCCTCGAAGGCGTCCAGCACCACGTGACGAGCTGGGAGCCCGGCTTCTTCGCCTCGTACCCGCTGATCGCGCTGCTCGACGGCCTGAGCCTGAGCACCATCCAGTACCTCACCTACTTCTTCGCGGCGCTCAAGATCGTCACGTCCTTCACCTGGATGATCACGGTCTCGCTCAACACGAACATGGGTGTCGCCTGGCACCGCTTCCTCGGCTTCCCGAACATCTGGTTCAAGCGAAACGCAGATGGGGGGTCGGCTCTGGGTGCCCTCCAGCCCATGACCTCCGCCGGCAAGGAGATCGACTGGGAGGACCCGGCCGAGGACGCCGTCTTCGGTGTCTCCCAGGTCGAGCAGTTCTCCTGGAAGGGCATCCTCGACTTCTCCACCTGCACCGAGTGCGGCCGCTGCCAGTCGCAGTGCCCCGCCTGGAACACCGGCAAGCCGCTCTCCCCGAAGCTCCTCATCATGTCGCTGCGCGACCACGCGCACGCCAAGGCCCCGTACCTGCTCGCAGGCGGCGGCAAGGACATGGAGGGCAACGAGAAGGCGACGCCGGAGCAGCTCAAGGACGTCCCCGCGTCGGCGATCGCTGAGGCCGAGCGCCCCCTCATCGGCACCGCCGAGGAGAACGGCGTCATCGACCCGGACGTCCTGTGGTCCTGCACCACCTGCGGCGCCTGCGTCGAGCAGTGCCCGGTCGACATCGAGCACATCGACCACATCGTCGACATGCGCCGCTACCAGGTGATGATCGAGTCCGCGTTCCCGTCCGAGGCGGGCACGATGCTCAAGAACCTGGAGAAGAAGGGCAACCCCTGGGGTCTCGCCAAGAAGGCGCGCGTCGAGTGGACCAAGGAGGTCGACTTCGAGGTCCCGATCGTCGGCAAGGACGTCGAGGACCTCTCGGAGTACGACTACCTGTACTGGGTCGGCTGCGCGGGCGCCCTGGAGGACCGGGCCAAGAAGACCACGAAGGCCTTCGCCGAGCTGCTGAACATCGCGGGCGTCAAGTTCGCGATCATGGGCGGCGACGAGAAGTGCACCGGTGACTCCCCCCGTCGCCTGGGCAACGAGCCGCTGTTCCAGCAGCTCGCGCAGGAGAACGTCGCGATGCTGAACATGGCGTTCGGCGAAGACGATGAAGACCCGTCGACCCGGAAGCCGAAGTCGGCCAAGCGGATCGTCTCGACCTGCCCGCACTGCTTCAACACCATCGCCAACGAGTACCCGCAGCTCGGCGGCGACTACGAGGTCATCCACCACACCCAGCTGCTCCAGCACCTCATCGACGAGGGCAAGCTGATCCCGGTGACCCCGGTCGACGGCCTCATCACCTACCACGACCCCTGCTACCTGGGCCGTCACAACAAGGTCTACACGCCGCCGCGCGAGATCATGTCCGCCGTCCCCGGCCTGCGCCAGCAGGAGATGCACCGCCACAAGGAGCGCGGCTTCTGCTGCGGCGCCGGTGGTGCCCGGATGTGGATGGAGGAGCGGATCGGCAAGCGCATCAACACCGAGCGCGTCGACGAGGCCCTGTCCCTGAACCCGGACATCGTCTCCACCGCCTGCCCGTTCTGCCTCGTCATGCTGACGGACTCCGTCAACGGCAAGAAGAACGAGGGCAAGGCGAAGGAGAACCTCCAGGTCGTGGACGTGGCCCAGCTGCTCCTCGACTCGGTGAAGACCCCGGCGGAGCCGGAGCCGGAGTCCGCGCCGGAGCCCGAGCCGGAGCCTGCGCAGTAGGCAGTAGTCACGTACGTACGAGAAGGACGGCCGTCCCGCGGAGATGCGGGGCGGCCGTCCTTCTCGTGTCCTCGCCTCAGGCGGTCTGCTTCTTCGGGGCGGTCTTCCTCGGGGCGGTCTCCAGCCAGGAGGTCACCGTGCCGTCCGGCTGGTCGGCGGCGAACGAGGCCGCCATTGAGGTGATACGTCGGATGTGTAACGACCTCCGCGCGTCTGGCCACCGGCCAGGTCACGGCCCGCCCGCCCCTGAGACTTCCCTTAGGGGATGTCACAGCTCAGTGGCAAGGACCGGCCGGACGCGCGCCCCCACAGCCCGAGCGGGTACGTTCAAGGGCGTGGCTGGATTCAGGAACGGACGCGGCCGGGACAACCGCCCCCCGCAGCAACAGCAGCAGCAACCGCAGCAGGCGCCCTACGGGTACAACGCGGCCCCGCCGCCGTACCCGCAGCAGCAGTGGCCCCCGCAGAGCGGCCAGTACGGCGGTCAGTACGGCGGTCAGCAGGGCCCCCAGGGCGGCGGCCAGTACGGCGGCCCCCAGGGGCAGCCGCAGCAGCAGCCCTACGGCGAGCCCGAGTACTTCGGGGACTCGTACGGGCAGCAGCAGCCGCCCGGACAGCAGGCGCACGCCGGCACGGCGAACAACCCGGGCCACACGCAGATGTTCAGCGTCGACGACCCGTACGGCGACGGCGGCGGCTACCAGGCCGCGCCGCCCGTCCCCACCGGCCCCCGTCTCCCCTGGAAGCCCCTCCTGAGCGGCATCGTGCTGCGCCCGGCGGACACCTTCCTCCGGATGCGGGACCACGCCGTCTGGGGCCCGGCGCTGATCGTCACCTTCCTCTACGGGCTGCTCGCGATCTTCGGCTTCGACAAGGCGCGCGACGAGGCGATCAACGCGACCCTGTCGACGGCGATCCCGTACGTCCTGATGACCGCCCTCGGCTTCGTCGTCGGCGGACTGATCCTCGGCGCGGTCACGCACACGCTCGCCCGCCAGCTCGGCGGCGACGGCTCGTGGCAGCCGACCGTGGGCCTGTCGATGCTGATCATGTCGATCACGGACACGCCCCGGCTCGTCTTCGCGCTCTTCCTGGGCGGCGAGAACGGCTTCGTGCAGGTCGTCGGCTGGCTGACCTGGCTGGCGCTCGGCGCCCTGCTCACCATGATGGTGAGCCGCTCGCACGACCTGCCGTGGCCGAAGGCCCTGGGCGCGTCGGCGATCCAGCTGGTGGCGCTGCTGAGCCTGACCAAGCTGGGCATGCTGTAGCGGCGTAGCACGTACACACGTACGGACATGGAGAAGCCCCTCATCGCACGGCGGTGGGGGGCTTCTCCGTACGTCCGCTCCGCACGTCCGCTCCGTACGTCCGCTCAGCGGCTCCGGCCGCCGATGCGCCACCACTCCTTGCGATCCGGCGGGTCCGCCGGGTCCGCCGGGTCCACGGCCCCCTCGGCCCAGTACTCCAGGAGGTCGCCCGGCGCGAGCCCGAGGGCGCGCTCGATCTCGCCGGGGGTGAGGCCGCGCAGGGAGTCCGACAGCGACCTGGTGAGGTCGAACCAGTAGCCGCGCAGCGTCGACTCGCTCACGAACAGCTCCCGCGCGACCTGGGCGTAGCTCAGGCCGCGGGCACGGCCGTGCAGGATCTGGCGCTGGCGCTCGCTCAGCAGGGTGATGCAGTCGCGCCGGACGAGCACTTCGAGGATGCCGACGACCTGCTGCGGCACGACGGTGCCGCCGGCGGCGACGTCGAGGAAGAGCTGTTCGGCCCGGTCGCGCGGCAGGGCCTTGGAGACGATGCCGCTCGCGCCGGCCGCGATGCACGCCGCGAGGACGAACCGGCGTTCCTCCTGGCTGTAGACGCAGACGCGGTAGCCGCGGCGGGTCAGCGTACGGATGGCGGCGATGCCCTGACGCGCGTCGGGCTGCTGTTCGAGGTTGGCCAGGTGCAGGTCGAGCAGGACGACGTCCACCGCCGGGCTGCGGCGCACCAGCTCCTCGACGGTCGCGACCGAGGCGACGACGTCGAGACCGGGCATGAGCGGGCCGATCGACTCGCGGATCAGCGAGGCGTCGTCGACGACCGCCACCGCGGGCCTCACGGCGCGTCCGCGAAGGCGGCGCCTACGGTCGGGTGCGCGAAGGCGGCCCGTACGGTCGGGCGCGCCGGCCCCGGCGGATCCGCCTCCGGCCCCGGGCGCGACCGGACCGTCACGGTCGTTCCCTCGCCCACGGCGGACACGATCCCGACGCCGAGTCCCCGCCGGCGCAGCTCGCCGACGACCACCTCGCGCAGTCCGACCCCGGCGGTCACCGACGCCGGCTCGAAGCCGACGCCGTCGTCGTGCACGGTCAGCGTCCAGCCCCCGCGCTCGCATTCCTGGTCGTCGAGGTGGACGACGACCTCGTGCGCGCGGGCGTGCACGCGGACGTTCAGGAGCAGGCTCCCGAGCGCGCGCTCCAGCGCCTCCGCCTGCGCTGCGGGGATCCGTACGCCGGTGCAGAGATCGAGCGAGGCGACGACGTTCAGGTCGGCGAAGCGGTCGCACACCCGCCTGACCATCGGGACGAGCCCGACCGAGGGCCCTTCGGCGTCGGAGGCGTACGCGTCCCCGTCCCCGTGTCCATCCCCGTCCCCGTGTCCGTCCCCGCCCCGCAGATAGGAGCGCATCCGCCGCAGTTCCACCTCGGCCTGGCCGACGAGCCCGGCCCGTGAGACGTCGTCGCCCTGCTCGGTCAGCAGGCGCATGACGGCGACGCCGTTGTGCATCATCACCTGCGCCCGCCGCTCCTCCTCGCGACGCGCCAGCTCGGCGGCGCGGGCGCGGGAGGCGTCGGCGTCGCGCGCGATGCGGCGGGTGTACCCGAAGAACATGCGGGCGACCAGCGCGTACACGACATAGGTCATGACGTTGCCGACGGCGGTCGACGTCATCTCGCTCCCGACGTCGCCGCCGAGGTAGACCACGTAACAGACGGAGACGGCGAGCAGGCTGCCCGCCCACACGCCGAGGCCGCGCACCCCGCCGGCGGTGATGATGACGGACAGCGCGTACCCCGGCTGGAACGCGGTCCAGGTGCCGAAGCGGTCCCAGGGCGCGAGCACCAGGGGGCCGAGGACGAGCAGGGCGCAGGCCAGCCCGAAGTCGAGCACGGACACGACCGTGCCCGGCGGCCGGCGGCGTACGAGCGTCACGACGCTCACCGCGACCGCGGCCAGGGCGGCGGCGCCCCAGCACGCGAGGTAGCCGGCCTCGTGCGGCGAGCGCGCCGCCCCGAGCTGCACCGCGGGAACCATCTGCGCGACGGTCCCGAGGCGGACCCCCGCGGTGAAGTACGAGAAGGCCCGCTCGACGCCGGCCCTCGTCGTGGGCAGCTCCGCGACCCGCCACAGACCGCTACGGATCCTCATCGTCCTCCTCGGCTCCGGAGCGGCTGTCTGGTGACAGCCCTCTGGTGACAGCCCTCTGGCACGCAACGATGAAGATAGTTGAGCGGCATGCCTCAGGGCAGGGCCTCGGAAGGAGACCCTGCCCTGACGGAGTTCGACGAGCGGTCGTACGGGTCGGAGCGTCAGACGAGCTTGGCGAGCGCCGCCCAGGTGTTGGTCCCCGGGACGCCGTCGACCGGGCCCGTGTAGCCGCCGAGCTGGGCCATGCGCTGGAGCCCCTTGTACGTGTTCGCTCCGGGCGCTCCGTCGATCGGGCCGGTGTACCCGAAGCCGGTGAACAGCCTCTGGAGGCCCTTCCACGAGTTGGCGCCCAGGATGCCGTCGGCCGGGCCGGTGTAGCCGCCGAGCTTGGCCATCCGCTGCATCGCCGCGTACGTGTTCGTCCCCGGGGCGCCGTCGATCGGGCCCGTGTAGCCGAAGCGCCGGCAGACGGTCTGCACGCCCTTCCACGAGTTGGCGCCCATCACACCGTCGATCGGGCCGCCGTAGCCGCCCTTCTGGGCCAGGCGCTGGAGCGCGGAGTACGTGCCGTTGCCGGGGGCGCCGTCGATGGGGCCGGTGTAGGCGTAGCCCCTCACCACGTTCTGCACGCCTGTCCAGGTGTTCGTGCCGGGCACGCCGTCCAGGGCCCCGGTGTAGCCGCCGGCGCCGGCGATCTTCTGCAGCGTCAGGCCCTCGCCCTGGACGGGGGGCGTACCGCCGCCCGTGACGGAGAGCGGGTTGACGCGGACGCCGCTCGCGTTGATGACGTGCCAGTGCAGGTGCGGTCCGGTCGAGTTGCCCGCGCCGTCGGCGCCCGCCGCTCCGCCGGAGAGCCCGACGACCGTCCCGGAGGACACGGACGCGCCGTTGGCCAGCAGGAACCTCGACAGGTGCATGTACTGGCTGCGGTAGCCCTCGGCGTGGTGGATGGTGACGGTGTGGCCGCCGGTGCCGTTGTAGGGGATGTTCTCGATCGTTCCGGCGCCGCAGGCCGGGAGGGACGTCCCCACGGCCATGCCGAAGTCGACGCCGTTGTGGTTCGGCGGGTCCCACGGGCCGGTGATGGCGTACGCGCCGAACGGGTTGTAGAGCGCGGGGACGGCGTACGCGCTCGTGGGCAGGACGAGTCCGCCGGCGGCCAGCGCTCCGCCGCCCACCACCGCGCCACGCAGCAGCGTGCGGCGGCTGACGCCCGCCGGGACGACGGGATGGTGGTCGTCCCGGCCGCCGCCACAACGATGCCGTGCCTCGTTCTCGGTCAACGCTTCTCCTCGTCTAGGACGGTTCGCGAGCCCGCTCATCCCATCGGGCCGCCTTGTCGCCGACAACCCAACGAATGCGCGGAACCTGGGCTTCAACTCCGCGTATTCGTTGGGTTGTCGGCGTACGGGCCGTGGGGTGGTCTTGACCGGTCCGTGGTTCGGCCGGCGGTACAGGGATTCCAGGAGGTCAGGTGCCCGAGTGGGTTGACGGCGAAGGGCGGGGGCGGGGGCTGTCCCGGCGGTCCGTCCTGCGGACGGCGGGCGCGCTGCTGCCGGGACTGGTCCTGGGAGTGGGGGTGGGCGCGGGCGGTACGGCATCGGCCGCGAGCCCGCCCGGGACGTCCGGCGACGCGGAAGCCCGGGGGACGTTCTCGTCACCGGAATACGCCTGGCGGGCCGCGGATCCGCGGGGTGAATCCTCCGCCCCGGCCACCGGCGTGCTGTTCACGCTCACCGCACCGGACGGCAGGCCGCTGCCCGGCCGACGGGTCCGGTTCTCCCTCGGCTCGTTCCACGCGGCCCGCCCCGGTCTCTGGTTCGAGGTGTCCGAGGGCCGGAAGTCCCCGGGCCGGCACGGCTACCTGGACCTGGACACGGACGCGGACGGAACGGTCGACCTGGCCCCGTGGCTCCGCCATGGAGCCGTTCCGACGGCGGCGACGACGGGCGTACGACCGGTCGTACGTGCCCAACGGGTGGGCTCCGAGACGATCCTCGCGACGTCCGACCTGACCATCCTCGCTTCCCCCAACACCCTTCAGGAAGGTGCGAGTTGACGAGAACGGTCGCCGGGGCGGAGCAGTGGGCCCGCCTGCACGTCACCGATGGTGGTGCCGCCGGCTTCGACAACGGCTCCAACTGGTCGGACATGTGCCAGTCGTTGATGTTCCGGGCCTGCGACCTGAGCAGCTCGCGGGCCACGGCGTACGACGCGTGGGAGGCGTCGGGAGAGGGGCATCCGGACTACTCGGCGGCGCCCCGCGGGGCCTTCCACTGGTGGGCCAACGCCGTACGGCTCACGCCCGGCCATGTGGCCCTGGACCTCGACGGCGGCGGCACGCGCTGCCTGATGGCGACGGGGCACCTGTCGGGCGGGGAGGACTTCGCCCCCGGCGGCTACCGCATCGGGACCCAGTCCGTCGCCCGGTACGACTCCCTCGCCGGCCTCGTCTACCTGGGCTGGACGCTGGACAACGTCGGCGCGCGGATGGCCGACGTGGGCACCCCGGGCCCCGGGGGCGCCACGTACCCGCTGACCGCGGACGACCAGCGGGTGCTGCAGACGCTCGCGCAACGCGGCGGCTACACCGGCCCCGTCGACGGCGCGATCGGCGTCAACGGCTGGCAGTGCGTGCAGACCGCGGTCCGCGGCTACGGCTACACGGGCCCGATCGACGGCGTGCCCGGTTCCGCGACGTACAAGGCCGTCCAGGCCCTGGCCCGGGACGGCGGCTACACCGGGCCGATCGACGGCGTCCTCGGCCCGAACACGATCCTCGGCGTCTCGGGCTGGCTGTCCGCGCACCCGCCGTCCACGCCGCCGGCCCCCGGCCCGGCACCGACACCCTCGCCCACGGACGCGGTGTACGGGATCGACGTCGGCACCAGCCAGGCCGACCTGGACTTCCTGGCCGCGCGCAGCGCCGGCTTCCGGTTCTGCGTCGTGAAGTCGGGCGGCTCGAACGACGGCACCCACCAGCCCTACACCTCGCCGCACTACGTCCGGCAGGTCGACGAGGCCAGGGCCGCCGGGTTCCTGGTCGGCCACTACTGGATGACGGGCTGGGGAGCGGCGGCCACCGACGCCGCGTACTTCCTCGCCCATCTGCGGGACTACCGCCCCGGCGAGCCGCTGATGGTCGACGTCGAGGGCGTCGACCAGAGCCCGGTGTGGACGGACGCGCAGACGGCGGAGTTCATCGGCATCGTGAAGGCCCGCCTGGGCACGACCCCCTTCCTCTACACGTACTCCTCCCTGCTCCAGTCCCGCTCCTGGCCGCAGACGCAGGCGACGGGCGCGAAGCTCTGGATCGCGGACTACGGCGCTCCCGCCGGCAGCCCGCGGATCGGGACGGCGTATCCGGCCTGGGCGATCCACCAGTTCAGTGACACGGGGTCGGTCAAGGGCGTCGCCGTCGACCTGAACCAGGCGAAGCCGGACGCGTTCGGCTCGGCGGTCCTGCCGCCCCCGGGCCCGAACCCCGTCCCCGACCCGGCGCCGGACATCCCGCTGGCCGACGGCGTGACGCTCCAGCGGATCGCGCAGCTGGGCGGCTACACGGGCCCGCTGGACGGCGTCCTCGGCACGTTGTCGTGGAAGGGCATCCAGACCTTCCTCACCCAGCTGGGCCTGTACGGCGGCCCGATCGACGGCGTCCCCGGCCCGAACACGTACAAGGGACTGCAGCAGTTGGCCCAGCGCGGCGGGTACACGGGCCCGGTCGACGGGATCATGGGCCCGAACACGTACGCCGGGCTGCGCGGGTACCTCGCGCAGGCGGGCGGTACGGGGACGATGACGATCTCGACGGCGGACGCGAAGACGCTCCAGCAGCTGGCCCAGCGCGGCGGCTACACGGGCCCGGTGGACGGCGTCCTGGGCACCCTGTCGTGGAAGGGCGTCCAGACGGTCCTGTCGGCGGGCTACTTCACCGGCCCGCTCGACGGCACGCCGGACCCGGACACGTACAAGGGGCTCCAGCGGCTGGCGGCCGACTACGGCTACACCGGTCCGATCGACGGCGTGCCCGGCCCGAACACGTTCGCGGCCGTCCGCACGTACCTGAGCGTGACGGGCACGGGCCCCGGCCCGATCTCGACGGCCGACGGAACGACCCTGCAGAAGATCGCCAAGGCGGGCGGCTACACGGGCCCGCTGGACGGTGCCATGGGCATCAATTCGTGGAAGGGCGTCCAGACGGTCCTGCGGGGCTACGGCTACACGGGCCCGCTGGACGGGGCGCCGGGCACGGCGACGTACAAGGGACTGCAGACCCTGGCGACGGCGGGCGGCTACACGGGCCCGATCGACGGCGTCATGGGCACCCACTCGTGGAAGGGCGTCCAGACGGTGATGCGCCGCTTCGGCTACACGGGTCCGATCGACGGCGCTCCGGGGACGAACACGTACGCGGCGATGCAGCGGATGGCCGTACTGGGCGGCTACACGGGCCCGGCGGACGGGGTGCTCGGCTCGTACAGCTGGGCCGGCGTCCAGGCGTGCCTGCGCGGCTCGGGCTACTCGGGCCTGATCGACGGAGCGCCCGGCACGGCGACGTACGTGGCGCTCCAGCGCCTGGCCCAGACCGGCGGCTACACGGGCCCGCTGGACGGGGTGCCCGGCACGAACACGTACCGGGCACTGAGCAACCTGGTCACCTAGCCGACTCAAGCGACCAGGCGGTGGGGGGTGGGGATCGGCCACTCGACGCGGACGACAGGGGCGGGCCCCGTCGCCTCAGGCGTCGAGAACCTGCCCCTCACGCCTCACGACGGGCGGCTCGACCGACCAGGGGAAGTTGATCCACTCGTCGGTCTTCTTCCACACGTACTCGCACTTCACGAGCGAGTGCGACTTCTCGTAGATGACGGCCGAGCGGACCTCGGCGACGTGGTCGACGCAGAAGTCGTGGACGAGCTTGAGCGTCTTGCCGGTGTCGGCGACGTCGTCGGTGATGAGCACCTTCTTGTCGCTGAAATCGATCGCGTCGGGCACGGGCGCCAGCATGACCGGCATCTCCAGGGTGGTCCCGACGCCGGTGTAGAACTCCACGTTCACGAGGTGGATGTTCTTGCAGTCGAGGGCGTAGGCCAGACCGCCGGCGACGAAGACGCCGCCGCGGGCGATCGAGAGCACGATGTCGGGCTCGTAGCCGTCGTCGGCGATGGTCTGCGCCAGCTCGCGGACGGCGGTGCCGAAGCCCTCGTACGTCAGGTTCTCGCGTACTTCACTCATGCCGGCTACCGCCTCACACCTGGGTCCGATGGAAGTTCATGAACGAGCGGGAGGCCGTCGGCCCCCGCTGTCCCTGGTACCGCGAGCCGTACCGCTCGCTGCCGTACGGGAACTCGGCGGGCGAGCTCAGCTTGAAGAGGCACAGCTGGCCGATCTTCATGCCCGGCCACAGCTTGATCGGCAGGGTGGCGAGGTTCGACAGCTCCAGGGTCACGTGCCCGGAGAAACCGGGGTCGATGAACCCGGCGGTCGAGTGCGTGACCAGCCCGAGCCGCCCGAGGGAGCTCTTCCCCTCCAGCCGCGACGCGATGTCGTCCGGCAGGGAGATGACCTCGTAGGTCGAGGCGAGCACGAACTCGCCGGGGTGGAGGATGAACGCCTCGTCGCCCTCCGGCTCGACCTCACGCGTCAGGTCGAGCTGCTCGACGGCGGGGTCGATGTGGGGGTAGCGGTGGTTCTCGAACACCCGGAAGAAGCGGTCAAGCCTCACGTCGATGCTCGAGGGCTGCACCATGGATTCGTCGTACGGGTCGATGCGCACCCGTCCGGCATCGATCTCGGCCCGGATGTCCTTGTCTGAGAGAAGCACGCCCCCACGATACGCAGAGGGCGCGGACCTGCCCCAATCGGCAGGGCCCCGCGCCCCGGCCCCTCGGCCCCGCCCTGCTCGGCCCCGCCCTGCGGCGCAGCGCGCCCGCCGCGCTAGCGCTGCCCGAGCACCACGGGCACCGCGTGCCGCAACCGCGCACACCGCGGACACCGAATGAGCCGCCCGGGCCCGATCCGCCCGGCCCCGAGCTGCTGAAGCGGGAACGAGGCGGTACTGAACACGTGCCCTTCGGCACAGCGGACGACGGTGCGCTCCATGGAACCCATCAAGTCCCTTCCCCTACACATACGCTGGACGAGACAGCCACATTAGGGGATCAACAGGACACCCTCCAGGCGGCGCTCCGCACACGCGGAGGCGTGAGCTTCGCCTCAAGTGGCGCATGGGGTACAGTGTGCAACGATGCGGCACCGTTCATACGGCCGCTGTGCGGATGTAGTTTAATGGTAGAACATGAGCTTCCCAAGCTTATAGCGCGGGTTCGATTCCCGTCATCCGCTCTTTAACGAAGCCCCAGGTCAGCGACCTGGGGCTTGTTTGTTGGCAGGCCAGCCTCGCCGTTCGTACACCCTTCAGCCCCGCGAGATGGGGCACGCGGAACACAGCATTGTCTCGCCGGACGTGTCGCATGAGGACTCTGACCTGCCCTTACGGCGGCGTTACCGCCACTGCGGCCACGTAGAAGCTCTGAGCCGGGTGTTACCTGTACCGGAATCACCGGGCCGCCTCGCCCACCTGCGGAATAATCAAGGTATGGCAGCCACGCCCAGCGTTCCCGAGCTCCGCCGCACCAGATTCGCCAGGCGGCTTCCCGCCAAGCTCTCTGAGCTCGGCGGCCCCGCCCACGGCCACATCGACCTTCCGCTGCACCTCGCGTGGTCCGGCCTGTCTCGGTTCGACCTCGACCAGCCCCGATTGCGGATGGGCTGCTACCGGATCGTGCTGGCCGAAGGGCAGCACGATGACCTGGTCCATTACCTGAACCGGGAACTGCTCGTCGCCATGTGGCCCGTCCTGCGCACACTGATCAGCCGGGACATCCGTGATGTCTGGGAGGACGCCTTCAACGAACTGACGCCCGATGCCCAGGCTGCCGCGTGAATCTCACGGAACTGCATCGGCGGCTCCTCGCGGATGTCCTCGCCGTGGGCGATGTCTACCCGCTCGTGCTCACGGGTGGCTACGCCGTCCAGGCACACGGACTGGTCGACCGGCTCAGCAAGGACCTCGATGTTGCCACCGAGAACCCGGAGCCGATGGAGAAGATCGCCGCCGCCGTGCGCGCCGGGCTGGAACAACGCGGCTGGCGGGTACGAGCGTTGGAAACCGACCCGCTGTCCGCGCGGCTGATCGTCACCGACACCTCCACCGGCGAGGAGTGCGAGGTCGATGTCCTCAAGGAAGCACTCTGGCGTCCACCTGTGAAGACTCAGCACGGCTTGGTGCTTTCCCTGGAGGACGTGGTCGGCACGAAGGTTCGCGCGCTGGCGGACCGGGGCCTGGCGCGTGACCTGATCGACGTCCGAGCGGCAACGGAACGCTGGAGTCGCATCGAGCTCGAAGAGCTCGGCCGCCGCCACGCCCGTGACAGCTTCGACCTCTCCGATCTTCAGGCCCGGCTCGCCGGCGCGGACTGGATCGATGACACCGAATTCGCGGCCTACGGACTCGACGACCAGCAGACCATCGAGCTGCGCCGGTGGGCTCAGGAGTGGGCCGATGACGTCGCCGAGAGACTCCAGGAAGCGGAGAGCCCACCCGACGACTGATGGCCGGGCATCGGACACGCGGAGGAAGCGCCGCATCTCCGAGGAAGCTGGTCGTGCCCCATCCGTGCCCTTCGGGGCGGTGAACAGCGGTCACCACGGGTATCGCCGAGCCGGCGAGAAGCGTCACGAAGGACCCGTTTCCGCAGGTCAGGCAGAGGGTGGCCAAGCCGGGCGCCGGTGATTCCCAAGCTTATAGCGCGGGTTCGATTCCCGTCATCCGCTCTTCCACTAAGCCCCAGGTCAGCGACCTGGGGCTTAGTCGTTGCCCAGACCTGTCCGACCCGGTCACATGATCGTCGCCGCATCATCGGCGCGAAGTTCGGACACACCCCACGAGCTGACTGTCACGTCGTCGCCAACGGACAGTCGGCCGGGCCGGACCACGGCCAGCTTCACGCCGAAGGCGACGCCGCCCTCAGCGGCCCGCCGGTAGGTGGCGAGGGTGCGGATCGGTTCCCGCCCGCTCCGGCACCCGGACCGCTGGTCGACCAAGGTGACGGCACAGCGGATGGCGAGCTTCGCGTACGCCAACTCCACCGAGCCGACGGTGATGCGGCGCGCGAGGTCCTCGGTGTGGGGATCGTCCCATCCGTCGACGACGACATTGGGGCGGAACCGGCTGATCGGCAGCGGTTCCGCGCCGTCGGAGACGAGGCGCTCGTTGAGGGCGGCCATGGACGAGCGGGAGACGACGTGCACCGCGCAGCTGTCGGCGTAGCCCGATGTGCCCGCGACGAGTCCGTCGGTGATCCGGTCGTGCTCGGGCGGCACCCGCACGAGTCGGCTCGGCCCGCCTGTCACCGCGGAAAGCCAGGCTGCTGCCTCGTCGCCCTGATCGATGCCGGTGAACGGAGCTCCGAACAGTTCCACCGGCCGTCGCTCGGACGACGAGTCCACCGGGACGGTGACGGTGCCGGAGCCCGGGGCCTCCAGGGTCAGGCGCGTTCCGTCGGCCGCGATGCTCGGGCGTATCAGGGCCAGCCGGGGATCGCGCCGCTGGCTGCGGAAGACTCCGTTCTCGTCGACGATCATGAATGAGCGATCGTGAGGGAGTCCCGCCGGGGCCATGAAGGCATCCTGCACGGAGAGGCCCGCGCAGCCCTTGACCGGGTAATAGGTGAGTTCCACGACCTTGGCCACAGGGCCTCCTTGTTCCTCTCGGCTTCCGGATTCTTCTCGGCTCCGGTGCACGTCGGTCTCTGGCGCCCGAGTCTGCGGGGCGGCGGCAATGGAACGTCAACGGCCCGGTTTCGGCGCTGGCTATGATCAGCGCGGTGGCGTGCCCGGGGATCACGGAGCGGTGGGGATGAGGTTCGGTCTGCTGGGTCCGCTGACCGTCCATGACGCCGGTGGCAGGCCTCTCGCCGTTCCCACTCCGAAGAGCAGGGCCCTGCTGGCCGCGCTGCTTCTCGAACCGAACCGCCTCGTCTCACGTGAGCGGCTCGCGGCCGCGCTGTGGGGTGAGAGTCCGCCCGCGACGGCCGCTGCCGCCCTGAGCAACTACGTGAGCCAGTTGCGACGAACCCTGTCGGCCGTCGACGCCGAGCGCCTCGCGTCCGTACCGACCGGCTACCGGCTTCTCGTCCACGACGGCGAGGTGGACACCGAGGAGTTCACCCTGCTGCTCGCTGAGGCGAAGACGGCACAATCCCGGCAGGACTGGGTGTCCGTCAGCCGCCTGACCCGGGCGGCCGAACAGCTGTGGCGCGGTGCTCCGCTCGCTGACGCCCCCGTGTCCGAGACCCTGCGTCCCCAGATCACACACTACGAGCAGGCGCGGGTGCAGGCCCGGGAGTGGCACTTCGCGGCCGAGCTCCGGCTGGGGCGTCACCACGAGATCGTTCCCGAGATCAGCCGGTGGACCGCCCGGTACCCCCTGCACGAGGTGTTCTGCGCCCAGCTGATCCTCGCCCTGTTCCGCAGCGGTCGCCAGGCCGAGGCGCTGCTCGCGTTCGAGCGCGTACGCCATGACCTGGTCGAGGAGCTCGGCACTGATCCGGGCCGCGCACTGCGCGATCTGCATCAGTCACTGCTGGTCGACGACCCGGCACTGCAGTGGACGGGCCCGGCCGTCGCCGCCGAGAACGGCCGGCAGGCCGATGCGGTGCACGCCGCCAGCGGGCACCCCGGCGGCGGCGCGTCCGTCGACGCCGACGTGCCCGACGAAGCCGCTGACCCGCGTACCGTCAGGACCTGGCCCGCTCCGTCCCAGCTGCCCGCCGACGTCCCCGATTTCACGGGGCGCGCCGACGAGGTGCGGACCCTGATCGAGCTGCTCACCCCCCGGCCGGACGACCGGGGCCCCCGCATGGCGGTCGTCACCGGGATGAGCGGCGTCGGGAAGACCGCCCTGGCCGTCCACACCGCGCGCATCCTGGGCGACCGCTTTCCGGGCGGCCAGATCTTCACGGACCTGCACGGATTCGGGCTCGGTACCCGCCAGGACCCGCACGACCTGCTCGGGCGATTCCTGAGCGATCTGTCCGACACTCCGGCCGGTCCCGGCCTGCCGATACCCGGCGACACCGACGGACGCGCGGCGCTGCTCCGTACCCGTCTGACGGACAGGGGCGTGCTGATGGTCCTCGACAACGCCCACGACGTCGAGCAGGTGCTCCCGCTCCTGCCGGGTTCGGCCGGCTGCTCGGTCCTGATCACAAGCAGGAACGCGCTGCCCGACCTGCCCATCGGAGCCCGGGTTCCCCTGGAGCCGCTCGGCGAAGGCGACCAACGGGCGATGCTCTCGGCGTTCTGCGGTGCCGACCGGGTCCTGGCGGAGGCAGGGGACGCTACGCGGATCCTGGCGGCCTGTGCCGGACTGCCCCTGGCCCTGCGGATCGTCGGAGCGAAGGCGAGGGTTCGCCCCTCCTGGCCGCTGCGCACGATCGCGGAGCAACTGGAAGCCGGCGACGGCCGGCTGCGGGCCCTGTCGGCCGGCAGCCTGTCCGTCCACAGCTCCTTCGCCTCCAGCTATCGGATGCTGCGGGACAGCCGTGACCGCCACGAACGCGATGCGGCGCGTGCCTTCCGGCTGCTCAGCCTGTGGCGCGGCGAGGGGCTGAGCCTCGATGCCTCCGCCGCGCTGCTGGACCTTCCCGCGCGCAGGACCGCCGAGGTGCTCGGACTCCTGGGGGACGTACATCTGCTGCAGAATCCGGAGCCCGGGCGATACCGGTTCCACGACCTGGTCGGAGAGTACGCGGCCGAGCGCAGCGCCGCGGAGGAGTCCGAGCCCGCCCGAAGGACGGCGCTGCTGAGGCTCCTGACCTGGTACACCGTCGCAACCGAGGCGGCCAGTGCGACGATCGCGCCTGGCATGCCCGCCGGCCCGAGGTTCGAGGAGGGCCCGGCGGGCCGGGCGCCGCGCTTCTACGACGCCGCCGGGGCGCTGGCGTGGTTCGTGCAGGAGCTGCCCAACCTGCGCGAAGCCGTCCAGGCGGCCGCGCTGTCCCCGCGTCCGGATCTGGCCTGGCGGCTGGCCCTCAACCTCTTCGGCTACGCCACCACGTACTGGTGGACCGGCGTGTGGGACACCTGCCTGCGGTCGGCGCTGGCCACGGCGAAGGCGCACGACGACCACGAGGGGCGGGCATGGGTCCTGTTCCGCCTCGGGGTGGCGCACCGCATGGCGCACCGGCACGATGCCAGCCTCACCTGCCTGCTGGACTGCCTCCCCCATTTCGAGGCGAGCGGCGATCTCGAGTGCCGGGCGGGTGTCTACTCCAACCTTTCCCGGGCCTACAGCGGGACGCACCGCCCACGGCAAGCCCTCGACCACGCGCGGAAGGCCATCGATCTCTTCAGGCGGTCCGGCAGCGAGCGCAGCGAGGCTCCGCTCCTGAGCGGACTGGCCACGGCCCATCGCGCCGCTGGCGAACTCCGGCAGGCCGAGGCCGTGTACCGCCAGGTGCTGGCCATGTGCCGCGAGCTGGGGTACCTCACCAACATCGCCATCGCCCTGGAAGATCTCGGCGACACCCTGCGCGCACTCGGCCGGCGTGACGAAGCGCTCGACGCCTTGACCGAGGCTCTGGCTCTGCGACGTCAGGTCGGCGACGCCGGCGGCTCGACGGACACCCTGATGGCCGTCGGACGGACCCACGCGCACTTCGGCGAAACCGCTGCTGCTCAGGCGTGCTTCGACAAGGCCGAAGAACTCAGAGGCAAGGACCAGTTGCCCCCGTGGCCGGCCGGAACGAGTGCGGGATCGGAACCGTAGCGCCGAGGGTGATCGATAGACGAACGGACCGTTTGGCTCAATCGCGTCTCAGAGCCGGTCTCCCCCGCGTTGAGGATCGAGGTGGCGCGAGGCGAGAAGCGCAGGTCAGAGGCAGGATAGCCCCGCCGGGCGACGGTGATTCCCAAGCTTGTAGCGCGGGTTCGATTCCCGTCATCCGCTCCATAGCGAAGCCCCAGGCCAGAGGCCTGGGGCTGTGTGTTGTCCAGACCTCTCGGGGCGCGTGCCATTCGCGTGCCATAAGTGCCGTAACGGGGCGTCGGCTCCAGCCCGGACCTTATCCACCGTGAGTGGTCAGGCGGCCGTTCGGGTCCGAGGCGTGGTGGCGGGCGGGGACGCTTCGGACTCTCGTCGCCCCGGGCACGGCGTCTACGGTTGCGGCCGCCAACCCGGCCTGCTCTCTGTCTGGGAGCCTTCATCGGCTGACGTCTCATGGGGCTGTCCTCTCAGCCGGTAGACGTCGTGGGATGCGCCCCATGCCAGACGGCGCAGCAGCGCGGAGAAGTAGCCGGTGCGAGCGGACGTGTGCCGGGGGCTGGGCGTCCGCGACGGCTTCCAGAGCCTGGAGAATGCACGGCCGCACCATTTCCTCGCCCGTTCCTTCACTTCACTGAGGGGTGTTGAGGAAGGAGGGGGTACACGTCCGTCGGGGAGAACAGGGTTCCGCGCCCGTCGGGTGCGACGAGCCAGGCCAGCCCCGTCGCCTGCCGGTCGGGGTCCGGAACGGCCAGCCACGCCCCGCTCGTCAGATACCGGGCGGCCCGGTCCAGCCCCGTGGGAGGAGGAGTGCCGGGAGTCATCAGGAGCACGAGTTCCTGACGCTTGCTGTCACCGAGCACCGGGCCGCTCCCCGACTGTCCCGAGCGGGCGATGGCGGCCAGCAGGCTGCGTCCCAGTATCTCCGGGACCGCGAGCGCGTCCCACATCCGCCCCGCAGGCAAGAGCACGACACCCCGTGGGCCGACTCGCCACTCACGCAGGCACCCGGCCGGGTCATCACAGGACGACGCCAGCCACCGAGCCGACCTCATCGCGCCAGTCATATGCCACCCCATCCCTGATCGGCCGACGAAGTACCCGACTCTCTAGGACCGGCAGCTGTAGGGGTAGGGAGGCGGGGCGTGGCGGATTCAGCCAGCCGATTCTTGTGATCTGACAGGTGCCGCCAGATTCCCTGGATACGGCGGCGAGCCCCTCGACGGCGGGCTTCGCCCCCGCCTCCGGCAGACGCGGGCCCATGCCCCACAGCACACCCAGCCCCACGAGGGTCACATGGCGTGGCTGATCCATCGCCGCAGCGCGACATGGGTGGTGTCGCCCAGCCGGCACAGGGCCTCGATGGCATCCATGTCGCCCGGCAGGGGCGCGATACCCGCGGTGGTGAGAGCGGCATGCAGCTCCAGGCGCCGACGGTCGGCCGGCTCGAGACGAGCGGACGGGCGGCTCGTCGGCTCCGGCGCGGGCAGAAGGTGGTCGCCGGGCTCCAGGACGCCGCAGACCGTCGGCGTCTGCTCCGGCAGATCGTCGACGAGCGCGGCAGGAAAGCGGTACGGGTCGAGATCCCGCAGCGCCACGGTGCCGGTGGTGAAAGCCTGAAAACCAGTCACGAATGCCTCCTCGGTCGTCGTGCCACTGCGCATGACGACTGCAAGCAGAGCGGAGGCGGTTGCGGCGCACGACGTACTCCACTCGAATGTCCCCTACGGCATCTCGTCACAAGAGCGATGAACCAACCGGCGAGGACCGCTGCGCGACGGCCACCTCGCGGCTCGCTCGACACCGGCGGCGACGCCTCGCGAACCGGCCACCAGACCGCAGCGGGACTCCGAGCCCAGCTTGCGTGACCAGTACCTCATTGCCGTCGCTTCACTGTTCGAGGTCGATTACCTATCCACCGGACACACAGAAATCTATGTCGGCCGGAGTAGACATTGGGTGGCGGCCTGGTTATGGTTTCTCTCGTAGCCCAGAGAGACAGCAGGGCCTGGCAGAGACGAACTGCCGGCAAGCGGTACCAGCAGTACAGGTAGTTGCAGTTCGCAGGACGGTGCGGTGGTGGAGTTTCGAAGCCAGGGTTGTTGCAGGACGGCGACGGGACTGACGGCCGGACCGGGTGGCCCGCAGTGATCAGGGGCCGCCGCGAGCGGGACCGCTGTCATGGCAGGTGCGGTACCCGCGAGTGCAGTGCGCAGTACCCAGCAGTGAAGAGTGAGCGGTACCCCTGGTGAAGGCGTCGGCTGCGGACGCGCGCATCGGGAAGTTCGGCAGTGGGGTTCCAAGCCAGAGAAGACGCAGGACGGGCGACGGGGCTGGCTGCCGAAGGGTGGCGCTGTCACAGGCCACTGAGCAGTTCGCATCACCGGCAGTACCAGCAGTACGTAGTTGATCACCGAGGAAGAACGGAGGAACCCGACGCCATCAGGATCGCCCGGGCGGAAGTCGTGAGCCCGGGTACCGCAGGACATCGATAGTGAGGTGGTCTCCGGTCAAGCAACCGCGATCCCCGCGCCCCCGACAGCAGTCAGGTCGGGTACGCGGACACAGAACGCCGGCGCAGTATCAGGGCCGGCAGGTGGTGTAGTAGTTCCTTCGGGGCCCTGGTGCCAGTACGGCACCAGGGCCCCTCCACGCGTTTCCCAGAGGGGTGCAAATGACAGCAGATGACTCGTACGGCCGTCTCGACGACGACGACTACCCCGCCTACACGATGGGCAGGGCCGCCGAGATGCTCGGCACCACACAGGGCTTCCTCCGCGCCATCGGCGAGGCCCGCCTCATCACCCCGCTGCGCTCGGAGGGCGGCCACCGCCGCTACTCCCGCTACCAACTGCGCATCGCCGCCCGCGCCCGCGAACTCGTCGACCAGGGCACCCCCATCGAGGCCGCCTGCCGCATCATCATTCTCGAAGACCAGCTCGAAGAGGCGCAGCGCATCAACGCCGAATACCGCCGCGCCGCCACGTCCGACACGCCACCGGACTCGGCTTGAGTGAGTTCGCCCGCCGTCGGCATCGATCGACGGGTGCGACCCGAGGGCTCGGCGGAGGATTGCTCACGAGCAGATGCCCGCGCGAGGTCCACCCCCATATCGGCACTGCGAGTGGCCTGGTAGGCGCCGGCCGGAGAGTGCATGCCGGGAGTTGCACATCAGGCCGTTGACGCCTATCGAGACTGCTCCCACTCGGTCCGGGAGAGTTCGTACTCGACTTCACCGTGCTCGGAGCCCTCGATCTGCTCCGGCCAGTCCCCGGTGAAGTTCCGGATGAAGGACAGGCCCGACTTTTCCATGACGCGACGGGAGCGGGTGTTGACGGCCATGGTGTTGGCGGTGACCCGCTCGACGTCAAGGTCCGTGAATCCCTTGTGGACCAGGGCCCGGGACCCTTCGGTGGCGTAACCGCGTCCCCATGCCGCCTGGTTCAGGCGGTAGCCGAGTTCGACCACGGCAGGGCTGTCCTCCTCCAGGGGCCGGAACTCGAACCAGCCCAAGAAGGTGCCGGTGGGCTTCTCCTGCGCGGCCCAGTAGCCCCGGGTCCTCCAGCACGGGTAGTCGTGCAGGAGCCGCGGGAGGGTTCTCGTCTCGATCACCTCCCGGCTTGTGGGGCGTCCGCCGTTGATGAAGCGCATGACCTCGGGGTCATTGTCCAGGGCGAGCAGATGGTCGACGTCGGCCGCCGTGAACGCGCGCAGGACGAGCCGGTCGGTCTCCAGGAAGTGGGGCATGCCGCGATCGTCACCGGGGCGGACCGGGCCTGCCACTGATTTTCCGGCCGCCGACAGACGGTGGTGTTCATGCCGCGAGGACCTCGGATCACTCGACCAAGCCCATGTCCGCGGGCCCATGGGACGGCCTCGACCTACCTGGCGACCGCGGACGACCTGGGCGACATCGTGCCGGAGGCATTCCGGCCGACGACGTACGCCTTGATGGCTTCGGCAATGAGCTGCCGGATGCCGTCCGAGCTCAGCGCCCGAGCCTGTAAATGCGCGTGCATATCGCCGTAGAGCAGCACGTCAAATCGTTTCTCCACATAGAGGTCGCTGGTGAACCGCTCCACATACACCACGCTCGCATGGTGGCGCCGGCGAACTCTCGCCGCTGCCCACGACGCGCCGCAGCACCGACTCGTCCAGCACGGCCATAAGCGCAGCGCGTTGCCGGGGGCGCCCAGCCGGCAGAGTGCCACGGCCCAGGGGCAGTTGGATCCGTCTTCGTGCCCTGTCGCGCCTGGTCGCAACCGGTTCGTCTCCGTCGCCGCCTCGCGAATTCTCGTAGCGCAGGCCGCGCGCACATAAGAATGCCTATTTCCCCCACAAGGCCCATCGGCTTCATTCGTTCTTTGTGCGATTTTCCGCCGACGCGAATGATGAACGGCAAAGAAACCGCCCACGCGAATCCCCAGGACCGTGCAAATTTCTGCGTAATATGCCAGCGACAGAGAGACGGTCCCATGTGACCGAGACCGTCAATTACGCCACCATCCACTCACAGGAGTTGGCCCCTCGATGACGCTGAATATCTCTGGCGCGGCGCTACGGCGCACGAAGCCCCTCTGGATCGCGACGGCTCTCGCGACGGTGATCGCCTCTGCCGTGATCGCGGTGACCCCGACCCCGGCGAACGCGATCGCCACACCCGTACCTCTGGGAACGGCCGCCAGCTTTGCCGTGCTGGCCGGTTCGGAGATCACCAACACCGGCCCCTCGGTGATCACCGGCGACCTCGGAGTGAGTCCGGGGACGGCCGTCAGCGGATTCCCGCCCGGCGTCGTGTTCGGCTCCCGGCATTCAGGGCCCGTCGACCAAGTGGGCCTCGATGCCAAGAGCGACCTGGTCGTGGCCTACAACAACGCCGCCGGCCAGGCCACGGACGCGGTCCTTCCCGCGGACGCCGGGGGACTGACGCTGGTCCCGGGTGTGTACACCGCCCCCTCCACTCTCGGACTCACCGGCACGCTCACCCTGGACGCCCAGAACAACCCCAACGCCGTGTGGGTGTTTCAGGTCGGTTCGGGTCTGACGACGGCGAGCTCCAGCAACGTGTCCCTCATCAACGGCGCCTCCCCCTGCAACGTGTTCTGGCAGGTCGGGAGTTCGGCCACCCTCGGCACCGAGACCAACTTCGTGGGCACCATCATGGCCCTGACCTCCATCACTCTGACCACGGGTGCGGACATCCGCGGCCGGGCGCTGGCCCGAAACGGCGCGGTGACGATGGACACCAACACGATCAACCGTGGGACGTGTGCCGGAGGCCTCATCGGCGGGGCCACGGGCGGTCTGGTCACAGGCGGTCTGATCGCCGGCACCACGGGTGGTACGGCGACCGGTGGCACAGCGACCGGTGGCACCACCTCGGGAGGCCTTCTGGGCGGTGTGGTCGGCGGCGCGACGACCAGCGGCGGTGTGCTCGGCGGCGTGCTGGGTGGAGCGACGGGCGGCCTCGTCGCGGGCACCACGACGAGTGGCACCACGGGCGGCACCGCGGGCCCGATCACGGGCGGAACGCTCGGTGGCACCTCGGGGGGCGGCATCCCCAAGCCGCCCGGAAAGCCCGGCCATGACTTCCCGGGCCTCCCCGGTCACGAGGCGCCCGGCAAGCCCGGTAAGCCCGGCAAGCCCGGTCACGGCGAACACGACGGGCACGACGGACCTGGCGGGCACGACGGGCACCACGGACCTGGCGAGCACGACGGGCACCACGGACCTGGCGAGCACGACGGGCACGACGGGCGCGCGTAAGTCTCCACGCGGGTTGGCTGCCGGGGCAGTCAACCCGCCTCGCGCGAGCCGGACGGAACGGAACGGAACGAAAGCATGAGCAGTCGCGACAGGAAAGCCGGGTGGGGCCGTGCTGGGTGGTGTCCAGTCAGCGGACGTGAAGGAACCGGAGCCCTCCGAAGCCGGGCCGGCCGCCGAGGGCAGGGGCGGCGGGCCGCACGCGTACGGGGATGAGCCCGGCCCTCCCGGCCCACTGAAGGCGGGAACCGCGGCCGCCGTCGTCGTATGTCTGGCAACGGCGCTGATCCATGTCCTCCTGGTGTTCCTGCACGTGGCGCCGCCCAACCCGGTCTCGCAGCTGTACAGCCGGCCGATCAACGCATGGATCCATCCCCTCTTCGAGCAGAACTGGCGGCTGTTCGCCCCTGATCCGGAGTCGGTGAACCGGCAGATCTCCGCGAGGACCGCGCGGACGGCACCCGACGGCACCGTGGAGGTGAGCGGCTGGTTCGACCTGAGCGCCCTGGACCACTCCGCCGTCAAGCACAACCCCTTCCCGAGCCACACGGCGCAGAACACGCTGCGCCGGGCCTGGAGTTCCTACCTCGAAGCGTTCGGCAGTGACGACGAGCCACATTCGGAGCGGGCTGTGATGATGCGGACGTACCTGCGCAACATCGCGGTGGATCGCGTCGCCGCCCACCGACGGGGCTCTTTCGACTCCATCCAGCTGCGAGTGGTCACGCTCCCCGTCGCAGCCCCGAACACCGTGGGCGTCATCCCCCCGGCCACGACCGGCGCCACGCCTCTCGAGACCCGTTACCTGCCCTGGTGGAAGGTGGCCCCCCATGGAACAGACTGAGCCGGCACCGGCACCGGCGCCGGCACCGGCAGCCGCGCCCACCCGCCCCACGGAGCAGCGCGTGCTCGACCGCATGGGCACGCTCCTCGCGCTGCTGATCGAGCGGCCGGTGTCCCTGTACGCCGCGGCGGTCCTGCGCATCGGGTACGGGCTCCTCTACCTCGTCTTCCTGTTGCGCGAGTTCCCGCACCGCGACGAGATCTGGGGTCCCGGTTCGCCGTGGACACCCGCGCTGGCGCAACAGCTCTTCGACGAGACCGGGTGGGTCAGCATCCTCACCCTGTCCGACAGCCGCGCGTACTTCGAGGTCTGCTACGGGGCCGCTCTCGTCACGTCCGTGCTCTTCACGCTGGGCTGGCGGACCAGGGCCGTGTCCGTACTGTTCGCGGTCGTAGTGGCGTCGTTCCACGCCCGGGCGATCTTCATGACGGACGGGGGCGACAACCTCATCCTCCTCATGTCCGTGTACCTCGTCTTCACCGCGTGCGGGCGCCGCTGGTCCCTGGACGCACGCAGGAAGGCGGCTCCGGCGGCGGAACGCGGTCGGCTCGGGCAGCGGTTCCACGATTTCCGCCGGACCGTGGGCACCGTGCTGCACAACTGCGGCATGTTCGTCATCGCCGCCCAGGTCTGCTTCCTCTACGGATCCGCGGGCCTGTACAAGGTGCAGGGCGGCTCCTGGGGCAACGGGACCGCCCTCCACTACGTGCTGAACCTCGAACTGTTCCGGCCGTGGCCCGCGCTGTCCCACCTGCTCGACGAGCACGCGATCGCGATGGCCATCGCCGGCTACCTGACGGTGCTGCTCCAGGTCGCCTTCCCGTTCGTCCTGTTCGGCAGGCTCAAGTACCCCGTGCTGACGATGCTGTTGGGGCTACACCTGGGGATCGCGCTCCTCCTGGGACTGCCGCTCTTCTCCGGCGTCATGATCGTCGCGGATGCCGTGTTCCTGCCGGATCGCTTCTACCGGTCCTTGGGGCACCTGTGGCCGCGAAGTGCCCGGCCACCCGGCGTCGGGAAGACACGGGATCCGGCCCGGAGAGAACCCGCACTCGTGCCGACGCAGCCCGGTCCGGCCGGCTGAATCCCTGAAACGGGAACGCGGCGGCGTCACCAGCGACGGCGCGACCATCTTCCTCATCGAGTGGCGCGGCGGCGACGCCGACCGTCTCACCATCCTCGATTGAGCCGACAGCCACCGCCGCCACGGAGCCGGCTCGCCTGGCGCGTCGGGTCACCGGACCGGGCGGCGGTGGGCGGAGCGACGCATGCGCAGGGTGATGTAGACGAGGTCCGCCACGAACAGCACGATGCCGATGATCAGCAGGAAGAGCAGTCCGTCGGCGGTGGCACCGATGATGCCCAGCACGATCGCGATGATGATCAGGGCCAGGAAGAGCGTCATGAGGGCTGCCCCCTCGGTCGGTTGGGGGGGGTCAGCGACGGGCCAGCTGCCGTTCACCGTTCGCCCCGGTCTGGTAGGGGAGGTCGTAGTGCCGGAAGACCGCCTCCTCCTCCTCGGCGGGAAGTACGTCGTCGGTACCGACCGAAGGACACCGCTTCACCAGCGCCTTGTCATGGACGACCTGCACGTAGCCCGGCCCGACCGTCGCACCGTCCAGGGGAACGAACACCAGACGGTGTCGGGTGGGCAGGCCGACGCGGACCGTGGCCATGGCCGGCTCGTCGGTGCTGGTGTCGACGTAGACCGCCTCCAGCTCACCGATTCTGTGGCCCCGCGTGTCCACCACGTCGTGGGTTCGCCACTCACGGATGTCCGCCATCTGGATCATGTCGACTCCTGGTGGTCCGTCATCGGTCGCGACCTCCCGGGAACGGTGCCACCACGCGCCGTCGAGGACGCCCTCGCGGGTGTGCGTCGTCTGCAGCCGGAGCTGAGCCGTGCCGGGCCTCACCGCTCGGTGAATCTCGTCCGGAAGGAGCTTCCGAGGTGCTGGGGCTGTCGTATTCGGCCATGGTGTTCCGCCTGCCTGTGCGGGCCCGCCGACACCTCATGGCCGACGAGATACCACCGTGATCTCACGGTACTCCGCGTGCCCGTGGTCGTGCCCGTGGTCGTGCCCGTGGTCATGCCCGCGGCCGACAGCCGGGCGTACTCGGCCATCGGCCGGCGGTGCTCTCCCGGCTCACCACCAGCAGACCGTCCACGCGCACGGGCACAAACGTCGACGACGTCTGAGCGGCACCGGAACGACCTGCGCATCCCGGAGGAGGAAGGCGGCTGAGCCGGACTGCCCGCCGGCCCGATCTCTCCCTGCCGGCCCGGCCCGCCGTCGTACAATGGGACGTGGATCGAGCACTCTCACGTGTGACGATCCGGAAGGGCGGCCTCGGCGGAGTGAATGCGCTGGGGCCGTTGTGACGACCAAAGCCAGTCGTGACGACCGCCGCCCTGCCGCCCGCGCGGGCGGCTTCATGGCGCCGCCCGTCAGAGGTGACCCAGTTCCGGGGACCTCCGCTGTTCCGGCCCACAGGCGGGTGCGACGAACACCATCACGCCCCCCGCCACCGGCAGTGAGCCACCACGCGCCGGGCGCCGTCCTACCGGGGCAGCCGCGGCCAGGAGCCACCGTACGGCACGGGAGCGGTTCGCGAGCCTGAGGCGTCGTCCGTGCCGGGGCCACCAGTCGACCGCGGCGAGGAAGCCGGAGTCACAGAAGGTGACCTGGGAGGTGTCCAGTACGAGGCCAGGCCGGCGCCCGGCAGGCGTAAGGCAGACGTTTTCTCAGGTCAGCAGGCATGTACCGACTCAAGTGCCGGGTGACTCCCAAGCTTATGGGCGCGGTTTCGATTCCTTCCTGACGGGTCCCGTCCGGTCAACGCGACGCCGTAGGGCGCGCCGATTCAGTGAACTGTCATCAGCCAATCCCTCTGGCTGAACAGCGGCCCCTGTTCCGGACGGCTGCCCATCCGTCACTCCGCCGATCAACGGTGACCTGCGGCGATCCCGCTCACCCCCGGAACGCTGCCGCGGTTCGGGCGGGGCGCGGACCGGTACACGCGGTCCACGCCTCCTTGCCCGGGCCTGTGGCGCTTTCTAGGGTCCGGCCCATGAGCATCCCCACCGAGTCGATCGGCAGCATCCCCCGGCCCCGCGCCCTGCAGGAGGCCCTCTCCGAACACGCCGCGGGGCGCCTGTCCGAAGCGGAACTGACGCGCCTCCAGGAACAGGCCACGGCCGACACCCTCAGCCGGCTGGAAACGCTGGGCTGCAACGTCCTGGTGGACGGGGAACAGGCAAAGCCCAGCTTCCTCACCTACCCCCTCGCAGGGCTCACCACCCTCGCCCCGGACGGCGCCGTCATCCCCTTCGCCGACGGCCACACCCGACAGCTGCCCCGCCTGACCTCGGGGCCGTTCCGCTACAAGGTCCGCGCGGAGACCTACCTGCGCGACGCCCTGCGCCACACCGACCGCCCGGTCAAGCAGGCGGTCATCGCGCCGTCCGCCCTCAGCCTGCTCTACCCGGCCGCCCCCATCGCCGGCTATCCCCGTGAGACCTTCCTGAGCGACCTCGCCGACGAGGCCGAGGCCGACATCCGCGGCTGCCTGGAGGCCGGCGCCCACAGCGTGCAACTGGACTTCACCGAAGGGCGGCTGTCCCTCAAGCTGGACCCGTCAGGCGGCCTGCTCGACGACTTCATCGCGCTCAACAACGAGGTGCTCGGCCGGTTCGGCGAGGAGGACCGGGCTCGCATCGGGGTGCACACCTGCCCGGGAGGGGACCACGACTCCACGCACAGCCTGGACGTGGACTACGCGGACCTGCTGCCGAGGCTCTTCCGACTGAAGGCCGGCAACTTCTACGTCCAGCTGGCGAGCGAGTCCGACCCCGAGCGCGTACTCAAGATCATTGCCGACCGACTGCGTCCCGAGATCCGCGTGTTCGTCGGCGTGACGGATCCGATCGGCACCACCGTCGAGACGCCGGAAGAGGTACGCGATCGCGTACTGCTCGCCGCCCGATACATCCCGGTCGACCAGCTGGGCACCTGTGACGACTGCGGATTCTCGCCCTTCGCCGACGACACCTCCACCTCACGTGACCTCGCCTTCGCCAAGATCGAGGCTCGCGTGAGGGGGACCGCCATGGCTTCCCAAGCCCTCGGCTTCTGACGGGAAGGGCCGACCGCCCCCTCCTGGGGCGGCCGGCCCCGGTCGGTTGGCGCAGGGCGCCCGCCGGATGTCGGCCTCCACGGGGAGAACACCGCACGCCTCCTCACCGATCCTGCGGCCCCGCGTGTCCACCACGTCGTAGGTCCGCCACTCACGGATGTCCGCCATCTGGATCATCCCGACTCCCGGTGGTCCGCCGTTGGTTCGGGAAGCGTGGCGACAAGGATCTCGGCGGCCTGGGTGACGTTGCCGGCGTCGACCGCACGGGCCATCGCCGCGCGGGCCGCATCCGCCGTGGTGTGCGGCGGGACCACCAGCAGGGCGAAGTGGTCGTTGTCGCCACGGGTGATGAGGACGGTGTCGTCACCGACGGGATACGAGTCCAGACGGACGACCTGATCGTCGATGACAAGGCGCGTCGGGACCTCGCCCCAGGCATCGGTGTCCAGGCCGACCCTCGTGATGGGGCCGAGGTGTCCGGTGAGCGCTTGGATCAGGGCGGGCAGCTCGGTCGCGACGTCCCGGGAGCGGGGCCACCAGGCGCCGTCGAGGACGCCTTCGCGGGAGTGCGTCGTCTCCAGCCTCAGCAGGGCCGTTCCGGGCCTCACCGCTCGGTGGATCTCGTCCGGGAGGAGCTTCCGAGGGGTGGGTGTGTCAGATTCGGCCATGGTGGTCCGCCTGCCTGCGCGGGGCCGCCGACACCTCGAA
The DNA here is from genome assembly GCF_044456565.1 of Streptomyces sp. NPDC050842. Classification (NCBI taxonomy): domain Bacteria; kingdom Bacillati; phylum Actinomycetota; class Actinomycetes; order Kitasatosporales; family Streptomycetaceae; genus Streptomyces; species Streptomyces sp. NPDC050842. The sequence goes on along the minus strand of NZ_JBITGA010000005.1, from coordinate 465,814 downwards.
GCCGACGAGAAACCGCCGTGGTCTCACGGTACTCCGGGCGCCCGCGATCGGTACTCCGGGCGCCCGCGATCGGTACTCCGGGCGCCCGCGATCACGCCCGCGAGCATCGGCGGGCGGTGTTCTTGGTCGGAAACCGCCTGGTCAGAACCGCTCGTCCGTCCACAGCGCGGAGTAGGCTGAAGGTACCGGGAGTAAGTCGAGCACCCGCTCCCACGCGGACGTCGTTTCCGGCGATCAAGACACTGGGCCGCCCTGCAGGACGGCCCGGAGACGGGTCCGCGATCATGACCACCGTCGCCGCTCCCCTCATGTCGGCGCGCCTGTCGCTGACACCTGAGACCACCCTCGTCGGCCAGTTGGACGGCGCTTGGTGGCCTGAGTCACGCGACCTCGAAGCCGAGCTTCCACCACTGATCGACGCGCTGGAGGGCCGCTTCGGACGCATCACGCGCGTCGCGGTGAACCCCACCCGCTGGCCCGTCGTCCCGCAGAAGGTTCCCGTCACCGGGCACACCCTGCACGTGGGCTGGTTCACCGAACAGGACCCCGACAAGATGATCCTGCTCTCCTACTCCGTCGGCCGCTGCGACCTGCTGGTGATTCCGCCCGAGACCGAACCCGCCGCAGCCGCCCGGCTCATGACCGCCGCCGCCGTCCCCGGCAGCATCCTCACCGCCGGTGTCCTGATGTCCGACGAAACCGCGACCGGCCGCCGTATGCGGGACGCCCGCAGCAGCGAGGCCGCCTCGGCGACCGACGGCGGGTCCGACCCGCCGCCCCTCCGGCACCCGGTCGTCGGCGCGCGGATGATCCCGCTCCGCGGGACCCCGCGGAGGTGACGTCATGGAGACCTTGATCGCGCTCGCGGCAGTCGCCCTGCTGATCACGCTCGGCATGCGCCTGATCCATCGACTCAACACCCAGCACGACGCACGCATCGCGGCCCACCACTTCAGCGACCCCTACCCGGCCATCGCCCGGCCACCCGGTCACAGCCCCCACACGCGGACAGGGCAAGCCTCCAGCCACAGGAGCACGGGTACCTGGCCGTGACCACCTCAGACCACTCCTCCGACCGAAGGCCGCGGGTGGGGCACCCGACACCCGGGACAACCCACCCGCCGACCTCTCGCTCGCCCATGACTCGCCCATGAAGGGGCCACGCACCTTGTACCCCGGCGACACCGCGATCCTGCCCTCGGCCGGACACACGTAGATCCGCATCGTCGCCTCCACCCCCGACGGCGGCACCCGGCTCCACCTCACCGTCGACACGGATTCCGCTGCCGGACCCGCACGGTCGTGGCTGACCGCAAGCAGGCCGCCCACCGGCGCCGGCACCCACGGGGACGAGGTCTGAGGAGCAACCCGGACCCCTACGCATGAAAGGACTCGGTCATGGCGACTCTCCACGAGCGGCAGGGCTACCGCGAACGGGTCCTGACCGCCCTCTACGAAGCCACCGAGGGCAACCGCCTTCTCGGAGTCCCTGGTCGAACGCTGCGGAACGACCTGCGCATCCCGGAGGACGACCTGGCGGCGGCCTGTACCTACCTGGCCGGCGAGGGCCTGATCACCGTCGACTGGGAACCGGGCAACACACCCGCGATGGTCTCCCTGACCCACCAGGGCATCAGGCGGATGGAAGCCGAAGAGGAAGAACGCGGCTGAGCTCCGGCCGGGAGCCGGCCGCCCTCGCCCGCGCTGGGAGCCGGCCGCCCTCGGCGCGGCCGTCGGCACGTGCGGAAACCCGTGTGGCGCACCCGGCCGCCGAGGAGCATCCTGAAGGCGCGTAGCGGTACGGCCCGCCGCCAGGACCGTCTCGGCGAAGGACGGCGACAGCACCGGGAAGCCGCGTGCGAGCACCGGGCAGGAGAAGGGTTGCCGCCCAATCGAGCTACCACGTGCGCCGGCATCGTACGAGGGCCACATCGCCGGCCCGCCGCCCGGTTGGAGGTAACTGGATGGCAGCCGGACAGCGTGGGGACCCGGACCGCTCCGAGAGCTTCGGGGAGAAGCTCCTGGGTGTGTTCCTGGACCGCGCACACGAGCTGCCACCCCATCTGGTCGCACCGCACGTCGCCGACGCGGTGGCCCGGCTGGGGGCCCGCGACCCGCAGATCCTGCTCCAGGACTACGGACAGCAGCAGCTGGTCCCCTTGCCCGGCGAGGGCCTGGCGGCCGGCGATCCGCAGCCCATCGACAGCTCCGTAGTGGGCCGGTGCTTCCTCGACTCAAGCCCTGTCGAGCTCGTCCGGCCCGACGGTGTACGGGTCCACCTGCCGCTGCTGCACGGCGGCGATCCGGCGGGGGTCCTGTCCGTAACCCTGGATCGGGTCGACGACGACGACCGCCGCATCCTCCGCAGGATCGCCGGTCTGGTGGCCGACATGATGGTGACCAAGAACGGCTACACCGACCTGTTCTCCCGCACCCGGCGCACCGAGCCGATGAGCGTCGCCGCGGAGGGCCAGTGGTCCCTGCTGCCACCCCTGGCCATGGTGATGCCGCGCGTCGCGGTCGCCGGGGTCCTGGAGCCCGCCTACGACGTGGCGGGCGACAGCTTCGACTACGCCTACAACGGGGACACCCTCCACCTCGCCATGATCGACGCGATGGGCCACGGGTTGAGCGCGGCCACGATGGCCACCGTGGCCATCGGCGCCTACCGCCACGCTCGCCGGACCAGCATCGAGCTGTCCGAGATCTACGCCTTCATGGACCGGGCCGTCGCCGACCAGTTCGCCCCCGACCACTTCGTGACCGCGCAGATGATGCGGCTGGACACGACCACCGGGAACCTCCAGTGGGTCAACGCAGGACACCCCGCCCCCCTGCTGATCCGCGGGCACCGCGTCGTACACCGGCTGGACAGCCCGACGACCCTCCCCGTCGGCTTCGGAGGATCGGAGCCACAGGTCAGCGAGCTGTCACTGGATCCGGGAGACCGGGTCCTGTGCTTCACCGACGGCCTGATCGAGGAACACCAGAGCGGGCAGGAGCAGTTCGGCGAGGACCAGCTGATCGACCTGGTGAACCGGCTGCAGGAGACGGACCGCGGCGTCCGCACGGTGGCACGGGACCTGTCCCACACGCTCAAGCGGCCCGCGGCGAAGCCACCACGGACGACGCCACGCTCCTCCTGGTCGAATGGCGCGGATGACCACCTGAACCGCGTCGGATCAGGTGGCGGGCGTACCCGCGTTTACCTGGAGGGCGATCAGGGTCGAGGCGTACACCTCCGCATGGCGCCGCGCCGGCCCTCCCTGCCGCGAGGCGACCTGCTCCGAATGGCTGCTCCGATGTGCCCGGCCGGTCTGACCTGCCTAGCGTCGTACTGCCGTGCCGCACGGCTGCGGCGCACCAAGGCAATGGAGAGGAACTCCCATGGCAGTCGTGATGACCTTCGTGTGGCCCGAGATGACGCCAGAGGTGTACGACGCGGCTCGTGCCCGGGTGGGCTGGGAAGACGACGCTCCGGACGGGTTCGTGATGCACATGGGCTGGTTCGTCGACGACGCCTTCCACGTGGCCGACGTCTGGGAGACGGAGGACCACTTCACGCGGTTCATCGCCGACAGGGTCGCACCCGTGGTCAAGGGGGAACTGGGCATCACGACCGAGCCCCAGGTGACGTTCGCCCCCCTCTACCGTCGCTTCATCGCCCCGGACGCCGGCGGCGCCGCCTGAACGTCGCGGAGCGACGCGCCCGCCATCCACGGCTTCCTCACGCAGCACTCCTGACCCACCGCGGCGGGCGCGGTGGGTCAGCCGGATGGCGATCTGAGTCCCTATCGGCCCGGGTCCTCAGGCGGTCGGTAGGCGGTTGCCCTGGGCGTCGCAGGGGAGTTCTGAGGCCGGGTGGTTCTTTGTGAAGTCTCGGGTCGCCTGGCGTTCGGCCTCGGTGATCGCCGTCGGCTGTACGTCGATGATGCCGCCGAAGGGGCGGTCGACGTCCCGGATGATGCACAGCGCCGTCGTCAGCAACGCGGTGATCACGACGAGCGTGATCAGTTGGCCGCGGTTGTTCCTGCGGGGCAGGCAGATGCCGAGGGCCACCACGGTGATGGCCAGGGTGGCGAGCAGGAACCAGAGGATGGCGCTGGGGATGCTGGCGGTGGCCTGGGTGAGGCGCTCCTCCCGTTCGTCGGAGCGCTTGTTGTCGGCGGCGATCAGCATGCCGAAGGCCGGCTTGCCCTCCAGGGTCCTGAAGGTCTGCCGGAAGTCCGTCGACCACACGCTCGGTGCGGCGGAGCCCTTGCCGTCGGCCATGGCCGGCCATTCCTGGGTGCGGACGGCGCGTGCGTAGCAGACGGCGTCGGCCTGGATTCGGGAACGCTGGGCCTCGGGCGCGTACTCGGCGGTCTCCACGAGCTGGTCCAGTGCCCGGGCCTCGCCGCGCGAGGCGACCTCGGCCTTGCCGTAGGACCCGTTGGCCGTGACCAGGACGAAGGCCAGCAGCAGGACGGTCAGCGTCAGCAGGGGCCCGACCAGGTCCTTCACCGCCATGCCCGTGTCGTCGTCCTCGTGGAGAAGGCGTGGCCTCAGGTAGCGGTTGGCGGCGAGGCCGGCGAGCAGGGCCAGTACGGCGACGACGATGACGAGGACCACGGGCGGACGCCTCCGATGGACGGCTTGAGGGGTTCCCGGTACGGGTGGGCGCCGCGATCATTGCCCGCCGGTGACGTGACCGGAACAGCGGAAACGTTCGTTCGACCCCGCACGGGGGATCCCCTTGCTCCAGCGGGAGCACGCGTGGCACCGGCTCACGGCGCGGGTGCGATGCCCGTCATCGGCCGTCGGTGCGCGTGCGCGTGGTGGTGACCAGGCCGTGTTCGTAGGCGGTGATGACCAGTTGCACTCGGTCGCGCAGGCCTGCCCGGCGGGTCGGCCGGAAGGCAGCGGCGACCAGTACGCATCCGGCCCAGACGCGCAGCAGCCACCCGCCCCGTCCCCCGCCGCCGACTGTCCGGACGGCCACGGCCGCCGACCCGGCCGCGACCGCGAGGAGCCCGACGGTCACCAGCATCGTCCCCGACGCGTCATCCGCGCCTGCGACAGCGGAGTACACGACTACTCCGATCGATGTACGACGCGACCGGGACCGTCGCGTGCACGGATGGCGCAAAGTGATCACAGTCAGCGATATCCATATGACAGGTTGTCAGTGCTGGGTGCTTTCATGAGCCGGTCGCGCAGGGAGGCGCGACGCGACTGACGAGGGGGACCCGCCTGTGCCCGTGATCGACGCGTACGTGAAGTCCGACGGGACTGTGGTCAGGAGGCACACACGCCTCCCGGCAGGGGCCCGTCGCCAGACCGCGATCGCGGGGCTGATCGTGGCGGGGGTGTTCCTCTTCGGCGGCGGCGACATGACCACCGGTGCGGCCACCGGCGCCGCCACCGGTGCGGCCACCCAGCCGGGGCAACACGGGTTACCGCAGCCGCAGTCCACGGTGGTCTACCCGATCAAGTGGCCCGGCTGGGACAAGCCCGTGGTCCGCCCCACGCCGACCGTCTCCTATCCGATCGTCTTCCCCCACTCGGGGAGCGGTCGATGAGCCGCCGTCCGGTCCGGCGCCGGACCGGTGGCCGCAGGCCGCGCCGCCGCAAGGGTGCCGTTCCGGTCGAACTGTGGGCGTTCGGAGCGGTCGCGCTGGTGGCCGTGAGCGTGATCACGGCGGTGGTGTCGTGGCTGGCCGCCCATCCGTGGGTCGTGCTTCTGGTGGTGCTCGTCGCGGCGGGGATCGGCGGCTGGTGGCTGTACCGGCGGCAGGAGGCCGCGCGGTGGGAGCGCGTACGGGCGCAGAGCCTGCGGTACGCCGTGGAGCACCTCGACGGACTGCACTACACCCAGTTCGAGTACGCGGTACGGGACTTGATGCGCCGGGACGGCTGCCAGGACGCCCAGCAGGTCGGCGGACGCGGCGACAACGGAGCCGACGTGAAGGCCACCGACCCCTTCGGGCGGCGCTGGGTGATCCAGTGCAAGCACCGCAAGGCGGGTACGAGCGGCTCGGCCGTGGGCACTCCCGATCTCCAGGTCCTGAACGGCACAGGGCGTCAGATCCACGGCGGAGACGTCCTCGTCATGCTGACCAACGGCCGCTTCTCCGCCCCCGCCCTCGATTTCGCCGCGTCCCAGCGCCTCCATCTGGTCGACCGCAAGCTCCTCGCCCGATGGGCCGCCGGCTCCACCCCGCTGTGGGAGCTGCTGCGGGCCGTGCCCCCGCCGCGTAGACCCACTTCGCTCTCCTGACCTCGGTCGCGTAGGGCGGGTGTGAGGGCGGCCTCATCCCGTCCGCAGTGCGAGCTGCTCGGTCGATGGCAAGGCTCCGGGCACGGAGTTTCCGGATGCGGAAATTCCGCCTGGCCGCGATGCTGGGTGCGTCGGCTTTTCATGAGGAGGACACGCAATGTCCATGCTCGACAAGCTCAAGGGCATGCTCAAGGGCCATGAGGACACCGCACGCCAGGGTGTCGAGAAGGCGGGCGACGCCGTCGACGCCAAGACCGGCAACAAGTACCAGAGCCAGGTCGATACGGCCCAGCAGAAGATCGACGAACAGCTGGGTACGCAGCAGCAGCAGCCGCCGCAGCCACCGACCAGGGAGCAGTAGCCCTCCCAGGAGCAGCCTTCTCAGGTGCAGCCCTCCCAGGAGACCCTCCCAGGAGACCCTCCCAGGAGCAGCCCGCTCAGGAGCAGCCCTCCGCCCGAACGACCGACGAGGCCCCGGGGGTAGTCCCCCGGGGCCTCGGGCGTTCCGATCCGACGGGTCAGCGCGGCGCCGTGTCGTCCGCCGGGAAGGCCGGGCCGTGGCCGGGGACGATGACGTCCGCGGCGGCGAGCACCCGGAGCCGGGAGTCGCGCAGGATCGTGTGGTCCGGGGCGACCGGGTCGTCCACCGGGCCGTTCGGCCGCCACCAGAGGTCGCCCACGAAGGCGACGACCTCGGTGTCGGTGCCGGCGAGGAGCGTGATGTCCTCGCGGCTGTGGCCGGGCGTGCGGATCAGCCGGAGCGACGGGGTGAGTTCGTAGCCCTCGGCATCCCGGTCGGTCCACTGGTCGTTCTCGTAGATCGCCTTGTGGTCGTGGACGCGGGCCTGGCCGAAGAGGCCGACGTTCATGGTGTTGTCCGGGTGGTGGTGGCTGAGCACGACGTCGGTGATGTCGTCGGGTCCGAGGCCCAGTTCGGCCAGCGGGGCGAGGATCCGGTCGCGGCCGGCCACCATGCCGGGGTCGACGATCACGTGCCGGTCGCCGTCGTGCACGTAGGAGACGGTGGCGGCGACCCCGGGGCCCGTGGAGAGGGTGTAGCCGGTGGTCAGGACCGTGTAGCGGGCGGTGCGGCCGCGCAGTGCTTCGTCGTTGGTGTTCATGGGCTCAAGTCTTCGCGTTCGGCGGGACCTTCACGAGTGGCCGTACTGCCACTGATCGCGTGAATCGTGCCAGCCGGTCGGGACGGGTCGTGCCACACTCCTGGGGTGCCGCCCTTCGTGACCGTCGCCGCCTACGCTCCGCCCGGCGTCGGCATGCTCGGCGCCGGGATCGTCTCCGAGGTGTTCGACTTCCGCGGACAGGGCCTGCCGCGCTTCGACTTCGCCCTGTGCACCGACCGGCCCGGCCGGGTCCGCACCGATGTCGGCCTGCCGCTCTTCGTCGAGCACGGCCTGGACCGGCTCGCCTCGGCCGACCTCGTCATCGCCCTGCCCTGGGCCGACTTCCGTACGCCCCCGGCCCCCGCCGTCCTCGACGCGCTGACCGCCGCCCACGGGCGCGGCGCGCTCGTCGCGGCCCACTGCGTCGGCGCCTTCGCGCTCGCCGCCGCCGGGCTCCTCGACGGGCGGCGGGCCACCACCCACTGGCGGTTCGCCGGCCTCCTGGCCGAACGCCACCCGGACGTCACCGTCGACCCCGACGCCCTGTACGTGGACGAGGGCAGCGTCGCCACGGGCGCGGGCGCCGCCGCCGGCTTCGACCTGTGCCTGCACCTCCTGCGGCGCGAGTACGGTGCCACCACGGCCAACGCCATCGCCCGGGACCTGGTGCTCCCCTCCCACCGGGACGGCGGCCAGGCCCAGTACCTGACCACCCCCGTACCCGAGGACAGCCAGGACGAGCGGCTCTCCGGCGTCCTCGCCTGGGCCCGCGAGCATCTCCACGAACCGCTCCCCGTCGCCGAGCTGGCCCGCCGGGCCCTGATGAGCCGCCGCTCCTTCGCCCGCCGTTTCGCCGCCTCCACGGGCACCACCCCGCATGCCTGGCTGCTCGGGCTGCGCCTCAGCCGCGCCGAGGAACTCCTGGAGACCACGGACCTGCCGGTCGAGGAGATCGCCCACGCGGTCGGCTTCGGCAGCGCGGCCGTGCTCCGCGCCCAGTTCGTCCGTCGCCGGGGCGTCCCGCCCCGCTCGTACCGCCGTTCCTTCACCCGTACACCCACCGTCTGAGGTCGGTCGGACGGGGCCGACGGGACCACCCGGACCAGCCGGACCACCGGTTACGCCGACGCTCCCGACGACACCTTCGCGTACGGGCTCGGAGCTCTCCTCGACGCGCTCGAAGCACGGCTGAAGGCCGACACGCCGAGGAGCACGGACACCCCTAGCCCGTACGGGTGCGACCGGTTGCCGCGCCCCATCCACCGATCGAGCCTGGGGTGATCGTGTGACCTATGGGAGGGCCCATGAGCAGCCTCGACACCCCGGCCGAAGTGCCCCGACCACGGGCGGCGGCGGCCCGAGTGGCCGCGCCGTCCACCATGACCTGGGTGACGCTCGCCCTGATGACGACCGCGTCGGTGGCGAGCCTGCGGGCCGCACCCACCATGGCGGTCTACGGACTGGCGTGCGTCTTCCTCTACCTCGTCCCGGCCATCGTGTTCCTGCTGCCGACGGCGCTGGTCTCCGCGGAGCTCGCCTCCGGGTGGAACGGCGGCGTCTACCGCTGGGTCTCCGAAGGGCTGTCCAAGCCGCTCGGATTCCTCGCGGTCTGGTGCCAGTTCGCGATGACGATCTTCTACTACCCGAGCCTGCTGGCCTTCGTGGCCTCCACGATCGCGTACGTGATCGATCCGTCCCTGGCCTCCAACGGCGTCTACACCGCGATCGTCATCATGGTCCTGTACTGGACCGGCGTCTGGGTCTCCTCACGCGGGACGAAGGCCCTCGCGGGACTGTCCAGTTGGGGCCTGGTCATCGGGACGCTCGTGCCGGGCACGATCCTCGTCGTCCTCGGCATGGTCTTCCTGGGACAGGGCAACCCGTCCGCGGCCCCCATGAACGCCGACCACCTGCTTCCGCAGTGGACGGGCCTCGCGAGCCTCGTCCTGATCGTCAACAACTTCCTCTCGTACTCCGGCATGGAGATGAACGCCGTCCACGTCTCCTCTCTGAAGAACCCGGGGAAGGAGTACCCGAAGTCGATGTTCCTGGCCGTGTGCCTGGTGCTGCTGATCTTCATCCTGCCGGCGCTCGCGATCAGCTGGGTCGTCCCCGCCGACCAACTCAGCCTCACCGCAGGCGTGATGCAGGCCTTCGACGCCTTCTTCTCGTACTTCGACATCGGCTGGATGACGCCGATCGCCGCCGTCATGCTGATCTCCGCGTCGCTGGCCGGCATGCTGACCTGGCTCGCCGGCCCGTCCAAGGGCCTCCTGGAGATCTCCCGCAGCGAGGGCTACCTGCCGCCGTTCCTGCAGAAGCTCAACAAGTTCGGCGTCCAGCAGAACATCCTGGTCACCCAGGGCGTCGTGACCTCGGTCATCGCCCTGATGTACGCGCTCATCCCCAACGTGTCGAGCGTCTACTGGATCTTCTCCACCATCACCACGCAGGTCTATCTCATCGTCTACCTGCTGATGTTCGCCGCCGCGATGCGGCTGCGGAAGACCCATCCCGACCATCCGCGCGGCTACCGGGCACCCGCCCTCGGGCTGATCTGCACGGTCGGCCTGCTCTCCTCGCTCGCCGCGCTCGCCATCGGCTTCGTCCCGCCGTCCCAGTTCGGCGGCGGCAGCGTCTGGGCGTACGCCCTCTTCATCGGCAGCGGCCTGGTCGTCCTCGGGTTCCTCGTCCCCTGGGCCTTCCTGAAGTTCCGCAAGCCGAGCTGGCGTACCGCCGAGGCCGAGGCCGCGGCCGGCCCGTCCGGTGCCTCCGGCACGTCGACCGAGGGAGACCGGTCATGAGCCCCACCCGTTACGCCTCCGAGCACAAGTGGATCTACTGGGGCGCGATCGTGATCCTCGTCGGCCTCACCGTCACCGGCCTCATCCAGTACTCGGCCATCCGGACGAACAGCCAGTCCCTCTCCAAGGCCGACGAGCTCCAGGACGAGCTGCTGGAGGCCGGCTACTCCGCACCCCCCGACACCGACACCATCGCGCGGGTGCTCGGCACGGACGGCGGCCAGGTCTGCGAGGCGCCGGGCAGTGCCCTGGAGACGGCGCTCTGGAAGATCCGCCAGTCGAACGGCGCCACCGGCCCCGGCCAGCGGCCCGTCATCTCCGACTCGAAGGCCGTCGAGGCCGAGCGGATCGTGCTGAAGGTCTACTGCCCGGACCAGCTCGACGAGTTCGACGAGGCCCTGGAGGACCTGCAGACGGACGACACCGTACGGCGCTGACACCGCCGTACGGCGCTGAGCCGGACCCCCGAAGGAGCCTCACGCCACCGGCTGGGGCTCCTTCTCGTGGGGGTCGTGGTTCTCGTGCGACTGCTCCGCCAGGAACGCCACCACCGCCAGCGCGAAGAGCAGACCGAGCGCGAGCCCCAGCACGACCCAGCCCGTGGGGTGGGGCCAGAAGACGCAGGCCGCGGCCGCCGCCCCGACGAGGATCCAGGTGATCCAGGTGCGGTACCGGCGGACGAAGGGCCCCACCGGGCCCGTCCGCAGGCCCGCGTGGTCGGCGGTGGCGCGGGTCGCGGAGATGCCCGAGTCCCACAGGCCACGGGCGAGGGTCGCCGGGCGGCTCGGTCCCGAGATCCAGGCGGCGACCGCGACCAGCACGCCCAGGGTCACGAACACCCGTACCGAGGTGCGGAGGTAGCGGACCAGGGTGTCGTAGACGGCGCCGGCGGCGGCCGGGGAGACCCCGGACGGCAGGGCGTTGAGATAGACCGTACGGAAGACGGTGAGGGCGATGCCGAGGACCAGGGCCGCCACCGCGATGCCCAGGGCTCCCGCCACCAGGGCGCGGCGCCTGCGCGCGGCGAGCAGGATCCCGCCGGCGACCAGCAGCACCGAGATCACCGGCAGCCACACGCCCATCGCCTGGAGCAGGGAGAAACCGGTCTTCACCTTGCCGATGTCGTCCGCCTGGAGCACCGTGAAGTCCGTGTGGATCTCGGGGATCTTGCCCGCGACCGTCAGGCCCGAGTCGACGAGCCGCTCCTTCACCCGCTCGATCACGGGCGCCAGGTCGATCGTGACCTTGTCCGTGTCGATCTTCACCGCGCCCTCGTCACTGCCGGTCAGGGCCCGGTCGAGGGACGTGTGGATCGCCCGGTTGGCGTCGGTCCAGATCGTCGCGAAGGCCGAGGAGGCCACCACGTCCTGCGTCCGGTCGTGGACGAAGCTGGCGACCGCGCTCTCCAGGGAGTCCCCCAGCTTGCCCAGGGCCTTCTCCAGGAGCGGCCGCTGCTCCGGCGCCACTCCCTCCAGGAGCGACTGCAGGTCGATGTGCTCCATGACGACGTTGGTCACCCGGGTCGCGACGGCGGCCTGGACGGCCGGGTCGGAGGCGAGCGGCTCGACCGTCTGCACGTACCGGTCGGTGTCGCCGACGATGTCCGACGTCCAGGAGGCGACGATGCCCAGGGGTGCCAGGACGCAGCCGATGACGATGAGCAGGGCGGCACAGAACGAGCGGAGGCGATGGCGGGGCGGCCGGGCCGCCCCCGCCGTACTGGCCTCCAGGGCGGCGATCCGGGCCCGGAGCGCCGCGAGATCCTCACCGTCGGAACCCACGTCCTTGGCGTCCACGGCACCCACTCCTCACAGCGACAGCGCATAGAGAGACAAGTCAGGGCAATTCTCCGTGGGGCGAGCGGCTTTGTCGCGCTGAGGGCGATCATGCGGTCATGAAGCTGCTGCGCTGCGCCGTACTCGACGACTACCAGGGCGTCGCCCTCTCCTCCGCCGACTGGGGCCCGCTCGCCGGCCGGGTCGACGTCCGTGTGCTGCGCGAGCACCTCACGGACCGCGACGCGCTCGTCGCCGCCGTCGAGGACTGCGAGATCCTCGTCGTCATGCGGGAGCGCACGCCGGTCGACGCCGCGCTCCTCGCCCGGCTCCCCCGGCTCCGGCTGCTCGTCACGTCCGGGCTGCGGAACGCCTCCGTCGACGTCGCCGCCGCCCGCGCCCGGGGGATCACCGTCTGCGGCACCGCCAGCAGCTCCGAGCCGCCCACCGAGCTGACCTGGGCCCTGCTCCTCGGCCTCGCCCGGCACGTACGGACCGAGGCGCAGGCGCTGCGCGAGGGCGGGCCCTGGCAGTCGACCGTCGGTGCCGACCTGGCCGGCCGGACGCTCGGCCTCGTCGGCCTCGGCAAGATCGGCGGCCGGGTCGCCCGGATCGGCCTCGCCTTCGGCATGGACGTCCTCGCCTGGAGCCCGAACCTGACGGAGGAGCGGGCCGCCGAGCACGGCGTACGGCTCGCGAAGGACAGGCGGGAGCTGCTCGGGAGCAGCGACTTCGTCTCCCTGCACCTGGTGCTGTCCGACCGCACCCGGGGCCTGATCGGGGAGCCGGAGCTGCGGGCGATGCGCCCGTCCGCGTACCTCGTCAACACCTCACGGGCGGGGCTCGTCGACGGCGGGGCGCTGCTGCGGGCGCTCCGCGAGGGGTGGATCGCGGGGGCCGGCCTCGACGTGTTCGACACGGAGCCGCTGCCGGCCGGCGACCCGCTGCGGACCCTGCCGAACGTCCTGGCCCTCCCCCACCTGGGATACGTGACGGAGGGCAACTACGCCCGCTACTTCGGGCAGGCGGTCGAGGACATCGAGGCGTTCCTGGCGGGCGCCCCGATGCGCGAGCTGAGCTGAGGAGCGTCCGCCCGGGGACGGCTCAGACCGTGACCGTCTCCCTGACCGCGGCGGCGTCGCGGGGCGCGGCCGGGGCGAGCAGCCGCTGTGCCAGGGACCCGAAGGCGACCGCGAAGACCGCCCACAGGACCGCCTGGATCCCGAGGGTGGCGAGCCGGAACTCCCACAGCACGGCCGCGGGGAAGCCGGCCTGCACCGCATCGTCGTTGCCCGGCAGGAACGCGCAGGCGACGGCGACGGCGGCGACGAAGCCGGCCCCGGCGACGAGGGTCGCGTTCCAGTTGCCGAGGCGCGGGGCGAGGCGGCGGCCGGCGACGACCGCGGCGACGCCGAGCAGCACGCTCAGCAGGATCATCAGGAAGAAGAGCGTGGTGCGCTGGCCGATGGTGTCCGGGTTGCCGACGGCCGGCGGGGTCGCCGGGTACTTCAGGAACGGGACGAGGTAGACGGTCGTGAAGGCGGCGGCCGCGACGAGCGCGGCGGTCGCCTTCGGCGTGAACCGGCCGACGCGCCCGAGAACGAAGGCGAACGCGAGGGAGGCGATGCCGCCGAGCGCGACGCCGTAGACGAGGACGCCGGTGGCCAGGCCGGCCGTGGACTGGACGTCCCGGCTGACGAGCTCCTCCTCTTCCTCGGCGGCGGCGGCCGCGCCGTGGCCCGCGTGCTCGGCCTTGGCGGCGGCCTCCTCGACGGCGATCGAGGCGTCGACGGACGGCTCACCGACGACGTACGCGACGGCGAAGGCGAACAGTCCGGCGATCAGTCCCGCGAGCATGCCGCGGACCAGCAGTTTCCTCACGGTGGAGGAAGACGTGTCGTACATGTGCGTGAGCTCCTCTACCGCGGTCAGTGGCAGGGGAAGCCGAGCAGATGACGGCCGTCGTGGACCCACTCGTGGACATCGCTGCCCGCGAAGACGGAGAGGGCGCCCTGCTCGGCGCCGACGAAGTAGAGCGCGACCAGCGCCAGGAGCCCGGCGAACAGCGCCCAGGGCAGCACGGCGCGGACCGGCAGGGAAACCGGCAGCGCGACAGGGGTGGTGGGGATGGCAGACGGGGCGACGGCCTCGGCCATGGCTGAACCTCCTCGGGAACTCGCGTCCCATTACGGTGGTGCGCGACGACGGTCGTCGGGTCTGACTCACCGGGTCCCGGGGATGCCGGGTCGGCTCACAGTGGCGCGACCGTGCCGGATTTGCACCGGACTTCCGTGTCGCCGTCGTCGGTTGTGGAATTGTCGCCGTGACCGTACCGCGCGGGCCGCACCGCGCCAAGGGCGTACAGGCGGCCGACCGAGCACTGAGGGATCTATCACCCGTGAACGCGCCCCCGCCCCCGCCCCCGAGCGCCCCCGCGACCTCGTCTCCACCGGAACGGACCGTACGACTCGTCCTGGTCGCCCCCGCCATGAACGCGGCCCTGCGCGAGGCCCGGTTCGACGACGGCTCCCCGGTGGAGCCGGCGAGCGCCGACCCGGTGTGCCTCGGGCGGGGGGTCCGTGCGCTCACCTCGCCGTCCCCGCGCTGCCGGGGCACCGCCGAACTGCTCCGCCTGACGGGGGCCGTCCCGGAACCGGCCCTCGCGGGGTGCGCGATGGGCCGGTGGCGGGGCCGTCGCCTGGACGAACTCGCCGCGGAGGAACCGGAGTCGGTGGCGGCCTGGCTCTCCGACCCAGATGCCACCCCGCACGGCGGCGAGTCCCTGAGCGCCCTGTGGGCCCGGGTCGCCGCCTGGATGGACGCCCTGGAGCCGGGCACCCTCTGGGCCGTCGCCGAACCGGACGTGATCCGGTCGGCCGTCGCGCACGCCCTCGGCGCCCCGGGGGCCGCCTTCTGGCGGCTGGACGTGCGCCCCCGGTCGTCCGTCGAACTCACCGGCCGCGCGGGCCGCTGGAACGTCGGGATCGGCTCCGTACTCAGCTGAGGCTGGTACGGGCGAGCTCCAGGAACTCCGCTTCGGTCAGGCCCAGTTCGCGGGCCTCCGCCGCCGCCTCGCGGAGGCGGGAGACCAGGCGGGCGCGGTCGGGGGCGGCGACGCCGGGGACGATGACGGCGCCGCGGCCCCGGCGGAGTTCGATGAGGCCCTCCTCGCGGAGCCGCTGGTAGCCGCGGAGGACGGTGTGGACGTTGACCCCCAGGGAGTCGGCGAGCTCCCGGGCGGCCGGGAGGCGTTCGCCGGGCTCGGCGGAGCCGTCGGCGAGCGCCCCGCGGACGCAGGCGGCGATCTGGTCGCCGAGGGGGACGGAGGAGGCCGGGTCGACGCGGAAGAGCACGATCAGACCTTCCCATGCCGTTCGGCCAGCGCGTTCAGGAGGGCGGCGCCGGTCCGCGCGTCGGGCACGGTCACCGCGAACTCGCGCCCGTTCTCCCCCCGTCTCCGTACGACGAGGGCCTCGCCGGAGCGCAGGACGACGCCCGTCCGGTGGGCCCGGACGCGGTAGCCCCAGCCGCCGAAGTCGGCGACGGCGTCGATCGCGCGGACGCTCGCGCCCTCGACCGCGTCGAGCGGGACCCGGACGCGGGGGCGGGGGACGAGGGCGGAGCGGACGGTGAGGCCGTGCCGGTCGACGGTGACCCTGACCCGGGCGAGGGCGAGCCCCGGTACGCCGACGACGAGGCCCAGCAGGCCGAACAGGGCGTCGGGCCAGGTGGCGACGAGCAGGGTGACGGGGGCGGCGGCGAGGGCGAGCACCGCGAAGACGGTGAGCGCCCGGGAGCCGGTGTCCTTGGACCAGCCGGCGACCTCGCCGGGGGCGAGCGGGAGCCGGGGGCCGGGGGCCGGCTCCTGACCGGGCTTCTCGGGCTTCTCGGGCTTCTCGGGCTCCGCGGGCACTTCGGGGACGAGCGCGGTCAGCGCCCAGCCCGCGGCACCGGCCACGGCCGCGACAGCCAGGGCAACGGCAAGGTCCATGCCGGGGGAGAAGACCACCGCCTCGACGTCGTCGACGCGGTTGGCGCGGAGGAGCCGGCCGAACAGTCCGCCGGTGAAGCCCGCGGTGGCCCAGGCCGCCCACAGGTGGCGGCGCCGGACGAAGGCGGTCCAGCCGGCGGCGAGGGCGAGGAGCAGGCCCGTACTGACGAGGACGTAGGCCGTCGCGCCGGTCCACCCGTCGGGGTCTCCCCCGACGGAGAAGTGGGTGGCGAGTTCGGCGGGCATTTCGTCCCGCCAGCGGGCGAAGAGCAGCAGGTGGACGGCGAGCGCGAGGGCGAAGGGGAGCGCGGCGAGCGCGCGGAGACGAGGTGTGGCACGGTTCATGAAGACCTCCTTGTTCGCACTCTACTAGAACAATGCGGTTTACGGTCGAAGGATCTTCGAGATGCGAGCGCCCCGGACGGGTTGTTGACTAGGCCAAACGGCCAAACGCTGACAAATGGGGAGAACTTCATGCGCCGCCGGCCCGCCACCGCCACCCTCGCCGCCCTCACCGCCCTGGCCGCGTTCACCGCCGCAGTCGCCACCGGCTGCGGCAGCGACGACGACGACAAGCCCGACCCGCTGCGGAACCAGCAGTGGGGGCTGGACGCGCTGAGGATGCCGGACGCCTGGCCCGTGTCGAGGGGCGACGACACGGTCATCGCCGTCGTCGACACCGGCGTCGACCTCGACCACCCGGACCTCAAGGGGCGGCTCGTCGACGGCTACGACTTCGTCGACGACGACACGGAGCCCAAGGACCTCAACGGCCACGGCACCCATGTCTCCGGAATCGCCGCCGCCCACACCGACGACGGCATCGGGGTCTCGGGCGGCGCGCCCGGCGCCAAGATCATGCCGGTGCGGGTGCTCGGCGTCGACGGCAGCGGCACCGACGCCGACATCACCAAGGGGATCGTCTGGGCGGCCGACCACGGCGCCGACGTCATCAACCTCTCCCTGGGCGAGTCCGGGCTGGCGGCCCGCCTCCTCAAGGGCGGCGTCCTCAACCAGGCCATCACCCACGCGAACGGCAAGGGCGCGGTCGTCGTCGCCGCCGCGGGCAACGACTCCACCGCGCTCCAGCCGTACAAGCTCGACACCCCGGTCCTCGTCGTCAACGCCGCCGACCGGACCGGACTCCCCGCCTCCTTCACCAACTTCGGCGCGCAGAACGCCGTGACGGCCCCCGGCGTCGACATCCTCTCCACGCTCCCGACGTACTCGACGAAGGAGACCCTGAAGAACCTCACGGGGTACGGGAAGCTCTCCGGTACGTCGATGGCCTCGCCGTACGTCTCCGCCGTGGCCGCGCTCCTGCACCAGCAGGGCCTGGCCCCGGACGCGATCATGCAGACCATCCGCGACACGGCGGCCAATCCGCAGAAAATCGCGAAGCTGGGCCTCGGGAACGTCGACGCGGCGGCGGCGGTGAAGGCCGCCGAGAGCGACTAGGCACCCGGACGCGGGGGCCGGGGTTCGTGACGGCGGCCCGTCCCTGTGGGACGGTAGGAGACATGCCCGTACCCGTGATCCTCGACTGCGATCCCGGTCACGACGACGCCTTCAACATCCTGCTGGCCGCCGCCCACCCCTCCGTGGACCTGCTCGCGATCACCACCGTCGCGGGCAACCAGTCGCTGGAGAAGACCACCCTCAACGCGCGCCGGGTGTGCGAGGCCGCCGCGATCCGGGACGTGCCGATCGCGGCGGGCGCGGCGGGCCCGCTGCACGCCCGGCCACAGGGCGGGCCGCTCGTCGCCGAGAACATCCACGGCGGCTCGGGGCTCGACGGCCCGAACTGGGAACCCACCTTCGGCCACGGCGAACCGACCGTGCCGCAGGACCCGCGCGACGCGCTGACGCTCCTCCGGGACACCCTCACCGCGCACCCGGCCCCCGTCACGCTCGTCCCGACGGGCCCCCTGACGAACATCGCGACGCTGCTCCTCGCGTACCCGCGACTGACGGCCTGCATCGAGCGGATCGTCCTCATGGGCGGCTCGGTGGAGCGCGGAAACAGCACGCCCGCCGCCGAGTTCAACATCCTGTGCGACCCGGAGGCGGCGGACATCGTGTTCGGCTGCGGAGTGCCGGTGACGATGTTCGGCCTCAACGCCACCCACCAGGTGCGGGCCACCCCCGAGGTCGTCGCACGGCTCGCGGCGCTCGGCACCCCGCTGAGCCGGCTCTGCGTCGAACTGCTCACCTACTTCACGCAGACCTACCGCGAGGTGTACGGCTTCGACGCGCCCCCGCTGCACGACCCGCTGACGGTGGCCCACCTCATCGACCCGTCACTGGTCAGCCTGGTCCGGGCGGCGGTACGGGTGGAGCTGGCGGGGACGTGGACGCGCGGCGCGACGGTCGTCGACCTGGACGGGGTGACGGGCCTGCCGCCCAACGCGGACGTGGGCATGGAAGTCGACGCGGCCGGCTTCTGGGACCTGATCGTCGAAGCGGTACGCGTCCTGGGCAGCACCCGGCCCACTCCCTAGCTAACCGCTAGCCGCTAGCCGCAGTCATGGTCGGCCGGGTCGACGACGACCCGGTCCAACAATCCCCGCAACACGGCCTGTTCGGCCTCGGTCAGATCTCCGAACAGCTCGCGCTCCGCCGCACTCACGGCCGAGTCGACCCGTTCGAGCGCTTCCGAGCCCGCCGCCGTGATCTCCACGATGTGGCGCCGCCGGTCGGCCGGATCGCGCCGCCGCTCGGCAAGCCCTTCGCTCTCCAACTCATTGAGAATCGCGACGAGTTGACTGGGATCGATCTCCATCACGGCGGCCAGCTCCCGCTGACTCATGGCGCCCGGGGCGAGCTGCATCAACGTCATCGCGTTCCGCGGGTGCAATCCGACGACGCCCAGAGCGGCGCGGAGGCGCGCACCGGTGAGCTCCCCCCGGAAGGAGAGGAGGAAGCCGAGGCGATCGGTCGGGAGAGCTGCCATGCCGTCCACGGTAACAGCGACCCTATTGTGGAGCGAGAGAAATCGTTGCTACGGTTCAACGATTGATTCCCTCGCATCATCGGAGCCCTCCCATGTTCATCGGCTACGCCGTGGTCGCCGCGCTGCTCGCCTTCGCGCTCTCCGCCTCCGCCTTCCTGACCTTCACCCGCAACCCGCAGATCACGGGCAACATGACCAAGCTGGGTGTGCCGGATTCCTGGCTGCCCTGGCTCGCGACGGCGAAGGCGGCAGGCGCGATCGGCCTGCTCGCGGGGCTCGCCGTGGCCCCGCTGGGCGTGGCGGCGGCGGCCGGCGTGACGCTCTACTTCGCGGGCGCGATCGTCACCCACGTACGCGCGAAGGACTACGACATGGCCCCGGCGGTGGTCCTCACCCTGATCGCGGCGGCGACCCTGGTCCTGCGCATAGCCTCCGCCTGAGCGTGCCGTCGGGCGGGCTCGCGGTCAGGGTGCCGCGTCCGTGACATCGAGCAGCACACACTGGTCGAACTTCATGCAGCCGCACTCCAGGCAGTCCGCGACGGCCTGCCGCAGGGCCCGTGCCTGCGCGATGTGCCGATCGAGTTCCGGCAGCTTGCGCGTGGCCATGTCCCGCCACTGACGGGCGGCGGACGGTGTGGTGTCGTCGGCCAGCAGCTTCGTGATCTCGGCGAGGGTGAACCCGGCCCGCTGCGCCATCTTGATCAGGGCGACCCGGCGGACGGTGGTCGCGGGCCACACCCGGCGCCCCTTCTCGCGACGAGCACCGGGCAGCAGACCGCGCTCCTCCCAGTAGCGCAGGGCCGAAGCGCGCACATGGGTCTTGTCCGCGAGCTCACCGATCGGCAGATACCGCACGCTCCCCCACCTCCCCCGGTCCGGCCTTGACTTCAAGTCCGCTTGAAGGGCGACTGTGGCCTGCATGCTCTCAGTGCTACCGGGACGCCTACTGCCCGGCCCCTACCGCGCGTTGTTCGCCGACAAGACGTTTCGGCGGCTGATGCCGGTCTTCGCGTTGTCCGACCTCGGCGACGGCATGACCTTCGTCGCCGTCGTGTGGCTCGCGTTCGCCTTGGGGCCGGACGGCGGCCAAGGCACACTGGCCGGCATCGCCGTCGCCGCCTACGTCCTGCCCGGCGCCCTGGGCGCGCTGCTCCTGGGCCGGTGGATGCGACGGCTTCCCGCGCGACGGCTCCTGGTCATCGACTCCACCCTCCGGGCCGTCCTCCTCGGCGCGATCCCGCTCGTGCACGTGGCGGGGCTGCTCACCCCGGCCGTGTACGTCGGGCTCCTGGGCACCTCCTCGCTGCTCCACGCCTGGGGCAAGGCGGGCAAGTACGCCCTCTTCGCTCCCGTGCTCTCCGACGAACAGCGCCTGACGGCCAACAGCGTGCTCAGCACCAGTCTGTGGACCGCGACCATCGCGGGCCCCGCGCTCGCGGGACTGCTCGTGGGGGTGGTGTCCCCGGCCTGGATCATCGGCGCGGACGCCGCCACGTTCGCGATACTCGCCTACCGCACGAGCAGCACCCCCCTACCCGTGGCCGCGCCCCCGCCCCCGCCCCCGATGCCCGGCGGCACCCAGCAGGGACTGGCCGTTCTGCGCCGCCATCCGGAACTCCTCGGGCTCCTGGCCGTGACCTGGCTGTTCAACCTCGCCTACGGCCCCGTCGAAGTCGCCCTGCCCCTCTTCGTCTCCGACGACCTCCGCGCCGGTGCAGGGCTACTCGGCGCCTACTGGGCCGTGTTCGGCCTCGGAGCCGTCATCGGCGCCCTCGCGCTGGGCGCGACCAGACGGCTTCCCCTGTGGCCGGCCATCCTCGGCATCATCGCGGGCCACGGCATCGGCCTGCTCTCTTTCGCCGTCACAGACACCGCCCTCCCCTCGCTCCTCGGCTTCGCCTTCGCCGGACTCGTCTACGGCCCCTACTCCGCGCTCTCCCTCACCCTGCTCCAGGAGCGCGCACCCGCCGAGTCCCTCACCACGATCCTGGCCGCACGCAGCGCGGTACTCCTGACGGCATCGCCACTGGGAGCGACACTCGGCGGCCTCCTCCTCGACCGAACCAGCGCCCCCACGGTCCTCGTCGGCTGCGGCGCGCTGATGATCGCCGTCGCCCCCGTCGGCGCCGGCGTGCTGAGACTCTCCCAAGCAAGGCGCCCGGCCGAGAAGACCGAGCAGTCCTTGCACAAGAAGCCACGGAGCGAGGCCTGAGCCCGATCCGTCGCGCCCCCGGCCCTCCCTGCCACAGCCCGTACCGGAGGCCTGACCGCCGAGGTCTTCGTACGGTGGCCACCACCACCCAGACGGCACGCCGGTGCTCGCGCACCCGCAGCTCCGCTCCCCGTGCACCTGCGGCAGCAGGCTCCCTCGACAACCGGCAAGCGCGCTGACGCCCCCACATCCGCCCTGTTGCTGCTGTTTCCCGCCTCACCCCATGACGGCATGCCACAGAAGATCCCGGCGCGAGCACCCCTCACCCCTCCCAGACCTCAGCCACAGAAAGCACGCCACGACGGCGGGAGAGCCGGACGGTCGTCCGTCACGTATGCCTCCATCAGCCCCGTCCCGGCATCAGCCACGCTTCCCTGTAAACGTCGAGCGAGCCACGACGACCGTCGGCGGGAAACGGCCCCCACCCACCACGTGCCCGGCGGGCGGGAGGTACGGCGGGGCCCTTTACCTATAAAGACGACGCATCCCCCGCACGGCCCTCACCTGCACGAACCTCAAGATCACCATGTAGCCCTGCGATCTTTCGATGCAAAACTGAATAGAAAGGGCACCGTAGCATTGCTTGACGATTCGTAGCTGCATAGCATGGCGCTGCTGAATGAGAACCACACGTCAGCCCGAGCACCCTATTCACCCCTGGAGGTAGCCTGTGCGTGCGGCCCGGCGAGTCACGCGGCTCGAAACTGTCAACCGCAGCACCGGCGAGGTTCAGGACCTCACTGTGCACTCGTCGGTCCAGGCTGCCGCCGGCCTGTTCTTCCGAGGAGGAGGGTTCACCACCATGGGATACGACGCGCACCAGGCCCTCGCCGACGCCCCCCTCAGCGTCTCGGCGTACAAGCTGTTCCACAAGATGAGCGCCCTGCAGAACCGCAAGGACCACGGCCTCGTCCGCGTCGAGAGCCAGGCCAAGTTCGCCGAGCAGTGCGGCATGTCGCAGCCGTCGGTCTCGCGCGCTCTCAAGCAGCTCGCCGAGAACGGCTTCATCTACCCCGACGGTCGCGACTGGCGCATCCGCGCCGACTTCCTGTTCAACGGCAACGGAAGCGCCCAGGCGCAAGCTGTGCGGAACATCCCCGACGACGCCCCTGACCCGTACTTCGCCAACCGGTCCGCCGATCTCACCGTCATCAAAGGCGGCGACGACCCCGCCTGATTTCCCATGTGACGCCATAGCCGCGAGACGGTCTGCCGACCAGCATCTTTCAGCGGAAGTCCGCCGCGTGGTCCACCGCCCACTCCCGGAAGGACCGGGCCGGGGTGCCCGTGATGCGCTCCACCTCGTCGTTGACCGGTTCGGGATGGTCGAGCATCTTCGCCTGGGCCGGCAGGATGGCCTCCACCAGCTCTGCCGGGTAGCCCGCGGCCTTCATCTGCTCGACGGCCTCGTCCAGCGCGACCTCCTCGAACCGCACCGGTCGCCCGATCGCCTCGCCGATCAGCGCCACCTGCTGTTCCTGGGTGACCAGTTCGGGGCCGGTGATCAGGGGGCGGGCGCCGAGCAGGGCGTCGGTCGTCAGCGCCTGGACGGCGACCGCGGCCATGTCCGCCTCGTGGATCAGCGGGCGGGCCAGCCGTGCCAGCGGCGCCCGTACCGCGCCGGTGGTGCGGACCTCCTCGGCCCAGCCCAGCGTGTTGCTCGCGAACCCGGTGGGCCGCAGCGCCGTCCACTCCAGGCCCGATGCCTCGATCAGCCGCTCCAACTCCGTGTGGAACATGGTGATCGCCTCGCCGGGCTCCTCCTTCCCGCTCCCGACCCCGGCGGACGACAGGTACACCACCCGTCGAGCACGCTTCCCGATCGCGTCGATCACGTCCGACGCGCCCTCGGGGCTCAGGAACGGCCACACCAGGAAGACCGCATCGACGCCCTCCAGGGCCGGGCCCAGCGACGCGGGATCACCGAGATCGCCGCGCACCGCCTGCACACCCTCCGGGAAGTCCGCCTCCCCCCGCACCAGCGCCCGCACGGGCACCCCCGCCGCGTGCAGTCGGGCCACCACAGCGCCGCCGACCCTTCCCGTCGCGCCGGTCACCAGGATCCTGGGCTGTGTCATCGGAGTCTCCTCGTCTCGCCGTTCGATGACACGACACTCGTACATCAACCGAGGTTGAGGTCAAGAACCGGTTGGATTGCCCGTCAGAGCTGGTCGATCACGGACTTTTCGATGGCCTCGAAGATGTCAGCGTCAGTCGCTTGCTGCCACAGCGGCAGCTCCGGCCAGTCCGCTACATAGCCGGGCTTGGGGTCCTCGAAGTGCTTGAACATCTGGGCGGTCCAGCAGGTCGCCACGAATCGGCTCTTCTGTTCGCGGGTCAGCCGAGCCGTGGTGCCGCCGCTGATCTCGATGAACTGGCGGACCTGCTCGAACACGGAGCCCGCAGCTTCGCGCTCCCACTCCGGCGTGTCCACCCATGGAGTCACGTAGCCGGCCTTGGGCTCGCCGGGGAAGTGCTGGTGCACTCCCGTGATCCAGGCTTCCCGGAACAGTCGTGCACCCTCAGTCTGCGACATGGCTTCCCCTCTCGTCACGGCGTGCTCAGAGCGGCGATCTCTTCACCCAGCTCCGCCACGCGGTGGTCGCGGCTCAAAGGACCGAACTCGTCGCACAGGGCTTGGAGTCTACGGGCGACGTACCCGGACCCGGAGGATCGCGCCAGTTCGATGGCTTCCCTGCCAAACTCCACGACCTGTTCGGCGTCCCGCCGCTTCGCACCGATAACGGCCAGGTCTGTAAGGACTGCTCCACGTCGCCGGTACGACTGCCCGAACGCCAGGGTTGTCCGCTCCAGGGCCTCCCGCAAGGCGGTCTCCGCAAGGTCGAGGCGGCCGAGCTGCACATAGCGCGATCCTCGCTCCTCGGCCAGACGCGCGCCGTCGAATCGAAGCCACCCGCCGTTGATGCTGTTCGGGGTGAGGTCGCGGACGGCCTCCGCCTGATCCATCGCCCGCTCGCAGGCATCCAGGTCGCCGAGTCCGGCGTATGCCTCGGCTTGGACGGAAGCGACCCAATGCCGAGTTGAGAGGTTGTTGTCCCCCCGGCCGGCCAGTCGCTCGGCCGCGCCGAGCATCTGTGCCGCCTGGCGGTAGCGTTGTTCGGAGATGTCCAGGTAGGCGTGGCGGACGAGCGCGCATGCCCACAGGTCGTACGCCTCGGCATCCTTGCTGACCGACGCCGCGAGCGAGTAGGAAGCTGCTGCGTCGGAGTACCGGTTGGCGTCGAACGCCACCTCGCCAGCTAACTGAAAGAGATCGGCCGCCGCGCTCAACAGGGGCTGCACTCTTCCCCGATGGATCGTCAGCGCCTCGTTCAGCATGGCCAGTTGGTCCCGAACTACGGGATAGACGGAGCCTTTGGAACGGGCCAGTTGGTACACCTGCCACAGGTGTCTGTTCATGCGCGCGAAGTCGGCAGCCCCTCCCCGGCGGACCCCCTCGGCGAGAGCTTCGGCCTCCTCGACCGGCAGGGCGGTCAAGGCCCCGCTGACAGTCAGTATGCGGAGGAACTCACGGCGGATCATTTCGTCAGGGTCTCCCGCGTTCGGGGTGGCAATGGACTGATGCCGGGCAGTCGTCCGCCCGGCGGCTCGTGGCGACCTCAGGAGGATGTCCAGCTCTTGGAGGCTGACTTCGAGCGCGGCGGCCAGACCCCGTCGCTGGGGCGGCTGAGGAGCGACCCTGCCACTTTCCCAGCGTCCGACCGTTGTGCGGTCCACACCGAGTAACTCGGCCAATTTCTCCTGACTGTAGCCCAGTGCCCTGCGTCGTTCCGCCGGCCCCATGGCTCCCCCTCCCCGCGGCTTCAGCCCCTTCGATTTCCGTGCACGGACCTGCGTCAAGACTGCCGCATTGATGCCGTGGAGAGCGCCGACTCCTCGCGCTTTCCTGGATGTTGCCCCGGACGAGCAGCGGGAGTCGCAGAGGAGTTCGGTCATGAGCACGAAAGTCGAGGCTCTGGCGCATGAGCCAGATGGCCAGGCGCGGACGCAGGGGCTGGGCTCTGAGCAGCGAGTCCTCATGACGCTGAGGGTCTCTCGCGACTCGGGCCGGACTTGGAGCCAGCGGACAGAGGTACGGGAGGTTGAGAATCCGGTGATCCTCAACAACCCCATGGGCTTTCCACCATGCACCTGCCCGCGCTGCTCGGGCCGCTCTCCGATCGCCGAAGCGTCCCCTGGGTTGGTGTCGTGATGCGGTGCACGCGCTGGCGCCGGGTGCCCCTGAACCTGGTGCGGGAACCACGGGAGAGCTTCGCCGCGGAGTGCGTGGACAGGGCCGTGCAGTGCCAGTTGTCCGCACACGGCGATGGTGAGCACTACGGCCTCCTCTACGACCTCGGCGAGTACGGGACCGCGTTGTGGCTCCGCTGGCGGGAGGGGACCGACGTCGGCCTGATCGTGCTGCCGGACTGCCCGGTGGTCGCCCCGGGTCTCGACGGTGAGGGCTGCTGTCTGTTCGCCGACCACCCCGAGCAGCACACCTGGGAAGACACCTTGGAGGAGGTCTCGTGCCCCAGTTGATCGCGAGCTCGCACAACGCCCGACGCCCCTTCCCCCGCCCTCCTCGCAACGAGAGCTGCTGGGACTGCGGTGGCAGCGGCGCCGACTCGTCCGGCAAGACCTGCGGCACCTGCAACGGCCTCGGCGAGATCCACTGCCATGCCGGCCACCAGGGCGCACGTGTGCCGTCGCGTTCCATGATCCGGAAGGAGGGCCACGGATGGCCCACGCTCTGATCGCATCCCCATTCCTCGACGGGCACCTGCTCCTCAAGCCCGGCGCCAGGGCTGGGGCTCGCATCCCCGCCGACCACTACGAGGGCCTGCGGCAGGCCGCTGCCGACGGTGAGGCTTTGCCCGCCTGGGCGGTGCGGACCGCGTCCGACGTGTGGGACATCGACCTGAGCGGATGGCCCGCGCAGGGCACGGTGCTGGTGCGCGAGCCGTCCCCGTACGGCTACTGCCGGGCCTCGTGGGAGATCAACCTCGGCTGTAACTTCGGCTGCAAGCACTGCTACCTCGGCGAGCGGCCCTTCTCCGGCCTCGGCTGGGAGGACAAGGTGCGGCTGCTAGACATCATGCGCGAGGCCGGTGTCCTCTGGCTCCAGATCACCGGCGGCGAGCCCACCATGGACCCGGACTTCCAGGGCGCCTACCGGTACGCCTGGCAGGCCGGGATGATGCTCACCATCTCCACCAACGGCTCGCTGCTCTGGCGGCCGGACCTTCTGAAGCTCTTCCGGGACTCTCCGCCGTATCGCCTGGTGGTCAGCATGTACGGGGCGAGTGAGGAGTCCTTCGACGCGCTCACCCAGCGCCGCGGAGCGTGGAAGGCGTTCCGGCGCGGCATGGACGCGGCACGCGAGGCGGGCCTGCCGCTGCGTATCAACGTCGTGGTGACCGAGGACAACGCCTCCGAGGCCGACGAGATGGCCGCCCTCGCCGAGGAGTGGAACGTCGAGAACCACGCGTACACGAACATGACGCCCACGATCTACGGCGGCGGAGAGCCGCTCCTCGCCCAGTCCGCCGCCCACCTGCGTCAGCGCAAGCCGTTCGCCGGCTGCAACGCGGGACACACCTTCTTCCACGCAGACCCCCACGCCAAGGTCTCGATCTGCAAGGTCGGCCGGGACGACCAGATCGACCTCATGGCCGAAGGCATCGACGGCCTCACCCGGCTCGGCTCCATCGCCGACCGCCTCATGCTTCGCACCGGTGGGTGCGAGGGCTGCGCCCTATCCGGCACGTGCCGGGTCTGCCGCCCCCTGGCCAAGCACTACCAGGAGGCGAAGGCGCCGCTGCACAGCTACTGCCAACACGGAGACAAGGAGAACGCCTCATGACCCCGCCCGTTCTGGTGACCCTTCTGCCCGGCCCGCCGACCTCGGCCCGCCGTGCGGCACCGCCCGTCGCCACCCTCTCGGTGACCGCCGTCCTGGACCTGGACGACGTCGTGGAGAGCGCGGAGTGCTCCTGCGACGCCGGTGACGACAACCCCCACTGACCGACAGATCCGGTCGGTTCCGTTCAGGCCCTGGCGCGTTCGCGTCGGGGCCTGAGCCCTGACCATCTGGCCGTTAGGGTGCCGCTCATGTTCTTCCGCTGGGACTGGCTCCGGCCCGTGCTGACCGCGCCGGTCGTGCCGACTCTCGGTCCTGTGCATCCCGGTGCTCTGACCGTCGGCATCTTCGATGACATCCTGCGCGCGGCCGTGACCGGGGACTTCCTGCCCTACGACAAGGATCAGCGGTGGGGTGGAGAGAAGGACGAGACGGTTCTCAGCGGGGACGTGGTCCACCAGCCTGAACGCACCCTCATCCCCACGCTGACCCTGCGTGGAAGCGGCACCGTCAAGGTCTTCGCCTATGGCCACCGCGACAGCGTCGTGGATGAGGCAGCCGAACTGGCTGCGAAGCTCGCCACCGTGCACGACGTGGTCAATGCCAGGGTCGTGCGCCCCCTCGGCCCGGAGACCGGCTCCCCGCGCGGCACTCGCATCCAGCTGAAGGACTTCACCGCCCGACCCTGCCCCGCCCCCGGTGGCCCCGTGCGCCCCGTCACCGACTGGCCGGCCGCCGTGCAGGAGACCTTCGCCCCGTTCGCCGCCGCCATGGCCGCCGAAGGCCTGAGCTTTCTCCATGCCCGGATGTCGGCCGGCCGGTGCGGACCGGTCCTCGCCGCCGTCGCCGAGGATCGCGTCGTGGGTGCGATCGGTCCCATGGACGTACGACCCGATGCGATCGGATGTCCTCAGCTCCTGCCCCAGTATTTCGCCGTCCTGCCCGAGGTTCGGGGACAGGGCCTCGGCCGCGCCCTGTGGCGGGCCGCGATGCACTGGGGCCAATCCCACGGCGCCGCCTACCAGCTCCTCCAGACCGAGGTCGGCGGTCCCTCGGACAGGCTGTGCCAGTCCGAAGGGCTGGCTTCCCTCGGCTTCAGCCGCACCACGCGGGCGTAGCGGGCGGGTATGCCGAAGGCCCCGTCCACCGACCCCCGTGCGGTGAGCGAGGCCTTCGGAGACCTTGCGGGTGAGAGGGAGGGTCACTCCTCCTCGTCGGTGCCCCCGGCGCCTTCCAGGTCGCCTTCCGTCTCCAGGAAGACCTGGCGCAGGGCGGCCAGGGTCTCCGGGTCCGGCTTCTCCCACATGCCGCGGGACTCGGCTTCGAGCAGGCGTTCCGCGATGCCGTGCAGGGCCCAGGGGTTGGCTTCCTTCAGGAAGGCCTGGTTGTCCGCGTCGAGGACGTATTCCTGGGTGAGCTTGTCGTACATCCAGTCGGCGACCACGCCCGTCGTGGCGTCGTAGCCGAAGAGGTAGTCGACCGTCGCCGCCAGTTCGAACGCGCCCTTGTAGCCGTGGCGGCGCATCGCCTCGATCCAGCGCGGGTTGACCACGCGGGCGCGGAAGACGCGGGAGGTCTCCTCGACCAGCGTGCGCGTGCGGACCGTCTCCGGGCGGGTGGAGTCGCCGATGTACGCCTCGGGGGCCGTGCCCTTCAGCGCGCGGACGGTCGCCACCATGCCGCCGTGGTACTGGAAGTAGTCGTCCGAGTCGGCGATGTCGTGCTCGCGGGTGTCCGTGTTCTTAGCGGCCACCGCGATGCGCTTGTACGCCGTCTCCATCTCGGCGCGCGCCGGGCGGCCTTCGAGGCCTCGGCCGTAGGCGTAGCCGCCCCACACCGTGTAGACCTCCGCGAGGTCGGCGTCCGTGCGCCAGTCGCGGCTGTCGATCAGCTGGAGGATGCCCGCGCCGTACGTTCCCGGCCGGGAGCCGAAGATACGGGTCGTCGCGCGCCGCTCGTCGCCGTGCTCGGCCAGGTCCGCCTGCGCGTGCGCCCGGACGTAGTTGTCCGCGGCCGGTTCGTCGAGGGCTGCCACGAGGCGTACCGCGTCGTCCAGGAGGGCGATGACGTGCGGGAACGCGTCTCGGAAGAAGCCCGAGATGCGGAGGGTGACGTCGACACGCGGGCGGTTCAGTTCGGCGAGGGGGATGGCCTCCAGGCCGTTCACCCGGCGCGAGGCGTCGTCCCAGAGCGGGCGGACGCCCAGCAGGGCCAGCGCCTCGGCCACGTCGTCGCCGGCGGTCCGCATCGCGCTCGTACCCCAGAGGGAAAGACCGACGGAGGTCGGCCACTCGCCGTTGTCCGTGCGGTAGCGCTCCAGGAGCGAGTCGGCGAGGGCCTGGCCCGTCTCCCACGCGAGGCGGGAGGGCACGGCCTTCGGGTCGACCGAGTAGAAGTTGCGGCCCGTCGGCAGGACGTTGACCAGGCCGCGGAGCGGGGAGCCGGACGGACCCGCCGGGACGAAGCCGCCGTTCAGGGCGTGGACCGCGTGGGTCAGTTCGTCCGTCGTGGCCGCCAGGCGGGGGACCACCTGCTCGCAGGCGAAGCGGAGGACCGCCTGCACCTCCGGACCATAGGTGGTGGGGACGGCGTCGACGGACCAGCCCGCCGCCTCCATCGTCTCCACCAGCTCGCGCGCCTTCGCCTCCGCCTCGTCGGCCGTGGTGCGGGTCGCCGCCGACTCGTCCAGGCCCAGCGCCTCGCGCAGGCCCGGCAGCGCCTGCGTACCGCCCCAGATCTGGCGGGCGCGGAGGATCGAGAGGACCAGGTTGACGCGGGCCTCGCCCTCCGGCGCGCCGCCCAGGACGTGCAGGCCGTCGCGGATCTGGGCGTCCTTGACCTCGCACAGCCAGCCGTCGACGTGCAGCAGGAAGTCGTCGAAGCCGTCGTCCTCCGGCCGGTCCTGGAGCCCCAGGTCGTGGTCCAGCTTGGCCGCCTGGATCAGCGTCCAGATCTGGGCGCGGATCGCGGGCAGCTTCGACGGGTCCATCGAGGAGATCTGCGCGTACTCGTCGAGCAGCTGCTCCAGGCGCGCGATGTCGCCGTACGACTCGGCGCGCGCCATCGGCGGCACCAGGTGGTCGACGAGGGTCGCGTGCACGCGCCGCTTGGCCTGCGTGCCCTCGCCCGGGTCGTTGACGAGGAAGGGGTAGATCAGGGGGATGTCGCCCAGTGCCGCGTCGGGGCCGCAGGCGGCGGACAGGCCGGCGTTCTTGCCGGGCAGCCACTCCAGGTTGCCGTGCTTGCCCAGGTGGACCATGGCGTCGGCGCCGAAGCCGCCGTCCTCGGCGCGGGCGGCGATCCAGCGGTAGGCGGCCAGGTAGTGGTGCGACGGCGGGAGATCGGGGTCGTGGTAGATCGCGATCGGGTTCTCGCCGAAGCCGCGCGGCGGCTGGATGAGGATCAGCAGGTTCCCGCGGCGCAGGGCGGCGAGCACGATGTCGCCCTCCGGGTTGCGGGAGCGGTCGAGGAACATCTCGCCGGGCGCCGGGCCCCAGTGCTCCTCGACGTGCGTACGGAGCTCCTCGGGCAGGGTCGCGTACCAGCGCTTGTAGTCGGCGGCCGGGATGCGGACGGGGTTGCGCGCGAGCTGCTCCTCCGTCAGCCAGTCCTGGTCGTGGCCACCGGCGTCGATGAGGGCGTAGATCAGCTCGTCGCCGTCGCCGGAGATCAGGCCGGGGAGGTCCTCGGCCGGGCCGAAGTCGTAGCCCTCCGCGATCAGGCGGCGGAGGAGGGAGACGGCGGAGGCGGGGGTGTCCAGGCCGACCGCGTTGCCGATGCGGGAGTGCTTCGTCGGGTACGCGGAGAGGACGAGCGCCAGCTTCTTCTCGGCGTTCGGGATGTGGCGGAGCCGGGCGTGGCGGACGGCGATCCCGGCGACGCGGGCCGCGCGCTCGGCGTCCGCGACGTACGCAGGAAGCCCGTCCGCGTCGATCTCCTTGAAGGAGAACGGGACGGTGATGAGGCGGCCGTCGAACTCGGGCACGGCGACCTGGCTGGCCGCGTCCAGCGGCGACAGGCCTTCGTCGTTCTCCTCCCAGTTCTCGCGCGAACCGGTCAGGCACAGCGCCTGGAGGATCGGCACGTCGAGCCCGGCGAGCGCGCCCGCGTCCCAGGCCTCCTCGTCGCCGCCGGCCTGCGCCTCGGCGGGCTTGGTGCCGCCCGCCGCGAGGACGGTGGTGACGATCGCGTCGGCGGTACGGAGCCGGTCGAGCAGCTCCGCCTCGGGGGCGCGCAGGGACGCCACGTACAGGGGGAGGGCCTGGGCGCCGGTGTCCTCGATCGCCGCGCAGAGGGTTTCCACGAAGGCGGTGTTCCCGCTCATGTGGTGGGCGCGGTAGTAGAGCACCGCGATCGTCGGGCCGGTCGTGTGACGGGCCGTGCGCTCCAGGGGGCCCCAGGTGGGGGCCGGCGCCGGGGCCTCGAAGCCGTGGCCGGTGAGGAGGACGGTGTCGGAGAGGAAGCGGGCCAGCTGCTCCAGGTTCCCGGGGCCGCCGTGCGCGAGGTAGGCGTGCGCCTCGGTGGCGACGCCGACGGGGACGGTCGAGGTCTCCATCAGCTGGGCGTCGGGGGCCTGTTCGCCGCTGAGCACGACGACCGGCTTCCCGGTGGCGCGGATCGCGTCGATCCCCTCCTCCCAGGAGCGGATGCCGCCCAGAAGGCGGACGACGACGAGTTCGACGCCGTCGAGGAGGGCGGGGAGTTCGGCGAGGGGCAGCCGGGAGGGGTTGGCGAAGCGGTACTCCACCGGGCCGCCGGCCCCCTCGGCCGAGGCGGCGTTCGCCGCGCGGGCACTGAGCAGGTCGGTGTCGGAGTGCGACAGCAGCAGAAGCATGGCGTGCGCAGGCCCTTCCTCGGGGTTGTCCGCGCCCCGGGTGGTCGTGTGGGTTGGGGCCTCCCCTGCTCGAGCGAAGCCGAGAGCTTGGGGAAGGGAGTTCCTGACTCACCCGTGCCATCGCTGGTACGGGCTCACAGTGGCGGGACCGCGCCGGATTCTCACCGGGCTTCCTCCCCGGGGTCCTGGGACCCCATGCCGATCTGCATCCTAGATCGTGGCGTCGGCGGGGCGGGGCGGGGCGGGGAGTCGGCCGGATCACACTCGGTGGTGGCCCGGTTCCCCGTGGGTATGCTCGCCGCCATGCCGCCCACCCCACCCCCGACGCCCGAACGGGACGAAGCTCGCATACGGGACCGTGGCGACGCCTGCCCCGGGGCGCTGCGCCTGCATGCCGCCGACGACGGCCGGCTGGCCCGACTGCGGCTGCCCGCAGGGCGCTTGACGGCACGTCAGGTGGCAGCGCTTGCGGACGCGGCGGAGATCCTCGGCGACGGGCGGATCAGCATCACGTCCCGGGGGAACGCGGAGCTGCGCGGCCTCGCGGACGACTGCGGGGCGGAACTCGCCGCGCTGCTCGCGGAAGCGGGCCTGCTGCCCTCCCCCACCCACGAGCGCGTCCGCAACATCGCGGCCTCCCCGGCCGCCGGCCTCGACGGACTCGGCGGCCCCGAGGTCCAGTTGTGGGCCCGTGAGCTGGACACCCTGCTGTGCGCCGAGCCCTGGGCGGCGGCGCTTTCCGGCCGTTTCCTGTTCGTCCTCGACGACGGGCGCGGAGACGTGGCGGGCCTCGGCGGCGATGTGACCTTGGTCGCAGTGGAGCCGGGGCCGGCTGACCCTTCCGGATCCGCGCTGCTGTACGTGGGCGGGAGGGCCTTCCGGGTCGGCGGGGCCGACGCGCCCCGGGCCGCCCTCGCCGCCGCCGGGGCTTTCCTGGACGCCGCCCGCGAGGCCGGGAACGGGGCCTGGCGGGTGCGGGAGCTGCCGGAGGGGTGCGCCCCGGACACGGCGGGCGCGCTGGACCGCGCGGGGATCGCGGCGGAGCCCGTACCCACGCCACACCTCCTTCCCCACCTCCCCGATGGCGCGCCCCTCGCCCCCGGGCCCCTCGGCGCCACCGCCCTGTACGTCCTGGCGCCCCTCGGCCGCCTCACCGCCGCCCAACTGCGCGCCCTGCTTCCCGCCGAGGAGGTACGGCTGACGCCGTGGCGCGGTGCGGTCGTCGTCGGGGCGGCGGCGGGCCGCCAGGACCACGACCGGCTCGCGGCCCTCGCCGCCGCCGGGCTGATCACCCGGCCCGACTCACCCTGGGCGGGCGTCAGCGCCTGCACCGGGCGCCCCGGGTGCGCCAAGTCCCTCGCGGACGTCCGCGAGGACGCGGCCCCGGGGTCCGCCCTCGGCCTCCCCCGCGGCCTCCACCTCCCCGTCCACTTCTCCGGGTGCGAGCGCCGCTGCGGGCACCCGCACGGCACCTGGGTCGACGTCGTCGCCACCGCCGACGGCGCCTACCTGGTGGACGGCGTCCCCACCCCCCGTACCGCCCTGCCCGACGCAGTGACCACGGCCCGCACGACCACAGCCACCACGACGACGAGATGAGCGAGAGCACCAGGATGTTCGACTACGAGAAGGACGGGGCGGAGATCTACCGCAGGTCCTTTGCCACGATCCGCGCCGAGGCGGAGCTCGCGGGCCTGCCCGCCGACGTCGCCCAGGTGGCGGTCCGGATGATCCACGCCTGCGGCATGACCGACCTCGTCCAGGACATCGCGTACTCCCCCCAGGTCGCCGCGAACGCCCGCGAGGCCCTGCGCGCCGGCGCCCCGATCCTCTGCGACGCGCAGATGGTCGCCAGCGGCGTCACCCGCAAGCGGCTGCCCGCCGACAACGAGGTGATCTGCACGCTCTCCGACCCGGCCGTGCCGGGCCTCGCCGCCGACCTCGGCACCACCCGCTCCGCCGCCGCGCTCGAACTGTGGCGGGACCGCCTCGAAGGCTCCGTCGTCGCCATCGGCAACGCCCCCACCGCCCTCTTCCACCTCCTGGAGATGATCGCGAAGGGCGCCGGCAGGCCGGCCGCCGTCCTCGGCATCCCGGTCGGCTTCATCGGCGCCGCCGAGTCCAAGGACGCGCTCGCCGCGAACACCCTGGACCTCGACTACCTCGTCGTACGGGGCCGGCGCGGCGGCAGCGCGATGACCGCCGCCGCGATCAACGCCCTCGCCCACGAAGCGGAGATCCAGGCATGAGCACCGCGCACACGAAGGGCAAGCTGTACGGGGTCGGGCTCGGGCCCGGCGACCCGAACCTGATGACGGTCGCCGCGGTGAAGGCCATCGCCGCCGCCGACGTCGTCGCGTACCACTCGGCCCGCCACGGCCGCTCGATAGCCCGCTCCATCGCCGCCGAGCACATCCGCGAGGACCACGTCGAGGAGCGGCTCATGTACCCGCTCACGGTGGAGACCACGGACCACCCCGGCGGCTACCGGGGCGCCCTGAACGACTTCTACGAGGAGGCCGCGGCCCGCCTCGCCGTCCACCTCGACGCCGGCCGCACGGTCGCCGTCCTCGCCGAGGGCGACCCGCTCTTCTACGGCTCGTACCAGCACATGCACAAGCGGCTCGCGGACCGCTACGACACGACCGTCATCCCCGGCGTCACCTCGGTGAGCGCCGCCGCCGCCCGGCTCGGCGAGCCGCTGTGCGAGGCGGAGGAGGTCCTCACGATCATCCCCGGCACCCTGCCGGAGGACGAGCTGACGGCCCGCCTCGCGGGCACCGACTCGGCGGTCGTGATGAAGCTCGGCCGCACCTTCCCCACCGTGAAGCGCGCCCTGGAGCGGGCGGGCCGGCTCGACGACGCGCGGTACGTGGAGCGGGCGTTCATGGCGGGCGAGCGGACCGGCGACCTCGCCGACATCGACCCGGACTCCGTCCCGTACTTCTCCGTCGCGGTCCTCCCCTCCCGTATCGACCAGGAGCTTCCGGTACGGGAGCGGGGCGAGGTCGTCGTCGTCGGCACGGGCCCGGCCGGCGCGCCCTGGCTGACGCCCGAGTCGCGCGGCGCGCTCGTCAACGCCGACGTCCTCGTCGGCTACACCACCTACCTGGACCGGGTGCCGGAGCTGCGCCCCGGGCAGATCCGGCACGGCTCCGACAACAAGGTCGAGTCGGAGCGGGCCGAGTTCGCGCTCGACCTGGCCAAGCGCGGGCGGAAGGTCGCGGTCGTCTCCGGCGGCGACCCGGGCGTCTTCGCGATGGCCACCGCCGTCCTGGAGGTCGCCTGCGAGCCGGCGTACGCGGACGTTCCCGTACGGGTCCTGCCGGGCGTGACCGCCGCCAACGCGGCCGCCGCGGCGGCGGGCGCCCCGCTCGGCCACGACTACGCCACGATCTCGCTCTCCGACCGGCTCAAGCCGTGGGACGTCATCGAGGCCAGGCTGCGCGCCGCCGCCGGCGCCGACCTGGTCATCGCCCTCTACAACCCGGGCTCCAAGTCCCGTACGCACCAGGTGGCCGCCGCCCGCGACCTCCTGCTCGAACTCCGCTCGCCCGAGACCCCGGTGGTCGTCGCCCGTGACGTCGGCGGCCCCGAGCAGTCGGTGCGCGTCCTCACCCTGAAGACCCTGGACGCGTCCGAGGTCGACATGCGCACCCTGCTCCTCGTCGGCTCGTCGCAGACGCAGGCGGTCGAGCGGGCCGACGGCCGGACGATCGCCTGGACGCCGCGCCGCTACGGCTGACGCCCAGACGACCGACGGAGGTCAGAACTCCTGCTGCTCGGCGTCGGGCGGCAGGAGGCAGGGGGTGCTCACGACGAGCACGATCAGCTGGTCGTCCAGGTCCTCCGCGGAGACGGCGAAGCGCTGGTCCGGCTGCCTGGCGTCGACCAGGTTCACGGGATCCTTGGCCGGGTCGGACCGGTAGCCCTGGATCTCGAAGCCCTGCTTCTCCAGCTCGTCCTTGATCGCGCGGATGCCCGCCGTCTGCCGGTCCCTGGGCAGCTTCGCGCGGAGGTTGTACCGCAGGGTGAAGCGGCCGTCGCTCGCCGACTCCCCGCCCTTGCCGAGGCAGTTGGAGAAGTTCGCCTGCCGGGTCGACGCGACGGCCTCGGCCCCGGCCGTGCGCGCCATGGAACTCGTCCAGTGCTCGGCCCACTCCTCCGCCTTCTCCTTGCTCATGCGGGGCAGCGGATCGTTCTTCGCTTCGTCGGACACACAGCCCCCCAGGAGCAGTACGAGAACAGGTACGAGGGCGAGCGAAGCCCTCCGGATCACAGGTCGGGTCACGGGACTCCTCCGGGTCGGGGGCGTCATGAGGCGGGACCGCTCTCCGGCTGCTTCCCGGCGATGATGCGCCCCTGGTTGGCCAGGCTCTGGCTGTCGTCGTTCCAGTAGCCGCTGTGGCCACTGGTGTCGACGTACATCTGCTGGCCGCCGAAGGCGGGGTCGGCCGGGTTCTCACCGAGGGTCTTGTCCGCGGCCCAGTTAATGACGCCGTCGTCCGGCGCCGCGCCGACCCAGAGCCGGGAGGGCGAGACG
Source organism: Streptomyces sp. NPDC050842 (assembly GCF_044456565.1). NCBI lineage: Bacteria > Bacillati > Actinomycetota > Actinomycetes > Kitasatosporales > Streptomycetaceae > Streptomyces > Streptomyces sp. NPDC050842. Next base: position 429,457 of record NZ_JBITGA010000005.1, on the reverse strand, counting down.
TGGAGCTGGTCGGCCCGGTCCACGTTGAGGCCCGGGCTGCCGACGACGATCATGTCGTCGGTGTCCAGTCCCCGGCCGCCGGAATCGGCCGTGCCCACCATGGTGGAGCCGTAGCTGTGCCCGACGACGGTCATGTGGGTCCGCTCACCCTCGTGCGAGGCGCGCAGTCCGTGAGTGAAGTCGCGGAGGGTCTCGGCGTCGTCCTCGGCCCGGCCCGGCGTGGTGACGCCGAGGTCCGGCTCGGGGGCGTCGTAGTCGAGCCAGGCGATGACGGCGACGTCCTTGCCCTGGCCCGGGGTGCGCTCACCGGCCGCGTCCTGCAGCTTCTCCGCCCGGTCGATCGAGTCGGTGAAGTTGTCGAGCTGGTTGTCCGTCCCCGGCACCGACACCGCCGTGTGCGCCGCCTTGTCCGGGTTGCCGACCGAGACGATCGCCCTGCCGTCCCCCTCCGTGCTGAAGCCCAACAGGTGGAGCTGCTTGTGCTCCGGGGCCGTGTCCGACTTGTCCATCCGGTCCTTCAGCGCCTGCAGGCCCTGGTAACTGGAGCGGTCGTGGTAGCCGAGGCTCCCCTCGCGCAGCGCGTAGTCGTTGAGGCGCATGTCGAGCACGGTCCGGTTGGCCTGGTCGCGGGTGGTCGCGGGCAGGCCGTCGAGACCGCCGACCTGCTCCGGGTACGCCGCCAGGTACAGGCGCTGCTCCTCCTCGTCCAGACCCTTCCACCAGTCCGCCGAGCGCTGCGGGTCCGTACCGTCGGGGATGTCCTTCTTGTCGATGCCCGCGAAGGCGGCGACCCGGGCCGCGTCCTCCTGGGCATGGGCGCCGCCGTAGCGCTTGTCGAGGTCGAAGGGGTCGATCTGGCGCAGGACTTCGGCGCCCTCGTTGCTCGCCGCCTCCGCCTCCGCCACGGCCGCGTCGATCCGGGCGCGGAAGCCGCCGAGCCCGGAGTTGGCGTCGCGCTGGACGTCCGCGTAATCCGGGTCGTTGTGGTACTTCGGGTCCACGGCCTGCTTGGGCTCGACCCAGCCGTCGTCGCGGACGGTGTGGCCCGCGGCCTCCGCGTCGGTGACGGCGGCGCGCAGCTTGCGCTGCGCCGCCTGCATCTTGGTGTTGAGGGTGTCCAGGGTGGTGGCGATCAGCTGGGCGTTGGTGCGGCCCGTCCCCAGCTTGCTCTCCGTGGCCTCCATCGCTTCGAGGCCGTACGTGGCGCTGACGCCGGTCCAGCCCGCCTTGTGCAGCGGTCCGGTCACCCGCCTGCCGCTGCCCGTCTGCGTCTGCGACAGGGCGTCGGCGAGCTTCTTCCAGGAGCCCACGGCGCTGTCCAGGTCCGCGAAGTCCTGCTTCATCAACTGGGCGAAGTGCTCCGTCACGGCGCCGTCACCAGCCCTGGAAGCAGGAGATGACGTCCTGCTCCATGACGTCGCGCCCGTCGGCGAGATGGCGGAGCCCGTTCGCGTGCTCGGTGAGCCGGCCCCGTAGGGTCTCCAGGCCCGAGCCCCAGCCCTCGCCGGTCTGCGACATCCGCGGGCCCACGGTCCACGGTCCGAAGGCCGCGGCGGCCGACGCCAGATCGGCGCCCGCCTTGCGCAGCGGCTCCTGCAAGTCCGCCGCCAGAGCGTCGGCGGCGCCGGCCGAAGCCCGCAGTTCCCCCGCCGAGACGTTGAGATCCCAACCCACGTGTGTCCCCCGATACGCACGCCATGCTTCCGATACCCGGGCGAGACTAGCCGACCCCACCCAGTCGTGATCAAGAGCAAAGCCGAAACTGTGATCTCCCCGCTCACCGCACGGGTCGGCGCGGTGGCGCCGTTCGCAACTGCACCCGAGCCGCCGCGTCTTGGCGATCCGCGGTCAGTCGCGGGTGAAGGTGCCCAGACCCTCCTGGTCCAGGTACTCGACGCGGACGGTCTTCCCGTCCGGGGAGAAGGTGACTCCGGTCGGGCCGACGGCGTTCTCGCCGCGCGTCGGGAAGCTGAACGTGTTTCCGTCGTAGTGGGTGAGCCGGTACGACTGGGGTTCCGGCCCCAGCTTCAGCACCAGGCCGCCGTCCTCCTCTGCCACCGTCAGTTTGCCGTAGTAGTCGTTGGCGTACGTCCCGGTGTAGGCGTCTGCGGCCTTCGCGGCGGTGGCGTCGGCGGGCGGCTTCGCGAAGTCCGTCTCCGAACGGCCCGCCTCCTCCTGCTGCTGGTAGATGCCGTCGACCAGCGGCAGCCAGTCCCGGCTCGGCTCGCCGTCCTGCGCCGTGTCGAAGAAGTCGAGCGCGACGGTGTCCGCGACGCCGGCCGGGGCGCCGTTGGTGAGGACGACGATCCCGAGCTGCTCGCCCGGCAGCATCGTGACGTTGGTGTGCGCGCCGAGCGCGAACGCCCCGGTGTGCGAGAGGCGCAGCCGGCCCTCGTCGTCGTACGACACGTTCCAGCCGAGGCCGTAGAAACCGGTCCGGCCGGCCGGTGCGTGCGGCGGCGAGGACACGGCCTGGGGGTGGTGGGTGACGAGCAGGGCGTCCTCGTCGACGATCCGGCGCCCGTCGAGCTCGCCGTTCGCGAGCTGGAGCCGCATCCAGGTCGCCATGTCGCTGGCCGAGGAACTGACGCCGCCGGCCGGTGACTGGGCGTCCGGGTCGCGGACGTACCGCGCCTTCCAGCTGCCGTCGGGTTCCTGTACGTGGCCGACGGCCCGGTCGGCGTTGTCGGCGAAGTCCTCGAAGCGGGAGCTGGTGTCGTTCATGCCGGCGGGCTTGTAGAGCGTGTCCTCGGCGAGCTTCTCCCACGGCACGCCCTCCCGCTCGGCCACGGCCTCGGCGGCCGCCGTCAGACCGAAGTTGGTGTACGCGTAGCTCGCGCGGAACGGCGCGAGGGGCTCGTACCGCAGGTGGGAGACGATGTACTCCTGGTCGTAGCCGAGGTCCTCCAGGAGGTCGCCCGCGTGGTCGGGCAGGCCGCTGCGGTGCGAGAACAGGTCGGCGACCGTCGCGTGGGAGCTCACCCACGGGTCCTTCAGCCGGAATTCCGGCAGGTCGGAGGCGACGGGACGCTGCCAGCCGTCGACTCCGACGGCCCTGGCGACGACGGTGGACGCGATCGGCTTCGACACCGAGGCCAGCTGGAAGACGGTGTCGGCGTCGACCCGGGCCTCCTTGCCGACCTCACGGACCCCGTACCCCTTCACGGCGACGACCCGGTCCTCGTACACGACGGCGACGGAGACGCCGGGGACGCCGGTGCGCTTCATCAGGTCCGTGACGGTCGCGTCGAGCCGGCCGACCGCCCGGTCCACGTCCGCCCGGTCGAGCACGGGCGGCGGCTGCGGAGGCGGCGGATCGGGGGTGGGCGAGGGGCTCGGCGCGGCGCCCAACAGCGCCACGAGCCCCGCCGTGACCAGCCAGCGGACGGTACCCACCCCTCCATTGAACGCCGAGCGGAATCCCCTGTCGCGCGGAAGGAACGGGCCGGTAAAGTCCCCCTCCGGCGGAACACCGGCCCCACCCGCACCGCCCCTTCCCCCCACGCGTCGTCTGTTCCCCGCAGGTCATCCCGCAGGTCCGGAAAGGGCCCCACTCTTCGTGATCACTCGTACCCGGCTGAGCGCGCTGGCCACCACGGCCGCCCTCGTCGCATCCGGCGGTCTGCTGACCGCCACCCCGGCCGCAGCGGCCGTCACCTGTGCCTCCCCGCTGTGGAAGGCGGACTACTACGCCAACACCACGCTCACGGGCACGCCCAAGCTGGTCACCTGCGACAGCGTCATCGCCGAGAACTACGGCCTCGGCGACCCGGCCGTCACCACGCTGCCGAAGGACAACTTCGGCGTTCGCTGGACCCTCACCCGCGACTTCGGCTCCGGCGGCCCCTTCACGTTCACCGCGGAGGCGCAGGACGGCATCCGCGTCAGCCTCGACGGCGTCCGCAAGATCGACCTCTGGAAGAACGTCTCCACGACCCAGAAGAAGACGGTCAACGTCACGATCCCGGCGGGCCGCCACACCCTCACGGTCCACTACGCGACCTGGACGGGCGCCGCGAACGTCAAGTTCGGCTACGCGCCGATCACTTCGGCGACGACGGACAAGGTCCGCCCGCTCGCGCCGGCCGGCTTCACGATCGCCTACGACAAGACCCTCAACAAGGTCACCACGCGCTGGACGGCGAACAAGGAGATGGACCTCGCCGGTTACCGCGTCTACCGGCGCCTCACCGGCACCACCGCCTGGTCCCGCGTCGGCGGCACCACCTCACCGCTCACCACCACCTTCACCAACAGCCCCCCGCCCACCGGCCAGTCGTACGCGTACGAGATCCGTGCCGTGGACAGGGCGGGCAACGAGTCGACCGGCACCGTCGACCTCCCCATCACCTCCGTGGACCGGACGGCTCCGGGCGCGCCGACGGCCCTGCGGGCGGTGGAGAACGACACCTCGGGCGCCGACCTCAGCTGGACCGCCCCCTCCGGCACGGACGTCGTCGCGTACCGCGTCTATCTCGACGGCGTGCTCAGTGAGACGGTCGACTTCACGGAGTGGCGCCAGGCCGGGGTCGCACCCGGCACGACGTACACGTACACGGTCAGGGCCGTGGACCGGGCCGGCAACGCGTCCGCGGCCGCCACGGCCAGCCTCACGACCAAGGGCGACCTCGTCGCCCCCGCGCCGATCACCGGGCTCAAGGCGACCCCGCGCGAGGACGGTGTGCTCCTGGAGTGGACCCCGAGCCCCGAGCCCGATGTCAAGTACTACAGGATCTTCCGGGCCGAGTGGTACGACAACGGCGAGGGCGAGACGGGGTGGATCGCGTACCGCCTCGGGGAGTACCTCGGACCCGACGCCTCGTCCTACCTCCACGGCAACGTGCCCGACGGCGAGAACGTGCTCTACGGCGTGATCGCGACGGACACGTGGCTCAACGAGATGTACGCGACGGACCCGGACATGAACTGGGTCGAGGTCACCGAACTCGGCACGCCCGACATCCCCTAGCCGGGAATCGCCCAGGCGGCGGCCTCCTCCGGGGTCGCCGCCAGTGCGACGCCCTCCGGGACCGGGGGGCGGCGGACGACCACGACCGGGATGCCCGCCTCGCGGGCCGCGGTCAGTTTCGGGGACGTCGCCGCGCCGCCGCTGTCCTTCGTCACCAGGACGTCGATCCGGTGGCGGGCGAGGAGCTCCCGCTCGCCGTCCAGGGTGAAGGGGCCCCGGTCGAGGAGGATCTCGGTGCGGGCCGGCATCGGCGCGTCCGGGGCGTCGACCGAGCGGACCAGGAACCACTCGGGGCGGTCCGCGAAGGCCGCGAGGCCCATGCGGCCCGTGGTCAGGAAGACCCGGTCGCCGAGACCGTCCAGTGCCCCTGCCGCCTCCTCCAGGGAGGCCGCGGAGTGCCAGTCGTCGCCCGCCACCGGGACCCAGCCGGGACGGCGCAGCGCCAGCAGGGGAACATGGGCGGTGGCGGCCGCCCGGGCCGCGTTGAAGCTGATCCGCTCGGCGAAGGGATGGGTGGCGTCGATGACCGCGTCCACGGCGTGCTCGCGCAGCCAGGCCGCGAGTCCGTCCGCGCCGCCGAACCCGCCGATCCGGACCTCCCCGGCCGGCAGCCGGGGGTTCGCCACCCGGCCGGCGAGGGAGCTGGTGACCCGGACCTCGCCGTGTAGCAGGCCGGCTAGCGCGCGGGCCTCGGTCGTCCCCCCGAGAATGAGTATGTGCAGCACAGGAGCCTCTTCATGACGTCGGGCGGCGGGCGCGAGGCCCAACTCAAGCACACCGGTCTGCGCCCGGGGTGGACGACCGGTGCCTGTGCGACGGCGGCGACGACCTCCGCGTACACCGCGCTCCTGACCGGCGAGTTCCCCGACCCGGTGACGATCACGCTGCCGAAGGGGCAGACGCCGGCGTTCGCGCTCACCGCCGAGTCCCTGGCCGGCGGCACGGCCATGGCGGCCGTCGTGAAGGACGCGGGCGACGACCCGGACGTCACGCACGGCGCGGTGATCCGTTCGACCGTACGGCTCCTGCCGCCCGGCTCCGGCGTCGTCTTCCGGGCGGGCGAGGGCGTCGGCACGGTCACCCTGCCCGGCCTCCCCCTGGAGGTCGGCGAACCCGCGATCAACCCCGTGCCCCGGCAGCTGATGCGCGAGCACGTCGCCGCGGTCGCGGCGCGGCACTGGGCGCCCGGGGACGTCGAGATCACCGTCTCCGTCGACAACGGCGCCGAGATCGCCCGCTCCACCTGGAACCCGCGGATCGGCATCCTCGGCGGCCTGTCGATCCTCGGCACGACCGGCGTCGTCGTCCCCTACTCCTGCTCGGCGTGGATCGACTCCATCCGCCGGGGCGTGGACGTGGCCCGCGCGGGCGGCCTCACGCACGTCGCCGGCTGCACCGGCTCGACCTCCGAGCGCACGGTCGCCGGGCTGTACGAGCTGCCGGAGATCGCGCTCCTCGACATGGGCGACTTCGCGGGCGCGGTCCTCAAGTACATCCGCCGCCACCCCGTGGACCGGCTCACGGTCTGCGGCGGCTTCGCCAAGCTGTCCAAGCTGGCCGCGGGCCATCTCGACCTCCACTCGGCCCGCTCCCAGGTCGACAAGGCTTTCCTCGCCGACCTGGCCCGCACCGGCGGCGCCTCCGAGGCCCTCGCCGCGGAGATCGCCGAGGCCAACACGGGCCTCGCCGCGCTCCGCCTCTGCGAGGCCGCCGGTGTGCCCCTCGGCGACCTCGTCGCCGCCCGCGCCCGCGACGAGTCCCTCGCGGTCCTGCGGGGCGCGCCGGTCGCGGTGGACGTGATCTGCATCGACCGCGCGGGCACGGTCGTGGGCCGCTCGTCGGTACGGGGCCCCGGCGCGTAAATCGCCGCGACAGCACGCCGGGCGGCCGTCGAGAATCCGGGGATGACCGACTTCTCGCACAAGCCCACGCTCACCGGTGACCTGGTGGTCCTCCGTCCCGTCACGGAGGACGACGTGCCCGCGCTGCTGCCGCTCTTCGAGGACGAGGAGATCACGCGCCTCACCGGGTGCCACACGCACTTCGACGAGCCGGCGCTACGGAAGTGGTACGGGTCGCGGGGCGCGCAGGACGACCGGCTCGACCTCGCCGTCGTGGAGCGGGCGACGGGCCGGGTCGTCGGCGAGGTCGTGCTCAACGAATGGGACGAGGACAACGAGAGTTGCTCCTTCCGCGTCGTCTTCGTCCCGGACGCGGTCGGCCGGGGCCTCGGCACGGAGGCGACGCGCCTGATCGTCGACCACGGCTTCGAGGGGCTCGGCCTGTACCGCATCCACCTGGAGGTGTACGCCTTCAACCCCCGCGCCCGCCGCGCCTACGAGAAGGCCGGCTTCACGGCCGAGGGCGTCCTGCGCGGGGCGCTGCTGTGGGAGGGCGAGCGGGTCGACGCGACGGTGATGTCGGTGCTGGCGCCGGAGTGGGCGGCTGCCCGGGCCGATCGCGTACGTCAGACGGCCGGGTAGCCGATCTCCCGTACGTCCTCCGCGAGGCCGGCGAGGTCCGTCTCCGGGTTGAGCGCCGCCACGACCTCCGGGGTCAGGGGGCGCAGGGCGAGGACGTGTCGTACGGCTCCGAGGTCGACGGGGCGCTCGTAGTAGTCCGAGGCCCACTCCGCGTACGCCTCGGCCGAGCGGTCCGTGAGCAGGCGGAGGAAGCGGCCGGAGCCGTCCGGGTCCTCGTGCCCGTCCAGGTCCGGGAAGGCGACCGGCCCGGTCCGCCAGGCCGTGTCCGTGGTCTCGCGCCACAGGCAGGCGGTGGTCACGTGCACCCCGTCCTCGTCCGTGAACGCGGGCTCCGTCAGGTACTCCCCGAAGGCCTCCGGGACGCCGTCGAGCACCCCGGGCCAGGTCTGCCCGTCCGCGAGTGCCCCGAACGGGCTCAGCGGCGACTCGTGGTCGAAGACCCGCGCGAACGCCCCCGCCGGCGAGAGGACGATCGTGTACTCGCCGCCGGAACCGTCCTTCATGGACGCCAGCTGTTCGGTCTCCGACCAGTGCGCGTCGAAGGAGTAGTACCGGCTCTCCCACTCCGGGCTCAGGACGGCGTCCAGCATCGCGAGCCCCCGGGAGTGGTCGCGCAGTTCCTCGATGCCCGGCAGCGCCCGGGCGACGTCGTAAACGGTCACGCGTCCATGAGACAGCACGGCGCCGACAGCCGACGTGCGGCCCCCTCGACCCGAATCTACGCTTACCGGAACATACCCCCACGAATGAGAGGGAGTCCCATGGCGAAGCGAGGCAACAAGCGCCGGGCCCGCAAGAAGAAGAAGGCGAACCACGGCAAGCGGCCCAACGCCTGAGCGGTGGTCGTCAGGATGACGGTGGCCGGGCCCGTGGGCCCGGCCTTCGGTCCGTCCGGGCCCGGCCGGTCCGTCACAGGGCGTTCGGGTCGACCGCCCGCGCCATCGCCGCGTAGCCCGCCGTGTTCGGGTGGAGGCCGTCGCCGAAGTCGTAGTCGGGGTTCAGCAGGTCCTCGTTGCCGGGGGCGGGGTCGGCCAGGGCACGGTCGAAGTCGACGACCGCGTCGTACTCGCCGCTCGTCCGGATCCAGGCGTTGACCTCGTCGCGGACGGCCTCCATCGGGGCGAACGCCTCCGCCGGGTACTGGGGCGCCGCCTTGGAGCCCTTCATCGGGATCATCGTGCCGCCGACCACCCGGATCCCCTTGGCGTGGGCCGCGCGGATCAGTGCGCGGTGGCCCTCGATCAGTTCCGCCGCCGTCGGCCTGGCGTTCGGGAGGCCGCACGGGAAGTACGTCGGGTCCATGTACCCGAACAGCAGGTCGTTCGTGCCCTCCAGGACGATGACCGTGCCCACCCGGGGCTGGTCGAGGACGTCCCGGGCGAAGCGAGTGGTGGCCTTCTCGCCGAAGCAGGCGGAGTCGTTCAGGATCCGGTTCCCGCCAATGCCCGTGTTGAGGACGGGCCGCGGCCGGCCCTCGGCGGCGAGGCGCCGGGACAGCTGGTCCGGGTAGCGTTCGTCGGCGCCTTCCGTCGCCCCGTATCCGTCGGTGATCGAGTCGCCGAAGGTCGCGACGGCCGAGCGCGCGGGGAGACCCGCGACCTCGACGCCCTCCAGGTAGTACCAGGACTTGCTCGTCTCGGTGTACGCGCCCGCGCCGGTGTCCCGCAGGTGGTCCCCGCTCGCGCGGTACGCGAAGGTCCCCTGGGCGAGGTCGTGGTACGTCGCCGGGCCGGTCGCCCCGGCGAAGTACAGGGTCACCGTCAGCCGCTCGCCCGCCCTCACCGGCAGCGGGACCGCGTCGCTGACCGCCTTCGCCCCGGCGGGGACCGCCACCGACGCCGCCCCCGCGAACCGTACGGTCCTGAGCGTCGCCGGCTGCACGGCCGCCCCGTCGCCGGACCGGGCGACGCTCGCCCCGGTCAGCCGGAGCGGGGTCGTGCCGTAGGCGTTGGAGACCCTGATCCGCAGGGCGGAGCCGTCGGCGGACGTCCGGACGACCTGGCGGACGGAGTGGTGGTCGAACCCCTGCTCGGACCAGTTGGGGTAGAAGTTCGTGGAGGGCCGCTGCACGGCCGCCGTCCACGCGCCGTTCCAGCGGCTGCCGCCGCTGCCGCCGTGCGCGGTGGCAGGGAGGACGGCCGTCGCCAGGAGTGCGGCGGTCAGTGCGGCGGCGGTCAGCGTGCGTCGGGGCAGGGTGTGCATGGTTCGTTCCTCTCGTCGGTCAACTCACTGACGCGCCAAGGCGATCGGATGTGACCGACGAGAGAGGAAAAAGATCAGCAGACGTGGTCGCGGTCCCGCGCCGGGTCATACAGGTGGCTGTCGCGGAACTCCTTGGCCGCGAGTGTGCGGCCCACCAGGATGACCGCCGTCTTCGTGATGCCGGCCGCCTTCGTCTGCTCCGCGATGTCGTCGAGGGTGCCGCGCAGGACCAGCTCGTCGGGGCGGCTCGCCATCGCCACGACCGCGGCCGGGCAGTCCGCGCCGTAGTGCGGGACGAGTTCGCCGACGACCCGGTCGACGTAGCGGGCGGCGAGGTGGAGGACGAGCAGGGCGCCGCTGCGGCCGAGCGTCGCGAGGTCCTCGCCCTCGGGCATGGGGGTGGCCTGCTGGGCGATCCGGGTGAGGATCACGGTCTGCCCGACGGTGGGGACGGTGAGCTCCCGCTTGAGCGCCGCCGCGGCCGCGGCGAACGCCGGGACGCCCGGCACGACCTCGTACGGGATGTCCAGCGCGTCCAGGCGGCGCATCTGCTCGGCGACCGCGCTGAAGACGGACGGGTCGCCGGAGTGCAGCCGCGCCACGTCGTGGCCGTCCTCGTGGGCGCGGACGATCTCGGCGATGATCTTGTCCAGGTCGAGCTGGGCCGTGTCGACGAGCCGCGCGTCCGGCGGGCACTCGGCAAGCAGCTCGGTGGGGACGAGGGAGCCGGCGTAGAGGCAGACCCCGCACGTCGCGAGGGTCCGCGCGCCGCGCACGGTGATCAGGTCGGCCGCGCCGGGGCCCGCGCCGATGAAGTAGACGGTCATGCTCGTTCTCCTGACTTGGTGACGGACCACTGCGTGACCGGCATCGCCTGGCGCCAGCCCGTGAACCCGCCCACCGGCACGGCCGCCGCGACGGCGAGCCGGACCAGTTCGCCGCCGTGGCGGCGGTAGCGGTCGGCGAGCAGCGCCTCGGATTCGAGGGTCACGGTGTTGGCGACGAGCCGCCCGCCGTGCGGGAGCGCGTCCCAGCAGGCGTCGAGGAGGCCGGGGACGGTGAGGCCGCCGCCGATGAAGACGGCGTCGGGGGCGGGGAGGCCGGTCAGCGCCGCGGGGGCCGGTCCCGTGACGACGCGGAGGGCGGGGACGCCGAGGGTGTCGGCGTTGCGGGTGATGCGCTCGGCGCGCTCGGGGGACTTCTCGACCGCGATCGCCCGGCAGGAGCGGTGGGTCCGCATCCATTCGATGCCGATGGAGCCGGAGCCGCCGCCGATGTCCCAGAGGAGTTCGCCGGGGGCGGGGGCGAGCGCGGCGAGCGTGGCGGCGCGGACGTACCGCTTGGTGAGCTGCCCGTCGTGCTCGTACGCCTCGTCGGGCAGGCCGGGCGCGGCGCCGAGCCGGAGCGTGCCGGGGTCGCGTACGCAGTCGAGCGCGAGGACGTGCAGGGCGTCGGTCCGCTCGTACGGCCAGTCGGCGGCGGTGGCGTCGAGGAGCCGCTCGGCGGGCCCGCCGAGCTGTTCGAGGACGCGGACGCGGGTGCCGCCCCAGCCGGTGCGGCGCAGCAGCGCGGCGACCTCGGCGGGCGTGCCGGGGCCCTCGCCGAGGACGAGGAGCCGGCGGCCGGGGTGGAGGGCGGCGGAGAGCGCGGCGAGCGGCCGGGCGACGAGGGAGACGGTCTCGACGTCCTCCAGGGGCCAGCCGAGGCGGGCACAGGCGTACGAGACGGAGGAGGGGTGCGGGTGGACGCGGAGGGCCGCGGCGCCGGCGGTCTCGGCGAGGGTGCGGGCGATGCCGTGGAAGGACGGGTCGCCGCTGGCGAGGACGGCGACCGCGCGGCCCTCGTGGGCGGCGAGCAGTCCGGGGACGGCGGGTCGGAGGGGAGAGGGCCAGGCGATCCGCTCGCCGGGGCACTCGCCGGCGGGGAGGAGGTCGAGCTGGCGCGGGGCGCCGATCAGCACCTCGGCGGCGCGCAGGGGGCGGCGGGAGTTCTCGGGGAGTCCGTCCCACCCGTCCGCGCCGATTCCGACGACCGATATCGCAGCGTTCACGTCGGGGACTCTACGTGAGGCCCCGGGGCGGCTACCGCTGGGTCACTTCTGGGCGTTCTGCCCGACGTAGAAGAGGAGCCAGACGAAGCCCGCGAAGGCGTGTGTCGCGAAGACGTACACGAAGACGCGGAGCATGACACCGCGCTCTTTCCAGCGCTCGTCGTCATACGTCTTCTCCGTCATGCGGTCCAGGGTACGGGCCGGGAATACGTCGGGAGGGTGCACCGTTGGACGTGTTAGTTTAAGCTTCAACCACTAATCAGGAACGCGAGAGGTGAGCACGATGCAGTTCGGGATCTTCACCGTCGGCGACGTGACGGCCGACCCCACCACCGGCCGCACCCCCACCGAGCACGAGCGGATCAAGGACACCGTCGCCATCGCGCTCAAGGCCGAGGAGGTCGGGCTCGACGTCTTCGCCACGGGCGAGCACCACAACCCGCCGTTCGTGCCCTCCTCCCCCACCACCCTCCTCGGGCACATCGCCGCCCGCACCGAGAACCTGATCCTGTCCACCTCCACGACCCTCATCACCACCAACGACCCGGTGAAGATCGCCGAGGACTACGCGACCCTCCAGCACCTCGCCGAGGGCCGGGTGGACCTGATGATGGGCCGCGGGAACACCGGGCCGGTCTACCCGTGGTTCGGGCAGGACATCCGCCAGGGCATCCCGCTCGCCATCGAGAACTACGCGCTCCTCCACAAGCTGTGGAGGGAGGACGTCGTCGACTGGGAGGGCAAGTTCCGCACGGCCCTCCAGGGCTTCACGTCCACCCCGCGCCCCCTCGACGGCGTCCCGCCGTTCGTCTGGCACGGCTCCATCCGCTCCCCCGAGATCGCCGAGCAGGCCGCCTACTACGGCGACGGCTTCTTCGCGAACCACATCTTCTGGCCCAAGCAGCACACCGAGAAGATGGTCCGGCTCTACCGGCAGCGGTACGCGCACTACGGCCACGGCACCCCCGAACAGGCCATCGTCGGCCTCGGCGGCCACATCTTCATGCGCAAGAACTCCCAGGACGCGGTACGGGAGTTCCGCCCGTACTTCGACAACGCGCCCGTCTACGGCCACGGCCCGTCCCTGGAGGAGTTCTCCCGGGAGACCCCGCTGACCGTCGGCTCGCCGCAGGAGGTCATCGAGCGCACCCTGTCCTTCCGCGACTACGTGGGCGACTACCAGCGCCAGCTGTTCCTCGTCGACCACGCGGGACTGCCCCTCAAGACGGTCCTGGAGCAGCTCGACATCCTCGGCGAGGAGGTCGTCCCGGTACTGCGCAAGGAGTTCGCGAACCTGCGCCCGGCCGGCGTCCCGGAGACCGCCCCGCTGCACCCCGCTGTCCAGACGAAGAAGGAGGTCTGACCACCATGCAGACCCTGAAGCTGGTCGCGGTCTCCGCCGGACTCAGCGCACCCTCCTCCACCCGGCTGCTCGCCGACCGGCTGCTCCAGGCGACGCGGTACCGGCTGGCCGAGCAGGAGTACGCCGTCGACGTCCAGGTCGTCGAACTGCGCGACCTGGCCCTCGACATCGCGAAGAACCTCGTCACCGGCTTCCCCTCGGAGAAGCTCCAGGAGGCGATCGACGCGGTGACCGGCGCGGACGGGGTCGTCGCGGTGACCCCGGTCTTCACCGCCTCGTACAGCGGTCTCTTCAAGTCGTTCTTCGACCTGATCGACCCGGCGGCGCTGACCGGCACCCCCGTCCTCATCGGGGCGACCGGCGGCACCGCCCGTCACTCGCTCGTCCTGGACCACGCCCTGCGGCCGCTCTTCGCCTACCTGCGGGCCCTCGTCGTCCCCACCGCCGTCTACGCGGCGTCGGAGGACTGGGGCTCGGGCGGCGACGAGTGGACGGACGGACTGCCGTCCCGGATCACCCGGGCGGGCCACGAACTGGCGGACGCGGTCGCCGCCCGGCCGTCCCGGCGGGCCGACGAGGACGAGATCGTCCCCTTCGAGAAGCAGCTGGCCGACCTGCGCCTGGATTGACCCCTTTGTTACGTTGTGGGGGAACGTCCCTGAGTTTCCCTGGGGTTCCCGACAACGAACGGAGGTCGGCGATGGCCGGCGGCAGGATCGTGGTGGGTGTGGACGGATCGGCGCCCGCCCTGAAGGCGCTGCAGTGGGCGGCCGCGCAGGCCGCCCTCACCGGGGACTCCCTCCAGGCGGTGATCAGCTGGGAGTACCCCGCGTCGTGGGCGACGCTGATGCCGGGCGTGCCGCCCGAGTTCGACCCCGAGCGGCTCGCCAAGCAGATCCTGGACGAGTCCCTGGACAAGGCCCTCGACCCGAAGACCGCCGCCGGGACCACCCGCACGGTGGTCGGCGGCAACGCCCCGCAGGCCCTGCTCGACGCGGCGAAGGGCGCGACGCTCCTCGTCGTCGGCGACCGCGGCTACAGCGGCTTCAAGGCGGCGGTCCTCGGCTCGGTCTCGTCCCACGTCACGCAGCACTCCCCCTGCCCCGTCGTCGTCGTCCGCGGAGAGTGACCACCATGGACATCAAGCTGGAACTGATCGGCGTGCCCGTCACCGACATCGACCGGGCCAAGGCCTTCTACGAGAAGGTCGGCTTCCACGCCGACCACGACATCCCGGTCAACGACGACATCCGGTTCGTCCAGATGACCCCGCCGGGCTCGGCGTGCTCGATCGCCTTCGGCAAGGGCATCACGGAGATGGCCCCGGGCTCCCTCGACAACATGCAGGTGGTCGTCACCGACATCGAGGAGGCCCACGCCGACCTCACCGCACGCGGGATCGAGGTCACCGGGATCGACGACCAGCCCTGGGGCTCCTTCGTCTACTTCGCCGACCCCGACGGCAACCGCTGGTCGGTGCAGCAGACCACCCCGCGCACGGCGGGATAGGTCACCGGCGGGCCGGGTCACCGGCGGGCCGGGTCACTTCCGGTTGTACAGCCTCATCGTGAACCAGCCGAAGACCAGCACGAACAGCGCCGACCAGCCCAGCGTCCAGGCGATGTCGGCGCCCGGCCAGCGGCCCGCCATCAACTCGCGGACCGCGGTCGCGAGATGGGTCACCGGGTTGTTGTTCACGAAGGCCTGGAGCCAGCCCGGCATCGTCTTCGGGTCGACGAAGACGTTCGACAGGAAGGTGAGCGGGAAGATCACCATCATCGAGACGCCCATGACGGACTTCTCGCTGCGCAGCAGCAGGCCGAACATCGTCCAGATCCACGAGAACGCGAACGAGAAGACCAGCAGCAGCGCGACGCCGAGCAGGACTCCGGCGATGCCGCCGTCCGGCCGGTAGCCGATGATCACGCCGACCGTGAGCATGACCGCCGAGGCGATCAGATAGCGGACGACGTCGCCGAGGAGGTAGCCGACCATCGGCGCGGGCCGCCAGATCGGCAGGGTCCGGAAGCGGTCGAAGACGCCCTTCTCGATGTCGGTGTTGACCGAGACACCCGTGTACATCGTGATCATCACGACGCTCATCACGAGGATGCCAGGCAGCAGGAACTGGATGTACTCGTCGACCGAGCCGGCCAGCGCACCCCCGAAGAGGTACGTGTACATCAGCACCATCATGATCGGGAAGGCCGTCACGTCGAACAGCTGCTCCGGCACGTGCTTGATCTTGAGCATGGCCCGCCAGCCGAACGTCAGCGACGCGGAGAGCGCGCTGGGACGCGGCGGCCGGGACCGTCCCGTGAACAGCGCCGCGAGTTCGTCCGCCTTCGGGGCGACGAAGTCGAGGGTGTCGGTCGTCTGCGGGTCCTTGCCGGTGGTGACGGTGGTCATGCCGTCGTTCCCTTCCGGTCGGTGAGGGCGAGGAAGACCTCGTCGAGGCTGGGCTGCCCGAGGGCGAAGTTGTCGACCGTGATCCCGGCCCTGGACAGCTCGGCCAGGGCGCGGGCGGCCTGCTCGGCGGCGCCCAGGTCCGTCCCGTGGCCGTTGACGGTGGCGGTGAGCGCGACCGGGTCCTGGTCGAGCTGGACGGTGGCGTTCAGGGCGCTCCGCAGGACCTGCTCCGCCTCCGGGCGCTGCTCGGGCTCCCGGAGCCGTACGTGCACCGATCCCGAGCCGACGGAGGCCTTCAGCTCGCCCTTCGTGCCCTCGGCGATCACCTTGCCGTGGTCGATGACGGCGATCCGGGACGCCAGCTGGTCGGCCTCGTCCAGGTACTGGGTGGTCAGCATGACCGTGGTGCCCTGGGCGACGACCGCGCGGATGATGTCCCAGACCTGGTTGCGGCTGCGCGGGTCGAGGCCGGTCGTCGGTTCGTCGAGGAACAGCAGGTCGGGGGTGTTGAGGATGGACGCGGCGATGTCGATACGGCGCCGCATGCCGCCCGAGTAGTTCTTGATCTGCTTGTCCGCCGCCTCCGCCAGCCCGAACGCCTCAAGGAGCTGCCCGGAGCGCTCGCGGGCGTCGGGCCGCGTGTGGCCGAGGAGTCTGCCGAGCAGGACCAGGTTCTCGGTGCCGGTCAGGTCCTCGTCGACGGAGGCGTACTGGCCGGTGAGGCTGACCCGGCCGCGTACCGTGTCGGCGTCCTTGACGACGTCCTTGCCGAAGACGCTGGCCCGGCCGCCGTCGGGGCGCAGGAGCGTGGCGAGCATCTTGACGACGGTGGTCTTGCCGGCGCCGTTGGGTCCGAGGACGCCGTAGACGGTGCCGGCGGGGACGCGCAGGTCGATGCCGTCGACTGCGCGGTTCTTGCCGAAGACCTTGACCAGGCCCTCGGTCTCGATGGCGAGGTCGGTCATGCCGTTCCTCCGCGATGACGGGGACTTTCCGGACTATCGGAAAGAGAGCGCTTCTCCCAGTCTCCGTCGGCCCGCCGCTGATCGCCACGTCGGAAGGCGTCCCGTCGGACGAGGGCCGCTCCCCCGCGCGGCGGAGGCGGACCCGTCCCCGGGCCGACGACCGGGCCCGGGGCCCGGCGGGACGCTGGACGCATGATGAAGATCAAGGCCCTGCCCGACGTGCCCCGCTGGGCCGTCCTCGCCGCCCACGCCGTCCCGCTCGTCACGCTCCCGTCCGGGCTGTGGCGCCTCGCGCTCGTCGCGGGCTTCCCGGTCATGCAGGACGCCGAGCTCGGCACGATGGGCTTCGGCGAATCCGTGTACGTCGTCAGCCTCAGCGTCGTCTCCGAGCTGCTCGCCTTCCTCACGCTGGGCCTCGTCCGCTCCTGGGGCGAGGTCTTCCCCCGGTGGATGCCCTTCCTCGGCGGGCGCCGGGTGAACCCGGCCGCCGCGACGGGCGTGGCCTTCGCCGGGGTGGCGGGGCTGTGCGCGCTCATCGGGTGGGGCGTGTACGCCTCGGTCGCGGACCTCGGACCCGGCATCCCCGCCTCCCCGGCGCAGGACGCCCTGCTGATCGCCTGCTACACGCCCCTGCTGGCCTGGCCGGTGCTCGTCGCCGCCGTGGCGACCTCGTACTACTGGCGCAGGACCCGGACCGGGGACGCGGGGCGTCAGTACGGCGCCGGGCGGCCCGCGGCGTCCTCGTGGGTGTAGTAGAGGTAGAAGGCACCGGCGGCGACGCCCCCGCCGACGATCAGGCCGAGGACGGTCGCCGACAGGATGCTCACGTCCGACAGGCTGTAGAGGAAGCCGACCGCGATGCCCGCGAGGCCGCCCCAGGCGGCCGCGTGGACCTCGCGCGGCAGGGCGCGGCGGATGCGGTGGAGCCCGTACACGGCCCCGGCGAGCACGACCGCCGAGATCAGTCCGAGCCAGAAGAGTCCCCAGGTGACCGGGGCGCCGGACTTCTGGATGAAGGCCGCGTACCAGCCGTAGATCACGCCGAGCGTGGCCGGGAGTGCCCAGCCGCGGGTACGGCTCCGGGTGCTGGTCGTCGCCCGGCCTCGGGCGGGTAGCGCTGCGTGTGCGGCCATGGCTGGAGCTCCTTCGTCTCGCCCCCGCAGGTTCTGGCCCCCTGGTTCCCGCACCCTCCAGGGCACACCCGCGCCCGGCGCCCCGCAAGTGGATCAGGCCCCGTGGGACCCCGTGGGCCGTACGGCGACGGCGTCGATCTCGAAGAGCATGCCCGGCAGGGCGAGCGCCGCGACCCCGCTGAGGGTCTGCGCGGGCAGCCGCTCGCCGAAGTGCGCGTGCAGGGCCTTGCCGAGGACCTCCAGCTTGGCGAGGTCGTGATCGACGATGTACGAGCCGAGGCGGACGACGTGGGCGAGGCCGAGGCCGACGCCCTCCAGGGCGAGCCGCAGGTTGGTGAGGGAGAGCTCGACCTGGGCGGCGAAGTCCCCGGGGACGGGGGCGCCGGTGGCGTCGGAGGCGTACTGGCCGCCGATGAAGACGAGTTCGCCGGGCGCGGAGACGGCGTGGCTGTAGCCGAAGGGGGTGGGGTCGTGGAGCGTGCCGGGGTTGGTGATGGTGCGCTGGTCGGCGGCGTCGTCGAAGTCGTTCATGAGGGATCGTTCCTTCCGGAGAGGGCGGCCACCGGGACGGCGGCCAGGGTGAGCGCGGCGCCCGCGAGGAGCACCGCGGTGAGGTCGTACGCGTCGGTCAGCAGCCCGCCGAGGAGGGCGCCGAGGGCGATCGCGAGGCAGAAGACGCTGACGTTGAGGCCGGTGGCGGCCTCGACGTCGTCGGGGGCGGCGGCCATGAACCAGGACTGGAGCGCGACCGAGACCCCGCCGTAGGCGAGCCCCCAGAGGAGCAGCAGCCCGGCAGCCCAGGCGGGGGCCGCCCAGGCCGCCAGGAGGACGGTGCCGAGCGCGGCAGCGATGACCGCGAGCGTACGGCGGGGGGCGCGGGACGCCCGGGAGCCGGCGAGGAAGTTCCCGGCGACGCCCGCGAGGCCGTAGCCGAGGAGCAGTGCGCCGAGGAGCCCCTCGGGGACGCGGGCGTGGTCGGTGAGCAGGGGCCGGACGAAGGAGTACGCGAGGAAGTGGCCGGTCACGAGCGCGAGGGTGAGCAGCAGCCCGGCCCACACGCGGCGGTTGCGGCGGGGAAGGGCGACAAGCGCGGCGAGCGCGCGGAGCCCGGTGCCTTGTGGCGCGGGTGATCCGGTACCCCGCCCCGGGAGGCGGGGCAGCAGGGCGCGGAGGGCCGCCGCCGCGAGCAGCGAGAGGAGGCCGGTGGCGGCGAACGCCCAGCGCCAGCCCACCTGTTCGGCGATGACGGTGGCGGCGGGGACGCCGAGGACCGAGGCGGCCGAGACCCCGCCGAAGACCACGGCGGTGGCCCGGCCGACGGCGGCGGGCGGGACGAGCCGGGGCGCGAGGCCGCCGGCGAGGGCCCAGAAGCCGCCGATCGCGAGGCCGAGGAGCAGTCGGGCGGCGAGGACGACCGCGAGGTGTCCCGCGAGCGCCGAGACGAGGTTGGCGGCGGCGGCGAGGAGCATGAGCGCGACGAGGAGCGTCCGGCGGTCGGCGCCGGCCGCACGGGCCGTGACCAGGGGCGCGGCGACGGCGGCGACGAGGCCGGGCACGGTCACCATGAGGGCGGCGGTGCCCTCGGTGACGGACAGGTCGGCGGCGGCCGGGGTGAGGAGACCGACGGGCAGGAGTTCGGCGGTCATGACGGCGAAGATGCCGAGCGTGACGGCGGCGACGGCGGCGGCGTGCCGTCCGGACCGGTGGCGCGTGCCGTCGGCACCAGGTTCTCTAACCTGGATATCTAACATCCAGAATCACCCCCTTGAGAAGCCCTCCCGGGCGGGAGGGCGGTCGGTCGGTCGTGTCAGTCAGGTCAGACGTTGGCGAACCAGCGGCGGATCCGGTCGGGCGCGGCCGGCGCCTGGAGCTCCGCCCGCTCCCGGACGTCGTCCAGGGTCTGGGCCATGAGCTCGCGCCGCCAGGCCAGTTCGGCCCGCCCCATGGCACCGGCGATGGCGCACTCGGCGGCGTACGACCCGGACGGCCCCGCCCCCGGCCCCTGCTGCCGGATCTCGGTGCAGCGGAAGGCCTCCTCGGGGCCTTCGACGGCGGCGACGACATCCATGAGCGTGATCCGGTCCAGGCCGCGAGCCAGCCGGAAGCCGCCCTTCGGCCCGGAGACCGAGGTGACGATCCCGGCCCTGGCGAGCGCCTGGAGCTGCTTGGTGAGGTAGGCGGCGGGCAGCTCGTGATAGGCAGCGAGGCGCGCGGAGGCGACCGCCCGCTCCGGCCCGATCCAGGCCAGGTTCAGGCAGCTGTGCAGTGCCCATTCCACGCCTTCACTCATCCTCATGATTCAGGACTCTACATGTCGCGAATAGGTGGGGCAAGGGCAGGGCACGGTGGCACGACGCCTCACGGCCCGTCGGCGGCCAGTGCCGCGAGACGGGCCAGCGCCGCGTCCAGTACCGCGCGGGGCGGCGACGCGAGGCCCACCCGGATCGCGTCCGGGGCCGTGCCCGGGCCGACCGCGAAGGCGCTCCCCGGGGTGACCGCCACGCCCGCGCGCTCGGCCGCCGCCGCCGCGAAGGTCTCCGCCCGCCAGGGCGCGGGCAGCTCCCACCAGCAGGAGTAGGCGTGCGGGGAGGTCCGTACGGCGTGACCTCCGAGATGGCGCCGGACCAGGGCGTGCCGGGCCGCCGCGTCCGCGCGCTTGGCGGCGACGACCTCGGCGACCGTGCCGTCCCCGGCCCAGCGGGTGGCGGCCGCGAGCGCGAGCCCGCCCGCCGTCCAGGCGCCGGACCGCAGCGCCTCCGCCACCGCCGTCCGCAGCCGCCCGGGCACGGCGAGGTAGCCGACGGTCAGACCGGGGGCGAGCCGCTTGGAGAGGCTGTCCACGAGGAGGACCCGCTCGGGGGCGAAGGCGGCGAGCGGCGGGGGTGGGGGCGCGCCCGCGATCCCGTCCGCGATCCCGTCCGGTACGAGGAAGGCCCAGGTCGTGTCCTCGACCGCCGTCAGGTCCAAGGTGCGCAGCAGCCCGGCAAGTTCGGCCCGCCGGGTCGCGCCCATGGTGGCGGAGAGCGGGTTGTGCAGGGTCGGCTGGAGGTAGAGCGCGGCCAGCGGGGTCGCCCGGTGGACCGCCGCGAGCGCCTCCGGCCGTATCCCGTCCTCGTCGAGGGCGAGCGGCACCAGCCGGATGCCGAGCCGTTCGGCGACCGCCTTGACCAGCGGATACGTGAGCGCCTCGACGCCGAGCCGGCCGCCGGGCGGGACGAGCGCGGAGAGCGCGGCGGCGATGGCCTGGCGGCCGTTCCCCGCGAAGAGGACGTTCTCGGGGTCCGGCGCCCAGCCGGGCCGGGCGAGGACGGACACCGCCGCCTCCCGGGCTTGCGGGGTGCCGGTCGCGGCGGCCGGGCCCGAGACGGCCTCGGCCAGGACGTCGGGCCGGGCGAGCGCCGCGAGCGCGCGGGCCATCAGCTCCGACTGCCCTTCCGCCACGGGGTAGTTGAGCTGGAGGTCGACGGGCGCCGTCCCGGTGGCCTCGGCGAGCGCGGACCCCGGCAGCGGCGGCGCGGCCCGGACGAAGGTGCCGCGCCCGACCTCCCCGACGACCAGGCCGCGCCGGGCCAGCTCCCCGTAGACGCGGATGGCCGTCGAGTTCGCGATGCGGTGCCGGCGGGCGAACACCCGCTGCGGCGGCAGCCGGTCGCCAGGACTCAGCCGCCCGTCCCGTACGGCCGCCTCGACCCGGTCCGCGATCCTCCGGTACTCCTCCACGACACCCCTCCCCTGCGCGGTGCGCCTATTGCACCGAGAGCAAAGATCTCATTGCACCGAGTGATCGCCGCTGCCTAGCCTGCCGTCATGCGCTTCACCGACACCGACGCCACCCGCCTCTACTTCGAGGACCGGGGCAGCGGCCCCGCGCTCCTCCTCGTCCACGGCCACCCCTTCGACCACACCATGTGGCAGCCCCAGATCGACCGTTTCTCCCTCACGCACCGGGTGATCGCCCCCGACCTGCGCGGCTACGGCATCACCCCGCCCGGCGCGACGGCCGACATCGCCGGACTCACCGACCTCGGTGACTTCGCCGAGGACCTCGTCGAGCTCCTCGACCTCCTGGAGATCGAGGAGGCCGTCGTCGCCGGCCTCTCCATGGGCGGCCAGATCGCCATGGAGCTCCACCGCCGCCTCCCGGAGCGCGTCAGGGGCCTCGTCCTCGCCGACACCTTCCCGGCCGCCGAGACGGACGAGGGCAAGGCCGCGCGGAACGCCATGGCCGACCGGCTGCTCAAGGAGGGCATGCGGGGGTACGCCGACGAGGTCCTGGACCGGATGGTCGCCCCGTACAACACCCATGCCGCGCCGCACGTCCACCGCATGATGTGCGCGACCGACCCCGTCGGCGCCGCCGCCGCGCTGCGCGGCCGGGCCGAGCGGCCCGACTACCGCGAGTCGCTCACCACCGTCGCCGTGCCCGCGCTCGTCGTGGTCGGCCGGGACGACACGTACACACCGGTCGCGGACGCGGAGGAGATGCACGCGCTGCTGCCCCACTCCACGCTCGCCGTGATCGAACGGGCCGCGCACCTGCCCAACCTGGAACAGCCCGAGGAGTTCGACTCCGTACTCGACTCCTACCTTCGCTCACTCGTTCGGCCCAGCTGAAAGTTCGGAATCGTACGAACGCTCCGACGATGGGGTCATGAGCCAGAACACCGCACCCCGTAAGCCGAGCACCTCAAGTGCCTGGGCCGCCGGCGGCACCCTCTTCGCCGGCGTCCTCATGCTGGTCACCGGATTCATGGACGTCTTCCAGGGCATCGCAGGGATCGCCGAGGACGACATCTACACCCGGGTCGGCGACTACGTCTTCAAGTTCAACCTCACCACCTGGGGCTGGATCCACCTGATCCTCGGCATCATCATCGCGATCGCCGGCTTCGGGATCCTCAAGGGCGCCGAGTGGGGCCGGGTCGCCGGCATCGCGCTCGCCTCCCTCAACGTCCTCTTCCAGTTCCTCTTCCTGCCGTACCAGCCGTGGTGGGCCCTCTTCTCGATGGCCATCTCGATCTTCGTGATCTGGGCGCTGGCCACGGACGAGGTCTACGGCACGGACGAGAAGTTCTGAGGCGGCCACCGATGAGAGCACGCGTCACGGGAGTCGTCCTCGCCGCCTCCGCCCTCCTCGCCCTCACCGGCTGTGACGCCGTCTCGGAGAAGGCGGGCGAGGTCGTCTCCTCCGCCACGGCCGCCGTCGCCTCGGCGGCCGAGGAGAAGATGAACGAGGTCAAGGACGGGGTCAACGCCACCGGCGACGTGAAGGCCGGGACGACGAGCACCGACGGGGACCGCACGATCGCCGAGATCACCGCGACCAATCCCCAGGACAAGACCGCCGACTACACGGTCATGGTCAACTTCCGTGACGACAGCGGAAATCTCCTCGACTCGGTCGTCCTGAACATCAACGGCGTCGAGCCCGGAGCCTCCAAGTCGGGTACGGCCCGCAGCAATCGGACGCTCACGGGCGCCACGACCGCGGAGATCGCACAGGCCCTGCGACACTGAAAGGCGTGGACCGAGCCCCTGCCGCCTTGACCGTATCCGTGACGAGCGCCGCACCGACGGCCCCCGAACCCCAGCCCCTCCGGCCCAGGCACCGCCTCACCGCCTGGGCCGCCGGGCTGCTCCTGGTCGTCCCGGCCCTGATCAGCGCCTGCCGCTTCCTCGACACGGACAGCATCACCCCCGTACCGCAGCTGCTCTCCATGCTGCCCTGGCTGGCCGTGCCCGCCGGGCTCGGGGTGCTCCTCGCCTCCGTCGCCCGGCGCCGCGTGCTCACCCTCCTCGCCGTCGTCGTCCTCGGCGCGGTCGGCTGGAGTTCCCTGCCCTACCAGCCGCAGCTCGTCACCTCGTACGGGCTGCCGCTGGCCCGGGTCAAGGTGCTCGCCGCCAACGTCGAGTACGGCCAGGCCACCGGAGCGCTGATCGACACGATCCGGCGCGAGCGCCCCCAGCTCGTGTTCGTCTCCGAGTGCGACCCCGCCTGCGGACGCGCCCTGACCACGGCCGTCGCCGCCGAACTCCCCCACCACACCGCGGTCGACGCCGGCGGCGCCTCCGGCTCCGTCCTGCTGAGCGCCTACCCGCTCACCGACGAGCGGATCATCCCGGCGGCGATGGGCATGCCGGGTGCCACCGCCCGGATCGCCGGCCTGCCCGTACGCCTCCAACTCGCCCACCCGCTGCCGCCGGTGCCGCGCCAGGTCGACGCGTGGAAGCGGGAGCTCGGCCGGATCGCGGACGAGGCCGCCGCCCTGCGCGGCACCGGGCCGCGGCTGTTCGCCGGGGACTTCAACGCCTCCCAGGACCACGCGGCCTTCCGCTCGATCCTCGGCGCCGGCCGCCTCCAGGACGCCGCCCGGCTCGCGGACTCGAGCCGCACCCCGACCTGGCCCATGGAAGGCCCCCTGCCGCCCTTCGTCCAGATCGACCACGTCCTGGTGAGCGACGACTTCACCGCCCGGAGCATCCGATTCCTCGACCTCGCGCACTCCGACCACCGGGCCGTCCTCGCCGATCTCGACCTGCGCGGAGAGCCGCGCTGAGAGCCGCGCCGGGCTCTCGACCTGCGCGGAGAGCCGCGCCGAGGTCCGCGCCGAGAGCCGCGCCGAGCTCTCGACCTGCGCGCGAGACGCTGATCGGCCACGCTGAAAGCATGGAAAACGAGGAGATCCTGGGCGACATCGGCGCCCTCGTCGAGGAGGAACGCGCGCTGCGGCAGCGCACGGGCGGCCTCCTCCCGGAGGAACGCGCCCGCCTCGCCCAGCTGGAGGTCAGGCTCGACCAGTGCTGGGACCTGCTGCGCCAGCGCCGCGCGAAGAGCGAATTCGGCGAGGACCCGGACACGGCCGCCCTCCGCCCGGCCTCGGAGGTCGAGTCCTACCGCAACTGACCACCGCAACCGACCCTCACCGCGCGCGGGGCCGTCGAGGACGCCCCATGCGCCGCTCCAGTCACCGCCCCCAGGATGAGGCACCTCCGCACGCCCCCTTGGCACCCCATGGCACCCCATGGCACTCCTTGGTGCCACTGATGGCGCCACCGGCGCCACTAACACCTCCACATGGCGCCACACGTGTGCCATGATGGTGCCACAAGGGATGCGCGCCGCCCACGGCCCCACAGGCCGAGGGGTGCCCATCGGGCGGCGGAGCGAGCCAGCGGAGGGGTCGGATCATGGAGACAGCAGGGCAGAGCCGGCAACAGACGGCACCCGGCGCCTTCAACGCCTTCGCCCGCTTCGTGCTCTGCGGCGGCGGGGTCGGGATCGCCTCCAGCTTCGCCGTGACGGGCCTCGCCTCCTGGATCCCCTGGCTCCTGGCCAACGCCCTGACAGCCGTGGCCTCCACGCTCCTCTCCACCGAGCTGCACGCCCGCTTCACCTTCGGCGCGGGCGGACGCGCCACCTGGCGCCAGCACACGCAGTCGGCCGGCTCCGCCGCGGCCGCGTACGCGGTGACCTGCGGCGCGATGCTGCTCCTCCAGCAACTGGTGGCGGCACCCGGGCCGATGCTCGAACAGATCGTCTACCTCTCTGCCTCAGCCCTCGCCGGCACCGCCCGCTTCGCGGTACTGCGCCTCGTCGTCTTCGCCCGGACCCGCTCGCGGGCCACGAACGCCACGCGACCGGTCCACAGGACCGTCACCCCCACCTCGACCCCGGCGACCCCGGCCGACCACCCCCACCGCGCCGAGCTCTGCCGCGCCGCCTGACCGCGCCGCCTGACACGTAAGTTGGGGGGCATGGCACGCCCCGCTCGGCCCGTACGGCTCTCCCCGCCCACCTGGCTCACGGCCGGGCTCAAGCCCGCCCCGACACCCATCCCCTGGGCCGCCGTCGTCCGCGCGTCCGTCGCGCTCTCCGCGCCGATCGCCGTCGGACTCGCCGTCGGGCAGCCCGCCTACGGCGCCCTCGTCTCCATGGGCGCCCTCTCCGGCGTCATCGGAGACACCGCCGACGCCTACCGGATGCGGATCTTCAACATCGCGGTGCCGCAGCTCTTCGGCGCCCTCGGCGTCACCCTCGGCACCCTCGTCTTCGGCCACGGCTGGATCGCCGTCGGCGCCCTCACCCTCGTCGCGCTCGTCTCCGGGATGATCTCGTCGATCGGCGCCGTCGCGTCCGTATCGGGACTCCTGCTGCTCCTGAACTGCGTGGTCGGCGCCGGCCTCCCCATGCCGGGGCCGTGGTGGAAGGCGCCCCTGCTCCTCACCCTCGGCGGGCTCTTCGTCCTCCTCCTCACCCTCCTCGGCTGGCCCCTGCGCCGCACCGCCCCCGAACGCGCCGCCGTCGCCGCCACCTACCGGTCCGTCGCCGACCTCTACGAGGCCACCGGCACCAGCGCCGCCGCCTACGACGAACAGCGGCACGCCGTCACCGCCTCCCTCAACCAGTCCTACGACCTGGTCCTCGCCCGCCGCGCCCGACAACACGGCCGCGCGCCCCACCTGGTCCGGCTCCTCTCCCAGCTCAACGCCCT
Source organism: Streptomyces sp. NPDC050842 (assembly GCF_044456565.1). Taxonomy (NCBI): domain Bacteria; kingdom Bacillati; phylum Actinomycetota; class Actinomycetes; order Kitasatosporales; family Streptomycetaceae; genus Streptomyces; species Streptomyces sp. NPDC050842. Next base: position 403,391 of record NZ_JBITGA010000005.1, on the reverse strand, counting down.
CGTCCCGCTCCTCGAAGCCGCCCCCGCCGCCCGCCTCCGCGTCCGGCTCCTCGGCCCGCTGCCCGCCGCGATCCCCGCGGCCGTACGGGACCTCGCCGACGCCGTCGAGGAAGGCCGCACCGGCACCCCCGTCCTCGACCTGCCCGCGCCCGAGCGGCCCGCCGAGAAGGCCGTCGACCACGCCCTGCGCTACGCGGCGACCGTCGTCCACCAGGACGAGCCCGACCCCTACAACATCGACGACCGGCTCGGCCGCCCCGCCGCCCTCCGCGTCCGGGTCCGGCGCACCACCCGCGCCGTCCTGCTCTCCGAGGCGTCCTGGCGGTACGGGCTGCGGCTCGCGCTCTGCATCGGCCTCGCCCAGTCCTTCGTCTCGCTGATCCCCGTGCCCCGCTCGTACTGGGTCGCGCTCACCGTCACCTTCGTCATGAAGCCCGACTTCGGCTCGGTCTTCTCCCGGGCCGTGCTCCGCGCCCTCGGCACCGCCGCCGGCCTCGTCCTCGCCGCCCTCGTCCTCGCCGAAGTCCCCAGAGGCTGGTGGGACGTCCCCGTGATGGTGGCGCTCGCCGCCCTGATCCCGGCCTTCTCGGCGAAGGGGTACGCCTTCCAGACCGCGGCCATCACCCCGGTCATCCTGCTGCTCTCCGACATGCTCAACCACCAGGGCTTCGACCTCGTCATGCCCCGCCTCTACGACTCGCTCATCGGCTGCGCGATCACCCTGATCGCCGGCTACCTCCTCTGGCCCGAGTCCTGGCACACCCGCATCGGGGACCGGCTCGCGGACGCCGTCGCCGACACCGCCGCGTACGTCGGCGGGGCGTTCACGGCGGACGACCGGACCGCCCGTCACCGGGCCAGGCGCAAGCTCTACCGGGACCTGTCGACCGTCCGCTCCGAATTCCAGCGCGCCCTGACCGAACCGCCGCCCACCGGCACCCGCGCCGCCGCCTGGTGGCCGCTCGTCGTCGCCGTCGAGCGGATCGTCGACGCGACGACCGCCGCCCGGATCCGCGTCGCCCACGGCGCCCCCGCCCCCGACGCGGCCGAGGTCGCCGCCGTGGAGCGGGAGTTGCGCGAGCTCTCCGAAGGACTGCGCTCCAGCGTCACGCTCGTGGAGGTCCGCGCGGAGCTCCCCGGCGACGAGAACGGAGTCCTCGCACCCCTCCGCCAGGAGGTCCGCGCGGCCCGCGCCATCGCCGGTCCCGACCTGCGGTAAACCTCCCCCGAGGGGCGTACGGGAGGACTTACCGGCGGTCACGGAACGGAACCCTCCCCACCGCCGTTACCGAACGCCATCCGGGCGACTACGATGCGCTCGATTCACCGAGATTCCCCGAGATCCACAGCGATTCACCGTGCTCCGCGCCCGCCGCCGTCGCGCAACCGACCCGGCGGACGGGCCACTTCACCCGCCTCACCACCCCCCGCGCCCCGAGGACTCCGCCATGCGCACCACCCACAGCAGAGGGCTCCAGCCCAATGTCCTCGGCACGTTCGACACGATCGTGATGGCCGTGGCGGGCAGCGCACCCGCCTACTCGCTCGCCGCGACCACCGCCGTCCTCTTCGGCGCGGTCGGCTTCGCCGGACCCGCCGCGCTGCTGTACTGCGCGATACCGATGCTCGGCATCGTCCTCGCCTACGCCCGCCTCGGCCGGATCGACGTCAACGCCGGCGCCGGCTACTCCTGGGTGGGCCGCACGCTCCACCCCTTCCTCGGCTTCCTCTCCGGCTGGGCGCTCGTCTTCGCCGCCACCGTCTTCATGGTGGCGGGCTCGCTGCCCGCCGGCGCCCTCACGCTCTCCCTGATCGACCCGGCCCTCGCGGACCACACCCCGCTCGCGGCGGCCGTCGGCGCCGGCTGGTTCCTGATGATGCTGCTCGTCGTCCTGGGCGGCGCCCGGCTGACCGTACGAGCGCAACTCGTGATGTCGGGCGTCGAGATGCTGATCCTCATCGGCTTCGTCGTCGCCGCCGTCCTGCACCGGGGACGGGCCGCCGCCTTCGACTGGTCGTGGTTCGGCCTCGGCCAGTTCGACGGCACCCAGGGCTTCGCCGCCGGCGCCCTCATCGCCGCCTTCTACTACTGGGGCTGGGACGTCACCAGCAACCTCAGCGAGGAGACCCGGAACAGCCGCCGTACGGCGGGACTCGCCGCGCTCGTCGGCGTCGGCTTCGTCTTCGTCCTCTTCGAGGCCTTCACCGTCGCCGTGAACGTCCTGCTGACCGCCGAGGAGATCCGCACCGCGGGACCGAACGTCCTCGCCGTCCTCGGCCAGGAGGTCTGGCCGGGCGTCGGCGGCAAACTCCTCGTCGTGGCCGTCGTCCTGTCGACCGTCGCCACCCTGGAGACGACCCTCCTCCAGGTCACCCGCTCGCTCTTCGCGATGGGCCGCGACCGGACCCTGCCCGCCGCGCTCGGCACTGTGCACCGCCGCTGGAACACCCCCTGGGTCGCGATCGCCGCCGTCGGCGGAGCCGCGCTCCTCATGTTCGTCGCCGCCGCGGCCGCCGAGTCCGTCCAGCGGATCCTCAGCGACGCCGTCGCCGCGATCGGCCTCCAGATCGCCTTCTACTACGGCCTCGCGGGCATCGCCGCCGTCGTCGCGTACAAGTCGCTCCTCCTGCGCTCCGTACGGAACTTCGTCCTCGGCGGCCTGTGGCCGCTGCTCGGCTCCGGCTTCATGCTCTGGTGCTTCGTCGAGTCCCTCGGCGAGCTCTCCACGACCGCCCTCACCATCGGCCTCGGCGGACTCCTCGTCGGCGTCGTCCCGCTCCTCGTGTACTGGCGCAAGGGCAGCGACTACTACCGCCCCGCCCGCCTGGACGCCGTCCGCGCGCTCGCCGCCACCGAGGACTCCGGCCCGGCCACCCCGCACGCCCGCACGGGCGCCCACGACAAGAGCTACGCCACCGACTTCTGAGTACACACGAGCCGCAGCGAAACCCCCCACCCGTCGGACCTGTCCGGCCTGTCGGAAGCCGAACCGAAGGAGGCCCCATGGCCGTACGCCGCCGCTCCGCGCGCCCGGCGCGAGCGGAGCGCTTCGCGCCCGACTTCGACCCGGACTTCGGCGACCGCGCGCTCACCGAGGCGCGCCACGACATCGTCATCGGCCGCTGGCAGGGCGTCCGCGACCTGCTCGCCGCCACCGGCGACGACTGGGCGCGCCGCACGCACCGGCTGAGGCTCCTCTCGCACGCCGCCGCCGGCAGCTCCACCGTCGAGACCTGGCGGGCCGCCGAGCCCGGCAACCCCGACGCCGCCGTGCTGCGGGCGGCGACGGAGGTCGTCCGGGTCTTCGACGCGGCCATCGCGGCCGGCCGGGGCGCCGCCGTGGAGCGGGGCCGGATCGACTCCGCCGTGGACGCCTGCCGGGGCGCGGCCGAGGCCGCACCGGCCGACCCCATGCCGTGGGTGTCACTGCTGTCGGTGGCGAGGCTGTACGAGGGCGGGGTGGCGCGCCGCGAACTGCGCCACTGGTTCGACGAATTGCGGCGCCGCGACCCGTACAACACCGAGGGTCACATCCAGGTGCTGCGCTACTGGTCGGCGCGGTGGCACGGCACGCACGGCAGCATGTACGACTTCGCCCGCGACGCGGCGGGCGTGGCACCGCCCGGCTCCGCGCTGCCGGTACTCGTGCAGGTCGCCCGGGTCGAGGAGTACCGCTACATCGCGGACGGGGCGCTCGGCCGGGGCCCGGTGCGGGGCTTCGACCAGCACTGGAAGCACGAGCTGGCGGTGACGGAGCTGCGGCGCACGTACGCGCGCTGGATCGAGGGCAGGGACCCGGGGCGCCCGGTGGCGCCGGAGGAGGTGGGGGACCTCAACTTCCTGACGCACGCGGCGTGTTACGCGGGCCAGGTGGAGATCGCCCGGAAGCTGCTCGGGATGCTGGGGGCGCGGGCGGCATGGGTGCCGTGGGCGTACACGGGGGACCCGGAGGAACAGTTCACGAGATTCAGGGAGGGCCTGGGCGTGGAGTAGAAGCACACTCCACGCCCAGCCCCTCCCCGGAATCCATCTATCGTCCTCAGACGCCGATGTCGCCGCCGTCCTTGCGCCAGACGGAGACGACCGACGGGCGGACGATCTTGCCGGGTCCGTCGGGCCAGTCCGACTTCGGGTTCTCGACGGAGGCGCCGTCGAGCTCGCCCGGGTGCTGCACGGCGACGACGACGCGGCGGTCCTGGATGATCGGCCCGCAGGTCTCGGCACCCTTGGGGACGGTCAGGAACTGCTTGAGCTCACCGCGGCGCTCGCCGCGCGTGGCGACACCGAACAGGCCGTCGTGCGAGCCGAGCTGGTTGCCGTCCGTGGAGATCCACAGGTTGCCGTGCGGGTCGAAGGCCACGTTGTCCGGGCAGGAGATCGGGGAGACCTTCTCCTTGGGGAAGCCGGCGAAGTAGGTGGCCGGGTCGTTCGGGTCGCCCGCGACGAGGAAGAGACGCCAGGCGAAGCCGTCGGCGGCCGGGTCGTCCCAGTGCTCGGCGAGCTCCAGGATCTGCCCGTGCTTGTTGAGGTTGCGCGGGTTGGCCTCGTCGGCGCCCGGGTTCGTGCCCTTGCCGCGGTTGGTGTTGTTGGTGAGCGCGACGTAGACGCGGCCGCTGCGCGGGGACGGCTCGACGTCCTCGGGCCGGTCCATCTTGGTCGCCCCGACCTTGTCACCGGCGAGGCGGGTGAAGACGAAGACCTCGTCGGCGGTCATGCCGGGCACGTGCGAGACGGCTCCGTCGGGACCGGCCGTGGCGAGCGGGATCCACTGGCCGGAGCCGTCGAACTCGCCGTCGTTCGGAAGCTTGCCGGTGCCGTCGATCTCGGCGGCCGGGGAGTCGCCGGTCAGCTTGGCGACGTACAGCGTGCCCTCGTCGAGGAGCGTGAGGTTGTGCTCGCGGGCGGCCCGCGACCCCCCCTTCTTCATCCTCTTCGACGACACGAACTTGTAGAAGTAATCAAAACGCTCGTCGTCGCCCATGTAGACGACCGGGCGGCCGTCCTCGGTGAGACGGGGCTGCGCGGCCTCGTGCTTGAAGCGGCCGAGGGCGGTGCGCTTGCGGGGCGTGGACTCCGGGTCGTACGGGTCGAGCTCGACGACCCAGCCCTGGCGGTGCACCTCGTTGGGCTCCTGGCGGAGGTCGAAGCGCGTGTCGAACCGCTCCCACTTGCGCTCGGAGGCGCCGGTCCCGACCCCGTACCGCTTGTCGGTGGCGGAGCTTCCGTAGGCGAAGTACTGGTTGAAGTTCTCCTCGCCGTGGAGGGTGGTGCCCCACGGGGTGGTGCCGCCGGCGCAGTTGTTGAGCGTGCCGAGGACGATACGGCCCTCGGGGTCGGCGCTCGTCCTCAGCAGGGCGCTGCCGGCGGCGGGGCCGGTCAGCTCGAACTCGCTGGTGGTGTGCAGCCGCCGGTTGAGGTGGTGGCGGGACACGGGCGTCAGCTTGCCGGAGCGGTGCTCCTCCTGGACGACGACGACCGACAGGCCGTGCGCGGCCCAGGCGATCTCGACCTGCTCGCGGGTCGGGTTCTCGGAGTCGTACCCACGGAACATGAGCACCTCGTCGGTGTACTCGTGGTTGGCGACGAGGACCTGACGGTGGTGCTCCCCGCGCAGCGGCAGCAGGGAGAGGAAGTCGTTGTTGTAGCCGAACTGGCCGGCCTGGGCCTTCGCCGTCTGCTTCTCGGAGTCGAAGGCGGGGGCGCCGCGGAGGATCGGCTCGCCCCAGCGGATGACGACGTTCTGGGCGTAGCCGGCGGGCACGGTGACCTGGTCGGCGGTGTTGGGCGCGACGGCGGCGAAGCGGAGCCCGCGGGCACCGTCGGGGCGTGCGGGCTTCTGCGGACGGGCGACGGCCTCGGGGGCGCCACCGAGGACGACGGCACCGCCGGCGGCGGAGGCGACGGTCACGACGGCGGCGGCGCGCAGCGCCGAACGACGGGAGAGGACACCGGCTATGACGTCGCCGACGTACTCGTTGTCGCTGGTGTTCGGCACCTCGTGGAAGCAGGCGTCACCACACCGGAACCGGCAGGTGAGAGCGGAACGGCCGCCTCCGTGGGGGTTCGTGCTCAGGAGCGGCAGCAGTTTGCGCACTTCGTCCTCCTCCGGCGCACACTGCGCCGACATGGTGTCGGGAATCCTTCGGCGGCGACGCTATGTGCGCACATCTGCACAGGGGCGGCGCCGGAGTGAACGCCGAATGAATGCACGGCATCCGGAGGCGACCGGGTCACAGAGGAGGGAGGGGGTGGCCGCTAACCTTACGTGTCCGCCCTGGCCAGGGATGAACGTCCCGAAACGCCCAGTACGGACATTCACACTGCACCCACTCATGCGAAAGGGTTCGCCCATGGGTATTCGGAGCATGCTGCGCAAGGTATTCGGCCGGGACCACGAGGACACCCCGGCGACCTCCGTCCCGCCCCAGACGCGTGAGGCCTCGTCGGCATCTACGGCCACGTCCAGGGACACGGACACGGACACGTCGACGCCGACGGACACCGAGGAAGCCGCGGCCCGCCGCGCGGCGGACGACCTGGTGGCCGCGTCGTTCGACAACCCGCAGGTGCCGAAGGCACGGAGCGGGGAGACGTCGGAGACGTCGGTCGAGGCGACGGCGGAGACGGCGAGCACGTCGGATCCGGCGACGGCCGAGGCGGCGGCGGAGGTCGAGACGCCGGAGGCGACGGCGGTCGAGGCGACAGAGCCGGCGACAGTCGAGGCGCCGGAGGCGTCGGCGGAGGCGTCGGCCGCCGTGACGGCCGAGGTGCCGGAGGCGGAGGCGTCCCCCGCGACGGCCGAGGCCGAGGAGCGGACGGAGCCGGAGGCAGTGACCGCCGAGGCGCCTGCCGCCACGGCGGAGAACGAGACTGCTGAACCGGCCGAGCCCGAGGCGGAGGCCTCGGTGGCCACCGCCGAGGCAACTGCCACCGAGAACGCCGAGCCGGAAGCGGCCCAGGCCACCCCGGGTGAGCCGGAGGCGACCGCAGACGCGGAGGACGCCGACGCGTCCGAAACCGCCCCGCAGGAGCTGGAGGGCGCGGCGAAGCCTGCGGCCTCCGAGGCGACCGACGCGGAAGCGACGCCGCAGGCAGACGCGACCGAGACTCCGGCGGAGCCGGAGGCGACCTTGGTCGCGGAGGACACCGACGCGTCCGAATCCGCCCCGCAGGGGCAGGAGGTGGAACCCGAGGCGGTCACCGCCGCCGACGCTCCGGAGGAGCAGGAGAGCGCGGCGGAGCCCGCGACCGCGGAGGCGACCGAGACCCTGGCGGAGCCGGAGGCAGTCGTCGCCGCCGACGACGCGAGCCCGGCCGAGGCCGAGGTCGAGACCGAGGCGGTCACCGCCGCCGACGCTCCGGAGGAGCAGGAGACCGCGGAGGCGACCGAGACTCCGGCGGAGCCGGAGGCCGAGGCGGCCACCGAGATCACCGAAGCCGTCGAGGCGGTGGAGGCGGACACCGACGGCACGAGCCCGGCCGCCGCTCCGGAGGAGCTCGTCGAGACGCCGGACACCGACGACACGGCCACCGCCGAGGCGACGCCGCAGGCGGACGCGGCCGACACCCCGGCGGAGCCGGAGGCGGTCGTCGCCGCCGACGACGCGAGCCCGGCCGAGGCCGAGGCCGAGGCCGAGGTCGAGGCCGAGGCGCCCGCCGGTGAAGCCGACACGGACGCCGACACCGACACCTCCGCCGACACCGATTCGGCCGGCGCGCCCGCCCTCCCCCTCGCCAAGGTGAAGGCCGCCGCCCCGCACCTCGCCGACGCCTACAAGGCCGCCGGCGCCGTGCTCAAGAAGCAGGGGCTCACCGGGGCGCGGGCCGCCGTGTACCTCGTGGTGGACCGGTCCGGTTCGATGCGCGGGTACTTCAAGGACGGCTCCGTCCAGCGTCTCGCCGAGCAGACCGTCGCCCTCGCCGCTCACCTGGACGAGGACGCCACCGTCACGACCGTGTTCTTCTCCACGGACATCGACGGCACCGTCGAGCTCGCCCCCGCCGACCTCACGCCCACCCGCGTCGAGGAGGTCAACAGCACGCTCGGCCGCCTGGGCCGCACCAACTACCACCGCGCGGTGGAGGAGGTCCTCGCCCACCACGAGAAGGCCGACCCGGCGCGACCCGCCCTGGTCGTCTTCCAGACCGACGGCGCTCCCGAGTCGAAGACGGCGGCCACGGCGGCGCTGGCCGAGGCGGCGGACCGCCCGCTGCACTGGCGGTTCGTGGCCTGGGGCGAGGAGGACAACAAGGCCTTCGACTTCCTCCGGAAGCTCGACGGCACGCCCCGTACCGCCGCGTACTTCCCCGGCGCGACCCCGGTCGAGACGGCGCACTCGGCGTTCTACGCCGGTCTGCTCGCCGACCTGGAGTTCTAGAAAGAAGCAGGGGTGACGGTGACCGGCAGGGTCACCGTCACCACCAGCCCGCCGCCCTCCTCCGCACCCCGCGCCACGGCCGTCACGGCGCCCCCGTGCGCGACGGCGATCGACCGCACGATGGAGAGCCCGAGCCCCGCGCCCGGCCCCATGCGGTCCCGCCCCTCGCCCCGCCGGAAGGGCTCGAAGAGCCCGGCGACCTGGTCCGGCGGGACGACGGGCCCGGTGTTGACGACGGTCAGCACCCCGCCCTCGACGCCTACGTCGACCACTCCCCCCGGCACGTTGTAGGCGACCGCGTTCGCGACGAGGTTCCGGACGAGCTGCGAGAGCAGCACCCGGCTCCCCCGTACGACGCCCCCGTCGAGGACCACGTCCACGTCCTCGTACTCCTCCGCGACGACCTCCCCCAGTGGCACGTCCTCCCGCTCCGCGAGCCCCCGCTCGCTCCGGGCGAGGAGGAGCAGCCCGTCGATGAGCCGTTCGCTACGCCGGTTGGTGTCGAGGAGTACGTCCCGCACCGCGCAGTCGTCGTCCAGCCCCACCTGGATGGCGGCGCGCTGGGTCGCCAGGGGAGTCCGCAGCTCATGGGAGGCGTTGGCGATGAACCGGCGCTGACTGTCGAAGGCCGTCTCCAGGCGTCCGAGGAGCGCGTCGATCGTGTCGCCGAGCTCCTTCAGCTCGTCGTCGGGCCCGCTCGCCGCGATCCTCTCGTGCAGGTTCCGCTCGGAGAGCCGCCGCGCCCGGGCGGTCATCTCGTGCACGGGCCGCAGGACCCGCCCGGCGGTCCACCACCCGACGACGACGGCGCCGCAGGCCATGACGACCAGGGCGAGGCAGGACCACATGAGCATCTGGTCGCCGGCGGCGGCGCTGATGTCGTCGCCGAGCCGGTACGCCTCGACGACGGCGACCCCGTCCACCTTCGAGACGATCGCGTCGGTCTCCCCGTCCGTACCGGCTCTGACCAGCAGGTTCACGAGGAGGAGCAGGAGGGCCCCGAGGACCAGGAAGACGCCCCCGTAGACGAGGGCGATCCGGGTCCGGATGGTGGACCCCGCCCCCAGGACGGGCCCGCTCACACCACGTACCCGACGCCCTGCACGGTCCGGATGAGCCCCGGCTCCCCCACCTTCGCGCGCAGCTTGCTCATGCAGACCCGTACGGCCCCGGTGAAGGGGTCGGCGTGGGCGTCCCAGGCGCGTTCGAGGAGCTCCTCGGCGGAGACGAGTGCGCCGTCCGCCTCCAGGAGGATCTGGAGGACGGAGAACTCCTTGGGGGAGAGGTCGAGGTCGCGCCCGTCGCGGGTGGCGGTCCGCCGGGCGGTGTCGACGCGCAGCCCGTCGCGTTCCAGGAGGGGCGGGATCGGCGGGCGGGCGGAGCGCCGGCGCAGGGCGCGTACGCGGGAGACGAGCTCGGGGAACTCGAAGGGTTTGCCCAGGTAGTCGTCGGCGCCGAGGTCGAGGCCTGCGACGCGGTCCTCGACGGCGGTGGCGGCGGTCAGCATGAGGATCCGGGTGGGCGAACCGGCGGCGACGAGCCGCCGGGCGACCTCGTCGCCGTGGACGCGGGGCAGATCGCGATCGAGGACGAGGACGTCGTAGGGACTGACGGCATAGGGACTGACCTCGTAGCGACTGACCTCGTACGAGTCCAGGCCAAGCCGCTCCAGGGCATCGTCGCCGCCATGGACGATGTCGACGGCGAAGCCGGCCCGCCGCAGGCCGACGGCGACGAGCTCCGCGAGGACGAGCTCGTCCTCGGCCACCAGTACACGCATGGCCCCATCCTCCCCGCCAGGATGTTTCGCAGACCTCTCCCCCTGGCCCGCCCACGTTTATCGATGTGAGTGGATCTTCGTACGACCGTTAGGATTTCGACCATGGCGGCCACTGGATCCGAGAAGCAGGGGGCGAAGGCGTTCTACGTCACGACCCCCATTTACTACGTCAACGACGCTCCTCACCTGGGCCACGCCTATACGACCGTCGCAGGCGACGTGCTCACGCGCTGGCACCGTCAGCGCGGCGAGAAGGTGTGGTACCTCACCGGCACGGACGAGCACGGTCAGAAGATCATGCGCACGGCCGAGGCGAACGACGTCACGCCCCAGGCCTGGTGCGACAAGCTCGTCGAGGAGGCGTGGAAGCCCCTCTGGGAGCACCTGAACATCGCGAACGACGACTTCATCCGCACCACGCAGAAGCGTCACACCGACCGCGTCCAGGAGTTCGTGCAGGACCTGTACGACAAGGACGAGATCTACAAGGGCGGCTACGAAGGCCCGTACTGCGTGGGCTGCGAGGAGTACAAGCTCCCCGGCGACCTCATCGAGGCCGAGGACGGCACGAAGCTGTGCGCCGTCCACAAGAAGCCGGTGGAGATCCTCAAGGAGGAGAACTACTTCTTCAAGCTGAGCGAGTACGGCCCGAAGCTGCTGGAGTTCTACGAGGCGAACCCGGGCTTCATCCAGCCGGAGTCGGCGCGCAACGAGGTCGTGAACTTCGTCAAGCAGGGCCTGGAGGACCTCTCCATCTCGCGCTCGACGTTCGACTGGGGCGTCCCGGTGCCGTGGGACGAGAAGCACGTCATCTACGTGTGGATCGACGCGCTCCTGAACTACGCGACGGCCGTCGGCTACAACGAGAACCCGGCGAAGTTCGACGAGACCTTCCCGGCGAACGTCCACCTCATCGGCAAGGACATCCTGCGCTTCCACGCGGTGATCTGGCCCGCGATGCTGATGGCGCAGGGCCTGCCGGTCCCGGGCCGCGTGGCCGCGAACGGCTGGCTGATGGTCGGCGGCGAGAAGATGTCGAAGTCGAACCTGACGGGCATCAAGCCGCAGGACCTGACGTCGCACTTCGGCGTGGACGCGTACCGCTGGTACTTCCTGCGGGCGATCGCGTTCGGCCAGGACGGTTCGTTCTCGTGGGAGGACTTCACGGCCCGCTACACGAGCGAGCTGGCGAACGACTACGGCAACCTCGCCTCGCGCGTGGCGGCGATGGTCGGCAAGTACTTCGACGGCGCCCTGCCGGCCTCGGCGGCCGACGGTGACGCGGAGAAGGCGATCCAGGACGGTCTGACCAAGGCGGTCGCGACGGCCGACGCCAAGATCGGCGAGGAGCTGGACTTCCAGGGCGGCATCCTGGCGATCTTCGACTTCGTGAAGCAGGTCAACGGCTACATCACGGAGCAGGAGCCCTGGAAGGTCGCGAAGGACGACTCTCCGGAGGGCCAGGCCCGCCTGGCGACCATCCTCTACACGGCGGCCGAGTCGCTCCGCGCGGTCGCGGTCCTGCTCAACTCGATCATGCCGGAGACCTCGCAGGCGCTGTGGGACTCGCTCGGCGCCGAGGCGTCCCTGGGCGCCCTGGCCGCGCAGCCGGTCCAGGACGCCGCCACGTGGGGCCAGCTCCCGGCTGGCGCGACGGTGACGAAGGGCGCGGTGCTGTTCCCGCGCCTGGAGGACCCGAAGAAGGACTGACGCCCCCGGCGTACGCGTACGAAGAAGGCCGCCGTCCCCTGCGAACAGGGGCCGGCGGCCTTCGCCGTCCTACGGAACGGGTCACCAGGTCAGGGCGAGGGCGGCGACGGCGGGGGCCATGTAGACGAGCGGGAAGGGCACGTGGGCGTACGAGCGGGCCCGCACGATGGTGATCACGGCGCCGGCGAAGTACAGGATCAGCCCGATCGCGGCCAGGGTCCCGATGACCGGCACGAAGAACCCGACGACGAGCCCGGCGGCCCCGGCGGCCTTGGCGGCGCCGAGCCAGTTCCACCACGACCGCGGCACGCCGTACGCGGCGAGGGGCTCGACGACGAAGGCGGCCTTGAAGAAGATCGCCGCGGCGGAGAACCCGGCCATGAAGGCGGCGACGGCGGTGACGACGACTGCGGTGGTGGACATCTCGGTGAACATCGCGGTGGCTCCTTCAGCCTCTCCCGTGTCCGCCTCGACCGAGCCGGACACAGCACTGACGGAGCCCGGAACGGATGTGTGACAGCCCGCGCGAAAAAACTTCAGCGAACCCAGTTCTTCAGCGGTTCCGTGTCCAACTCCATCCCCACCGGCTCCGGCAGGGAGACCGCCTTTCCGAAGGGCACGGTCGCCACCATCTCGTACCGCTCCCCGTCCGGCTGGGAGTGGACCTTGACCTCGCACGTGGTCCTGTCGACCAGCAGGTACACGGGGATTCCGGTCTCGGCGTAGGCGCGCGGCTTCTCGACACGGTCGCGATGGCCGGTGTCCGAGTCGCCGGAGGTGACTTCGACGACCATCAGGACGCCGTCGGCACTCGCCCACTCGCCTTGGCCGACGAACGCGTCCAGCGGAACGAGGCAGCCGTCGGGGCGGGCGTTGCCCGTACGGTACTTCTCGACTCTCAGGCCCTGGTCCGGGTAGAGCCACCAGCCGGCGTCCCTCTGGATGCAGAGTCGCGTCAGCCACTCGATGGTCCGCCCGTGGTCCCCGTCCGGCACAGCCTTCTCGCCGATCTTCCGGTCGATGAACTCCAGACGCAGGGACTCGTCCACGCACTCGCCAAGACGTGCACGTTCTTCGAACCCCTCCTGAGTCAGGACGCTCACGGCAGAGTCCTCCCGTATCGGTGGTGCCTTCCATTCGCCATGGCAGGCACGTTGACATATGCCAACGGCCTGGGCGCCGAGAATCCTTGGCCTTCATCCCCCCGGGTGACACAGCCGCCCCACAGGCCCGCCCGAGGAAACGCCCAGGTCCGGTGCCTAGCGTGCGCGGCATGGTCGTGACGCGTGAGGACGAGGTGCTGGCCCGGGCTGCGGTGGAAGGGCTGCTTGCGGGGGTGGAGTTGACGCCCAAGCCGGGGCTTACGGATGCCCGGGAGGCGGATCTGCCGGGGCTGAGGTGGTCCGCGCGGGCGCTGGAGCCGGGACTCGCCGCGATGGCGGCGACGGCGCGACGGGTCGGGGAGCCCGGGAAGGCGCTCCGGGGCGAGCTCGGGGCCATCGGGCGGTCCACCGAGCGGTCCATGGCGCGGGCGGACGGCGGGGCGGACGGCGGGGCGGGCCTGCACCACGGGGCCGTGTGGCCGCTGGGGCTGCTGGTGGCGGGGACGGCGCTCGCGCCCGGCGGGACGGTGGAGGAGGTCACCGGACTGGCGGGGCGGATCGCGACCCATCCGGACAGCCGGGCACCGCGCGTGGCCACCCCCGGCTCGTCCGTCTCCGTCCGGTACGGCGCCGCCGGCGCGAGGGGCGAGGCGCGGGCCGGGTTCCCGCACGTGCGGCGGGCGTTGGCGGCCCTGGACACGGCCCGGCGGGGCGGGGCGCGCGAGCCCGAGGCCCTGATCGGCGCGCTGCTCACGGTGATGACGACGCTCCAGGACACCGGCCTGCTGCACGCGGCGGGGCCGTACGGCCTGCGCGAGGTGCAGGACGGGGCCCGGGAGGTCGTCGCGGGCGATCTCCCCCTGGACGCCTTCGACCGACGGCTACGCGAACGGGACCTGCACCCGAGGGGCAGCGGCCACCTGCTCGCCGCCGCCCTGTTCCTGGACGCCCGCTAGGCGCTCCGACGAACGACCACGGTGCATCAGCCGCCCAGGAAGATGCTGCCGGTCACAGCGACGACCAGGGCCACCACGCCGAGGCCGACGAGGAGAAGCCCCAGGGCGAAGACCATGTCCCAGGCCACCTTGAACGGCGAGTAACACACCGCCCTCCTGTCCGTACCGGACGTTTCATAGGCGACGTAGGGGGTCCCGCTGATGCTCTTGCCGCTGATCTGCCGCTTCGTGCCGTCCAGCTCCGTGTACGCGTAGGACGCGGTCCCGTTGTAGGTGTAATCCACGACCTTCTCCGCCTCGACGGTGATGCCGTACCGGGGCAGGTACCACTGCAGGTACGCGAGGTAGACCAGGACGGCACCGAACGCGGAGAGCCCGAGGCCGAGGGGAGCGACGAGCAGGGCCATCAGCACGCCGAGCCATTCACCCTGGAGCCCGACGGCCAGGGCGAGGGCGAGGGATACGCCGCCGATGGCGATCGCCACGTTCCTCAGCATGCGCTGCCACGGATCGTCCTCGGGCTCGGGCGCGGTGTGGGTGGACACCAGCGTCGAGCCGTCGACCGTCTCGGCCTCCTCGGCGCGCACGGGCAGGGCCGCGGTGACGGCCGGGACGAACAGCGCCGCGGCGGCCTCGCTCACGCCGTCGAGACGGTGCACGGCGGGCGCCGTCCCGGGCGGGGCCACGAGCTCGACCGTGACGGTGCGCCCCTCGGCGCGGATGTGTGCGATCGCCTGGAGGGGGATGTTCACCTCCTCGGCGTTCCGGCTCCACATCAGCGCGTCGCCGGTGAACTGGAGCACGGTGCCGTGGGAGTCACGCAGGACGGGTATGGACGACGGGTTCGACATGCCGGAGATCGTAAAGGCCTGACGGGACCGTCGGTCGCTTCGCGAGGAATCCTGGTCCATCCGGGCCCGAGAGGCAGCGGCAGCGGCCACCTGCCGGCCGCTGCCCTGTTCCTGGACGGCCGTCAGGCGTCGCTGCCGGTGTGGGTCTCGTCCGGGTCGACGCCCATCGTCAGCGTGGCGACGACCCCCTTCGCGATCTTCCCCTTCGGGTACTTGAGGGTGAGGAGGCCGCCCTCGGCGCCGTTGCCGGGATAGATGGTGTCGTCGTCGAGGGGCGTGCGCTCGGTGGTGCTGGTGGAGTACGGGGCGACCTCGGCGGAGTCCAGAACGGCGGCCTCCGCGAAGAAGAGCTGCCCGGTGTGGCAGGTGTGCCCGCCCTCGTAACCGGTCGCCGTCATCTTCCCGCCGACGTGCACCTTGGTGTGGACGTGCACGCAACGCCCCCGGTACCAGCCGGGGAAGACCGTCCGGAACTCCACGTACCCGTGCTTGTCGGTGAGCTGGGTGCCGCGCAGGTACCGCTTGTCGTCGGTGGGCTCCTCGTGCCCGCCACCACCTCCACCGCCGGGGCCGCCGGTCGGAGGCGTACCCGTGGGCGGGGTCCCGGTGGGCGCGTCAGTGGGCGGCGTACCGGTCGGAGGCGTACCGCCCCCAGGAGCCCCACCCCCACCACCCGTGCTGAGACTCTCGTACCCCGAGTAGATCCCCAGCGCGTCGCAGTGCCAGATGTCGACGGCGGCGCCCCGCAGCGGCTTGCAGGTCTCGGAGTCGATCACCTTGAGCCGCACGGTCATCGGGATGCCCTCCCGGTCCTCCGTGATGTCCTTCCGGATCTTGTCCGCGTCGATGTAGTACGGCCCTTCGGTCGTCTCCGACGTCAGCCGGTAACAGGCCTCGCCCGCAGTGGGCTTGGCGGACGCCTGCTCCCCGGACGCTCCGTCCGCCGAGGCGGTGGAGACGACCCCGGCGCCGATCCCCGCCGCGACCACGACCCCACCACCCGCGACGAGCGCCCGCCGCCGGGTCATGTCCCGCCTGTGCTTCTGGTTTTCGCTCATGGGCGAGGACCCTAGGAAGCAGGCCTGTCAGGAACGTGGGAGCGGGCTGTGGGTTCCTGTGTACGTCAGTTGCGGACGGCGTACGAGACGAAACCCGCCCAGGCGGTCGGCGTCAGCGCGAGCTGGGGACCGCCGAGGTTCTTGGAGTCGCGGACGTGGACGGTGGCGGGCGTGGTGGCGACCTCGATGCAGGAGTCACCCTCGCTGCCGCTGCTGTAACTGCTCTTGCGCCAGGCGACCTCGATGCAGGAGTCGCCCTCGCTGCTGCTGCTGTAGCTGCTCTTGAACCACGCCAGTTCGGAGGCGTCCCCGGCGGAGATGTTGCGGATCATGTCTCTCCCAGCAGTTGCTCAATGAGGGCAGTCGACTCACGCGGAGTGAGGGCCTGAGCCCGGATGATGCCATACCGCAACTCCAGGATATGGAGCTGTTTCGGCTCGGTCACCGGCCGCCCGTTGGCCACAGCCGCAGAGCGTCCCACCGCCGATCCGTCATCGAACTTCAGCACTTCAATACCGCCCGCCAGTCCGGCGTGCTCCTCGCGATTCATCGGCATCACCTGAAGCTCGACGCTGCGCAACTGCCCAACCTCCAACAGGCGCTCCAGCTGAGCCCGGAGCACCATCCGCCCGCCCAACGGGCGGCGCAGCGTCCACTCCTCAAGGACGAAACTGAGTTCAGGGGCGGGATCTCTCTGGAAGATGGACTGCCGGGCCACACGACCCGCCGCCATCCGATCGACCTCGTCCTGCGTGTACGCCGGCCGCCGCATCAACAGCAGCCCGCGGGCGTACTCGGGCGTCTGCAAGAGGCCGTGGATGTTGAGCGGGTCGTACAACTGAATCTCGACCGCTCGCTCCTCCAGCTTCGCCAAGGCCCGCACCTTTTTCGGGTACCGGACCTTCGCCACGTCCTCCTTCATGGCCGAGATCAGCCCATCCGCTCCCAGTACCTCGTCCGCCTTGTCCAGGAACTCAGGTCGGGGGATCCGCTTCCCGCTCTCGATCTTGTAGATGAGGTCCTCGCCGTAACCGGTGGCCGCCCCGAGCTCGGCGGCGCGCATCCCCACCGCCTCCCTCCGCAGCCTCAACTGCCGCCCCACAGTGGCGACTACGGCCACGCCCCAGTCATCGTCGGGATCGACCTCCCACCCCGGCTCGTCCGCTTCGGTCTTGAGCCGCTGCGCCCCACCGTCCACCGACATACCCGCACCCTTCCCTCGCCCCTTCGTGGCGCGACACCTCCCCCGGAAGGGCTCCGGACAGCCCGGACAGCAGTGGACAAGCTCCGGACAGTCACCCTACGCATCGGCGTCGTCACTGTTCACGGTAAGCGGGGGCGGCCACGCTCGGTGACGTGAATCAGCAGAACACCACCCAAGTCCTTTCACCCGCACGTCACTTCAGCGTTCTCCTGTCCTCCACGCCACGCGGGGCCCGGCTCGCCCGGCTGCTCGCCGTCGAGTGGATGTGGGAGCACGAGGTGCCGTACGGCGTGACGGAGGCCGCCACCCAGGTCGTCGCCGAACTCGCCGCGAACGCGGCCACGCACGGCAGGGTCGCCGGCCGGAGCTTCCGGCTGGCGCTCGTCACCCACGACAGCGTCCTGCGCATCGAGGTGACGGACACCCGAGGCGAGAACCTCCCACGCCTCCAACCACCCATCCCCCCAAGCGACTCCGGACGCGGGCTGCTCCTCGTCGAGGCGCTGGCCGACCGGTGGGGTGTCGGGCTCGGCCCCGTACCCCGGAAGACCGTATGGGCCGAACTCGACCTGCCACGCCCCTGACCTGCGAAGACGATGCAGCCACCGAACCCCGGAAATGCGGAGTTCGGTGGGGCGGAGGGTCTCCCAAAGGACGACCACAGAGAGAAAGAACCCATACCAAGCCCCACCCCTCCCGCCCCGGGCGCACGCTCACTCATGCGGGTGAAGAACATCAACTCAGCTGGATTTCGCCCCGGTTGCCTGCCTTACGCTCAGCTCGGCTGGCATATGACCGCAGACATACGTCGGCCCTCGCCGGGACGGCAATCCCAGTGCGAGGGCCTGACCAAGAGGAAGCAGCATCTTCCCCATGGGTGTTCAGAACACTAGCGTGCGACCGCACTCCCAGTCCCGTAACGACGGGAAAAACCACTCCTCCCGGAGTACCCGGAGGCGCTACGGCGGCGTAGTCCACGACAACGCCCGCCACACCACCCGCTTCACGGTGGTCGGCAACCACCTGGCCCAGCACGAGGACCTGTCTCTCGTCGCGATCGGCCTGGGCGTCCACATCCAGTCGCTCCCGACCGGCGCCCAGGTCGACATCGACACCCTCGCCGAGCGCTTCCCCGAGGGAAAGACCCGGATCGCCAACGCCCTGCGCGAGCTGGAGACCCACGGCTACCTGCGGCGCACCCGGGTACGCACGGACGGGGGCCGCATGGTCACCCGTACGGTCTCCTGCAACCAGCCGGGCCGAACAGGCGGCGGCGAGGGCGACCCGAGCCCCCGCCCCCAGCCCCGGCGGGCACCCGACAAACCACCCCGCCGCCGAGCCCTCCCCGCCGTACCGCAGCCCGCGTACCCCGCCCCGGATCTCCTCCAGACAGCCCTGGGCGTCCTCTCCGGCCTCCGCCGCGAGGACCCCCGACTCCTGATCTCCGCCACGGACGCCGAACACCTCGTCCCGGGCGTCGCCGCCTGGCTGGAGCGCGACCTCACGCCCGAAGCCGTACACCGCGCCCTGACCGCCGGCCTCCCACAGGAACCCCTGCACCGCCCGGCCGCCCTCCTGGCCCACCGCCTCACGGCCCAGCTCCCACCACTGCCACCGTTCCGCACCCCGAACGACCCGGCCGCCCGGCACCCCCTCCAGAACTGCGACACCTGCGACCGCGCCTACAGAGCCCCCGAACCGGGGAGCTGCCGCGACTGCGCGGCCGGCTGAGGAAAGGCTGCCTGGCATGAAGGTGATGACTCGGCCCGATGGGCACAGACGAGGAGCCCCCATGACCATCGCCCCGGACGACGCACGGCAGACCGCCTCCTTCCGCTATCGGGCCATGCGGGACTTCGTCCAGTCCACGGACGACACCGTGCCCGGCAAATTCGAGGTCACCAAGGAAGGGATCGTTCACGACATGACGGCGCCCGTCGGCCCGCACGAGCTGACGACCGTGCACCTCCGCAGACGCCTTGAGAAGGTGATGCCGGAGGAGATGGTGGCCCATACGGGCGAACCCGACGTCGAGGACGCCTCCGAGGGCATCATGCGTCGACCCGACGTGATGGTGATCGCCCTCGCGGACATGGACGTCCCTGGCTCCTTCGACCCCCGCTCGCTCTTCGCCGCGATCGAGGTCGTCTCCCGCTCCAACCCTGACAACGACTGGGTGGTCAAAGTGCGCGACTATCCCTTGATCGGCGTCCCTTCCTACGCGGTCTTCGACCCCCGCACCGGCACCGGAGCCGTCCTCACCGACATCCACCCCACGCCCGACGGCCCCCGCTACGCCACCCGCAAGGACTTCGTCTACGGCGAGGACGTCACCATCGCCGAATGGACCATCTCGACGGAGGACCTGCCGCGTTACGGAAGCGAGCCCGGCGACCAGCCCTGAGCCGCGTGCCCAGGCCGGCCGCCGCCATACTGCTGGTCCTGGAGCAGCGCGGCCTCGACGTTCCCGACGACGTCCGCGACCGCGTCACCAGCTGCACCGACCCCGAGACGCCGCGTGGCTGGCTGGCCCGCGCCGTCACCGCCGCGTCGGCCGAGGAGATCTTCGCGGACGGGTAGAGCCGGCGGGGAGTACGGAAGGGGCCCGGGGACGAGGTTCGTCCCCGGGCCCGCGCGTCGCCGCCCGACTTGACGGGCTCGGTCCTTAGTTCGTTGCTCGTGTGAATGGGCGCGTGGCAGCATGCCTGAGTGACTGGGAACGGGGACGGGATACCGGAGCCTCGACGGGTTTCGAGACTGGCGGATTTGGCGGACGGATCGGTCCCGGTGACCCCGCTGGAACCGGAGGCGGCTCTCGCGACCCCGGCCGCACGGGCCGTGCCGGAGCCTGGGCCTGAGTCTGAGGTCAGTGACCAGGCGGCCGTAGCACGGCGGGAGTTTGCTCGCTTGCTCGGCGAATTCCGGCGTACCGCCGCGCTGGTGCCGTTCGACGACTCCGAAAGCCTGTGGACGGCGGACTTCAACGGGGTCCGCTGGATCTGCGCGTTCTCGGACGAGGAGGCGCTGGCGCGGTTCGCGGTCGCGCGGGGGGAAGCGGGGCGCGAGTGGACGTACCGGACGGTGCTGGGCGCGCGGCTGCTTGACGTGATGGTGCCGATGCTGCCCGGGCCCGGTGGGGTCGCGCTGGACGCGGGCAGTGCGGACGGGGCGCTGTTTCCGCCGGTGGCGGGGATCGTCCCGGACGAGGTGGCGGTGGATCTGGGCGAACGGGGAACGGGGGCACGATGAGCGGAACCGATCCTGATCTCGCGGCGCCGGCGGCGGCGCTGGCGGCGATAGCGAAGGGCATCGACCTGGCCCATGCCGAGCTGAAGGAGCTCGGCATGATCGGCGAGGCGTCGACGGGCCGCGGGTTCTCCGATCTCGCCCTGTCCGGGCTTGAGTTGGGGCACGGCGGGCTGACGTCGGAGTTCGAGACGTTCTGCGAACGGTGGGAGTGGGGGATCCGAGCGCTGACCCTGCGCGGAAACGGGTTCGCTCAGGCGGTCGGCCTGTCCGCGGGCTCGTTCGCGGAGCAGGAGCAGTACGTCAAGGACTCGATCAAGATCGGCGTGAACTCCCTCAACGGAAACCCGCACCTGTCCGAGGACGACGTCAAGAAGATGCGCTGGGACACGATCCGTGACCAGCACACCTGGGACAACGCGGACTGGAGCCCGGAGTCGGTCATCAAGACCCAGCACGAAGTCGATCAGCTCTGGCAGAACACCGGCTACGACGTCATGGATTCGGGGCTGGACTCGATGGAGCGTTCCGGGGTGATCGACCCGGCGGACCGCGACCGTATGGACGAGCGGCTCAGGGAGGACCTCGACCCTGACCAGGCGACCGTCGAACAGGCCGAGCAGCCGCGCTGGGGGGAGAGCCGCTGATGGTGGACTTCGGTGGTCTGCTCGACAAGGGCATCGACAAGATCGGCGAAGGCGTCGACAAGGGCAAGGAGATCGTCGGCGAGGCCGTCGACCACGCGACCGACAAGGTCGGCCAGGGCCTGGACAAGGTAGGCGCGCACGACTGGGCGGACTCGGTCGAGGACTGGGGCGACGGGGTCGCCTCCTCGCTCGGTGCGCAGGTCGGGGAGCAGCAGCTCGGGCAGACCGAGGACGCGGACGAACTCGTCCACGGCAAGCCGGAGAAGATCGCCGAGGCGGTCAAGAACCTGCGGGACTTCCAGCGGGCGTTCGACCTGGTCGGCAGCGGGATGAAGCAGCTGGACTCCGGTCACTGGAAGGGCGAGGCGGCCGACGCGTTCCGGGAGAAGTTCAGCACCCTGCCGACCGACTGGCTGCATGCGGCGGACGCGATGGAGAACGCTGCCAAGGCGCTGGAGACGTACTCCACGGCGGTCGTGAGCGCGCAGGGCAAGGCGCGTGAGGCGATAGCGCTGTACAAGGAGGCCGACCAGGACTCCAAGTCGGCCGTCGACACGTACAACAAGAAGGTCGACGCCTACAACGCGGCGCGCACCGGCGACAGTCCGCTGCCGGATCCCGGTGCCTTCTCCGATCCCGGCAAGGCCAAACGGCAGCGCGCCCGGGAGATCCTGAACGACGCGCGGCAGGCCCGTAACGAGGCCGGGGAGACCGCGAAGGCAGCGGTCGGCTCCGCGCTGGCACACGCGCCGAAGGTGCCGACGGGCCGAGAGAGAGCCTTGCTCGAACTGACCGACTACAGCCTGGGGCAGAGCATCGAGCTGGCCCATGTCGGCGGTGGCGTCGTCAAGGGCGCGGCGGGGCTGGTCAACTTCGTCCGGTCGGTGAACCCGACGGACCCGTACAACCTGACCCACCCGATGGACTACTACAAGGGCGTCAACATGACGCTCGCCGGCCTGGTGTCCACGGCGGCGAACCCGGACAGGGCGCTGAAGAACGCCTGGGACGCGGCGAAGGGCGACCCGTCGGAGTTCATCGGCCGGCTGCTCCCGGAGCTGCTCGGCACGAAGGGCGCGGGGCTCGCACGCAGTGGTGTGCGCATCGGGCTGAACGGCACCAAGCAGCTGCCCGACGGGCAGAAGCCGGACGGCAGCCGCGCGGACCAGGAGAAGAACCCGCCCAGCACCTGCAAGACGGGCAAAGAGACGCGGTGCGAGCGGGATCCCGTCGACATCGCCACGGGCCGCATGCTGCTGCCCCAGACCGACATCGCCCTGCCCGGCTCGCTGCCTCTCGTCTTCCGGCGCGGCTTCGACTCCTCGCGCCGCTCGGGACGCTGGTTCGGCCCGACGTGGTCGAGCACGGTGGACCAACGGCTGGAGATCGACTCGGAAGGCGTCGTCTTCAGCTGTGACGAAGGCAGCCTCCTCGCCTACCCCCACCCCGCGCCCGGCGTCCCGGTCATGCCGAACCACGGTCGGCGGTGGCCCCTGGACCGTGTCGAGGACGGCTACACGATCACCGACCCCGACACCCGCAAGGTCTGGCACTTCACCGACCACGGCGACGGGCTCGCGCTCCTGGCCCAGATCGACGACCGCAACGGCCGCTGGATCACCTTCGAACACGACGAGTCGGGCGCCCCGACGGCGATCGTCCACCACGGCGGCTACCACCTGAAGCTGACGACGAGCGAAGGCCGGGTGACCGCGCTCGCCCTCGCGGGGGCGGCGGCGGACGGCTCCGACCAGGAGATCCTGCGTTACGGCTACACGGATGGCCACCTGACAGAGGTCACCAACTCCTCAGACCGTCCACTTCTCTTCGGCTGCGACGAGCAAGGCCGCATCACCTCCTGGACCGACACCAACGGCAGCCGCTTCGACTACGTCTACGACGACCAGGACCGCTGCACCTACCAGTCGGGCACGAACGGCCACCTCGAAACCACCTTCACCTGGGACGACGTAGACCCCGCGACCGGGCTCCGCGTCACCACCCTCACCGACGGCCTGGGGAACACCTCACGCCACCTGATCAACGAGCTCTCGCAGGTCGTCGCCGAGATAGACCCACTGGGCGCGGTCACCCGCTTCGCGTACGACCGCCACAACCACCTGCTGTCCCGCACGGACC
Organism: Streptomyces sp. NPDC050842; assembly: GCF_044456565.1. Classification (NCBI taxonomy): domain Bacteria; kingdom Bacillati; phylum Actinomycetota; class Actinomycetes; order Kitasatosporales; family Streptomycetaceae; genus Streptomyces; species Streptomyces sp. NPDC050842. Next base: position 380,318 of record NZ_JBITGA010000005.1, on the reverse strand, counting down.
CGCTCGGCCACGTCAGCCGCACCACCTACGACGAACACGGCCGCCCGACCCTGGTGGAGCGCCCGGACGGACGGCAGGCACGAGCCGAGTACGACGCACGCGGATTCCCGATACGCATCGCCGGCACCGACGGCAATGTCACCCGCCAGACCTTCGACGAACGCGGCAACCGCACGTCGGTGACGGACCCCTCGGGAGCGCGGACGGAGTTCGCGTACGACGAGTCGGGCCGGCTCACGTCGGTGACGGACCCGCAAGGCGCCACCACGCGAGTGGTACTGGACGACCGCGGCCTGCCCGTCGAGGTCACCGATCCACTGGGAGCCACGGCCCGCTACGAAAACGACGCGTTCGGCCGTAAGGTCCGCGTCACCGACCCCCTCGGCGGGGTCACCCGACTGGAGTGGACGGTCGAGGGCCTGCCGTCCCGGCGGACCGCACCCGACGGCACGGTGGAGTCCTGGACGTACGACGGCGAGGGCAACTGCCTGAGCCACACGGACGCGATGGGCGGCACGACCCGCTTCACGTACACCGACTTCGACCTGCTGACGTCCCGCACGGGCCCGGACGGAGTCCGCTACGAGTTCTCCCACGACACGAACCTGCGACTGACGCGGGTGACGGACCCGCGGGGTCTGACGTGGGACTACGCCTATGACCCGGCGGGCCGACTGGTCACGGAGACGGACTTCGACGACCGCGCGTTGAGCTACGCCTACGACGCGGCGGCCCGACTGACGTCCCGCGCGAACGGACTCGGCCAGACGATCCGATTCGACCGCGACAGCCTCGGCCGAATCGTCCGCAAGGACGCCGAAGGGGCGGTCACCACCTACGAGTTCGACGTCTTCGACCAACTGGCGACGGCGACGGGCCCGGACGCGACACTGCAACGCCTCCGTGACCGCTACGGCCGTCTCGTCTCCGAGACGGTGAACGGCCGCACGCTCGCGTTCACGCACGACGCGATGGGGCGGCGAGCAGGACGGACGACGCCGGGCGGTTCGACGAGCACGTGGGCGTACGACGCGGCGGGCCGCCGAACGGAACTGACGAGCTCGGGCCGGAGACTGGCTTTCACCCACGACGCCCTCGGCCGCGAAACCACCCGCCACATCGCGGACTTCGCCGTCTTCACGTCGTCGTTCGACACGATGGGCCGCCTCACGTCCCAAGAGGTCACCGACGGCACGAGCGGCCGCCTCCAGCACCGCGCGTACACGTACCGCGCGGACGGCGGCCTCGTAGGCATCACCGACGCGCTCTCCGGCCCGCGCCGCTTCGACCTGGACGGGGCGGGCCGGGTGACGGCCGTCCACGCGCACGACTGGACGGAGCGGTACGCCTACGACGAGACCGGCAACCAGACGGAAGCGTCCTGGCCGACCACCCACCCGTCCCACTCCGCGACGGGCACACGCGCCTACCAGCGCACGCGCATCACCAGCGCGGGGTCCGTCCGCTACGAACACGACGCCCAGGGCCGGACGGTCCTGCGCCAGAAGACCCGCCTCTCCCGCAAACCGGACACCTGGCGCTACGAGTGGGACGCGGAGGACCGCCTCACCGCGGTGACGACCCCGGACGGCACGGTCTGGCGGTACGCGTACGACCCCCTGGGCCGCCGAATATCCAAGCAATCCCCAAGGGAAACAGTCCACTTCACCTGGGACGGCACGACCCTCTGCGAACAGACGACTGAGGACATCACCCTCACCTGGGACCACGCGGGCCTACACCCCTTGGCCCAGACGGAACGCCGCACCGCCCCGGACTCCACAGACGAACGCTTCTTCGCGATCGTCACCGACCTCATCGGCACCCCGACGGAGCTCGTCGACGAATCAGGCGAACTGGCCTGGCGCACCCGCACGGCCCTCTGGGGCACCACATCCTGGAACAAGACAGCCACCGCCTACACCCCCCTCCGCTTCCCGGGCCAGTACTTCGACCCCGAATCGGGCCTCCACTACAACCACTTCCGCTACTACGACCCGGAATCGGCCCGCTACCTCAGCCAGGACCCACTGGGCCTGGCCCCGGCGGACAACCCTGCGACCTACATCCACAACCCGCACACCTGGAGCGACCCGCTGGGGCTCGGTCCCTGTCCGACCCGGATCGAGGGCGGAGGCTGGGACTTTCGTGGGGGTGCGAACCCGCTGGACATCATCCCGAAGGACGCCGTTCAGGAACCTTGGAAGCCAATCCCGGGTGGTGTCGAGCACGGCATCAAGTGGAAGTGGACGGACGATGTCACGGGCAAGACAGTGCGTATGCGCGTGCACGGTCCTGACCTCGGACCGCATGCCGGCGAAAATTCCAGAAGCGGTCCCATCTACCGAATCCAGATCTCGCACCAATTCCAGGACGAGACAGGTAAGCTCTACCACCCTCAGATCGGAAACCCGAAAAGCCCGAACTACAATGAGAAAGCAATCAACGACACCCACGTTCCGTGGCCCAGCGATCTGCCGATACCGTACCCACACTGATCCGAAGGATGGGACACATGGAAAGCAAGTACTACGTCGACTTCCTCCGGGATCTTCTGAGCCCCGACGAATCGGTGCGTACGGAGGCAAGCGACCGAGTTCAGGACTTCGTCAACCTGCTCTCCGGCACCCAGGCCAGAGTAGTGGGGGACCTGATCGCCATGCTGACTCCACACGAGGAGTCCCGGGTGGCCCTGGAGGCGCTCCTGCACGCCCTGAGCGATCTCGACGGGTGCGGGAAGCTCGAAGGCGTCGATCTCTCACCCCTGAGGGAAATCCCGGAATCCGCCATCCACGTCGAGCACCGTGAATACATGGAGGAATTCGCCCCGCGATGAGCACAGCAGCGTCGGAGAAGACGGGACCGGGGACTCAGGGCGTGGCACGCGATGCAGAGTAATCAGCACACAGCTGCTGTCATCCCACGCTGGGCACCTGAAGAGATCAGATCAATTCCGTGGAACTAGGATTCCTCCCCACCATCCCGCTGAACAGGCACCCAGATTCTGGATTCGTTCTCTTCTGCGCCACCGGCGCCCTGACCGAAGTTGTCGACTGGCTGACCGGCGTATGCGACAGCCTCGATGGCGATGCCGCACCGGAGCGAGTCAGTCGATTCATCGACCGCGGCGGCGACCTGGTGTATCTGTGACTTTCCATGCCGGCCACCCTCACGAGGGCACCCTCCACAGCCATTCCGAGCAGGAAGGCCCGTTGCTCGGACCGGACGGAGGCTTCGCGCGGGCATGGCTGACCGGCAAGAGCGTGGTTCCTGTCCCTGCCGGCACCCGTCTGGACACCGCCGTGATGTGCCGCGTCGAAGCAGGGTGTCGGGCTGTGGGCGCGCAGCACCCTATCGACGAGTCAACCGCGGCCGTTGCCCATGGCGTCTCGGCCTCGGTGGTCCCGCGTCAGCCCACCGAGATCGGCCTCGTCGCTCCTGCTCCTCTCGTGCTTCTGCACACCCCGGACCTGCAAGGAGCCGTTCTGTTCCCCGAACCGGGGTACACGCTGATTGCCGGTTCTGAGGCGTTCCTGGCCGCCGCCGTGCCCGAAGGAATCGATGCGGCACGGGCTCGATTCGGACGCTACGCACGAGCGATGAAGAAGCGGTGGCCATATCTCCAGAGGATCGCCACCGCCTACCCGCCTGCACACAGAGCGTGGTCGCACCCCAGCGATGTCACACCGGGCACTGCTTCAGCTCGCCTGGTGTCACTGCTCGGCGCCTTTACTCAGGGAACGTGCACCGCGCCTGAATTCGCCGACGGATGGTGGGAAGCCCGGAGAACCACGCATTCTCAGGGAGAACGGGCAAGCGGAGACTTGGCCGATCTCCTCGATGGAGTGTTCATGCTGCTTGAGGAGTACACACCCGACCCTGAACTCAGAGAGTCCGGCGACCTGACGGACAGTGAGCTGCGGGAGGGTGTCCAAAGCTTGGTCCGGAACACGGAGCGAGGGGCGGAAAGAAGATGATCACGTCTGCTCCCGACGACGGGATCCCCAAGCAATACCTCGACGCTGCTTCGCCGGCGGAGCTGGAACGCTACGTGCTGACGCCTGCGGTCGCGGCCTGGCCGCTTGAGCACTGGGTGCAGTTGAGGGTTCTCGCGGTCGGCCGCATGCAGTCCTCTGCCCTCTCGCGCGAGACCAGGCTCCGCTGGGGACACCTCGCCCTCTCCGCGATCTCCGGAATGGCGCGGAACCAGACGCCCCAGGAGACGATGGCCAACTCCGCCCGCGCGCGTGCCTACATGATCCTGGAGTTCGGCGTGAGCGACTGCGACGCGGCGCGGGACCTCCCCGCTCTCTGCTCGGAGATCCTGCGGAACCTGGGAGTCTCGCTGGAGGCGGCCGAGCGGCTCGCCGAGGATTGGCGGTCGACACCCCGGGAGCGGATGCTCCGACTACGCCGGATCAAGAACATGCTGACTCCGCTGCTTCCCCTTCACGCGCTCCTGAAAGAGGGTGACCCTGTATTCCAAGAGGCGCGAGCCTGGATGAAGCTCATTCCACACCTCCCTTGATAGGCGGACCCATCAGGTGGACGAAACGGAAATCGACAAGCTCCAGATCCATTCCGTGGAGCAGTCCAGCCCTGACGGAGGGGTCTGCATCGCTCGGGTCATCGGGGGCATCGTCCGGACCGGGCAGTCATTCGTCCTCGAAGAGAGCGACGATCCGCGAAGGTTCACACTGGACCGGATCGAGAAATACGGGCGCCCCGTGGAGTTCATGGACCCTCCGCACTCCGTGTTGGTCCACCTGTCCGGCTGCCCCCCCACCGGGCTCCGGTTCGGGAATGTCCTGGTGTGCCGGCCTGACAGTCACGGCCATGGTCACGCTCTCTGCGACGGGTGAGGGAAAGGAGGTCCTGGCACATGTCGAAGCTCTTCGACCTGGCCGGTGAGACGCTCAGCGGGCTCGGCTCGTTGCGGTGGCTGCGGGTCAGCGGTGGGCGCCACCCGCAGTACGGGTACCACCAGGTTCCCTTCCTGGGCTGGAGGTTCGAGGAACCGAGCGCCGAGAAGCTCCGGCGCATCGAGCGGGCTGTCGCCACGACTCCGACCCAGGTGGACTGGCGCATCGACACGTCGCGACGGAACTGGCTTCTGGCTCCCGCCCGCATCCTGGGAGACGGCGAGAACGCCGCGGCCTCGCCCGCCTTCGACGACCGCGTCAAATCCGCTATGCAGGACCAGGATTTCTGCGTTCGAGCATGGGCGGACCTCGGTGCGATGCTACGGACCCTGCGCGAGCTGCGGCCCGGGCTGAAGATGACCTTCACCGTGCGCCCCGGGCAGGGCGAACCCAGCGCCTTCGACCTCGGGGACATCACGTGCGAGGGGGAGAGCGGAGCGGTGGGGTCGGCAGGTCATGTCCCCGACCAGGGGATGATGATCCACCTGTCGGTTCCGCTCCTTCTCGACTCGCTGCGCCCCCTCTTCACCGGCGAGAGGAAGGCGGTCTCCTTCGTGGGTGCCGGCACGTCGTTCCGGCTCGACTTCAGGCACGACCGGAAGGGAACCGTGTCCGTTTCGGCGCAAGGGGCGGCGGTGGGGACATGCGGTCTCGAGGAGCTCGCGGACGCGGTTCTCCGACCCGCTCAGGAGTTTGCGGAGAAGGTTCTCTCGGTCCTTCCCGAAGGGGACGGCGCGAGAAGGGACTTCGCTGCCTCCATGGAGCGGTTCCGTGCGTCGACGACGTGAGGCTCCATGCCGCCGTGCGGCGCGAAGGGGCCCGGAATCATTGGTGGTTCCGGGCTCCTTCGATAACAGAGCGTCAGTGAGCAGAATCGCTCGGACGAGATGCGAGCACTGGTCAACGAACTGGAGAACTGGCCGTGACCGGCGTTGAATTCCTCGCCACTGTCATCACCACCGGAGAGCTGCATGGCCTCCGGATCGGCTCGACACTCGACGAGGTCGACCGGGCATTCCGTCATCCCTTCGTCGATGTCGTCGGCGAAGAAGGGGCGTGGTTGCGGCGGGACTATGGACTCGTCGAGTTCGCCTTCAACCCGGAGCCGGAGCCGGAGTGGGTCATGGCCACCGCGTCGATCCAGTTGCACCGGCTCGCGTCGGACGACGACCTGGCTCAGGCATGGGCGCGAAACATGGGCGTCGAGTTTCGCCGGTACACCTCCTGGGAGGATTGCGCGACAAGCTCTCCCGTACGCAAGGCGTCCCGGAGCTGAAGATCACCGACCAGGGCGGATTCCTCCAGCACCGGGCCGCGTCCTCGAACGTCTCCGTCCTCGTCGTGGACGATGAGGACGAAGAGCGCGGTTACCGCGTCGGCAACGGCGACGTGTGGAGTCTCGATCTGTGGGCGCCGTTCCGGGCGACCTGATGGCGCGCCGGCCAGCGGTGGTCCTACGTCAAGCGACCCGAGGGCGTGACGCTCAGCAGGCTCTCGGTTGTCCTGTCGTGTGACGAGGGGGCCGTGTCCGGCCTCGCGAGTCGTCTTCGAGGGATCCAGGAGCGGCTCGGCTGATCTCCGCCGCTTATGCCGAAGGGCCCGGAACCGTTGTGCGGTTCCGGGCCCTTCGGTGACAGAACGTCAGTGACTAGCGGGCCGCGTCCGGGTGGACCGCGTCCGTGATCGGGCGGTCTTCGGACGGCTTCTCGGCCGTCTTCTCGACCGGCTTGCGGAGCTGGATGTTCAGCTCGCGCAGGCGGGACTCGTCCAGCTCCGTCGGGGCGCCCATCAGGAGGTCCTGGGCGTTGCCGTTGAGCGGGAAGGCGATCGTCTCGCGGATGTTGGGCTCGTCCGCGAGGAGCATGACGATGCGGTCGACGCCGGGGGCGATGCCGCCGTGCGGCGGGGCGCCGTACTCGAAGGCGCGGAGCATGCCCGCGAACTCGTGCTCGACCGTCTCGCGCGAGTAGCCCGCGATCTCGAAGGCCTTGAACATGATCTCGGGCTCGTGGTTCCGGATCGCGCCCGAGGACAGCTCGATGCCGTTGCAGACGATGTCGTACTGCCAGCCGAGGACGTCCAGCGGGTCCTGGGTCTCCAGGGCCTCGATGCCGCCCTGCGGCATGGAGAACGGGTTGTGCGAGAAGTCGATCTTGCCGGTCTCCTCGTCCCGCTCGTACATCGGGAAGTCGACGATCCACGCGAAGCGGAAGACGTTCTCCTCGAACTGGCCGGCGCGCTTGGCGGCCTCGACCCGGACCGGGCCCATGATCTTGGAGACCTCGTCGAACTCGCCCGCGCCGAAGAAGATCGCGTGGCCCGGCTCCAGGCCGAGGCGCTCGGTGAGGACCTTGATGTTCTCCTCGGTGAGGAACTTGGCGATGGGGCCCGTGAGGGCGTTGCCCTCGCCTACGCGGACCCAGGCCAGGCCCTTCGCGCCGAGGGAGACCGCGAAGTCGCCGAGCGCGTCGAAGAACTTGCGCGGCTGGTCGCCCGTGTTCGGGACGGCGAGCGCGCGGACGTGCTTGCCGGCGAAGGCCTTGAACTCCGACGCCTCGAAGACGTCGGAGATGTCGACGAGCTCCAGGGCCGTGCGCAGGTCCGGCTTGTCGTTGCCGTACTTCAGCATCGACTCGCGGAACGGGATCCGCGGGAAGGGGGAGGTCACGTGGCGGCCGCCGCCGAACTCCTCGAAGATCTCCGTCATCAGCTTCTCGATCGGCTGGAAGACGTCTTCCTGCTCGACGAAGCTCATCTCGACGTCGAGCTGGTAGAACTCGCCCGGCGAGCGGTCCGCGCGGGCGTCCTCGTCGCGGAAGCAGGGCGCGATCTGGAAGTAGCGGTCGAAGCCGGAGATCATCAGCAGCTGCTTGAACTGCTGCGGCGCCTGCGGCAGCGCGTAGAACTTGCCCGGGTTCAGACGGGACGGGACGACGAAGTCGCGGGCGCCCTCGGGGGAGGTCGCGGCGAGGATCGGGGTCGCCATCTCGTTGAAGCCGAGGGCCACCATCTTGGAGCGGATGGAGGCGATGACGGCGGAGCGCAGCATGATGTTGCGGTGCATGCGCTCGCGGCGCAGGTCGAGGAAGCGGTACTCCAGACGCCGCTCCTCGTTCACGCCGTCGTCGGTGTTGACCGTGAACGGGATCTGCTTGGCCGCGCCCAGGACCTCGACCGTGGCGGCCTCGATCTCGATCTCGCCGGTGCCGAGCTCCGGGTTGACGTTGTCCGCGCCACGCGAGACGACCTTGCCGTCGACGCGGACGACGGTCTCCTTCGTCAGCTTGTCGAGGACCTCGGCCGCGGCGGTGCCGGGGCGGGCGACGAGCTGCGTGATGCCGTAGTGGTCGCGCAGATCGATGAAGAGGATGCCGCCCAGGTCGCGCCGATTGTGCAGCCAGCCGCTCAGCCGGACGTCGGTGCCGACGTCAGAGGCGCGGAGCTCGCCGCAGGTGTGGGACCTGTACCGATGCATCGTCGTTCATCCAGTCTTCGATATCGGGATCTTCGGGATCTTGGGGTGGGTCGCCGCGCGCCCGCACTTACGGGACGCAAGTCACAGGACACGCAGACAGACGCACCCAGGGTACCGGCCGCCCCATGATCCCTTTTCGAATACTCTCAGTGGCGACCTGCTGTCCGATATTCATAAAGTGGGGCAATGCGCACCGAGGACGTCCTGGCCGCGATCGCGACCGGCCTGTGGCGCTGGGACAACGCGTCCGGGATCGTCTCGCTCGACGCCGAGGCGGCCCGGCTGCTCGGGCTGCCCGCCGAGTCGGTGCGGCTCACCGAGGCGGCCGTACGCTCGCGATTTCACCCGGTCGACTGGAACGAGATCGACGGCGTCGTCAATCTGGCCGTCGCCGAGGGCACCCTCGCCGAGGCCCGGCTGCGGATCATGGACGAGCACGGCCGGGTGATCCGTACCGTACGGAGCAGGTCCAAGCCCCTCATCGAGGGCAACGACTACCAGCTCGTCGGCACCCTCCAGGAAGTCGCCGAGCAGCAGCCCGGCACCGCCGCGCACACCCCGATCACCGGCGACTGGCGCCGCTCCCGCGAGGCCTTCCTCCTCGACGCCGGACGGGCCCTCGCCGAAGCCCGCTCGACCGCCGAGGTGCTGCGCGTGGCGGCCTCCCTGTCGATGCCCGGCTTCTCGCCCGACGGGCTCGCCGTCTTCGGCGTGGCCGGCGACCGGCTGACCGTCATCGGCCACCACGGGCACAGCCAGGGCGACGAAGGTCCGTTCTCGTCGATGGCGCTCGACACCGACTACCCGGCCGCGGAGGTCGTACGGACCGGGCGGGCGATCTACCTGCCGACACCCGACGAGTACCTGCGCCGCTACCCCACCACCTGGCCGCTCGCCCAGCGCTTCGGCCGCCGCTCCTGGGCGTTCGTGCCGCTCGTCGTCGCCGGGCGCACGATGGGCGCCTGGATGGCCGCCTTCAAGCACCCCGTCGCCTTCACCCCCGACGAACGCTCGGTGCTCACGACGGTCGCGCGGATGCTCGCGCAGGCCCTCGCGCGCGCCGGGGTGGCCGAGTCGGAGCGGGAGCTGTCGCTCGGGCTCCAGCGGACGATGATGCCGGTCCTCGGCCCCGGCATCCCCGGCATCCAGGTCGCCGCCCGGTACGTGCCGACCGGCGGCGGGCTCCAGGTCGGCGGCGACTGGTACGACATGATCCGGCTGCCCGGCGGCACCACCCGCGCCGGCGGGCACGGCGCCGGGCGCATCGCGCTCGTCATCGGCGACGTCCAGGGCCACGACGTGCGGGCCGCGGGCCTCATGGGGCAGCTGCGGATCGCCCTGCGCGCGTACGCCTCCGAGGGCCACCGGCCGGACGCGGTGCTCTCGCGCGCCTCGCGCTTCCTGTACGGGATCACGGACGGCGACGACGGGGAGAACGTCGGCCCGCGCTTCGCGACCTGCCTCTACCTGGAGGTCGACCTGGAGACGGGCACGGTCGACATCGCGCGCGCCGGCCATCCGGACCCGGCGGTACGGATGAACGACGGAACGGTTCTCCTCAGGCCCACGGCCGGCGGTCTGCCGCTCGGCATCGACCCCGACACCGACTACCCCACGACCCGGCTCACCCTGGAGCCCGGCGAGACCCTGATGATCTGCACCGACGGCCTCCTGGAGACCGGCGGGCACGACCTGGACACCGGCTGGGAGCGGGTCAAGGAGCTCCTGGAGTCCCACGACGGCGAGGACCTGGAACAGCTCGCCGACACCCTCGTCGAGGCCGTCCACGGCCCCGGCTCGCACCACACGACGGGGCCGCTCGCCGACCGCCGCGAGGACGACATCGCGGTCCTGCTGCTCTCCCGCCGGCCCGCGGGCGCGCTGCCGGAGGCCCCGCGCCGCACCCTGATGACGATCGCCCAGGCGGAGCCGGAGCGGATCGCCGAGGCGCGCGAGCAGCTGCGCCAGCTGCTGCACGACTGGACGGACGAGGACCAGCTCGACTCGGCGGTCCTGATGGTCTCCGAGATGGTCACCAACGTCCTCGTCCACACGGACGGCGACGCGCTCCTGGTCGCCGAGGTCGCCTGCGACGAGAAGGCGCGGCGGCTGCGCGTCGAGGTCTCCGACCAGAGCGACGAGCTGCCGCACAAGCGGCACCCGGGCGAGATGGCGTCGAGCGGCCGCGGCCTGCTCCTGATGGAGATGCTGGCGGACGCGTGGGGCTTCGACCCGCGGGGCGAGGGCAAGTCGATCTGGTTCGAGCTGAACGAGACACCGTCGGGGAACGGCTGCTGCGGGTAGGGCGTAGGCCGGGGGGCGAAGGCCGGGTGGGGCGTAGGCCGGGTGAGGCGTAGGCCGGGTGAGGGTTGGGCCTTGCCTCGTGCCGCCCCGCCGCCCGCCGCCCGCCGCACGGCTCCTCGTACGGCGCGCTCGACCCCCTCGTACGGCGCGCGCGGCCGCCTCGTACGGCGCAGACTGGTGTCGTACGGCCGCCGGGGGGACCACGGAGCGTGCCATGGACATCCACAAGGTCGGCAGCGACACCACCGTCCTGGCCGACAGCCTCGAAGCCCCCGGGGTCGGCCACATCCCCGCCAACGCCTTCGTCCTGACCGCCGCGGAACCGGTCGTCGTCGACACCGGCCTCTCCGTCGAGGACCGCGACTTCGTCGCGTCGCTCGGCGAGGTCATGGACCCGGCCGACGTGCGCTGGATCTGGCTCACGCACCCCGACCGCGACCACACGGGCGGGATCTTCGACCTGCTCGACGCGGCCCCGGACGCGCGCGTGGTCACGACCTTCATCGGCTTCGGCATCATGATGACCGAGCGGGCGCTGCCCATGGACCGGGTGTACTTCCTCAACCCGGGCCAGTCCCTCGACGTCGGCGACCGCACCCTGCACGCCTTCCGGCCGCCGCTCTTCGACAACCCCGCGACCGTCGGCTTCTACGACGACAGGACCCGGATCTGCTTCAGCTCGGACTGCTTCGGCGGCCCGATGCCGACCGCCGAGATCGCGGAGAGCGGGCACGCGAGCGACCTGAAGCCGGAGGACCTGCGGCGGACGCAGCTGCTGTGGGCGTCGATCGACAGCCCGTGGGTGCACATCGTGGACCCGGAGAAGTACCGGGCGACGATCGCGCCGCTGCGGGAGATGAACCCGGAGATCGTGCTGTGCACGCATCTGCCGCCGGCCGTGCGGATGACCGACCGGATGCTGGAGACGCTCGCGATGGCCCCGGACTCCGACCCGTTCGTGGGGCCCGACCAGGCGGCCCTTGTGCAGATGCTGGCCTCGTTCGAGCCGGGCGGGATGGCGACCGCTTAGGGAAGCTAGGGAACCTCGGGAGCTTCGGGAGCTTCGGGAGCTTCGGGAGCTTCGGGAACCTCGGGATCTTCGGACTCGCGGGGCGACCCGTACCGCGCACGCAGCTCGCCCAGGACGCCCGTCGCCGCCGCGGTCAGCGGTACGGCGAGCAGCATGCCCAGGATGCCCGCGACGGACGCGCCCGCCGTGATCGCCAGCATGACCGCGGCCGGGTGCATCTGCACGGTCTTGCTCTGGACGAAGGGCTGGAGGACGTTCCCCTCCAGGACCTGGACGGCGAGGACGATGCCGAGCACCCACAGCGCGATGACGAAGCCCCGGTCGGCGAGGGCGACGAGGACGGCGACGGCGCCGGAGAGGAAGGCGCCGAGGTACGGGATGTAGGCGGTGACGAAGACGAGCGCGGCGAGCCCCACCGCACCGGGCACGTCGAGGACGAGCAGTCCGACGCCGATGATGACGGCGTCGACGAGGGCGACGAAGGTCGTCCCCCGCATGTACCCCTCGACGGCCCCGAAGGCCCGCCGGGCCATGGCCTCGACGGTGTCGCCGGTGGCGCGGGGGGCGAGGGCGCGCAGGGCGCCGGCGGCCCGGTCGGAGTCCTTCAGGAAGAAGAAGATCAGGAGCAGGGCGAGGACGGCGGTGGCCATCATCTGGGCGACGACGCTGAGCCCGCTGATCACCCCGGAGGCGGCGGTCCCGCCGAACTGCTTGAGGAGGCCCTCGGCGTTCTTGGCGAGGTCGTCGAGGGAGGTGCCGGCGGCGCCGAGGTGCTCCGCGATGTCGGCGGCGGCCTGGCGCAGCGAGGAGATGATCTGGTCGCCGGTGTCGATGAGCGCGAGGACGACGATGTACGTGGCGCCGCCGACGACCGTGAGGACGGCGACGACGGTGAGCGCGGCGGCGAGCGACTTCCGCACCTTCATGCGGAGGAGCCGCTTGTAGAACGGCCTGAGGAGGGCGGTGCCGAGCATCGCGAGGAGCACGGGGGTGACGGCCGTCTGGAACACGACGCACAGCCAGATGCCGACGGCGGCGACCCCCGCGGCGAGCAGCAGGACCACGCACCACGCGGCGAAACGACGGGCGGGTTCGGGGAGGAGCGCTCGGGTCGTCTGCACCCGTCCACCGGACCACGCCCGTCGGCGTGTCGTCGCGTGCTGACGGCCGTACGGGTGACGGCCCGTCACCAGCGGTTCGACACCGGTGACGTACGGTCTCCTACCGGCCGTTCGCCGCTACTCGCCGATCCCGTGGACCGCCGGGATCGTGCCGAGCCGGCCCGCCTGGAAGTCCTCGAAGGCCTGGCGGAGTTCGGCCTGGGTGTTCATGACGAACGGGCCGTAGTGCGCCATGGGCTCGCGGATCGGCTGCCCGCCGAGGAGGACGACCTCCAGGTCCGGCGTGTGGCCGTCCTGCTTCTCGTCCGCGCGGACGGTGAGCGTGCCGCCCTTGCCGAAGACGGCGGTCTGGCCCATGTGGACGGGCCGGCGTTCGGCGCCGACGGTGCCGCGGCCGGCGAGGACGTACGCGAGGCCGTTGAAGTCCTCGCGCCACGGCAGGCTGATCTCGGCGCCCGGCCGCAGGGTGGCGTGGATCATCGTGATCGGGGTGTGGGTGATGCCGGGGCCCTCGTGGCCGTCGAGCTCGCCCGCGATGACGCGGAGCAGCGCGCCGCCGTCGGGGGAGGTGAGCAGCTGGACCTGGCGGCCGCGGATGTCCTGGTAGCGCGGGGCCATCATCTTGTCGGCCGCGGGCAGGTTCACCCAGAGCTGGAGGCCGTGGAAGAGTCCGCCGCTGACGACGAGGGACTCCGGCGGGGCCTCGATATGGAGCAGACCTTGACCTGCGGTCATCCACTGGGTGTCGCCGTCGGTGATGGTGCCGCCGCCGCCGTTGGAGTCCTGGTGGTCGAAGGTCCCGTCGATGATGTAGGTGACGGTCTCGAAGCCTCGGTGGGGGTGCCAGGGCGTGCCCTTGGGCTCGCCGGGGGCGTACTCCACCTCGCCCATCTGGTCCATCATGATGAACGGGTCGAGGTACTGGTAGTTGATCCCGGCGAACGCGCGGCGCACCGGGAAACCCTCGCCCTCGAAGCCGGACGGGGCCGTGGTGACGGCGAGCACGGGGCGGGAGACGGCGTCGGCCGGGGCGGCGACGCGCGGCAGGGTGAGCGGGTTCTCGACAGTCACAGCGGGCATGACCGGACCTCCTAGGTGCGACCTTGTACGTCCACTTTAGTTGAACGCTGAACTTTCTGCCACCCGGAACGCGGAACGCCCGGGAGGAATTCCTCCCGGGCGCCCCATGGGGTCAAGAATCGGTCAGCCGTACATCCGGCGCATCGCGTAGTCGACCATCTGCTCCACGGCCTTCGCGTCGAAGACCATGCGGTGGTCGCCCTCCATGTCGAGGACGAAGCCGTAGCCGGTCGGCAGCAGGTCGATCACCTCGGCGCCGGTGATGACGAAGTACTTCGACTCCTTGCCCGCGTACCGCCGCAGCTCCTTGAGCGTGGTGAACATCGGGATCACCGGCTGCTGGGTGTTGTGCAGGGCCAGGAAGCCGGGGTTGTCGCCGCGCGGGCAGTAGACCTTCGAGGTCGCGAAGATCTGCTGGAAGTCCTCGGGGGCGAGGGTGCCGGTCGTGAAGGCGCGTACGGCGTCGGCAAGAGACGGAGGCGAGGGCTCCGGATAGAGCGGAGGCTGCTGCGCGTAGCCCTGCTGCGGCGGGGCGTACTGCTGCTGGGCACCCGGATTCGGGTCGTAGCCGTACATGGGCCCTGAGCCTACTGCGTCACAGATGGCCCGGAAGGGGTTGCTCTTATTACCGGTGGGTAGCATCATCGGAGAGAGCGTGTTGCTACTCGCTGGTACGTGTACGAGGAACCTGCCTCCCCGAGCCTTTACGGAGCCGTCGCCATGGGGCACTACAAGTCGAATCTCCGCGACATCGAGTTCAACCTCTTCGAGGTGCTCGGCCGCGACAAGGTGTACGGCACCGGTCCGTTCGAGGAGATGGACGTCGAGACCGCCAAGAGCATCCTCGACGAGATCCGCCGCCTCGCCGAGAACGAGCTCGCGGAGTCCTTCGCCGACGCCGACCGCAACCCGCCGGTCTTCGACCCGGAGACCAACACCGCCCCCGTACCGGCCTCCTTCAAGAAGTCCTACAAGGCCTTCATGGACTCGGAGTACTGGCGCCTCGGCATCCCCGAGGGCATCGGCGGCACCACCGCCCCGCGCTCCCTCGTCTGGGCCTACGCGGAGCTCCTCCTCGGCTCGAACCCGGCCATCTGGATGTACTCCTCCGGCCCGGCGTTCGCCGGCGTCCTCTACAACGAGGGCAACGAGGCGCAGAAGAAGGTCGCCCAGATCGCGGTCGAGAAGCGCTGGGGCTCCACCATGGTCCTCACCGAGCCCGACGCCGGCTCGGACGTCGGCGCCGGCCGCACCAAGGCCGTCCAGCAGGAGGACGGCTCCTGGCACATCGAGGGCGTGAAGCGCTTCATCACCTCCGGTGAGCACGACATGGAGGAGAACATCCTCCACTACGTCCTCGCCCGCCCCGAGGGTGCGGGACCCGGCACCAAGGGCCTCTCCCTCTTCCTCGTCCCGAAGTACGAGTTCGACTGGGAGACCGGCGAGCTCGGCGCCCGCAACGGCGTCTACGCCACCAACGTCGAGCACAAGATGGGCCTCAAGGCCTCCAACACGTGCGAGATGACCTTCGGCGACCAGCACCCCGCCAAGGGCTGGCTCATCGGCGACAAGCACGAGGGCATCCGCCAGATGTTCCTCATCATCGAGTTCGCCCGCATGATGGTCGGCACGAAGGCGATCTCCACCCTCTCCACGGGCTACCTCAACGCCCTGGAGTACGCCAAGGAGCGCGTCCAGGGCACCGACCTGGCCAACTTCATGGACAAGGCCGCGCCCAAGGTCACCATCACGCACCACCCCGACGTCCGCCGCTCGCTGATGACGCAGAAGGCGTACGCGGAGGGCATGCGCACCCTCGTCCTCTACACGGCCTCCGTGCAGGACGAGATCGCGCTCAAGGAAGCGGCCGGCGAGGACGTCAAGGCGCTGCACGGCCTCAACGACCTGCTGCTCCCGATCGTCAAGGGCTACGGCTCCGAGAAGGGCTACGAGCAGCTCGCGCAGTCGCTCCAGACCTTCGGCGGCTCCGGCTTCCTGCAGGAGTACCCGATCGAGCAGTACATCCGGGACGCCAAGATCGACACCCTCTACGAGGGCACCACGGCCATCCAGGGCCAGGACTTCTTCTTCCGCAAGATCGTCCGTGACCAGGGCGCCGCCCTGAACACGCTCTCCGAGGAGATCAAGAAGTTCCTCGCGGTCGGCACCGGCGGCGAGGAGCTGGCCGGCGCCCGCGACGCGCTCGCCAAGGCCGCCGTCGACCTCGAAGGCATCGTCGGCACGATGATCACCGACCTCACCGCCACCGGCGAGGACGTCAAGAACATCTACAAGGTCGGCCTCAACACCACCCGCCTGCTGCTCGCCTCCGGCGACGTCGTCGTCGGCTACCTGCTCCTCAAGGGCGCCGCTGTCGCCGCCGAGAAGCTGGCCGCCGGCGCCACGGGCAAGGACGTCGCCTTCTACCAGGGCAAGATCGCGGCCGCGAAGTTCTTCGCCGCGAACGTCCTGCCGGGCGTCTCCGCCGAGCGCGCGCTCGCCGAGGCGATCGACTCCTCGGTGATGGACCTGGACGAGGCCGCGTTCTAAGGAACGCCACCACGTCCTGCCGGCACGGCCCGTCCCCGGGGAGGGGGGCGGGCCGTGCCGTTTTTCTTTGGGGCTCGGTTCGCCTCCGGGGCGCTCCAGCCGGGCTCACGGCCCCGACCGTGCTCGACCCCTCCTCCGTCGGGGCCTCCGCGCGCTCGGGACCGTTCCCCCGGCCGCGCCCCTTCGACTCACTCGCCGGGCCCATGTGGGCGCCGGTACCCACCGGCCCCTCAGGAGCCGTGCTGCGTAAGGTGGGGCCCATGAGCAGCGCAGCTTCCCGCCCCACGGCCGGCCCCTTCGACCGCGGTCACACCGATGACCTCATGTCCTTCCTGACGGCCTCCCCGTCGGCGTACCACGCGGTGGCGAGCGCCGCCTCACGCCTGGAGAAGGCCGGCTTCCGGCGCGTCGAGGAGACCGCCGAGTGGGACGGGACGAGCGGCGGGAAGTACGTGATCCGCGGCGGCGCGATCATCGCCTGGTACGTGCCGGAGGGCGCCGCCGCCCACACCCCGTACCGGATCGTCGGCGCCCACACCGACTCCCCCAACCTGCGCGTCAAGCCCCGCCCCGACATGGGCGCCCAGGGCTGGCGTCAGGTCGCCGTCGAGATCTACGGCGGGACGCTCCTCAACACCTGGCTCGACCGCGACCTCGGCCTCGCCGGCCGCCTCACCCTCCGCGACGGCAGCCACCACCTCGTCAACGTGGACCGGCCGCTGCTGCGCGTCCCGCAGCTCGCCATCCACCTCGACCGCGGCGCCAACGACGGCCTCAAGCTGGAGCGTCAGCGCCACATGCAGCCCATCTGGGGCATCGGCAAGGTCCACGAGGGCGACCTGATCTCCTTCGTCGCCGCCGAGGCCGGCGTCGACGCCGAGGACGTCACCGGCTGGGACCTCATGGTCCACCCCGTCGAGGCGCCCGCCTACCTGGGCCGCGACCGCGAGCTCCTCGCCGGACCGCGCATGGACAACCTCCTGTCCGTCCACGCCGCCGTCGCCGCGCTCGCCTCCCTCGCGGGCCGCGACGACCTCCCGTACATCCCGGTCCTCGCCGCCTTCGACCACGAGGAGAACGGCTCCGAGGCCGACACCGGCGCCCAGGGCCCGCTGCTCGGCAACGTCCTGGAGCGCTCGGTCTACGCCCGCGGCGGCGCCTACGAGGACCGGGCCCGCGCCTTCGCCGGCACCGTCTGCCTCTCCTCCGACACGGGCCACGCCGTCCACCCCAACTACGCGGAGCGCCACGACCCGACGCACCACCCGCGCGTCAACGGCGGCCCGATCCTCAAGGTGAACGTCAACCAGCGGTACGCCACCGACGGCAGCGGCCGGGCCGTCTTCGCCGCCGCCTGCGAGAAGGCGGGCGTGCCCTGGCAGTCGTTCGTCTCCAACAACGACATGCCCTGCGGCACGACGATCGGCCCGATCACCGCCGCCCGCCACGGCATCAAGACCGTCGACATCGGCGTCGCGATCCTCTCGATGCACAGCGCCCGCGAACTCTGCGGCGCCGACGACCCGTACCTCCTCGCGAACGCGCTGGTCGCCTTCCTGGAGGGCTGAACTCCCCACACCCCCAGGGGCGTTCGTCTGCTCCCGGTGCCGCACGCACCGGGAGCGGTACCTTTTTCGGGACGAAGTTGCGGGTTCGAGAGGTCGAGTGACTCTCCCTCTTCCCACCCCCGTCCATAACTCAGTAAGTTACTGAGTTATGGACCTCACAATTATCAAGCACGCCGTCGAGGCCGACGATGGCGCCAAGCGACTCAGCATGCGCTTCATCAAGAAGTACGCGGCCCGGGATAGGATCCGGCTGAGCAGCGAACTATGCGAGCAGATCAGTGCAGAGCTTGACAAACTCGACCTAGTCACACTTCCTCGCACTCTTCCGACATCAGAGAACGAGTATGTATGGATCATCCAGAAGAGCGACGTCCTGGGTGAAGTCGTCTATGTCGCCACAGTTCTCGCAAATCTTGAGAAGCTCGGCGCGAACCCCATTCCGAAGCTGTTCGACAACTACCCGCAGGCTAAGGCGGGGTTGATCTGACGGCGCACAACCGGAAGCTCTTCGCCCGCATGTGGAGATCTCCAGCAGCCCTCCATGCCGGAGCGTCGCCCTCCACGCCCTCCCATCAGGCCTTGATCGCCGAACCTCGTACAGGCGAGCGACTCACGAGGAATCTCAACTCCAGTTATGCCGTTGAGTTTTACGTTTGCGGCTGACATGGTCGAAGTGTGACCACCAGCTGAACTGACATGTGCGCAGTGCGAGTTGGCCACACCTACTGCCACTACGTCAGACCTGGAGTCCTCATGAACAGCGCAGGCCACCGGGGTTCCCCCCACCTCGCGGCGTATGACTCGCCCTTGGGCAGCCACGACCACAAGCCGGGGGGCACCCCGGCGAACGACCCGACGAAGCGGGCGAACGACGGGCTGCTGCAGCCGCCCCACGACGAGCCGCCCTGGCGAGCCCTCTACCTCGGCGGCTCCCGCGGCCGGTCGGGTCGGACGATGTCCGCCTTGGAGATCCCTCTCCCGGAGCTGATCTCGTTCAACGACGGGATCAGCATGCACCTCAAGGAGATGAAGAGGCCCCGGCCGACCCGGCACCTGAGCCACCGGTACACCACGGCCGCGGGCTTCTTCGACCTTCTCAACGCCCTCTCCCCGGCCGCGGCGACCGTCTTCCACACCGGTAAGGCGCACATCGACCGCGCGATCGGCGCCGCCCTGGACTGGCTGGTTCACCACCGCGTCACGGATGGGGGAGTGACGCTTGCGCTGATCCGCACGAGCTGCGGGCTGGTCTGGTACCACCTCGCACCGAAGGGAGCGGCTCCTCTCTCGCCGGACTCGCCGCTGCTCACGAGGCTTCCCTGCCCCCAGCCCGAGGCGCGTCTTCCCCTCGTCCTCGCACAGCACCACACGTGGGCCAGCCACCAGTTCCGCACTCGCGGGACCGACACCGCCGACCCCCGTCTGCCCGCGCTGCCGCCGCCCGGTGCGGCCCACCCGATCATCCTGTCGCCCTGAACCGCTCCTTGGGGGTGCCGAGTTCACACCACTCGGCACCCCCCGGGGGTATGCCTCGCCATCCCGTCCCATCACCGCGGAGGTCCATCACCGTGTCCACCGGCATGCCCACCCCCCTCTCCCTCGAAGTCCCTTGGGGAGGAGAGACGATCCAGGTCTCCAACATCGGCCGTCAGCTCCCCCAGGAACCCACCGCGGAGCAGGTAAGCCTCGTCACCGAGGCCGCGCGGAGCAATCCGGGAGTGCGCCTTCCGGACGCGGCTCTGGCGGCGATAGCCCGTACCACAACGCGGCCGGATGCCTTGGCCGTACAGCTCCGCCCCACCACCGAGGACCCCTCCGGCGTGCTTCTGGTCGAGAACGTGGAGGGAGCGACCCTGCACTCGGCCGTGACCCGGGTGTTGACGAGCGAACTGTTCCCCGGCCCCCAGCCCCGTACGGGCATGGAGGTCATGGAGGTGCCAGACCCGCAGGTCCACGGCCTCACCCATGACGGTCGGCCCAGCGCCATCGTCCAGTACCGCTACAAGGACCTCACGCACCTGCGGAACCACGTGTGGCAGACCATCCACGCCACCCTCTCGATCAACTCCTACGCCACATCCATCCTGACCCGGTCGGTGACCCGCAACCTGATCGCCCACCCCGTGGAGATCACCTTCGAGGACGACACCGAGTCGTTCCACGTGCTCGCCGTGAGGGACGGCATCACGCGGCTCGCGAGTGCCTGGGCCGTCCTCGCCGGACCCGGCGCCGACGCTGGAGAGGCCGCCGCCCTCGCCCGAGACGCCCTGCTCGGCGATATCTCCGGCAGCCTCTCCAGTGGCTCTGACCTGGGACGACAGCTCTCCGAGGCCCGGGAGAACTGGCGCGGAGAGCTCCGCAAGGAGTTCGACGAGGAGGCCGGCAGCCTGGCGCCCGGCCCGCGCACCGCGCAGATCTTCCAGTCCTACGTCGTCCCGGCCCAGATCGCCGTCGGCATCGACGGCCACGCGGGCCGCCTCCTGTCCCCGGAGGACCTCTTCGACGACGCCATCCGTTCCGTACTCGCCTCCATCCACGTCGAGTTCAAGCAGTGGGACGCGGCAGCCCAGAACGTGGAGGTCATCACCCGGGCACTCAAGCGGGTCATCCAGACCGGGGACCCGCGCTGGAGCACGGCCCAGCTCCAGGACGTGTACGGCCTCGCCGTCGGGCGCATCGGCGTGGACACACTCCCCGAGCTGTTCGGCGCCGACACCGCACCTCCGGCCACCGCGCTGTGGCGCGCCGTGTACCTCGTGAGCGCGTTGACCCAGCCCGACCTCCTCGACGTGCTGAAGGACCAGGCCAAGGCCATCAAGGGCGGCCAGCGCATGAGCGTGAAGGGCTTCGGTGAACTCCTCGGACCCGTGATCGACCTGCCGTGGCGCTCCCAGAAGAAGCTCGTCACCAAGCAGGCGCGCAACGCGTGGAACAACGGTGGTGTGCTGACCAGCGCCGTCACCGACGAGTGGACCCCCCAGCCCACGACCGACTTCACCACGCTGGTGGAACCCGCCATGCGGGGCGACGTCGACGCCCGCTGCACCCTGGCCGTCGCGGGTGGGGTGGCGCTCATCGCGGACAAGCTCCTGACGCGGAACGTGGGTTCGTCGCTCGGCGTTGCCAAGGAGAAGGGAGGAGTCCCGTTCCGCTCCGACGTGCACCGCGTCATCGAGGGGCTCTCGCGGCAGGACAACGAACTGGGCCTCTGGACCCTGGCGACGGTCGCCAACACGTTCCGGAGTGACGACCTCCCGCAGAACTCGGTCACCAAGCGGAGTCTGATCGGAAAGGAGACGACCGGCTCCACCAGCACGCCCTACATCTATTTCCGGGTCGACCTGGAGGCCGAGGACAAGATCGCCCGGACCCGCGAGGGCGTGCCGGAGATGCTCTACGAATGGGACGTCGTGGCGGCGTCCGACCCCGGTCGCGCGCCGAAGCCCGCCCTGCCCTTCGACACTCCGCCGGCCGGGCCGGAGACCGCGTCGGACCGGGAGGAGGACACCGGAATCCGGGTCAGCGCACCGGACTCGGAGTCCGGAACGTACGAGGACGCCTTCCTGCCCTACGAAGAGGTTCCGGCACCACGGACGGAGGAATCCGCTCTCCTTCCTCCCAGCCAGCGCGCGGCCGAGCACCGCAAGCACCTCCGCCTCCATGTCCAGGCGGCCCGGGACTCCCTGGACCACCTGCTCTACCTGGAGCCGGAGATCGGCGCGCACACCCCCCTCGTGCCGCTGGCCCTCCTCGACGACCTGCACAAACTGCTGCTGGGCATGCAGACCGACATGGAGAACCTGCGCCGGAAGATCACCGACGACCAGCACCAGGACGATGATCCGGAAGGCTCGGAGGACTCGGAGGACCTCCTGTCCTGATCTGCGGCGTCCCTGGACGGCCGTGGCCGGACACGGCCGTCCACGCGAAACATCCGGGAAAGCCCCCGCCCGGCAGCCTCGTCCTCATGCACCGTCACGAGGGCCCGTCCCGGGGGAAGTTCGTCACCGGTATCACCGCCGCCGTCGCGCTCGCCGCGGCGGCGGCGGGCGTCGTCATCGCCCGGTACGACGACCGGCCGCCGTGGGGCACGGACATCGCGTACGAGGGCGGCTACATCCTGGCCTCCCGCATCCGCGGGTACGACGTCGACGGCTCGCGCACGAAGGCGCTGCTCGCCGGGGAGTGCGCGCTCATGGAGCGGCAAGGGATGGGCGGCGAACGGGCCGTCCACGACCCGGCGGCGTGGGTGGCCGGGTGCCTGGACGGGGCTGCGGGGCGCCCGTCCAGGAACCAGGGGATCGTGCGTTAGGCGTCCATGCCCGCGAGGATCAGGGGGAGGCGGGCCGTGCCCGTATCCGTGATCTTCACCGGGACGCCCCAGTCCTGCTGATGGACGTGGCAGGCCGGGTATTCGTTGGCGGGGTCGTCGTCGCAGGACGCGGCCATCGCGGAGACGTGCAGGACGCCTTCGGTCAGCTCCGGGTTGAGGTCGAGCTCCCGGAAGAGGTCCGTGCCCGTGCCCTCGCCGCCGAGCAGCAGCTCCGGCGGGGTCGAGGAGACCAGGAGCCGCGTCGACGGGCCGTAGCGGTCGTCGAGCTTCTGGCCCGTCGGGGCCTGGAAGACGACATCCAGGCGGAGGCGGCCGGGGGCGACCTCCGTCGCCTCGCGCTTGGTGCGGTGGGCGACCGACTCGACCTGGACGGCCTCCTCGGGCAGCCGGAGCCGCGTCAGCCGGTGCCGGGCGGACTCGACGACCACGATGTCGCCGTCGACGAGCACGGCGCCGCTCGGCTCGCGCAGATCGGTGGCGAGCGTCGTCACCTCGCCCGTCGCCGGGTCGAAGCGGCGCAGGGCGTGGTTGTACGTGTCGCTGATCGCGACCGAGCCGTCGGGGAGGGCGGTCACGCCCAGCGGGTGCTGGAGCAGGGCCTGGCCGGCGGCGCCGTCGCGGTGGCCGAAGTCGAAGAGCCCGGTGCCGACGGCCGTGTGCACGACTCCTTCGGTGTCGATCCAGCGCACGGAGCTGGTCTCGGAGTCGGCGATCCACAGCCGGTCCCCGGTGGCGGCGAGCCCGGACGGCTGCGCGAACCAGGCCTCGGCGGCGGGGCCGTCGACGAGTCCCTCGTTCGTCGTCCCGGCGGCGACCTCGACGGTCCCGCTCTCGGGGTCGTACGTCCAGATCTGGTGGACGCCGGCCATGGCGATCCACACCTTGCCCTGCCACCAGGCGACGTCCCACGGCGAGGACAGGTCGACCTCCAGGGCCGGCCCGGACGTGGGCGACCCCTGCCACCACTGCTTTCCGGTGCCGGCGACGAGCTCGATCGCCCCGCTCTCCGGGTCGAACACGCGCAGGGCGTGGTTCACGGTGTCGGCGACGACGACCTTGCCGTCGGGCAGCAGCGCGAGGCCCTGCGGCTCCCGGAACACCCCTTCGCCGATCCGCCGCACGACGGTCTCCCCGTCCGCCGCGAGCTCGACGAGCTGGTGTCGGGTGGTGTCGGAGACGAGGAGGTTCCCGGACGGCAGCAGGACCGCCTTGCCGGGGAACCGCAGATCGGTGGCGACGGGCTCCGGCGCCACGTACGGCCCGTCCCCGCGCCGCAGCGTCCCCTTGGCCTCGTGCTCGGCCTCCAGCTCCTCGACGAGCGTCCGGATCGCGTTGGCGTGCCCCTCACCGGCGTGCTGGGCGACGACGTACCCCTCGGGGTCGATCACGACGAGCGTCGGCCAGGCCCGGACGGCGTACTGCTTCCAGGTCGCGAGCTCCGGGTCGTCGAGCACGGGGTGATGCACCTCGTACCGCTCGACGGCATCGACGACGGCCTGGTGCTCGGCCTCGTGCACGAACTTCGGCGAGTGCACACCGACGATGACCAGCGTGTCCCGGTGCTTCTCCTCCAGGTCACGCAGCTCGTCGAGGACATGCAGGCAGTTCACGCAGCAAAAGGTCCAAAAATCAACAATAACGCACTTACCTCGTAGGTCGGCGAGGGTGAGCTCCTTGCCTCCGGTGTTGAGCCAGCCACCCTTGCCGATCAGCTCGGGGGCACGGACACGGGCACGTCGGCGGGGCTCGGGCGCGGGGGTATGCGCCGGGGCGACATCGTTCATGCTTCAAGCTTGCCATCCGGCCGTGAACGCCGGATCACGCCTGTACGGCGTCGCCTGCCCAATGGATCCGAATGCGCTGCTCCGGAACGATCCTCTGCCCGCGCGCCCCCTTGCTCACCTCAACACGGTCCATGGCGAGCGACAGCCGTTCGCGCCGGGCCTCGTCCGTCGTGTCGGTCCACGCCTCGCGCAGGGTGACGCCATCAAGCATCGGCGACACGTCCACGGACGGCACGGGGAGCTTGCGGAGTTCCGTGCGAAGCCCCTCGATGCGCCCCTTCAGGCGCTCCGAGAGCCGGGCGTAGCGCTCCACGGCTGAGGTTCCGCTGAACTCGCCACGTACGTAGCGCGCGTCCTCCAGATCAGCCAGGCGGGCTTCCTGATCCTGGATCTCGCCCGTGAGCGCATCGCGTTTCGCGAAGGTCTCCGGGTCCGCACGGCGCACCCAGCGATCCGCGATCGCGGCGAGCAGAGGATCGTCCGGTTCAAGGGACGGGAGCTTGGTAAGGAATTGTTCGGTCACGTACCGGTCGACCGTCCCGGCCAGCGCCGACGCTCCGACGCATTGGTTGCCCGCGCGCCGCGCCATGCACTGGTAGCTGCCGCCCACACAGTGCATCCGGCGACCACAGCCAGGAACTGCGCAGTAGACAAGTCCTGTGAGAAGGGCCGTCCCCGCGGGCTTCGGGCGGCGCTTTCCCGCATGGACGAACGTTCTCGATTCCAACGTGCGGATGATCCGTTCACGCTCTCCAACCGTGATAATCCCCTCGCCGATCCCGACCATTTCGAGTGTCTCGGGGTCGCGGTACGGAAAGACCCTGCCCGTGTACTTCCGCTCACCGTCGTCCGTCTCGACGGTCTCGGTCTCCGGCATCAGGCCGGCGAACGCCGGGGATCGCAGGAGCTGCATGATGCTGGCCGCATTCCACTGCCCACCCCTGGGCGACGGGATGTCGTGCTCATTGAGAAGTCGGGCGATCTTGACCAGCGATGTTCCGGCGAGCGCTTCGTCCGCGATCAGACGGGCATAGACAGCGCACTCCGGGTCGTGGGTGAGCTTCTTCGTCTTCGTGTCGACGAGCAGTCCGTAAGGAGGCTGTCCGCCGATCCACTGCCCCTTGCTGCGCAGGTAGCGCTTGGCATGGCCGACGCGCGCGCCGAGATTCTTCGATTCGGACCGGGCGAGCTCGGCGAGCATCGCGACAGCCACGCGCGTCGAGTCGTTCGAGGTGTCGAGACGGTCCAGGACAGAGACGAGGCGGCCACCGGCCTTCTCAATGTCGTCCAGCACCTTGCCGACCTGGCCGATCCCCTTGCGGGACAGCCGGTCCAGTTTCCAGACGATGAGCGTGCCGACAACTCCCGCAGCGACTGCCGCCAGCGCGGCGTCGAAGCCCTTGCGCTCAACGGTCTTGTAGCCAGAACGCCCTCTATCCATATGGACCTTGCGGACAGTCAGGCCGTTGCGTTCGGCCCAGGCACGGCAGTCGGCTTCCTGCCGTTCGATTGCGGTCTTGCCGTCCCGGTCGAGGGACAGACGGAGGTACAGGTCACAGATCGTCTTCTGATGCACACATTCAGCGTGTCCACGCAGCCGGGACTCTCTTGCCTTTCTCGAGCAATAGGGGACAGAAGCGTTTTTCTCGTGATATCGGCAGGGTGCCGTACGAGTGGAAAGTGGGGGCCGGGCGGGGCGGGGAGGCGTGTCTTGGGCGGGGACGGTGGGGTGGGGTTGGCGAGCATGGCCCCCATGACGCACGTGGGCAGATCATCGGATTATTACCGCCATCGGGTGAGAGGCGGACTGCTGGTGGGGCTGCTCGTCCTGCCCAGCTTGGCTCTGCCCGGGCTGCCGGGGGCGTGGGCGGCGGGTGGGGTCGGGGACGGGGCGCTGCGGATGACCGTGACCGTGAACGGGCGGGCGCACAGTGGGGTGCGGCCGCCTGCCGTACGGGTCGGGGCGCAGGTCGTGAAGCGGTACCGCCTCATGAACAGCGGGGAGGCCCATCTGTACGGGGTCCGGGTCGTCGATCCGGCGGTGCCCCCCGGGGCCGTGCGCTGCCCCGGGCGCACGCTCGCCGCGCTCGGGGAGCTGGAGTGCGTCGCCCGGTTCCCGGCGGCCGGCGGGGCACACCGGGCCACCGCGCGCGTCCAGGGCGACATCCCGTCGCTGCGGCGGCGGCTCACCGCGACCGCCCGCACCGGGTACACCGGGGTCGCCGGCGGCCTCCGCCTCACCGAGCGGGTCACGGTCCCGGGAGCGGGTGCGGGCTCGGGCGCGGGGCGGGGGCGGGGGCTGGGGGCGGGGGTGGTGTCGGGGTCGGGGTCGGTCAGCGTCTCGTACCTCGTGACCAATCGTGGCAACCGGGCCGTCCACGCGGTACGCGTCGGGGACCCGGGGCTGGGGCTTGCGCCCGGGGCCCTCGACTGCGGGGCGGGCAGCGGGACCGTCGCCGTACTCGCGCCCGGGGCCTCGGCCCGCTGTACGGCCGTCGTGCGGCGGCCGCCCGGCACCCACCGGAGCACCGGACTCGCCTCCGGCAGCGACCGGGTCACCACCTACGGGCCCGGCGGCGAGCGCCTCCGCGCTCCGACGCTCACCGCCCGGTCCTCGGCGGTGTTCACGCTTCCGCGACGCGCGAGCGTTGCGGCGCCCAAGGCGAATCGGCTGGGGAGCGGTGGGGCGTCGGGGGGCCGTGCCGTTCCAGGTGCTCCTGGGGGTGTGGGGGTTGCTGGGCCCATTGGAGCCACTGGAACGTCCGGGGCCTCTGGGCCCATTGGGGCCGCTGGGCCGTCTGGGCCCACTGGGCCGTCTGGGCCGTCTGGGGCCACTGGGCCCGCTGAAGTTGCCGGGGCTGCGGGGGCTCCCGCGATTCCGCGGGGTGCTGCGGGCGGTGCGGAGGCTGCGGCAGGTGCGGTCGTGGCTCCCGGGGGCGCGGGGGTCGCCGCCGGGGCCGTTCCCGTACCGGCTCCGCCTCCCCCTCCGCCGCCGGCACCGCCCGCCGTCGGGCCGGACGACACCCGACCCGTCGCCGGTGAGCGGACCGGCACCACCCCTACCCCCACCGCCCGCCGCGCCGCCGTCCTCGACAACGAGAGCTTCCTCGGGCGGCTGCGGCGTCGCGGCCGGGAGGCGCACGAGCTCGGGATCGTGATCACCCTGCTGCTGCTCCTGATCCCCGCCGCGATCGCCGCGGCCCTCCTCGGCAACCGGCGGGGCTGACCATGGCCCTGTTCGAGACGCTCGTCGTCGTCCTCGGCGTCGCGTTCGTCGCCGCCCTCGCCGTCGTCGCCAAGACCAGGCTCTTCCCGGTCGGCGACGACGAGGAACCGCGCGAGGACGTCGCCGAGTACATCGCCATGATGGTGTCGGTCCTCTACGCCGTCGTGCTCGGTCTCTGCCTGGTCTCCGTCTGGGACACCCGCTCCTCCGCCGCCGACCACGTCCAGGCCGAGGCGAGCGCCCTGCACCAGACGTACCTGCTCGCCGACGCGCTCCCCGCCGGCCATCGGCAGCCGCTGCGCGACGCCGCCCGCTCGTACGCGAACCACGTCGTCGGCGTCGAGTGGCCGGCGATGGCCGCCCGCGAGCCCCTCGACGCCTCCGGCTGGGCGATGCTCGAACAGCTGCGGCGCGCGAGCGAGGTGTCCGACTCCGACAAGGTGTCCGAGCACATCGCCGCTCAGGAGGTGCTCGCCCAGCTCGGTTACGTCGACGACGCGCGGCGCGGCCGGGAGGCGGCGGCGCAGGAGCGGCTCTCCCCGGTGCTGTGGACGGGCCTGATCATCGGCGGCGCACTGACGCTGGCGTTCATGTTCCTCTTCGGGATCAAGAGGAGCACGACCCATGTGGTGATGGTGATGGGCCTTTCCGGCTTCATCGCGTTCACGGTGCTGCTGATCCATCAGCTCGACTCGCCCTTCGGCGAGACGCTCGGCGCGACCCCGGACGCCTTCGTCCGCTATTTCTCGGCGTGAGCCGAGCGATCACGGGGCAGGCATATCCGCGTGAAATATCTCGTACGGGACAAGATCTTCGCGATCGGCGACGACTACTGGATCGAGGACGAGCAGGGCCGCCACGCCTTCCTCGTCGACGGCAAGGCCATGCGGCTGCGCGACACCCTGGAGCTGAAGGACCCCGACGGGCGGGTCCTCATCGCCCTGCGCCAGAAGATGTTCAGCCTCCGGGACGCGATGACGATCGAGCGGGACGACCGCCCCCTCGCGAGCATCCGCCGCAAACGGCTCTCGCTCCTGCGCAACCACTACCGGGTGACCCTCGTCGAGGGCACCGAACTGGACGTCAGCGGACGGATCCTGGACCGGGAGTTCACCGTCGAGTACGACGGCGAGCTCCTGGCCCACATCTCCCGGCAGTGGTTCCACGTCCGCGAGACGTACGCCGTGAACGTGGTCCGCGAGGACGCGGACGCGGCGCTGCTCGTCGGGGTGGCCGTGTGCGTGATCCGGATGGCGGAGCGGGAGCGCGAGGACTGACCGTTCCTCACATGGCCTTGCACGGCCTCACGCCGCGTACATGGCCTACATGGCCTTGGCCAGGGCCTGCTCCAGGTCCGTCCACAGGTCCTCGACGTGCTCGATGCCGACCGAGATCCGGACCGTGCCCGGCCCGATGCCCGCCGCCGCCAGGGCCTCGGCGTCGAGCTGGTGGTGCGAGGTGGAGGCCGGGTGCATCACCAGGGTCTTCACGTCGCCCAGGGAGACGCTCAGCGACGCCACCCGTACCGCCTCGACGAACGTCCGGCCCGCCTCCCGGCCGCCCGCGAGGTCGATCGAGATCACGCCGCCGCCCCCGTCCGGCAGCAGCCGCTCGGCGATCTCCCGGTCCGGGTGGCTCGCGAGGGCGGGGTGGCGGACGGCCGTGACCGCCGGGTGCGCTTCCAGCCGGGCGCCGAGCTCGGCGGCGTTCGCGCACTGGCGCGCGATGCGCAGCGACAGGGTCTGCATGCCGCGCAGGGTGAGCCAGGCGGCGAACGGGTCGGTGGACGCGCCCTGTTCGACCGTGTGGCGGCGGACGTCGCGGTGGAGGTCGGGGTCCTTGAAGACGGCGACGCCGCCGAGGACGTCGGCGTGGCCCGCGAGGTACTTGGTGGCGGAGTGCACGACGATGTCGGCGCCGTGGTGGAGGGGCCGGCACAGCAGCGGGGAGGCGAAGGTGTTGTCGACGACGACCGGCACCCCGGCCTCGCCCGCGACGGCGGCGAGCGCGGGCAGGTCGGAGACGCGGGTCGTCGGGTTGGCGATGGTCTCCAGGTAGAGGAGGCGGGTCTCGGGGCGCAGGGCCGCCCGCACCTCCTCCGGGTCCGTACCGGAGACGTAGGTGACGTCGACGCCCCAGCGCGTGGCGAGGTCGGTGAGCACCGCGTACGTACCGCCGTACAGGCAGGTCTGGGCGACGACATGGCCCCCGCTGCCGAGCAGGGCGTGCAGGACGCCGTTGACGGCGCCCATGCCGGAGGCGAAGGAGAGGGCGGCGGCCCCGCCTTCGAGGCGGGCCACGGCGTTCTCCAGGGTGCGGACGGTGGGGTTGCCGTGACGGCTGTACATGAACGCGTCGGGGGAGGTGAAGGCCTCGGCGAGGGCGTCGGCCGAGTCGAAGGCGAAGACGTGACCCTGGTGGAGGGGCACGCCGAGCGGCCTGCTGCCGGTGATCTCGACGTGGGGCGGGTGGACGGCGAGAGTCTCGGGGCGGATCCCCGGCTCGGAACGGATCCCCGGCTCGGGACGGATCCCCGCCTCGGGGCGGATCGTCTCGGGAGAGGGGAAGGCGGCTGCGGAGTCGGCGTGGCTCATGTGCCCAGTCTGTGGACCGGCCGTTTGCCTTCCCAGGTCCAATCCCGGCAGATTGGTTCGGCGATGGAGCCAATCAGTCTCTCCCCCGACACGATCGACGCGCTGGTCGCCCGGCTCGGCCGCTGGTCCGCCGGGCGCGGCCCGCTCTACCTCCTGCTCGCCGCCCGGCTGCGCCGGCTGATCGACGAGGGCGCGCTGCCGCCCGGCACGCGGCTGCCGCCGGACCGGCGGTTCGCGACGGCCCTCGCCGTGGGCCGTACGACGGTCGTCGCCGCCTACGACACCCTCCGCCAGGAGGGGCGGCTCGTACGCCGGCAGGGCAGCGGCACCCGGGTCGCCCGGGCGGCGCTCGCGCCGGAACGGCCCCGGGTGACCGAAACGTCGAACCCGCTCTTCCTGCACCTCCTGGAGGCGCCCGACGACGTGATCCTGCTGAGTTGCGCCGCGCCCTCGCAGCCGCCGCCCGAGCTGGCGGAGGCGTACCGCTCGCTCGTCCTGCCGGACGCGGACCTCGGCTACCACCCGGCCGGGCTCGGCGCGCTGCGGGCGGCGGTCGCCGCGCGGTACGCGGCGCGGGGCGTGCCGACCGGTCCGGAGCGGATCCTCGTCACCACCGGTGCCCAGCAGGGCCTTTCGCTCCTCACCCGGCTGCTGCTCGCGCCCGGCGACGGGGTGCTGGTGGAGGCGCCGACGTACCCGGGGGCGCTCGACCTCTTCCGGGAGGCGGCGGCCGTGCCGCTGCCGGTGGCGGTGGGCCCCGACGGTGTGGACGTGGCGGATGCGGTACGGGTGATGGAACGTCACCGTCCGGCCCTGGCCTATGTCGTGCCCCGCTTCCAGAACCCCACCGGGACGGTCCTGCCGCCGCTCGCCGGCCGCCGGCTCGTCGAGGCGGCGAACGCGCTGGGCGTGCCGCTCGTCGACGACGAGGTCCTCGCCGACCTCGCCTTCACTCCCGGTGAAGGGGAGCCGTCGCTCTCCTCCTACGGCGAGGTGATCGCGGTCGGGTCGCTGAGCAAGGTCGTGTGGGGCGGGCTGCGGATCGGCTGGGTACGGGGTCCGGCGCCGCTGATCGCCCGCCTCGCCCGGCTCAAGGCCCTCCACGACCTGGGCAGCGACCTCCCGTCCCAACTCGCCGCGACCCGCCTCCTCGACGACTTCGCCCCGGTCCTGGCCGCCCGCACGGCGGCGGTACGGGCGGGGCACGACCACCTCAGGGCCGAGCTCGCCCGGCGGCTGCCGTCCTGGTCCTGCGCGCCGGCGACCGGCGGCCAGACCCTGTGGGTGCGGCTCCCGCACGGCGACGGCGTCTCCTTCGCCCAACTCGCCCTCCGGCACGGCGTCGGCGTCCTCCCGGGCGCCACGACGGACGCCCTCGGCGGCAGCCTCCGCCACCTCCGACTCCACTTCCTCGCACCGCCCGAGGTCCTCACGGAGGCGGTACGGAGACTGGCGGCGGCCTGGACGGAGTACGCCCCGGACCCGGAGGCGGAGCGCGCGTCCCTCCATGCGATCGTCGTCTGACGACCGAGGCACATCTGACGACCGAGGCATATCAGGGGGCGCCATGCACACCGCCGTCACACCGTTCGCGCTGCGCCCGTGGCGCGAGGGCAAGGGGTACGAGCGGAGGGCCGGCTGGCGCGGCGCCTCCGCCGAGTTCGGCGAGATCACCGTGGAGGCGCCGCTGCGGCAGACCGTGCAGGAGGTCGTCGTCTCGGAGCTGCGGGGCGGTCTGCTCCCGCCGGCGTCGTACGAGGCGCGGGGCATCCACACGGAGACGATCCGGCTGCCCACCCTGAACCGCGCGACCCTCCGCGTCGGCGACGCCCACGTCTCCATGACCCGCAACCGGCTCGGCGCGACGGCCCGTCAGCGGGCGCTCCAGCTCCGGTACGGCGGCGACCACTACCGCCTGTGGGCGCGGGACCGGCGTTCCTGGACGCTGGAGCGCGCCGCGGACGCCGAGGACCCGGGGGTCACCGTGTCGGTCCGCGGGGCGGGGCGCGGGAGCCGGCGACGTCTCGACGTCACGGTGTCGGGCCGGGCGGGCGCCGCGGACGTGTCCCTGGCGCTGATCTTCGCCGGGGTGGACCGCGCGGCGCTCACCCGGGGCGGTGCGGTCCGCGCGGGCTTCTCCCGCGTCGGCCGGCTGTGGGCGGAGGCGCAGGCCTAGGCCCGAGTGGTCCCGCCGGGCTGGAGGAGAGAGGCTGGAAGTGAGCGCGTCCGGGTGTCGAGGGTGCGTACCGAACGGAGCGCCTGCCCGGTCGGAAAGGCCGCGTCATGCGCATGCTGCTGAAGGTCCAGATGGACACCCAGGCCTCCAACGAGGCCATCAAGCAGGGCACCCTGCAGAAGATCGTGGAGAAGGCCATGGCGGAGCTCCGACCCGAGGCCGCCTACTTCACGGCCCAGGACGGCTGTAGGACCGCCTTCATCTTCTTCGACCTGGCCGACCCGTCCCAGATGCCGAAGATCTCGGAGCCCTTCTTCCTCCAACTCGGCGCCAAGATCTCCTACACGCCGGTCATGAACGGGGAGGACCTGAGCAAGGGCCTCGCCGCGCTCACGCCCGACAGCTGACCGCCCGACCGCCCGGCCGCCTCAGGCGCGGCGGACGCGCGGCGCCGCGATGCCCAGGACGCGGTCCTTGAGCGCCGGGAACTGCTCGCGCGTCGTCGTCACCTTCGCCGGGTCGAGGACGACCCGCAGGATCTCCTCGTCCGGGCCCGCCTCCGCGAGGACCTCGCCCCACGGGTCGACGACGATCGAGTGCCCGGCCTGTTCGACGCCCGCATGGGTGCCGGCGGTCCCGCAGGCGAGGACGTACGCCTGGTTCTCGACCGCCCGCGCCCGGGCGAGGAGCGTCCAGTGCTCGCGGCGGCGCGCCGGCCAGCCGGCGGGGACGACGAACGCCTGGGCGCCCGCGTCGACGAGACCGCGGAAGAGCTCGGGGAAGCGCAGGTCGTAGCAGGTGCCGACGCCGAGCGTGAGGTGCGGCAGGTCGACGGTGACCAGGTCCTCCCCGGCGGCCATCATCACCGCCTCGCCCTTGTCGAAGCCGAAGCGGTGGATCTTGCGGTAGGAGGCGGCGAGTTCGCCGTCGGGGGAGAGGACGAGCGAGGTGTTGTAGAGGGCGCCGCCCTCCGCCTCGACGAACGATCCGGCGTGCAGCCAGACCCCGGCGTCCCGCGCGGCATCCGCCATCGCCCGGTGCGTGGGGCCGTTCAGCGGCTCGGCCTCGGCGGCGAACTGCTCGTACGCGAAGGCCCCCATGGGCCACAGCTCGGGGAGGACGACGAGGTCGGCGTGGCCGGATTCCTCCCGTACGAGACGGGCCACGCGGGCCCGTCGGGCGTCGACCGGTTCGTCCGGGTCTACCGCGATCTGGATCAGCGAGGCGCGCACACTACCACCGTCCTGGCATTCGAGCCGTCAACACCGGCCTACGATCGTCACACGAAAGCACTGCCGGGGTGCCTTCGGGCAGCGTAACTTAGCGTCCGAGCCTCCCACCCAGTCGTGTTTTCAGCCCGCGCACCGAAGAACCGCCGAGGGGTCCCGTGACCGTCCATCCCAGCCTCCAGAACTACGCCGACGCCTGGACCCATTCCATCGAGGCGATAGCCGAGCTGGTGCAGCCGCTCGTGGAGGGCGAGTGGAACCGGCCGACCCCGTGCATCGGCTGGTCGGTACGGGACATCGTCTCCCACGTCATCGGCATGGAGACGGAGATGCTGGGCGACCCGCGCCCGATCCACTCCCTGCCGCGCGATCTGTACCACGTACGCAGTGACTTCGCCCGCTACATGGAAGTCCAGGTCGATGTGCGACGGCACCACACCGCGCCGGAGATGACCTCGGAGCTGGAGTACATCCTCATCCGCAGGGCCCGCCAGCTCCGCAACGAGAACCGCTCCCCCGACCACCTGATCCGCGCCCCCCTCGGCGCCGAGCAGTCCCTCGAACTGGCCTACCGGATGCGCGCCTTCGACGTGTGGGTGCACGAGCAGGACCTGCGGGTCGCGCTCGGCGTGCCGGGCAACCTGGACTCGGCCGGCGCGCACATCACCCGGGACGTGCTCCTGGAGGCACTGCCGAAGGTGGTCGCCAAGGACGCCGGGGCGCCCGCCTCCTCGGCGGTGGTGCTCGACGTGACCGGTCCGGTGGAGTTCCTGCGGACGGTGCGGGTCGACGCGGAGGGCCGGGGGACGGTCGACGGGGCGCCCTCGCTGGGCCCGGCGGTGACGCTCGCGACGGACTGGGAGACGTTCGTACGGCTCGCCTGCGGTCGCGTCCGGCCGGCCGACGTCGCCGACCGGGTCAAGGCGGAGGGCGACGAGGACCTGGCGCGCGCGATCCTCGACAACTTCGCGGTGACGCCCCGCTAGAACGGCTTCACGCCGGTACGTGCACGGCCTCCACGCGGCTCGCGACGAGCCGCTCCCGCTCCCTGCGGTGGGTGCGGGCCTTGAGGCGCAGGATCTGCACGATGCCGAACGCCTCCAGGACGAAGACGGACGAGAACGCGATCCGGTAGTCGCCACCGGTCGCGTCGAGCAGCACGCCGACGGCGAGCAGCGTCGTCATCGAGGCGACGAAACCGCCCATGTTGACGATGCCCGAGGCGGTGCCCTGACGCTCCGGCGGATTGGCCGGGCGCGCGAAGTCGAAGCCGATCATCGAGGCCGGTCCGCAGGACCCGAGGACCAGACAGAGGGTGATCAGCAGCCACATCGGGGCGTGGTCACCGGGGTACGCGAGGGTGGCCCCCCACAGCAGCGCGGTGGCCGCGACCGTACCGAGGGCGAGCGGGAGGCGGGCGTTGTGGTGGCGGGCGATGATCTGCCCGTACGCGAGGCCGACGACCATGTTCGAGAGGACGACGAGGGTCAGCAGCTCGCCCGCCGTGCCGCGGGACAGTCCCTGCGCCTCGACGAGGTACGGCAGCCCCCACAGCAACAGGAACACCATGGCCGGGAACTGGGTCGTGAAGTGGACCCACATGCCGAGCCGGGTGCCGGGCTCCCGCCACGACTCCGCGATCTGGCGGCGGACGAAGGCGGCGCCCGCGTGCCGGACAGGCTCGGGCTCGTACCCCTCGGGGTGGTCCTTGAGGAAGAGCAGCAGCAGGACGAGGACGAGGACACCCGCGAGCGAGCTGCCGACGAAGGTGGTCGTCCAGCCGAGGCCGTGCAGGGCGCGGGCGATGAAGATGGTCGAGACGAGGTTGCCGGCCATGCCGAAGAGCGCGGCGACCTGGCCGATGAGCGGGCCGCGGCGGGCGGGGAACCAGCGGCTGCCGAGCCGCAGGACGCTGATGAAGGTCATGGCGTCGCCGCAGCCGAGGAGCGCGCGGGAGGCGAGCGCCGTGCCGTAGGTGGGCGAGAGCGCGAAGCCCAGCTGGCCGAGGGTGAAGAGCAGGACTCCGAGGGTCAGGACCTTCTTGGTGCCGAGCCGGTCGACCATGAGCCCGACGGGTATCTGCATGCCCGCGTAGACGAGCAGCTGGAGTATGGAGAAGGTGGAGAGCGCGGAGGCGTTGACGTCGAAGCGGTCGGCGGCGTCGAGTCCGGCGACGCCCAGGGACGTGCGGAAGATGATGGCGACGAAGTAGACGGCGACGCCCACGCCCCAGACGAGGGCGGCCCGGCGGCCGCCGGGCGGGTCGCCGGGGAGGGTGACGGCGGAGCCGTACCCGTTCCCGTTCCGGTTCCCGTTCCCTGTCCGGTTCCCGTTCCCTGTCCGGTTCCTGTTCCCTTTTGCGTTCCCCTTCCCGCTTCGGTTCGCGTTCCGGCCGCGGCGGGCCCGTCCCTTCCCCTTGTCGGGGTTCACCGGTCCTCACCCCGGACCAGGACCTTGACCCAGGTGAGGTGCTGGCGGACGCAGTGGGCCGCGCCCTCCACGTCGCCGGCGCGGATCCGGTCGAGGATCTCGGCGTGCTCGGCGATGTTCTTGGCGATCCGGTCGGGCTGGGACTGCATCACGGCGACGCCCATGCGGAGCTGACGGTCGCGGAGCTGGTCGTAGAGGCGGGCGAGGATCTGATTGCCGGCGTGACGGACGATCTCGGCGTGGAAGCAGCGGTCGGTGATCGCGACCTCGGCGAGGTCCCCGGCCTCGGCGCGCTGCTTCTGCTCCTCCAGGAGCTCTTCGAGCCGCTCGATCAGCGCGGCGGACGCGGGCACGGCCCGGCGGACCGCGAACTCCTCGACGAGCAGCCGGGTCTCGACGACGTCGGCGATCTCCTGCGCGGAGACGGCCAGGACGAGGGCGCCCTTCTTCGGGTAGAGCTTGATCAGCCCTTCCATCTCCAGCTTGAGCAGCGCCTCGCGGACGGGGGTCCGCGACACCCCCACCGCCAGCGCGAGCTCCCCCTCGGTGAGCAGGGTGCCGCCCTCGTAACGACGGTCGAGCACCGCCTGCTTGACGTGCATGTAGACGCGGTCTGCGGCTGGGGGTGCGGATGCCATGCGTACAGCTTAGATACAACAGAGGTGCAACAGGAGTCGTCGTCCAGGATGCGGACGGAGGCCCTTAGATCCGGAAGTCGTAGTAGCCCTCGCCGCCGACCAGGACGGAGGTGAAACACATGGGGAGACCGCCGGGTCCGCGCGGCACCTCCTGCGAGGTGCGGCGTGTGAAGCCGAGTGACAGACCGGCCACGAACGGGTCCTCGCCGGCGCCGTCGTGGACGCGCCACCCCTGACCCGCGAGGACGTCGAAGATGGCGTCGGCGGGCGTACGGAAGACGTCCTGCCCGTGGAGGAGCACGCGCGTGGGCGTCTCCTTCCCCTCGCCCGGCCACCACAACTCGACGGCCGTGACGGTGTCCTCCTCCTCAAGGAGCACCTCGACGCCCACGCCCGCGCAGGACGTGGAGAGGGAGGCGCGCCGCGTCCCGGGACGGAGCCGGATCCGGGGCTCGCCCCAAGGCGTCGCGGCGGCCTCCGCCTCGTCGAGGTTCATGCCCAGGCGTATGGGCCCGGCGCCGTGCGGCGGTTCGAGGTGGAGGTCCATGCCCTCTACCCAAACATCCGGTGGCGGCAGATGCCACCACCGGATGTCGTCACCGGATGTTTCACGTGAAACGGGCGAACCCGCCTACCTCATCAGGGAGATCACGCCCAGGTGATGAGCCGCTTCGGCTGCTCCAGGATCGCGGCAATGTCCGCGAGGAACTTCGAGCCGAGCTCGCCGTCGACCAGGCGGTGGTCGAAGGACAGCGCCAGGGTCGTGACCTGACGTGCCTTCACCTTGCCCTTGTGGACCCACGGCTGGAGCTTGATCGCACCGACCGCGAGGATCGCGGCCTCGCCCGGGTTCAGGATCGGCGTACCGGTGTCGACGCCGAAGACGCCGACGTTGGTGATCGTGAAGGTGCCGCCCTGCATGGCTGCCGGAGTCGTCTTGCCCTCGCGGGCGGTGGAGACCAGCTCGCCCAGGGACTTCGACAGCTCGGGCAGGGTCTGCGCGTGCGCGTCCTTGATGTTCGGCACGATCAGACCGCGCGGGGTGGCCGCGGCGATGCCCAGGTTCACGTACCGCTTGAGCACGATCTCCTGCGCCGCCTCGTCCCAGGCCGCGTTGATGTCCGGGTTTCGCTTCACCGCGACCAGCACGGCCTTCGCGACGAGGAGCAGCGGATTGACCCGCAGGCCCGCCATGTCCTTGTCGGACTTCAGCTCCTCGACCAGCTTCATCGTCCGCGTGATGTCGAACGTCACGAACTCCGTGACGTGCGGCGCCGTGAACGCCGAACCGACCATCGCGGCCGCCGTCGCCTTCCGCACACCCTTGATGGGGATACGGGTCTCCCGGGCCTCCGACGACACCTCGGCCGCCGCGACGGGAGCCGGCGCCTGGGCCGGAGCCGGGACCGGGACCTGAGCCGGAGTGGCCACGGGAGCCGGGGCCTCGACGACCGGCGCGGGAGCGGGAGCCGCCGCCGCGTGGACGTCCTCGCGGGTGATGATGCCGTCCGGGCCGGTCGGGGTGACCGTCGCCAGATCGACGCCGAGGTCCTTCGCGAGCTTGCGGACCGGCGGCTTGGCCAGCGGGCGGGCTCCGGCCGGCGCGTGCCCGTTGAGCTGCTCCGGTACGGAGACGGCGACGGGCGACGCCTGGACCGGGGCGGCCGGGGAGGCCGGGGCGGTGCCCGCGGGGGCCTTGCGCGCCCGCCGCTTGGTGGAGCTGGCGGCCACGCCGTAGCCGACGAGGACCGGCTGGCGGCCCTTGGGCTCGTCGTCCTCGGCCTCCGGGGCGGCGGGGGCCGCCACCACCGGGACGGCCTCGGCCACCGGAGCCTCGGGCGCGTCCCCGCCGCCCACGTTCACCGAGATGATGACCTGGCCGACGTCGACCGTCGTCCCCTCGGGGAAGCGCAGCTCGTGCACGGTCCCGTCGAAGGGGATCGGCAGTTCGACGGCGGCCTTGGCCGTCTCGACCTCGCACACGACCTGTCCGTCGGTGACCGTGTCGCCGACCTGGACGTACCACTTGAGGATCTCGGCCTCGGTGAGGCCCTCGCCCACATCGGGCATCTTGAATTCGCGGATCGTCACGGTGCTCTCCTCAGTACGCCAGCGAGCGGTCGACGGCGTCGAGCACGCGATCAAGACCCGGCAGGTACTCCTCTTCCAGGCGCGCCGGCGGATACGGCGCGTGGTAGCCGCCGACCCGCAGGACGGGGGCCTCCAGGTGGTAGAAGCAGCGCTCGGTGATCCGGGCGGCGATCTCCGCACCGGAGCCGAAGAACACCGGCGCCTCGTGGACGACGACCAAGCGGCGGGTCTTCTCGACCGAGGCCTGAATGGTGTCGAAGTCGATCGGGGAGATCGAGCGGAGGTCCACGACCTCGATCGACTTGCCCTCCTCGGCGGCGGCCTCGGCCACCTCCAGGCAGGTCTTCACCATCGGGCCGTAGGCCACCAGGGTGAGGTCCGTGCCCTCGCGGGCGACCCGTGCCTTGTGGAGCTCGCCGGGGATGGCCTCGGTGTCGACCTCGCCCTTGTCCCAGTAGCGGCGCTTGGGCTCGAAGAAGATGACCGGGTCGTCGCTCTGGATGGCCTGCTGGAGCATCCAGTACGCGTCGGAGGAGTTCGCCGGGGTGACGACCTTGAGGCCCGCGACGTGCGCGAAGAGCGACTCGGGGGACTCGGAGTGGTGCTCGACGGCGCCGATGCCGCCGCCGTACGGGATGCGGATGACGACAGGCATCTTCACGGTGCCGAGCGAACGGGCCCGGATCTTCGCCAGCTGGGTGACGATCTGGTCGTACGCCGGGAAGACGAAACCGTCGAACTGGATCTCCACGACCGGCCGGTAGCCGCGCAGCGCGAGGCCGATCGCGGTGCCGACGATGCCGGACTCGGCGAGCGGGGTGTCGATGATCCGGTCCTCGCCGAAGTCCTTCTGCAGACCTTCGGTGATCCGGAAGACACCGCCGAGCTTGCCGACGTCCAGGCCCATGACGAGGACCTTGGGGTCGGTCTCCAGGGCCTTGCGCAGCGACTCGTTGAGCGCCTTCGCGAG
Organism: Streptomyces sp. NPDC050842; assembly: GCF_044456565.1. Classification (NCBI taxonomy): domain Bacteria; kingdom Bacillati; phylum Actinomycetota; class Actinomycetes; order Kitasatosporales; family Streptomycetaceae; genus Streptomyces; species Streptomyces sp. NPDC050842. The sequence goes on along the minus strand of NZ_JBITGA010000005.1, from coordinate 340,797 downwards.
GGGAAGCTTCTGAACAGCCATGATTACTCGGCCTCTCCGTTCGCGAAGGACGCCTGGTACGCGGCGAACTCCGCGCGCTCCTCGTCGACGAGCGCGTGCCCGTCCGCGTACACGTTGTCGAAGATCGCCATGTGCTCCGGGACGGGCATGGCGCGCACGACCTCGCGGACCTGCTTGCCGAGGGCTTCGCTCTCCGCCTCCAGCTCCTCGAAGAAGGCCGCGTCGGCGTGGCCCTCGTTCTCCATGTACGTCTTGAGGCGCTGGATCGGGTCCTTCGCCTCCCAGGCCTCGCGCTCCTCGTCCCGGCGGTACTTCGTCGGGTCGTCGGAGGTGGTGTGGGCGGCCATGCGGTAGGTGAACGCCTCGATGAGCGTCGGGCCCTCGCCGTTGCGGGCGCGCTCGAGCGCCCAGCGGGTCACGGCCAGGCACGCGAGGACGTCGTTGCCGTCGACGCGGACGCCGGGGAAGCCGAAGCCGGCGGCGCGCTGGTAGAGCGGGACGCGGGTCTGCTTCTCGGTGGGCTCGGAAATGGCCCACTGGTTGTTCTGGCAGAAGAACACGACCGGGGCGTTGTAGACCGCGGAAAAGACGAACGACTCGTTGACGTCGCCCTGGCTCGAGGCGCCGTCGCCGAAGTACGCGAGCACGGCGGAATCCGCGCCGTCCTTGGCGATACCCATGGCATAGCCCGTGGCGTGCAGGGTCTGCGAGCCGAGGACGATCGTGTACAGGTGGAAATTGTTGGTGCTGGGATCCCAGCCGCCGTGGTTCACACCACGGAACATTCCCAGCAGGTTCGTGGGGTCGACCCCACGGACCCAGGCGACGCCGTGCTCGCGGTAGGTCGGGAAGACGTAGTCGTCGTCCCGCAGGGCGCGGCCGGAGCCGATCTGCGCGGCCTCCTGGCCGAGCAGGGAGGCCCACAGGCCCAGTTCGCCCTGGCGCTGGAGGGACGTGGCCTCGGCATCGAAGCGACGGGTGAGGACCATGTCGCGGTAGAGACCGCGCAGCTCCTCGGCGCTCAAGTCGATGTCGTAGTCGGGGTGCTGGACGCGCTCTCCTTCGGGCGTCAGCAGCTGGACGAGCTCGGGCTCCGTCGCTACCGCTTCGGCGCGCGTGCTCGTCTTCTTGGTGGTGCTCGTGCTCGCGCTTGCGGTGCGCTTGGTGCCGCTGCTGCGTCGCGTCGTCTTGCGCGCTGCAGTGCTCTCCACGGTCACGTGCGTGCTCCTCCGTCGGTCCGGCCCCCGGGTTCGCCGGGCAGGCCAGTGCGGCTCCGCCTTCTCCGTGCCTTCGCACGGGGTGGGTGCGACGCGGCCGGGGTCGGGCGTGACAGGTGTCCCGGTGAGCGCCGTCATAGGCACGTTACCCATAGTGCGCCATTCCTGCGAAACCCCACTTGACCTGCGATTTTGCTTGGATTTCCAAGTAAATCGAGAAAAGGGGGACTCTGCCCTGGTCAGCGCATGGACAACGGCCCGACGCCGTCGTCGGAACAAGCGGCACGGTATCCCGCGCACCCCGGGCGCGGGAAGAGCCAATATGTGAGACTGACTGGGTGCGCGAAGAAGGAAAAATCCGGGTATTTCTGCTGGACGACCACGAAGTCGTCCGGCGCGGCGTCCACGAGCTGCTCTCCGTGGAAGACGACATCGAGGTGGTCGGCGAGGCCGGGACGGCGGCAGACGCGCTGGTCAGGATCCCTGCGACCCGCCCCGACGTCGCCGTGCTCGATGTCCGGCTGCCGGACGGCAGCGGGGTGGAGGTGTGCCGTGAGATCCGTTCGCAGGACGAGAGCATCACATGCCTGATGCTCACCTCGTACGCCGATGACGAGGCGCTGTTCGACGCGATCATGGCCGGGGCCTCGGGATACGTCCTCAAGGCCATCCGGGGCAACGAGCTGCTGAACGCCGTGCGGGACGTGGCGGCAGGCAAGTCGCTGCTCGACCCGGTGGCGACCGCCCGCGTCCTGGAGCGGCTGCGCGACGGCAACAACCCGAAGGGCGACGACAAGCTCGCCAACCTGACCGACCAGGAGCGCAAGATCCTGGACCTGATCGGCGAGGGCCTGACCAATCGAGTCATCGGCGAGCGGCTCCATCTTGCGGAGAAGACCATCAAGAACTACGTCTCCAGCCTGCTGTCGAAGCTGGGCATGGAGCGGCGTTCGCAGGCCGCGGCGTACGTGGCACGGCTCCAGGCCGAGCGCCACTGAGGCCCGCGCGGCCCCTGGCCTGCCCGTGCGTCACCCGTACGGAGCAGCCCGGGGCCGACGGCCCGGATTCGGGACCTACGTCCCCGTGAAGGCGGGGCAGGGGCCCCTTTTCCGACACGCTGCCGGTGGCGGAGAGTGGAAGCCATGTCCACCGAGGAGATCCGCGCCATCGAATTGCTCGGCCGAGTGTCGTACGGCCGGGTGGCGACGAGCATGCGAGCGATGCCGTTCGTCGCGCCCGCCCGGCACATCGTGACCGACGGACGCGTCATGATCCGAATGCACAGAGGACTCGGCTACCACCGGGCCTGCAATGGCAGCGTCGTCGCGTACGGCGCGGACAACTTCAACACCGGGGCCGAGAAGATCTGGTCCGTGCAGTTCACGGGCACGGCGGAGATCGTCGAGCCGACCGAGGAGCAGCTCGGGGCGTTCGGGCCCGAGCCGCGGGCCGTGGACGACGAGCCCTTCGAACCGGTCTACATGCGGATCGAACCGCAGTTCGTGACCGTGCACGAGCTCGACTACTCGGCCGGGGACGCCGCCGGGCCGGCCGGCCGCCCCGTCGAGCTGCACTCCATGGACCACTCCACGGAGCGGCCCGTGGACCATTCCCTGGAGCGACATCTCCACCACGTAGCGTGATCTAACATTTGGGGAGTGCCGCGCTCATCTGCAACCCTCGCTCCGCCCGTCGGCGCCCTCCTTCGCCGCTACGCGGCCGCGGGCGAGCCCCTCGCCTGCGAACCCGTCACCCAGGGCCTGCTCAACCGCGGCTACCGCCTCTCCACCACGCGCGGCACCTACTTCCTCAAGCAGCACCTGGACGCCCCCACCGCCGACCGCGCCACCATCGTCCGGCAGCACCGCGCCACCCAGCGCCTGCACGCCCTTGGCCTGCCGGTCGCCCCACCTCTCGCCGACAGCCGGGGCCGTACGGTCGCGGTCATCGACGGCCTCTGCTACGCCCTCCATCCATGGATCGACGGCCGGCACCGCGACGGCACCCAGCTCTCCACCGGCGGCTCCCGCCGCCTCGGCGCGCTCCTGGGGCACGTCCACACCTGTCTGGAACGGGTCATGGAGTCCCCGCCGCCGGGGGACGACCACGAGAGCGCCCGCCCCGAGGACACCTTCCGTGCCATCGAGGAACTGATCGGCCTCGCCCGCGCGCACCGGCCCCACGACAGTTTCGACGCGCTCGCCGAGCACCGGCTGCGGGAGCGCCGCCGGCTGCTCGCCCAGCACGCCCACCACCGGCCGCCGCCGGCCGCCGCGTCCGGCTGGGTGCACGGCGACTTCCACCCGCTGAACCTGCTCTACCGGGGCGCGGAGCCGGCCGCGATCGTCGACTGGGACCGCCTCGGGGTCCGCCCGCGGGCCGAAGAGGCGGTCAGGGCGGCCGCCATCTTCTTCGTACGGCCCGGGGGCGAGCTGGCCCTGGAGAAGGTGCGGGCGTACGCGCGGGCGTACCGGCGGGCGACGGGCGCCGACGGTGCCGAGCTGGCCGCGGCGGCGCACCGGGTGTGGTGGGAGCGGCTCAACGACTTCTGGACGCTGCGCTGGCGCTACCAGCTGCACGACCGAAGGGCCGACCCGCAGTTTCCCGCGGTGTCGGCCCTGGCGGTCTGGTGGACCCGGGAGTACGACGCCGTGCGTGACGCCTTCGCCGGCTGAGCGGGCGGGAGGCGGGGCGCAGGCGGCTTCCGGCGGGTCAGCCGGTGGCGGTGGAACCGCCCGTCGGCGGGGTGTCGCCGTCGCCGCCGTCGTCGGTGGGATCGCCGGTCGGGTCGACCGGCGGCTCCGTGGTGCCCGTCGGGTCCGTCGGCGGCGCCGTCGTCGTCTCCGTCGGCGTCGTCTCGGTGGTCGTCGGCTCGGTGGCCGTCGGCTCCGTCGGCGTCGGCTCGGTCGTCGGCGGCTGCGTGGTCGTCGGCTGCGTGACCGGCGGCTCCTGCGTCCACGGCGGCTGTGTGGCGCCGCCCCCGGTCGACGTGTCCGGGTCCCGCGTCTGCTCCTCCTCGGTGGAGGGCTCCTCGGAGGGGGTGGGCTCCTCGGAGGGCGTCGACGGCGAGTTGCTGACGGTCGTCGGGATCGGCGTCACCTTCTCGCCGCCCTTCTTGCTCGCCGCGTCGATGGCGTACACGACACCCGCGACGACCGCGACCAGCGCGAGCGCCACGAAGAGGATCAGCTTGCCGCGGCCGCCCCGGCCGCCGCCGTTCGAGCCGTACGCCCCGTCCTGGCCGTAGCCGCCGGTGCCGCCCGTGCCGCCGTCGTAGCCGTACCCGCCGACGGCCCCGTCGTCCGGGTTCATCTGCGGAAGGATCCGGCCCTGCGCGGTCTCCCCGTGCATCGGGTGACCCATCGCGGTCGTCGCCGCCATGCCGCCGCCGGGCGTGTGCCCGCCGTCGTGCATGTCGACGGGACCGGTGTTCCACGCGCCGGTGTGGCCGCCCAGCTGCTGCAGCATCTGCAGGCCGTACTGGATGAGCCCGCGCATCTCCTCCGCGCTCTGGAACCGGTCGTCCGGGTCCTTCGCGAGGGAACGCATCACCAGGCCGTCGAGCTCCGGCGGCACGCCGGGAGTCACCTCGGACGGCGGGACCGGCGCGTCCTGCACGTGCTGGTACACGACGGAGAGCGGCGTCTCACCCGTGAAGGGGGGCCGCAGCGCGAGCAGCTCGTAGAGCAGGCAGCCCGTCGCGTACAGGTCGGAGCGGTGGTCGACCGCCTTGCCGAGCGCCTGCTCGGGGGAGAGGTACTGCGGGGTGCCCATGACCATGCCGGTCTGCGTCATCGTCGACTGCGCGCCGTGCAGGGCGCGGGCGATGCCGAAGTCCATGACCTTCACGGCGCCGCTGTGCGTGATGATGACGTTCGCCGGCTTGATGTCGCGGTGCACGATGCCGTGCTGGTGCGAGTAGGCCAGCGCCTCGAGGACACCCGAGACGATGATGAGCGCCTGCTCGGGCCCCGGCGCGTCGGCGCTGATCAGCAGGTCACGGATGGTGCGGCCCTCGACCAGCTCCATCACGATGTACGGCACGGGCCGGCCGCCCACGAGGTCCTCGCCGGAGTCGTACACGGCGACGATGGCGTGGTGGTTGAGCCCCGCGACCGACTGCGCCTCACGGGTGAAGCGCGCCTTCGAGACCGGGTCCTCGGCGAGATCGGCGCGGAGGAGCTTCACCGCCACCGTGCGCCCGAGGCGCACGTCCTCCGCGGCGAAGACCTCGGCCATGCCGCCGCGGCCGAGGCGGTGCGTCAGCCGGTACCGTCCGTCGCCGACGACACCACCGACGCCCCACGATTCCGCGTCCGAGGACGGCACACCGCCACCTGTTCCGGATTCGGGTGCCATCAGTCCTCGCCGTCGTCTGTCGTGCCGTGTCCAGTCGTCACGCTACAGGCTCCGTACGACATCACGGTCCGCGGTTGACCGGCCATCCAATCCCGTCCACGTACACCTGTGCAAATTCGACGGGTTTCCGCGGACACTTCGGGAACGCTTCGAGGACACGTCCTGTGCGGAGGGTCACGGAACGGGCACGCGGCTTGACGTGTCGGTGCCCTGGGGCAGACTTGGCCAGGAAATTCCGGAATTCGACGCCGCCACGCGCGCGTAATGGGGGAAGCACAGATGAGCCAGGACGGCGCACAGGGCCGCTATGCGGGCGGTTCGGTAGCGGGCGGCCGGTACCAGCTGCGCGATCTCCTCGGCGAGGGCGGCATGGCGTCGGTGTACCTGGCCTACGACAGCGCCCTCGACCGACAGGTCGCGATCAAGACGCTGCACACGGAGCTCGGCCGCGAGGCGTCGTTCCGCGAGCGGTTCCGGCGCGAGGCGCAGGCCGTCGCGAAGCTGTCGCACACGAACATCGTCTCGGTCTTCGACACCGGCGAGGACACCCTCGACGGCGCCGTCATGCCGTACATCGTCATGGAGTACGTGGAGGGGCAGCCGCTCGGCTCGGTCCTCGCCTCCGACGTCCGGCAGTACGGCGCGATGCCCGCCGACAAGGCGCTCAAGGTCACGGCCGACGTGCTGGCCGCCCTGGAGGTCAGCCACGAGATGGGCCTGGTCCACCGGGACATCAAGCCGGGCAACGTGATGACGACCAAGCGCGGCGTGGTCAAGGTCATGGACTTCGGCATCGCCCGGGCGATGCAGTCCGGCGTCACGTCGATGACGCAGACCGGCATGGTCGTCGGCACCCCTCAGTACCTCTCCCCCGAGCAGGCCCTCGGCCGCGCGGTGGACGCCCGCTCCGACCTCTATTCGGTCGGCATCATGCTCTTCCAGCTGCTGACGGGCCGTCTCCCCTTCGACGCCGACTCGCCGCTCGCGATCGCGTACGCGCACGTACAGGAGGAGCCGGTCGCCCCGTCCTCCGTCAACCGCGCGGTGACGCCGGCGATGGACGCGCTCGTCGCCCGGGCGCTGCGGAAGAACCCGAACGAGCGGTTCCCGAGCGCCGCGGCCATGCGCGACGAGTGCCTGCGGGTGCTCGCGGCCGGTCAGACCGGCGCCCCGATGATCGTCCAGGGCGGTCCGGTCAGCAGCGGCTCGGGCGTCGGCTCGGCGGTCTTCCCGCCGGTCGGCCAGACCCCGCCGCCGCAGCCGCAGCCCGGCCCGCACGGCGTACAGCAGCCGTACCTGCCGCCGACGCCGCAGCCGGGACCGTACGGCCCCGCGACGCCCGCGCCCGGCCCGTCGTACGGCTACCCGCAGCAGGCCCCGACGCCCGCGCCGGTCTACCAGACCGCGCCGACCCCCTCGCCGTACGCCACGGGCCCGATGCACGCGCCGGCGCCCGCTCCCATGGCGACGGGCGGCGGCTCCCGCCGGAACACCCCGGTGCTCGTGGGCGCCGTCGTCGCCGTCCTCCTCGCGGTCGGCGGACTGATCGTGGTGCTCGACAAGGAGGACGACCCGGGCAAGGAGGCCGGCGGCACGGGCGGCACCACCGGCGGCACGGAGCAGACCCAGACGGCGGCACCCGGCCACAAGGGTCCCGACCTGACCAAGACCATCGACGTGAAGAAGTGCACCCAGCCGTCGGAGTCGAGCGACGACCCCGCCAAGTTCGAGGTTCCCAACTTCACGTACAAGAACATCCAGTCGGTGAAGGACTGCGCCCGGGCGGCCGGGTGGAAGATCATGACCCAGACCCCCGTGGACGAGGCGACGTACGGCGAGGGCACGGTCCTGGAGCAGTACCCGCCGGCCGGCGAGGACATCACGGCCGACGACGCCGAGTTCACCCTCAAGATCTCGACGGGCAATCCGCCGCAGTAGGAGGGACGGCCGGTGGGAACGGCCGTCCCCTTTTCCTCCCCTGACGTCCACCACCCCCGTCCCGGATGCCGGAAGTGTCCCGGCATGTGACGCTGAGTCGACACCTTGGCGGCTCGGTACGGGAGGGGGTCACCCGGTGACTCCAGCACTGCGCAGAGCACGGGCACGGGCCCTCGGCCCCGCGCTCGCCTGCACGTTCGCCTGCGCGTTCGCCCTGTGTGCCGCGCCCCTCGCGTACGGGGCGGAGGCCCCCGGCGGTACGCGGGTGGCCGCGCCGACCACGCCCCCCGCGTCACCCCCGCCGACCACCCCGACCGGGCCCTCCAGACCGTCCGTGCCGCCTGCCACGGGGACGACACCCTCCTCCTCCACGACGCCCCCCGGGGTCCCGCCGCCCTCCACCCCTGGCCCCGGGACGGGAACCGGAACCGCGTCCGGAAGCGGGTCCGCGTCCCCCGGGCGCACCGGCAGCCCCGGCACACCCGTCCCGCCGGCGCCCGCGCCGACCGGCACCGCGCCGCCCTCGCCCTCCACCACCGCCCCGTCCTCTCCCGCCGCGCCGAGCTCCACGCCCACCGACGCCCCCGCCCCCAGCGACGCCACCTCCCTGGCGGGCCGACCGGCCGGAGAGGGCCACCCGCGACCCGGCCGCTCCGAGACGCCGCCCGCCGCCCCGCCGGGCGCCGACCCGCCGTCGGCCGACCCCTCTCGTACCAGGACGGCAACAGACTCCGACCCGTACGAGGCCGCCGAGGAGGACGTCGAAGCGGTACGCGAGGAGGACGAGGCGCTGACCGAGGTGGCGCCCGCGACCCGGCCCGCCGCCGCGCCCGGGACGGCGGCCGAGGCCGCGCCCACCCTGGTCGACCAGCGGATTCCCGTGCTCACCCTGGGTGTGGGGATGGCGCTGATGGGGCTCGGCATCGGTTTCCTGGGGCTCCGTATGCGCCGCCGCTGAGCCGCTCGGCCCGCCGGGTCCCCCTTGAGTCGGACTCTCGCCTTCCGTCTCAGGACGGTTGTCGGCCACGACATACCCGGTATACATACTGAGTATGTCGATCCGTCATGGGCTGCTCGCCCTTCTCGAACGTGGCCCTCGCTACGGCTCCCAGCTCCGTACGGAGTTCGAGTCCCGCACCGGCTCCACCTGGCCGCTCAACGTCGGCCAGGTCTATACGACGCTGAGCCGTCTGGAGCGCGACGGCATGGTCGCGCAGGGGGGCCAGGACGAGGCGGGGCACGCGCTCTACACGATCACGGACGCCGGTCTCGCCGAGCTCAGGACCTGGTTCGAGAAGCCGGTGGACCGCACCAGCCCCGCCCGTGACGAGCTGGCCATCAAGCTCGCCATGGCGGTGGGTGCGCCCTGCGTCGACATCCGCGACGTCATCCAGTCCCAGCGCCGGCACACCGTGAAGGCGATGCAGGACTACACCCGGCTCAAGGCCCAGGCGCTCGTCGCCGTCGAGAACGGGGGCGCGCGGGAACGGGACGACGTGGCCTGGCTGCTCGTCCTGGAGCAGCTGATCTTCCAGACCGAGGCCGAGGCGCGGTGGCTGGACCACTGCGAGGCCCGGCTGATCCGCCTGTCGTCGACAACGGCTTCCGCATCCGCATCCGCATCCCCGCCGGTATCGACACCGACACCGACACCGGCTTCGGCTTCGGCTTCGGCTTCGGCTTCGGCCGATGCGAACACGACCACCCCGGCATCGGCTTCGGGCGGGGCGCGCTGACCGCACGGTCGCACCCCACCCCGTACCGCTGTCGCACCACCTTCCACCGCTCGCTCCGTACCGGCCGAACGCCGCGTACGTCCAAGGGGGACCCCTCCATGTCCACACAGCAGCCCGTGCTGCAGCTCCAGAACCTGACCCGTGTCCACGGCTCGGGCGCCACCGAGGTGCACGCCCTGCGCGGTATCGACCTCGCCGTGTACCCCGGCGAACTCGTCGCCGTCATGGGCCCGTCCGGCTCCGGCAAGTCCACGCTCCTCACCATCGCGGGCGGCCTGGACACCCCGACCTCCGGTCATGTGATCGTCGAGGACACCGACATCACCACCGCGAGCGTCAAGGAGCTCGCCGCCCTGCGCCGCCGCAGCATCGGGTACGTCTTCCAGGACTACAACCTCATCCCGGCGCTGACCGCCGCCGAGAACGTCGCCCTGCCGCGCGAGCTCGACGGCACCTCCGCCCGCAAGGCTCGCGTCGAGGCCCTGGCCGCCCTGGAGGAGATGGGGCTCGGCCACCTCGCCGACCGCTTCCCCGACGAGATGTCCGGCGGCCAGCAGCAGCGCGTGGCCATCGCCCGCGCCCTCGTCGGCGACCGCCGCCTCGTCCTCGCCGACGAGCCGACCGGCGCCCTCGACTCCGAGACCGGCGAGTCCGTGCTCGCCCTGCTCCGCTCCCGCTGCGACGCGGGCGCCGCCGGCGTCCTGGTCACCCACGAGCCGCGGTTCGCCGCCTGGGCCGACCGGGTCGTGTTCCTGCGGGACGGCGCGATCGTCGACCAGACCGTGCGCAGCGAGGCCGACTCCCTCCTCTCGGGCCAGGTGGCGGAGGCGTGAAGACCTGGTTCCACTCCTGGCGGGCCGCGATCCGCATCGCCCGCCGCGACGCCTGGCGCTCCAAGGGCCGCAGCGCCCTCGTCCTGGCGATGATCGCCCTGCCCATCCTGGGTGTCAGTGCCCTCGATCTGACCTACCGCAGCTCCGAACTGTCCCCCACGGAACGGGCGGACAGATCGATGGGCACGGCGGACGCGATATTCCGGGACGCCCACGCCGAGGGCGTTCCGATCCTCCAGGACCCGCCGGGCGAGATGCACACGCCGGTCAAGGACTACAAGGACGAGCCGTGGCCGAACGGCCCCACCGACGTCACCAAGGCGATCCCGGCGGGTTCCACGATCGTCACGGACCGCTCCGGCAGTGCCAAGCTGACGACGTCCCACGGTCTGCTCTCCGCCGAGGTGCGTGAGCTGAAGGCGTCCGACCCGATCACCCGCGGCATCACGACCCTCCTCTCGGGGCGTTTCCCGGAGAAGAACGACGAGGTCATGGCGACCTCGCACTTCCTGGAGGTCAGCGGTCTGTCGGTCGGCTCGACCCTTTCCGCCCGCAACTTCGACCGTACGTATCGGATCGTCGGCTCCTACGAACTTCCCGACGCGCTCGCCGTCCCCCAGGTCAACGCACTGCCGGGTGCCTTCCTCACCCCGTACGCGAAGGCTGTCGAGAAGTCCGGCATGCCCACCCCCGACACCTCCACCTCGTATCTGGTGAAGAAGTCCGGTGGTTTCACGTGGAACACGGTCCAGCAGATCAACGCCAAGGGCGTGGTCGTCACTTCGCGTGCCGTCATGATCGACCCGCCCGCCGAGTCCGAGGTGCCGCTCTTCCAGAAGGAGGGCTGGGGAAGCTTCGACTCCAGCCCGGCGGCCGACGCCGCCGCTCTCGCCGCCGTCGCCACCGTCGTCGGCCTGGCGATGCTGGAGATCTGTCTCCTGGCCGGACCCGCGTTCGCGGTCGGCGCCCGCCGCTCGCGCCGCCAGCTCGGTCTGGTCGGGGCCAACGGCGGTGCCCGCAGCCACATTCGGGCCATCGTGCTGAGCGGCGGTCTCGTCATCGGCGTCGCCGCGGCCGTCGTCGGCACGGTCCTCGCCGTGATCCTCACGCTGGCGCTGCAGCCGGTCCTCGAGGACATGATGAACCAGCGGTTCGGCGCCTTCGACGTGCGGCCGCTGGAGCTGCTCGGGATCGCGCTGCTCGCCGTCCTGACCGGTCTGCTCGCCGCCATCGTCCCGGCGATCACTGCCTCCCGGCAGACCGTCCTCGCCTCGCTCACGGGCCGGCGCGGCGTCCGCCGCAGCAGCCGTGTCCTGCCCCTGATCGGCCTCGCGGCCATCCTGCTGGGCGGCGCGATCGCGCTCTTCGGCTCGATCGCCACCGAGTCGGTCGTCATCGTGGGCGGCGGCTCCGCCATCGCCGAGCTGGGCGTCGTCGCCATGACCCCGGCCCTGGTGGGGCTCTTCGGTCGCACCGGGCGCTGGCTGCCGCTCTCCCCGCGGCTCGCGCTGCGGGACGCCGTCCGGAACCGGGGGCGTACGGCACCCGCCGTCGCCGCCGTCCTCGCCGCCGTCGCGGGCACGGTCGCCGTCTCCACCTTCATGGCCAGCAGCGAGGCACAGCAGAAGGCCGCGTACGAGGCCCGGCTGCCGCACGGGGCGGTCTCCGCCTTCGTCCTGGAGGAGGGCGGCCGGGACGTCCCCGCGGTCCGCGAGGCGATCCAGCGCTACCTCCCCGTCGACGTCCGCGCCGACGTCGAGCGGGTCTCGGTCGGCAAGCCCGGCTGCGCCCCCTGGGGCGGCGGCGGGGCGGGCTGCGGCCGCTACGAGGTCGTGCTTCCCAAGGCACACGAGTGCCCGCTGTACGCCACCTCCCTGCCCGGCGGCGTCGACCCCAGCGAGAAGTACACGCCCGAACAGCGGCGGAAGCTGATCACCGAGGACTGGCGGTGCGACCAGTCCTCCCGCGGCGGCTGGATGTCCGTCGACGGCGGTCTGCTCGTCGGTGACGCGAAGGTCCTCCAGGTTCTCGGCGTCGACGACCCGGGCGCCGTGAAGGCCCTCGCCGAAGGAAAGATCGTCAGCTTCTCCCGGGCCGAGATCGACAAGAACGGCACCGTCGGCATCAAGCAGGTCACCGACATCGCCGCCGCCGACAAGGCTTCCGAGAAGGGCCTGCCCGCGCCGGGGAAGGTCAGCTCCGTCCCTGCCTATCTGGTACCCAAGGGGCAGAAGTCCTACGGCGTCCAGTTGCTGATGACCCCGGCCACCGCGAAGGCCGCCGGACTCTCCACCCTGCCGGCCGGTGCGTACTTCAGCACCGAGCGGATGCCGGACACCGAGGCGCGCCAGAAGCTCGACGGCGAGCTCGCCAAGCTCGGCAGCAACGCCGAGCTGCACGTCGAGGAGGGCTTCGTCAACGAGGACAGCCTCTTCGTGATCGCGCTGGCCGTCTTCGCCGGCCTCGTCACCATCGGCGCCGCCGGTATCGCCACCGGGCTCGCCCAGGCCGACGCCGAGGCCGATCTGAAGACGCTCGCCGCCGTGGGCGCCCCGCCCCGGGTCCGCCGTACGCTCAGCGGCTTCCAGTGCGGAGTCGTCGCGGCGATGGGCGTGGTCCTCGGATCGGCAGCCGGCGTACTGCCCGCGATCGGGCTCCGGCTCACCGAGGCACGCGAGGCGACCAACTTCTACGAGCAGGCCATCGCTCAGGGTTGGGACAACGGCCTTTCGGGCCCGCCGTACGTGCCGATCGTCATCCCCTGGGAGACGCTGGCCGGGCTGCTCGTCGCCGTACCGCTCGGCGCCGCGCTCCTCGCCGCCCTGGTGACCCGCTCGCGCGGCGCCGTGGCCCGGCGCGCGGCGACCTGACAGACCCGGCCCCGTCGGTTCGTTGCGTTCCTGTGCCCCTGTACGAGGGTGGATCACTCTCGTACAGGGGCACACCGTGTGGTGAGGCATGTGTGCGAGAGAATGGCGGCATGGAGATGCCGAGGAATGACAGGTCGCAGGAGAGCCCCCAGGTCCTCATCGTGGGACAGGACGGAACGGCGCTCGGCGGCACTCAGGGTGACGACGAATCCCGCGAGGTCCCGGTGACGGAAATGGTCGAGCAGCCTGCGAAGGTCATGCGGATCGGCAGCATGATCAAGCAGCTCCTGGAGGAAGTACGTGCGGCCCCTCTCGACGAGGCTAGCCGCGTCAGGCTCAAGAACATCCACGCCAGCTCCGTGAAGGAGCTGGAAGACGGGCTCGCTCCCGAGCTGGTCGAGGAACTGGAGCGGCTCTCCCTGCCGTTCACGGACGAGGCGGTCCCCTCCGAGGCGGAACTGCGGATCGCGCAGGCCCAGTTGGTGGGGTGGCTGGAGGGCCTCTTCCACGGCATCCAGACGGCGCTGTTCGCCCAGCAGATGGCGGCCCGCGCCCAGTTGGAGCAGATGCGCCGGGCGCTGCCGCCGGGCGCCTCGCACGACGATGACGACGACGACCGCGGTCACGGCCACGCCGTGCGCTCGGGGCCGTACCTGTAGTCCGCGAGGGCGGAACGGAGGAGGGGCCCGGCGCATCGAGTGCGCCGGGCCCCTCCTTCGTGTCCTGTCCCGCGGATCAGCCCTGCGGCGCCAGCAGCAGCACCTTGCCGACGTGGCCGCCGGACTCCAGCACCCGATGCGCCTCGGCGGCCTCCGGCATCGGCACCGTACGGTCGACGACCGGCCGGACCGTGCCCGCGCCGATCAGCGGCCAGACGTGCTCGCGGACGGCGGCGACGATCGCGGCCTTCTCGTGCGGCGGGCGGGAACGCAGCGTGGTCGCCATGACCGCCGCACGCTTGGCGAGCAGCGCCCCCAGGTTGAGTTCGCCCTTCACGCCGCCCTGGAGCCCGATGATCACCAGCCGGCCGCTGACGGCCAGTGCCTTCACGTTCCGCTCCAGGTACTTGGCGCCGACGATGTCCAGGATGACGTCCGCACCGGCCCCGTCCGTCGCCTTGTGCAGCTCCTCGACGAAGTCCTGCTCGCGGTAGTCGATGAGGATGTCCGCGCCCAGTTCGGCGCAGCGGGCCAGTTTCCCGGGGCTCCCGGCCGTGACCGCGACCCGGGCGCCGACCGCCTTCGCGAGCTGGATCGCCATCGTGCCGATCCCGCTCGCCCCGCCGTGCACGAGCACCGTCTCGCCGGGGCGCAGGTGGGCGATCATGAAGATGTTGGACCAGACGGTGCAGGCGACCTCGGGGAGCGCCGCGGCCGTGGTCAGGTCGACGCCCTCCGGCACCGGCAGGAGCTGGCCGACCGGGACGACGACCTTCTCGGCGTATCCGCCGCCGACGAGCAGCGCGCAGACCTCGTCGCCGACGGACCAGCCGGACACTCCGGGCCCGATCGCGGAGATCCGCCCCGAACACTCCAGACCGGGGTATGGAGAGCTGCCGGGCGGCGGGTCGTAGAAGCCCTGGCGCTGGAGCAGATCGGCGCGGTTGACCGCGCTCGCCACCACCTCGACGAGGACCTCGCCCTCGCCGGGCACGGGATCGGGCACCTCGGCCCAGACGAGGGCCTCGGGACCGCCGGGTTCGGGAATCGTGATCGCGTACATGGCGGCGAGGCTACTCCGGCGGTCGGTGCCCGGTCCCGCACCCTCAGTCCTGCGGTGGCGTGGTGAGCGGGGTCACCGGCGCGGCGCGCACGATGGTGATCACCCGGTCGGTGGGCTGGAGCGGACTGGCGGCCTTGTCGTCGTAGCTGAGCAGCCGGTGGCCACGGAGCACGCTCACCACGAGGTCCTCGGTCTCCCGCACGCTCTTGCCCGCCTCGGCCTTGGTCACCGGACGCTCGACGAGGTCCAGGCCGGAGCCCTGCTGGATGAGGTCCTCCATCACCGTGCCGGCACTGGGGCTCAGCACGGAGAGGCCGAGCAGCCGGCCGGCGGCGCTGGCGCTGGTGATCACCGCGTCCGCGCCGGACTGGCGCAGCAGCGGCGCGTTCTCCTCCTCGCGGACCGCGGCGACGATCTTCGCGCCCCGGTTGAGCTGGCGGGCGGTCAGGGTGACCAGGACGGCCGTGTCGTCGCGCTGGGTGGCGATGACGATCTGACGGGCCCGCTGCACCTCGGCCCGCAGCAGCACGTCGCTGCGCGTCGCGTCGCCGACGACACCGACGAAGCCGTCCGCGTTCGCCGTCTCGATCACCTTGTTGGAGGGGTCGACGATGACGATCTGGTCCTTGTTGAGGCCGGTGGCGCAGAGGGTCTGGATCGCGGACCGTCCCTTGGTGCCGAAGCCGACGATGACGGTGTGGTCGCGCAAGGTGGACCTCCAGCGGTTCAGCCGGAACTCCTCCCGGGTCCTCTCCGTGAGGACCTCGAGAGTGGTGCCGACCAGGATGATCAGGAACAGCACGCGCAGGGGCGTGACCAGCAGGATGTTGGCGAGCCGCGCCGTGTCGCTGTACGGGACGATGTCGCCGTAGCCGGTGGTGGAGAGCGTCACGGTCGCGTAGTAGACGCAGTCGAGGAAGTCGAGCGTCTCATTGGCGTTGTCGTGATAGCCATCGCGGTCGACATAGACGATGAGCACCGTCAGGAGGAGCACGCCGAGCGCCATGAGGAGCCGTTTGCCGACCTGCCGCAGCGGCTTCTCGACGACCCGGCGGGGCAGCCGGATCTGGGGACCCGCGATCCGCTCGTCCGCGTTGCGGGCCATCACGTCACGGCTGGGAAGTTTCACGTGAAACACACTCCTTCGGCCGGGGCGTCCCCCGCCGGTGTCGGCCAGGGAAGGCCGAGGATCTCCAGGTGCTGCCCCGATCGGGCACCACCGGGTGGGACGACCGCCAGGCCGTCGGCCGCGGCGATGCCACGGAGCATGGCCGGTCCGTTGTAGTGCAGCGGGACGGCCCGGTCGGCGCGGCGGACGACCGGGACGAGCCGGGTGTCGTGGGGGTGCCCCTGGACCTCGTCCTGGACAGCGGCCCCACCGGGGGCGCCGTACGACGCCCGGGAGTGTCCGGCGAGGGCGGCGAGCAGCGGCTCGGCGAGCGTGAGGAGCCCGGAGACGGCCGCGAGCGGGTTGCCGGGGAGCCCGACGAGATGGCGGGGGTCCGCGCCCGCGAGCCGGGCGAGCAGCATCGGATGGCCGGGCCGTACCTTCACGCCGTCGACGAGGAGGGTGGCGCCCGCCGCGTCGAGCACGCGGTGCAGATGGTCGACGGGCCCGGCGGCGGTCCCGCCGGTGGTGAGCAGCAGGTCGGCGGTGGAGCCGGTGACGGCGGCGTACAGCTCCTCGGCGTCGTCGCCGATCCGGCGGGTGGCGAGGACCTCGGCGCCGAGGGCCTCCAGCCAGGGTCCGAGCATCGGGCCGAGGGCGTCACGGATGAGCCCCTCGTGGGGGAGTCCCGCCGTGAGCAGCTCGTCGCCGAGGACCAGGATCTCCACCCGGGGGCGGGGGAGGACGGGCAGCGTGTCGTAGCCGGCGGCCGCGGCGAGACCGAGGACGGCGGGGGTCACGACGGAGCCCGCGGGGAGCAGCCGGTCTCCGGCGCGGCACTCCTGGCCCCGGGGGCGGATGTCCTGCCGGGGCCGCACCTCGCGCAGGGCGTGCAGGGTGTGCAGGAGCGAGCCGGGCGTCATACCGCTCTGCTCGGTGCGGGAGTGCTCGCCGCGGATGACCGCGGTCGTCCCGGCCGGGACGCGGGCTCCGGTGGCGATCCGTACGGCCTCGCCGTCGGCCAGTACGGCCGCGGGGGCGTGGCCCGCGAGGACGGCACCCTCCTCACGGACCGTCCAAGGGCCCGTCCCCGCGACCGCCCAGCCGTCCATGGCGGAGGTGTCGAAGGAGGGCAGGTCGGTGAGGGCCAGGAGCGGCCCGGCGAGGACCCGGCCGAGCGCCGCGCCGAGCGGAACAGCCAGCGGCTCCCGCACACCGTGCCCGGCCTGGCCCGCCAGACCGGCTTGAGCGGCCTGACCGGCCTGAGCAGCTTGAGCCGCCTGACCGATCTGTACGGCGCGGGCCGCGGCGCCGGCTTCGGCGGCGGCTGTCCGCGCCGCGGGCCAGGGGGTGGCGCGGTGCGGCTCCTCGGGCGCCGGTGGGCGGGGAGCGGTGTCGGGGGCCACGAGGGCGGACTCCTTGAGGGTCATCCGGCCTCGTCCTGTTCGGCGGCCCAGCGCTTGGCGAGCTCCGCCGCCTTGCGGGCCGCCTCGGCGACCGCCTCGGGGCCGCCCCCGGCAGCCGCGCTCGCCGCCGCGTAGCCGACCAGGAAGGTGGTCAGGGGCGCGGCGGGGCGGGCCACTCCATGGGCGGCGTCACGGGCCAGGTCGAGCAGCACGCCGGTGTCGACGTCCAGCTCGATGCCCAGTTCGTCCTTGACTGCGGTGATCCATTCGTCCAGCACGGTCCCATGCTCCCTGACGCGGGCCCGGGCCGTGGCGATGTCCTCCCAGGTGTCGCAGTCGAAGGAGGCGAGCGGACCGGCGGCGACCCGGGTGAGGCGCAGCCCGTCCGTGAGGTACCGCACCGGTGCGTGGGCCAGTCCACGGAGGTCGTGAGTGAGCCGGGTCAGCTCGCGGACCAGCGGAGCCGTCCGGTACGCGGCGACGAGCGGCTGGTCCCGGCCGTCTTCGTCGGTGAGGACGGCGGCGTCCGCGTCGGGTGCCCCGGCGAGCCCGTCCAGGAGGCGCCGGACGGTGTCCTGGCCGAGGAAGGGCAGGTCGGCGGAGAAGACGAGGAGGACCTCGGCCTCCGTCTCGCCCACGCCGGCGGCGATGGCGGGCATCGGGCCGCCGCCTGGCGGCTCCTCCCTGGTCCAGCGGACGGGGCGGGCGGTCGGGCGGGGGTCCCCGACGACCACGGTCCGGCCGGCGTCGGGGCAGGCCGCGAGCACCCTGTCGAGGAGCGTCCGGCCCCCTACCCGTAGCCCGGGCTTGTCGGAGCCGCCGAGGCGCCTGGCGGCGCCCCCGGCGAGCACGACGGCGTCGTATGCGGTGGTCACCCCAGCAGTATGGGCCGCCGGGCACCGCGGACGTCCGGCCCGTCCCACCACAAGAGACGGGACGGGCCGGACGGACGGGGTGTCAGACCGTGCGGAGCAGGACCGCGGGCTGTTCGACGCAGTCCGCCACGTACCGCAGGAAGCCGCCCGCCGTGCCGCCGTCGCAGACGCGGTGGTCGAAGGTGAGCGAGAGCTGCACCACCTGACGGACGGCCAGTTCGCCCTGGTGGACCCAGGGCTTGGGGATGATCCGGCCGACGCCGAGCATCGCGGCCTCGGGGTGGTTGATGATCGGCGTGGAGCCGTCGACCCCGAACACCCCGTAGTTGTTCAGGGTGAACGTGCCGCCCGTCAGATCGGCCGGCGTGAGCGTGCCCTGCCGGGCGGACTCCGTGAGCCGGGCGAACTCCGCCGTGAGCGACTCGGCCGTCCGCGTCCCCGCGTCCCTGACCACCGGGACGACCAGACCGCGCGGGGTCTGGGCGGCGAAGCCGAGGTGCACGGCCGGCAGCCGGACGATCTCCCGGGCGGTCGTGTCCACCGTGGAGTTGAGCTCGGGGAACCGGGCCAGGGCGTGGGCGCAGATCCGGGCGAGGAGCGCGAGCAGCGAGATCTTCGGCCCGCCCGCCGTGTTCATCGCGCGCCGGGCCGCCATGAGCTCGGTCGCGTCGGCGTCGACCCAGCAGGTCGCGTCCGGGATCTCCGTACGGCTACGCGACAGCTTGTCCGCCACCACACCGCGGAGCCCGCGCAGCGGAATCCGCTCACCGGCCGCCGCGGCACCCGCCGGAGCGGACACGGAGGCACGAGCGGGTGCGAGAGCGGGTGCCGGGGCGACGGCCGGCCGGTCCAGGGCCGCGAGCGCCAGCTCCACGTCCGCCCGCAGGATCAGCCCCTCGGGCCCCGATCCGCGGACCTCCCGCAGGTCGAGTCCCCGGTCCCGGGCCAGCTTCCGTACGAGCGGCGAGATGACCGGCACCGGGCCCGCGGGCCCGGCGGACGCCGGAGCCGCTGCCACGACGGCCGCGGGTGCGGGGGCGGGGGCGGGGGCGGGGGCGGGGGCGGGGGCGGCCGGAGCCTGGGCGGCCGTCGGGCTCGCGTGCCGCACGCGTCGGCGCCGGGCGGCGGGGCCCGCCGTGCCGTAGCCCACGAGCACGTTGCCCGAGTACTCCGAGGAGACGGCGGACTCGGCGGCGGACCCGCCCGCCGTGGGGGCCGCTTCCGGAGCGGCCTCCGCGAGCTCCTCCGGCGCACCCGTGCCGCCCACCGCGACCGTCAGGAGCGGCGCGCCGACGGGCAGTTCGGTGCCCTCCTCGCCGTACCGGGCGGTGACGACGCCGCCGTACGGGCAGGGCACCTCGACCATGGCCTTGGCCGTCTCGACCTCGACGACCGGCTGGTCGATGGCGACGACGTCGCCGACGGCGACGAGCCAGCGGACGATCTCGGCCTCGGTGAGACCCTCGCCGAGGTCGGGCAGCTTGAATTCGAGCACCTGGGCCATCAGCTCTGCGCCTCCCACTGCAGCCGTGCCACCGCGTCCAGGACCCGGTCCACGCCGGGCAGATGGTGCCGCTCCAGCATCGGCGGCGGGTACGGGATGTCGAAGCCCGCGACCCGCAGCACCGGCGCCTCCAGGTGGTGGAAGCAGCGCTCCATGACGCGCGCGGCGATCTCCGCGCCGGGGCCGGCGAAACCGGTCGACTCGTGGACCACGACCGCCCGGCCCGTGCGCCGTACCGACGCGCAGACGGTCTCGTCGTCGAACGGCACGAGCGAGCGCAGATCGACGACCTCCAGGTCCCAGCCCTCGGCCTGGGCGGCCTCCGCCGCCTCCAGGCAGACCGGAACCGACGGGCCGTAGGTGATCAGGGTGGCGCCGGTGCCCCGCCGCCGTACGACCGCCTTGCCGATCGGCTCGACGGGCGCGGGCGCCTCGGGCGACCAGTCGGACTTCGACCAGTAGAGCCGCTTGGGCTCCAGGAAGACCACCGGGTCGTCGGAGGCGATGGCCGCGCGCAGCAGCCCGTAGGCGTCCTCGACGGTCGCAGGGGTGACGACGTGCAGTCCGGGGGTGGCCATGTAGTAGGCCTCGGAGGAGTCGCTGTGGTGCTCGACCCCGCCGATCCCGCCGCCGTACGGGACACGGATGACGATCGGCATCGGCATCGCGCCGCGGGTGCGGTTGCGCATCTTCGCCACGTGCGAGAGCAGCTGCTCGAACGCCGGGTAGGCGAAGGCGTCGAACTGCATCTCCACGACCGGCCGCAGGCCGTACATGGCCATGCCGACGGCCGCGCCGAGGATGCCCGCCTCGGCCAGCGGGGTGTCGGTGCAGCGGTCCTCGCCGAACTCCTTGGCGAGCCCGTCGGTGACCCGGAAGACACCGCCGAGCGTGCCGACGTCCTCGCCCATCACGTGGACGGTCGGGTCCTCGGCCATCGCGTCGCGCATGGCGCGCTGGAGCGCCTGCGCCATCGTCGCGGGCTTGGGCTTCCCGGCGGCACCGGCGGCCTTGGCCGCCTTGGCCGCCGCGGGGCCGGTCGTCGCGGTCGTCATCACGCCTCACCCTCGGCTTCGAGCTCGGCGCGCAGCTGCGCCGCCTGTTCGCGCAGCTGCGTCGTCTGCTCGGCGTACACGTGGGAGAAGAGCTCCATCGGGTCGAGCACCGGGTCGGCGTTCATCCGTTCGCGCAGTTCCGCCGCCATCGTCTCGGCGGCCTCCGCCGCCGCGCGCCTGCCGTCCTCGTCGAGCAGACCACGCTCCGTCAGTTCCCGTTCGAGGATCAGGATCGGGTCGTGCGCACGCCAGGTCTCGACCTCGCCCGCGGCGCGGTAGCGGGTGGCGTCGTCGGCGTTGGTGTGCGCGTCGATCCGGTAGGTGATCGCCTCGACGAGGGTGGGGCCGCCGCCGCGCCGCGCGCGTGCCACGGCCTCGGTCAGCACCTGGTGGACGGCCACCGCGTCGTTGCCGTCGACGAGCCGGCCCGGCATCCCGTATCCGACGGCCTTGTGGGCCAGGGAGGGGGCGGCGGTCTGCTTGGCCAGCGGCACGGAGATCGCGAAGCCGTTGTTCTGCACGAAGAAGACCACGGGGGCCTTCCAGACGGCCGCGAAGTTCAGCGCCTCGTGGAAGTCGCCCTCGCTGGTGCCGCCGTCGCCGACCATGGCGAGGGCGACCACGTCGTCGCCCTTGAGGCGGGCGGCGTGGGCGAGGCCCACCGCGTGCGGGAGCTGGGTGGCCAGTGGGGTGGAGAGCGGCGCGATGCGGTGCTCGCGCGGGTCGTACCCGGTGTGCCAGTCGCCGCGCAGCAGCGTCAGCGCCTGCACGGGGTCAAGGCCGCGGGCGACCGCCGCGAGGGTGTCGCGGTACGAGGGAAAGAGCCAGTCCCGCTCCTCCAGGGCCAGGGCGGCGGCGACCTCGCACGCCTCCTGGCCGGTGGTGGACGGGTACACGGCGAGCCGGCCCTGCTTGGTGAGAGCGGTGGCCTGCGTGTTGTACCGGCGGCCGCGGATCAGCTCCGCGTACAGCCGGAGCAGCAGCGCGGGGTCGGCGTCGGCCACGGCGTCCGTGCCGAGCACGCGCAGCGGCTCGGCGTCGGGCAGCAGCGGGGCGGGATCGGTACGCGGCTGCCACGCCGGCGGCGGGGTGGGCCGGTAGGCGGGAACGGCACCGGGCGGCTCTTGGACTGTCGAACTGCGCTGTTGCAACGAGTCCACCTCCTCGTGGGAGCGGGCATAAGACCCGAAGGCGGGTGGCGCGAGTGTGGCGCGCCTCACCTACCGATTGTTCGGTCGTGGAGGCATTTTGGCTACAGGCACCTTCAGCCTGTGGACAAACGGTTCTCCACAGCCTGGGATAGGAGCAGGTCGTCCACCGGAGAGAGGCGGGGGGACATGGCGGAAGAACAAATGGCCGTCGACCGGAGCGGGGCTCCGGCCGACGCCACAAGCAGGACACTGGGCGGAACACCGGACGCGGCACGAGGCGGGACATTGGGCGAGGCACTCGACAGGCCGCTCGGCGGGACCGAGGGCGAGGTCCCCGAAGAGGCCCTGAGCGCGCCGATCGGCACACCGACGGGCGCCCCGCCGCCACGCCCGCTGGACGCGATCGACCGCGACATCCTGAGGTTGCTGCAAACGGACGGCCGCGCCTCGGTACGCTCCGTGGCCGAGCGGGTGCACGTGTCCCGGGCCAACGCCTACGCCCGGATCAATCGGCTCATCGACGACGGCGTGATCCGCGGCTTCAGCGCCCGCGTCAACCACGAACGGGCGGGGCACGGCGCCTCCGCCTACATCACGCTCAAGATCGTCCAGAACTCCTGGCGGACGGTCCGCGAGCAGCTCAGGGCGCTGCCGGGCGCCACGCACATCGCGCTGGTCAGCGGCGATTTCGATGTGCTGCTGCTCGTGCACACCCCGGACAACCGGACACTGCGCGAGCTGGTGCTCACCCGGCTCCAGTCGATCCCCGAGGTGCTGTCGACCCGCACCCTGCTGGTCTTCGAGGAGACCGACCTCAACACCGACCACCGCCTCTGACCACCCGAAAAGCAGGACGGCCCCCGTAGGGGCCGTCCACAATCCGTCCACGCTCGCTCAGCGGGCCGTCCACAAGCCGTCCACGCTCGCTCAGCGAGCGGTCCGCAGCCCGTCGAACGCCAGATGCGCGACGGTCTCGGCAAGCTGCTCCCGCTCCGCCACCGCGTCCGGATGCGGCCGGTACCACTCCACCAGCGAGTTGATCATGCCGAAGAGCAGCCGGGTCGCCAGCCGGATGTCCACGTCCGCCCGCAGATCACCCTCCGCCGCCGCGGCCTTCAGCAGGTCGGCCACCCGATGGTCGAACTCGCGCCGCCGCTCCATCGCCCACCGCTCGGTCGCGGTGTTGCCCCGCACCCGCAGCAGCAGCGTCACGTACGGCAGCTCCGCGATCAGCACCTCCACGGTCCGGCGCGTGACGTACTCGACCCTCTCGACGGCCCGGCCGCGTACCGCTCCCGGCTCGTCGAGCACCGAGAAGAGCCCGTCGAGCGCCCGGCTGACCGCGCGCCGCAGCAGCTCCTCCTTGCCGGACACGTGGTGGTAGATCGACGACTTGGAGATCCCCGCCGCCTTGGACAGGTGCTCCATGGAGGTGCCGTCGTAGCCGCGCTCGTTGAAGACCCGTACGGCGACCGAGAGCAGCGTCTCCGGGGTGTACGTGTCGCGCTTCGCCGTCGTCATCGGCCTTCCTTTCCTATCCGGGCCGCATCGGCGCTTCCCTTGCGGGCGGTGGCCAGGCACGGCGCGTACCGCCCCGTCGGGTAGCGCTTGTTCATCTCCGACAGCAGGTCGCACACACGCATGTGCCCCACCTTCTCGGCCCACTCCAAGGGGCCGGCGGGGTAGTTGACCCCGAGCCGCATCGCCGTGTCCACGTCCTCGGCGGTGGCGACGCCCCGGTCGACCGCGTCGGCCGCCAGATCGGCCAGCATCGCGACCGTACGGGCGACGATCATGCCGGGCACGTCACCGATCACCGACACCTGCTTGCCGAGCGCCTGGAAGAGGCCCACGGCCTCCGCGAGGACCTCGGGCGAGGTCCGCTCCCCGGTGGAGAGCACGATCCGGGTCGCGCGCGCGTAGTCGAGCGCGAGATCGAAGTAGATGATCTCGTCGCCGAAGTACTCGAAGGCGGTCTCACCGTCCGCGAGGACGAGCTGACCGCCGCCCGGCAGCACGATGAACCCGTCGCCGCCCTTGCGCCGCACCTTGATCCCCGCCTCCTCGAAGAGGTCCGCCAGCGGCTCGGCGGGCCCCAGGTCGCCGCGGACGACGATCCTCGCGGGTGCCTCGGCGGGCGGCGCGTTGTGCGGCTCGGGCCGCTCGGCGCCCTCCTCGTACGAGAACCAGCCCTGCCCCGACTTGCGGCCGAGCCGCCCCGACTCCACGAGCCGCCGCTGCGCGAGCGACGGCGTGAACTTCGGGTCCTGGTAGAAGGACTCCCAGACCGAGCGGGTGACGGCCTCGTTCACGTCCTGCCCGATGAGGTCCGTGAGCTCGAAGGGCCCCATGCGGAAGCCGCCGCACTCGCGCAGGGCGGCGTCGATGGTGGCGGGGTCGGCCGCGCCCTCCTCGTAGACCCGCAGGGCCTCCGCGTAGAAGGGGCGCGCGACCCGGTTCACGATGAAGCCGGGGGTGTCCGCGCAGCGCACCGGCGTCTTGCCCCAGCCCTTCATCGTCTCGTACGCGCGCGTGGCGACGTCCGCGTCGGTGGCGAAGCCGCTGACGACCTCGACGAGCGGGAGCAGGGGCGCCGGGTTGAAGAAGTGGAGTCCGACGAACCGGCCGGGCAGGCGCAGCCCTCCCGCGATCGCGGTGACGGAGAGGGAGGAGGTGTTCGTGGCGAGGACGGTGTCGTCGCCGACGACCTTCTCCAGGTCGGCGAAGAGCTGCTGCTTGACGGGGAGGTGCTCGACGATCGCCTCGACGACGAGCGCCGCGTCCGCGAGCTCTTCGAGGTCCGCCGCCGCGTGCAGCCGTCCGACGGCCGCCTCGCGCGCGGCGGCGTCCAGGCGGCCCTTCTCCACGAGCCGGTCCAGGCGGGCGGTGAGGGCGGCCACGGCCTCCCCGGCCCGGCCGGGGGCGCTGTCGTAGAGCCGTACGGGATGGCCGGCGAC
Organism: Streptomyces sp. NPDC050842; assembly: GCF_044456565.1. Lineage (NCBI taxonomy): Bacteria > Bacillati > Actinomycetota > Actinomycetes > Kitasatosporales > Streptomycetaceae > Streptomyces > Streptomyces sp. NPDC050842. The sequence goes on along the minus strand of NZ_JBITGA010000005.1, from coordinate 316,066 downwards.
CAGCGCGACCTGGGCGATCCCCTGGCCCATGGTGCCGGTGCCGACGACGGCGACGGTGCGGTCCTGTGCGAGGGCGGTCGGCTCACTGGCGGTCACGTCGTCGCTCCCCCTGACGGTCACGTTGGCGCTCATAGGAGTGATCCTCCCCGATGGGTTTTCCACAGGATCGGCGGACCCCCTTGTCCCGACCGATCGTTCGGTTACTCTAACTCCGTACGTGTCTCCCTGCCCAGCTCGACGAGGAGTTGGTCCAACCATGGCCACCGCTCTGCCGACCACCGACCGTCTGGCCGAGAAGCACCGGTCCACGCTCGATCAGGCACTCGCCACGATCCGCACGCGCGCCTACTGGTCGCCGTACCCCGAGCACCCGAAGGCCTACGGGGAGGACGGCTCGCTCGACGCCGCGGCCGGTCTCGCCGCCCACAAGGCCCTGCTGAACACCCGCTTCGAGCTCGACCAGCCCGGCACGGACGGCTGGACCGGCGGCGAGGTCTCGCCGTACGGCCCGGAGCTCGGCATCGAGTACCCGCACGCCGACATCGACGTCCTGCTGCCCGCGATGCGCGCGGGCACGGCCGCCTGGCGCGACGCCGGGGCGGAGACCCGCGCCCTCGTCTGCCTGGAGATCCTGTCCCGGATCTCGGCCCGCACCCACGAGTTCGCCCACGCCGTCATGCACACCAGCGGGCAGGCGTTCATGATGGCGTTCCAGGCCGGCGGCCCGCACGCCCAGGACCGCGGCCTCGAGGCCGTGGCGTACGCGTACGAGGAGCAGACCCGCACCCCCGCCGGGCGGTCCGGCTGGTCCAAGCCCCAGGGCAAGCGCGACCCGCTGGAGCTGTCCAAGGAGTTCACCCCGGTCGGCCGCGGCATCGCCCTGGTGATCGGCTGCAACACCTTCCCCACGTGGAACGGCTACCCGGGCCTGTTCGCGTCGCTGGCCACCGGCAACCCGGTCCTGGTCAAGCCGCACCCGCGCGCCGTCCTGCCGCTCGCGCTCACCGTCAGCGTCGCCCGCGAGGTGCTCGCCGAGTCCGGCTTCGACCCGAACCTGGTCGCGCTCGCCGTCGAGCGCCCGGGCGAGGGCATCGCCAAGACCCTGGCCGTGCGGCCCGAGGTCCGGATCATCGACTACACCGGCTCGACCGCCTTCGGCGACTGGCTGGAGGCCAACGCCCGCCAGGCGCAGGTCTACACGGAGAAGGCCGGGGTCAACACGGTCGTGGTCGACTCGACCGACGACTACAAGGGCATGCTGGCCAACCTGGCGTTCTCGCTGTCGCTGTACAGCGGCCAGATGTGCACGACCCCGCAGAACCTGCTGATCCCGCGCGACGGCATCACCACCGACCAGGGTCCCAAGGCGTACGACGAGGTCGTCGCCGACCTCGCGGCGGCGGTCGGCGGCCTGCTCGGCGACGACGCCCGGGCGAACGGTCTGCTCGGCGCACTGGTCAACCCGGACGTGAAGGCGCGTCTGGAGGCGGCCGCGGGCCTCGGCGAGGTGGCGCTCGCGTCCCGTGAGGTCGTCAACCCCGACTTCCCGGACGCCGTGGTCCGTACCCCGGTCATCGTGAAGCTGGACGGCTCCAAGCCGGACGCCCAGGCCGCGTACTTCTCCGAGTGCTTCGGCCCGGTCTCCTTCGCCGTCTCGGTGGACTCCACCGCCGACGCCCTGGAGCTGCTGCGGCGCACGGTCCGCGAGAAGGGCGCGATGACGGTCGGCGCGTACACGACCTCGGCCGAGACCGAGCGCGCGGTCGAGGAGGTCTGCCTGGAGGAGTCGGCGCAGCTCTCGCTGAACCTCACGGGCGGGGTGTACGTCAACCAGACGGCGGCGTTCTCCGACTTCCACGGCTCCGGCGGCAACCCCGCGGCGAACGCGGCGCTGTGCGACGGCGCCTTCGTCTCGAACCGCTTCCGGGTGGTGGAGGTCCGCCGCCAGGCCTGACCCCGGACCGGTACCGCGGGGGCCCTCCGGGGCCTCCGCGGCCTCTGCGGCCTCTGCGGCCGGTCAGGAGAACGGATCGGGCGAGCGGATACAGGTCCGCAGATCAGGCGAGCGGATCAGACAGAGATGTCGATCTCCGCGTACCGCTGCACCCACGCGTGCATGGCGATCGCGGCGGCCGCTCCGGCGTTGATCGACCGGGTCGAGCCGAACTGGGCGATCGAGCAGACCATCTCGACACGGGCGCGTGCCTCGTCCGTGAGCCCCGGGCCCTCCTGCCCGAAGAGCAGCACACAGCGGCGCGGCAGCACGGTCCGCTCCAGCGGCACCGCGCCCGGGAGGTTGTCGATCCCGATGATCGGCAGGCCCTCGGCCGCCGCCCACGCGGTCAGCGACTCGGTGTCCGGGTGGTGGCGGACGTGCTGGTAGCGGTCGGTGACCATGGCGCCCCGCCGGTTCCAGCGCCGTCGGCCCACGATGTGGACCTCCTTCGCGAGGAAGGCGTTGGCGGTCCGTACGACCGAGCCGATGTTGAAGTCGTGGCCCCAGTTCTCCACGGCCACGTGGAAGTCGTGACGCCGGGTGTCGAGGTCGGCGACGATCGCCTCCCGCGTCCAGTACCGGTAGTCGTCCACGACATTGCGCCGGTCGCCGCCGGCGAGCAGCTCGGGGTCGTACCGCTCGCCCTCCGGCCACGGCTCCGCGTGCGGCCCGACGCCGATCTCGGGGCCGAACCCCTCGTCGTACTGGACCGGCTCGGCCGCCTCTGCCGCTGCTTCTGCCGCTTCCGCCGCCTCGGCTCGGGGATTCTCTTCGGTGGTGCTCACCCGACGAGGGTACGGGGGCCCTGCTCCTCACCCGTACGGCGCTGCTCGGGCAGCGCTCCGGCGGACCGCCGGAGCCCGAGCAGCCGGTCCCTGCCCCGCGCCGCCCGTGCGCCGAGGGCCACCAGGAAGGCCGTCGGCAGGAACACCGCATCGGCGGAGATCATCGCGAGGGAGAAGACCGGCAGCCCGAGGAGCAGGGCGATCCCGGCGTGCTCCAGCATCATCGCGACCAGCAGGACGTTCTTCACCTTGCGGTGGAAGAGCGTGAACGGGAAGGCGACCTGCACGATCACCGTGCCGTAGGTCAGCAGCATCACCATGATCCCGCTGGAGGCGAGCAGCTCGGAGAGCGCGGGCCAGGGCGAGAAGTAGTCCAGGTGGAGCGGGTAGTAGAGGGCGGTGCCGTCCTGCCAGCGCGAGCCCTGGATCTTGTACCAGCCGGCCGTGGCGTAGATCAGACAGACCTCGGCCATGATCACGACGAGGGCGGCGTTGTGCGTGAGGTTGGCGAGGACGTCGAGCAGGGTGCGCGGTTCCCCGGGAGCGAGCCGGCAGACCAGCCACCACAGCCCGTGCCCGAGCCACAGCACCCACAGCAGCACCGGCAGCCACCACTCTCCGGTGACGTCGCTGAACCAGGTGGCGGCGAGCAGGAAGCCGCCGAGCACGATCCACAGCAGCGGACCGACGACGTCCTCACGGACCCCGCGGGCGGCCCCGCGGGCGGCCCTCCTGGCGTCGAGGGACCACACCTGGCCGCAGCGGGTCAGGACGAGGTAGATCGCGGCGAGGTGGAGGACGTTGTCGCCGCCGTCGCCGAGGAAGACGGAGCGGTTCTGCAGCGAGAGGACCCCGACCATGAAGACCACCGACACGGCCCGGGTGTGCCAGCCGACGAGGAGCAGGGCGGCGGAGAGCACCGCGAGCCCGTAGACGAGCTCGAACCAGAGCCGCCCGTCCGACCACATCAGCACGGAGAAGGACCGGTTGTCGGCGATCAGCCGGCTCGCCAGCTCCCAGGACCACGGGCCGTCGGGCCCGTACATCTCGTGCCGGTGCGGCAGCTCGCGCAGCAGGAAGACGAGCCAGGTCAGCGAGAAGCCGATCCGCACGATCGCGGTCTGGTGCGGGCCGAGCGCGCGGCCCGTGACGGCCTGGACGGCGCGGGCGATCCGCCGGTCGAAGGGCTCACGCGTCCGCGCGCGCGTGGCGGTGGGACCGCTCATCGGCCCGCCTCCCCACGGCTCGGGCCGACGGCGTCCGTGTGGCTCCGTGAGGCGCCGTCCGGCCGGTCGGCGTCGGTCACCTGCCACCACGGGAAGTCGCGGTAGGAGGAGGTGACGTCGTGCTTCTCCGTGCTCCACCGGGGCGCGGGTACGGGCCGGGTGACGGCGCGCAGCTGGACGCGCCGCACGTCGGCCCCTGCGACGGAGGCGTGGCCGTCGAGCCGGAGCACCGCGATCCGACGCATGTACTCCTCCGAGAGGTGACCGCGCAGCCCGATGGGGCTGTCGTCGGCGGAGTGCGTGTTCAGGTAGAAGTCCACGGCCCTGCGGAGCTCGTTCTGCTGCGTGTGGCTGGGCAGCGGGTTGTGGCGGATCGCCGCGGCGTCCTGGGCGGTGAGGTCGATCCAGCCGGTGGTGCGGCGGCCGTCGCCGGTGGTGACGACCTCGGCGCGGACCTCGACGGAGACGTTCTGCTGGAGGGGGTTGGGCGCGAAGAGCTTCCAGTTCTGTTCGAACTCGGGGAAGACCCAGTCGGCGACCGCCTGGCCGTGCCGCTTGGTGAGCGTGTTGGACGGTGCGACGTGCAGGAACACCATCGCCAGGTGGACGCAGACGAAGACTCCGGCCACGGCGAGCGCCACGGCGGCGACGACCTGGTAGGGCAGCGACAAGGCCATGATCCCGCTGCCGGCCGGCGTCGTCGCGGTACCGGCCGGACCCGCGGCGGTACCGCCCGGACCCGCGGCGGTACCGGCCGGACCCTCCGCGGGCGAGCCGTTCGTCACCGCGTCAGCGTCCGTTTCGACGTCCGCGTCGATGTCCCTTTCGACGTCCGCGTCCATCCCGCCCCGATCCCGATCGGCCCACCTCGGTTATCCACAGGGTTGACACCATACGGGCCACCGACTCACCATTGAAGTCATTGAACCGAACGATCGGTCGGTAGGGGGTCCGATGACCGCAGTGACGGCAGGGACGACAGGAACCACGGGCGCGCCCGGCGTGTCGGACGCGGCCGTAGCGGCGACACAGGCCGCCTACGAAGCCGTTTTCGACGCCGCAGTGGCCGCCGACGAGCGGATCGAGCCACGCGACTGGATGCCCGAGGCCTACCGCGCCTCACTCGTCCGGCAGATCGCGCAGCACGCCCACTCAGAGATCATCGGCATGCAGCCCGAGGCGAACTGGATCACCCGCGCGCCCTCGCTGCGCCGCAAGGCGATCCTCATGGCCAAGGTCCAGGACGAGGCCGGCCACGGCCTGTACCTGTACAGCGCCGCGGAGACTCTCGGCACCAGCCGCGACGAGCTGCTCGACAAGCTCCACTCCGGCCGCCAGAAGTACTCCTCGATCTTCAACTACCCGACGCTGACCTGGGCCGACGTCGGCGCGATCGGCTGGCTCGTGGACGGGGCCGCGATCACCAACCAGGTCCCCCTGTGCCGCTGCTCCTACGGCCCGTACGCCCGCGCGATGGTCCGGGTCTGCAAGGAGGAGTCGTTCCACCAGCGCCAGGGGTACGAAGCCCTTCTCGCGCTGTCGAACGGCACCGAGGCCCAGCACGCCATGGCGCAGGACGCGGTGGACCGCTGGTGGTGGCCCTCGCTGATGATGTTCGGCCCGCCGGACGACGAGTCGACCCACACCGCCCAGGCGATGGCCTGGAAGATCAAGCGCCACACCAACGACGAACTGCGCCAGCGCTTCGTCGACATCGCCGTCCCGCAGGCCGAGGCACTCGGCCTCACCCTCCCCGACCCCGACCTCCGGTGGAACGAGGAGCGCGGGCACTACGACTTCGGCCCCATCGACTGGACCGAGTTCTGGGACGTCCTCAAGGGGAACGGCCCCTGCAACGACCAGCGGCTGAGCAAGCGGCGCCAGGCACACGAGGACGGCGCCTGGGTCAGAGAAGCAGCCGCGGCCTACGCGGAGAAGCACACCGGAAAGCACGGGGAGGCACAGGGATGACGAGCGACGGTTGGCCGCTGTGGGAGGTGTTCGTGCGCTCCCGCCGCGGACTGTCCCACACCCACGCGGGCAGTCTCCACGCGCCCGACGCGGAGATGGCCCTGCGCAATGCCCGCGACCTGTACACCCGCAGGAGCGAAGGCGTCTCGATCTGGGTCGTGCCCTCCGCGGCGATCACCGCCTCCTCGCCCGACGAGAAGGACCCCTTCTTCGAGCCGGCCGCGGACAAGCCCTACCGCCACCCGACGTTCTACGAGATCCCGGAGGGGGTGAAGCACCTGTGAGCGCCCCCGACACCCGCGAGGCCGCAGCGATCACCACCGCCGCCCTCGCCCTCGGCGACGACGCCCTCGTCCTCTCCCACCGCCTGGGGGAGTGGGCCGGTTCCGCCCCCGTCCTGGAAGAGGACGTCGCCCTCGCGAACATCGCGCTCGACCTCCTCGGCCAGGCCCGCGTCCTGCTCTCCCTCGTCGGCGACGAGGACGAACTGGCCTACCTCCGCGAGGAGCGCTCCTTCCGGAACGCACAGCTGGTGGAACAGCCCAACGGCGACTTCGCCCACACCATCGCCCGGCAGCTGTACTTCTCCACCTACCAGCGCCTCCTGTACGGACAGCTGGCGGCCGGCGACGGCCCCTTCGCCGGCCTGGCGGCCAAGGCCGTCAAGGAGGTCGCCTACCACCAGGACCACGCCGAGCACTGGACCCTGCGCCTGGGCGACGGCACCCCCGAGAGCCACGACCGGATGCAGCAGGCCTGCGACGCCCTCTGGCGGTACACCGGCGAACTGTTCCAGCCCGTCGACGGCCTCGACCTGGACCGCACGGCCATGGAGAGCGCCTGGCTGGACTCCGTCACGGCCGTCCTCGACAAGGCCACGCTCACCGTGCCCGCCGGCCCCCGCACCGGAGCCTGGGCCGCGGGCGCGGGCCGCCAGGGCCTCCACACCGAGTCCTTCGGACGGATGCTTGCCGAGATGCAGCATCTGCACCGCAGCCACCCGGGGGCGACATGGTGACCATGACGGCCCTGGAGGAGGAGCTCAGCCGGATCGCCGGCGCCGTTCTCGACCCCGAGATGCCCGTCCTCACCCTGGAGGAACTCGGCGTCATGCGGGGCGTCCACGTCACCGGCCCGGGCAGCGTCGAGGTCTCCCTCACCCCGACGTACACGGGCTGTCCCGCGATCGAGGCGATGTCCTCGGACATCGAGCGCGCCCTCCACGAGCACGGCGTGCCCGACGTCTCCGTCGTCACGGTCCTCGCCCCCGCCTGGTCCACCGACGACATCAGCGAGGAAGGGCGGCGCAAGCTCGCCGAGTTCGGCATCGCCCCGCCCCGCCCCCAGGGCCCGGCCGGCGGCGGCCCCGTGCCCCTCACCCTGGCGATCCGCTGCCCGAACTGCGGCTCCACCGACACCGAACTCCTCAGCCGCTTCTCCTCCACCGCGTGCAAGGCCCTCCGCCGCTGCACCGCGTGCCGCGAACCGTTCGACCACTTCAAGGAGCTGTAGATGCTGCCCTCAGCCGCCGGACGGGCCGGGTTCCATCCGCTCAGGGTGAGCGACGTCGAGCGGCTCACGGACGACTCCGTGGCCGTCACCTTCGCGGTACCGCCCGAGCTCCACGAGACGTACCGGCACCTCCCCGGACAGCACCTCGCCCTGCGCCGCACGGGCGAACAGGGCGAGGAGATCCGGCGCACGTACTCGATCTGCGCCCCCGCCGCCCCCGCGGGCGAGCCCCCCGTCCTGCGCGTGGGCATCCGGCTCGTCGACGGCGGCGCGTTCTCGACGTACGCGCTCAAGGAACTGACCATCGGCGACCTCGTCGAGGTCATGGAACCCATGGGCCGATTCGCGCTCACCCCGCGCCCCGGCCACTTCGCCGCCGTCGTCGGCGGCAGCGGCATCACCCCGGTCCTGTCCATGGCGGCCACGCTGCTCGCCCGGGAGCCCGCGGCCAGGTTCTGCCTGATCCGGAGCGACCGCACCGCCGCCTCCACGATGTTCCTCGACGAGGTGGCCGACCTCAAGGACCGCTACCCGGACCGCTTCCAGCTGGTCACCGTGCTCTCCCGTGAGGAACAGCAGGCGGGACTGCCCTCCGGCCGCCTCGACCGCGAGCGGCTGGACACCCTGCTGCCCGCGCTCCTGCCGGTCGACGAGATCGCCGGCTGGTTCCTCTGCGGCCCCTTCGGGCTCGTCCAGGGCGCCGAGCAGGCGCTGCGCGGCCTCGGAGTGGACCGGGGCAGGATCCACCAGGAGATCTTCCACGTCGACGACGGCTCGGCACCCGCGCCGGTCGCCGCGGCCGACACCCCCGCACACGCGACCCTGACCGCGACCCTGCACGGCCGCTCCGGCACCTGGCCGGTCGACCGGGGCGAGAGCCTCCTCGACACCGTGCTGCGCTCCCGCGCGGACGCCCCGTACGCCTGCAAGGGCGGCGTGTGCGGCACCTGCCGCGCCTTCCTCGTCGGCGGAGAGGTGCGGATGGACCGCAACTTCGCGCTGGAACCCGAGGAGACCGAGGCCGGCTACGTCCTGGCCTGCCAGTCCCATCCCGTCACCCCGGACGTGGAGTTGGACTTCGACCGCTGACGAGTCCCGGCACCGCCATTCCCTTCCGCTAGAACCTGTTCTATCTTGACGGCTCGTCAGGGCAGAGAGAGCAGGAGCGGCAACGGGAGGGCAGGACAGTGGACTTCACCTTCACCGAAGAGCAACAGGCAGCGGTCGAGGCGGCCAAGGCGGTCTTCGCGAGCGTCACGCCCGACGCGGTACCGAGCCCGGCCCTCACCCCGGGCGCCGTCTCCGAGGACCTCGACCGATCACTCTGGTCCCGCCTCGCCGCCGCCGACCTGCTCGGTCTCGTCCTGCCCCCCGAGCACGGCGGCGCCGGACTCGACCCCGTCGCGTTCTGCCTCGTGCTGCGCGAATCCGCCCGCGTCCTCGCCCGCGTACCCCTGCTGGAAACGGGCGCCGTGGCGATGACCATCGCCCGGTACGCGGACCCGTCGACGGCCGCCGCGCTCCTCCCCCGAGTCGGCCGCGGTGACCTCGTCCTCACCGCCGCCTCCCACGGACGCACCGGCCACGACCCGGCCGACCGCGCCGTCACCGCCCGCCGCGACGGCACCACCTGGATCCTCGACGGACTCCAGAGCACCGTCCCCTGGGCACACGGCGCCGACCTCATCGCGGTCCCCGCGCACACCCCCGAGGACCGCACCGTCCTCGCCCTGATCCCCCGCACCCACGAAGGCGTCACTCTCGCCGAGCAGTACTCCACCAGCGGTGAACTCCTCGCCGAACTCCACCTCGACGCCGTACGCCTCGACAGCACCGAGGTCATCGACGCCGAAGGCGCCTGCGCGCGGCTGAGTGAGCTCCTCACCACCGGCACCTGCGCACTCGCCCTCGGACTCGGCGAGGCCGTCCTCACCATGACGAGCCAGTACACCGGCAAACGCGAACAGTTCGGCCACCCCGTGGCCACGTTCCAGGCCGTCGCCGTCCAGACCGCCGACCGCTACATCGACCTGCGCGCCATGGAGGCCACCCTCTGGCAGGCCGCCTGGCGCGTCTCCACCGGGGCCGACGGGGCGCTCCCCGCGGCCGGGGACATCGCCGTCGCGAAGATCTGGGCGTCCGAGGGCGTCCGGCGCGTGGTGCAGACCGCCCAGCACCTGCACGGGGGCTTCGGCGCCGACACCGACTACCCCCTGCACCGCTACCATGCCTGGGCCAAGCAGCTCGAACTGTCCCTCGGCCCCGCAGGCGCCCACGAGGAGGCCCTGGGCGACCTCCTGGCCACCCACCTCCTGGCCTGACGACCCAGGCCTCAGCTCAGCTCAGAAGAGCTCAGAGGACGAAAGCCGGGCTCCCGCTTCCCGTCACCATCGGACGCCCGGCACCGTCCCAGGCGAGCATCCCGCCGTCGATGTTCACCGCGTCGAAGCCCTGCTGCACCAGATACTGCGTGACCTGCGCCGACCGGCCGCCCACCCGGCACATCACATAGGCACGACCGTGCTCGGCCACCGCCTCCGTCACCTCACCGAAGCGCGCCACGAAGTCGCTCATCGGCACGTGCAGCGCACCCTCGACATGCCCGGCTTCCCATTCGTTGTCCTCCCGGACGTCCAGCACCAGCGCATCGGCCGGCACGGCAGCCGCGTCCACCGAGGGCAGCGGGGAGAAATTCATGGGACTGGCCTTCTCTCGTCAGAACCGCCCGACGAAGTTCGAGCGCACGGAAAAAACCTACTCCACCAGCTTGGCAAGCTCGGTCTCACGCTCGGAGACCTGCGCGAGCAACTGCTCCGCGACCTCCTCCAGGAGCCGGTCCGGGTCGTCCGGAGCCATCCGCAGCATCGCGCCGATGGCGGACTCCTCCAGCTCACGCGCCATCACGGACAGCAGGTCCTTGCGCTGCGCCAGCCACTCCAGGCGGGCGTACAGCTCCTCGCTCTCGCTGAGCCGCTCCTCGGCCGGCACAGGACCGGCCGCCCATTCGTCGGAGAGCTCGCGCAGCTGCGCCTCGTCGCCTCGGGCGTAGGCGGCGTTCACCCGCGTGATGAACTCCTCGCGGCGCTGCCGCTCGGCGTCCTCCCTGGCCAGGTCGGGGTGGGCCTTGCGGGCCAGCTCGCGGTAGAGCCTGCGGGCCTCCTCGCTGGGCCGGACCCGCTTCGGCGCCTGCACCGGCCGCTCGTTGAGCATCGCCGCCGCCTCGGGGGAGAGGCCGTCGGAGTCGATCCAGTCGTGGAACAGCTCCTCCACCCCGGGCATGGGCATGACCGCGGCCCGCGCCTCCTGGGCCCGCCGCAGATCCTCGGGATCCCCGGTACGCGCCGCCCGCGCCTCGGCGATCCGCGCGTCGAGCTCGTCGAGCCGCGCGTACATGGGGCCGAGCTTCTGGTGGTGCAGCCGCGAGAAGTTCTCCACCTCGACCCGGAAGGTCTCGACGGCGATCTCGAACTCGATCAGCGCCTGCTCGGCGACCCGCACGGCCCGCTCCAGCCGAGCCTCGGGCCGCTCGTCCGCAGCCGGCGCCTCCGCCCCCCGCGCGCCACCGGCGGACGCCCCACCACTCACAGACGCCTCACTCTCAGCCCGCTCGCCACCCACGGACGGCCCGCTCTCAGCCCGCTCGCCACCCACGGACGGCCCGCTCTCAGCCCGCTCCGGACCCGCGGACGGCCCGCTCTCGGCCCGCTCGCCACTCACAGACGGCTCGCCCGCAGGCCGCTCGTCCGCGGACCGCTCGGGCTCGGGCCCGTCGTTCGCACCCTGGTCCACGCTCACGTTCACGCCCGCCCACGTCCTCGCTCCGGCTCGTCCCACCCAGCCTACGGTCCTTCGGGGGGGCCTCCCCCCTCCCTCCCCCTCCCCTCCCTCCCCCCGGTGCGGGCGTCGGTCAGACGCCCAGTTCCGCAGCTATCCGCCCCGCCCTGACCGCGGCGAGCAGGTCGGCGTGGTCCGCGGTGGTGCGGTCCGCGTACGTGACGGCGAACGACGCGACCGCCTCGTCCAGCTCCTCGTTCTTGCCGCAGTAGCCGGCTATCAGACGCGGATCGGCGCTGTGGGCGTGCGCCCGGGCCAACAGCGCCCCGGTCATCCGGCCGTAGTCGTCGACCTGGTCCACGGTGAGCGCGGCGGGGTCGACGCTGCCCTTGCGGTTACGGAACTGGCGCACCTGGAAGGGGCGCCCTTCGACGGTGGTCCAGCCGAGCAGGTTGTCGCTCACCACCTGCATCCGCTTCTGCCCGAGGACCACCCGCCGCCCCTCGTGGCCGTGGTCCGGCACGGTGAAGCCCACGGCCGGCAGATACGGCAGGAGGGCAGAGGGTCTCGCCTCCTTCACCTGGAGCACCAGCGGCTCGCCGCGGTGGTCGAGCAGCAGCACGACGTAGGAACGGGTGCCGACGCTGCCGGTGCCGACGACCCGGAAGGCCACGTCGTGGACGGCGTACCGCGCGAGGAGCGGCAGCCGGTCCTCGGACACGGTCTCCAGATAGGCCCCGAGGGAGGCGGCGACGGCCGCCGCCTCGCCGTCGGGAACCCTGCGCAGTACCGGGGGAGCGTCCACGAATCTGCGGCCGCCGCCCTCGGCTTCGGTCACGGCCTCGGTCGAGCGGGCGGCGAACCGGGCGCTGGTGTTGTTCCGGGCCTTCGCGGAGACCCTTTCCAGGGTGCCGAGGAGGTCGCGGGCGTCGGTGTGCGAGACGAGTTCCTCGTCGGCTATCGCGTTCCAGGCGTCGAGGGCGGGCAGCCGGGCCAGGAGGCGCATGGTGCGCCGGTAGGCGCCGACGGTGTCGAACGCGGCCGCCCGGCACACCTCCTCGCTCGCGCCGACTTCGCGCCCGGCGAGGACGAGAGAGGTGACGAGCCGCTTGAGGTCCCATTCCCAGGGGCCGACGATCGTCTCGTCGAAGTCGTTGAGATCCATGACGAGCCGGCCGCGGGCGTCGCCGTAGAGGCCGAAGTTGGCGGCGTGGGCGTCGCCGCACAGCTGGGCGGATATCCCGGTGACGGGGGTCGTGACGAGGTCCTGCGCCATCAGTCCGGCGGATCCGCGCAGGAAGGCGAAGGGGCTCGCCGCCATCCTCCCGACCCGTATCGGTGCGAGCTCGGGCACCCGGTCCCGGCTGGAGTCCTCTACGGCGCGGACGGCGTCCGGCCGGTCGGCCGCGAGGGCCGGCCGGTCGTGCGCGGAGCGGGGCACGCGGCCGCGCAGTCCCTTGCCGGCGTCCCTGGAGGAGACCTCTGCGCCGCTGTCTGCCGCACGGCGCGCGAAGCCCGTCACGTGCGGGACGCGCTCACCGTCCGCCGCCCCGTCCGTACCGCGCTGTCCCGGCACCACGGCCCGGATCTCGTCCATGGGATGCCCTCCCCCGATGCGATGTCCAACATCATCCGGCCCTGACGGTACCGCCGCACCTGATCGACCGTCTCCCCCTGTGGACAACGCCCTGTGGACAACCTCAGACGGCGACCGCCTCCTCCATGTCCTCCTCCATCTCCTCCTCGATCCCGTCCCCTGCCGGGACCTTCTCCCCGACCTTCGTCCCGACCTTCTCCTCGGCCTTCTCCTCGGCCTTCTCCTCGGCCTTCAACCCGCCCGCCGTCCTCAAGGTCTCCGCCCCGGCCTTCACGGCGCCGTTCCTCCTGGCCTCCACGACCCCCGCGGTCACCACGAGGGCGGCTCCGGCGAGGAACCACAGGGCGAGGACGAGGACGTGTCCGCCGAGCGCGTGACCGCCGAAGTACACATGGCTGCGGACGCCTTCGACGAAGCCCGCGCCGTTCCAGAAGGCGTGCAGCGCGCCGAAGAAACCGGGCTGGAGCTCGGGCCGGTAGATGCCGCCGGAGCTCGTGAAGTTGAGCATGACGAAGAGCACCATCAAGCCGAGCGTGGTCCAGCGGCGCAGGAACGTGTGGAGGCCGACGCCGACGAGCAGGATGCCCGCCGCGTACAGCCAGGACATCGCCCAGACTCCGCCGAGCCCCTGGTCGACGAGGTGGAAGACCGGTCCGGCGAACAGGGTGCCGATCAGGCTGACGACCAGCGACATCCCGGCGGCGAGGAGGGCCCTGATCCGCATGGGCAGGACGGCGCCGGCTCCGCCGATGACGGCGACCGAGGCGTAGGAACCGATGCTGAGGGCGACGAGCAGGAAGAAGACCCCCTGGCCGGTGGGGTCGCCGGAGGCGACGGGGGCGACGTCGGTGACCTCGAGCGGGGCGTCCTGTGCGGCGGCGACCTTGGTGAACACCTTCTCGAGGGCCATGGCGCTGGTGTCGGACGAGCCCGAGGCGACGAGGAGCTCGGGCTTCTCGCCGGGGACGTAGGCCCCGAAGCTGCCCTGCTCGCGCAGCGAGGTGACGGCCGTGTCCCGGTCGGCGACGGTACGGACGTCGAGCGCACCGGCGCCCTCGTCCTGGAGCGTCTGCGCGAGGACCTGGGCGCTCGGTCCGGAGCCGACGACGTCGACGCGCAGGTCGTGGGGCGCGGGGGCGTGGAAGGCGCCGAGGTAGGCCAGGCCCATGCCGACGCACATCAGCAGGGGAGTGAGCAGATGCCCGAGGACATGCCGCAACGCGCCGTTGGTACTCGGTCCTGCGGACACCGGGAACCTCCATGGTTGGCTTTTACAACTAAAGAACCGTTGTACTATACAACTGAACCCGCAGGCAACGACACCCGACGACAGGGGAGCGCACCATGACCGGTGGCGCAGAGGTACCGCGCGAGGCGTCCGTGGACGTCATCCAGCGCGAGCTGACGGCCTTCGCGCGCCGCGCCCGCGCCGCGGCGGCCCGGGTCCACCCCGAGCTCCCGCTCGTCTCCTACACGCTGCTCGCCCACATCGACGACCAGCGCGGCTGCCGCGCCACGGACCTCGCGGCCCACTACCTGCTGGACAAGTCGACGGTCAGCCGCCAGGTCGCCACCCTGGAGAAGCTCGGCTTCGTCGAGCGGCGGCCCGCCCCCGACGACCACCGCGTCCAGGTCCTGCACCCCACCGAGGCGGGCGCCGAGGTCCTCGCGTCAGCGCAGACGAGCCGCCTCGCCGCCTACCAGGAACGCCTCAGGGACTGGTCGGCCGACGACCTCGCCCGGTTCGCCGCGTACCTGCTCCGCTACAACACCGCGAGCACGAGCGGCCACCCGGACACCACCCCGCGCTGACCCACCCGACCCGGCCCCACGCCAGGAGAGGCCTACAGCCCCGCGTCCCGGGCCAGCAGCGCCGCCTGCACCCGGTTCTCGCAGTCCAACTTGGCCAGGATCCGGCTCACGTACGTCTTCACCGTGGCCTCGCTCATGTGCAGCCGCCGGCCCGCGTCCGCGTTGGACAGCCCTTCTCCGAGCACGGCCAGCACGTCGCGCTCCTTCTGGCTCAGCGCCGCCACCCGCACCCGCGCCTGCTCCGACCGCGCGGCCTCCCGGCCCGTGGCGAGCCGCTCCACCACGTGCCGGGTCGCCGCCGGCGACAGATAGGCGTCCCCCGCCGCCGCCGCTCGCACCGCCCTGATCAGCTCGGCAGGCGCCGTGTCCTTGAGCAGGAACCCGGCTCCCCCGTGCTCCAGGGCCCGCAGCACGTTCTCCCGCTCACCGAAGGTCGTCAGGACGATCACCCGGGCTGCCGGTGCGGCCCGACGCAGCTCCGGCAGCGCGGAGAGGCCGTCGAGCACCGGCATCTGGATGTCGAGCAGCACCACGTCAGCGGCGTGCGCCCGCGCCGCCTCGACGGCCGCCCGGCCGTCGGCCGCCTCGGCGACCACCTCGATGTCCGGGTCCGAGATGAGGATCATCCGGATCCCGGCCCGGATCAGGGGCTCGTCATCGGCGATCACGACCCTGATGGGCTGCCCTGCCACAGCTTCTCCCCCACGACTCCGATGGGGCCGAGGACAGCGTCACCGCTGCTCGACCACGTACGACTTCTTCTCGATCAGCTTGCCGTCCTTGAAGCAGAACCGGAAAACGGGCTCCTCGTCGAAGGACTCACCGGTCTCCGAGGAGAGCAGCAGCAGACAGTCGGCGCCCTCCGGCCGCTCGGGCCCCTTGCCGCCCAGGCCCGCGGTGGCGATCGAGTCGCCCGAAGGGAGTCGGTCGCGGACGTCGCGCTCGGTCATCCCGACCTTCACCGCGTCGTACTGCTCGGGTTCGATCATCCCTTTCTCCAACGAACCGATCATGAAGAAGAGACCGAAGCCCGCCGCCACCACGAGCAGGACGACCGCGCCGAGCGCGATCCCGCAGCCCAGCGCGACCCCGCCGCCCGCGCCCATGCCCCTGCCTCTGCCCCCGCGCACCGCCATCGCCAGCTCCCGCTCCGTGAACGTCCAGTCGGCCGGTCCGACCACGACCGGACGACCATCGCCCACCAGAGGTCTCGTCGACTGCTGCCGGAAGTCGTCGGCGGCATCGACCAAAGGCGCTGCCTCGGCGACGGGTGCCGCTCCGTACGGCAGCATCCCGGCCACGCGGAACCCGCCTCCGTCGGCCGGACCCGCGTGACACATGCCGCCGACCAGCCGGGCGCGCTCGGCGAGTCCCGTCAACCCCTGTCCGCCGCTCACCACGTCCTTGGCCGGGCCGCCCGTCGACGCCTCGTTGAGGACCTCCACGACGAAGGTGTCCGGCTCGTACCGCAGCTCGACGGCGATCGGCGCCCCCGGCGCGTACTTGTAGGCGTTGGTCAGCGCCTCCTGCACGATTCTGTACGCGGCGTGGTCCGCGGCCGGTGCAAGCGGCCGCTCCTCCCCGAGCCGGCTCAGCCCGACGGTGGTTCCGGCCGCCCTGGCCGCCACCACGAGCCCCTCGATGCCGGCGGTCCCCCGCGCCGCCCGCCCCGTCTCGTCCCCGGCCCGCGCGGGCGCCGAAGCCGTTCCCTCCGTCGCCTCGATCCCGTCGCGCAATATGCCGACGACCTCCCGCAGCTCCTGCATCGCCGTCACCGAGGCGTTCCGCAGGACTCCGACGACCTCGCGCTGCCGCTCGCTCAGCTCCCGGTCCACCTCCAGGGCCCCCGTGTGCACGGCGATCAGCGCCAGCTGGTGCCCGAGGCTGTCGTGCATGTCCTGGGCGATCCGCTGCCGCTCCCGCAGCCGCGCCTGCCAGGCCACCATCGTCCGCTCCCGCAGCAGCTGCGCGTTGCGCTCCTGGAGGGCGTGCAACAGGGTCCGCCGCTGGGTCCAGTAGCGGTGGGCGAGCCCGGGCGCCAGGGTGGTGCCGAGGTAGTAGAGGGTCGCGAGGAAGGCCACCGTGAGCAGCCGCTGCCGGTCCCAGGTCTCCAGGAGCGTCCCGCCGACGTCCAGGACGAAGGCGGCCATGAACGCGGCCAGCGCCCGCCCGGCGCCTGCGATGTACCGGCCGGCCGACCAGCTGACCACGATCAGCAGCGGCCCGAATCCGGGCAGGAAGGGAGCGAGCGCCGCGGCGACGACGAGTACGCCCGCGGGCAGCCTGCGCCGCAGCAACGACAGCACGGCGGCACCGGCGGCGACCCCGGCGAGCCGCCAGCCCTCACCTCCCAGGAGCTCCTCGCTCCCGGCGGCGAGCAGCGCGACGACCACGGCGAGCGAGATCTCACCGGCGGTCCTGCGCCGCGACCAATGTCCCGGTACGGCGAACCATCCCCACCAGGCGGCGACCCTGCCCCCGATCGCGGTCCCGACCCCAGCCCCGGTCCCGGTCTCGTTCCCGCTCGCGCCCGGGTCCCCCGATTTCGACATAACGTCCACGCTCGCACCCTAGGCAGCGACCCCACCCGCGGACGTCCGTCTTTCGTCTCGCCCGGCGACGACAAAAGTCGCGACCTCGCCCCGCCCCACCCCGGAGGCGACCCCGCGGGCCCGACGTGGGAAGGCTCACACTCCGCGGCACACACGCGAAAGCCCCGTAGGTCGATGACCTACGGGGCTTTCGTCTGGTGCGCGAGGGGGGAGTTGAACCCCCACGCCCTTTCGGGCACTGGAACCTGAATCCAGCGCGTCTGCCTATTCCGCCACCCGCGCATTGGTGGCCTCCATGCCCTCTCACCTTTCGGTGCGAGCGCCTGGCGACATCTGAAGATTAGCACGTCGCAGACCGTGGATTCACATCCCTTGTTTCGCCCCCACTCCCGCAGAACAAGGAGAGAGGGAGGCCTGAGGGAGACCCCGAAGGGAACGAGTGGGGAAGGACAGGAAGGGGAGACAGGAAAGCGAAGGAGACGGAACGACCGGATGCAACGGATGGAACGGGTGGACCGGATGCAACGGATGCAACGGGCGGAACAGGTGGAAGGGAGGGAAGGGAGGGAACGGGTCGAACGGAAGGAGACGGGAGGAAGGTGACGGACCGCACTCCGTCTCCGGGGCCGGACCCCGGTCCCACCGCCGCTCCCTCGGCCGGGTGCGGGACACTGTCCACAGGCCACCTCTACGATCCGGGGGAAAGGTCTGTGAGAGGTGACACTCGTCCACAGGGCAGAGAAGGGGAACCAGCCGATTTCCCGACGCGTGGATACGATCAGTAAGCAGTACCAGGACGACAACGACGGAGGAGGTGCCCCATGGGAGTCCTGAAGCGATTCGAGCAGCGTCTCGAAGGTCTGGTCAACGGCACCTTCGCCAAGGTCTTCAAGTCCGAGGTCCAGCCCGTCGAGATCGCCGGCGCGCTCCAGCGCGAGTGCGACAACAACGCGACGATCTGGAACCGCGAGCGGACCGTCGTCCCGAACGACTTCATCGTGGAGCTGAGCGCGCCGGACTACGAGCGCCTCAGCCCCTACTCGGGTCAGCTCGGCGACGAGCTCGCCGGCCTGGTCCGGGACTACGCGAAGCAGCAGCGGTACACCTTCATGGGCCCGATCAAGGTCCATCTGGAGAAGGCCGACGACCTCGACACCGGTCTCTACCGGGTGCGCAGCCGCACCCTCGCGTCGAGTACGTCACAGCCGCAGCCGCCCGCGGCCGGACACCAGCAGCACCAGCAGCCCCACCAGCAGCAGGGCCAGGCGCAGGGCCGCGGCGGTTACGGGTACCCCCCGGCCGGCGCCCCGCCCATGCCCGCCTCGCCCCCTCCCGGCGCCCCCGGCCAGCGGCCGACGGCAGCCGCGGGACGCCCGGCGGGCGGCCCCGTGGCCATGCCCGGCACGGGATCCGGGGCCGGAGCGGGCTCCCAGGTCCGCCGCTGGATCGAGATCAACGGCACCCGCCATCAGATCTCCCGCCCGACCCTGGTCCTCGGCCGCAGCACCGACGCGGACGTGAGGATCGACGATCCCGGCGTCTCCCGCCGGCACTGCGAGATCCGGACCGGAACGCCCTCGACGATCCAGGATCTGGGATCCACCAACGGCATCGTGGTGGACGGGCAGCACACCACCCGCGCTACGCTCCGCGACGGCTCGCGGATCGTCGTGGGTAGTACCACCATCGTTTACCGGCAAGCCGAAGGGTGAAGCGGGGGCAATGTCAGAGCTGACCCTGACGGTCATGCGGTTGGGTTTCCTGGCCGTTCTGTGGCTGTTCGTCATCGTGGCCGTCCAGGTCATCCGTAGCGACCTGTTCGGAACGCGGGTGACGCAGCGCGGTTCACGGCGCCAGGACGCCCGGCCGCAGCAGAACACGCGCCAGCAGGCCGCCGCGCCGCCGCAGCAGCGTGGGCAGCAGCCCACCGCGGGCGGGCGGCAGCGCCGTGGCGCGCCGACCAAGCTGGTCGTCTCCGAGGGCACCCTCACCGGCACCACCGTCGCCCTCCAGGGCCAGACGATCACGCTGGGCCGGGCGCACGATTCGACGATCGTGCTGGACGACGACTACGCGTCCAGCCGGCACGCCAGGATCTACCCGGACCGGGACGGCCAGTGGATCGTCGAGGATCTCGGGTCCACGAACGGCACCTATCTCGACCGGACCCGCCTCACCACCGCGACGCCGATTCCGCTGGGCGCGCCGATTCGCATCGGCAAGACCGTCATCGAGCTGCGGAAGTAGTACGACAATGAGCGGAGCGACCGGAGGGTGGGCAGTGTGGGTCGAGACCGGCTGTACCCCGATGCAGCGTCGACAGGGCAGGTGCGCATGACTCTGTCCCTGCGTTTCGCCGCGGGCTCCCACAAGGGCATGATCCGCGAGGGCAACGAGGACTCCGGCTACGCCGGCCCCCGGCTGCTCGCCATCGCCGACGGCATGGGCGGCCAGGCCGCCGGTGAGGTCGCCTCCTCCGAGGTGATCTCCACGCTCGTCACGCTCGACGACGACGTCCCCGGTTCCGACATCCTCACCTCGCTCGGTACGGCGGTGCAGCGCGCCAACGACCAGCTGCGGATGATGGTCGAGGAGGACCCGCAGCTCGAGGGCATGGGCACGACGCTCACGGCCCTGCTGTGGACCGGTCAGCGCCTCGGCCTCGTGCATGTCGGCGACTCACGCGCGTACCTGCTCCGTGACGGTGTCCTCACCCAGATCACGCAGGACCACACCTGGGTCCAGCGCCTCGTCGACGAGGGCCGGATCACCGAGGAAGAGGCCACCACCCACCCGCAGCGTTCGCTCCTCATGCGCGCGCTCGGCAGCGGTGACCACGTCGAACCCGATCTCTCCATCCGCGAGGTCCGGGCCGGCGACCGCTATCTGATCTGCTCCGACGGCCTGTCCGGCGTGGTCTCCCACCAGACCCTCGAGGACACGCTCGCCAGCTACCAGGGCCCGCAGGAGACCGTGCAGGAGCTGATCCAGCTCGCGCTGCGCGGCGGCGGCCCCGACAACATCACGGTGATCGTCGCCGACGTCCTCGACGTCGACGGCGGCGACACCCTCGCCGGTCACCTCAGCGACACCCCGGTCATCGTGGGCGCGGTCGCCGAGAACCAGGCGGCCCAGCTGAACGACGGCGGGGCGATGCAGACGCCCGCCGGCCGCGCCTCCGGCCTCGGCCGCCCGGCCCCGCACCAGCAGCCGCCCGCGGGCGGCTTCGGTCCGCCCGGCAGCGGCGACGACCACGGCTACGGCGGCATGCCGCCGCAGGGCTCCTTCGAGTCGTACACGGACGACGACTTCGTCAAGCCGCGCACGGGCCGCAAGTGGCTCAAGCGCTCCTTCCTCCTCGTCCTGGCCCTCGCCGTCGTCGGCGGCGGGCTCTACGGCGGCTGGCGGTGGACGCAGACGCAGTACTTCGTCGGCTCCAAGGACCAGCACGTGGCGCTCTACCAGGGCATCAGCCAGGACCTGGCCTGGGTCTCGCTGTCGAAGGTCGAGAAGGACCACCCCGAGATCGAACTCAAGTACCTCCCCGCCTACCAGCGGAAGCAGGTCGAGGACACGATCGCGGGCGGCACCCTCGGCAAGGCCGAGACGAAGATCTCCGAGCTGGCGGCGCAGGCCTCGGCCTGCAAGAAGACCGAGCAGCGCCGCGCCGCCGCCGAGAAGGCCGCGGACCAGGCGAGCAAGCCGCCGGCCGAGACGCCGGAAGGCACGGCCACCCCTGACTCCAAGCCCACCACAGCCGCTCCGTCCCCGGGTCCCACCCTCACCGCGGAGGAGCAGAAGCTGGCCTCGAACTGCGGCAAGCAGTAAGCACCCGTAGGGGGCCTTTCACCACCATGAGCGTTGTCACCAACACGACCACCATCGGCGCGATCGAGGCGCCGAGCCGCCGCAACACCGAGCTGGCGCTGCTCGCGTTCGCCGTCGTCATCCCGGTGTTCGCGTACCTCAACGTGGGCCTGGCCATCGACGGCAAGGTCCCGGCCGGCATGGCCGGGTACGGGCTCGGTCTCGCCCTGCTCGCGGGCGTCGCGCACCTCGTGGTGCGGAAGTGGGCCCCGTACGCGGACCCGCTGCTGCTGCCCCTCGCGACCCTGCTCAACGGCATGGGCCTGGTGCTGATCTGGCGCCTCGACCAGTCGCCGCGGCTGATCGCCACCTCGATGCGCCTGTACGACAGTTTCAGCCCGGACGCGCCGAGCCAGATGATGTACTCGGCGATCGGCATCGCCATGTTCGTGGGCGTGCTGCTGCTGCTGAAGGACCACCGTGTCCTCCAGCGCTACACGTACATCTCCATGGTGGTGTCCCTCGTCCTGCTGCTGCTGCCGCTGGTCCCGGGCCTCGGCACGGACAGCTTCGGCGCCAAGATCTGGATCCGGGTCGGCGGCTTCTCGATCCAGCCCGGCGAGTTCGCCAAGCTGGTCCTGGCGGTGTTCTTCTCCGGCTACCTGATGGTGAAGCGGGACGCGCTGGCGCTGGCCAGTCGCCGGTTCATGGGTCTCTACCTGCCCCGTGGCCGCGACCTCGGCCCGATCCTCACGATCTGGGCGGTCAGCCTCCTCATCCTGGTCTTCGAGAACGACCTCGGAACCTCGCTGCTGTTCTTCGGCATGTTCGTGATCATGCTGTACGTGGCGACCGAGCGGACCAGTTGGATCGTCATGGGTCTGCTGATGGCAGCGGGCGGCGCGGTCGCCGTCAGCTCCTTCGCGAGCCACGTCCAGTCGCGTGTGGCGGCCTGGCTCGACCCGTTCGAGTGCCTGAAGACGGCCACCGACCCCAACATGCTCAACGCCTGTGACCAGATGACCCAGGTGCTGATGTCCTTCGGCTCCGGCGGCATCCTCGGCACCGGCCTCGGCCAGGGCAACTCGGACCTGATCGGCTTCGCCGCCAACTCCGACTTCATCTTCGCCACCGTCGGCGAGGAGCTCGGACTCGCCGGTGTCATGGTCTTCCTGCTCATCTACGGGCTGATCGTCGAGCGCGGTGTCCGCACCGCCCTCGCCGCCCGTGACCCCTTCGGCAAGCTGCTCGCGATGGGCCTCTCCGGCGCCTTCGCACTCCAGATCTTCGTCGTCGCCGGCGGCGTGATGGGGCTCATCCCGCTCACCGGTATGACCATGCCGTTCCTCGCGTACGGCGGTTCCTCCGTGATCGCCAACTGGGCACTGATCGGCATCCTGATCCGGATCAGCGACACGGCGCGCCGTCCGGCGCCCGCGCCCGCCCCGTCCCCCGACGCCGAGATGACCCAGGTGGTCCGTCCGTGAACAAGCCGCTGCGCCGGGTCGCGATCTTCTGCGGCCTGCTCATCCTCGCCCTGCTCCTGCGGGACAACTGGGTGCAGTTCGTCCGCGCCGACGAGCTGACCTCGCATCCCAAGAACACCCGTGTCCGGATCGAGCGGTACGCGAACGAGCGCGGAAACATCATCGTCGACGGCAAGCCGATCACCGGCTCCGTCGACTCCAAGGACGAGTACTACAAGTACAAGCGCACCTACACCGACGGCCCCATGTGGGCCCCGGTCACCGGCTACGCCTCGCAGGCCTACGACGCCAACCAGATCGAGAAGATCGAGGACGGCATCCTCACCGGCAACGACGACCGGCTCTTCTTCGACCGCACGCTCTCCATGTTCACGGGCGAGAAGAAGAGGGGCGGAGACGTCGTCACCACCCTCAACGGCGCCGCCCAGAAGGCCGCCTTCGAGGGCCTCGGCGACAACACCGGCGCCGTCGTCGCGATCGAGCCGTCCACCGGCAAGATCCTCGCTCTGGCCTCCACTCCCTCGTACGACCCCGCCTCCTTCGCCGGCTACTCGAAGAAGGACGAGAAGGCCTGGGTCGCTCTGGAGAACGACAAGAGCAAGCCGAAGCAGAACCGCGCGATCCGCGAGATCTACCCGCCCGGCTCGGTCTTCAAGGTCGTCACCGCCGCCGCGGCGCTGGAGAACGGCAAGGTCACCGACATCAACGCGGCGACCGAGACGCCCGAGGGCTGGAAGATCCCGCTCTCCACGGTGCCGATGAAGAACCACTCCGGCGGCTGTGCCAACGCGAGCCTGAACGAGGCGCTGCGGGTCTCCTGCAACTCCGTCTTCGCGAAGCTCGGTGACGACGTCGGCCGCGACAAGATGGTGGAGATGGCCGAGAAGTTCGGCTTCAACGCCGAACAGTTCACCCCGGTCCGCTCCGCTGCCTCGGTCTACGACAAGAAGGCCGACCGCGGCGGTAACGCGCTGTCCTCCATCGGCCAGTTCAACACCGCGACCACCCCGCTCCAGATGGCGATGGTCACGGCGGCGATCGCCAACGACGGCAAGCTGATGAAGCCGTACATGGTCGACAAGCTGGTCGCCCCGAACCTCGACGTCATCAAGCAGAACGACCCGGAGGAGATGAGCCGGCCGGTCTCCCCGGAGAACGCCCAGAAGCTCCAGCAGATGATGGAGAACGTCGTCTCCAAGGGCACCGGCGGCAACGCCGACCTGAACATGGACGGCGTCAAGGTCGGCGGCAAGACGGGTACGGCCCAGCACGGCGAGAAGAACGCCAAGCGTCCGTACGCCTGGTTCATCTCGTATGCCAAGACCGACCAGGGCTCCCCGGTCGCCGTGGCCGTGATCGTCGAGGACTCCGAGGGCACCAACCGCGAGGACATCAGCGGTGGCGGCCTGGCCGCCCCGATCGCGAAGGACGTCATGAAGGCGGTCCTCAAGAGCCGGGGCTGATCCCGGAACGGTACGAAACACCGAGACGGTACGAACCAGGTACCGGTCAGGTATCAGCTACCGGCCCCGAGCGGTACGCCGTCCAGGGGCCGGTAGCGTATGCGCGAACAGCACACACCGCCGGACCACCCATGGGTGCGGTCGGGACAGACGGAGAGGGCTGGATTAGCTATGGAAGAGCCGCGTCGCCTCGGCGGCCGGTACGAGCTGGGCTCGGTGCTCGGCCGTGGTGGCATGGCCGAGGTGTACATCGCCCAGGACACCCGGCTCGGCCGCACCGTCGCCGTGAAGACGCTGCGGGCCGACCTGGCCCGCGATCCGTCCTTCCAGGCCCGGTTCCGCCGTGAGGCCCAGTCCGCCGCGTCGCTGAACCACCCGGCGATCGTCGCGGTCTACGACACCGGCGAGGACTACGTCGACAACGTCTCCATCCCGTACATCGTGATGGAGTACGTCGACGGGTCGACCCTGCGCGAGCTGCTGCACTCGGGCCGCAAGCTGCTGCCCGAGCGCACGCTCGAGATGACGGTCGGCATCCTCCAGGCGCTCGAGTACTCGCACCGCGCCGGCATCGTGCACCGCGACATCAAGCCGGCGAACGTCATGCTGACGCGCACCGGCCAGGTCAAGGTCATGGACTTCGGCATCGCGCGCGCCATGGGCGACGCGGGCATGACCATGACCCAGACCGCCGCCGTGATCGGCACCGCCCAGTACCTCTCCCCGGAGCAGGCCAAGGGCGAGCAGGTCGACGCCCGGTCCGACCTGTACTCCGCGGGCTGCCTGCTGTACGAGCTCCTCACCGTCCGTCCGCCCTTCATCGGCGACTCCCCGGTCGCGGTCGCGTATCAGCACGTCCGCGAGGAACCGCAGCCGCCGAGCAACTTCGACCCCGAGATCACGCCGTCGATGGACGCCATCGTCCTCAAGGCACTGGTCAAGGACCCCGACTACCGCTACCAGTCGGCGGACGAGATGCGCGCGGACATCGAGGCCTGCCTCGACGGTCAGCCGGTCGCGGCCGCCGCGGCGATGGGGATGGGCATGGGCGGCGCGCCCGCGTACGGCGGGGGCTACGGCGGTTACGCCGAGGACCAGCCGACGACCGCCCTGCGCCAGGCCGACCCGGCCGGTCAGACGTCGATGATGCCCCCGATCAACGGGGACGACGGTGGCTACGGCTACGACGACCGCCCGGACCGTCGCCGCGGTGGTGGCCAGAAGAAGTCGAACACCTCGACGATCCTGCTGGTTCTCGCGGGCATCCTGGTGCTCGTCGGCGCGATCTTCATCGGTGTCTCGCTGATGGACAAGAACGAGGGCCCCCAGCAGGTCACGGTCCCCCAGCTCGTCGGTCAGCCGCTGAAGACGGCGGAGGGTCTCGCGGCCAACGCCCAGGTGAAGGCCGTCCAGGCCGGCACCGAGCGCTGCGAGGAGCCCAAGGGCTCCATCTGCCGCCAGGTCCCGGTCGCGGACAACGTCGCGAAGATGGACACCGGCAGCACGATCCAGGTGTACGTCTCCGAGGGCGCCCCCCTCGTAGAAGTCCCAGACGTCATCGAGCAGTCCCAGGAGCGCGCCGAGCAGACCCTCAAGGCCAAGGGCTTCACGGTCAAGGTCGAGCAGGAGGAGTCCCAGGACAACCCGGGCTCGGTCCTGCGCACGAACCCGGACGCCGGCACCAAGGCGGAGAAGAACTCCGAGGTGACGATCACTGTCGCGAAGCAGATGCTCTCCGAGCTTCCCGACCAGAAGGGCCGGACCTACGACCAGGCCGTCCAGCAGCTGAGCGCCGTCGGCTTCACCAATGTGGCCCGGCAGGACGTGGACTCCGACCAGCCCAAGGACACGGTCATCGACATGACCCCGCAGGGCGGCACGGACCAGCCGAAGGACGTCCAGGTCACGCTGAAGGTCTCCAAGGGCCCGCAGCAGACCCAGGTCCAGATCCCCGCGGACATCGGCGGCAAGCAGTTCAAGGACGTCAAGGCGCAGCTCGAGGCCTTGCAGCTGGTCGTCGTCCAGTCGGGCTCCGACAAGGAAGACGCCATGGTGATGACCTCGACCCCGGCGCCGGGTTCGATGGTCAACACCGGTGAGACGGTCACGGTCATCACCGTGGGCGGCACCGGTGGCGACCAAGGCGGCAACCCGGGTGGCAATCCTGGCGGAGACCAGGGCGGCGACCAGGGCGGCGGCGGCGGCTTCTTCGACTGACAGCCTGATCCGCACCCGTACGCGTACACACGACCGAGCCCCGGCATCCCAAGGATGCCGGGGCTCGGTCGTGGCCGGGACTCAGCCGAACGTCAGCGCAGTTCCGCCGGCGGGGTGCGGTCGCGGTCGACCTTTTCCGTGCGTTCCAGTTCGCCCCAGACGATGTACCGGTAGTCCGAGGTGTACATCGGGGTGCAGGTCGTCAGCGTGATGTAGCGGCCCGGCTTGCTCACGCCCGATTCCTTCGGGACGGGCTGGAGGACGTCCACGTTGAACTTCGTGGTCTCCGGCAGCGTCTTGTAGACCTTGTAGACGTACCAGGTGTCCTTGGACTCGAAGACGATCGGGTCGCCGGTCTTCAGCTTGTGGATGTTGTGGAACTTCGCGCCGTGCCCGTCGCGGTGCGCGGCCAGCGTGAAGTTGCCCTTCTTGTCCTGCGGGAGGGCGGACTTTATCGGGTCGAGGTAGTAGCCGGCGACGCCGTTGTTCAGGATGCCGGGGGTGGTGCCCTGCTTGACCAGGACCTCGCCGTTGTTCATGGCCGGCACGTGCAGGAAGCCGATGCCGTCCTTGGTGTCGAGGGCGCCGGGGCCGTCGGCCCAGCGGTCGCGGACCTGGGCACCGTCCTGGTCGGCCGCGCGGTCGGCGAGGACGTTGGTCCACCACAGCGAGTAGACGACGAAGAGTCCGAGCACCAGACCCGCTGTGATGAGGAGTTCGCCGAAGACGCTGATGGTCCCGGCGATCCGGTTGCGCGCGCGTGCCACTAGGTCGTCCCGTCGTCCCGTCCGGAGGTGTCGGGTCTCAGCCTACGAGTGCCTCGGGCTTTCCCTTGCTGCGCGGGCGTTCCTCGACCAACGTGCCCCAGACGATCATGCGGTACGTGCTCGTGAACTCGGGCGTGCACGTGGTCAGCGTGATGTACCGGCCTGGCTTCGTGAAGCCGGACCCCTTCGGGACCGGGTCGATCACCGAGATGTTCGACGGCGCGGTCTGGGGCAGGATGCTCGCCATCGCGTAGGTGTAGTACGCGTCCTGGGTCTCGACGACGATCGGGTCGCCGGGCTTGAGCTGGTTGACGTACCGGAACGGTTCGCCGTGCGTGTTGCGGTGTCCGGCCACGGCGAAGTTGCCCTGCTTGTCGGAGGGCATGGCCGTCTTGAGCTTGCCGTCGGCGTAGTGGCCGACCATGCCCTTGTCGAGGACCTTGGTCTTGTTGATGCCCTCGGCGATGGGCACGACGACGTCGAGCTTGGGGATGTACATGATGGCGAAGCCCTCGCCGGGCTCGAAGGCCTCCGGCTTGCTGTCGCCCTTCGCCCAGGTGTCCTCTATCTGTTCCTTGGCGCGGTCGGTCTGCTGACCGGCGCGGATGTTCGTCCACCACAGCTGGTAGGTGACGAAGAGGAGCATGACGACGCCGAAGGTGATGAAGAGTTCACCGATGATCCGGCTGGCGACGACACCGACGCTGTCCTTGGCCTCGCGGGCGGCGCGGCGGGCCTCGACGCGCGAGAGGGGGCGGGATTCGCCCGCCGTCCCCCTCCCCGCGCCGGCGGCGGGGGCGCTGCCGCGGCCCTTGCCTCTGCCGCCCTTGGCCGCGCGGCGCCGCTCGGCCCGCCCGGGCCCCTGAGGCCCCTGAGGCCCCTGAGGCGTCTCCACGGCCCGCAGGGCCACCGTCTCGTCCCGTGGGGCCGGTGAGGCCTGTGGGGGCTCCTCCGGCGCGTACGACGCGTACGTGGGCTCGTGAGAGGCCGCGTCATACGGCGGCTCGTACGGCGGCTCGTACGTCGGCTCGTGCGGCGGCTCATACCTCGGCTCGTGCGGTGCCTCGTAGGCGGGCTGCGGCGCGTACGTCGGCCGGGGGCCGTACGGAGCCTCGTACGCGGGGCCGGCCTGGGCCTCGTACGCGGGGGCCGCCTGGGTCTCGTACCCGGGGGCCGCCGGAGTCTCGTACGCCGTCGGCTCGTAAGGGAGTTGCTCCCCCTGCCCGTACGGGTCCACGGGTATCGGCTCCGGCCCCGGGCCTCCCCCGTCCCGGAACCACGGCGAGCCCGTCGTCACGCGACGGCCTTGCCCACCACCGGCGCGAGCCCCGCCGACCGGCCGACCGCCCCCTTATCGCCGCACCGCTCCAGCCAGTTCGCGAGCATCAGGTGGCCGTGCTCGGTGAGGACCGACTCGGGGTGGAACTGAACGCCTTCGACGGGCAGTTCACGGTGGCGCAGCCCCATGATGATGCCGTCCTCGGTCCGCGCGGTGACCTCGAGCTCGGCCGGCAGGGCGGCGGGCTCGGCGGCCAGCGAGTGGTAGCGGGTCGCCGTGAAGGGCGAGGGGAGGCCGGCGAAGACGCCCTTGCCCTCGTGCGTGACAGGGGAGGTCTTGCCGTGCAGCAGCTCGGGCGCACGGTCGACGACGCCGCCGTACGCCACGGCCATCGACTGCATGCCGAGGCAGACGCCGAAGACGGGCACGCCGGTGTCGGCGCAGTGCCGGACCATGTCGATGCAGACCCCGGCCTGCTCGGGCGCGCCGGGTCCGGGCGACAGCAGGACGCCGTCGAAGCCGTCCTGTGCGTGGCTCAGCTCGACCTCGTCATTGCGGAGGACTTCGCACTCGGCACCGAGCTGGTAGAGGTACTGGACGAGGTTGAAGACGAAGCTGTCGTAGTTGTCGACGACGAGAATGCGCGCGCTCACTGGCCGTCCACCGTCACATCGTTGAACGGAAGCAGGGGCTCCGCCCAGGGGAACACGTACTGGAAGAGGGCGTAGACCACCGCGAGTACCAGCACGATCGAGACCAGTGCCCGCACCCACGCGTTGCCCGGCAGATGCCTCCAGATCCAGCCGTACATGACGTCGACCGCCCCTTCCGTTCGTTACGGGGACCAGAGTACGGGGCGAGGGGGCCGTGGGGGGTCAGCTGTCCAAAGCCTGTGGACGACCGTCGGTCACCGGCTGTGTGGCGTCGAGGTGCGCCCAGACGATCAGCCGGTGGCTGCTGCCCCACTCGGGCTCGCAGGTGGTGAGGGTGAGGTAGCGGCCGGGCCCGTCGTAGCCGGCCGCGTTCTTCTTGAGGGGTTTCGGTACGGGGGCGACGACCCCGACGTCGGTGGGCAGGGTCCTGTAGGGGCCGCGGTCGATCCGGTACGTGAACCAGGTCGTCCCGTCGGTGAGGACGACCGCGTCGCCGGGGCGCAGCCGCGGGAAGTCCTTGAAGGGGTCGCCGTACGTGCGGCGATGGCCGGCGACGGCGAAGTTCCCGGTCGCGCCGAGGCGGGTGGTGGCCGCGTAGTGCCCGAGGCCCTTCTTCAGGACGCCCGAGTCTGTGCCTTCGAGGACGGGCCACTTCCAGTCCTTGCCGAGCCGGGGGACGTACATGACGGCGATCCCCTTGCCGGGGGCGTAGGGGCGCGTCGTGGGGGCGGGTGGGGACGAGGGCCCCGGCGCGGGCGCCGGTGCGAGCGGTGCGTCCGCCCACTCCCGCTGGAGGGTGTCGATCTGGCCGGCGCTCGCGCTCTCGGCCTGGACGCCGGTCCAGTACAGGACGTACACGACGAAGAGGACGATCAGGGTGCCGACGGTCAGGCACAGCTCGCTGAAGGTCCGCACGACGAGACGCAAGCCGCCCACGCGCCCCTCCCTGCAGTCCCTCCGGTCAGCTCACCGGCTTCGCGTAGTGGAGGTCCACTGTGCCCGAGTAGCCGGGCAGAGTCACCGCCTTGTGGTCGTCGACTTTCCAGCCGAGCCCGTACGCCTTGACGTACAGCTGGTAGTTCTGGAGAGCCGGGGACTGGGCGAGCGCCTTGCTCAGCTTCCCGCGGTCGCCGACGGCCGTGATCTTGTACGGGGGCGAGTAGACGCGGCCCTGGAGGATCAGGGTGTTGCCGACGCAGCGCACGGCGCTGGTGGAGATGAGCCGCTGGTCCATCACGCGGATGCCCTTGGCGCCGCCCTGCCACAGGGCGTTGACGACGGCCTGGAGGTCCTGCTGGTGGATGACGAGGTCGTTCGCCTGCGGCTCGGGGTAGCCCGGGGCCGCCTGGGCGTTGGGCGGGGCGTCGTCGAGGGTGACGGTGAGACCGGAGCCGGAGACCTCCTTGGTCCCCGCGGTCGCTTCGAGGGCGTCGAGCTTCGCGTCCTCCGCACGGGTGGAACCGTCGTCGCGGGCGGCGAGGCCGTCGACCTGGGAGCGGAGGGCGGCGGTGGACTCGTCGAGCCCGGCGTTCTTGTGGCTGCGTTCCTCGATGAGGTCGGAGAGCCTGAGCAGCGAGGCGTCCGTGCGGATGTTGGTGCCCTTGGCGGTGTTGAAGCTCGTGACGAAGATCAGTCCGGCGAGGGCGAAGACGGCAAGGGTGAGCACCCGGACGGGGCGCCACCTCGTGGTGCGGCCCGGCCCTGTGGGAGTGTCGGCGGAATTGCTCAACGTACCCTGATCCCCTTCGGTGCCGCGGAACCACTACGCTAACGGACGCCCGGGGGACGCAGTCTTCCTCCTACGTCACATCCCGGCGCCAGCCACAGTTCCCTGCGCGGTCACGCAGCGCATCGACAGGAGAGTCCCTCGTGCCGAAGTCACGTATCCGCAAGAAGGCCGACTTCACGCCTACGCCTGCCAAGCAGGCCACCAACATCAAGCTGACGAACCACAGCTGGGTGGCCCCCGTCATGCTGGCGTTGTTCGCCATCGGGCTGGTGTGGATCGTCGTCTTCTACGTCACCGACGGCTCGATGCCGATCGAGGCGATCCGCAATTGGAACATCGTGGTGGGCTTCGGCTTCATCGCGGCGGGCTTCGGCGTCTCCACGCAGTGGAAGTAGCGACGTAGCGAAGCAGCGGGGCAGCGCAACAGCCCGCGATTTATCGGCTGGACCGGCGGCTCGTCAAGCTCTCCCCTGAACTTATCCACAGCGTTGTACACAGCACTGGATAACTTACGAAGATCTGTGGATAACTCGGACGAGGTTGACGCCGGTATGACCGCTTTGTGAGCGCGATCACCTGCCGTGGAACGCACTGCACCCCTCGCCTCCCTGGAGAAACACCAGGTCAGAGGCGAGGGGTGCAGTCTTTCCCCACAATGCGGGGACAAGCCGCCCCACGCTGTGGATAACTCTGGGGAAAGCTTGGAAAAGAGCTCGTCCACAGCCCCCTGCGCTCAGGTGAGCGCAGCGGATCGGGCGAGTACCAGCCCCAGGTCGAGCAGGAGCAGCAGTCCACAGGCCCCGTACTGCACGAGGTCCCTGCGCGCCCTCGGCGCGTGCACCAGCGCGTACGTCACCAGGACGCCCGCGACGAGACCACCGACGTGGGCCTCCCAGGAGATCCCCGGACGGGTGAAGGTCATGAGCAGCGACAGCGCCACGAAGAGGACCACCGGCCGCATGTCGTGCCGCTTGCGCCGGGCCAGCACGAACCAGGCGCCGATCAGGCCGTAGACGACGCCGGAGGCGCCCAGCGAGGGCTGGTTCTGCGCGGCGACGAGATAGGCGAGCACGGAGCCGGAGAGTCCGGAGAGCACGCACAGGACCACGTACCGGATCCGGCCGAGCTCGGGCTCGACGATCCCGCCGATCACCCACAGGCCCAGCACGTTGAAGAGGATGTGCCAGACCTCCTGGTGGAGGACGGTCGACGTCAGCAGCCGGTACCACTCGCCGTCCGCGACCCCGACCACCTCGCCGAGGGCCGGCATGTAGGCGTAGCCGATGAGCACGAGCTCGTCGACGAGCCGGTCCCCGAACAGCAGCACCATCAGGTAGACCGCGAGGTTGATCCCGATCAGGATCTTGGTGACCAGACGGTCGTCGGCCGCCACCCGGCCGCCCGCGAGCGTCCGGGGCTGGTTGGCGTCGGCGGCGTGGCCGGTTCCCGAACCGTTGCGCACACAGTCCGGGCACTGGAAACCGACCGAGGCGGAGATCATGCACTGCGGGCAGATGGGCTTGTCGCAGCGGGCGCAGCGGATGCCGGTCTCGGCCTCCGGGTGGCGGTAGCAGCGGGGCAGGCCGGACTGCGGGTCCATGGGAGGTTCCTTCCCTTGCGTCCCTTCCGTCACTTCCGCCTCAGCGCTTCTCGATCACCACGGAGTCGATCACCACGTCCTGGAGGGGGCGCTCGGTGTGCGGGTCGGTCGCGACCGCCGCGATCGCGTCCACGACCTTCCGGCTCTCCTGGCCCGCGACCTCGCCGAAGATGGTGTGCTTGCGGTTCAGCCAGGTCGCGGCGCCGACCGTGACGAAGAACTGCGAGCCGTTGGTGCCCGGGCCGGCGTTGGCCATGGCCAGCAGGTACGGACGGTCGAAGAAGAGCTCCGGGTGGAACTCGTCGGCGAACTCGTACCCGGGTCCGCCCGTGCCGTTCCCCAGCGGGTCGCCGCCCTGGATCATGAAGCCCTTGATGACCCGGTGGAAGACCGTGCCGTCGTAGAGCGGATCCGAGGAGACCTTGCCGGTGGCGGGGTGCGTCCACTCACGCTCGCCGGAGGCGAGTTCGACGAAGTTGCGCACCGTCTTCGGGGCGTGGAACGGCATCAGCCGGACCTCGATCTCGCCCAGGCTGGTCTTGAGGATCGCGTACAGCTGCTCGGCCACGGTCGCCTTCCGTCCACGTCGTGTCGTATCGCGTCATGTCACGTCTGTCTCTGGCGTGACCGATCCTCGCATGCCCTGGATCACCGCCCCACATGCCCTGGATCACCACCGCACATGCTCCGGATCACCGTCTCGCATGCTCCGGATCACCGTCTCGCATGCTCCGGATCACCGTCTCGCATGACCCCGGCTCACCGCTCCGCGCGTCCCTGCTCGCCGCTCCGCATGCCCCGGATGCCCGCCCCGCATGCCGGACCCCGATCCGACGGGCATGATTCCGAAAAGGATGGAAAGGTGAAAAACCGACATCGTCGCCACCGAGGAGGAGGAATCCCGTGACCCGCATGGACAGCGTGCGCGCCGCGTCAGATTCGGCGAAGGAGAGCGTCCTGCACGCCGCGGAAGTGGTGGCGCCGTACGCCGAAACGGCCAAGGACCAGGCCACGCACTACGCGCACGAGGCGCGGGTGCGGATCGCGCCGAAGGTCTCCAAGGCCACACGACAGGCCCGAGCACAGGCGCGTGCGCAATACGCCTCGTATGTCGCACCACACGTACCACCGCGGGTCGACGCGGCCGCGCACCGCGCGGCGGTCATGACCCGCTCGGCCGCCCGTCAGGCGACCGACTACACCGTTCCGCGTGTCGAGCACGCGGTCGCCGCGACCGGTCCCGTCCTTGAGGAGGCCGGGTCGCGTTCCACCGCCGCCTGGGCCGCGCTGCGCGGGCAGGTGACGCCGAGGGACATTCAGAAGATCGTGAGGAAGCACGAGCGGCGGGCCAGGGCCGGACGCCTCGCCAAGGGACTCGTGGTCCTCGGCTTGGTGGCCGGCGGCGTCTTCGCCGCCTGGAAGTGGTGGGACAAGCAGGCCAATCCCGACTGGCTGGTCGAGCCGCCCGCTCCTACCGAAGTAGGTGAGGGATCCACGCTGTCGTCCGCCGACGGCAGTAACGGATTCCTCGATCCGGAGGTGCAGTTCAAGGAGACCGAGGCCGAGATCGAGGCTGATGCCGAGATCGAGGCGGAGGCGGAGGCCGAAGCCGACGCCGAGGCCGCTGCCGATACGGAGCGCGACGAGCGTCGCTGACCGCTGCGGTCGGCCGGTCTGGAGGGTCTGGAGGGTCTGAAAGGTCTGGCGGGTCTGGAGCTGAAGGGTCTGGAGGAGGTCTGAGGGTCTTGCTCTGAGGATCTCGCGGTTCCACGGGCGCGGGGAGTACGCGTACGCATACGTCGGCTCCCCGCGTCCTACGCGCCCGCCGCCGTCGCCGTCGCGGCGAGCGCCGTCTCCGTCAGCGCGGCCGGGTCGCTCTCGGCCGCTCCACCCGCGTGGCGGTGGCGGACGGAGGGGGAGGAGCCGTGGGCCTCGGCGCCGATGCGCTGCTTGATGGTGGGCGGCAGGGAGCGGTCACCGGCGAGCGGCCACCGATGCGTCCGCTGTGCCGGTACGGAGACGAGGGCACGCTCCCCGGCGGCGGGGACCGCGGCGGCAGCGGCGGAGCCGATGGGCTCCTCGGGCTGCTGCACGGCGGGCTGCTGGGCCGCGGTGGCGGTGCTCGCCAGGCCGACGGAGGCGAGCAGGGCGAAGAGGACGGAGATGAAGGCGGTCCAGAACTGCTTGACCTTGGCGGTGGCCATGATCCCTCACTTTCGTGACGTTCTCGGATGGTTCATTTCGGGTTGCGCGCTTTACGTACTTTCCACATGATGTGGATGCGACCCGAGATTCCCGCGGAACGACGCCGCCGCCGCGCAGTTCTTCCGATGAACACCACCCGTACGGATCAGTGGCCACCTCCCGGCCCCGGCGCCTAGCTCACCGCCTTCTTCACCAGCTCGGCGATCCGCGCCTCGTCGGCGGCGGTCAGCTCCTTCAGGGCATAGGCGGACGGCCACATCGTGCCGTCGTCGAGGTTCGCCACGTCGTTGAAGCCGAAGGTCGCGTACCGCGCGTTGAACTTCTGCGCGCTCTGGAAGAAGCAGACGACCTTGCCGTCCTTGGCGTACGCGGGCATCCCGTACCAGAGCTTCGGCGCGAGCTCAGGGGCGCTCTCCTTCACCACGGCGTGGATGCGCTCGGCCATGTCCCGGTCCGAGTCCTCCATCTCGGCGATCTTCGCGACCACGGCCGCCTCGTCCTCCGCCGCCTTGTCGGCGCGCGATCCGCGGCGCGCGGACGCCTTCACCTCCTTGGCGCGCTCCTTCATCGCGCTCCGCTCCTCCGCCGTCCATTCCTCGGGCTTCGTCTCGGCCGCGGCGGTCTTCTTGGCGGGCTTCTGCGTGTTCGTCATGGCGGGCTTCCTTGCTCTCGTACGGAATACGGATGCGGGTACGGGTACGGGTACGGGTCTGGCTAGGGGTAACGGATGCGGCTACGGGCGGTACGCGCCGGCGATCTGCCGAGTCGTGGCGTTGAGCCGGTTGAACAGGTTGGTGACGCCGACCATGAGGATGATCGCGGCGAGTCGCTTCTCGTCGTAGTAGGTGGCGGCCGTGTCCCAGACTTCGTCGGTGACCGCGTCGGGCCGGTCCGCCAGCCGTGTCGCGGCCTCGGCGAGCCCGAGGGCCGCCCGCTCCGCCGCGGTGAAGTACGGGGCCTCGCGCCAGGCGGCGACCGCGGCCAGCCGCTCGTCGCTCACGCCGGCAGCACGGGCCGTTCTGGCGCCGCCGTCGACGCAGGCGGCGCAGCCGTTGATCTGGCTGACCCGCAGGTGGATCAGTTCCAGCGTCTGCCCGTCCACGCCGCCGGAGCGCACGGCGGCAAGGAGTTCCTGGACGGGCCGCGTCGCGGCGGGCAGTACGGCGACGGGG
The DNA here is from genome assembly GCF_044456565.1 of Streptomyces sp. NPDC050842. Classification (NCBI taxonomy): domain Bacteria; kingdom Bacillati; phylum Actinomycetota; class Actinomycetes; order Kitasatosporales; family Streptomycetaceae; genus Streptomyces; species Streptomyces sp. NPDC050842. Next base: position 280,462 of record NZ_JBITGA010000005.1, on the reverse strand, counting down.
TTCCGCATACGGGACCGCAGTTCGCTCCGCACCTGTTCACCTCTTCCGGGTCGGTGCCCCGTTCCCTCGGGGCGTGACTCCATGACAGCCCGTTCCGCCCGCCGCGGCCATCGCGGTGGGACACCGTGGGACAGGTGAAACATCCTTGACCTGCGGTGAGTTGGCTCGGAAGACTTCGCCCCGCGCGGGACGGGATCACAGCACCACAGCGGGATACGACGACGACGGGGGACCCATGGACGCACGACCGGCCGACTCACACGCGAGAGCCGCGGGATCGAGAGCCTCGGACGCGAGGGCCGCGGAAGCCAGAACCTCGGACGCCAGAGCCGCGGAAGCCGACCCGCAGGAGGAGCTGGCCGCCCGGCTGCGCCTGCTCCACGAGCTGTCCGGGCTCGGCGTACGGGCCCTCGCGCGGGACACCGGCCTCAGCTCCTCGTCGCTCTCGCGCTACCTCAACGGCCGGACCGTGCCGCCCTGGCCCGCGGTCGTCGCCCTGTGCCGCCTGGTGAAGCGGGACCCCCGCCCCCTGCGGCCCCTGTGGGAGCGGACCTCGAACCCCCTGCCCGCGCCTCCGAAGAGCAGCCGGCAGATCCGGCCGCTGCCCCGCAACGACCTGCCGCGCGACGTGCCCGACTTCACGGGGCGCGAGGAGCGGCTCGCCGCCGTGTTCGCCGCCGTCGAGAGCCACCGGGCGGTCTCCGTCGACGGCATGGCGGGCGTGGGCAAGACCTGTCTCGCGGTCCACGCCGCGCACCGCCTCGCCGCCGATTTCCCGGACGCCCAGCTCTATGTGGACCTGCACGGCTTCACCGAGGGCCGGCCGCCGCTCGACCCCGACTCCGCGCTGCGGATGCTGCTGGCCGCGCTCGACGTCCCCTCCGAGAAGGTCCCGCGCGAGGGCGTCGAGGAGCTGGCCGCCTGCTGGCGGTCGGAGCTGGCGCGCCGCCGGGTCGTCGTGGTCCTCGACAACGCCGCCGACGCCGACCAGGTCCGCCCGCTGCTGCCCGGCGCCGGGCCGTCCGTCGCCCTGATCACGAGCCGCAACCGTCTCCTCGGCCTGGACGAGGTGCCTCCGGTCTCGCTCGACGTCCTGAGCCCTGCGGAGAGCGCGGAGCTGCTGGCCCGTGCCAGCGGCGACCCGGGCGGCCCCGACAGCAGGCTCGCGCGCGATCCGGAGTCCGCCGCCGAGGTGCTGCGGCTGTGCGGCCGGCTGCCGCTCGCCCTGCGGTTGGCCGCGGCGCGGCTGCGGCACCGCCCGGGCTGGACCGTGGGGATCCTCGTGGAGCGGATGTCGGAGGGCGCGAGCGAGGGTGCGAGCGAGTTCGACGCCGAGTTCGGTGCGGCGTTCGCCATGTCCGTACGGCAGCTGGACCGCGCCCGGGCCCGGCTGTTCCGGCTGCTCGGCCTGCTGCCGGGGGAATCGTTCGACGCGTACGTGGTGGCGGCGCTCGCGGACCTGCCGCTGCGCGAGGCGCGGGCGTCCCTCGAGGACCTGGTGAACGCGCACCTCGTCCAGGAGCCGACGCCGGGCCGCTACCGGCTGCACGACCTGGTGCACCAGCACGCGCGCCGGGCCGTGGCGGAGCAGGACGCGGCGCGCGAGCGGGAGCGGGCCCTGCACCGCGTACTGGACTACTACGTCCACGCGACGGCGGCGGCCGACGCCGCCATGCCGTACCTGGCGCCCGGCCGCCCTGCCTCCGCCGGCGCGCCGCCGGCCGCGCTGCCCCGGTTCGCGGACAAGAACGCGGCCTTCAGCTGGCTCGTGTCGGAGTACGGGAACCTCCTGGCCGCCTTCGAGACGGCCGCCGCCGTCGGCGCCGACACGCACGTCTGCGAGCTGCCGCGCTTCCTGCGGGCGTACTTCGCCCGCCGCTGCGGCACCTCCCACCTCAACTACCTCTTCGAGCGGTCGCTCGCCGCCGCCGAGCGCCTGGGGGATCCGCTGCAACTGGCCGAGGCGCACAGCGACCTGGGCTTCGCGCGCTACAACGCGGGCCGGATGCCGGAGGCCACCGCCTCGTACGAGGCGGCCGGAGTCCACGCGGCCCGCGCGGGGGACACCCGGGCGGAGGCCGAACTGGCCCTGCGCCGCGGCTACCTGAGCTGGGACGCGGGACACGTCGAGGAGCCGCTCGACCTCTTCCGGCTGGCGGGGAAGCTGTACGAGCAGGCAGGCAGCCCGACGGGAACGGCGCACGCGGCCGCGTCGGAGGCCTGGGCGATGCTCCAGCTGGGCCACCGGGAAGAGGCGGCGCTGCGGGCCCGGGAGGTGCTGGGCACCCCCCACACGGACCCCGCCTGGCCGCCCGCGCTGACCGCCCGGATCACCCTCGGTATGGCCGTCGCGCCCGAGCGGCCCGAGGAGGCGGTGGAGCACCTGGGGCGGGCGCTGGCGGTTGCCCGTGACGACGGGCACCTCCACAACCAGGCGTGGTGCCTCAACTGCCGGGGCGTCGCACTGCGGCAGATGGGGCGGTACGAGGAGGCCCTGGCCAGCCACCGGGAGGCGTTCGCGCTGCTCGACGAGGTCTTCGAGGAGCACTGGAAGATCCACTTCCTGGACGGTTACGCCGAGACCTGCCGGCTCGCGGGCCGCCCCGACGAGGCCCTGCGGCTGCACCGCCAGGCCCTGGAGCTGGCCCGGAGGCTGGGCAACCGGCACGCGGAGGCGCTGGCCCACGAGGGGATCGCGCTGCTGCGGGAGCTCGCTCCCGACGCGCACTGACCGACACCGACACCGACCCAGAAGACGGAAGAGAAAGAAGGCAACCGCGTTGGGAAGCACCCCGACACCACCATTCTGAATCGATCGCTCCAAAACCTGCTACGGTCCCACCTGACGAAGGGTCGACGAAGCGCCGACGAAGGCACGGCGAAGGAACAGAAGGGGCAGCAGCCATGACACCGTCCTCCTCTCCGCCCCTCACCCGCGTCCGCGTCACGGCGGACCCCGACTGGTACGAGGAGGCCGGCATCTCCCTCGGCATCCGCGTCGGCGGCCTGGTCTTCACCTCCGGACAAGCCCCGATCGACGCGCACGGAACCACCGTCGGCCCCGGCGACTTCGCGGCGCAGGCCACCCAGGCCCTGGCCAACGTGTCCACCGTCCTGGCCAACGCCGGGTCCGGCCTCGACCGGCTGGTGAAGCTCACCGTCTTCGTCACGGACCTCTCCGGCCCCCACCAGGAGGCCTTCGCCGCCCTCCGCGCGAAGCACTACGCCGCGCCCTTCCCCGCGGAGACCTTCGTCCAGGTCGCCGCGCTGGCGGACCCCGCCTGGCTGATCGAGATCGAAGCGGTCGCCACCGCGGCCTGACTCCGGGGGCCGACGTCTTAGGGTGGGAGCATGGCCAGGCCGCGAGAGTTCGACGAGGAGCGTGTCGTGACCGCGGCCATGGAGACGTTCTGGCGGCACGGCTACGAGGGCACCTCGACCCGCGATCTCTGCGACAGCACGGGCCTCGGTCCTTCGAGCCTCTACAACGCCTTCGGCGGCAAGCGCCCGCTCTACCTCCGCGCCCTCGACCGCTACTACGAGACCAGCACCGCCGAACAGGTCGCCCTGCTCCAGGGCCCCGGCCCCGTCAAGAACCGCCTGCGCGCGATGATGCTCCACGCCGTCGACGCGGACCTCGACGAGGCCGACGGCCGCGGCTGCTTCGCGATCAATGCCGCCGTCGAGGCCTCCGGCCCCGACCAGGACGTCAGGGACGCCGTACAGCGCAGCTTCGACCGGGTCGAGAACGAGCTGTACGCGATCCTCACCGCCGGCCGCCACAGCGGCGAGATCCGCTCCACCGGCGACCTCCGCGCCCTCGCCCGCCGCGTCCAGAGCACGTACTACGGACTGCGCGTGCTCGGCCGCGTCCAGCGAAACCGCCAGGCCCTGCTGGACACCGTGGACAGCACCCTCGCCGACCTCTAGACGCCGCCCTGGGCCTTCTCGCGGAACGCCTCCTCAGCCACCCGCCGGGGGGCAGTCCGAGAGCGAGTCGCTCCAGCTGCCGCACCATCGCGCCCATGCTCCTGGGGTTCCTCCTCGACGCGGGGCGGTGGCAGCTGTGGACCGTCCTCGCGCTGATGGTCCTGACGGGCGCGGCGATCCTCCTGTGCGCCGAACGCTCACTGCCACCGCACGCCGTCGACCCCACCGGAAACGGGCACAAAAAAGCACCCCCTTGATCGCGTTTCCGCAGATCAAGGGGGTGCATCCAGGTGGAGCCTAGGGGAGTCGAACCCCTGACATCTGCCATGCAAAGACAGCGCTCTACCAACTGAGCTAAGGCCCCGGAACGAGAACAGCGTACCGGGTCTCCCCCCATGTCCGGCAAAAGGATAGGGACTCCCGGTCCACGACCACTCTCCGTAAGATGCTGATCGAGGTTCGCAGTGGCGAACCTAAGGGATGGGGAGAAGTAATGGACGCAGCGCAGCAGGAAGCCACGGCAAGAGCCAGAGAGCTTCAGCGCAGTTGGTACGGGGAGCCGTTGGGGGCGCTCTTCCGTCGGCTGATCGATGATCTCGGGCTCAATCAGGCCAGGCTCGCGGCCGTGCTCGGGCTGTCCGCGCCCATGCTGTCCCAGCTGATGAGCGGCCAGCGGGCGAAGATCGGCAACCCGGCCGTCGTCCAGCGCGTCCAGGCTCTCCAGGAGCTCGCCGTCCAGGTCGCCGACGGCAGCGTCAGCGCCGCCGAGGCCACCGACCGGATGGACGAGGTCAAGAAGTCGCAGGGCGGCTCCGTCCTCACCAGCACGGCGCAGACCGCCACCGGCTCCGGCGCACCGACCGTGCGCCGCGTGGTCCGCGAGATCCAGTCCCTGCTGCGGTCCGTGGCGGCCGCGGGCGACATCATCGACGCGGCCGACTCCCTCGCCCCGGCGCACCCGGAACTGGCAGAGTTCCTCCGGGTGTACGGCGCGGGGCGCACCGCGGACGCGGTCGCGCACTACGAGTCGCACCAGAACTGACGCGGGACCGGCGGTCGGCCGGTACCGGGGAGACACGACACGACGGGGAGCGGGCGCAGCGCGATGGGTGAGGTCTTCGCTGGTCGGTACGAGCTGATCGACCCGATCGGACGGGGCGGGGCGGGCGCGGTGTGGCGCGCCTGGGACCACCGGCGGCGCCGGTACGTGGCGGCCAAGGTGCTCCAGCAGAGCGACGCCCACACGCTGCTCCGCTTCGTCCGCGAGCAGGCGATGCGGATCGACCATCCGCACGTCCTCGCCCCGGCCAGCTGGGCCGCCGACGACGACAAGGTCCTCTTCACCATGGACCTGGTCGCCGGCGGCTCGCTGGCGCACGTCGTCGGGGACTACGGCCCGCTGCCGCCGCGCTTCGTCTGCGCCCTGCTCGACCAGCTCCTCTCGGGTCTGGCCACGGTGCACGCCGAGGGTGTCGTCCACCGGGACATCAAGCCCGCCAACATCCTTCTGGACGTCACCGGAACCGGGCGGCCGCACCTGCGGCTGTCCGATTTCGGCATCTCCATGCGCAAGGGTGAGCCCCGGCTCACGGAGACCAACTACGTGGTGGGCACGCCCGGTTACTTCGCGCCCGAGCAACTCTTGGGTGCCGAGCCGGACTTCACCGCCGACCTGTTCGCCGTCGGCCTGGTCGCGCTCTATCTGCTCCAGGGCCGCAGCCCGGACTCCCAGGCCCTCGTCAGCCACTTCCTCACGTACGGCACTCCGAGCGCCCCCGAGGGCATTCCGGAACCGCTGTGGCAGGTGCTCGCCGGGCTGCTCCAGCCCGATCCGCAGGCCCGCTTCCGGACGGCCACGGGCGCGCGCAAGGCGCTGGACGCCGCCGCCGAGATGCTGCCCGAGCCGCGTCCCGACGAGCCGCCGGTCGAGATCTTCGACCAGATCGGCCCGCTGCCCGCCGGCTTCGGCCCCCTGGGCCCGACGAGCGCCGCGGGTCCCGGCGGACCAACGGCCGGCCCTCACGGCGCCGTCACCGTCACCGACGCCGTACCGACGCCGCCCAGCGTGCCGCCGACCGGGCCCACCGCGCCCGTACCGCCCCAGCAGCATCCCGCACAGCCCCAGCACCAGCCCCAGTACCAGCAGCCCGTGTCGGCGGCGGCCCCGGCGCACGCGCCGATGCCGAACCCCTCCGAGACGGGCAGCTTCCACCTGCCCCCGCCGGTCACGCATCCGACCCCCTCCTTCGACCAGGCCCCCACGGCCGGGGCGCCGTACGGACAGGCCCCTACTCATCCATACACCGCTCACCCCGTTCAGGTTCCCGATCAGCACACGGCACCGGCGCACCGCGCGGAACCCGCGCCCCCGGCCCCCGTACGCCGACCGGGACCGCCCCCGAAGGTGACGGTCCCGGTCCTGCTGCTCGCCCTGGCCTGCCTCGCGGTCGGCTTCTGGGCCCTCACCCAGACCTGAGGCCGCCCCTGAGCCGCCCGCGAACCGGCCCCCTGAGCCGCCACTGAGCCGCCACTGAGCCGCTGAGAGCCGCCAAGGGACTCAAGGGGCCTACCGCGGCTCTACAACCGCACAACCCGCCCTACGCCCGCTACGCCGCCCGTCGCCGCGCCATCAGCGTCCACGCGCCCAGCCCGAGCAGCAGCACGCTCCCGGTGCCGATCCCGGCCACCGCGACGAGCCGCATGGCTCCGTTCTCCTCGGCCGCCGCCGCTCCGCTCGCGCCGTTCGCCGCCGCCTCCTTGTCGTCGGCGGTCACCGCGAACGGACCCGGGTCCCCGTCGTACCCCGGCCCGGACTTCGCGTTCCCCGTGACGGTCACGCGCAGCGTCAGCGGCACGGGCTTGTCCCCGTACTCCTCGGCGATCGCCGGGCTGAGCGTGGCCGACAGGTAGTACCAGCCGGCGAACCGCATGCCGTTCGTGGCGTCGTTGTACGAGCTGCGGTTCTCGTGCGCGACCGGCCGCTGCGGGTCGAGCGCCAGCGTCGCGGGCTTCCCGTCGTAGCTTCCGGTGTTCTCGTCGACGTGGCCGAGCGCCGGATTGTCGAGGGAGAGCACCAGCGCGTTCCCGACGTACTCGTTCCCGGCGGCGCTGCTGCCGAGCTCCGCGGTGGCGAAGAGCTGCTGCCCCCAGTCGACGGGCACCCGGAAGAAGAGCGTCTGCCCGGGCCGGATGTCGGACCGCCACTCGCCCTGTGTCAGCGAGACGGCATCGTGGAAACCGGCGCCGCCCTGCCGCTTCTGCGGACCGCCCGTCGGCGGCGGGGGCGTGGCGGAGGACCAGGCCTCGGGGAGCTCGGTCGGGCCGGCCTTCTTCAGGCCCGGCTCGGACAGGTGCCGGATCTCCAGCTCCCAGTCGTCCGGGGCCGAGGTCGCCTTCGACGTGCGCTCGACGAGCACGTAGAAGGCGCCCGCCTTCTGGCAGGTGGAACTGTCCGGGTCGACGATGCGGCGGGCGTACCCGGCGAGCGGCCGTGCGTACTCGGCCGAGGAGAACGACACCTGCTGGTAGCCGCAGTCGGTGCCGGAGCCGTCCTGCATGCTCACCTTGAAGCCGTCGCCGTACTCGACCTTGCCCCCGGGCTTCGGCACGGCGACCACGGAGACATAGCTGTTGAGCTTGTCGTCGAGGTCGACGCGGTAGTAGACCTTGCCGTCCTTCTTGAGCGTGTCCCGGTAGGTCTGCCCGGTCTTCAGCTGCTCCGCGTCCGAGCTCGAAGCGGCGCCCTTGACCCGCTGGGCCGCGCCGTCGAAGGCGTACGGCGGGAGCGCGCCCCCGTCGGCCGCCCGTGCCTGGCCCGGCAGCGCCGTCACCGCGCCCACTGCCGCGACCGTCGCGATCAGGGCCCCCGCTCTCCGGCCGATGCGTCCGATGCCGGCCTGCGTCTTCACGCGCCTCTCCCCTTTACTCAAGCAAGCAAATTGTTCGCTCAGGCAAAGCAAAGCCCCGGCCCGCTCACGCGCGGCCGGGGCTCCACCCACAGACGGTTTTCGTCTCAGACACCCGAACCTGCGGGCACGGAGTCGGTCGCCTCCGTCCACAGATCCTGCTCGGCGCGATCCGCCTGGATCTGGCGGTACACGAGGAGCCCGCCGATGGCGGCCAGTGCGACCAGGAGAAGCTTCTTCACCGCGCGACCTCGTCTTTCGTTGACGTAGGAGACTTCTGACGCCCACTCTACACATCGACCGATACCGATCGGTGACCTGTGGGGACTTCAAACCTGCCACAAACAAATCGACCCGGACGGTTGAACCGTCCGGGTCGATCTGAACTGTGGGGCTAACAGGATTTGAACCTGTGGCCTCATCCTTATCAGGGATGCGCTCTAACCAACTGAGCTATAGCCCCGCCGCGCTTGCGGTGTGTGTCCCGCGCGCTGACTCCTGAAGATTAGCGCACGTGGGGGCCAGTCCCAAAATCCGTTCCCGGGTCGGCCCCACACGTCCTACTCGTCCTCGGCGAGCGTCAGCTCCACACCGCCGACGAAACCGGCCGACAGGTTGTAGATGAACGCGCCCAGCGTCGCCAGGGCGGTCATCAGGACCACGTCGATCACGGCGATCACCGAGGTGAACATCAGCACCCGCGGCAGCGAAAGGAACGACTGCAGGTCGAAGCCGTTGGACTCGTTCGAGCCCGTGGCCTCGCTGATCGTGCCGCCGACCGTCGAGAAGACGCCCATGGCGTCCATGACCATCCACAGCACCGCCGCGGCGACGACCGTGCAGATGCCCAGCGCGATGGAGAGCAGGAAGCTCACCTTCATCACCGACCACGGATCGGCCTTCGCCACCCGCAGCCGCGCCTTGCGCGTACGGGGCGTGGTGCGCGCCCCCGTACGCGGTCGGCGCACGGCACCGGCGCCCGTCTGGCCGCCCAGCGTCCCGCCTGCCGGACCGCCCGCCGGGCCGCCCGGCGCCGGAGCGCCGTACGCCTGCGGCGGGTGGTACGGGCCGCCCGGCTGCTGCGCACCCGCGCGCTCGCCGGGCAGAGGCCCGCTGTAGGTCTCGTACGAGGGCTGCTGCCCCCGGGTATCCGTCACCGCAACCCCCTGGGAGTCCGTGGCGGAGCCACGGGCGCCGTTCGCTCCAGCACCAGCAGAAGCTCCGGCGGCCGCCGATCCGGCGCCCGTGGCTCCACTCACGCTCTTACTCCTCGTGCTCCCCGGCCGAGGGCTCCGTGCCCTCGACTGCCTCGGCCTCGACCACTGCGGCCTCGGTCGCCTCGACGACGCCCTCGGCGTCGTCGTCGACATCTTCGTCGTCGCTGCCGGCCTCGGCGTTCCGTGCGATGCCGACGACGGCATCGCGCTTGCCCAGGTTGATCAGCTGGACGCCCATGGTGTCACGGCCGGTCTCCCTGACTTCGTTGACTCGCGTACGAATCACACCGCCGGACAGCGTGATGGCGAGGATCTCGTCCGTCTCCTCGACCACCAGCGCGCCCACGAGCGAGCCGCGGTCCTCCACGATCTTGGCGGCCTTGATGCCGAGGCCGCCACGGCCCTGGACGCGGTACTCGTCGACGGGGGTGCGCTTCGCGTACCCGCCGTCGGTCGCGGTGAAGACGAACGTACCGGGCCGGACGACATTCATCGAGAGCAGCTCGTCGTCCGCGCGGAAACTCATGCCCTTGACGCCCGACGTGGCGCGTCCCATCGGGCGAAGAGCGTCGTCCGTGGCCGTGAAGCGGATCGACTGCGCCTTCTTGCTGACGAGGAGCAGATCGTCCTCGGACGAGACCAGCTCGGCCCCGATCAGCTCGTCGTCGCCGCCGGCCTCGGTCTCCCGGAGGTTGATCGCGATGACACCGCCGGAGCGCGGCGAGTCGTAGTCCTTCAGCGCGGTCTTCTTGACCAGGCCGGCCTTGGTGGCGAGCACCAGGTACGGCGCGGCCGCGTAGTCGCGGATCGCCAGGATCTGGGCGATCTGCTCGTCCGGCTGGAAGGCGAGCAGGTTGGCCACGTGCTGGCCGCGCGCGTCCCGCCCGGCGTCCGGCAGCTCGTACGCCTTGGCCCGGTAGACCCGGCCCTTGTTGGTGAAGAAGAGCAGCCAGTGGTGGGTGGTGGAGACGAAGAAGTGGTCGACGATGTCGTCCTGCTTCAGCTTCGTCCCGCGCACGCCCTTGCCGCCGCGCTTCTGCGAGCGGTAGTCCTCGGTCTTCGTGCGCTTCACGTAGCCGCCGCGGGAGATCGTGACGACGATGTCCTCCTCGGCGATCAGGTCCTCGATGGACATGTCGCCGTCGAAGGGCACGAGCTTGGACCGGCGGTCGTCGCCGAACTTCTCGACGAGCGCGGCCAGCTCCTCGCTGACGATCGCGCGCTGGCGCTCCGGGGAGGCCAGGATCGCGTTGTACTCGTTGATCTTGGCCTGGAGCTCGTCGTGCTCGGCGACGATCTTCTGCCGCTCCAGGGCCGCGAGGCGGCGGAGCTGCATCTCCAGGATCGCGTTGGCCTGGATCTCGTCGATCTGGAGGAGGTCCATCAGGCCGCCGCGGGCGACCTCGACCGTGTCGCTGCGCCGGATGAGGGCGATGACCTCGTCGATCGCGTCGAGCGCCTTGAGCAGACCGCGCAGGATGTGGGCGCGCTCCTCGGCCTTCCGCAGCCGGAACTTCGTCCGGCGGACGATGACCTCGATCTGGTGCGTCACCCAGTGGCGGATGAACGCGTCGAGCGAGAGGGTGCGGGGCACGCCGTCGACGAGCGCCAGCATGTTCGCGCCGAAGTTCGTCTGCAGGTCGGTGTGCTTGTAGAGGTTGTTCAGCACGACCTTGGCGACGGCGTCGCGCTTGAGCACGATGACGAGGCGCTGACCGGTACGGGACGAGGTCTCGTCGCGGACGTCGGCGATGCCGCCGACCTTGCCGTCCTTCACGAGGTCGGCGATCTTCTGCGCGAGGTTGTCCGGGTTGGTCTGGTACGGAAGCTCCGTGACCACCAGGCACTGGCGGTTCTGGATCTCCTCGACCTCGACGACCGCGCGCATCGTGATCGAGCCACGGCCGGTGCGGTACGCCTCCTCGATGCCCTTGCGGCCGACGACGAGCGCGCCGGTCGGGAAGTCCGGGCCCTTGATCCGCTCGATGAGCGCGTCGAGGAGCTCCTCGTGACTGGCCTCGGGGTGCTCCAGCGCCCACTGCGCACCGGCCGCGACCTCGCGGAGGTTGTGCGGCGGGATGTTGGTCGCCATGCCCACCGCGATACCGGCGCTGCCGTTGATCAGCAGGTTCGGGAAGCGGGCCGGCAGGACCGTCGGCTCCTGGTTGCGGCCGTCGTAGTTGTCCTGGAAGTCGACGGTCTCCTCGTCGATGTCCCGGAGCATCTCCATCGACAGCGTCATGAGCTTGCACTCGGTGTACCGCATGGCGGCGGCCGGGTCGTTGCCCGGGGAACCGAAGTTGCCGTTGGAGTCGACCAGCGGCATGCGCATCGACCAGGGCTGGGCGAGGCGGACGAGCGCGTCGTAGATCGAGGAGTCACCGTGCGGGTGGTACGTACCCATGACGTCACCGACGACGCGGGCGCACTTGTAGAAGCCCTTCTCGGGCCGGTAGCCGCCGTCGTACATCGCGTACAGCACGCGACGGTGGACGGGCTTGAGGCCGTCCCGTACGTCGGGCAGCGCGCGGGACACGATGACGGACATCGCGTAGTCGAGGTACGAGCGCTGCATCTCGGTCTCGAGCCCGACGGGCTCGATCCGCAGCACAGGCTCCTGCTCTTCGGTGGTGCCGGGAGTGTTTTCGTCGGCCATTGCTGGTCGTCAGTCCTTTCGTACGGTCAGCTGAGACCGACTCAGATGTCGAGGAAGCGAACGTCCTTGGCGTTGCGCTGGATGAACGAGCGCCGTGCCTCGACGTCCTCGCCCATCAGCACCGAGAACAGGTCGTCGGCCTGGGCCGCGTCGTCCAGGGTGACCTGGCCGAGCACGCGGTGCTCGACGTCCATGGTCGTGACGCGCAGCTCCTCGGCGTTCATCTCGCCGAGGCCCTTGAAGCGCTGGATCGAGTCTTCCTTGATCCGCTTGCCGTTCTGCTTGCCCAGCACGACGAGCGCGTCCCGCTCGCGGTCCGAGTACGCGTACTCGAAGTCGTCCCGGCCCCACTTGATCTTGTAGAGCGGCGGGCGCGAGAGGTAGACGTGACCGGCCTCGACCAGCGGGCGCATGAAGCGGAAGAGGAAGGTCAGCAGCAGGGTGTTGATGTGCTGACCGTCGACGTCGGCGTCCGCCATCAGGATGATCTTGTGATAGCGGAGCTTCTCGATGTCGAAGTCCTCGTGCACACCGGTGCCGAAGGCCGAGATCAGCGCCTGGACCTCGGTGTTCTGCAGGATCTTGTCGATCCGGGCCTTCTCGACGTTCAGGATCTTGCCGCGGATCGGCAGGATGGCCTGGTACATCGGGTTACGGCCGGACTTGGCCGAGCCGCCGGCGGAGTCACCCTCGACGATGAAGATCTCGCACTTGACCGGGTCGTTCGACTGGCAGTCGGACAGCTTGCCCGGCAGCGACGCCGACTCCAGCAGGCCCTTGCGGCGGGTCAGGTCGCGCGCCTTGCGGGCGGCCACGCGCGCGGTGGCGGCCTGGATCGACTTGCGGACGATGTCCGCGGCCTCGACCGGGTTGCGGTCGAGCCAGTCGTTGAGGTGCTCGTAGACCGCCTTCTGGACGAAGGTCTTCGCCTCCGTGTTGCCCAGCTTGGTCTTGGTCTGGCCCTCGAACTGCGGCTCGCTCAGCTTGACCGAGATGATCGCCGTCAAGCCCTCGCGGATGTCGTCGCCCGTGAGGTTGTCGTCCTTCTCGCGGAGCAGCTTCTTGTCGCGCGCGTACTTGTTGATCAGCGAGGTCAGCGCCGCACGGAAGCCCTCCTCGTGCGTGCCGCCCTCGTGGGTGTGGATGATGTTGGCGAAGGAGTACACGCCCTCGCTGTAGCCGCTGTTCCACTGCATCGCGACCTCGAGGGACAGGGCCTTGTCCTTGTCCTCCGCCTCCAGGTCGATCACGGTGGGGTGGATCAGCTCGCCCTTGCGCGAGTTGAGGTACGTCACGAAGTCGACGATGCCGCCCTCGTAGTGGTACTTCACCGTGCGCGCGGTCGGCTCGGCGGCTTCCGCCTCCGGGTCGTCCGCACCGACCGTGGCCTTCGCCGACTCGCGCTCGTCCGTGAGCGTCAGGGTGAGGCCCTTGTTGAGGAAGGCCATCTCCTGGAAGCGGCGCGCGAGCGTCTCGAAGGAGTACTCGGTGGTCTCGAAGATGTCCGGGTCGGCCCAGAAGGTGACCGACGTGCCGGTCTCCTCGGTCGCCTCGTGCTGCACGAGGGGCGCGGTCGGGGCGCCCATCTTGTAGTCCTGCGTCCAGCGGTGACCGTCCGTCTTGATCTCGACGGCGATCTTGGTGGAAAGGGCGTTCACGACGGAGACACCGACACCGTGCAGACCGCCGGAGACGGCGTAGCCGCCGCCGCCGAACTTGCCGCCCGCGTGCAGCACGGTCAGCACGACCTCGACGGCCGGCTTGCCCTCGGAGGCCACGATGCCCACAGGGATGCCACGGCCGTTGTCGATGACGCGGACGCCACCGTCGGGCAGGATCGTCACGTCGATGGTGTCGGCATGGCCGGCCAGGGCTTCGTCGACCGAGTTGTCGACGACCTCCTGCACCATGTGGTGCAGACCGCGCTCACCGGTCGAGCCGATGTACATGCCAGGGCGCTTGCGCACCGCATCCAGGCCTTCAAGGACCTGGATGTTGCTGGCGGTGTACTGGTTGTTCTCGTTGGGGTTGCCGGAATCGGCCACGAAGCGCCCTTTCTGGCACAGCACAAGCCGTTCTCCGGGCATACGGGAGCGGCTGCGTCGTTCGACTTGTTCCGCAGGGTGGCGGGATTGTCTCCCAGTCTACCGGTAGCGCCGACACTCATGGGGGTTTGCCGGTCCCTGAGTCCGCATGTGCCGCCCTGAGCGGACCCGAGACGACTCCCCATATCCAGACAGGCCCCCCAGAGCCCTCTGACGGCCACCCAGCGCTTCGAGTGGTTGCGCGTTGTGGGGATCCGGTGGCCACGTTGTGGGCATGCGTTCCGGCTGGGGCTGGGGGTCCCCCTCTGGGGGGTGGGCACAACGCCACCCGCACGGCGCCCTCTTCCCGGACCCGCACCACGAGAACGGGGCCCGCAGGGGGCCTCGCACACCAGAGAACCCGGCTGCCCGGCGCTCTAGCCGTACGTGTCCCCGGGCCCCACGGACCCCGGCGCCCGCAGCGGCCCGTACGCCCGCCGCGGCGCCCCCGGCCCCAGCACCTTGATGACTCGCACCGTCCCGTGCCCCAGGTCCTCGTTCAGCCGGGCCACCAACCGCGGCGCCAGCAGCCGCAGCTGCGTAGCCCACGCAGTGGAGTCGCACTGCACGGTGAGGACCCGCGCGTCCGGTTCGTCGTCGAACTTCAGCGGTACGCAGTGCTTCGCCAGGTCCTCGCCGACGATCTGCGGCCAGCGCCCCATGACGCCGCCGACCGCCGCCGGGGTCTCCCACCCGCGCTCGGTGATCAGCCGGTTGATCGCCGCGCCGAGCGCCATCGGGTCGCGCCCGTCGGCGCGCGCTCCGGAACGCAGCCCGCCCCCGCGCCGGGCCTGCTTCTTCTGCTGCGCGGCGGCGCCCCGCGCCTTCGCCTGCTCCTTGGCCGCGCGCAGCGCGACCCGCGCCAGGTCGATGCCCGAGGCCTCGGGAACCTTCGGTCCCTCCGGCTGCTCCGGCGCCCCGGCGCCCAGGGACGGCTGCTCGCTCATACCCGCTCCACCGTCCCGCCGGCCACCTCGTACCGCGTCCCCGCGAGGACCCCCGGCACGTCGTCGTCCACCGCCGCCGTCACCAGGACCTGCTCGCCGCCCGCCACCAGCTCGGCGAGCCGCTCGCGCCGGCGCGCGTCCAGCTCGGCGAAGACGTCGTCGAGGACGAGGACCGGTTCGTTGCCCTCGGAGCGCAGCAGGTCGTACGAGGCGAGGCGGAGGGCCAGCGCGTACGACCAGGACTCCCCGTGGCTCGCGTACCCCTTCGCCGGCAGGTCGCCGAGCTTGAGCAGCAGCTCGTCCCGGTGCGGTCCGACGAGCGTGACGCCCCGCTCGATCTCCTGCTTCCGGACCTCGGCGAGCGCGGCGACGATCTGCTCGTACAGCTCCTCGCGGGTGTGCCCGGCGCCCGGCGCGGAGGGGCGGTACTCCAGCAGAATCGGTCCGCCGCCCGGCGCCAGCTGCTCGTACGCCTTGTCGGCGAGCGGCTGCAGGGTGTCGATGAGGTCGAGGCGCTGCGCGAGCAGCTCCGCCCCGGCGCGCGCGAGGTGCTGGTCCCAGACGTCGAGCGTGGACAGGTCCATGCCCCGGCCGCCGTGCCGCCGGGCCATCGCCGCCGACTTCAGGAGCGTGTTGCGCTGCTTGAGGACGCGCTCGTAGTCGGAGCGCACGCCCGCCATGCGCGGTGTCCGCGCGGTGATCAGCTCGTCGAGGAAGCGCCGCCGCTCACCGGGGTCGCCCTTGATCAGGGCGAGGTCCTCCGGCGCGAACAGCACGGTCCGGACGATTCCGAGCACGTCGCGCGGTCTGACCTGTGAGGACCTGTTGATACGGGCGCGGTTGGCCCGGCCGGGGTTGAGTTCGAGCTCGATCAGCTGGGAGCGCTCGCCCTGGGTGACGGCTGCCCGGATGACCGCGCGCTCGGCCCCCATCCGTACCAGCGGGGCGTCCGAGGCGACGCGATGGCTGCCGAGGGTGGCGAGATAGCCGACGGCCTCGACGAGATTGGTCTTGCCCTGGCCGTTCGCGCCCACGAACGCGGTGACGCCCGGGTCGAGCGGAACCTCGACCCGGGCGTACGAGCGGAAGTCGGCCAGCGAGAGATGCGTGACGTGCATGGTGGGCGCCGACCTTCTTCCCCCGGCGGCTGTGCACCGCGGGGTGCACAGCCTGTGGATTACTTCTTGGTCTCGACCGCGTGGCCACCGAACTGGTTGCGCAGCGCGGCGATCATCTTCATCTGCGGGGAGTCGTCCTGACGGGACGCGAACCGCGCGAACAGCGACGCGGTGATCGCCGGCAGCGGTACGGCGTTGTCGATGGCGGCCTCGACGGTCCACCGGCCCTCGCCGGAGTCCGACGCGTAGCCGCGCAGCTGGTCCAGGTGCTCGTCCTCGTCCAGCGCGTTGACCGCGAGGTCCAGCAGCCAGGAACGGATGACCGTGCCCTCCTGCCAGGAGCGGAAGACCTCGCGCACGTCGGTGACGGAGTCGACCTTCTCCAGGAGCTCCCAGCCCTCGGCGTAGGCCTGCATCATCGCGTACTCGATGCCGTTGTGGACCATCTTCGCGAAGTGGCCGGCGCCGACCTTGCCCGCGTGGACCGAGCCGAACTCGCCCTCGGGCTTGAGCGCGTCGAAGATCGGCTGGACCTTCGCCACGTCCTCGGCGGAGCCGCCGTACATCAGCGCGTAGCCGTTCTCCAGGCCCCAGACGCCGCCGGAGACGCCGCAGTCGACGAACCCGATGCCCTTGGCGGCGAGCTCCTCCGCGTGCTTCTCGTCATCGGTCCAGCGGGAGTTCCCGCCGTCCACGACGATGTCGCCGGGGGAGAGGAGAGCGGCCAGCTCGTCGATCGTGGACTGGGTCGCGGCACCGGCCGGAACCATGACCCACACGACCCGCGGACCCTTGAGCTTGCCCACAAGCTCTTCGAGGCTGTGGACATCGGCGAGGTCCGGGTTGCGGTCGTATCCGATGACGGTGTGGCCTGCGCGGCGGATGCGCTCGCGCATGTTGCCGCCCATCTTGCCGAGACCGACGAGACCGAGCTCCATCAGAGATTCCTTAAGCGTCGTGTGCGGTTTACCCGGGTCCGAGCCTACGCCCGGCCCCGGGTGCACACCTGTGGGGTCAGCCGCTCAGGCGACGACCCGTACGAGCAGGTCAGCCGCTGAGCCGCACCGGCATTCTGCGCCTTCCCGGGGGACGACCCCCGGACCCCCGGTACGAACCGCCAGGCGTCAGCCGCTGAGCCGCACCGGCATGATCAGGTACTTGTAGGCCTCGTCCGCCTCGGCGTCCAGGGCGGGCTTGCCGCTGAGCAGCGCCGGCTTGGTGGAGGTCGTGAAGGAGAGCTGGGCGACCGGGGAGTCGATCGCGCTCAGGCCGTCCAGGAGGAAGGTCGGGTTGAAGGCGATCGAGATGTCGTCGCCCTCCAGCTGCGCGTCCACACGCTCCACAGCCTGTGCGTCGTCGCTGGAGCCGGCCTCCAGGATCAGCACGCCCTGCTCGAAGCTCAGCCGGACCGGCGTGTTGCGCTCGGCGACCAGGGCCACGCGCTTGACGGCCTCGACGAAGGGCGCGGTCTCGATCACCGCGACCGAGTTGAACTCGGTGGGGAAGAGCGTGCGGTACTTCGGCAGGTCGCCTTCGAGCAGCCGGGTCGTGGTGCGGCGGCCCGCGCCCTCGAAACCGATCAGGCCCTCGCCCTTGCCGGAGCCCGAGAGCGCCAGCGTGACCGTGTCGCCGCTCGTGAGCGCCTTCGCGGTGTCCAGGAGGGTCTTCGCGGGCACCAGGGCGACCGCGGAGGCGTCCGGGGACTCCGGCTTCCACAGGAACTCGCGGACCGCGAAGCGGTAGCGGTCGGTGGAGGCCAGGGTGACCGTGTCGCCCTCGATCTCGATGCGCACACCGGTGAGGACGGGCAGCGTGTCGTCACGGCCGGCGGCGATGGCCACCTGGGCGGCGGCGGAGGCGAAGACCTCACCGGGGACGGTGCCGGTCGCGGTGGGCATCTCCGGCAGCGCCGGGTACTCCTCCACAGGCAGGGTGTGGAGGGTGAAGCGGGAGGAGCCGCAGACCACGGTCGCCCGTACACCGTCTGTGGAGATCTCCACGGGACGGTTGGGGAGGGCGCGGCAGATGTCGGCGAGCAGCCGGCCGGAGACGAGGACGGTGCCGTCCTCCTCGACCTCGGCCTCGACCGAGACCCGGGCGGAGACCTCGTAGTCGAAGCTCGAGAAGCTCAGGGCGCCGTCCTCGGCCTTCAGGAGAAGGCCCGCGAGTACGGGCGCCGGCGGACGGGCCGGGAGGCTGCGGGCCACCCAGGCCACCGCCTCGGCGAGTACGTCGCGCTCCACCCGGATCTTCACCGGAACCGCCTCCTGCTTGTTGCTGGCTCTTCGTCGACTGAGAGAACCAGTCTGACGTACGCCGCCGACACTCGGTGCTGCTCGGGGTCAAGTCGCGACGAGGGCGCGTCGGAGCTCCGGCGGCGAGTTGTGCACAGGCCCCACTTCGAAGCGGATTCCTAGCTAACTCTAAGTGGGAGTAGTAGTAGGGCCTGTGGAAACGGTGGATAACGTCGTTTTCGCAGGTCAGACCCGTTTTTTTGTCCACCGACCCTGTGGGTGGAACCCGTGGAAAACCAGGGTTCTCTGTGGACACCGAAAAGTTCTGCACACCCGGTACACAGGCCATGGGGAGTTCTCCCCAGCGCTGTCCCCAGCTTTACCCACGTTCCCCACAGCCCAACCGTCCCCCTTGGTGTGACGGCTTTCACTCGACGCGGTGAGGAGGGGTGATTCGTTGCCGAACAGTGGACAGGGGTGTGGAGAAGCTGTGGGCAACCGACAGCCCCCTGTGGGCAGCCGGTGGACAACTTTCCGGTCCCCCTGTGGACGAAAATTTCATCCACAGGCTGTGGAAAGAAGTTGCCAACAAATCCACAAGTGCCTGACCTGGGGTGATGAACTGTCACCAGCCCGGCCTGTGGACACAATCCGGATAACTCGACAGTCCCCACCCTGTGGACGGGAGATCATCCCTCAATCTGTGGAGAACCCGCCACCGGAACGGAGTAATCGAACACCCCGCGCTCGTACACAGCTGTGCACGGCGAACAGGGGCGCCCCCGGAGCGGGTTCGAGAACGCCGAAGGGCGGCCCTGGAGGGGCTCGAGAACGCCGAAGGGCGCCCCGGGAGGTGTCCCGGGGCGCCCTTCGGCCGGCTGCTGTCGCCGCTGTCGCGGCGGTCCGTCAGCCGTTCTTGATGCGGTTCGTGAGCTCGGTGACCTGGTTGTAGATGGAGCGTCGCTCCGCCATCAGGGCACGGATCTTCCGGTCCGCGTGCATCACCGTCGTATGGTCGCGGCCGCCGAACTGCGCGCCGATCTTCGGCAGCGACAGGTCCGTCAGCTCACGGCACAGGTACATCGCGATCTGCCGCGCCGTCACCAGGACCCGGCTGCGCGACGATCCGCAGAGGTCCTCCACCGTCAGCCCGAAGTAGTCGGCCGTGGCCGCCATGATCGCGGGGGCGGTGATCTCCGGCGAACTGTCCTCGCCGCCGGGGATCAGGTCCTTGAGGACGATCTCGGTGAGCCCCAGGTCCACCGGCTGCCGGTTGAGGCTCGCGAAGGCCGTCACCCGGATCAGCGCGCCTTCCAGCTCACGGATGTTCCGCGAGATCCGGGAGGCGATGAACTCCAGCACCTCCGGCGGGGCGTTGAGCTGCTCCTGCACGGCCTTCTTGCGGAGGATCGCGATCCGCGTCTCCAGCTCGGGCGGCTGCACATCGGTGGTGAGACCCCACTCGAAGCGGTTGCGGAGCCGGTCCTCCAGGGTCACCAGCTGCTTGGGCGGCCGGTCCGAGGAGAGCACGATCTGCTTGTTCGCGTTGTGCAGCGTATTGAACGTGTGGAAGAACTCCTCCTGCGTCGACTCCTTGCTCGCGAGGAACTGGATGTCGTCGACGAGCAGGATGTCCACATCGCGGTAGCGCTTGCGGAAGGCGTCGCCCTTGCCGTCGCGGATCGAGTTGATGAACTCGTTGGTGAACTCCTCGGAGCTCACGTACCGCACGCGCGTGCCCGGGTAGAGGCTCCGCGCGTAGTGGCCGATGGCGTGCAGCAGGTGGGTCTTGCCGAGCCCCGACTCCCCGTAGATGAAGAGCGGGTTGTACGCCTTCGCCGGCGCCTCGGCCACCGCGACGGCGGCGGCGTGCGCGAAGCGGTTCGAGGAACCGATGACGAAGGTGTCGAAGAGGTACTTGGGGTTCAGCCGCGCGTGCTGCTCGCCCGGCGCGCCGGAGCCCTGCCCGGAGGAGGAGGGACCGGGACCGCCGTGGACCGGACCGCCGCCCGGCCGGGGACCGGGGCGGGCGCCGCCCTGCGGGTCGGGCAGCTCGGCGCGCTGCGGCTGCTCGTAGCCCCGGGGGTCGTCGTAGCGGGACTGCCGGGACTGCTCCGGGCCGGTGTACGGCGCGCGCTCCTGGTAACCGCCGAGCCGCGGCTGCTGCCAGGACAGGTCCTCCTGGGTGCGCGGCCAGGAGCCGGGGTCGGGCCGCTGCGGCTGCTGGTAGTCCGGGTAGGCCGGGCGTGCGGTGGGCAGCCCGTCGTCGGGCATCGGACGGTGACCGTAGCCTTCGTACTTCTCGTACGGCTCGTGCTGCGGGCGCTCGTCGTAGCGGGGCTGCTGCGCGGGAGGCGCGGGCGGGGTCGGCTCGCCGACGGAGTCGTCGACGGTGATCGCGATCCGGATCGGGCGTCCGCACTCACGGCTCAGGGTCTCGCTGATCAGCGGGGCCAGCCGGCCTTCGAGGACGCGCTTGCCCCACTCGTTGGGCACGGCGAGGAGAGCGGTGTCGGCGACCAGGGCCAGCGGCTGGCAGCGCTCGATCCACTGCTTGTCCTTGGCCTCGATCCCCTGCTGCCCTTCGCCCAGGAGCTGCTCGAGGACGCGTGGCCACACTGCGGCAAGATCGGCAGGTACGTCAGCCACGGGGCACGCTTTCTCGCAGGTCCCACGATGGTGTGGTTCTCGGGGACGGTGGGTCGAAGTCCGTGAGGACGGGTCCGTTGAGGACAGGTGAGGACAGAACGGAAAAGACTGTGGAGTCTCACCACGGTAGTCGGGGCGGCTGACGTGGTTCAAGTTGTTGTCCACAGCCTGTGCATAATGGACCATGGCGACAGGTCGGTTTGACCGGATGGCGTAGCCGCGCGTACCGTGACCAGGTCGAGTTGTCGATGGCTGCTGCCGCCTGCCTCCGATGGGCAAAGATCACGATCTGTGGTCGCGAAGCGGTGCTATCGGGCGTTACGAGCTACTCGTGGGCGCACGGTGACAGCCAGGCGATGTCCCGCCACCACCCGAATCATTTCTGGAGCCCCCGAGTGAGCAAGCGCACCTTCCAGCCGAACAACCGTCGTCGTGCGAAGACCCACGGCTTCCGCCTGCGCATGCGTACCCGCGCCGGCCGTGCCATCCTGGCGAACCGCCGTGGCAAGGGTCGCTCGAGCCTGTCCGCCTGATCCACTTAATCAGGTCATGACGTGCTGCCTACAGAGAATCGGCTGAGGCGGCGCGAGGACTTCGCAACCGCGGTACGCCGAGGTCGCCGGGCCGGTCGCCCGCTCCTCGTCGTCCACCTACGCAGCGGTGCAACGGACCCGCACGCGCCTGGGGAGAGCGCTCCCCCGACGCGTGCGGGTTTCGTCGTGAGCAAAGCCGTAGGCGGTGCGGTCGTACGCAACCAGGTGAAGCGTCGCCTGCGCCACCTTCTCCGCGACCGACTCATAGAGCTGCCCCCCGGTAGCCTGGTGGTCGTACGGGCGTTGCCCGGAGCCGGTGACGCCGACCACGCACAGCTGGCCCGAGACCTGGACGCCGCTTTTCAGCGGTTGCTGGGAGGGGGCGCGCGATGAAGTACCCGCTGCTGGCTCTCATCAAGCTGTACCAGTGGACGATCAGCCCTCTTCTGGGGCCCGTCTGCCGGTACTACCCGTCGTGTTCCCACTACGGATTCACGGCCATCGACCGGCATGGCGCGATCAAGGGCACGGCCCTGACCGCCTGGCGGATCCTGCGGTGCAACCCGTGGTCGCCCGGCGGCGTGGACCATGTCCCCCCGCGGAAGCGCCCTCGCTGGCACGAAATGCTGAGGAACGCGCTGCGCGGCGACAAGGGCGGGTCCACCGCCGAGACGAGCCCGGCCGCCGAGACCTCGCCCAATGCTCAAGGAGCCTGATTAGTGGACACGATTGCCAGTCTGTTCAGCTTCATCACCACACCTGTCTCATGGGTGATCGTCCAGTTCCACAAGCTGTTCGGGGCGATCTTCGGCCCTGACACGGGCTGGGCCTGGGGCCTGTCGATCGTGTGCCTCGTGGTGCTGATCCGTATCTGCCTGATCCCGCTGTTCGTCAAGCAGATCAAGTCGACCCGGAACATGCAGGCGCTCCAGCCGAAGATGAAGGCGATCCAGGAGCGCTACAAGAGCGACAAGCAGCGTCAGTCCGAAGAGATGATGAAGCTGTACAAGGAGACGGGTACCAACCCGCTCTCCTCGTGCCTTCCCATCCTGGCGCAGTCGCCGTTCTTCTTCGCCCTGTACCACGTGCTCTCCTCGATCGCCTCGGGCAAGGAGATCGGTGTCATCGACGGCCCGCTGCTTGCCAGCGCCCGTCAGGCACACATCTTCGGTGCCCCGCTGGCCTCGAAGTTCACCGACAGCGCCGCCGCGGTCGCCGCTCTCGACGCGTCGATCACCTCGGTCCGCATCGTCACCGCGATCATGATCGTCCTGATGTCGGCCTCGCAGTTCTTCACGCAGCGCCAGCTGATGATGAAGAACGTCGACCTCTCGGTGAAGACCCCGTACATGCAGCAGCAGAAGATGCTCATGTACATCTTCCCGGTGATCTTCGCCGTCATGGGCATCAACTTCCCCGTCGGTGTCCTCGTCTACTGGCTGACCACCAACGTGTGGACCATGGGCCAGCAGATGTACGTGATCAACCAGAACCCGACCCCGGGCAGCAAGGCCCAGGACTCCTACCTCCAGCGTCTGCTGAAGAGCATCACCGCCCACGGTGAGGTCCGCGGCCGTCGCCGGAAGACCATCGTGAAGTTGATCGTCGCCAAGGCCACCAGCGATCGCAACGAGAACGAGCGCCGCTTCTTCTCGGGCCTGACCAAGGCCGGTTTCGCGGCCCAGGCCGACGGCACCGTGATCAAGAGCGACACGATCGAGGCCGAGGCCGAGGGCGGCGGCGCCGCCAAGCGGCAGCAGCCCAAGCGCCAGTCCAAGGCTCAGCGCCAGGCCGCCGCAGCGCAGCAGGCCGCGGTGAAGGACGCCGAGGAAGGCTCCGAGCCGGCCGCCGAGCAGGCGACCACCTCGCTGGAGAAGAAGCCGCAGGGTTCGGCGAAGGCCGACGCTGAGGCTGTCGCCGAGGCCGAGACGAAGGACGAGGCGAAGGACCAGGCGCAGGGCGACAAGCCCGCGCGTCCCCGCGCCAACTCCGGAGGCTCCCGCCAGGGCAAGTCCGGTCAGCGCAAGGGCCAGCAGCGGCCCAAGCACCCGTCGTCCAAGAAGTAAGAAGGAGACCGTCCGTGACGGAAGGCATCACCTCCGCCGCCACCGAGGGTGGCGACACCCTGACCCGCCTGGAGCAGGAGGGTGAGATCGCGGCCGACTACCTTGAGGGTCTCCTCGACATCGCCGACCTTGACGGCGACATCGACATGGACGTCGAGGCGGACCGCGCCGCGGTCTCGATCGTCAGCGACTCCAGCAGCCGCGACCTGCAGAAGCTCGTCGGCCGCGACGGCGAGGTCCTGGAGGCTCTCCAGGAGCTGACCCGCCTGGCCGTGCACCGTGAGACCGGTGACCGCAGCCGGCTCATGCTCGACATCGCGGGTTTCCGCGCCCAGAAGCGCACCGAGCTCGCAGAGCTGGGCGCCAAGGCCGCGGATGAGGTGAAGTCGAGCGGCCAGCCGGTCAAGCTGGACCCGATGACCCCGTTCGAGCGCAAGGTCGTGCACGACGCGATCGCCGCCGCCGGTCTGCGCAGTGAGTCCGAGGGCGAGGAGCCGCAGCGCTTCGTCGTCGTACTTCCGGCCTGATCCCTCTCGTAGTGTCGGCCCCGTCTGTTCGCAGGCGGGGCCGATCTTTGTCAGCCTGATAGTCAGCCACCACAGTGCGCTCGCAGGGATTGCGTGCGGTACGGAAGGACGGTTCCCGTGACGGAGGCAGCGGAGCTCCCGGAGGCCCCGGAGCAGGCGCGGACAGTCTTCGGTGAGTACTTCCCGGAGGCCGTGCGGTACGCGGAGCTTCTCGCGGACGCGGGTGTGAAGCGCGGCCTGATCGGCCCGCGCGAGGTCCCGCGACTGTGGGAGCGGCACATGCTGAACTGTGCCGTCCTCTCGGAGGTCGTCCCCGAGGGCGTCACGGTCTGCGACGTGGGCTCGGGCGCCGGTCTTCCCGGCATCCCGCTGGCTCTGGTCCGTCGCGACCTCAAGATCACTCTTCTGGAGCCGCTGCTGCGCCGGACGAACTTCCTCCAGGAAGTCGTCGAGCTGCTGGGCCTCGACCACGTGACCGTGGTCCGTGGCCGCGCGGAGGAGATGCTCGGCAAGATCACACCTGTCCACGTGGTGACCGCTCGCGCGGTGGCCCCGCTGGACCGGCTGGCCGGCTGGGGCGTTCCCCTGCTCCGCCCGTACGGCGAGATGCTGGCCCTCAAGGGCGACACCGCGGAGGAGGAGCTCAACGGCGCTCGCGCCGCACTCTCCAAGCTCGGTGTGGTGGAGACCTCGGTGCTGCACGTGGGTGAGGGGATCGTCGATCCGCTGTCCACGGTCGTCCGGGTGGAGGTCGGCGA
The DNA here is from genome assembly GCF_044456565.1 of Streptomyces sp. NPDC050842. Taxonomy (NCBI): domain Bacteria; kingdom Bacillati; phylum Actinomycetota; class Actinomycetes; order Kitasatosporales; family Streptomycetaceae; genus Streptomyces; species Streptomyces sp. NPDC050842. Next base: position 255,838 of record NZ_JBITGA010000005.1, on the reverse strand, counting down.
GAGCCCGGGTGGGGTGCGGTTCGCCGCAAAGCGAGCCAAGGCAGCCCGGACGAGCAAGACCCGCCGACGCCGCTGAGCGTCGCATACGTACCATTTCGGAGTGTCGAACGGCTCCGACCGGGCAGCAGGGGCATGGTGTTTCACGTGAAACGTCGCTCCCTGCTGCAGGGGATCATCAGCCGCGGCCGCGCGGCTGCCACGCCCCGGGACCGTAAGCCCCGCGTGAAGCCACTCGCGAGGGTTACGGAGTTGTCCACAGAGGTGGATTCACCCACAGAACCACCGACCTCGCTGGTTCACGACCCCGAAAGCATGGCAGGCTCTGCTCATCGCGAGCCTGAAGCCGAGGAGAGTGAATCCTTGCGGTCCGACGCCAACATCGCGGGACCGATGACCGATCCGGTCCCCGGTCCCCGAACCGAATCGGTGGGGGAGGATGTTTCACGTGAAACATTGCCCCCGATGGACGACACCCCCATTGGTCGTGCTGCCCAACTGGCAGTAGAAGCCCTGGGTCGTGCCGGTGAGGGACTTCCCCGACCGGCCCAGACGCGCGTGATGGTGGTCGCCAATCAGAAGGGCGGCGTAGGCAAGACGACCACGACGGTCAACCTTGCCGCGTCCCTGGCCCTGCACGGTGCCCGGGTCCTGGTCATCGACCTGGACCCGCAGGGCAACGCTTCCACGGCGCTGGGCATCGACCACCACGCCGAGGTCCCCTCGATCTACGACGTGCTGGTGGACAGCCGGCCGCTGTCCGAGGTGGTGCAGCCGGTCCTGGATGTCGAGGGCCTCTTCTGCGCCCCCGCCACCATCGATCTCGCCGGTGCGGAGATCGAGCTCGTGTCGCTGGTGGCGCGTGAGAGCCGTCTGCAGCGGGCTATCCAGGCCTACGAGCAGCCGCTCGACTACATCCTCATCGACTGCCCGCCCTCACTCGGCCTGCTCACGGTCAACGCCATGGTGGCGGGCGCCGAGGTGCTGATTCCGATCCAGTGCGAGTACTACGCGCTGGAAGGGCTTGGCCAGCTCCTGCGGAACGTCGAGCTGGTCCGGGGCCATCTGAACCCCGAGCTCCACGTCTCGACGATCCTGCTCACCATGTACGACGGCCGGACGAGGCTCGCCTCCCAGGTCGCGGACGAGGTGCGTACCCACTTCGCCGAGGAGGTGCTGCGGACCAGCATTCCGAGGTCCGTCCGCATCTCGGAGGCGCCGAGTTACGGCCAGACGGTTCTCACCTACGACCCGGGCTCCAGTGGTGCCCTGTCGTACCTGGAAGCCGCCCGTGAGATCGCCCTGCGGGGTGCTGCCCTGCACTACGACCCGCAGCACGCCCATACAGGGCACCAGAACAACCAGCGCAGCATGTCGGAGGGGATCCAGTGAGCAAGCGACCTAGGGGATTGGGACGTGGGCTCGGTGCGCTGATCCCCGCCGCTCCCCAGGAACAGAAGGTTCCGACGGTCGGCATCGGGGTGGGCGCGACCTCCCCCGGCGCTGCCTCCGGGCTGTCTGCGGAGCGGGGCGTGGCCGCCGCGAAGCTGGCGACGCTTCCGCACAGCAGCCCGTCCCCCGACGCGGTGGCGTCGTGGAGCGAGGCCGAGGAGGTGGTCCTGCCGGAGATCCAGGGCGGGGCCTACTTCACCGAGCTTCCGGTCGACGCCATCATTCCCAACCGGCACCAGCCGCGCGAGGTCTTCGACGAGGACGCGCTGGCGGAACTTGTCGTCTCCATCAAGGAGGTCGGCCTGCTCCAGCCCGTGGTGGTGCGCAAGGTCGATGACGAGCGCTACGAGCTCGTCATGGGTGAGCGTCGTCTGCGGGCATCGAAGCTGGCCGGCCTTGAGCGGATCCCGGCGATCGTCCGGGACACCGACGACGAGAAGATGCTCCTGGACGCCCTCCTGGAGAACCTCCACCGGGCCCAGCTGAACGCGATCGAAGAGGCTCACGCCTACGAGCAGCTGCTCAAGGACTTCGGCTGCACCCATGACCAGCTCGCGGAGCGGATCGGGCGTTCCCGCCCGCAGATCTCCAACACGCTGCGTCTGCTGCGACTCTCGCCGCCGGTGCAGCGGCGGGTCGCCGCCGGCGTGCTCTCCGCCGGCCACGCACGGGCCCTGCTCGGCGTGGAGGACTCGGAGGCCCAGGACCAGCTGGCCTACCGGATCGTCGCCGAGGGCCTCTCCGTGCGTACCGTCGAGGAGATCGTGAGCCTCATGGGCTCCGAGGAGCCCGCCGCGGTCAAGCCGAAGGGCCCGCGTGCCGGGGGGCGTGTCTCTCCCGCACTCACCGATCTCGCATCCCGGCTCTCGGACCGCTTCGAGACCCGGGTGAAGGTCGACCTGGGGCAGAAGAAGGGAAAGATCGTCGTCGAGTTCGCCTCGATAGACGATCTGGACCGGATCCTCTCGACCCTCGCCCCTGGTGAGGGGAAGGTCATGGACCACAAGAACACCGAGCAGGACTGACGCTCCCGCTGCGCTGAGGCTGCCCAGGGCGGGTCAGGTTCCGGTCTTCACCGGAGCCCGACCCGCCCTTTGCCTGCGAGCGGTGTCCCCCTGATCGCCCGGTCGATACGATTCTGAGAAGCGTATCCGTGCTCAAGGGCGAGGGAAGCGAGGGGAAACCGTGGGGCGTCGGCTCGTACCGCTCACGCTGGACAACCTTCCGGATCTTCCCCAGCGATGTCGCTCCTGTGTCTTCTGGGAGCTCGACCCGGTCAGCGGAGAGGCCGCCTTGAAGGCGGGGCGTCCGGAGGCGGAGAAGGAAGCCTGGATCTCGGCGGTCCTCCTGGAGTGGGGTTCCTGCGGGCGGGTGGTCTACGTGGACGAGGTGCCCGTCGGCTACGTCCTCTACGCTCCCCCGGCCTATGTGCCACGGTCGACGGCCTTCCCGACCAGCCCGGTGGCGGCTGACTCCGTCCAGCTGATGACGGCCTGGATCATGCCGCAGTACCAGGGCCAGGGGCTGGGCCGGATGGTCGTGCAGACCGTGGCCAAGGACGTGATGAGGCGGGGCTTCAAGGCGATCGAGGCGTTCGGCGATGCCCGGTGGAAGGAACCGGCCTGTGTGCTGCCGGCCGATCACCTCCTGGCCGTGGGCTTCAAGACGGTCCGGCCCCATCACGCGTTTCCCCGGATGCGGCTGGAGCTCCGCACGACGCTCTCCTGGAAGGAAGACGTCGAGATGGCTCTGGACCGGCTCCTCGGCGCCGTACAGAAGGAGCCCGCCTTGCGGCCGCTCTAGTACCGGGACATGAGAACGGCCCGCCCCTTGAGGGGCGGGCCGTTCGTGTTTCACGCTTCATGTTTCACGTGAAACAGAGAGCGTGTCAGCCGTTCGAGGCCTCGAGGAAGGGCGCCAGGTCGCGCTCGATGGCGGCCTTCGGCTTCGCACCGACGATCGTCTTCACGACCTCGCCGCCCTGGTAGACGTTCAGCGTCGGGATGGACATGACGCCGTACTTGGCGGCCGTGCCCGGGTTCTCGTCGATGTTGAGCTTCACGATCTCGATCTGCTCGCCGTGCTCCTTGGCGATTGCCTCCAGCGACGGGGCGATCTGGCGGCACGGGCCGCACCACGCCGCCCAGAAGTCCACGAGGACGGGCTTGTCGCTCTTGAGGACGTCCTCTTCGAAGGAAGCGTCGGTCACAGTCTTCAGGGCCACGGCGGCCTCCTTGTTTTCGCGGGGTGTGGAGTGAGGAAAGACGAGGATCAGACCGCGGGGGTCTCGGCCAGCTTCTCGCTGTCGGCGAGGGCGGCCAGGAAACGCTCGGCGTCGAGCGCGGCGGAGCAGCCGGTACCGGCGGCCGTGATGGCCTGACGGTAGGTGTGGTCGACGACGTCGCCCGCACCGAAGACGCCCGTGACGTTCGTGCGGGTCGACGGCGCGGCCACCTTCAGGTAACCCTCGTCGTCCAGCTCCAGCTGGCCCTTGAAGAGCTCGGTCCGCGGGTCGTGGCCCACGGCGATGAAGAGGCCGGTGACGGGCAGCTGGCGGGTTGCGCCGGTCTTCGTGTCGCGCAGGGTCAGACCGCTGAGCTTCTGCTCGCCGTGGATCTCGGTGACCTCGCTGTCCCAGGCGAACGAGATCTTCGGGTCGGCGAAGGCGCGCTCCTGCATGGCCTTGGAGGCACGCAGGGTGTCGCGGCGGTGGACGATCGTGACGGACTTGGCGAAGCGCGAGAGGAAGGTGGCCTCCTCGATCGCGGTGTCACCGCCGCCGACGACGGCGATGTCGTGGTCCTTGAAGAAGAACCCGTCGCAGGTGGCGCACCAGGAGACACCGCGGCCGGAGAGCGCGTCCTCGTTGGGGAGGCCGAGCTTGCGGTGCTGGGAGCCCGTGGTGACGATGACGGCCTTCGCGCGGTGCACGGTGCCGGCGGTGTCGGTGACGGTCTTGATGTCGCCGGTCAGGTCCACGGCGATGACGTCGTCGGGGACCAGCTCGGCGCCGAAGCGCTCGGCCTGGGCCCGCATGTTGTCCATCAGGTCCGGGCCCATGATGCCGTCACGGAATCCGGGGAAGTTCTCGACCTCGGTCGTGTTCATCAGCGCGCCACCGGCGGTGACGGCGCCTTCGAAGACCAGCGGGTTCAGCGACGCTCGGGCCGTGTAGAGCGCCGCGGTGTAGCCCGCGGGCCCGGAGCCGATGATGATCACGTTACGGACGTCGCTCACGGGTTACTTCCTCGTCTCTGCAGACTGCCACTGCCTACGGGGGCGGTCGTCTCGGTCACTCTCACCCCACCCAACGGATCCTACGGGGCATGCATTCCCGAGATTGCCGCGCGGCACGTGGCCGAGGCAGAGAGCGAGATCAGGAGCGCGGATACGTCTCGCTGAGCAGGAGATCGGCCGCAGGGCTTCCGCTGCTCGTGGACCGGTCCGCACAGGAGGCGTCGAGGACGAAGGCCTGGACCCGGGTGCTGTCCGTCGGGTCGGCCAGGACGACCAGATAGGCGGGCGTTCCCTGGTACTCGCCCCGCTCGTGGGCGAGCACGGCGTCGGTACGGCCGGTGCCGGCCAGGACACAGCCAGGGACAGCACTGTCCCGGTTCCGCTGGGGGCTGGGGGTCGTGGCACCCTCGGCGGACATCGATTCGGGGCCGACTCCCTGCGGCGTCTTGGCCACACTGGCTTCCTCGCCCAGGAGCGCGTGGACGCGTTCCTCGACCGGCGCCCCGGAGAAGGGGGCCAGAGCCACGGCGCTGACGTCCGCCTTCTTGGCGCCCTGCGCGCTGTCGGCGGTGGGGCTACCGCCCTGGCTGAGGAAGAGGCTCGTACCGAGGACGGCGGCGGCGAAGGCGGCGCCGAGCGTGGAGACGAGCGCGATCCGGCGCCGACGCGGCTTTCCGGGGCGACCGGGGCCGGTGGCGGCCTTGGGGCGGCCCGCAGGACGCTCCGCGGCGGGGGAAGGCGGCCCGGAGGGATCCGGCTCGGTGCGGGAACGCCCTGTTTCACGTGAAACAGGGCTGCCGCTCTCCGGCGCGGTGGCCTGGAGAAGGGCTTCGGCGGCGAGCGCGGCGTCGATCCGGCCGGCGATCTCGGCGGGCATGCGGGGCGGCCCGGGCAGCGTGCCCAGGAGGCCCCGGATCTCCTCCAGGGACGTCCTGACGTCCGCGCAGAGGGGACAGCCGTCCAGATGACGGCGTACGGCCGCGGAGCGGCTCGGTGACAGGAGCCCCTCGGTCAGATCGGAGATCTCCGAGACGTCCGGGTGCTGTGTCGTGTCGGCCTTGCCGGTCGTGGAAGTCACGCGCGCCCACCTCCGCCCTTCACAGCAGCTGGATCTGTCGGTCCGGTATCCGTCGGCCCCGGCACCGGTGGGACGGATGTCCCCGGCGTCCGGTTCCTTCCCCCTTCGGTGGCCTCGTTACCCACTGTGTCGGCGCGCAGATGAGTGACCATCGGGAGCAGGCGTGACCGCCCTCGTGCACAGCGGCTTTTCACGGTTCCGGTGGGAACGCCGAGGATACGTGCCGCCTCCGCGACCGGGTATCCCTGCATGTCGACGAGGACGAGTGCGGCGCGCTGGTCCTCGGGGATCTGCGCGAGGGCGGCCAGGAGCTGCCGGTGCAGATCCTGGCGCTCCACGGGGGCCTCGGCCGACTCGTGCGGGTCGAGGAGCTGCTCGAAGCGGTCGGTGTCGTCGACGGGTGAGGTTCTGCGGGAGGCGGTCTTGCGGAGCCGGTCGAGGCAGGCGTTCACGGTGATGCGGTGGAGCCAGGTCGTGACGGCCGACTGGCCCCGGAAGGTGTGGGCGGCCCGGAAGGCGGACAGCAAGGCGTCCTGGAGGGCGTCGGCGGCCTCCTCGCGGTCCCCCAGGGTGCGCAGGGCCACCGCCCACAGACGATCGCGGTGACGCCGCACGAGCTCACTGAAGGCGTCCGGATCCCCGGCGACATGACGCGCCAAGAGCTCCTGGTCGCCTGTGGTCTCGTCTATCGGAGCGTCCAACGGTGAGCCCCTCCCCGTGCGGTGGTCAGCCCACGATCTTGATCTCGGCCAGCTTGCCGCGGTAGCCCCCGTCGTTGGCGGGGAGTTCCGTCAGCCAGACCAGAACGTAGCGGGTCGTGACCGGCTTGGTGGGCTTCAGTGTGACGTTGCTGCCCGATCCGTCCGCCTGGGTCGTGAACCCGTCGGGCGTGGACGGTGCGGAAGAGGCGTCGGAGGGTGCGGTACGGAGTTCCACCGAGGTGTCGCCCACGAACGACAGGTCGACCGAGCTGATCTCCTGGGCCGTGCCCAGGTCGAGGATCAGGCCCACGCCCGACTTCAGGTTGGCGAAGTCGGAACCGTAGTAGTTCACGGTGTGCCAGAACGTGTTGGGGTCACCGTCGTAGGCACGGTCTATGGCCTGGCTGTTCTCCGAACCGTTGCCCAGGGGATCGAAGTCCTGGGCGGACACGATGGAGATCGGCTTGGGCGGCTTGGGCTTCTCGTCGACCGTGGGGGACGTGACCGGCGTCTTGGTGGTCGGTTCCTGGTCGAGGAGCCGGTCGGCGATCTGCCAGCTGCCCAGGCCCAGGGCGGCGATCAGCAGGGCCGAGACGGCCCACTTCAGCGCCGTGCCCGTACGGCTCTGGAGCGGGGCGGGCGGCACCATGACCGGCTGGGTGGCGGCGGGACGTGCCTGGGGGCGTCCGTAGGTGCCCTGCTGGTACGTCGTGCGCTGGTAGTCGGGCGGGGTGGGGAACGTCGGCTCCGGCGGCTTGACGCGGGGCATCGCGGCCACGGCCTTGGCGAGCTCGTCCGGCGTCGTGCAGGGCGGTTCCTGGCGGGACGCGGTGGCCCCGTCGTTGGCGAGGGCGCGCATGGCGATCTCGGAGAGGCCGCGGTGGACTCCTGCCCGGACCTGGTCGGGCGGGAGGAGCCCCACGCCCTTGGGGAGGCCCGAGAGCCCGTAGGCGTCGCTGTCGTACGGCCAGCGCTGGGTGAGCGCCGCGTACAACAGGGCGCCGATCGCCTCGGTGTCGGTGCGCTGCGGGCGTTCGGCGGTGATGCCGCGCAGGGCGGCGTTCACGGCGAGACCACGGATCCGGTACTGGCCGGTGGAGCTGCGCAGGACGGCGCTCGGGGTGAGCCGGAGGTGCGCGAGGCCCTCGCGGTGAGCGGCGGCCATGGCCTGAGAGACCTGGCTGACGAGCTGATAGGCGTCGTGCGCCTCCATCGGGCCGGTCGCGAGCAGCGCGGTCAGCTCGGTGGAGTCGGGCAGCCACTCGTGCACGACGTACACGAGGTCGTTCTCCTCGACGGCATCGAGGACTTGGACGAACCGGGGGTCGCCGAGCAGCGCCGCGGAGCGGGCCGCGGCCAGGACGGAGCGGGCCCGGGGGTGGTCGGCCGGCAGGAGGTGAACTCCGACGGCACGCCGCAGCTTCTCGTCGACGGCACGCCAGCTGCTGAATCCGTCCAGTCGGGTGACGCACTCCTCCAGCCGGTACCGTCTGGCCAGCTTGTGGCCGCTGTGCAGTTCGGGTGCCGTGATGGAGGGTTGTTCGCCGCTCTTTCGTTCGACCGCCTTGTTCTCCGTGGCCTGGGCGGTCGTCGCCGCCGTCTTCTGCGTTTCCGCCACCCCGTCGGTCGCGGCCTTGTCCGCCTTGGCGGTCAGCGGGTCGTCACCGCTGTTGTCGGCCACGTCGACGGCAGCCGTGCTACGTTCCGCCACCGTCGTCCTGCCTCCCCATCCGTTGCGCCACATCCAACAGCCATGCCAATTGTGCCCACAGTCCGACGCTATGCACGACACGCGGTCCCCGCAGATGGTTGTGCGGGGACACCGAATCAGCGTCCCAGGCGTCCCCGCACCATGCCGACCAGGGTGTTCAGCTCCGCGATCCGCATGCGCTTGGCCGCGACGAAGAAGACACCCAGGAGGACCGCTCCGCCGACGAACAGGGCGACGAGGGAGCCCAAGGCGCCTTCGCCCAGGAGCTTCAGCAGTCCGAAGCCGACGGCGCCGGCGACGATCGCCGCGGGCACGGAGGCCATGCAGAGTCGCGCGTAGGTCCGCATCACATGGGTGCCGTCCAGGTCGCCGCCGAGGCGGTTGCGCAGGCGGCGCCACGCGATGCCGACGCCGACTGAGTAGGCGAGTCCGTAGGAGGCTGCCATGCCGACGACGGCCCATTGCGCGGGCAGGAGGACGTAGCAGAGGGCCGAGGCGGCCGCGTTCACGGCGGCGACAATGACCGTGTTGTAGAAGGGCGTCCGGGTGTCCTCGTAGGCGTAGAAGCCGCGGAGCACGACGTACTGGACGGAGTAGGGGATCAGACCGAGGCCGAAGGCCATCAGGATGAAGCCCATGCTCTGGGCGGCCTCGACGCCGCTGGAGGCGTAGAGCAGGGTGCACATCGGGACGCCGAGGGCCAGGAAGGCGAAGGCGACCGGGACGATCGCGACGGCCGAGTTGCGCAGGCCCTGCGAGATGTCGTCGCGGACGGCACCGGGGTCGTTGTCGTGGGCGGCGCGGGAGATCCGCGGCAGCAGCGCGGCCATGACGGAGACGGTGATGATGGCCTGCGGCATGCCCCAGATCAGCTGGGCGTTGGAGTACGCGAGGAAGCCGGCGCCGTTCTTCCCCGACTCCTGACCGGCGGCCGTGGCGAGCTGAGTGACGACCAGGACGCCTGCCTGGTTGGCGAGGACGAAGAGGACGGTCCACTTGGCGAGCTTCACCGTCTTGCCGAGCCCGTGGCCCTTCCAGTCGAAGCGGGGCCGGAAGCGGAAGCCCGTCTCGCGGAGGTACGGGATCATCGCCAGGGCCTGGACGACGAGCCCGAGGAGGGTGCCGATGCCGAGCAGGCGGATGCCCTCGTCGGGAATGGTCTGGACGCCCATCTGGGACTCGGCGGACGTGCCGTAGACCCAGATGAACAGGCCGAACGTGACGATCATGACGATGTTGTTGAGGACCGGCGTCCACATCATCGCGCCGAACTTGCCGCGGGCGTTGAGGATCTGGCCCATCACCACGTGCACACCCATGAAGAAGATCGTGGGCAGGCAGTAGCGGGCGAAGGTCACGGCCACGCTGTTGGCCGCGGCGTCGTCGGCGATCGTGTTGGACATCAGCCGGACCAGCAGCGGCGCCGCGAAGACGGCCGCCACCACGATCAGGCCGAGTGCCACCATCACGAGCGTGAGCAGGCGGTTGGCGTAGGCCTCGCCGCCGTCCTCGTCGTTCTTCATGGAGCGGACGAGCTGGGGGACGAAGACCGAGTTGAGGCCGCCGCCGACGGTGAGGATGTAGATCATCGTCGGCAGGGTGTAGGCGATGGTGAAGGCGTCACCGAGGAGTGCGGCGCCGAGCGCGCCGGTGATCACCAGGCTGCGGACGAAGCCGGTGAGCCGGGAGACCAGGGTGCCGGCCGCCATCACGGCGCTCGACTTGAGCAGCCCGGAGGCGCGGCCGGACTTCTTCGGTGCGGGGGCGGGAACAGGCATGGGGTCCGGCTCCGGGGCGGGCGGGGGCACCTGGCCGGGCATCTGCTGGTCCCGATAGAGGTGCGCGAACGCGTCCGGCTCGGGCTGCTCCTCCCCTGCGCGGGTCACCAGGTCGTCGACGCCGGTGAACTGCACCGTGCGGGCGTCGTCGCCGTACGGCAGGTGACGCGAGGGGCCGTCGGGCTCGGGCGCCGGGGTCTGCGCCCACACGCGGGGGTCCGGGGCGTGCTGGGGCGCGGCGGGCTGCTGGTAGAGCGGCTGAGGCTCCTGGTAGGTACCGGGCGGGGGCGGCGGGTGCGCGGCGCGGTCGTAGAGCGCCTCGGTCACCGGGTCCTGCGCGGAGAGGTCCTGGGCCTGGTACGGGTCGTGGGCGAAGGCGTCCTGGACGTAGGGGTCCTGGGCGTACGGGTTGTTCTGGGCATAGGGGTTCTGCCCGTGCGGGTCGTGGACACCCTGCTGAGGCGAAGGCGGCACCGGTGGGTACCCGGAACCGGGGGGTGCCGCGGGCGTCCCACCGGACGGCGCGGTGCCGCCCGCGCCCTGGCCGCGGTCACCGTCGTACGGCGCGTTCATGGTTACCCCACCTCATCGTCCCCGGCCGACCGGCCACGACATCGCTCAACGGTCCACTTTCTCACCCGGGCCCGACGGGTCGCCGCTTTCGAACCCGGTGTCCGGTGTCGGGTCACTCGGCTGCTCGGGTTCACCGCCCTCGACGTCCTCCGTCTCCGGCGCGGGCTCCGTCTCCGTACTCGCCTCGGGTTCCTCGGCTTCGGTTCCGGATCCCTCGGCTTCGTCGGCTTCGTCGGCTTCCGTCTCCGCCTTCCTGGCCGCGACCCGTTTGCGCTGGCTGTACATCCGTACGCCGGCGAGGACGAGGAGCAGCACGCCGCCGGCGATCACGAGCATCACCGTGGCGGTGATCTCCGAGACCTTCACGTTGAAGGTCATCGGCTGCCCGTAAGGGGTGCCGTCAACGGTGTAGAGCTGGGCCGTCATCGGGACCTGGCCGTTGACGTTGGCCGAGGCGTCGAACTTCACCGACTGGCTGTGCCCGGCGTTGATCTTCACGGGGAGCTCGGCGTATCGCCCGCCGTTCAGCTCCAGCCGGTTGCCGTTGCCGGAGGTGAGGCGCAGGACCAGGTCGTCCACGCCCTGGAGCAGCTTGTTCTGGACGGTCACGGGGATCGTCGCGCTGCGGCCGGACAGCGTGAGGTCCGACTTGTCGACCAGCTGGATGCCCTCGGTGAGATCCTGCAGGTACTTCAGGACGTCGTTCCGGTAGACAGCGGCCGCCCTGGCCTGACCGCGCCAGGAGGTGGACATCTCACGGCTGATCGCGTTGCCGAACGGGGTCACGACACGGTCCGGGAGAGTCAGGACGATCTTGAAGTCGTCCAGCTCGTCGCGGGTGGTCTTCATGTCACGGAAGGTCTGGACGGGCAGTTCCCGGTCGCGCAGCTGCTTCGGGTACCGGGAACCGCTGGGCACCGTGGTGGACGCGTCCGGGTCCGGCTTGGCCGAGGCAGCCGCCTGGAGCTCGATCGGTTGGCTCCAGCGCCGGGCGGACAGCCCACGGAGGGCGTTGGCCATCGTCTGCGCCTGGGAGGCGGTCGGCACCCGCTGCGGGGCGACCACGACGCTGCGCTGCTGCTCAGGCTGTTCCAGGGTGATCGCGAGCGACTGCGCGAGGAACTCCTGGACCGCGAGGGTGGACTTCTCCGCGCGGACCATGTCGCCCTCGAAGGCGGTGGACAGGAGCTCGTCGCTCACGACGGCCGTGGTGCTGCCGTTGCCGAGGGGGCGGGCCGCCGTCGGCGTGTAGGGGAGGTCGTCGCGGACACTGTCGCTGCGGGCGATCACCTTGTTCGCGCCGGCAGAGGTGGCGACGGCCACGATCGAGGGGTCGACGGCCCCTTCCACGGGCCAGGAGAAGTCGGTGGACGGCTGGACGTGGAGGACGGTCTCCACGGTCATCGCCGCGAGCGAGGTCGCCGACTGGAGGTGTCCCAGGGAGCCCGGGACGTCCTTGCCGCGATGGGCCAGGGAAGCGAGGTCGGGGTCGGCGAACGGCAGGGCGACGATCTTGCGGCCCTGCACCGCCGTCTCCAGCTCGTTCAGCCACTGCTCGGCCACGGCCTTGTTCTTGCCCGGGACATGGACCGTGCCGTCCTTGACGCGGTAGCCGTTGGCCATGGCGTCCACGGTGGCCAGCAGGTCCGGGTCGATCACCCAGGTCACCGGCAGGTCCTTGCCCAGCGAGACCATCTGCTCCAGCCGGCCGCCGGGACGCAGCTCGGCGGCCAGGGCGTCGTCCTCGAAGACCGGGGTCTGCTGATCGTCCGTGGCCGTCTCCGCGGAGACGTGGGCCGAGGAGATCAGCGGCCAGAGGTAGGTGAGCTGGGTCTTCTTCTCGGTGGCTTCCGGCTGGTACGGCAGGAAGGTCCGCTCGATGCCGAGCACCCGGTCGTAGCGCAGGTCCGAGGTCTGGCCGGTGAGCGAGACGCCCAGCTGGTAGACGCCGAACTCGTCGAGACCGAGTTCGGAGACCGGCACCGAGAGGGAGAAGTCCGCGCTGAGCCCGGCGCCGAGGCGGGGGATCTTGACGGTGGGGGACTCGTCGAGCGGAGCGGGGTCGCTGTCGCTCCGGTAGCCGGTGCGATCCGACGCCTGGTCGATCTCGCTGCGGCTCGTCATCATCGGGCCGACCCGCAGATCCACGGTCGCGTCGGTGATCGCCTTCTTGCCCCGGTTGGTTACCGTCCCCGAGACGGTGACGGTGTCACCGTCCACCGGTGCGCTCGGGGACAGCGTGTCGAGGGACACATCGACCGTCTTGGAAACGGTGGCTTCCTCAGCGGCGTCCGCCGGTGCGGCGGTCGGAGCCTGGAGCAGACCGGCGAGGAGCGGCGCGCCGACGGCGACCGTGAGGGTGCGCCGCAGCCATCGGCGGGCAGGTGAGGGACCGGTTCCCTGAATGTCTGCCGCCTCGCCCACGCGTTCGCCCATCCTCGTCGTTGTCTGTGGTGCCAGTGGTGTCGATGGTTCCCGGTTGCTGTGTCCAGGCATGGTAACGAGGCACGCCGGGGGCAAGTGCCGGGGACTGCTCCAGCCGATGGGGCCGCGTGCCCGCCCCGCGGGAAAACGAGGACGTCGCGGTGGACCGGGGCACGTACCCTTTTCTGTTGTGCCGAACGCCAACGAAGACACCCCGACCGCACTGAGCCAGGTGCAACGCCGCGCGGTCAGCGAACTGCTGCGTGTGTCCCCTGTCGCCGACGACCTTGCCCGCCGTTTCCAGGAGGCCGGGTTCAGCCTCGCGCTGGTCGGCGGCTCGGTGCGGGATGCCCTGCTCGGTCGGCTCGGCAACGACCTGGACTTCACCACCGACGCCCGCCCCGAGGACGTCCTGAAGATCGTCCGCCCGTGGGCCGACGCCGTCTGGGAGGTCGGGATCGCCTTCGGGACGGTCGGCTGTCAGAAGGACGCCCGCGTCGGAGATGTTGATCAGCGCTTTGAGATCGAGGTCACGACGTACCGCTCCGAGGCGTACGACCGGACCTCGCGGAAGCCCGAGGTCTCCTACGGCGACTCCATCGACCAGGATCTCGTCCGGCGTGACTTCACCGTCAACGCCATGGCCGTGGCCCTCCCCGAGAAGGAGTTCATCGATCCGTACGGCGGTCTGGAAGACCTTGCCGCCCGGGTCCTGCGGACGCCGGGCACGCCCGAGGAGTCCTTCTCCGACGACCCCCTGCGCATGATGCGGGCCGCGCGGTTCGCTGCCCAGCTGGACTTCGCGGTGGCACCCGAGGTCGTCACGGCCATGCGGGAGATGTCCGGCCGGATCGAGATCGTCTCCGCCGAGCGGGTCAGGGAAGAGTTCAACAAGCTGCTGCTCTCGGCGCACCCCCGGAAGGGCCTCGGCCTGCTCGTGGACACGGGTCTCGCCGACCACGTCATGCCCGAGCTGCCCGCGCTGCGTCTGGAGAGCGACGAGCACCACCGGCACAAGGACGTCTACGAGCACTCGCTGACCGTGCTCGACCAGGCGATCGACCTGGAGGAAGACGGCCCCGACCTGGTGCTGCGCCTCGCGGCCCTGCTCCACGACATCGGCAAGCCGCGTACCCGTCGCTTCGAGAAGGACGGCCGGGTCTCGTTCCACCACCACGAGGTGGTGGGCGCGAAGATGACCAAGAAGCGCATGACCGCGCTGAAGTACTCCAACGAGATGATCAAGGAAGTCTCGCGGCTGGTCGAGCTGCACCTCCGCTTCCACGGCTACGGGGACGGCGAGTGGACCGACTCGGCGGTGCGCCGCTATGTCCGTGACGCGGGACCGCTGCTCTCGCGGCTGCACAAGCTGACCCGTTCGGACTGCACCACCCGCAACAAGCGCAAGGCGGCGGCGCTCTCCCGCACCTATGACGGCCTGGAGGAGCGCATCGCCCAGCTCCAGGAGCAGGAGGAGCTGGACGCGATCCGTCCCGACCTGGACGGCAACCAGATCCAGGAGATCCTCGGTATCGGTCCCGGTCCGGCCATCGGCCAGGCCTACAAGTTCCTGCTGGAGCTCCGGCTGGAGAACGGTCCGATGGAGCACGACCAGGCGATCGCCGCACTCAAGGAGTGGTGGGCGGCGCGCGGCTGAGACGCGTCGGGGAGATCGGGTGGGTGTTTCACGTGAAACACCCACCCGATCGTGACCGAGGCAGCGATGCCGCAGAGGGGTGATGTTTCACGTGAAACATCACCCCTCCGTGCGTCGCCTTCGCAGTGCCAGCGCGATCGCCGCGTAGACCACCGCCACGAGGACGACAAGCAGTGGGGAGCGGCCGTCCGGCGGCAGCATCAGCGCGGCGATGCCCGCCGCCCCGACGAAGGCGACGTTGAACAGCACGTCGTAGAGGGAGAACACCCGGCCTCGGTAGGCGTCGTCCACCGTCGTCTGCACCACCGTGTCCGTCGCGATCTTGGCTCCCTGGGTGATCAGCCCCAGGACGAAGGCGGCGACGAGGAAGGGCACGGGGTCGAAGAACAGGCCGAGCGTCGGCACCAGGACGGCGGCGAGCCCAGCGCACAGCGTCATCCAGCCGAAGGGTCCCAGTCGTCCCACCGCCCAGGGGGAGAGGACGGCCGCCGCGAAGAACCCGGCCCCCGAAGCGGCGACGGCGATCCCCAGGAGGCCAAGGCCTTCGGACTCCGTGGTGCTCCAGGCGTAGCGGCTGAGCATCAGCACGGTGACGAGCAGGGCGCCGTAGCAGAAGCGCATCAGGGCCACCGCGGTCAGCGCCCTGGCGGCGGGCCGACGCTCGGCCAGGTGCCGGAACCCTTCGACCAGCCCCCGGGCCGTGGAGGCCAGCGCGGAGGTGAGCCGCTGCGGAACGAGCTCCGCATCGGGTCCGAGTAGCCCCCGGGGCATCCGCAGGGAGGCGAGGGCGGCCAGGAGGTAGAGAGCGGCGCCGAAGGCCACCACGGCCGCGTCGGAGTCGTCCGCGATCAGCCGGACGCCGAAGGCCAGACCGCCTCCGAGCGTGGCGGCCAGGGTGCCGGCCGTAGGGGAGAGCGAGTTCGCCACGACCAGCCGCTCCTCGTCGACGACGCGGGGGAGCGCGGCCGAGAGGCCCGCGAGCACGAAGCGATTGACCGCTGTGACGGAGAGCGCGGAGGCGTAGAAGAGCCAGTCGGGGACGGAGGCGACGACCAGCACGGCGGTCCCGCAGGCGAGCAGGGCCCGCAGGAGGTTCCCGTACAGAAAGACCTGTCGGCGCTGCCAGCGGTCGAGGAAGACCCCGGCGAAGGGTCCGACGAGCGAGTACGGGAGCAGGAGCACGGCCATGGCGGAGGCGATGGCGGTGGGCGAGGTCTGCTTCTCGGGGGAGAAGACGACGTACGTGGCCAAGGCCACCTGGTAGACGCCGTCGGCGCACTGGGAGAGCAGCCGGACGGCGAGCAGGCGGCGGAAGTTCGTCAGGCGCAGGAGTACGCGCAGATCACGTACGACGGACATGGCAGCAAGACTCACATACGAAGAGGGCCCCCGGGCAGCGCCGCGGGGACCCTCTTCGACAAGCGTGTGGCGCTTAGCGCTCGACCTCACCCTTGATGAACTTCTCGACGTTGGCCAGGGCCTCGTCGTCGAAGTACTGCACCGGCGGGCTCTTCATGAAGTAGCTCGACGCGGAGAGGATGGGGCCGCCGATGCCGCGGTCCTTGGCGATCTTCGCGGCGCGCAGGGCGTCGATGATGACACCCGCGGAGTTCGGGGAGTCCCACACCTCGAGCTTGTACTCCAGGTTCAGCGGAACGTCACCGAAGGCGCGGCCCTCGAGGCGCACGTACGCCCACTTGCGGTCGTCCAGCCAGGCCACGTAGTCCGACGGACCGATGTGGACGTTCTTCTCGCCCATCTCGCGGTCCGGGATCTGCGAGGTGACGGCCTGCGTCTTGGAGATCTTCTTGGACTCGAGGCGGTCGCGCTCGAGCATGTTCTTGAAGTCCATGTTGCCGCCGACGTTGAGCTGCATGGTGCGCTCAAGACGGACACCGCGGTCCTCGAACAGCTTCGCCATCACACGGTGCGTGATGGTCGCGCCGACCTGCGACTTGATGTCGTCGCCGACGATCGGGACGCCCGCCTCGGTGAACTTGTCAGCCCACTCCTTGGTCCCGGCGATGAAGACCGGGAGAGCGTTGACGAACGCGACCTTGGCGTCGATGGCGGCCTGCGCGTAGAACTTCGCAGCGTCCTCGGAACCGACGGGCAGGTAGCAGACGAGAACGTCGACCTGACGGTCCTTGAGGATCTGGACGACGTCGACCGGCTCCTCGGCGGACTCCTCGATGGTCATGCGGTAGTACTTACCGAGACCGTCGAGCGTGTGACCACGCTGAACCGTGACGCCCGCGCTCGGGACGTCGCAGATCTTGATGGTGTTGTTCTCGCTGGCGCCGATGGCGTCGGAGAGGTCGAGGCCGACCTTCTTCGCGTCGACGTCGAACGCGGCGACGAACTCGACGTCACCGACGTGGTAGTCGCCGAACTGGACGTGCATCAGGCCGGGCACCTTGGCCGCCGGGTCGGCGTCCTTGTAGTACTCGACGCCCTGGACCAGCGAGGCGGCGCAGTTGCCCACGCCGACGATGGCTACGCGAACCGAACCCATTTCCGGTTGCTCCCTGTTGTGATCGTGGAAGCCCTGCTGTGCGCAGGGTTTCACTTGGCGGTGTCGTCGGACGGATCCGGCCGGGTACTGCCCCCGTGCCGGGGCAGGCCGCCCGTTTCTCCAGAATCGTTGTCGTGCAGAGCGGGGGCGTCGGGACCGGATCGCTGATCCCGTCCCGCCCTCTCGCTCTCGATGAGCTCGTTCAGCCAGCGCACCTCGCGCTCCACGGATTCCATACCGTGGCGCTGCAGCTCAAGCGTGTAGTCGTCGAGTCGCTCACGGGTCCGGGCCAGGGAGGCGCGCATCTTCTCCAGACGCTCCTCCAGCCGGCTGCGGCGGCCTTCGAGCACCCGCATCCGTACTTCGCGCTCGGTCTGACCGAAGAAGGCGAAGCGGGCGGCGAAGTGCTCGTCCTCCCAGGCGTCGGGGCCGGTGTGGGTGAGGAGCTCCTCGAAATGCTCCTTACCTTCCGGTGTCAACCGGTAGACGATCTTGGCCCGGCGTCCTGCGAGTGAAGCGGCGAGAGCGTCCTCGGGGGCGCTGCCCGGCTCCTCGATCAACCAGCCGTTGGCGACCAGCGTCTTGAGGCAGGGATACAGCGTCCCGTAGCTGAAGGCCCGGAAGACCCCCAGCGAGGTGTTGAGGCGCTTCCGCAGCTCGTACCCGTGCATCGGGGCCTCGCGGAGCAGGCCGAGAACGGCGAACTCGAGGATGCCTGAGCGCCTGCTCATCCGTCGCCTCCTCCGCTTCTCGGGACCCTTATGCCGTGCTGATGTATCGACTCGATACATCAGCACGATAGAACGGCCGCACTGTCTCGACAAGTGGGACCGCCGTGACCGGCGTCACATCGTCAATTCACAGCGATCGAGTTGCCTGATTTGGGGTGAACTCGGGCCCTACGTGGGTTTTGGCCGTGCGTAGTCTGTGCGGCATGCAGACCACCGGGAACCAAGCGATGCCGCGGGGCGTCAGTGCTGCGGGTGACCGGCTGCGGTACGGAGGGGCCTCCGATGGGTTCCGTCCGTGCGCATTTCGGGGGGACCGGAACTCAACTGCCGCTTCCAGGCGTACGCGCCTGCCCGAGGAGTAGTCGTTCGATGAGCGAGCATCGTCGCAAAATGCCGTCGCAAGAGCCGCCGACAGGTGGCCGCGCGGCGGCACGGCGCGCTGCCCAGCAGCCGGTGGGCCGCAGGTCGGCCCCGGCCCAGGATGTCGGTAGGGGGGCCCCTTCGGCCTCGTACGGACCGCCTTCTTCCCATGGGGAGGAGCAGCGTGCCTACGGCGGTCGCGCGGAGGCCCGACGGGCCGCGCAGCGCGGTGGCCGCCGAAGGGGGGCCGAAGCCGGCCCCGGGGGCCCTGGTGGTCCTGCCGGTCCCGGTGGAGGACGGCGCGGTGGAGGCGGCGGTGGCGGTCGCGGCAGCGGTCCGGGCCGCGGCTCCGGCGGTCGTCCGCCGGGCAAGAAGCGGATCATCGACTACCCGCGCCACGACAAGTACGGCTGGCGTCGCTGGCTGCCCTCGTGGAAGCTCGTGTCGGGCACGTTCCTGGTGTTCGTCGGCGTGCTGATGGGCGGCGCGGTCTTCGCGTACTCCAACGTGGTCGTTCCGAAAGAGGACGCGACTGCGGTCTCGCAGAACAACATCTACTACTGGAAAGACGGCTCGCGCATGGTCGCGACCGGCAGTGGTACGAACCGCCAGATCGTCGGCATCGAGCAGATTCCGACAGTCATGCAGGAGGCCGTGGTCTCGGCCGAGAACAAGACTTTCTGGACCGACTCGGGCATCGACCCGATGGGTATCGGCCGCGCCGTGTGGAACATGGCCAAGGGTGGCGAGACCCAGGGCGGTTCGACGATCACCCAGCAGTACGTGAAGAACAACCGCCTCAACGACCAGTCGCAGACCGTCACCCGGAAGGTGAAGGAACTCTTCATCTCCATGAAGGTCGGCAACGAGACCAAGAAGCCCGCCATCATGGCCGGCTACCTGAACACCGCGTACTACGGGCGCGGTGCCTACGGCATCCAGGCGGCCTCCCGCGCGTACTTCAACAAGGACTCCAGGCACCTCAACGTCAGTGAGTCGGCGCTGCTCACCGCTGTGCTGAAGGGCGCGACGTACTACGACCCCGCCGGCTACCCCGAGATCGACCCCGAGGCCACGCCCGTGAAGAACCTCGACCGGGCCACCAAGCGGTGGAGCTGGATCCTCGACGAGATGGTCAAGGACGGCAAGATCACGGCCGAGGAGCGCGCGAAGTACACGACGTTCCCCAAGGTGCAGAAGCGCAAGCAGGACGCGGCGCTGACCGGTCAGATCGGTTACCTGGTCAGCACGGCCAAGGCGAACTTCATCAACAACAACACCGAGGGAATCGGCACCAAGGAGCTGGAGCGCGGCGGCTTCGAGATCTACACCACCTTCGAGAAGAAGAAGGTGAAGGCGCTCGAGGACTCGGTCAAGAAGGTCTACAAGGAGCACATCGACCCGAAGAAGCGGCCGAAGACGGACACCAACGTCCAGTTCGGCGGCGCCTCCGTCGATGCCAAGACCGGCGCGCTGGTCGCGATCTACGGCGGCCAGGACGCCACCAAGCACTTCACCAACAACGCCGACACGACCGGTGCCCAGGTCGGATCGACGTTCAAGCCCTTCGTGCTGGCCGCCGCGATGAAGGACGGCGTTCGGGACAAGGACCTCGGTCCCGTCCAGGACGCGTCCTCCCGCACGATCGTGGACCCGGACAAGAGCCGTTACTCCGGCAAGAACGAGCTGAAGATCCGGGAGTACAACGGCGAGATCTGGGAGAACGAGAAGGGGGACGAGTGGCTCCAGACCAATGACGGCGATGAGAGCTACGGCTCCATGACCCTTCGCCGGGCCATGATCAAGTCGGCCAACTCGCCGTACGTGCAGCTCGGCATGGACATCGGCATCGACAAGGTCCGTGACGCCGCCGTCAGGGCCGGTCTGCGCGAGGACTCCCTCGTCAAGGGCGAGGTGCCCTCCTTCTCCCTCGGTATCTCCAGCCCGAGCGCGATCCGGATGGCCGGCGCCTACGCCACCTTCGCCAACAACGGCGAGCAGAACGAGCCGTTCTCGGTGACGAAGGTGGTCAAGGGCGGCAAGACCATCTACACGCACAAGGCCAAGACCGAGCAGGCCTTCTCGTCCGCCATCGCCAGCAACGTCACCGACGTGCTCCGGTCCGTCGTGGAGGACCCGGAGGGCACCGGCCGCAAGGCCGCGATCCCGGGCCGTGCCGTCGCCGGCAAGACCGGTACGACCGACGGCAACAAGTCGGCCTGGTTCGTGGGCTACACCCCGCAGCTGTCGACCGCCATCGACATGTACCGCTTCGACGACGACGAGACGAAGAAGAACCGCGAGTTCGAGGAGATGTACGGCACGGGTGACCGGGACACGATCCACGGTTCGTCGTTCCCCTCGCAGATCTGGAACGACTACATGACGGACGCCGTCAAGGACATGCCGGACGTCAAGTTCCCCGAGCCCGAGAAGCTGGAGGACGCCAAGCCCGTCTTCGGCGGTGGCGCCACCAGCCCGACGCCGTCGCCGACGCCCACCCCGACGCCCACCGAGACCACGGCGGCGCCGACGACGACGGCGCCGACGACGACTCCCCCGGCCACGCCGACGACGACTCCCCCGACGACGACGAAGTCGCCGAAGCCGGACAAGACGACCTGCGACGTCTTCGACTGGGACTGCAACAACCCGGGTGGCGACCCGGGCGGCAACACGGGTGAACCGACGACCACGCCGCCGACCACGACGGAGGCGCCGACACCGACCGATTCGGCGTCGACGGACGACCCGGGCAACGGGAACGGCGGGAGCGGCCCCGGCGGCGGAGACGGAGACGGGGCCTGGACCCCCTGATCCCGGCCGCCCTTTCCCAGGGCAGGGCACACAGCGAGGGCCGTCGCGTCCGTCCGTACCTTCCGTACGGGCCGGACGCGGCGGCCCTCGCCGTTTTCCCAGGGACGTACGGCAGGATGTCCCCCATGCCGAGCCTCCAGAAGACGCGCGAGCCGCAGGACCGGCCGCAGGGCCCGCCGGCGGTCATCCCCACCCACCGTGACGAGGTGGCCGCCGCGGGCAGCGAGCTGATCGGCGGTCCCTTCGGCCGCCGTGCCCTGATCGGCGCCGGTCAGTTCACACCGGTGCGGGTGATCGCCCTCGTGGCCATCGGGATGTTCGCCCTCGGCATGGTGCAGAAACTGCCCTGCTACAACTGGGCCTGGTTCCGGGGCACCACCTCCCAGTACACCCACGCCTGTTACTCGGACATCCCGCACCTCTTCTCCGGGCGCGGGTTCGCCGACGGCCTGGTCCCCTACTTCGACCGGCTGAGCGGCGACATACCGTTCCTGGAGTACCCGGTCCTGACGGGCCTCTTCATGGAGGTCGCGGCCTGGCTGACGCCCGGCAGCGGCACCATGGACCACCGCGAGCAGACGTTCTGGATGGTCAACGCGGGCATGCTGATGGTCTGCGCGGCCGTCCTCGCGGTCTGTGTGGCCCGGACGCACCGCCGCCGCCCCTGGGACGGTCTCCTGGTGGCCCTGGCGCCCTCCGTCGCGCTCACCGCGACGATCAACTGGGACATACTGGCCGTCGCGCTGACCTCCGCCGCGGTCCTCCTGTGGTCGCGCGGCCGGCCGCTCGGCTTCGGCATCCTCCTCGGCCTCGCCACGGCCGCGAAGTTCTACCCGATACTGCTCCTGGTCCCGCTGCTGCTGCTCTGCTGGCGCGCGGGGAAATGGCGGGAGTACGGGACGGCCGTGCTCGGCGCCGCCGGCGCGTGGCTGGTCGTGAACCTGCCCGTGATGCTGATGGCGCCCGAGGGGTGGAAGCAGTTCTATCTCTTCAGCCGTGACCGGAACGTCGACTTCGGTTCGGTCTGGCTGCTGGTCAGCCAGCGGACGGGCACCTCGATCACGCCGGACAAGGCCAATCTGTACGCGCTGATGCTCATGGTGGTCGCCGTGGTCGCCCTCGGCTTCCTGGCGTTCAACGCTCCCCGCAGGCCCCGCTTCGTCCAGCTGGCCTTCCTGGTCGTCGCCGCGTTCGTTCTGACCAACAAGGTCTACTCGCCGCAGTACGTGCTGTGGCTCGTCCCGCTCGCGGCCCTCGCCAGGCCGCGCTGGCGCGACTTCCTGATCTGGCAGGCGTGCGAGGTCATGTACTTCCTGGGCATCTGGATGTACCTGGCCTTCATGAACAGCGGCAACAAGCAGGGACTGCCGGTCGACGGCTACCAGTTCGCGATCGTCCTGCACCTGCTCGGCACGCTGTACCTGTGCGTCATGGTCGTACGCGACATCCTCATGCCCGAGAAGGACCCGGTCAGGCAGGACGGCTCGGACGACCCCTCAGGGGGCGTCCTGGACGGTGCCGAGGACGTCTTCGTCACGGGCAGAGCGGCGCACCCGGCCCGGCACGCCGCACCGGCGGTGGAGGGACCGCGGGTGCAGTGGGGCACGGTCGGAGAGGTGGAACAAGACACCCCCGGGGAAGAACCGGAATCGGAACCGGGCCCCCGGGGGTGAACGTGCTCGACCGGCTCAGCGCTCCACGAGCCGGTCGAACTGCGTCGTGGTGTGGCGCAGATGCGCGACGAGCTCGTCGCCGACGCGGGGCTCCTGGGCGTCGGAGGGCACGAACAGGATCGACACCTGCATGTGCGGCGGCTCGGCGAACCAGCGCTGCTTACCCGCCCAGACGAAGGGCGACAGGTTCCGGTTGACCGTGGCCAGACCCGCCCGTGCGACGCCCTTGGCGCGCGGCATGACGCCGTGCATCGCCTTGGGGGCCTCCAGGCCCACGCCGTGCGAGGTGCCGCCCGCGACGACGACCAGCCAGCCGTCCGACGCGGCCTTCTGCTGGCGGTAGCCGAACCGGTCCCCCTTGGCGACCCGGGTCACGTCGAGGACGGCGCCCCGGTACTCGGTGGCGTCGTGGTCGCCCAGCCAGAGCCGGGTACCGATCCGCGCGCGGAACCGGGTCTGCGGGAACTGCTGCTGGAGCCGGGCCTGTTCCTCGGCCCGCAGGTGGCTCACGAACATGGTGTGCAGCGGCAGACGGGCGGCCCGCAGCCGGTCCATCCAGGCGATGACCTCCTCGACCGCGTCGGTGCCGTCCGGGCGGTCCAGCGGGAGGTGGAGGGCGAAGCCTTCGAGCCGTACGTCCTCGATGGCGGCGTGGAGCTGCTGGAGCTCCTCCTCGTGGACGCCGTGGCGCTTCATCGAGCTCATGCACTCGATCACGACGCGGGCGCCCACCAGGGCGTGGACGCCGTCCACGGAGGACACGGAGCGGATGACCCGGTCGGGCAGCGGAACCGGTTCCTCACCCCGTCGGAAGGGGGTGAGGACCAGCAGGTCGCCGCTGAACCAGTCCTTGATGCGCGCGGCTTCGTAGGTGGTGCCGACCGCGAGCATGTCGGCGCCGAAGCGGGCGGCCTCGTCGGCGAGGCGCTCGTGCCCGAAGCCGTAGCCGTTGCCCTTGCAGACCGGGATCAGACCGGGGAATTGGTCGATGACGGTCTTCTGGTGCGCGCGCCAGCGAGCGGTGTCGACGTAGAGGGAGAGCGCCATGGCCGGCCCGGAACCTTTCTGGTGGCAGCGGTGTATCAAAGATATGTACGAGACTACGGAACCGTCGCCGAAGCGACGCCGCTCAGCGGCGGGACATGTAGATGTCGAGCGCCTTGTGGAGCAGCTTGTTCAGCGGGAAGTCCCACTCGCCGACGTACTCGACGGCCTCGCCGCCCGTGCCCACCTTGAACTGGATGAGCCCGAAGAGGTGGTCGGTCTCGTCGAGCGAGTCCGAGATGCCCCGCAGGTCGTAGACGGTCGCGCCCATCGCGTAGGCGTCGCGCAGCATCCGCCACTGCATCGCGTTCGAGGGCCGGACCTCGCGGCCGATGTTGTCGGAGGCGCCGTAGGAGTACCAGACGTGGCCACCGACGACGAGCATGGTCGCGGCGGACAGGTTCACGCCGTTGTGGCGGGCGAAGTAGAGCCGCATGCGGTTGGGGTCCTCGTTGTTGAGGACGGTCCACATGCGCTGGAAGTACGAGAGCGGGCGCGGCCGGAAGTGGTCGCGGACGGCCGTGATCTCGTAGAGGCGCTGCCATTCGGCCAGGTCCTCGTAGCCGCCCTGGACGACCTCGACGCCGGCCTTCTCGGCCTTCTTGATGTTGCGGCGCCACAGTTGGTTGAAGCCCTTGAGGACGTCGTCGAGCGAGCGGTTCGCGAGCGGGACCTGGAAGACGTAGCGGGGCTGGACGTCGCCGAAGCCGGCGCCGCCGTCCTCGGCCTGCTGCCAGCCCATCTTCCGCAGCCGGTCGGCGACCTCGAAGGCGCGCGGCTCGATGTGGGTGGCCTCGACGTCCTTGAGGCGCTTCACGTCCGGGTCCTGGATACCGGACTTGATGGCGGCGGCGTCCCAGCGGCGGATGACGACCGGCGGGCCCATCTTCACCGAGAACGCGCCCTGCTGCTTGAGGTGCGCCAGCATCGGCTGCAGCCAGTCGTCGAGGTTGGGCGCGTGCCAGTTGATGACCGGGCCCTCGGGGAGGTACGCGAGGTAGCGCTTGATCTTCGGAAGCTGGCGGTAGAGCACCAGACCGGCACCGACGAGCTCGCCGTTCTTGTCGAACCAACCGAGGTTCTCCGAGCGCCACTCGGTCTTCACATCAGCCCACGCCGGGACCTGGCAGTGGCTCGCCGCGGGCTGGCTCTGGATGAATCCCAGATGCTGCTCACGGCTGATGGTCCTCAGGGTCAGGCTCATGCGGGGCGCTCCTCGGCAGGTGTGTCCCCATCGGTCAGGGGCTCCGGCTCTCGCGCCGAAGCCTACTGTGACCGGGGAGCGCCCCGGATGGGCGTGTACGTCCTGACGTGCCGCCGGGCTCAGCCGCTGATGACGCCTCCGAAGAGACCGCCGTGTGCCATGCCGAGGTAGAAGCCCACCGCCGCCAGGCCGAGTCCGACGACCAGTGCGAAGCGCTCGCGGGTCGTCACGGAGATGAACTGTCCGTAGGCCCCGGTCAGGATGCCGATCAGCCCCGACCAGGAACTCAGCAGGTGGAGGCTGTGGAACTGGGCGGTGACGAAGGAGAGCAGGCCCAGCACCAGCGTCACGGCGAGCAGCGTGTCCTGGAGCGGGTGTGGCTTGCCGTCGGTCGAGAAGAGGGAATGGCCGGGGTCGGGTCGCATTGCCTGTGCCATGGGGCACCTCCTGGCGTGCCTGCCGGACGGCGGCGCATCTTAGCGCCGCCGACTTCCGATGTGTACAGATTGCGTCCCCTCACCGGTGAATTTCAACCGCAGGCCGATGTGCAGGTACTCTGTACGGTCTGCACCGGTGTCTGCCCTGGGTCCGTCCTGGATCTCGACGGTGCCCCTCGTTCGTCGAGGGGGATTGTCAGTGGTGGCGGATACCGTTGTTTACGCATCACGACCCTCCTGCCACGGAACGACCGTGGCCGCTGAGTCCAAAGGAGGTGGGTTCCACATGCGTCACTACGAGGTGATGGTCATCCTCGACCCCGATCTGGAGGAGCGCGCTGTCGCCCCCCTGATCGAGAACTTCCTCTCCGTCGTCCGTGAGGGCAATGGAAAGGTCGAGAAGGTCGACACCTGGGGCCGTCGTCGTCTCTCGTACGAGATCAAGAAGAAGCCCGAGGGCATCTACTCGGTCATCGACCTGCAGGCCGAGCCTGCGGTCGTCAAGGAGCTCGACCGCCAGATGAACCTGAACGAGTCGGTCCTCCGGACCAAGGTCCTCCGCCCCGAGACCCACTGAGCTTCTAGCTCAGAGGTCATCGGGTTCGAGTAGCTACAAGCAGCCAGAAGCAATCCCGCCGAGAGGTTCCCCCATGGCAGGCGAGACCGTCATCACGGTCGTCGGCAATCTTGTCGACGACCCCGAGCTGCGCTTCACCCCGTCCGGTGCGGCGGTCGCGAAGTTCCGTATCGCGTCCACCCCCCGCACCTTCGACCGTCAGACCAACGAGTGGAAGGACGGCGAAAGCCTCTTCCTCACCTGCTCGGTCTGGCGTCAGGCGGCGGAGAACGTCGCCGAGTCGCTTCAGCGAGGCATGCGCGTCGTCGTGCAGGGCCGGCTGAAGCAGCGGTCCTATGAGGACCGTGAGGGCGTCAAGCGCACGGTCTACGAGCTGGACGTCGAGGAAGTCGGCCCCAGCCTCAAGAACGCCACGGCCAAGGTCACCAAGACCACTGGTCGCGGTGGTCAGGGCGGCTACGGCGGCGGTGGCCAGCAGCAGGGTGGCGGCAGCTGGGGTGGAAACTCCGGCGGCGGTGCCCCGCAGGGTGGCGGCGGTGCTCCCGCCGACGACCCGTGGGCGACCGGTGCTCCTTCCGGCGGCTCCGGCGGCCAGCAGGGCGGCGGAGGCAGCTGGGGCGGGAACTCCGGCTCCGGCTCCGGCGGCGGCTACTCGGACGAGCCCCCCTTCTAGGGCACACGCCCTCGAAGTGGCTCGTACTCCCACTTCTTGATCACACAGGAGAAACACCATGGCGAAGCCGCCTGTGCGCAAGCCTAAGAAGAAGGTCTGCGCGTTCTGCAAGGACAAGACCCAGTACGTGGACTACAAGGACACGAACATGCTGCGGAAGTTCATTTCCGACCGCGGCAAGATCCGTGCCCGCCGCGTCACCGGCAACTGCACGCAGCACCAGCGTGACGTCGCCACGGCCGTCAAGAACAGCCGTGAGATGGCGCTGCTGCCCTACACGTCCACCGCGCGATAAGGAAAGGGTGACCGAAAAATGAAGATCATCCTGACCCACGAGGTCTCTGGCCTCGGCGCCGCCGGCGACGTCGTCGACGTCAAGGACGGCTACGCTCGCAACTACCTGGTCCCGCGTGGTTTCGCGATCCGCTGGACCAAGGGTGGCGAGCAGGACGTGGCGCAGATCCGCCGCGGCCGCAAGATCCGCGAGATCGCGACCATCGAGCAGGCCAACCAGGTCAAGGCCCAGCTCGAGGGTACGAAGGTCCGTCTGGCTGTTCGCTCCGGCGACGCCGGCCGTCTCTTCGGCTCCGTGACCCCGGCCGACATCGCCTCGGCGATCAAGGCCGCGGGTGGCCCCGACGTCGACAAGCGTCGCGTCGAGCTCGGCTCGCCGATCAAGACCCTGGGCTCGCACCAGGTGTCCGTGCGTCTGCACGCCGACGTTGCCGTGAAGCTCGGCGTCGAGATCGTCGCCGCGTAACGCTGCCGCCGGCGCTCTGCGCTGAGCAGTAAGGAAGGGCCGCACCCCTCGGGGTGCGGCCCTTCCGCTGTTTCACGTGAAACGTTCAGCGCGTGGCGCCCGTGACGATCCAGCGGCCAGAGCGCGCCCGGAGCCAGAGCGTCACCATCCGGACCGTCATCATCAACGTCATCGCCCACCAGAGGGCGGTCAGTCCGCCACCGAGCACCGGGACGAGCAGGGCGACCGGGGCGAAGACCGCGAGCGTCAGCAGCATGGCCCAGGCCAGATAGGGGCCGTCACCCGCGCCCATGAGCACTCCGTCGAGGACGAAGACGACCCCGGAGATCGGCTGGGACAGGGCGACCACCAGCAAGGCGGGGAGCAGGGTGTCCTGGACGATGGTGTCGCCGGTGAAGAGCGGGATGAACAGGGGGCGGGCGACGATGAGGAGCGCGCCGAGCACCACCCCTGAGAGCACGCCCCACTGGACCATGCGGCGGCAGACCTGGCGGGCGCCGTCGGCGTCGTTCGCGCCGAGATAGCGGCCGATGATGGCCTGGCCCGCGATGGCGATCGCGTCGAGGGCGAAGGCCATCAGGCTCCACAGGGACAGGATGATCTGGTGGGCGGCGACCTCGGCGTCACCCATCCGGGCCGCGACAGCGGTGGCGATCATCAGGATGGTGCGGAGCGAGAGCGTACGGACCAGGAGGGGGGCGCCGGCCTGGGCGGAGGCTCGGATGCCGACGGCGTCGGGGCGGAGGGAGGCGCCGTGGCGCCGGGCGCCCCGTACGACCACGACGAGGTAGGCGGCGGCCATGCCGCACTGGGCGATGACCGTGCCCCAGGCCGAGCCGGCGATCCCCAGGCCGGCGCCGTAGACGAGCGTGAGGTTGAGCGCTCCGTTCACGGCGAAGCCGCCGACGGCCACGTAGAGCGGCGTACGGGTGTCCTGGAGGCCGCGCAGGACGCCGCTGGCGGCCAGGACGACCAGCATGGCGGGGATGCCGAGGATGGAGATCCGCAGATAGGTCACGGCGTAGGGGGTGGCCGTGTCGGAGGCGCCGAAGACGTCGACGAGCCAAGGGGCCGTGGGCAGGGTCACGGCGACGACGGCAGCTCCGAGGAGGAGAGCGAGCCAGATACCGTCCATCCCCTGTCGGATGGCGGCCTGGAGGTCGCCGGAGCCGACGCGCCGGGCGACGGCCGCCGTGGTCGCATAGGCGAGGAAGACGAAGACGCTGACGGCGGTGGACAGCAAGACACCGGCGATCGCGAGACCCGCGAGCTGGGGGGTACCGAGGTGGCCGACGATGGCACTGTCGACCATCAGGAAGAGCGGCTCGGCGACGAGAGCGCCGAAGGCCGGCAGGGCGAGGGAGACGATCTCGCGGTCGTGCTGCCGACGGACGGCCTTGGGGGTCGCGGGGGCCTGGATCATGGGGTCAATCTAATCTTCCACAGGTAAGAGATGCAATGTCCTTGAGACTATTACTCCGCGATGGCGCGGGGCTTCGGGTGTGGGCCGTTTGTTCTGATCTTGGCCCGGGGGGAGAACTTTTTCTCCCCCACAGGCCGTGGATGGAAAAGGTGCAGGTCAGATGGGTGAGGCTGGGGGTGTTATGAGTTTGTCCACATGGCTGTCCCCCGCTCCGTGCACAGGATCCGGGGAGTTCTCCACAGCATCTGGCCGTTCACCCACAGGCCCTGTGGATAACCAGATTGGCTGACGCTCCTCGCGGGCCTACCG
Organism: Streptomyces sp. NPDC050842; assembly: GCF_044456565.1. Taxonomy (NCBI): domain Bacteria; kingdom Bacillati; phylum Actinomycetota; class Actinomycetes; order Kitasatosporales; family Streptomycetaceae; genus Streptomyces; species Streptomyces sp. NPDC050842. The sequence continues at coordinate 226,707 of NZ_JBITGA010000005.1, read as the reverse complement.
TGGTCCGGCACCCGACGCGCCAGCAGCGGTCGCAAAGCCACTCGTTGATCAAGGCCGTGGCGTAAGAAAGAGTGGCACGGCGAGGTCCGCGGAGCGGACGGGAGGAGGTGGCTTGGTGAGCGTTCCCGAGCCCATGGACGACCCTTGGGCCGACAGCGGACCAAGCGACCGGCTGCCCACCCGTACCCGAGGAGAAGGGCGCGGCCGGGGCCGCGGGCGTGACGACCGGCACGAGCGCGGCAACGACGGCCCGTGGGACGGCGGACTCTCCGGTTTCGAGCGAGTCCCCCCGCAGGATCTCGACGCCGAGCAGTCCGTCCTCGGCGGCATGCTGCTCTCCAAGGACGCCATCGCGGACGTCGTGGAGATCATCAAGGGCAACGACTTCTACAAGCCCGCCCACGAGACCGTCTACGCCGCGATCCTCGACCTCTACGCCAAGGGCGAGCCGGCCGACCCCATCACGGTCGGCGCCGAACTCACCAAGCGTGGTGAGATCACCCGCGTCGGCGGCGCCTCCTACCTCCACACCCTGGTCCAGTCGGTACCGACCGCGGCCAACGCCTCGTACTACGCCGAGATCGTCCACGAGCGCGCGGTGCTGCGCCGCCTCGTGGAGGCCGGCACCAAGATCACGCAGATGGGCTACGCGGCCGACGGAGACGTCGACGAGATCGTGAACTCGGCGCAGGCCGAGATCTACGCGGTCACCGAGCAGCGCACCACCGAGGACTACCTGCCGCTCGGCGACATCATGGAGGGGGCCCTCGACGAGATCGAGGCGATCGGCTCCCGCAGCGGTGAGATGACGGGTGTGCCGACCGGATTCACGGACCTCGACTCGCTCACCAACGGACTGCACCCCGGCCAGATGATCATCATCGCGGCCCGTCCCGCCATGGGTAAGTCGACCCTCGCCCTGGACTTCGCCCGGGCGGCCTCCATCAAGCACAACCTGCCCAGCGTCATCTTCTCCCTCGAAATGGGCCGCAACGAGATCGCGATGCGCCTGCTCTCGGCGGAGGCCCGGGTCGCGCTCCACCACATGCGCTCCGGCACGATGACCGACGAGGACTGGACGCGGCTCGCCCGCCGCATGCCGGACGTCTCCCAGGCGCCCCTCTACATCGACGACTCCCCGAACCTGTCGATGATGGAGATCCGCGCGAAGTGCCGCCGGCTCAAGCAGCGCAACGGCCTCAAGCTCGTGATCATCGACTACCTCCAGCTGATGCAGTCGGGCGGCTCCAAGCGGCAGGAGAGCCGTCAGCAGGAGGTCTCCGACATGTCGCGAAACCTCAAGCTCCTCGCCAAGGAGCTGGAGCTGCCCGTGATCGCGCTCTCCCAGCTGAATCGTGGTCCCGAGCAGCGCACCGACAAGAAGCCGATGGTCTCCGACCTGCGTGAATCCGGCTCGATCGAGCAGGACGCCGACATGGTGATCCTGCTGCACCGCGAGGACGCCTACGAGAAGGAGTCCCCGCGGGCCGGCGAGGCGGACATCATCGTGGGCAAGCACCGTAACGGCCCGACGGCCACGATCACCGTGGCCTTCCAGGGCCACTACTCGCGCTTCGTGGACATGGCCCAGACCTGACCGGGCGCGAGTGAGCGGCAATCCACCGGGTGTCAGGAAGACGGGCGCGGCTGCGGGCGGGTCGTCCCCGGGAGGCAGGTGACCGCCGGGTTGTACGTGGTGAACTGGCCCTTGGGGTTCTTCTTCCACAGCCAGAGATGCAGGGCGTAGTGGACGGGCTGGCCGGGGAAGTTGCCACGGTTGGGGCCCTTGAAGGGCACCCCGAACATGCTCGGCCGGTCGTCGTCCGTCTTCAGGTTCTGGTCGCGGTCGTAGACCAGCCACTCCACGCCGACGAGACGCTTGCCGCCCTTGCCGTCGTCCTCGTAGAGGAGGGCGGCGGGCTTCGCGGGGTCCGTCGAGTTGTCGTAGGCGTGGTTGAAGTGCGGGTAGCCGAGCGCTCCCGTGCCACCCGCCCGGTCGAAGACGCAGTACTGATCGGGCTTGTAGCCGGCCCGCACACCGTTCGCGTGCTGCTGGTACGGAGCGGTCACCCGATAGGTGACCGCCTTGTCCGCCGCCGCCCTGCCGGGCTCGGGTCCGGCGACGGCGGGCGCCATGGCGAGTGCGGTGGCGCCGGTCAGGACCAGGGCGAGCGTGCGGGCCATGTGCGGACTCCTCAACGGCGGTGGGGCTCGAATGCCCCACTAGCCCTTCCCCCACCCGCCTCACCCGTCCCACGGACGGTCCGGACGGAGGACACGCGGGCGGCGGCTGGCGGCGTTGGCGAGTTCCGACACGAAGCTGAGACGCCGGGTGTCCGACACCCGCAGACCACGGGACTGGCTCCCGACACGGGCGGGGGAGGACGCCGGTCCGGTGCCGCTCGGTCTCATGGACCGTGAAGGCGTACCGCTGCTCACCGTCCTCGGCACACGCGAAGTGGAAGAGGCCCGGCTCCCACCAGACCGTGAGGGCGCGGGTGCCGTGCGAGCCGAACCGCTCCGCGAGCAGCCCGAACGGGGCCATGTGGTCCACCGTGTACGGCTCCCACAGCGGGACCGCCGCCGCGAGGACCCGCCAGGCGCCGTCCGTGTCGCCCCAGCGCGCCAGCCTCCCTGGCCTCGGTGACCGCGCGCCCGAAGGGCCCGGTGAGGCGTACTCGTAGGTGCGCTGCCTCATCTGCTCCAGAATGGCCCTGGCTCGTTCCCTGTCCTCCGCGTACTCCTCGGTCGCGGGGCCCAGCCCGAAGCCGTCGTCACCGCGGCGCTCACGCAGATGGTCGCGCACCTTCAGGGGCAGCACCTCGCCCGCGTACAACGGATCGTCCATGCGCGGATCGACCTGCACCCAGCCGTGTCCGTCGAGGAACGACCGCAGCTGCGCGGTCAGCAGGCCGGCCCGCGGCCAGCCGAAATCCTGCGCCTCGCCGAAGAGGGCGAGGGCCTCGTCCAGTTCACCTCTCAGACAGGCCAGCCGGGCCTTCTCCACCGTGGCGTCGAGTTCCCGGGTCACGGTGTTCTCGAAGCCGGCGTGACTGCCGCCCAAGCGGTAGAACCCCTTGTCCATGTCCTCCATGAACGCGCGGAACGAGGCGTAGCGGCTGGGCCGTTCACCGCTCCACCCGTGACGGACGTACACCGCCCACTCGCCGTCGGCGCCCATGTCGCCCGGGTCGAGCAGCACGTCGGTCATGTCCGAGTCGAGGGAAAGCTGTAGGGCCCGGCCCCACGTGCCGGCGAGGAGCACCTCCTCCTCGGCCGGGTCCTCGTCCAGGTACAACCGGATCCGCCGGGGCGAACCTCAGCCAGCGGTTCCGCACGAGGTCCTCGTCCAGCTCCTCTCAGGCGGCAGCGGGGCGGGCGGAGGCGAGGGCCCGTACGCCCGTCAGGCTGTCGGCGTGGGTGGGCGACCAGCCGAGTTCCCGCTCGGCCTTGCTCGCGTCGAGGCGCAGCTGGGTGGTCATGCAGGTGTGGACCAGGGGAGCCGGCTTGAGCAGCCAGAGCGGGACCCGCAGGGGCTTGGGAGCCCCGAAGGCAGCGGCGACCTCCTGGACGTGCGTGCCGAAGGGGAGAGGGGTGCGGTCGGCGATGTTGTAGGCCTGGCCCGGGGTGCCGCTCTCGACGGCCAGGACGACGGCCCGTGCCGCGTCGTCGACGTCCACCCAGGAGAGGGCGCGTCCGTGGTCGGCGACCACGGGCAGGGAGCGCTTGCGCAGGAGAGGGAGCACGTCGTTGTCGGTGACCCCGGCACCGTAGAAGAAGCCGAACCGCAGGCTGATCGCGTCCAGTCCTTCCGCGGTGAAGGCCATGCGTTCCTTGGCGCGCATGGCGCCGACGTGGCGCTCCAGCCATGTGGTGGTGCCGCGCGGGCCGAAGGGGGTGTTCTCCTCGGTGACGAGGCCGGTGCCGTGGTCGCCGTAGCCGTAGCCGAACATCATCGACTCGACCACGAACCGGCGGGCGCCGGTCGCGCGGGCGGCGGCGAGCAGGTTCTCCGTGCCCCGGGTCCGCAGGGCGTTGGTGGGCACCATGCTCTGGTGGCGTGCCATCGACTCGCCCTTGAGAGCGGTCGCCGCGTGGACGACGACGTCGAAGGCGAGACCGTCCACCGCCCTGAGGACGGCGGCGGCGTCCAGGAGGTCGGCGCGCAGCGTGTTCGTGGCGCTCCGGCCGAGCCCCGCGACCTCGTGACCGGCGGCGGTCAGCTGCCGGGTGGCGCTCCGGCCCAGTGCGCCGCTCGCTCCTGCCAGCAGAACCTTCATGTCCGTGCTCCTTTCCGATCCCATCCGGTGATGTTCATGGGACGGATCGGGAAGCTTCGGATGTGACATCACGTTGGATGGGTTCTATGACGACACCTTTCGACACTTTGCTGCCCGGTACCGAGCGGGCCCTGCTGCACCGCGTGGCGGTCGCCCAGTCCGAAGGGCGTGCGCCCTCTTTTGTCGGGGCGGTGGTCCGTGACGGAGCGCTCGTGTGGAGCGGTTCGCGCAGCTGCGTGGACGACCACGCGCCGGATGACGACACGCAGTTCAGGATCGGTTCCCTCACCAAGGTGTTCACCGCCGTGCTGGTGATGCGTCTGCGGGACCAGGGACTGCTCGACCTCGACGATCCACTGGAGCGCCACCTCAAGGGGACGGGCGTCGGCGAGGTGACGATCGCTCAGCTCCTCGGCCACAGCGGTGGTCTCGCGGCCGAGACGCCCGGCCAGTGGTGGGAACGGTCCTCCGCCGCGTTGCGCCCGGAGCTCTCCGACGTTCTGGGGGAGCGGCCCTCCCTCCGGACCCCGGGGCGCGGCTTTCACTACTCCAACCCCGGCTACACCCTGCTCGGTGCGCTCGTCGAGGAGCTGCGGGGGGTCTCCTGGGAGGAGGCACTGCGGCGCGAGATCCTGGAGCCGTTGGGGATGAGCCGTACGACGCTCGACCCGGTCGCTCCGCACGCGGGTGGCTGGGCGGTGCACCCCTGGGCCGATGTGATGCTGCCCGAGCCGTCCGAGGACCTGGGGCTGATGGCGCCGGCCGGACAGCTGTGGTCGACGGCGGCGGACCTCGGCCGGTTCGCCGTGTTCCTCGCGGCGGGCGACGAGCGGGTGCTCGTGGCGGCGTCCGTGGAGGAGATGCGGGCGCCTGCCTCCCCTGCCGGTGAGGGTGATTGGGAGGGGAGCTACGGGCTCGGTCTCCAGCTGCTGCGCAGGGACGGCCGGACTCTGATCGGGCACACCGGCTCGCTGCCGGGCTTCGTCGCCTGTCTGTGGGTGAGCGTGGAGGACGGACTGGCGGGGATCGCCCTCGCCAATGCCACGTCCGGGCCGCTGACGGCAGCCGTGGCGGCCGATCTCGTGCGCATCGTGGCGGACGCCGAGCCGAGGTTTCCGGAGCCCTGGCGCCCCCTTCCGGAGGCCGACGTCGACGAGGAGCTGCTCTCCCTGACCGGGCCCTGGTACTGGGGCACGTACTCCTACGGGCTCCGGCTCGGGCCCGAGCGTTCCGTGGTGCTGGAGCCGTTGAGGGGAGCCGGGCGGCGGGCTCGCTTCCGTGCGCTGCCCGAGGGCGGCTGGGTCGGTCTCAACGGCTACTACGCGGGGGAGACGCTCCGGGTGGTGCGGCGCCCCGACGGCAGCGTGAGCCACCTCGACCTGGCGTCCTTCGTCTTCACCCGGGAGCCGTACGAGCCGGGGGACGCGGTACCGGGCGGGGCGGACGAGGCGGGCTGGCGCGGCCTCTGAGCCGTCCGCCTGCTGGTTGCCTCTCCGGCCTCCACCTCGTGTTTCACGTGAAACAGCGCGTTTCACGTGAAACAGCGCGCCGGGTCGCCGGCCGGCGCGCTGTCCGTCCGCCGGGTGGCCTCAGAGGTTCTTCTTGAAGCCCACGTGGGAGGCCTCGAAGCCGAGCCGCTCGTAGAAGCGGTGGGCGTCGGTGCGCGTGACATCGGAGGTCAGCTGGACCAGTCCGCACTCCTGGCGGCGGGACTCCTCGACGGCCCATTCGATGAGCTGTGTTCCGAGTCCGCTGCCGCGCTCGTCGGCGTGGATGCGGACGCCTTCGATGATGGAGCGGGTGGTGCCTCGGCGGGAGAGTCCGGGGATCACCGTCAGCTGGAGCGTCCCGACGACCTTCTCCCCGCGGACCGCCACGACGACGTGCTGGTGGGGATCGTTCGCGAGGCGCTCGAAGGCGGCGAGGTACGGGGAGAGGTCGTCGGGGGACTCGCGCTGCGCACCCAGTGGGTCGTCGGCGAGCATTGCCACGATGGCCGGGAGATCGGTGGCGTCGGCGGGGCGTATGTCAAGATCGCTCATGCTCCGCAGCGTACGCACGATCCTCCGCTGTCGTCGCCCTCTCTCCCGCGTCAGACGGTGACGCCCACGCCCTCCACGACCTGGACCAGAGGCGCCAGCTCGGGGTTCTTCGCGGCTTCGTCGAGGGCCTCGCGCAGCGCGCTGTCGTTGGTGGGACGGGCCTCTTCGAGGAGCTTCTGGCCGGCCTCGGTGACATCGGTGTAGATGCCCCGCCGGTCGGTGGCGCAGAGGTACCGGGTGAGCAGGCCGCGGTCCTCGAGCCGGGTGACGAGCCGGGTGGTGGCGCTCTGGCTCAGCACGACGGCGTCGGCTACCTGCTTCATCTGGAGGTGACCGCCGGGGCCGCTGTGCTGGCGGCTGAGGACGTCGAGGAGCGAGTACTCGCGGACGCTCAGACCGTGCCGGGACTCCAGGGCGCGCTCGATGTGCGACTCGATCCTGCCGTGCAGCAGGGAGAGGGCGCACCAGCGCTGTGAGAGCGCGGTCAGTGCGGGGTCCGTGGCGGTCATGGGTTCTCCTCGGTGTCTCCTCGGCGCCGGAGCGGCTCACGAACCAGGGTAGACGATGCAGCGCAATAATGCGCGTCTGCAAGTAAATCTGTCCGGGGTCCGAGGGGAACGGAGGTCAGCCCGCCGCGACGGTCAGGGGAGCGAAGCGCCGACGCCAGTCGCCGGGGAGGTCCGGGAGCGCCCGGACCATCACGGCGGTGGTGGCGATCGAGTCGATGCCGTTCTCCTTCGCCCAGCTCAGCAGTGTCGTGTGGCGTACGTCGATGTCCGTGCGCAGCGGCCGGTCGGTGGCGGCGGCCAGGGAGGCGAACAGCGCCTGGGCCGTGGCCGGGTCCCTGGCGAGCAGCGGCCCGACGACATGCGTGTCCATGTTGGGCCACGCCGCCGCGAAGCCGGTGATCTCGCCGTCCTCCTCCGCGACCCGCAGGTGGTCCGCGAACGCGGGCAGCCGCGTGAGGATGGGCGTGCGGTCGAGGCCGAAGATCTCGCGGTCCAGGCGCACGATCGCTTGGAGGTCCTCGGCGATCGCCGGGCGGACGGGGACGTCCGGCGCGGGCGTGGTGAAGCTGAACTGTCCGCGCACCATCTCGGACCGGCTCGTCTCGATGAAGCCGAGCTGCTCGTAGAGGGGCTGGCCGTTGGCGGTGGCGTACAGGGTCAGCGGGGTGTCACCGGCTTCCGCCAGGACGTGCTGCATGAGCCGGCGTCCCACCCCTTGGCGTGCGTGTGCCTCGGCGACGAGGACCATGCCGATCGCGGCGAGCCCCGGGCCGTACGAGGTGACCACGCAGCAGGTGACCAGCCCCGTGCCGGACGGGTCGTCGATGCCGTAGCCGGTGCCCGCCGTCAGCAGGTGGCCCCACTTGTGCTCTTCGCGCAGCCACCCCCGGTTCTCGGAGAGGTCGGCGCAGGCGAGGAGATCGTCCGCGGTGAGGCGCCGGATGGGGAGCTGAGCGAGAGCTGAGGGGGAAGTCGGCATGCCTTTCAGGCTGACCGAAGCAGTGATCTTCCGTCCACCGGTTTACGAGATCCGGCCGATTACCCGGGAAGCGTTGATTCCTGCCGCTGGGATACGGACGATGTTTCACGTGAAACCGAGTGAATCGATGGAATCCCGACACAGCAGACTGCACCTCTTCGACCTCGACGGCACGCTGATCAGGGGTTCGGCCGCCGCTGTGGAGATCTCCCGGCAATTGGGCCTCGCGGAGGAGATCGCCGCATTGGAGGCGGGGTTTCTGCGAGGGCTCACTCCGGACGAGTTCGCCGTGCGGGCCCGCGAGCTCTGGTCCACGCTCACCTCGGAGCAGGTCGACGCGGCCTTCGAGGGTGCGCCCTGGCTGGCGGGTATCCGTGAGGTCTGGGCCGACATCAGGGCCCGGGGTGAGCGCTGTGCGGTCATCTCCCTTTCGCCCGACTTCTTCGTCGAGCGCCTCCTCGACTGGGGCGTCGACACGGTGCACGGCTCACGTTGGCCGGCTGTTCCGTTCACCGAGCCGATCCATCGGCCCGGCATCCTCGACGCGGCGGCGAAGGTACGGATCGCTCGGGAGCTCTGCGCGGAGTACGGCATGGAATGGGCCGACTGTGTGGCCTATGGGGATTCGATGTCCGACGCCGAGCTCTTCGCGATCGTGCGGGACACCGTGGCCGTGAACGCGGACCATCATCTCGCCGGACGTTCCCGCCACAGCTACACCGGAGGGGACCTGCGAGAGGCCTACGACTTGGTCCGAAACGCCGCAGCTTAGCCGCAAACCCGGCTGTATGGCCTGAGAACTCCGCTTTCCGTCCGAAGTGGTGCCCGGAAATGTCATGCTGCGGGCACGGAAGCCGGCCAGCGTGAGGCGAGGCACATGATGGATGTTCCGATCACCACGACGGACGGGACGGAGGCCCGAATACCCGGAGAGGCCTCCCCCGACGCGATTCTGGTCCGCCGCACCCTGGCGGAGATCGCACCCGTCGCCGACCAGGTGACCTCGTACTTCTACGCCCTGCTCTTCGTCCGGAACCCCGAGCTGCGCGAGATGTTCCCCGCGGCCATGGACACCCAGCGGGACCGGCTCCTGAAGTCCCTCCTGACAGCGGCCGAGCACCTGGACGACGTACCCGTCCTCACCGCGTACCTGGAGAACCTCGGCAAGGGACACCGCAAGTACGGCACCAAGGCCGCCCACTACCCGGCCGTCGGCGAGGCCCTCATCGGAGCGCTCGTCCGGTACGCCACGGCGAGCTGGGGCGAGGAGACCGAGGCGGCCTGGGTCCGTACGTACACGACGATCTCCCAGATCATGATCGACGCGGCGGCGGAGAACGAGGAGCACGCGCCCGCCTGGTGGCAGGCCGAGGTGGTCTCCCACGATCTCCGCACCCCCGACGTCGCCGTCGTCACCCTCCGGCCCGACCAGCCGTACCCCTTCCTTGCGGGGCAGTACACGACGCTGGAGACCCCCTGGTGGCCACGGATCTGGCGCCACTACTCCTTCGCCTCGGCGCCCCGGCCCGACGGACTGCTCTCCCTTCACGTCAAGGCGGTCCCGGCGGGCTGGGTGTCCAACGCGCTGGTCCACAGGGCGCGCCCCGGAGACGTCCTGCGCCTCGGCCCGCCGGCCGGCTCCATGACGGTCGACCACTCCACCGACAGCGGACTGCTCTGCCTGGGCGGTGGGACCGGGATAGCGCCGATCAAGGCCCTGGTCGAGGACGTCGCCGAGCACGGGGACCGGCGGCCGGTCGACGTCTTCTACGGGGCGCGCAGCGGTCACGACCTCTACGACATCGACACGATGCTGCGGCTCCAGAAGACCTTCCCCTGGCTCTCCGTCCACGCGGTCACCGAGGAGCAAGGACGGCTCCCGGACGCCGTCTGCCGCTACGGATCCTGGGAGGAGCGCGACGCCTACCTCTCGGGCCCGCTCGGCATGGTCCGGCGCGGGGTCGACGCCCTGCGCGGAGCAGGCGTGCCGTCGGACCGCATCCGGCACGACTTCCTTGCCGAGCTCGCCACCGCGAGCGGCGGCGAGCTCACCCCGGAGAACGGTGATCAGCCCAGGTCGGGGGCGTGCATGGCGCGAACCCCCTCGATGTTGCCGTCGAGGTAGTGACGCAGGGAGAGAGGGACGAGGTGGACGGCGGCGATGCCGACCCGGCTGAACGGCACCCGGACGATCTCGTACTCGCCGACCGGTTCGTCGATCTCGGGGCCGTGTCGAAGGGACGGGTCCATGGAGCCGAGCCGGCACACGAAGAAGTGCTGGACCTTCACCCCGGAGACCCCGCCGTCGACGATGTGCTCGACGGTGTCGACGAAGCACGGCACCACGTCGGTGATCTTGGCGCCGAGTTCCTCGAGCACCTCCCGATGCAGGGCCTCGACGACGGTGGCGTCGGAAGGCTCCACGCCACCACCGGGCGTGAGCCAGTAAGGATCCATCCCCGGCTTGGTGCGTTTGATGAGGACGAGATCGTCCCCGTCGAGCAGGATGGCGCGTGCGGTGCGCTTGATCACGGGCCGTTCGGTCATGGGAAGAAAATGGCCCGTACGCGGTGTCCTGAAACTCACCAGTCCCCTGCGGCCTGCAACAAACCCTCGTGCGCCCGCGCGATGTGCGAGAGCGCGAGCGTGCCGGTCCGCACCACCAGGAAGTACGTCCGCAGCGGAGGCACCGCAGGGTCGAGCAGCGCCACGAGCCGCCCCTGATGCAAGGCGTCCTCGCACAGATAGCGCGGCAGGACGGCAAGACCGGCACCGGAGGCCGCGGAATCCCGTACGGCTCGCAGGTCGGGGGCGATCACGGTCGCGGTCGCCGCCGGCTTGGTCTCGAAGACGGCGGCCCAGTAGCGGGAGACGAACGGCAGCGACTCGTGCACCTCGACCACCGGAAGCTGTTCCAGGACCACCGCCCCCTTGCGGAGCAGCACTTCGGGGGCGAGCCGGGCCGCCCAGCGCGGGGCCGCGACCAGCACGTGCTCCTCGTCGCAGAGCGGCGTCGCCACGAAGAGACCGCCGCGGGGGCGGGCCGTGGTGAGGGCCAGATCGTGGTGGCCGGCCGCGAGCCCGTCGAGGATCTCCTCCGCGTTCCCGAGAAAGGTCGCCCGGATCGCGAGCCCCTGGCCGACCAGCGGGGTGAGCGCGGGCAGCGCGCGGAGCGCGGTGAACTCCGGGGGCCCGGCAACATGGAGGGTACGGACGCCGCTCTCCTCGTCGAGCCCGGTCTCGGCGATCTCGACCAGGGCGTCCAGATGGGGCGCGGCGCGGTGTGCGAGCTCGTCGCCGATCGTGGTCGGCGTGACCCCACGCGCCTGCCTGAGGAAGAGCGGCCGGCCCAGCTGCCGCTCCAGGGTCCTGATCTGGCTGGTGACGGCGGGCTGGGACAGCCCCAGGAGCGCGGCGGCGCGGGTGAAGGAGCCGGCCCGGTGCACCGCGACGAACGTGCGCAGCAGGGCCAGATCCATGTCCGCCCCCTCCCGGCCGTGCGGCCGTTCGACTCAGGCGGTCGGCTGACTGCGCCTCAGGACCGTCCAACTATAAATAAGTCGATAGGTCTCTGTCGCTACCGTGATTGGACACTGACGCACAGTCAACTAGCCTTGTTCAGGCGGTCTCCGCGCGTGGAACCGAGGCGTTCCGAGCCACGAGGGGGGAGGCTCGGAGCGCCCCGTTCCGCGCGCCTGCGTCCGGCCGGGTGTGGCAGGAACGGTCGCTGCCACCACGACGACTCAGCCGGTGGCTCCGGCCTCGTCGAGGGCGCGCAGCACATCGGCGATCAGGTCCTCCGCATCCTCGGCACCCACCGAGAAGCGGATGAAGCCCTCCGCGACCGCGTCCCCGCCCCAGCGCCCGCGCCGCTCCGCCGTGGAGCGCACGCCGCCGAAGCTGGTGGCGTCGTCCACGAGTCGCAGCTCTTCGAGGAACCGCTCGGCCCGCTTCCGGTCCGCCAGCTCGAAGGAGACCACCGGGCCGAAGCGCCGCATCTGCCGGGCCGCCACCGCGTGCGACGGGTCGCCCGGCAGCCCCGGGTAGCGCAGCCCGGTCACGTCGTCGCGCTCGGCGAGTACGTGCGCGAGGGACAGGGCGGTGGAACACTGCCGGTCGATCCGCAGCTGGAGGGTGGCCAGCGAACGGTGGGCGAGCCAGGCCTCCATGGGGCCCGGGATCGCGCCGACGACCTTGCGCCAGCGCCGCACCTCCGCCGCCCGCAGGGGATCCCGGCAGCTCACGTGCCCGAGCAGGACGTCACCGTGCCCGGTCATGCCCTTGGTGTCGCTGGCTACGGAGAAGTCCGCGCCCAGCTCCAGGGGCCGTTGGCCGAGCGGGGTGGCGAGGGTGTTGTCGACGGCCACGAGCGCCCCCGCGGCATGCGCCTCGCGCACCAGACGCCGGATGTCGCAGACGTCGAGCCCGGGGTTGGACGGGGTCTCGATCCAGAGCAGCCGGGCGCCTTCGAGGACGGCGAGCTGCCCGTCGCCGCCGGTCGGCGCGGTGCGGACCTCGATGCCGTACGCCCGCAGCTGCTCGTGCAGCAGCGGCAGGGCCTGGTAGCCGTCGGTGGGCACCACCACCGCGTCGCCGGCCTTCAGCTGGGAGAGGAGGACAGCGGAGATCGCGGCCATGCCCGAGGCGAAGACCAGCGTCTCGACGCCCTGCTCCCCCGGTGCCTCCAGCTCGCCGATGGCCCGTTCCAGATGGGTCCAGGTCGGGTTCTCGTCGCGGCCGTACGCGTACCCGCCCGTCGGCTCGCCCGGCAGATGGAAGTGCGCGGCGAACACCGGCCCCGGCAGGGTCGGTTCGTACTTCACGGGCTCGGGGAGCCCGGCCCGCACGGCGAGGGTGCCGTCACCCAGTACGCCGGCCGTCCGCCGGCCGGGGTCGCTTGCCTGGTCGGTCACGCTGTCCGTCCCTCCACTTCCGCACGTACGGCCGCGAGCAGTCCCCCGCTCGCGGCCTCCACCATCTCCAGGCATTCCTCGAAGCCCTCCCGGCCCCCGTAATACGGGTCGGGGACGTCGAGCGCGTCCCCCGCGGCCGGGTCGTAGGAGCGCAGCAGCCGTATCCTCGCCGCTTCCTCGGGGGTGCGGGCGAGTGCCCGGAGCTCCCGCAGATGCCCTTCGTCCAGCGCGATCACCAGGTCGACGCCGGGGAACCAAGAGGCCTGGAACCGGCGGGCGGAGTGCGCGGACGTGTAGCCGTTCTCGTCCAGGACGGCGACCGTGCGCGGATCGGCACCATGGCCCTCGTGCCAGCCGCCGGTCCCCGCGCTGTCGACCTCCACCGCCCCGCCGAGGCCGGCCTCCTCCACCCGCCGGCGGAAGACGTGCTCGGCCATCGGCGAGCGGCAGATGTTGCCCGTGCAGACGAAGCACACGCGATAGGTCACGGTCATCGGGCTCAGTCGCCGTCGGGGAGCACGACGTTCAGGGCCCACGAGACGAGGGAGATGATCAGGCCGCCGAGGACGGCGGTCCAGAAGCCCTCCACGTGGAAGCTGAGGTCGAACAGGTCGGCAAGCCAGGACGTGAGCATCAGCATCAGGGCGTTGACCACCAGGGTGATCAGGCCGAGCGTCAGGATGAAGAGCGGCAATGTCAGCAGTTTGACGATGGGCTTGACCAGGAAGTTCACGAGCCCGAAGACCAGGGCGACGAGAATGAGGGTCAGGGCCTTCTTGCCGGTGCTCTCACCGGTCAGGGTGATGTCCTGGACCAGCCAGATGGCGACTCCCAGGGCGCCCGCGTTCGCGAGCGTCTTGACTACAAAATTCTTCATGTGTCTGATCGTGGCAGACATGATCGGGCCAAGGGCAGGGGCTGACAGGCGATGAAGGCATTCCGGCTGGACGAACTGGAAGCGGAGCGCGCCGCGAACCAGGGCGCCTATCTCCAGTTCCTGCGGGAGCGGAACATGTCGGTGGGCCTGTACGCGCTGGACGCCGGGGCACTCGACCCGCAGCAGCCGCACGGCCAGGACGAGGTCTACTTCGTGGTGAGCGGCCGTGCGGCGATCACGGTCGGGGAGGAGACGACCCAGGTGGCGCGCGGCAGCGTGGTCTACGTGCCGGCCGGGGTGCCCCACAAGTTCCACCACATCAGCGAGGACCTGCGGGTCATGGTGGTCTTCTCCCCGCCGGAGGGCTGAGCTCAGCTCTCCGATGCGGAAGCGGTGACCCCCTAGGGGACGGATCAGGGGAGAGCGGGGGCCCCGTGGCCCCCGTGAGCCGCTTTCCGCCCCTAGCCTTGAGGGTGTTCGGCGCGGAGTGCGCGGAACAGATCTTCGAGAGCGAGGTAGGACCATGGCCGTACAGGAGATTCTCGCGGGGATGCCCTGGTGGGTGAAGTGGGTCGCCATACCCGCTCTCGTGCTGCTGGTCTTCGGCGGACTGATCACCAGCGTCCTGACCTTCGTGGTCGCGCTGCTGTTCAAGGTGCTGCTCTTCGTGGCCCTCGTCGCCGGACTCGTCTACGTCGTGCGGAAGTTCAAGAACTCCACCGGGTCGCGCGAGGACTGGTAGCACAAGCTGCGGAGCCGTAGGCAACCGATGGCGGACATTAGCCCGCCCGGGGGAACGCAGGGGTGGAATCCAGGCAGGGCCTCAAAGGCTGCCACTAGAGTGGAATCCCTCCGCCGTGTTGGGGACTACGGGCGTAGACCGCCGTACTGACCAGCGGTTTCCCAGGCCCGGCGGGCGCGCGGGGGCGGCCCCCGCGGGCGGATGCACTGCATCCGTCGTCACGCCTGGGGGTGACCTTTGGCCACGGCTACGCAATCTGCTGCACCTACTCTGATCGGCTCGGTGCAGCGGGCGCTGAGACTTCTGGAGGCCGTGTCCTCCCATGCGGACGGCGCCCCGGCCAAACAGCTCGCCCGTGAGACGGGCCTTCCGCTGCCCACCACGTACCACCTGCTCCGCACCCTGACGCACGAGGGCTATCTACGCCGCGAGAAGGGTGTGTTCGTCCTGGGCGACGCCGCCGTCCGACTGGCCGGCGGCGGAGCTGTGCAGAATCGTCGCATCAAGATCGAAGACTCCCTTGCCCGCTGGCGGGACGAGATCGGTGTGCCGGTGTACTTCGCCCTCTACCGCGAGGGCGAGATCGAGCTCGTCGCCGTCGCGGACACTCCCTCGGCCCCCGCGGTCGAGGAGTGGGCCGACTTTCGCGAGACCGCGCACGCGCACGCCATCGGGCAGTGCCTGCTGAGCCAACTCGATCTGAAAGCTCGTCAAGACCACCTCGACCGCCATCCGGTGGAAGCCATCACTCCGTACACGGTGCGTAACCGCCGTGTGCTTTTGGATCGTTTGGGCGGTTTGGGGCGAATGGAGCCCCTGGTAGAGCGTCAGGAATATGCACTCGGCACGGTCTGTGCCGCCATTCCCATCACGGCGGGCTCCGCGGCGGCCGCGATGGCCATTTCCCTCCCCCTTCACCAGGAAGAACGGTTGCTCCCAGCAGTCGAGCGGCTACGTACGGAGATCGGAAGGCTCTTCAGTTCGCTCGCGTTCTCTATCAGTATCTGAAAAATCACTCCTTGTGATCTGCTAGCGCTTACAGCACGATTGCGTCAAGAGGGCCACGGGGGATCATTCCTGGCCGTTTCGGTCACAGCTTTCAGCAGCTGTGTTTACACAACTGCTTCATCTACTGCGGGGTACATGATGCGAGAGTCGGTTCAGGCCGAGGTCCTGATGAGCTTCCTCGTCTCCGAGGAGCTCTGCTTCAAGATCCCAGTCGAGCTGCGATACGAGACCCGGGATCCTTACGCGGTGCGGATGACCTTCCATCTCCCCGGAGACGCGCCCGTGACCTGGGCGTTCGGTAGGGAACTGCTGCTCGACGGGATCAACAAGCCGAGCGGGGACGGGGACGTGCACATCGCCCCGACGGACCCCGATGGGCTCTCGGACGTTTCCATCCGGCTTCAGGTGGGCGGCGACCGCGCCCTTTTCCGGGCGAGCGCGCCGCCGCTGGTCGCCTTCCTCGACCGCACGGACAAGCTGGTTCCGCTTGGTCAGGAACGGACACTCGGCGACTTCGAGGACAACCTGGAGGCGGCACTCGGCCGGATTCTGGCAGAGGAGAACGCCGGCTGAGACCCCGTCGGCACAGCGACGGGGTCCACCAGGGAACGGGACGGGACGCGGAGTGCGGGGTGCGGGAGTGCGGGACGGACCGGCCCACACCCGGAATCCCTACTTCGCGCGGCGGCGCCGACCGCCCCGTACCGCCGCCGCCCGGGGCTTCCCGTCGGCGTCGGCTCCCGGCCGGTCGGCGGAGACCACCAGCGCCGCGAGGACCGTGGTGAGCGGCACGGACGCGACCAGACCGATCGAACCGACCAGCGTTCGGACGATCTCCACCGCGACCAGTTCGCTGTTGGCCACCGTGCCCATGCTGCTCTGCGCGATCGAGAAGAGCAGCAGCAGCGGCAGGGCGGCGCCCGCGTAGGCGAGGACCAGGGTGTTCACGACCGAGGCGATGTGGTCGCGGCCGATCCGGATCCCGGCCCGGTACAGCGCGCGCGGCCCCATGCGCGGGTCGGCCTGGTGCAGCTCCCAGACCGCCGAGGTCTGGGTGACGGTCACGTCGTCGAGGACACCGAGCGAACCGATGATGACGCTGGCGAGCAGTAGGCCGGACATGTCGATGTCCGGGTACAGGCCGTGGATCAGGCCGGTGTTGTCGTCGGTGTTGCCGCTGAGCGAGGCCCAGCCGATGAAGAGCGAGCCGAGCAGGCCGATCAGCAGCAGCGAGATCAGCGTGCCGAGCACCGCGACCGAGGTGCGGGCCGAGAGCCCGTGGCACAAGTAGAGCGCGATCAGCATGATCGCGCTCGACCCGACCACCGCCACGACCAGCGGATTCGAGCCCTCCAGGATCGCCGGCAGGATGAAGAACGTCAGCACCAGGAAGCTCGCGACGAGCGCGACGAGCGCCATCAGGCCCTTCATCCGGCCGACGACGACGACCGCGACGGCGAAGATCCCGGCGAGCAGCGCCATCGGGAGCTTCCGGTCCACGTCCGTCACGGAGTACTGGAGATCACGCGGGGCGTCGGGGGCGTACGCCACCACCACGCCCTGCCCCTCGTGCAGTTGGCGCGGCGCGTCGGGCTGCACGATCTCGGTGAACGTACGGCCCTTCTCCGGGCCGCTGGTGACCTCGACCGTCGCCTTCTCGCACTGACCCTGCTGGGCTTCGACCGCCTCGCGTCCCTCGGGCGTGGAGGTGTCGCCCGTCGGCGGGACCTGGGCGGCGTTCACGTCCTTGCAGTCGACCTGCTCGACGGAGACGACCGTGCCCTGCTCGGTCTGCCGGTCGAAGCCGACCCCGGTGCGCTCGTGCGCGGGAGTGCCGCCGGGCCACAGGACCGCTAGTCCGACCACGACGGCGGTGGCGAAGGGGATCAGGACCGCGGCGATGACCTTGCGGAGATGCCGGGAGACGGGGGCGGCGGGGCCGTGGCTGTGGCTGTGCCCGTGCCCATGGGAGGGGCCGGAATCGTGCCCGTGCCCATGGTCGGGACCGGGGACGTGGCCGTGCGGCTCGGGGGGCTGCTGGGGGGAAGTCACCGACCGATCATCGCAAGAACGGTGGGGGCCCACTGGTCAGCACGCCAGGGATGGCGCTAGCGTGGTGACCACTTTGCACACGCGGGAGCTCGGAGCACCGGGCTGAGAGGGCGCTGATCACCGTACGCACGTACGGGAGGAGGCTGCGCCGACCGCCGAACCTGTTACCGGGTAATGCCGGCGTAGGGAGATCGGTCTCATGACCATTCAGGATGCACGCACGCCTGCCTCCGACCAGGACGGCACGTCCGTCGACGGCGCCCGCACGCCGGGCTGGCACAAGGGCTACGTCGAGGGTTCGCGCCCCGACCTCCGGGTCCCGGTCCGTCAGGTGCACCTCACCAACGGCAAGGACGTGACGCTGTACGACACGTCCGGTCCGTACACCGACCCCACCATCGACACCGATGTACGGCGCGGCCTGGCGCCGTTGCGCGAGAACTGGATCATCGCGCGCGGTGACACCGAGGAGTACGCGGGCCGTCCCGTCCGCCCCGAGGACGACGGCATCAAGCACACGTCGCCGCGCGGTGGCGGGCTCAAGAACCTCGACGCCGTCTTCCCCGGTCGTCCGCGCCTGCCGCGCCGCGGCCGCGACGGCCAGGCGGTGACGCAGCTCGCGTACGCCCGCCGGGGGGAGATCACCCCGGAGATGGAGTTCGTCGCGATCCGCGAGAACGTCTCCCCCGAGGTCGTACGGGAGGAGATCGCCGCGGGCCGCGCGGTGCTCCCCGCGAACGTCAACCACCCGGAGATCGAGCCGATGATCATCGGCAAGCGGTTCCTGGTGAAGGTGAACGCCAACATCGGCAACTCCGCCGTCACCTCCTCCATCGAGGAGGAGGTGGAGAAGATGACCTGGGCCACCAAGTGGGGCGCGGACACGGTCATGGACCTGTCCACCGGCCGCAACATCCACACCACCCGCGAGTGGGTGCTGCGCAACTCCCCCGTGCCGATCGGCACCGTGCCGCTCTACCAGGCCCTGGAGAAGGTCGACGGCCGGGCCGAGGACCTGACCTGGGAGATCTACAAGGACACGGTCATCGAGCAGGCCGAGCAGGGCGTCGACTACATGACGGTCCACGCCGGTGTGCTCCTGCCGTACGTGCCGCTCACCGCGCGCCGCAAGACCGGCATCGTCTCGCGCGGCGGCTCGATCATGGCCGCCTGGTGTCTCGCCCACCACAAGGAGAACTTCCTCTACACGAACTTCGAGGAGCTCTGCGAGATCCTGGCGGCGTACGACGTCACGTACTCGCTCGGCGACGGTCTGCGCCCCGGCTCGATCGCGGACGCCAACGACGAGGCGCAGTTCGCGGAGCTGCGCACGCTCGGCGAGCTGAACACGATCGCCAAGCGGCACAACGTGCAGACGATGATCGAGGGCCCGGGCCACGTCCCGATGCACAAGATCAAGGAGAACATCGACCTCCAGCAGGAGATCTGCGAGGAGGCGCCGTTCTACACGCTCGGCCCGCTGACGACGGACGTGGCGCCCGCCTACGACCACATCACCTCCGGCATCGGCGCGGCGATGATCGCCTGGTGGGGCACGGCGATGCTCTGCTACGTCACGCCCAAGGAGCACCTGGGCCTGCCCAACAAGGACGACGTGAAGACGGGCGTCATCACGTACAAGATCTCCGCCCATGCGGCGGACCTCGCCAAGGGGCACCCGGGCGCGCAGGAGTGGGACGACGCGCTGTCGGACGCGCGGTTCGAGTTCCGCTGGGAGGACCAGTTCAACCTGGCGCTCGACCCGGTCACCGCCCGCGAGTTCCACGACGAGACGCTGCCGGCGGAGCCCGCGAAGACCGCGCACTTCTGCTCGATGTGCGGTCCGAAGTTCTGCTCGATGAAGATCTCCCAGGACATCCGGCGTGAGCACGGCGGCACGCAGCAGGAGATCGAGGCCGGGATGGCGGAGAAGTCGAAGGAGTTCGCGGAGGCCGGCAACCGCGTCTACCTGCCGCTCGCGGACTGACCGCGGCGGCTTCCGAACCGGCACCACGCCGGCTTCTGAGCAGGCACCGGCCCGCGACCCACGGGGGAGTCGCGGGCCGGTGCCGTTGTCAGGTGGGGTGCCGTCGTCAGCCGACGGTGTCGTCGTCCCGGTCCATGGCGGCGAGGGCGTCGCGGAGGAAGGGGACGACGCCGCGTTCGAGCAGGGCGAGGCGCCAGGCCTCGCGAGCGTGGGACAGCTCGTCGTCCGCCGCGGTGGCGGGCGTACCGGCGCCGACCGTCGCGGTCGGGCTGTTGCGCAGGGCGGTCCGGAGGAGGCCGGCGGCCGCGCAGAGCAGGCCCGCCGCGGCGACCGCGCCGAAGACCAGGCCGGCCGTCAGCAGTGTCGCGCCGAACACCACGGTGGGCGCGATCGCGTGCAGGAGCGCGCCGACCAGCAGGAAGATGAAGGCGGCCGACCCGGCGAGGACAGGCACCATGACGGTCACGATCGCGACGATCCCCGCGCCGGAGCCGTCCTGCGGGGCGGGGACGCGGGTGGCGACCGCGACGCGGCTCTGCTCGCGGACCTTGACGAAGTGGTCGTACTCGCTGGACGCCGCGGTGGTGATCAGCGCTGTCGCGTTCAGGGCCATGGAGCGTAGTTGCCCGACCGTGAGCCGGGTCCCGACTCCGGCGAGATCCGGACGTGCGTGGGCGGTGCTCAGTGCGTCGTCGAGGACCCGCTCGTACTCGGCGCGATCCTCGGTCAGCAGGTACGGAGCCACGTTCATGTGCATCCCCCGATGCTCCGCAGGCCCTGATCAGCCGTGGAGAACAGCCGGTCGGGCGGAAACGGAGGAGAGCCTGCTACGGATGGTCCGATGGTATTGCGGTGACGCCATGGGCTGACAGAGTGTTTCCGGAAATCGCCTTCCCCGGATGCGCAGGGTTATGCGTCAGCCGTTCAGCGGGAGTTGGACGACCAGCAGCTTTCCGGCCATGGTCACGCCGCCGTCCATGGCGATCGCCAGGCCGTCCGCGTACACGTGCGGTCCGTCGACGATCGGGCCGCCGCCGCCCTCGCTCTCCTCCGTGCCGACCTGGCCGAGGAGGTACGGGATGGGGCTGTGGCCGTGCACGATCCGGCTGCCGCCGTAGGTGGAGAGCAGCTCCTGGACGGCCTGCGGGCCGCCCTCGTCGCGGAACGCGAAGCGCTTCGTGAACTTCCGGAACACGTCCCAGACCTCGTCGGCGTCGCTCCGGTTGAGGATCTCGTGGACCGTCTCGTTGACGTCCTCGATGGTCTCGCCGTATTCGAGGTACGCGGTGGTGTCGGAGTGCAGGAGGAGGTGGTCGTCCTCCAGGACCACGGCGTCGAGCCGGGACATCCACTGGAGGTGGACGTCCTGGAGCCGGTCCATGTCGTGCTTCTGGCCGCCGTTGAGCAGCCAGGCGGCCTGGAAGGTGGCCGTGCCCGCACCGGAGTTGACGGGGGTGTCGCCGAAGCGCTTGGCGCCGATCAGCAGCAGCTCGTGGTTGCCCATGAGGG
The DNA here is from genome assembly GCF_044456565.1 of Streptomyces sp. NPDC050842. NCBI lineage: Bacteria > Bacillati > Actinomycetota > Actinomycetes > Kitasatosporales > Streptomycetaceae > Streptomyces > Streptomyces sp. NPDC050842. Next base: position 205,809 of record NZ_JBITGA010000005.1, on the reverse strand, counting down.
CCTTGCAGTAGCCACCGGCGGCGGCGGCCTCGGCGGAGAGCCGCATGACGAGGTCGATGACGCCGATGCCGTCGGGACCGCGGTCGGTGAAGTCGCCGAGGAACCACAACCGGGCGTTGCCCGCGGCCCAGCCGCCGTTCTCGTCGACGAGGCCCTGGGCGCGCAGGGCGGCGACGAGTTCGTCGAGGTAGCCGTGGACGTCGCCGACGACGTAGAGCGGGCCGGGGCCGTCGCCGGTCGTGGCGGCGGGGTCGGGCGCGGTGGCGGCGTCTGGGGCGACCCGGACCTGGACGGTGTCGCCGCGGTTGATGACCGGGAGGTCGCGCTCGGTCGGCGTGTAGCCCTCGGGCAGGGCGCCCTCGGGGAAGGCGCTGCCGGGGTGGCCGGTGGCGACCGAGATGATGGAGGAGCCGGTGGTGCTGGTGGTGGCGCCGGCGTACGAGGGGGCGACGCGGCGGCCCAGGAGCAGGGTCGGGTCGGCGGGCGCGGGTGCAGGCGCAGGTGCCGGTGTGGGCGGTACGGGCGCGGACGCGGGTACGGGTGGTACGGGCGCGGGTGCGCCGGCGGCGGGCGCGGACGGGGGCGCGCCGACGACGGGGAGCGACCCGCTCGGTGCTGCCTCGACGGTCCGCGCGGGCGCGGTGGCCGGCATGGGCGGAGCGACTGGTGTCGCGACCGGTGCCTCGGCCGGTGCTTCGGCAGAGGGAAGGTGCTCAGCCGACGGAAGATGCTCGGCGGCCGGTGCGGGCGTCGGCAGCGGATCCGCTGACGTCGGCTCGGCGGCGTGGCCCTGTACGGGCACCCGGGCGTACGGCGGTACGCGGAAGTCGCGCAATGTCGCCGTGCGCACCACGGGCTCCTGCCCGGCCCCCTGAGTCATGGACCCCTCCACCACCGTCGCGATGCCCTGCACATCGTGGACCGGCCTGGTCGGGGTGGCCCACGATGTCGTCCGCCCATCATAGGAATGAGCGTCCTCCTGTGTGACGCACCAGGGGTGGTGAATCCGGGTCCACTCCGGGTTCACCGGTTGTTTCGCCCGAATTGAGAAGGTCCAGTCCAGGGTTGAGGCCGGTACGGTGCTCGGTTTCGCCGCCCCTGCCCACGGGCAGGGGCGGGGGCGGCGGTTTCGGTGAGCCTCGGTCAGTCCTTCGCGGGTGAGCGCGGCGGGCTGACCGTGGTGCGCGGCGAGCGCCGCTGCGAGGACGTGCGGACGATGAGTTCGGTCGGTATCACCTGCTCGACCGGACCGTCCGTATCGATCCCCTCGATGGCGTCGATGAGGAGCTGGACGACGGCCGTGCCGATCCTGCGTGGCTTGAGCGAGAGCGTCGTGATGGGCGGTTCGGTGGTGGCGTAGACGGTGGACTCGCTGCAGCAGACCAGCAGCAGGTCCTCCGGGACGCGCAGCCCGTAGCGGCGCGCGGCCGCGAGGAGATCGGTTCCGTTGGGATCGAAGAGGCCGTACACGGCGTCGGGTCGGTCCGGGCGGGCGAGCAGCCGGTCGGCCGCGATGGCGCCCGCGCACGGATCGTGCGCCGGATAGGCCTCGTAGACGGGGTCCTGGCCGACCCGCTCGCACCAGTTGAGGTACGCGGTGGTGGACAGGCGGGTGTACGTGTCGGTGGTGGTTCCGGTGAGGAGGCCGATGCGGCGGGCGCCGGCGTCGGCGAGGTGGTCGAGCAGATCGAGGACGGCGGCTTCGTGGTCGTTGTCGACCCAGGCGGTGACCGGAAGGGTGCCGGCGGGGCGTCCGTCGGAGACGACGGGGAGGCCCTGCCGGACCAGTTCGGTGACGACCGGGTCGTGGTCGGAGGGGTCGATGACGACGGTGCCGTCGAGGGCGACGTTCGACCAGACGTCATGGCGGGAGGTGGCGGGGAGGATGACCAGGGCGTAGCCCCGGGCGAGTGCCGCCGATGTGGCTGCTCTGGCCATCTCCGCGAAGTATGCGAATTCGGTGAAGGTGAAAGGTTCATCCCCGTACGTGGTCACGGTCAGGCCGATGAGTCCCGATTTGCCCGTACGGAGCGTGCGGGCCGCCGCGGATGGGCGGTAGCCCAGCCGGTCGGCGACCTCGCGGACGTGGCGGCGGGTGGCGTCCGGGAGTCGGCCCTTGCCGTTGAGCGCGTCGGAGACAGTCGTGATGGAGACCCCGGCGGCGGCGGCCACGTCCCGGATGCCTGCCCGGCCCTGCCGGCTTCCCCGGGTCTGTGCCCGGCTCACCTGGTGCTTCCCTGCTGCTGTCATGGCGAGCCGATAGTAGGGCGATGAGGGGAGGTCGGGACGGCCGCATATGCAGGCATTGACAGGCACGTTTCTGCATGATCGAAAACGGTCAATGGGTAAGGAATCCAAGGCAGTTAAGGGTTCTTCCATGCGACCTAGGGTTGCCGAACGGCGTAGGCCTGGCGAAGGGGCGAGGTCTCGAAGAGGTCTCAACTCACCTCTACGGGGGATGCGCGCCACGGCGCCCGCCACCGGCGCGCGCCACCCGGGCTCGCGCTCCCCCTCTCCACGGGCTCGCCGCGGGAGGGATCGGGAGCGGTATCCACAGCGTGTCCCTCCTGTTGTCCACAGGCCATTCGCAGCGGAGGCGAATCCTCATAAGGTGAGGAGTATTGGCGGTACGGACGGTCGAGGAGGCCACACTGTGAGCGAGACCAGCGGGACGAGCACCGGCAGCCCCAAGCTGCGCGCCGAGCTGGACGGCGTCCCCACCTACAAGCCGGGCAAGCCGGCCGCCGCGGGCGGTCCCGTGGCCTTCAAGCTGTCGTCCAACGAGAACCCCTATCCGCCGCTGCCCGGGGTCATGGAGAGCACGCTGGCCGCCGCCGCGAACTTCAACCGCTACCCGGACATGGCGTGCACGGGCCTGATGCAGGAGCTCGCCGACCGGTTCGGGGTGCCGGTCTCGCACATCGCGACGGGCACGGGCTCGGTCGGGGTCGCGCAGTCGCTGCTCCAGGCCACGTCGGGCCCGGGCGACGAGGTGATCTACGCCTGGCGCTCCTTCGAGGCGTACCCGATCATCACGCAGATCAGTGGTGCCACCTCGGTACAGGTGCCGCTGACCGACGGCGACGTGCACGACCTCGACGCGATGGCCGCGGCGATCACCGACCGGACCCGGCTGATCTTCGTCTGCAACCCCAACAACCCCACGGGCACCGCGGTCCGCCGGGCCGAGCTGGAGCGCTTCCTCGACCGGGTGCCCTCGGACGTCCTGGTCGTCATCGACGAGGCGTACAAGGAGTTCGTCCGCGACACCGACATCCCGGACGGCATCGAGCTCTACCGTGACCGGCCGAACGTCGCCGTGCTGCGTACGTTCTCCAAGGCGTACGGCCTGGCGGGGCTGCGGGTCGGCTTCGCGATCGCCCACGAGCCGGTGGCGGCGGCGCTGCGCAAGACGGCGGTCCCGTTCGGGGTCAGCCAGCTGGCGCAGGACGCGGCGGTGGCCTCGCTGCGGGCCGAGGACGAACTGCTCGGCAGGGTCGGCTCGTTGGTGGCCGAGCGTGAGCGGGTCCACGCGGGGCTTGTGGCCCAGGGCTGGACCGTGCCGGACACCCAGGCGAACTTCGTCTGGCTGCGGCTCGGTGAGCGGACGCTGGACTTCGCGGCGGAGTGCGAGCGGCACGGCGTGATGGTGCGGCCGTTCGCGGGAGAGGGCGTGCGCGTCACGATCGGTGAGACCGAGGCGAACGACCTGTTCCTGAAGGCGGCGGAAGGCTTCCGCGAGCAGGGCTGATCAGCGGCCGGCGACGAGTTCCACGCGGATCGGGTCGCCGTCCCTGACGGTGGCCAGGATCCGCGGGTCGCCGTCCAGCGAGCCCAGCAGGTTGCAGGGGCTCGCGAGCCGGCACTCGTCTCCCCGTGAGATCGGGGTCGGGCCGTAGGGGAGGGCGAGGGCGTCGCCCTCCGTCCAGAAGGCCACCGTGCCGGGTTCCACGACCTGGCGCGCGCCGTCCTCGACGGGGACGGAGACCGGAGTGTCGAAGTAGACCTCCTCGCCCCAGGTCCGGGCGGTGGAGGAGATCGGGAGAGCCCCCGCGAGCGCCGCGCTCGTGGGGGTTTCCTCAAGGGTCGCCGTGGTGTGTCCGGCCGGCCAGGAGATGTGTATCCGAAGGGTCACGCCCCGGATTCAACAATATGTTGAAGGTCCTGGGAAGAGGTGACCTTCGGCAGAGGGACCCCGACTGAAGGTACGGATTTCGTATGAGCCATAATGCTTGTGAATGTGAACGCGTTCACAAGCGTGTCCTGGTTCATCCCTTAATGGGTGGGATTATCGGGACAAACTGCCGATGTGACCACGGCGAGTAAGGAGAAAACGACGTGGACCTCGCTCTTGCGCCAGAGACTCTCGCGCGCTGGCAGTTCGGCATCACCACCGTCTACCACTTCCTCTTCGTCCCCCTGACGATCTCGCTCGCCGCCCTCACCGCCGGTCTCCAGACGGCCTGGGTGCGGACCGAGAAGGAGAAGTACCTCAGGGCGACGAAGTTCTGGGGCAAGCTCTTCCTGATCAACATCGCCATGGGTGTCGTCACCGGCATCGTGCAGGAGTTCCAGTTCGGCATGAACTGGTCCGACTACTCCCGTTTCGTCGGCGACATCTTCGGTGCCCCGCTCGCCTTCGAGGCGCTCATCGCCTTCTTCTTCGAGTCCACGTTCATCGGCCTGTGGATCTTCGGCTGGGACAAGCTGCCCAAGCGGATCCATCTCGCCTGCATGTGGATGGTGTCGATCGGCACCATCCTCTCCGCCTACTTCATCCTCGCGGCGAACTCGTGGATGCAGCACCCCGTCGGCTACCGCATCAACGAGGAGCGCGGCCGGGCGGAGCTCACCGATTTCTGGCTGGTGCTCACCCAGAACACGGCCCTCACCCAGTTCTTCCACACCATGACGGCGGCCTTCCTGGTCGGCGGCGCGTTCATGGTCGGCATCTCCGCGTTCCACCTGGCGCGCAAGAAGCACATCCCGGTGATGCGGACCTCGCTGCGGCTCGGCCTGATCACCCTGATCATCGCCGGCCTCGGCACCGCCATCAGCGGTGACCTGCTCGGCAAGGTCATGTTCAAGCAGCAGCCGATGAAGATGGCCGCCGCCGAGGCGCTCTGGGACGGCGAGGCGCCCGCGCCCTTCTCGATCTTCGCCTACGGCGATGTCGACAAGGGCCACAACAAGGTCGCCATAGAGATCCCGGGACTCCTGTCCTTCCTCGCGAACGACGACTTCACCTCGTACGTCCCGGGCATCAACGACATCAACAAGGCCGAGCAGGAGAAGTTCGGACCCGGCGACTACCGGCCGAACATCCCCGTCGCGTACTGGGGATTCCGCTGGATGATCGGCTTCGGCATGGCCTCGCTGGGCATCGGCATGCTCGGCCTCTGGCTGACCCGCAAGAAGTTCATGCTGGCACCGGGGATGCGGACCGGTGAGGACGAAGTGCCGAATCTGGTCCTGTTCAAGCGGAAGGCGCTCAGCCCCCGCTTCACCACGTGGTACTGGATCGTCGCCCTCTGGACCATGGGCTTCCCGCTCATCGCCAACTCCTGGGGCTGGATCTTCACCGAGATGGGCCGTCAGCCCTGGGTCGTCTACGGCGTGCTGCGCACCCGGGACGCGGTCTCCCCCGGTGTCTCCCAGGGCGAAGTGCTCACCTCGATGATCATCTTCACCGCCCTCTACGCCGTTCTCGCCGTGATCGAGGTCAAGCTCCTCGTCAAGTACGTCAAGGCGGGACCGCCGGAGCTCACCGAGGACGACCTCAACCCGCCCACCAAGATCGGCGGGGACTCCCGTGACCCCGACCGCCCCATGGCCTTCTCGTACTGAGGCTCAGGAGAACGAGGCATGGAACTCCACGACGTCTGGTTCGTACTCATCGCCGTCCTCTGGATCGGCTACTTCTTTCTCGAAGGCTTCGACTTCGGGATCGGCGTCCTGACCAAGCTGCTCGCCCGCGACCGGGCCGAGAAGCGGGTCCTCATCAACACGATCGGTCCCGTCTGGGACGGCAACGAGGTGTGGCTGCTCACCGCCGGCGGCGCGACCTTCGCCGCCTTCCCCGAGTGGTACGCGACGCTCTTCTCCGGGTTCTACCTGCCGCTGCTGATCATCCTGGTCTGTCTGATCGTCCGGGGCGTCGCCTTCGAGTACCGGGCGAAGCGGCCCGAGGAGAACTGGCAGCGCAACTGGGAGCAGGCGATCTTCTGGACCTCCCTGATCCCGGCGTTCCTCTGGGGCGTGGCCTTCGGCAACATCGTCCGGGGCGTGAAGATCGACGCGGAGATGGAGTACGTCGGCACCTTCTGGGATCTCCTCAACCCGTACGCGCTCCTCGGCGGTCTGGTCACGCTCACCCTCTTCACCTTCCACGGCGCGGTCTTCGCCTCGCTCAAGACGGTCGGTGACATCCGGGTGCGCGCCCGGGCGCTCGCACTCAAGCTGGGCCTGGTCGCGGCCGTGCTCGCGCTCGTCTTCCTGATCTGGACCCAGGTCGACACGGGGGACAGCTGGAGCCTCGCAGCGATGTTGATCGCCGTGGTGGCCCTGGTCGGCGCCATCGGTGCCATCAAGGTGGGGCGCGAGGGCTGGTCGTTCGCGCTCTCGGGCGTGACGATCGCCGCCGCGGTGGCGATGCTCTTCCTCGCGCTGTTCCCGAACGTCATGCCGTCTTCGCTCAACCCCGAGTGGAGTCTTACGGTGACGAACGCGTCGTCGAGCCCGTACACGCTCAAGATCATGACCTGGTGCGCGGCGATCGCGACCCCGTTGGTGCTGCTCTACCAGAGCTGGACCTACTGGGTGTTCCGTAAGCGCATCGGTACGCAGCACATCGCTGACGCTCACTAGCTGACCGACGCACGAGCTCACTAGAGGGGCATGTTTCACGTGAAACCGATCGATCCGCGTCTGCTCCGGTACGCCCGGGCCACCCGTCTCTTCCTTGCCGCGGTGGTCGTGCTCGGTCTGGCCGGGGCGGCGCTGGTCGTCGCCCAGGCGATGCTCATCGCCGAGATCGTGGTGGGGGCCTTCCAGAAGGGCCTGGCGGTTTCCGATCTGACCACCCCTCTGCTGCTGCTCGCGGGAGTCGCGGTGGCGCGGGGGGGCGTCTCCTGGCTGACCGAGCTCGCCGCCCACCGGGCGAGCGCGGCGGTCAAGTCCGAGCTCCGCGGCCGGCTCCTCGCCCGGGCGGCCGCGCTCGGACCCGGGTGGCTGAGCGGCCAGAAGGCGGGTTCGCTGATCGCGCTGGCGACGCGGGGCGTCGACGCGCTCGACGACTACTTCGCCCGCTACCTTCCGCAGCTCGGCCTCGCGGTGGTCGTGCCGGTGGCGGTCCTCGCCCGGATCGTCACCGAGGACTGGGTCTCGGCGGCGATCATCGTCGTCACCCTGCCGCTCATTCCGCTCTTCATGATCCTCATCGGCTGGTACACGCAGGCGCGGATGGACCGGCAGTGGAAGCTGCTCTCCCGGCTCTCCGGCCACTTCCTGGACGTCGTCGCGGGCCTGCCCACCCTCAAGATCTTCGGCCGGGCGAAGGCCCAGGCCGAGTCGATCCGCGCGATCACCTCGGAGTACCGGCAGGCGACGATGCGCACCCTGCGGATCGCCTTCATCTCCTCCTTCGCCCTGGAGCTCCTCGCGACCTTGTCGGTCGCGCTCGTCGCCGTGACCATCGGCATGCGGCTGGTCCATGGCGAGCTCGATCTGTACACGGGGCTCGTCATCCTGATCCTGGCGCCAGAGGCCTACCTTCCGTTGCGGCAGGTGGGCGCGCAGTACCACGCGGCGGCCGAGGGGCTCGCTGCGGCGGAGGAGATCTTCGAGGTCCTGGAGCAGCCCGTGCGCGAGGGCGGTACGGGGGCGGTTCCGGGCTCCGTGCGGCTGGAGCTCGACCGGGTGACCGTGCGGCACGCGGGGCGCGCCGAACCGGCCCTCGACGCGGCGACGCTGACGGTCGAGCCCGGCGAGACGGTGGCCCTGGTCGGGCCGAGCGGCGTCGGGAAGTCGACGCTCCTCGACGTGGTGCTCGGCTTCGTGGCGCCGGAGGAGGGCGGTTCCGTCCGGGTCGGCGGCGAGGACCTCGCGACGCTGGACCTGGAGGGCTGGCGGTCGCGGATCGCCTGGGTGCCGCAGCGCCCGTACCTCTTCGCGGGGACGATCGCCGAGAACGTACGCCTGGCCCGCCCGGACGCCTCCGACGAGGCGGTACGGGAAGCCCTGCGGGATGCCGGGGCGGACGGGTTCGTCGCGGGGCTTCCCGAGGGGCTCGACACCGCGCTCGGCGAGGACGGTGCCGGACTGTCGGCGGGCCAGCGGCAACGGCTGGCGCTCGCCCGGGCGTTCCTGGCGGACCGGCCGCTGCTGCTGCTCGACGAGCCGACGGCCGCGCTGGACGGCGAGACGGAGGCGGGCGTCGTCGACGCGGTCCGGCGTCTCGCGGCCGGCCGGACGGTTCTGCTGGTGGTCCACCGCCCTGCGCTGCTCGCGGTCGCGGACCGGGTGGTGAGCCTGGTCCCGACGGCGGCAGGGGAAGCGGGTTCCGCCGAGTCGGAGTCGGTCGGCGTGGCCGGTTCGGTCGGCGCGCGCGGCCAGGTGGAAGCGGCGGACGCGGGGGCCCGGTCCGGTGGGGACGGGGTCGTCGCAGGCGTACCGGACGGCGGGTCGGACGCCCGGTCCGACGCCGGATCGAGCGGCTTGGCCGACGAGGGAGCCGGAGCGGGCTCCGGGCGGTCGATGCTCGGGCGGGTCCGGGACATGGCCGGTGAGCTCAAGGGACGCATGGCGCTCGCCCTGCTGCTCGGGAGCCTGGCCCTCGGTTCCGCCGTCGGGCTCATGGCCGTGTCCGGCTGGCTCATCTCCCGGGCCTCCGAACAGCCGCCCGTGCTCTATCTGATGATGGCCGTCACCGCCACGCGCGCCTTCGGCATCGGCCGGGCCGTCTTCCGGTACGCCGAGCGGCTCGTCTCGCACGACGCCGTGCTCCGGATGCTCGCCGAGCTCCGGGTCTCCGTCTACCGCCGCCTGGAGCGGATCGCCCCGGCCGGGCTGCGCCGCACCCGCCGCGGAGACCTCCTCTCCCGGCTCGTCCAGGACGTCGACGCGCTCCAGGACTACTGGCTGCGCTGGCTGCTCCCGGTGGGCGCCGCCCTCGTCGTGGGCGTCGCCTCCGCCGGGTTCACCGCGTGGCTGCTGCCCGAGGCCGGGGCCGTCCTCGCCGTGGGCCTGCTGGTCGCGGGCGTCGCCGTCCCGGCGGTCGGCGGGGCCTTCGCCCGCCGGGCCGAGCGCCGGCTCGCCCCCGCACGCGGCGCCCTGGCGACCGCCGTCGCCGACCTGCTCCGCGGCTGCGCCGAACTGACGGTCGCGGGCGCGCTGCCCGGCCGGGTCGAGCGGACCCGGACCGCCGACCGGCACCTCACCTCCATCGCCTCGCGGCAGGCCGCGGCCACCGCGCTCGGCGCCGGTCTCTCCGCGGTGGTCTGCGGACTGACCGTCGCGGCCGCCGCGCTCGTCGGCGTCCAGGCCGTACGGGACGGGCGGCTCGACGGAGTGGCCCTCGCCGTGGTCGTCCTGACACCGCTCGCCGCCTTCGAGGCCGTCACGGGCCTGCCGCTCGCCGTCCAGTACCGGCAGCGCGTCCGGCACAGCGCCGAGCGGGTCTTCGAGGTGCTCGACGCCCCCGTCCCCGTACACGAGCCCGACAGGCCCGAGACTCCCCCGGCGAGCCCGTTCCCGCTGGAGCTGACAGGGCTCTCCGCCCGGCACGCCGGGCAGGACCGGGCGGCGCTCGCCGACTTCGGGCTCACCCTGGAGGCCGGGCGCCGGGTCGCCGTCGTCGGTGCCTCCGGCTCCGGGAAGACCACGCTCGCCCAGGTGCTGCTGCGGTTCCTGGACGTGGAGAACGGCATGTACCGGATCGGCGGCGTGCCCGCCTGGGAGCTCGACGGCCACGCGGTCCGGCGGTTCGTCGGCCTCTGCGCCCAGGACGCCCACATCTTCGACAGCTCCGTCCGGGAGAACCTGCGGCTCGCGAAGGTCGGGGCGAGCGACGAGGAACTGCGCGACGCGTTGCGCCGGGCCCGGCTGCTCGACTGGGTGAACGGTCTCCCGGCCGGGCTCGACACCCTCGTGGGCGAGCACGGCTCCCGGCTCTCCGGCGGCCAGCGGCAACGTCTCGCGCTCGCCCGCGCCCTGATGGCCGACTTCCCCGTCCTCGTGCTCGACGAGCCGGCCGAGCACCTCGACCTGGCCACCGCCGACGCACTCACCGACGATCTGCTCCGGGCAACGGAGGGGCGCACCACCGTTCTCATCACCCACCGGCTGCACGGGCTCGACGCCGTCGACGAGGTGGTGGTCCTGGACGAGGGCCGGACCGTGCAGCGCGGCCCGTACGCCGACCTTGCGGAGGCGGAGGGCCCGCTGCGCCGGATGCTGGAGCAGGAGCGGGAGACCGATCTGCTCGTCGTCGGCGCCGGGCAGAGCCGGGCCGCGTCCGACGCATGAGCGGGGCATGAGCGGGTCATGAGCGGGGCGGTAGGCCATCGGCCGACTTTTCTCGCCAAATAGGACTAACTAGGCTCAGGCTCATGACCGCCGCCGCGTCCGACGCCTCGGACCCCCTGGAAGCCGCCACTCGGGCCACGCGCAGCCTCCAGGGGCTGTCCACGGAGCTCACCGCCCGCGTACCGCAGCTCCTGGAGGCCATGCGGTCGGTCGGTACGGGGCTCGAACTCCACTCCACCCTCGACCGGATCTGCGAGACCGCCGCCGAACTCGCCGACGCCCGCTACGCCGCGATCGGGGTCGTCGACGAAGAGGGCAAGGGACTCTCCGACTTCGTCACCTTCGGCGTCGGCGAGGACGTGGCCCGCCGGATCGGACGTCTCCCCGACGGCCACGCCGGGCTGCTCGGCGCGCTGATCCGCGACCCGCAGACCATCCGCCTCGCCGACCTGTCCACCGATCCGCGCGCGGCCGGTTTCCCGCCGGGACATCCGCCGATGCGGACCTTCCTCGGCGTGCCCATCCGGGTCCAGGGCGAGATCTTCGGCAACCTCTACCTCGCCGAGAAGCACGGCGGCGGCGAGTTCAACGACTACGACGTCCACATGGTCAGGGTGCTCGCCACGGAGGCGGGCATCGCCATCGGCAACGCCCGCCTCTACGAGGCCGCCCGGCAGCGCGAGCGGTGGATCGACGGCTCGGTCGCCGTCACCACGGCCCTGCTCTCCGGCGGCGACGCGGACGACGCGCTCGCGGTCGTCGCCGAACAGGCGCGCCGACTCGCCGACGCGGACGCCGGCATCGTGCTGCTGCCCGCCGAGGAGGGGGGCCTGGAGATCGTCGCCGTCTCCTCGCCCCGCGCCACCAAGTCGCTGGGCGTCGTGATCCCGCCCGAGAGCGCCGTGGTCGAACAGCTCCTGGAGGGCGAGGCGGTCTTCGTGGCGGACGCCTCGACGGACCCGCGCATGATCAGCCGGCTGACCTCCGCGTACGGCCCGAGCATGATGCTGCCGCTGCAGAGCGGCGGGCGGGTCCTCGGCGCGCTCGCCACGCCCCGGATGAGGGGCGCGCGCCCGTTCACGGAGACGGAGCGGACGCTCGCCACGCAGTTCGCCTCCCAGGCGGCGCTCGCGCTGATGATGGCGGACGCGCAGCGGGACCGGGAGCGTCTCGCCGTGTTCGAGGACCGTGACCGGATCGCCCGTGACCTGCACGACCTGGTCATCCAGCGGCTCTTCGCCACCGGCATGATGCTGGAGAGCGCCCAGCGCAAGTCGATCGTGCCGGCCGTGCGCGAAGGCGTCGGGAAGGCCGTGGACGAACTGGACGTGACGATCCAGGAGATCCGTACGGCGATCTTCGCGCTCCAGCAGGGGCCCGCCGAGGCCCCGTCGGGACTGCGCACCCGTGTCCTGCGGGAGATCAACATGGCGGCCGTGCCGCTCGGCTTCAAGCCCGCGCACCGCTTCCTCGGCGTGATCGACTCGGCGGTCGGTGAACTCACCGGCAAGAACCTCATCGCCGCCCTGCGCGAGGCCCTCTCGAACGCCTTCCGGCACGCGGAGGCGGGCCGGATCGAGGTGGTCGTCGACGCCACGGTCACGCTGCCCGACGGCTCGGCCGGGGTACGGCTCTCGGTCGCGGACGACGGCGTCGGCATCCCGGAGGGCGGGCGGCGCAGCGGGCTGCGCAACCTGGCGCGGCGGGCCGAGTCGCTGGGCGGCGCGAGCTGGTGCGGGCCGGGCCTCGGGGAGGACGGCGGCGGTACGACGGTGGTGTGGGAGGCCCCGCTCTGACGGCGGGGTGTGACTACGGGGTGTCCCGCCGCGCGTCCAGTGCCTCCGCCACGAGCCGCTCGATGACGACGGCCACCCCGTCCTCGTTGTTGCCGACCGTACGACCGGAGGCGGCGGCGATCACGGCGGGGTGGGCGTTGCCCATCGCGTACGAGCGGCCGGCCCAGCTGAGCATCTCGATGTCGTTGGGCATGTCGCCGAAGGCGGCGACCTCCTCGGCCGAGATGCCGCGCTCGGCGCAGCACCGGGCCAGGGTGGAGGCCTTGGAGACGTCGAGGGCGCTGACCTCCAGGAGAGCCGTGGGGCTGGACCGGGTGAAGGAGGCCAGTTCGCCGGCGGCCTCCCTGGCCAGGGCCAGGAACGCGTCGGGGTCGAGCTCGGGGTGCTGGGCGAGCAGCTTGAGCACCGGGGCGGCGGCGCCCGGCGCCTCCTCGAAGAGGAGCTTCTCGGCGGTGGCGACGGTGGCGCCGGGGTCGAGGAAGAAGGGCGGGTACTCCGGCTCGTAGTGGATGCCGGTGGTGAGCTCGACCGCGAAGGAGGTCCCGGGGGCGGCGGCGCGCAGGGCCCGCACGACGTCGAGGGCGACCGGCCGCTCCAGCGGGCGGACCTCCAGGAAGGTGCCTCCCGAGTGGAGGTCGACGACGGCGGCACCGTTGGCGCAGATGGCCAGGCCGTGGCCGTGGACGTGGTCGCTGACGACGTCCATCCAGCGGGCCGGCCTGCCGGTGACGAAGAAGACCTCGATACCGGCCCGCTCCGCGGAGGCGAGGGCGGCGATCGTGCGCTCGGAGACGGACTTGTCGTCGCGCAGGAGCGTGCCGTCGAGGTCGGTGGCGATCAGCCGGGTCGCCGGGGCCGCCGGAGCGGAGGAACGCGGGGAGCGGGGAGAGGTCACCGCACCATTGTTCCGCACCGGACGCACGGGCGTGCGAGGAGGTGCACATATGAGTAGGCGAATTCAGTGGCGCGACCCGTCCCGGAGCGTCCTGATCTGGCCGTAAAACGCTCGTTCGGTTCCGTGCGGGCGTGGGGAGGATTCCAGGAGAGCTGACGGCATCTCCAGGGGGTGGGGCATGGTCTCGGGCCGGCGGTGTGACGAGTGCGAGGCCTGCGGTGCGCCGTACGGCATGTGGATAGCGAGTCTCGGGATGGCGCTCTGCGGGAGCTGTGAGCAGGCCGGGTCGGATCATCCGGCGCGTGATCCGGTGCTGGTCGGCGACGTCCTGGCGGGGATGACCGCGGCCGTGACGCACGCGGCCCGCACCGGGAGGGCCGTGCCGGACGCGCGGAGCTCGTCGCCCGCGACCTGCGACGCGTGCGGGGCCGGCGCCGCCTGGCACCGGACGGTGCGCGGGCGCTGGGTCATGATCGAGCCGGGGGAGCTGCCGGCCCGGGTGGTTCCGGCGGGCCGGCGCTGGCGCGTGGCGGGCGACGGTACGGCGGTCAACGTCGGCCGCGCCGTACCGTCCGACACCTGCCGGGTCAGCCACTTCGACGTGTGTCCCGGACGGCCCGCGCCGACCGGCTCACCGGTGCTGCTCGCCCTGTGGCGCGGGCACGCCCGGCGCGCGACCTGAGCGCGGGCCCCGGCGACGTACGAGTGCGGCGGGCGGCTCAGCCCAGCTGCGAGAGGGCCTCGGTGGCGATCTTCTCGAAGACGGCCTGGTCGGCGGCGAAGTCGGAGTCCGCGATCGGCCAGTGGATCACGATCTCGGTGAAGCCGAGGGCCCGGTGGGTGCCGGCGAAGTCGACGAAGGCGTCCAGCGACTCCAGCGGGCGACCGCGGTCCGGGGTGAAGCCGGTGAGCAGGACCTTGTCGAGCTCGGCCACGTCCCGGCCGGTTTCGGCGCACGCCTTGCCGAGCTTCTCGACCTGGCCGCGCAGGGCCTCCACCGACTGCTCGGGGGTGCCCTCTTCGAAGATCTTCGGGTCGCCGGTCGTCACCCAGGCCTGCCCGTACCGGGCGGCCAGCCTCAGCCCGCGCGGCCCGGTCGCCGCCACCGCGAACGGCAGTCGCGGGCGCTGGACGCAGCCGGGGATGTTGCGGGCCTCCTCCGCCGCGTAGAACGTGCCCCGCTCCGTCACCGATTCCTCGGTGAGGAGACGGTCGAGCAGCGGCACGAACTCGCCGAACCGGTCGGCCCGCTCCTTCGGCGTCCACGCCTCCTGCCCGAGGGCGGTGGCGTCGAAGCCGTTGCCGCCGGCCCCGATGCCGAGCGTGATCCGGCCCCCGGAGATGTCGTCGAGCGACATCAGGTCCTTGGCGAGGGTCACGGGGTGGCGGAAATTGGGCGAGGTCACGAGCGTGCCCAGGCGGAGCCGCTCGGTCGCCGTGGCCGCGGCGGTGAGGGTGGGCAGCGCGCCGAACCACGGGCCGTCGCAGAAGGTGCGCCAGGAGAGGTGGTCGTAGGTGTACGCCGTGTGGAACCCCAGCTCCTCGGCGCGCCGCCACTTCTCGCGGCCTCCCTCGTGCCAACGGTCGATGGGAAGGATGACGGTGCTCAGACGCAGGCTCATGGTCCCGAGCCTACGGCGGTCCGTGAGGGATCAGCGGACGTTGCGGTTCATCCAGGGGGTGAGCGAGCTGCCCGGGATGAGCTCCTTGTGCGTGGTGTCGCCGGGGAGCGGGACGACCAGCCACCAGCCGGGCGGGAAGAACCGGCCCTTCACGTGGGCGAGGCCGCCGAGGACGGAGCGGAGGAAGGCGGGGACCGCGTCGCGGGGGACGTCGGCGAACTCGATGCCGTCCACGATGATCCTGGCGTCGTCCTCGGGGAAGATCTGGACGGTGAGCGAGGGGGAGCCGCCCAGCTCGACGTAGGCCTCGTGCGGCAGGGAGCCGTCCGTGTCGAGGACGGCGAACGCGCCGGCGGAGGTGCGCCGGGAGGTCTGGTCCGCGCCGATGTCGTCGGTCACCGTCATCTCCAGGTGGAACTCCTGGGCGATCTCGCGGATCGCGGTGACGGCCGCTTCGGTGGTGGGCAGGTGCGGGTGTGCCATGGGGGTGATCATGCCTCAGCCGTC
Source organism: Streptomyces sp. NPDC050842 (assembly GCF_044456565.1). NCBI lineage: Bacteria > Bacillati > Actinomycetota > Actinomycetes > Kitasatosporales > Streptomycetaceae > Streptomyces > Streptomyces sp. NPDC050842. The sequence continues at coordinate 190,465 of NZ_JBITGA010000005.1, read as the reverse complement.
CGGCTCAGGGCGCGGTCGGGTCTCAGGAGGGCAGGCGGAGGAACTCCGGAGGCACGGCGTCGGTCAGCCAGACCCCGTTGGCGCTGACGTGGAAGACGTGGCCCGCGCGGTGCATGGCGCCGGCGTCGACGCTCAGCACGATCGGCCGTCCGCGCCGGGCGCCGACCCGGGTCGCGGTCTCCCGGTCGGGGGAGAGGTGCACGTGGTGGCGGGCCATGGGGCGCAGCCCTTCCGCCCGGATCGCGGGAAGCCGGTCGGCGACCGTGCCGTGGTAGAGGTACGCGGGCGGTTCGGCGACCGGCAGGTCCAGGTCCACCTCGACGGTGTGGCCCTGGCTCGCGCGGATGCGGGTCCCCTCGATCGCGAAGCGCTTCTTGTCGTTGGTCGCGACGACGAGGTCGAGTTCCTCGCGGGTGATCGGGAAGCCGTGCGCGGCCGTTGCCCGCAGGAGCGTGTCGATCTCGGTCCAGCCCTGCGCGTCGAGGACGAGGCCGATGCGCTCGGGCTGGTGACGCAGATGCTTGGAGAGGTACTTCGACACCTTCACCGTGCGCCGTTCGTCCATTGTTCTCCGATGAATTGAAGCGGACATGTTTGATCCACAGCCAAAGTAGGTTATCCACAGGCTAGTTGGCGATTCTGTGGACAACGTGGCTGCTGTTTAAGGCGTATTGGGCAAGTTAGCTGGTTATCTGCTGAGTTGCGGCAAGGCTGTCCAATGTCCTCTTATGGACCTCGCGTTCCGCGGCAGCCGTGATGAACGCCGCGACACCCTCCGCGCCAACGAGATTCTGTACGGCCCGAATCGTCCCGGCGGGCAGACCCACCGAGCGGGGCTCGTCGTCCCTCGCCGGCGGTGCGTCGGGCGAGAGGTGGAGCTGGAGGTGCTGGGTCGCCAACAGGCGCATGGCCCGCGCCAGTTCGGCATCGACCGTCTGCTGGGCGAGCGGCCGGAGCCGCCGCACCATCGTCGCCGCCTCGGCCGCGTCCGCGTCCGTCGGGGGCCGGTGCTCCAGATAGCGAGCGAAGACGTGCTCGGTCGTGAACTCCAGGAAGCGGGAGGCGATGTGCTCGACCTGGTCGCGAAGCTCCCGCAGATGCCCGGTGATTGCCGGAAGCGGCACCCCGGCCGCGTACAACTCCACGGCCACGGACAGCTCTTGCGGGCTCGGTACGAGGTACTCCTCCGCCTCCCGGTCCGGAAGCCGCTCCAGTACGCCGAGCTCGACGGCCTCCCGGATGGCGTCCTCGTCGGGCTTGCCGCCGAAGCGGGCGTCCAGCTCCGCGCGGGATATCCGGGCCGCCTCCTCGTCCGTCCACGGCCCATGGACCTCCGCGACCAGGCCGAGTACCCCGCCGAGGCCCCGGCCGGTGTCCCAGGCCTCCAGGAGCTCCTTGATCGAGGCCAGCGTGTAGCCACGGTCGAGGAGGTCGGCGATCTGGCGCAGCCTGGCGAGGTGCGCGTCCCCGTACACGTTGGACCTGCCGCGCCGCTCGGGGCGGGGCAGCAGACCGCGGTCCTGGTAGGCGCGGATCGTCCGGACCGTGGCCCCGCTGTGATGCGCGAGGTCCTCGATCCGGTACTCCGGCTGTGCTGACTGCTCGGACAAACCCGCTCCCACCGCCCGCTTTCCGCACCCCGTCGCCGCGGGGCCCCTCCTGGGAGGGATCGTACGACCGCGCGTCCCTCCCCCGACCCGCCTACGCGGGCGGCTGCCAGCGGGCGAAGGCCCGCAGCGCGCCCGGGCTCAGCCGGGACAGGGCGTGGATGCCCCGGGCCTCAGGAGTCACCGGGACGACGGCCCGGTCGTGCAGGACCGCCCCCAGGATCGCGTCCGCGACCTTCTCCGGCGGGTAGTTCCGCAGGCCGTAGAGCCGGGTCGCCTTCTTCTGGCGCCGCTTCTCCTCCGCATCGTCCGTGACCCCCGCGAACCGCGTGGTCGCGGTGATGTTGGTGTTGACGATGCCGGGGCAGATCGCGGACACCCCGATGCCCTGGTCGGCCAGTTCGGCGCGCAGGCACTCGCTGAGCATCAGCACGGCCGCCTTCGACGTGCTGTACGCGGGCAGGGCACGGGAGGGCTGGAAGGCGGCCGCGGAAGCGGTGTTGACGATGTGACCGCCCTGGCCGCGCGCGGTCATCTGCGCGCCGAAGATCCGGCACCCGTGGATCACGCCCCACAGGTTGACGTCCAGGAGCCGCTTCCACTCCTCGCTCGTCGTCTCGAAGAAGGAGCCGGTGAGCCCTATGCCCGCGTTGTTGACCAGGACGTCGACGATCCCGTACTCGCTCGCCACCTTCGCGGCCAGCTTCTCCATCGCCTGCTCGTCGGCGACGTCGACGGTCTCGCTCCAGGCCTCGGGAGCGCCGATCAGCCGGGCCATCTCGGCCGTACGGCTCGCGCCCTCGGCGTCCCGGTCCACGGCCACGACCCGGGCGCCGGCCTCCGCGAACGCGAAGGCGGTGGCCCGCCCGATGCCGCTGGCGGCCCCGGTCACCAGGACCAGCTGCCCGCCGAACCGCTCGGCGTACTCCGGCTTCACCCCGCTCCTCGCCGCCGTCGCCGCGACGGGCCGGCGAGCACCCGAGGCCCCGGTCGCCGGGTCGTCGTTGGCCCGGACGAACTCGGCGATCCAGGCCGACAGCCGGTCCGGCCGGGTGCGCGGCACCCAGTGCTTGGCGGGCAGGGTGCGCCGGGTCAGGTCCGGCACCCAGGTGCCCAGGTCGTCGTAGAGCCGCTCGGAGAGGAAGGCGTCACCGGTCGGCGTGATCAGCTGCACGGGCACGTGCGCGTACGCGTCGGGGCGCGGCCTGCCGAGACGGGCGCGGACGTTGTCCCGGTAGAGCCAGGCGCCGTGCGCCGCGTCGCTCGGCAGTGAGGGCGTCGGGTAGTCGCCGGCCGGGACCTTCTCGACCCGCTCCAGGATCTTCGGCCAGCGCTTGCCGAGCGGCCCGCGCCAGGCGAGCTCCGGCAGCACCGGCGTGTGCAGCATGTAGACGTACCAGGACTTGGCGCCCTGGCCGAGGAGCTGCCCGACGCGACGGGGGGTGGGCCGGGTCATGCGCTGCTTGATCCAGTGCCCGAAGTGGTCGAGGCTCGGCCCCGACATCGAGGTGAAGGACGCGATCCGCCCCTCGGTGCGCGGGACGGTGACGAACTCCCAGGCCTGCACCGAGCCCCAGTCGTGGCCGACGAGATGGACCGGCCGGTCCGGGCTGACGGCGTCGGCGACCGCGAGGAAGTCGTCCGTCAGCTTCTCCAGCGTGAAGCCGCCGCGCAGCGGGGCCGGAGCCGTCGACCGGCCGTGGCCCCGGATGTCGTACAGCACGACGTGGAACTCCTCGGCCAGCCGGGCCGCGACCTCCGACCAGACCTCCTTGGAGTCCGGGTAGCCGTGCACGAGCACCACGGTCGGCCGGTCCGCGTCGCCCAGCTCGGCGACACACAGCTCGACCCCGCCCGTACGGACCCAGCGCTCCCGCACACCCTTGAGCCCCGCCATCAGACCGCCCCCTCGTTCCAGCGCCGCACGTGCGGCAGATCGTCGTCCAGCCAGAACGCGCTCTGCTCGGGATCCTTCGAGTCGGTGACGACCAGGATCTCCTCGAACTTCGCGCCCGTCCCCCGGAATCCGAGGTGCGGCTCGACCGCCCACAGCCCGGGCACGGGCGGGTGGTCGGAGAACGTGTACGGCGACCAGAGCGGCGACCAGCCGTCCCGGTGGCCGTGGATCGCGTCGCTCGCCAAGCCCTTGATCGCCTGCGTCCCGAAGCCGAAGAGCGTCGGCGACCAGCGGCGCTCCTTCACCCGGTCGATCTTGTGGGCGATGACGCCGAAGGGGTAGGCCCGGTGCCGGTTCGCGTACCCCTGGCGGACCATGAGCCGGTCCACGTCCTCGTATATCTCGCGCAGCGTACGGCGCTCGCGGACCTCGTGGAGTATCAGCTCGCGGTGGTCGCGGAGGTCGGCGAGCAGCTTGTCGTGCAGGGGGTTGAGGCCCAGGCAGCCGCTGTAGCCGATGTCGGCGGTGTGGCCCTTGTAGACAGGCGCCATGTCGAGGATGAACGGCATCCCCGCCTCCAGGCGGCGGTTCGTCGGGAAGAACTGCAGGGGGATCTTGAAGTCCACGAAGGCCGTGCGGTCCCCGAACCAGGCGAACGGCCGGTGGAACCAGTCCCGCACCCCGCGCTCGTACAGCCACTCCCGCTGCATCCGGGCGGCCTCGCGCTCGGTCACTCCCGGCTTGAGCTGCGCCGCGACGGCTTCCGCGCACTCGTAGGAGAGCCGCTGCACTTCCCTGAACCCCCGCAACTCCACGGAGAGTTCCCCTGTCACTGCTGAGCCCATGCCATCCGCCGTCCCGTGTGAGCGCCCGATCGCACTACGCGTCCGTAACTTGACACCGATGAATGTGACAATGCCCGGCGGCTGAGTCAAGGGGTCGGACGGCAGCCTGTGGAAAACGACTTTCGTCGCGACCCCCTTACGGGCTTGTACTCCTCTGGTCGGAGAAGGATCGAGCCGTTGGGCTGACGACCGCTGTGGCGCACACCACTACCGTCGTGCCTGTGACTGTGATCGCGACCGAAAGCCTCAGCAAGCGGTACCCCCGGGTGACCGCTCTTGACCGGCTCTCCCTGGACATCGGGCCCGGTGTGACCGGACTCGTGGGTGCCAACGGAGCCGGCAAGTCCACCATGATCAAGATCCTGCTCGGACTCGCCCCCGCCACGGAGGGCCGGGCCGAGGTGCTCGGCCTCGACGTCAGCACCTCCGGCGCGCAGATCCGTGAGCAGGTCGGCTACATGCCGGAGCACGACTGCCTGCCCCCGGACGTCTCGGCCACCGAGTTCGTCGTCCACATGGCGCGGATGTCGGGCCTGCCCGCGACCGCCGCCCGGGAGCGGACCGCCGACACCCTCCGCCACGTCGGCCTGTACGAGGAGCGCTACCGCCCCATCGGCGGTTACTCGACGGGCATGAAGCAGCGGGTGAAGCTCGCGCAGGCCCTCGTCCACGACCCGAAGCTGGTCCTCCTCGACGAGCCGACCAACGGCCTCGACCCGGTCGGCCGTGACGAGATGCTCGGACTGATCCGCCGCGTCTGGACCGACTTCGGCATCTCCGTCCTCGTGACCTCGCATCTCCTCGGCGAGCTGGAGCGCACCTGCGACCACGTCGTCGTCATCGACGGCGGGCAGCTGCTCCGCTCCAGCTCCACCAGCGACTTCACCCGGACCACCACGACGCTCGCGGTCGAGGTCACCGACTCCGACACCCACCCCGACGGCACGGGGGCGCTCCGCGCGGCCCTCACCGACGCCGGCGTGACGATCCACGCGGGCGTGGAGGACGGTCTGCCGGGCGCCGGTCACATCCTGCTCCTGGAGGCGGCCGGCGAGGAGACGTACGACCTCGTGCGGGACACCGTCGCCGGTCTCGGCCTCGGTCTCGTCCGCATGGAGCAGCGCCGCCACCACATCGCCGAGGTCTTCCGGCCCGAGACGCCCCCGCGGCACGAGGAGGTGCCGGCCCGATGAGCACCCAGCTGCCCCACCCCTCCCAGGCCGCTCCCGACACGACGCAGATCCACAACATCGGCTACCGGTCCTACGACGGCCCGCGCCTCGGCCGGGCCTACGCGCGCCGGTCGCTGTTCTCGCAGTCCCTGCGCGGTGCCTACGGCCTCGGCCGCAGCGCCAAGTCGAAGGTGCTGCCGATGCTCCTCTTCGCCGTGATGTGCGTCCCGGCGCTGATCCTCGTCGCGGTCGCCGTCGTCGGGAAGCAGTCCAAACTGTCGATCGAGTACACGCAGTACGCGATCTACCTCCAGGTCGTCATCAGCATCTACCTGGCCTCGCAGGCACCGCAGTCCGTCTCCCGGGACCTCCGGTTCCGGACGGTGCCGCTGTACTTCTCCCGCCCGATCGAGCGCGCGGACTACGTCCTCGCCAAGCTCGGCGCGATGGCCTCGGCGCTCTTCATCCTGACCGCCTCGCCGCTGCTGATCCTCTGGATCGGCTCGCTGCTCGCCAAGATGGACTTCGCCGAGCAGACCAAGATGTTCGGCCAGGGGCTCGTCTCCGTGGCGCTGCTCTCGGTGCTCTTCGGCGGCATCGGACTCGTCATGGCGGCCCTCACCCCGCGCCGCGGCTTCGGCGTCGCCGCCGTGATCGCCGTCCTGACCGTCTCGTACGGGGCGGTCTCCACCCTCATGGGCATCGCCTTCGCCACCGAGAACGCGGGCGCCATCCAGTGGCTCGGCCTCTTCTCGCCGATGACCCTCATCGACGGCGTACAGAGCGCCTTCCTGGGTGCCCCTCCGGGCTTCCCCGAGCTCGGCGGTCCGAGCACCGGTGCCGGCGTGGTCTACGTGCTGGTCGTCCTCGCGCTCATCGCCGGCTCGTACGGCATCCTGATGCGCCGCTACCGAAAGGTCGGGCTGTGACCGCCCTCCACATCGACCACGTCTCCCGCTGGTTCGGAAACGTCGTGGCCGTGAACGACGTCACGATGTCGGTGGGCCCGGGCGTCACCGGCCTCCTCGGCCCGAACGGCGCCGGGAAGTCCACCCTGATCAACATGATGGGCGGCTTCCTCGACCCCTCCACGGGCAGCGTCACGCTCGACGGCCAGAAGATCTGGGGGAACGAGTCCGTCTACCGCCAGATCGGTGTCGTCCCCGAGCGGGAGGCGATGTACGACTTCCTCACCGGTCGCGAGTTCGTCGTGGCCAACGCGGAGCTCCAGGGCCTCGGCGACAAGGAGGCCCAGGCGGCCCTCGCCACGGTCGAGATGGAGTACGCCCAGGACCGCAAGATCTCCACGTACAGCAAGGGCATGCGGCAGCGCGTGAAGATGGCCTCGGCCCTCGTGCACGAGCCGTCCGTGCTGCTCCTGGACGAGCCGTTCAACGGCATGGACCCGCGCCAGCGCATGCAGTTGATGGACCTGCTGCGGCGGATGGGCGGGGAGGGCCGCACGGTCCTCTTCTCCTCGCACATCCTGGAGGAGGTCGAGCAGCTCGCCTCCCACATCGAGGTGATCGTGGCCGGGCGCCACGCGGCCTCCGGTGACTTCCGCAAGATCCGCCGGCTCATGACGGACCGGCCGCACCGCTATCTCGTCCGCTCCAGCGACGACCGGGCGCTGGCCGCCGCACTGATCGCCGATCCGTCCACGGCCGGGATCGAGGTCGACCAGGTGGAAGGCGGACTGCGCGTCCAGGCGGTGGACTTCGGGCGGTTCACGGAGCTGCTGCCCAGGGTCGCGAAGGACCAGGGCATCCGCCTCCTGACGGTCTCGCCCTCGGACGAGTCCCTCGAATCGGTCTTCTCGTACCTCGTCGCGGCCTGAAAGGAGCCTGATCGATGTATAACCCCACAGTCGCCCGGCTCACCTACCGGGCCCTCCTCGGCCGCCGGCGGGCGTTGATCCTCTTCCTGCTGCCCGCCCTGCTGGTGCTCATCGCGGCGGCGGTCCGGGCCTTCAACGGCGCGGACGACCAGGTCGCCGCCGACGTCCTGGGCGGCTTCGCGCTGGCCACGATGGTGCCGCTGATCGGCGTGATCGCCGGGACGGGCGCGATCGGGCCGGAGATCGACGACGGTTCGATCGTCTACCTGCTGTCCAAGCCAGTGAAGCGGTCCTCGATCATCTTCACGAAGCTCATCGTGGCGATCGCCGTGACCATGGTCTTCTCGGCGGTGCCGACGTTCATCGCCGGATTCGTCCTCAACGGCAACGGCCAGCAGGTGGCGATCGCGTACACGGTGGCGGCCCTGGTGGCCTCCATCGCCTACAGCGCGCTGTTCCTGCTGCTCGGCACGGTCAGCCGGCACGCGGTGGTCATCGGCCTGGTCTACGCGCTGGTCTGGGAGACCCTCTTCGGCTCCCTGATCTCCGGCGCCAAGACCCTGAGCGTCCAGCAGTGGTCGCTCGCCCTCGCGGAGAAGGTCACCGGTGACGGTCTGATCGACTCCGAGGTCGGTCTCACCACGGCGACCGTCCTCCTCGTGGCGGTCACGGTCGTGGCGACCTGGTTCGCCGGACACAAGCTGCGGACGTTGACCCTGGCGGGCGAGGAGTAGGCCCAGGACCACACACGGAGTCGGTACGACTCCGAAGGTCGTCGCACGGCTCCGGGAGGCCCTCCCGGAGCCGTTCCGCGCCCCCCTCAGACCACACGGTCCCGGGCCGCGAGGAGACCCACGGCGAGGGCCACCGCGCAGACCCCCAGGACCAGGGCGATCGGCAGGGTCCAGGAGCCGGTGGCCTGGTGCAGGGCGCCGGCGGCCAGCGGACCCACCGCGCCGAGCAGATAGCCGACCGACTGCGCCATCCCGGACAGCCGGGACGCGGTCGCCGCGTCCCCCGAGCGCAGCACGATCAGGGTGAGGGCGAGGCCAAGCGCACCGCCCTGGCCGACGCCGAGCACACCCGACCAGAGCCAGGCGCCCTCGACGGGCGCGACGAGCAGGCCGACGTAACCGGCCGCGACCAGCGCCGTGACCAGGACGATCAGCGGCCGCTGACTCCGCGTCCGGCCGGCGAGCAGCGGTACCGCGAAGGCGCCCACGATCTGCGTGAGGGTGTTGAAGGCGAAGACCACCCCGGCCGTGGAGCGGCTCATCCCGTGGTCGGTGAAGATCGTCGGCATCCAGGCGATCAGCACGTACGTCCAGACCGACTGCATGCCCATGAACAGGGTCACCTGCCAGGCGAGCGGCGAGCGCCAGAGGCTCACCGGGCGGGCGTCGCCGGCCGGGACGGCCCGTACCTCGTGGCCCGTACGGCCCCTGGCGATCACCACCTGCGGCAGCCAGGCCACCGCCGCGACCAGGGCGAGCAGCGACCAGACGCCGAGCGAGGCCTTCCAGCCGCCGCCGAGGGCCTCCTCCAGCGGCACGGCGGCCGCTGCCGCCACCGTCGCGCCGGCGATCATCGCGCCCGTGTAGACGGAGGTCATCGCCGCTGCCCGGTCCGGGAAGTCCCGCTTGACCAGGCCGGGCATCAGGACGTTGAGCAGGGCGATCGCGGTGCCGACGAGGATCCCGCCGCCGTACAGCGCGTACACGGACGGCAGCACGCGCGCGAGGATGCCGACGGCGAGCAGGAGGAGCGCGGCGAACAGCACCCGCTCGGCGCCGAAGCGGCGCCCCAGCCACGGCGCGACCAGTGCGCCCAGGCCCAGGAAGAGCACCGGGACCGAGGTGACGAGCGAGCTCGCCGTCGAGGAGAGACCGAGGGCGGTGGAGATCTCGCCCACCAGGGGCGCCACGCTCGCCAGCGAGGCCCGCATGTTCAGCGAGGCCAGCACGATCCCGACGAGGAGCACCGCCGGGTGGGCGAGCAGCGCGCGCCGGGCCGCCACGCCCTCGGCCGAGGCGACGACCCCGGCCCCGCCCCCGGCCTCGGCGTCGACCAGCACGCCCACCGAGGCCTGATCCGGCGTCCGTATCTCCCCGCTCACCGGCTCTCCCCCGTGTTCCCCGTCTTCCCCGACCGCTCCTGTTCGTCCGTCAGCGCCACGACCGCCTCCATCGGCACCCGCAGCAGCTCCCGTGCCTGCCGCTCCGCCTCCTCCGGGTCGCCCGCCTCGATCGCCGCGGCCAGGGCCTCGTGGGTGTCCATGTCGACCGGCGGCATCTCCCGATCGCCGAGCGCCTCCACCAGCACTTCGTGCACCTGCGCCGAGAAGAAGCGGTACACCTCGACGAAGGCTGCGTTGTGCGTCGCGCCCACGACCGCCAGGTGGAAGGCGAGGTCCGCGTCCGCGTCCCGGTCGCCCTCCTCCCGCAGGGTGGTGAGGGTGGCCCGCAGCCGCACCAGGTCGTGGGTGTCCCGGCGTACCGCCGCGAGCCTGGCGGCCTCCGCCTCCAGGGCGATCCGCAGCTCGATCACGTCCGCCGCGCCCGCGTGGCGCACCCCGGACAGCACGGCGGCGGGATCGGCGGTCGACCTGACGAAGGTGCCGTTGCCCTGCCGGGACTCCAGGAGACCGGCGTGGACGAGGACCCGGACCGCCTCGCGGACGGTGTTGCGGCCCACGCCGAGCTGCCGCGCGAGCTCGTGCTCGGTGGGGATGCGGTCGCCGACCGCCCACTCCCCGTCCGCGAGCTGCGCACGCAGCTGTTCCACGACGGAGTCCACCAGCGAGGTCCGCCCCGCCGCCTTGAGTGCCATGCTGTTCCGACCCCTCTATTCGCCCGGTTGCCCAGTCATCCTACAACTGACCATGTGGGGGACACCGGACTACTGTGGGCCCGTACGCGGACCGAACACCCTCACCACCCTCGGGAGTCAGTCATGTCAGACCGCTTCGACGTCGTCGTACTCGGAGCTGGCCCCGGCGGCTACGTCGCCGCCATCCGCGCCGCCCAGCTGGGCAAGCGGGTCGCGGTCGTCGAGGAGAAGTACTGGGGCGGTGTCTGCCTGAACGTCGGCTGCATCCCCACCAAGGCGCTGCTGCGCAACGCCGAACTGGCCCACATCTTCAACCACGAGGCGAAGACCTTCGGCATCAAGGTCGACGGCACCGTCACCTTCGACTACGGCGACGCCTACCGCCGCAGCCGCTCGGTCGCGGACGGCCGGGTCAAGGGCGTCCACTTCCTCATGAAGAAGAACGGGATCACCGAGTTCGACGGCCGGGGCACCTTCCTCGACGCGAACACCCTCCAGGTGGCCAAGGCCGACGGCACCTCGGAGACGATCACCTTCGAGAACTGCATCATCGCCACCGGCGCCACCCCGCGTCTGCTGCCGGGCACCGCCCGCAGCGAGCGCGTCGTGTCGTACGAGGAGCAGATCCTCGCCGAGGACGCGCCGCAGTCGATCGTCATCGCCGGCGCCGGTGCGATCGGCATCGAGTTCGCGTACGTGCTGAACAACTACGGCACCAAGGTCACGATCGTCGAGTTCCTCGACCGCATCGCCCCGCTGGAGGACGAGGAGGTCTCCAAGGAGCTGGCGAAGCAGTACCGCAAGCTCGGCATCGACGTCCTGACGTCCACCCGTGTCGAGGCGATCGACGAGTCCGGCCCGCAGGTCCGCGTCACCGTCACCGGCAAGGACGGCGCCCAGAAGGTCCTGGAGGCCGACAAGGTCCTCCAGGCCATCGGCTTCGCGCCGAACGTCACCGGCTACGGCCTGGAGGCCACCGGTGTCGCGCTGACCGAGCGCGGCGCGATCGACGTCGACGGCCGCTGCCGCACCTCCGTGCCGCACATCTACGCCATCGGCGACGTGACCGCGAAGCTGATGCTCGCGCACACCGCCGAGGCCATGGGCGTCATCGCGGCCGAGACCATCGGGGACGCCGAGACGATGGAGCTCGACTACCCGATGATCCCGCGCGCGACCTACTGCCAGCCGCAGATCGCCAGCTTCGGCTGGACCGAGGCGCAGGCCCGCGAGAAGGGCTTCGACGTCAAGGTCGCCAAGTTCCCGTTCGTCGCGAACGGGAAGGCGCACGGTCTCGGCGACGCCACCGGCTTCGTCAAGATCATCGCCGACGGGACGCACGGCGAGATCATCGGCGCCCACCTGATCGGCCCCGACGTCACCGAGCTGCTGCCCGAGCTGACGCTGGCCCAGCAGTGGGACCTCACGGTCCACGAGGTCGCGCGGAACGTCCACGCGCACCCGACGCTGGGCGAGGCCGTGAAGGAAGCGATCCACGGCATTGCCGGACACATGATCAATTTCTGAGGTTTCTCACGGTTCCGGGTGATAGGCACTGCAAGGTGCCGATTACAGAATCCCCGGACAGCGACACGTCTCCGGGTGGCGAACCATCCCGACCGATCAGGTCGTGGGTGCGTTCGTCACCCGGTACGCATGTCTGGCTGCTGGTCATCGCGATCACGAGCCTCGTCATCGCGCTCTCCCCCGACGGCCTGGAGAGCTATCTCCTCCACCGCAACAGCAGCAACCTCCACCAGCTCGCGCACGACCCGGTGCGGGCTCTGCTCGGCAGCGCGTTCTGGATCGAGGAACCGGCGGACCTGCTGCTCTACGCGGTCCTCTTCGAGCTCTTCCACGCTCCGGTGGAGCGGTGGCTCGGCACGCCGAAGTGGCTCTTCACCGTGGCCACGGCGCACATCGCGGCGACCCTCATCAGCCAGCAGGTCGTCCTGGACGCCATCCGCGACCACGACGTGCCGCGCAGCATGGCGCACGTCGTCGACATCGGGGTCAGCTACGGGCTCGCCGCCTCCGTGGGCATCCTGACCTACCGGCTGCCTCGCCCCTGGCGCTGGTTCTACCTCGCCGGAGCCGTCGCCTTCTTCCTCGTACCGCTGCTGACCGGCCGCACGTACACCGACCTCGGGCACGCGATCTCCCTGGCGATCGGCCTCGCCTGCTACCCGCTGACCCGCGGAAAACCAGTCGCTCCCGAACAGCGCACCGGCGCACACTAGTCGGGCGGGGGAAACGGGGGATCTCCCGGAAGCGGCCGCTTCGAGCGCGCGGACGTGTACGTCCGCGCGAGGCCGTGAACGTCGAAGGCCCGCTCCCTTGAGGGGAGCGGGCCTTCTTCGGTGTCCAGGAAGCTCAGGCGCTCAGCAGGCGCTCCAGGACGACGGCGATGCCGTCCTCCTCGTTCGACGAGGTCACCTCGTCCGCCACCGCCCGCAGTTCCTCGTGCGCGTTGCCCATCGCCACACCGTGGGCCGCCCAGGCGAACATCGGGATGTCGTTCGGCATGTCGCCGAAGGCGATCGTCTCCGCGGCCTTCACGCCCAGCCGGCGCGCGGCCAGGGAGAGTCCCGTCGCCTTGCTCAGACCGAGCGGGAGGATCTCCACGATCCCCGGCCCGGCCATGACGACGTCCACGAGGCCGCCGACCGTCTCGCGCGCGACCCGCGTCAGCTCGTCGTCGCTCAGCTCCGGGTGCTGGATGTAGAGCTTGGTCAGCGGCGCCGCCCACAGCTCCGCCGGATCGTCGTACGGGACGTACGGCAGGGGGCCCTCCTGGACCTGGTAGCCGGGGCCCATCAGGACCTCGCCCTCCAGGCCGTCGCGACTGGCGGCCAGCGCCAGCGGGCCGATCTCCGCCTCGATCTTGGAGAGCGCGAGCCCGGCGAGCTGCCGGTCCAGGGTCAGCGAGGTCAGCAGCCGGTGCTCACCGGCGTGGTAGACCTGCGCGCCCTGCCCGCACACCGCGATCCCCTCGTAGCCGAGGTCGTCGAGGATGTGCCGCGTCCAGGGGACCGCCCGGCCGGTGACGACGATGTGCGCGGCGCCCGCCTCGGTCACGGCGGCGAGCGCGTCCCGCGTGCGGCCGGAGACGGACTCGTCGGCGCGCAGCAGCGTGCCGTCGAGGTCCGTCGCCACCAGGCGGTAGGGGAAGGGGCTCACTTGGCGATCGGCTCCAGGACCTCGCGCCCGCCCAGGTACGGCCGCAGGATCTCGGGCACGCGCACCGAGCCGTCGGGCAGCTGGTGGTTCTCCAGGATCGCCACGATCGTGCGCGGTACGGCGCACAGCGTGCCGTTCAGGGTGGCCAGCGGCTGCACGGTCTTCTTGCCGCCCTGCTCGTCGCGCATGCGGACGGAGAGGCGGCGGGCCTGGAAGCTGTTGCAGTTCGAGGCGGAGGTCAGCTCGCGGTACTTGCCCTGGGTCGGGATCCACGCCTCGCAGTCGAACTTGCGGGAGGCGGAGGCGCCGAGGTCACCGGTGGCGACGTCGATGACCTGGAACGGCAGCTCCAGCGCGGTCAGCCACTGCTTCTCCCAGTCCAGGAGTCGCTTGTGCTCGTTCTCCGCGTCCTCGGGCGCGACGTAGGAGAACATCTCGACCTTGTCGAACTGGTGGACGCGGAAGATGCCGCGGGTGTCCTTGCCGTACGTGCCGGCCTCGCGGCGGAAGCAGGGCGAGAAGCCCGCGTACCGCAGGGGCAGCTTGTCCGCGTCGATGATCTCGTCCATGTGGTACGCGGCGAGCGGGACCTCGGAGGTGCCGACCAGGTAGAGGTCGTCGTTCTCCAGGTGGTACACGTTCTCCGCGGCCTGGCCGAGGAAGCCGGTGCCCTCCATGGCGCGCGGGCGGACCAGCGCCGGGGTCAGCATCGGGATGAAGCCGGCCTCGGTGGCCTGGGCGATCGCCGCATTGACCAGGGCGAGCTCCAGGAGGGCGCCCACGCCGGTCAGGTAGTAGAAGCGCGAGCCGGAGACCTTGGCGCCACGCTCGACGTCGATGGCGCCGAGCGCCTCGCCGAGCTCCAGGTGGTCCTTGGGCTCGAAGCCCTCGGCCGCGAAGTCGCGGATGGTGCCGTGCGTCTCCAGGACGACGAAGTCCTCCTCGCCGCCGACCGGGACGTCCGTGTGGACGATGTTCCCGAGCTGGAGCAGGAGCCGCTTGGCCGTCTCGTCGGCCTCGTTCTGTTCGGCCTCGGCGGCCTTGACGTCGGTCTTGAGCTGCTCCGCCTTCTGCAGGAGCTCGGCGCGCTCCTCGGGCGTGGCCCTGGGGATCAGCTTTCCGAGCGACTTCTGCTCGGATCGGAGCTCGTCGAAGCGGACGCCGGACGACCTGCGCCGCTCATCGGCGGAGAGCAGGGCGTCGACGAGCGCGACGTCCTCTCCACGGGCGCGCTGGGAGGCGCGAACACGGTCGGGGTCCTCACGGAGCAGGCGAAGGTCAATCACCCCACCAGGCTACCGGTGCCCGCTTGCGCGCCCCCACCGCATAAGGTCGCGCGTGTTGTTTTGCCCGAATTGCCGCTCGGGGAAAAGCGGATCTCGGGCCGCCGCATTCACTTATCCACAGGCTGTGCGGAAGTTCTGTGGACTACGGGGAAGATCGCGGGGATTCCTCGCGGCGGGCCTGGCAATTCCGTGATCAAACGTCATTTGCCCACTCATTCGGGTGGGAATTGCTCGCTCCAAAGAGTTGACCCGCGGAAACGTGGTGACGGATGCGCCATCGGCACACTGTGGATGGCTTGGACGTGACCGGGGTGCGGCTGGGGTGATTTGTCGACCATGTCGGATTGCGATGTCGACTTGTCCCCAGGTCGAGCCGAGCCCTGTGGATAACCTCTGTGGGTAACTGAAAAGTATGCAGGTAGGACTAGTTGTTCGTACCTGTGGACGACCGCCCCCGGCGGCGGGAGCGGTCGGTCAGTATCGGGTCAGGCCCGACCGTCCTGGGCCCTCGCCAGCCAATCGGAGGCCGCCATGAACTCCACGTCCGACGTCCCGCGCCGCAGCGCCGACACGTCCCCGACCGCGACGCCCGCCCGCGGGTACGAGCCGAGGAAGCGCACCTTGGGGCAGTTCCGCTGGAGCCCCATCAGCGCCTCGCCCACCCGGCGGTCCGAGATATGGCCCTCGGCGTCCACGGCGAAGCAGTAGTTCCCGATCCCCGCTCCCGTGGGCCGGGACTGGATCAGCATCAGGTTCACCCCGCGCACCGCGAATTCCTGGAGCAGTTCGAGGAGGGCACCCGGATGATCGTCCCCCAGCCACAGCACCACCGAGGTCTTGTCCGCGCCGGTCGGAGCCGCCGGGCGGGCCGGCCGGCCCACGAGCACGAACCGGGTCTCGGCGTTCTCCGCGTCGTGGATCTCCTTGACCAGCGGCTCCAGACCGTAGGTCACCGCCGCGAACTCGCCCGCGAAGGCGGCGTCGAACCGGCCCTCCTGGACCAGCCGGGCCCCGTCCGCGTTCGACGCGGCCGACTCCCACAGGGCGTCGGGCAGGTGCGCCCGCAGCCAGTTCCTGACCTGCGGCTGCGCCACGGGATGGCCCGTGACCGTCTTGATCTCCGAGAGCTTGGTCCCCGGCCGCACGAGCAGCGCGAAGGCGATCGGCAGCAGCACCTCGCGGTAGATCATCAGCGGCTCGCCGGAGGCCAGCTCGTCCAGCGTCGCGGTCACCCCGCCCTCGACCGAGTTCTCGATCGGTACGAGCGCGGCGGCGGCCTCCCCGTTCCGAACGGCGTCGAGCGCGGCCGGGACCGAGACCATCGGGACGAGCTCCCGGGTCGCGGCCTCGGGCAGCGTACGCAGCGCGGCCTCCGTGAAGGTGCCTTCGGGACCGAGATACGTGAACCGGGTGGCGGACATACCGTCACCCTAATGCTCGCCGGGCGCGGGAGCCGCCCGCTTCGACGACATCTCGACCGGTTACGCCTCTTACGCCTCCAGGAGCCGCTGGCCCACGTACTCGCCTTCGGCGGGGCCGCCGGGGATCGCGAAGAGGCCGCTCGACTCGTGCCGGATGAACCGGGACAGCGCGTCGCCCCGGTCGAGCTTGCGCTGCACCGGGACGAATCCCCGGAGCGGATCGGCCTGCCAGCAGACGAAGAGCAGTCCGGCGTCCGGTGTCCCGTCCGGGCCGATCCCGTCGTGGAAGGAGAAGGGCCGGCGGAGCATCGCCGCCCCGCCGTTCTGTTCGGGGGCGGAGATCCGGGAGTGAGCGTCGGCCGGGATCACCGGCATGCCGTCCGTACCGACCTTGTTCAGATCGAGCTCGGTGGTCTCGGTGCCGCCGGAGAGCGGGGCGCCGTCGGACTTCCGGCGGCCGATCACCTGCTCCTGCCGGTCCAGCGGCAGCTTCTCCCAGTCGTCGAGCAGCATCCGGATCCGCCGCACCACCGCGTACGAACCGCTGGCCATCCACTCCTGGGCGCCCGTGGCACCGGCCGGGACGAAGATCCGCTGGTCGAAGTCGGGCTCGGTGGGCTTCGGGTTGCCCGTGCCGTCGACCTGACCCATGAGGTTGCGCGCGGTCATCGGCTGCGCGGTGGCTCCGGCCGAGCGGTTGAAGCCGTTCATCTGCCAGCGCACCCGGGCCGCGTCGCCCGCGTCCTTCTGGACGGCCCGCAGCGCGTGGAAGGCGACGAGGGCGTCGTCGGCGCCGATCTGCACCCACAGGTCGCCCTCGGAGCGCCGGGCGTCGAGGGCGTCGGAGGAGAAGGCGGGCAGCGGGTCGAGCTGGGTGGGTCGGCGCGCGGCCAGTCCGGTGCGGTCGAAGAAGGTACGGCCGAAGCCGAAGGTGACCGTGAGGGAGGAGGGCCCCGCGTCGAGCGCGATGCCCGTGTCCGCGGCCGGGGCCTTCCCCGCCATCAGTGCCTTCGCCGTGGCCGACCAGCGGCGCAGCAGGGCGGCGGCCTCCTTGCGTCCGGCGCCGGGGGCGAGGTCGAAGGCGAGGAGATGGCCGCGGGACTGGAGGGGATCGGTGATACCGGCCTGATGTTTCCCGTGAAACATCACCTCGGTCGCGCCGACCGAGGTCAGCGCCTGCGGCCCGCCAGCCCCGGAGCCGGCCGTGGTGTCGTCGCCGGACACCGCCGAGGAGATCCCGACGCCACCGGCCGCGCCGATGACGAGCCCGGCCGCGCCCGCCGCGCCGACGGTGCCGAGAAGGCGGCGCCGGGAGATGTCCACGGGGGTGTTGTCGCCGCGGCTGTCGCTGTTGCCGCTGTTGCCGCTGTTGTCGCTCTCGGTCACGAGGGTCAGCCGATCTTCACGTTCTTGTCGATGGTGGTCTGGTCGATGTCGGAGGTGCGGACGGTCACTTGGATCTTCCACTCCCCGGGCATCGGGATCTGGACGCCGTTCGCGCTCCAGTGTCCGGTCTGGATGCGGTCGGGGGCGACGGGCAGCGGGCCGACGTCCTTGGCCTCCAGGGTGAAGGCGACCTTGATCTCGGGGACGTCCAGAGGCTTGCCGTTGGGGCGCTCGACGAAGACGTGGAGCGCGTTGGCGCCGGTGCGGCCGGGGTCGAGGCTGAGACGGACGACGCCCTTGCCGTCGACGCCGCCGGTGTCGAAGGGCAGCCGGACGTCGACGGGACGGTCGGGCACGGCGGCCGAGCCGGCGGTGGCGCCGGTCCGGCCGGCCTCCTCCTCGGTGCGGCCGGGCTCGGTGGAGGTGAGGACGGTGGTCACGGCGAGGAGGACAACGGCGACAGCGGCCTCGGTCAGCACCGAGCGGCGCAGACCGGCCCGCTCGGGGTCGGCGTCCCGCTCCCGCTTGCGGCGGGCGGTGGCCACGGCGGCGCGCTGCCGGGCGAGCTGGGCGGCCCGCTCGGGGTCGGGCTCGGGCTCGGCGTCGGGTCCGGGCTCGGAGGCGACGCCGACGAGAACCTCGGCTGCCTCGACCTTCTCGGCTTCCTCACCCTCCTCCGCTGCCTCGGCCTCCGTGTCCGGTTCCTCGGTGGGTGTCGGATCGGCGAGGCGCTGGGTCCAGCGGCGCGAGATCCAGGCGATGCCGAGGAGGACGACCATCAGACCGATCTTGACCAGCAGCAGCTGCCCGTAGCGGGTGCCGGTCAGGGCGGACCAGGAGCCGACCTGGCGCCAGGACTGGTAGAGCCCGGTGGCCGCGAGGACGACCACGGAGCCGAAGGCGACCTTCGAGAAGCGTTCCACCGCCGAGCGCTCGACGGAGGGCGTCCGGTAGAGGGCGACGAGCAGCACCGTGAGTCCGCCGAGCCAGGCGGCGACGGCCAGCAGATGCAGGATGTCGACGGGCATGGCGATACCGGGCTGGATGCCGGTCGACGCGTGCTCCGCCAGCGCCCAGGTACCGGCGATCCCGGCGGCGACGACCGTGCCGCCGAGGCCGAGGCCGAAGGCGAGGTCCTTCCTCTCCTTCGGGTCGGTACGGCGGGCATAGGAGCCGAAGAGGACCGCGACGAACAGCGCCGCGGCGCCGAGCAGCAGCAGACGGGAGGTGAGCGCGGCCCCGGTCTTGGTCTCCAGGACGGACTTCAGGCCCGCCAGGTCGAAGGCGTCGGAGAGTTCGCCGGAGCCGGTGTACGGGTTGCGGAGGAGGAGCATCGCGAGCGTGGCGACGGTGAGGGTCAGCCAGCCCCGGACCACGGTCCGCTGGACCGGGCGGACGCCCGCCCCGCGCGGCCAGCAGGCCAGGACGAAGGCGCCGCCGCCGACGAGGACGGCGAAGGCGGCGTACGAGAGATAGCGCGCGATGCCGTAGAGGGTGCCGACGAGTCCGCCGCCGGCGTTCTGCTCGGGCAGCGTGACGGAGGTCGTGGAGGGGGCACCGATGGAGAAGGTGAAGGCGCCGGCGATCGGGTGGCTGTCGGCGGAGACGGTCTGCCAGGCCACGGTGTACGTACCGTCCGGCAGTCCGGCGCGGAGCCCGACTCCGTACCGGACGATGGCACCGCTGCACAGGTCGCGTATCTCGCCGGTGTCGGCGCGCCGTCCCGCCGGGTCGAGGACCCGGATCGAGTCGGCGCTCATCGCGACCTGCTCGGAGAAGGTCAGGTTGACCTCCTTGGGAGCGGTGGCGACCACCGCCCCGTCCCTCGGGTCGCTTCCGGTGAGCGCCGCGTGCGCGGAGGCGGGGGCGGCGCCGGCGAGCAGTGTGCCGAGCAGCGCGGCCGCGAGGATCAGCAGCCGGGCGACGGCGGTACCGAGGCGCGGGGCGGTGGTTGTCATCTCTGTGTCACTCCGTCAACGAGCTCAGTGCTGCTGCGGGTTGTGGTTGGCTGCCTCGACGGGAACGTCGACCTTGATGGGGTCGGACTTCTCGAAGTGGAGCTCGATGCTGACCTTCTCGCCCTGCTTGGGCTTCTTCTTCAGCTCCATGAACATGATGTGGTTGCCGCCGCGTTCGAGCTTCAGCTCCCCGTTCGCGGGGATGTCGAAGGACTTCACCTCCACCATCTTCTGGTCCTTCGTCTCGTGGATCGTGACGTCGTCCGAGAGGGGGCTGGTGACGGAGGTGAGCTTGTCCGCCGTACCGCCGTCGTTGGTGACGGTGAGGAAGCCGCCGGCCATGTCCATCACCGGCTGCGGCATGTACGCGCCGCTGACCTTCAGCTCGGGCTTGTCACTGTCGGACGAACACCCGGTCAGCGCGAGTGCGGCGGCGAGGGCCACGGCGGCGGACAGGGCGGTGGTGCGGCGGTTCACGGGTTCTCCCCCTTGATGAGCTTCGGCAGGTCCTTGGCGTAGTCCTCGACGGTCGTGTCCTCGCCGTACAGGACGTAGCCCTGGTCGGTGGTGGGCGAGAAGGCGATCACCTGGGCGCCGTGCATGGAGACGACCTTGCCGTTCTCCGTCTTCGGCGGGTCGATGCCGATGCCCATCGAGCGGGCGCCCGCCTGGATGGCGGAGAAGTCGCCGGTGAGACCGGTGAACGAGGCGTCGCCGGCGGCGGGCAGCCACTTGGCGAGCTCGGCCGGGGTGTCCCGCTCGGGGTCGGTGGTGACGAAGACGACCTCGAGCTTGTCCTGGTCGGCCTTGGGGAGCTGCTTCATGGCGATGGCGATATTGCTCATCGTCATGGGGCAGACGTCGGGGCAGTGCGTGTAGCCGTAGTAGACGAGGGTCGCCTTGCCCTTGGTCTGCTCCCGCAGGTCGTACTTCTGGCCCTTGGTGTCCGTGAGGACGAGCGAGGGCTTGGTGAACGGCCGGTCGAGGACGGTGGCGGCCTTGGTGGAGTCGTCGACGCCGGAGACCTCGGCGACCGAGCTCGAGCCCGTGCCGGAGGCCTTGTCGTCCTTGTCACCGAGGCCGACGGCCGCGGTGATGCCGAGCGCGGCGACGATCGCGACTGCCGCGACGATCAGCGGCGTGCGCCGCCCGGGGCGGGCGGTGCCGTCCCCGGGCTGCGAGGTGGGTGTCTTCTCTGCGGACATGGTGGTTCTTTCCGAACTGGTCGGGTGGAGGGAGAGGGAAGGAAGGGGGAGCGTCAGGCCGAGCGGCGGCGGCCGGCGAGGACGCCGAAGGCGACGCCGGCGATGCCGACGAGGATGCCGATGACGCCGAGGATCCGGGCCGTGGTGTCGGAGGAGGAAGAGGCGGCGGCCGTCTTCTCCTCGTGGGCGCCGGCCTTGTCGTCGTGCCCGCCCTTCGCGTCGGTGGAGGCGGAAGCCGAGGCCGACGGAGAGGTGGCGGCGCCGTGGTGGTCATCGCTCGCGGCGGAGAGCTTCAGGACGGGGGCCGGGTTCTGCGGCTCGTCCGCGCCCTCCTTCGCCTCCTCGATCCAGCGCACGACCTCCTTGTTGTCGTACGTCTGGATGGCCTTGAGCACGAGCTGGTCCGCGTCCTCGGGCAGCTGGCCGAGGGAGAGCGGGAACTGCTGGAACTGGCCGGGGCCGATCTTCGAACCGTCGGCGGTCCAGGTGACCTTGGAGACGGCCTCGTTGATCTTCTTGCCGTGGAGCTCCAGCGGCTTGCTGAGCTTGCTCTTCGTCACCTCGGCCTTCCAGCCGGGGACGGGCTGGGGCATGACGGAGGCCAGCGGGTGGTCGAGCGGGAAGTTGACCTCCAGCTTCACGGTGGAGGCGTTGTCGCGCTCGTTCGGGACCTTGATGTTGACGGTCGCGTAGCCGCCCTTGGCGGCCTCGCCCTGCGGCTGCACGCTGACGTGCGCGAAGGCCGTGCCGGACAGCAGCACGACGGAGGAGAGCGCGCTGCCACCGGCGAGGGCGACACGCGTGGCGGCGGAGAGACGCGAGGAGGAAGAACGGGAAACGTTCATGGCAGAAGACACTCCAGCTCGGGAGAGGACGGCGGGATCCGGCACGCCGAGGGGCGATACCCCTGTCGAGAGGGGCGGTACCCCTGTCGAGGCGTGCGGGCGTACGCGGCGCCGCTCCTGGTGAGCGGTCCGCGTCAGGCTGCGAGGACGCAGTCGGCGGCCGGAGGGCCGCGCCTGATCACCGTGTCCTCGAGCGCCTCGAACACGGGCGGCGGAGAGGAGTCGAAGGCCGTACGGGCCGGCCGCCGCGATCCGGCGTGCGGGGCGGCGGGCAGCCCGGCGAGCAGGCTCCGTACGAGGCGGAGGGCGGCCCGCAGCGAGCGCACGAGGGTGCACTCGGCGAGCTCCGTCGCGCCCTGCTCGGAGAGCTGGACGAGCCGGACCAGGGCCCGGTCGCCGCGGCGCAGCAGCCAGCCCGCGGCGAGTGCCGCGAGCAGATGGCCGAGGAGCATGGGCAGTCCGGGCAGGAGCCCCGCGGCCGGAGCCGTCGCGTGCCCCAGGTGGGCGTGGGCGTCGGCCGGGTCGAGCCCGGCGTCGGCGACGACCCGGGCGGCGTCGGCCGGGCTGAGAGCCCCGGTGCCCGCTCCGCAGACCAGCTTGGCGGCCATCCGCACGAGCGCGTCGTCGGCCGTGGGGCTCAGCGCGAGAGGCCGCTGCCCCAGGCTGAAGAGGGTGTGCAGGCCGAGCTGCCCGCCCGCGAGGGCGCCGACGACGAAGGCGAGGGAGCGTTCGCGTCCGGTGAAGAGGAGCGTGGTCCCGAAGACGCCGAGGAAACCGGCGACGAGGGTCCACAGGGCGATGCCCGCACAGGCGGCGAGGGCGTGTCCCAGCGCGGACAGCACGACGCAGACCGCGGTGAACACCGCGGCCCTCAGCAGCCGTGGAGCGAGCGCGGGGGCAGTCATGGCGGGCCCATCATCGCACCAGGGGTACGTCCGGCATGAGGCAGGTCCGGAAGGTCGTTCTTGGGCGTCTTCGGGGTGACATACACCGGCGTATCGGCGTGGTGCATCCGCCGAACGAGCGCTCTTGTCGCCTTCGGGGGCTTACGAAGGGTTCCGTCCGGCAATAGGTATCGGTATGTCGAGCCGCTGCCGGGAGGCTGGAGCATGAGCATCTGGTGGTCACTGCATCTGCGGCGCGAGGCTGCGAGCGTGCCGCTGGCCCGCCGGCTTCTGATGGGCACGATGGAGACGGCGGGCGTCGATCCCGACGTGTCGTACGACCTGTCGGTGGCGCTGACCGAGGCCTGTGCGAACGCGGTCGAACACGGCGGCGACGCCGTCGGTGGGACGGGCAGGGCGTACCGCGTGACGGCGTACCTGGACGGCGAGACCTGTCGTATCGAGGTCGCGGACTCCGGCCCGGGCTTCCCGGGCGCTCAGACGGCGCCGACGGCCCCCTCGGACGACGCCGAGCACGGCCGGGGGCTGCGTCTGATCGAAGAGCTCGCCGATCACGTCCAGTTCGGCAACCGCTCGGGCCGGGGCGGCGCGGTGGTCAGCTTCGACAAGATCCTGAAGTGGAAGGACGGCCCGTCCCTGCTGATGGCCTGAGCCTGCTGACGACCTGAGCCTGCTGATGGCCTGAGCCCGAGCGAGGCGTGTACGGATACGGGGAAGGGCCCCCGCCGGTCGGTCGGCGGGGGCCCTTCGTCTCCAACGTACGCGTGATCGCGGAGATCAGCCCTTCAGGCCGGCCATCCACGCCTCGACCTCTTCGGAGCGGCGCGGCAGCGCGTCCGAGAGGTTCACGTGGCCGTCCTCGGTGACGAGGATGTCGTCCTCGATCCGGACGCCGATGCCGCGGTACTCCTCCGGCACGGTCAGGTCGTCGGCCTGGAAGTACAGACCCGGCTCGACGGTCAGGCACATGCCCGGCGCGAGGGTCGTGTCGACGTACGCCTCGGTGCGCGCGGCGGCGCAGTCGTGGACGTCCATGCCGAGCATGTGACCGGTGCCGTGCAGGGTCCAGCGGCGCTGGAGGCCGAGCTCCAGGACGCGCTCGACCGGGCCCTCGACGAGGCCCCACTCGACGAGCTTCTCGGCGAGGACGCGCTGGGCGGCGTCGTGGAAGTCGCGGTAGGCGGCACCGGGCTTCACCGCGGCGATGCCGGCCTCCTGCGCCTCGTACACGGCGTCGTAGATCTTGCGCTGGAGATCGGTGTACCGGCCGTTGATGGGCAGGGTGCGGGTGATGTCCGCGGTGTAGAGCTCGTTGGTCTCCACGCCGGCGTCGAGCAGCAGCAGGTCGCCGGAGCGGACGTCGCCGTCGTTGCGCACCCAGTGGAGGGTGGTGGCGTGCGGGCCGGCGGCGCAGATGGAGCCGTAGCCGATGTCGTTGCCCTCGACGCGGGCGCGCAGGAAGAACGTGCCCTCGATGTAGCGCTCGCTGGTCGCCTCGGCCTTGTCGAGGACCTTGACGACGTCCTCGAAGCCGCGCGCGGTGGCGTCGCAGGCCTTCTTGAGCTCGGCGACCTCGAAGTCGTCCTTGATGAGACGGGCCTCGGAGAGGTAGACGCGCAGCTCCTCGTCGCGCTCGGCGGTGACCTTGTCGGTCAGCGCCGCCTCGATGCCGGCGTCGTGGCCGCGGACGGCGCGGACGGGGCCGGTGGCCTCCTTCAGGTGGGCGGTCAGCTCGCGGACGTCCTTCGCGGGGACGCCGAGGAGCTGCTCTGCCTCGGTGAGGGAGTGGCGGCGGCCGACCCACAGCTCGCCCTGGCCGTCGAGCCAGAACTCGCCGTTCTCGCGGTCGGAGCGGGGCAGCAGGTAGATCGTGGCCTCGTGGCCGCTCTTCGCCGGCTCCAGGACGAGGACGCCGTCCTGCGTCTGGTCGCCGGTGAGGTACGCGTACTCGGTCGAGGCACGGAAGGCGTACTCGGTGTCGTTCGACCGGGTCTTCAGCTGTCCGGCGGGGATCACCAGGCGCTCGCCCGGGAAGCGGGCGGACAGCGCGGCGCGGCGCGCGGCGGTCTTGTCGGCCTGCGCGATGGGCGCGAGATCGCGCAGCTCGGTGTCGGCCCAGCCGGACTTCATGTTCTCGGCGAGCTCGTCGGACACGCCCGGGTACAGGCCGTTCTTCCGCTGCTTGATCGCCTGCTCTTCGGTCGACTCTTCCGGGGTCTCCGGCGTGAGCTCCTCGGCCACGGGTCTGCCTCCTCTTGGTACGACACTGAACCCCCACCATCGTACGGTCGTACGGAAGGGGGCCCAGGGCCGGAAGGCCTATTACCGGAGCGTCACGTTCCGCTCACGCCTCGACGCCTCGGCGCCTCGACGCCTCGGCGCCCGGCGCCCGGACGCCCGGAAGCGCTCACTCGAACCGGGCCGCGAGCAGGACCACGTCCTCCTCCTCGGCACCGGCCGCGGTGAGGCCCTCCGGCAGCAGCGTCCGCAGGACGTGGTCGGCGATCGCGCCCGGGTCGCCCCGGTCCGCCTTCGGCACGCTCGAAGCGGCCGCGTGGAGCCGCGCGAAGGCCCGGTCCATGGCGTCGCCGGTACGGCGGAGCAGCCCGTCCGTGTAGAGAAGCACCGTTTCTCCCGGGGCGGGGGACAGCTCGACGCTCGGCGCCTCCCAGCAGGAGAGCATCCCGAGCGGAGCCGAGAGCGAGGTCTCGACGAACTCGGTGCGGTGGTCGCCGATGATCAGCGGCGGCGCGTGCCCGGCCCCGGCCAGGACGATCCGGCGCTGCGCGGGCTCGGCGTACGCGAAGAGCGCGGTCGCCGAGCGCGCGGGCTCGGTGAGCCGGAGCAGGAGCTCCAGGTCGGAGAGGACGGCGACAGGGTCCTCGCCCTCCATCACCGCGTACGCCCGGAGGGAGGCGCGCAGCCGGCCCATGGCGGCCAGCGCGCTCGGGCCGGTCCCGGAGACGGAGCCGACGGAGAGGCCGAGGGCGCCCTCGGGCAGCGGCAGCGCGTCGTACCAGTCGCCGCCGCCCCGGGGGCCGGTGCGGTGGCGGGCGGCGAGCTGGACGCCGGGGACGCGGGGGAGGCGGCTGGGGAGCAGCTCCTCGGCGACGGTGGCGACCTGGGCGCGGGCCCGCTCGACCTGGAGGAGACGGGCGAGGTGCTCGGTGGCGAAGCGGCCGTAGAGCCCGATGAGGTGGCGCTGGCGTTCGGAGGGCTCGGCGGGCTCGTCGTAGAGCCAGACGGCCGCGCCCAGCCGGCCGGCCTCCTCGGTGGCGAGGGGGAGGGCGTAGCTGGCGGCGTAGCCGAGGCGGGCGGCGACCTCGCGGTGGCGCGGGTCGAGGCCCTCCTCCGTACGGACGTCGGGGATGGCGATCGGATCGGGGACGCGGGCCGGGTCGGCGGGATCGGGGAGGCCGTCGAGGAGGCGGCCGTAGCTGGTCGCGCCGCGCGGGACGGTCTCGATCGTGCCGAGCTCGGCGTGGGCGAGCCCGAGGCCGATGGTGGTGGCGGGGCCGAGGCCGTCGGCGGGTTCGAGGACGGCCATGCCCCGGCGGGCGCCGACGAGGGCCGCCCCGGCGCCGAGCACCTCGGGGAGGGCTTCGTCGAGGGACGAGGTCCTGATGAGGCGCTCGGTGAGTTCGTGGAGGGTGGTGAGGTCGGAGACCCAGCCGGCCAGCCGGTCCTGGATCAGCACGCCGGGCGGGAGAGCCGCGTCGACGGGCGTCGCCGCCGCGGGGACCCCGGAAAGGGGCGCCGTAGTGTGCGGGGGAGAGGGAACCGTGGAATCGATTCCAGCCACATTCGGCATGTGTGGGGCGCTCATGTCAGTCGGCTTTCCGACTGGTGCGTTTGACGCCATAGCATCGCAAACCCCCATGTCATTCTGCGCCGCTCGATGCATCCACATGTACACGCACTGGAGGAGCGATGTCCAGCATTGTCCCCATGGGACTTGTGGTGTCCGTGAGCTTGGACGCAAGGGTTGAAGTACGAGGGAAGTTGGCCGAAAATTGCCCCCGGTGTGCACCTTTTGCGGTCGACTGGCGTCGTTTGAAAGCGCGTCATTCCGAGCGTGCTGGGTACGTACTCGATGACAGGCAGGGGCAGTTGGAGCTGCCCCGGAACGTGCCGTGGAACCCCGGCGTCTTACGTGCCGCAGGCCTCGGCTCGTCCCCCAGTGGCGGGGAACGTGTTCTGACCCGGCTTAGATCTGGCACCGATACGGATCGACCTGGCTCGACCTGGTTCCGACCTGGCTTCACCTGGTTCTGACCTGCTCCACCGGTTCCTCCCCGGCTCGACCTGGCTCCACCGGTTCATACCTGGCCCGTCGGCCCCGCCTCGGCGCGGGGCGGCGCACCACCGACCTTGTACGCGCTGATACGCACGGTGAAGAGATCTGCACATGGTGTGATGTGGATTCGGCGTTCAACGGAAAGGAACGAGCGCTCATGCGCGAGATCCTCGGAATCCTGGGACCCCTTGTGAGACGAGGCAGGCGACGCAGGCTCCGGCTCCGGCGCGAGGTGCTGACCGCCCGGCTCGACGCGGCGGTCACCTTCGCGGAGTGGGACTGGCCCGTCCTGCCGGGCGTGGGCCTGAGGGCGAAGACCCGCACGGCAGCGGGGCCGGCCTGCGCCTGCCCCGACCCCGAGTGCGCGGTGCCCGGCGCGCACCCGTACGACCCCGGGCTCCTCGCGGCCACCACCGACGAGCGGATGATCCGCTGGTGGTGGACCAGGCGACCGGAGGCCCCGGTGGTCCTCGCCACGGGCGGCGGCGCGCCCTGCGCGGTGAGCCTGCCCGCGGTGGCCGGAGCGCGGGCGCTGACCGCGCTCGACGCGATGGGCATGCGACTCGGCCCGGTGGTGGCGACGCCGACGCGCTGGTCGATCCTCGTCGCCCCGTACGGCCTCGAACGGCTGGGCGAGCTGCTGTACGCGAAGGACAGCGTGCCCAGTTCGCTGCGGTTCCACGGCGAGGGCGGCTATCTGCTGCTGCCGCCCTCGGTCGCCGGGAGCGGGCAGGTGCGGTGGGAGCGGGCGCCGCTCGCGGGCTCGGCCAGGCCGTGGCTGCCGGACGTGGAGGCCGTGGTGGACGCCCTGGTCGAGGCGAGCACGAGCACGCCGGGCGGCGGGAGCCGGCTCACGTACTGACGGCCGGCCGCGTACGGGCGCGGGCCCGGCCCGTTCACCCGAACGGGTGTGTCCTGGCCCGACTTGCAGGGGAAACGGGCGCGCGGCCGACCGGCCGCCCGCCGGCCGCCGATATGTTCGCCCCACCCGTCGAAGATCCCGGGCGAAAGGGCAGGTGGGTCGCATGAGTCCGGTGATGAGCCCGGCGAAACTCCGCGTGATCGGACTCGGGGCGGCCGTAGCGGTCGCCGTCCTGCTGCCGATCGTCGCGGTGGCGGGCCCGACGGGGCTGACGGGGCTGAGGGGTGATGCCGTACGGCCCGCCGGCTCCGGCGACGCGAAGCCCGGCGACGGGGGCCTGCTGCCGGACCTGGGGCTGGGCCTCGGATCCCGTACGGCGGAGCCTGCCGAGGCCGGCCCGGATCCGGCTCCCGCCACCCCGGCCGTGCCCTCGGTGACGCCCACGCCTTCCCCTGTTCCGGCGGCTCCCGAGCGGATCACGAAGTGTGGGCCGGAACTCGCCTCTCCCGACGGCATCGAGGCGCAGACCTGCGTCCTGGCCGAGGGTCCCGACACGTGGGCGCGTACGTACTACCGGAACGCGACAGGGCAGGAACTCGACGCGTTTCTGACCCTGATGGCGCCCGGCGGGCGGACCGTGCACGTGCGTTGTCCGGTCGCGGCGCAGGACGAACCGGGAACCTGTGAAACGCCCAGGGAACGCGGTCAGGGCAAGGCCACGGCGTATACGGCGGTCGCGGAATTCGCGGGTACCGGCGAAGGGGGAAGTACCCCGCTGCTGCTCAGGTCGGGGAGCAACACGGCGGACACCGAAGGAAGTTGAGCGCCGACGCCCCGGCGCGGCCTGGGGCGGGCATGGAAACGCCCGGTCGCTGGCGACGGGGGATGCACCAGCGACCGGGCTTCCAGAACGGTAACAAGAGATCTGCTGTTCGCAAATTCGATCTCGGTTATTCGGACAGGGATTTCCCCGCCCGCAGACCGGGTTGTGGTGGAAGTCACCGACTGGTCGGTCTGTCAGTCACCGATACCACCTGGGGTATCAGCTGAGAGTCACCTGACGGTTCGTGAGGCCGCCGCGCGCCCGGCGCTCCTCGGCCGTCAGCGGGGCGTCCGAGGCGAGCGCCCCGGCGAGCCGCTCGGCGAACTCGGCGGCCGGCTTCTCGCACTCCTCGGCGGTCATGGAGGTCGGCAGGTCCCACACCGGCACCATCAGACCGTGGGCGCGGAAGGAGCCGACGAGCCGGGTGTCGGCGCCGAGGGACGTGCCCTCGCCGGCCTGGAGCCGGGCGAGCGCGTCGAGGAGCTTCTCCTCCGGGTGCGGCATGACCCAGCGCAGGTGGTTCTTGTCCGGGGTCTCGCACCAGTACGCGGAGTCGACACCGGTCAGCTTGACCGTCGGGATCGCGGCGGCGTTGGCCCGCTCCAGGGAGGCTGCGACCTCGGGGTCGGCACCGTCCGCGGACGCCGGGATCCAGAACTCGAAGCCCGTGTGGACCTCCGGCGCGAACGGGGCGTCCGCGTCGAGCAGCTCCTGCAGGCGAGGGCCCTCGGCGGGCACGCGGCGCGGGGGAACCGGGGTGCCCGGCTCGGTCTCCAGGGCGCGCTGGAGGGTGTCGGCGAGGTCGCGCGCGAGGTCGCCGGAGGACGAGTCGTTCTGCAGGGCGAGCAGGACGGAGCCGTCGTCGCGGCGCAGCGCCGGCCACGCCATCGGCAGCACGGTCGCGAGCGTCACGGACGGCACGCCCTCGGGCAGCCCGCCCTTCAGGGTGAGCGGCACGGTGGCGGCGGGCACGAGCTCGCGGAGCGCGACCCAGTCGCATTCGCCCGGCAGGCCCTCGAAGGGGCGCTGGACGAGCTCGGTCACGGCGTGCGAGGCGGACCGGCCGTGACAGGCCTTGTAGCGGCGGCCCGAGCCACAGGGGCAGGGCTCGCGCGCGCCGACGACCGGGATCTCCCCGCTCGTGACCTGTGCCTGGCCGGCCTTGCCGGCCTTCGTCTGGGGGCGCTTCTTGGCCATGGTGTGGCTTTCTCCCGATCGCGGCGGTGCTGTGTGCGTGCTGTATCGGGCGCGAGCCTAGCCGCACAGGGCACCGCCGCTCCTCAGGCGGGGCGCGGCCCCGCCCGAGGCGCGCCGGTCCGACGCGCGTCGGTCGGGGGCATCCCGGACCGCAGCCTGGGGCATGCCGGACCGGGGCCCGGGGCATGCCGGATCGCGGCCCGGGTGTCCCGGCGTCAGTCCAGATCGTCGTACGTATCGAGGAAGTCGAAGGCCGAGCCGCCGCCGACTCGCGCCGCGAAGTCCTCGCGGCGGTGCCCCTCGGTGACCACGACCCAGACCGTGACCTCGCCGGTCGCGCTGTCCCGTACGCCCCAGTCCTGGGCCAGCGCGCTGATGATGTTCAGCCCGCGTCCGCCGCGTGCGGTGACCGACGGCGTGGACGGCACGGGTCTCGTGGGACCACCGCCGTCCGTCACCTCGACCCGCAGACCACCCGCCGGGTCGACCCGCCAGGCCGCCAGGACATCGCCCTCGCCCCGCTCCGCCCGTCCCAGCGGCCTGCCGTAACGACAGGCATTGCTGAGCAGCTCCGAAAGGATCAGTACCGCGTCGTCGACGACCGATTCGGACACCCCGCTGCGGTACAACTCGTCCCGCATCTGGTGTCTCGCCTCACCCACGCCCGCAGGGCCATGGGGTACGGCCATGCTCGACGACGTGGGCACCTCTTGTGCCACCACCAACGCCACCCCCGAGACCTCCTTTGCCCCACGCCACCGTGTGGATGCCCCACTGGACTGGACCGGAAACCGGCCAACGCACGTGGCGTGTCGCACTCGTGACGATCGCGTACGCGCTGAACGCGCCGGTGCACTCCCCGTAAGCCCTGGGGAAGGTGTGACGAATGGGGCAGGAGCTCAGTCGCGGCCCAGCTGCGAGAGCACCTGCTTGGGGCGGTTGGTGATGATCGCGTCCACGCCCAGACGTACGCAGAGCTCGACGTCCTCGGGCTCGTCCACCGTCCAGACGTGGACCTGGTGCCCTGCCTTCTGGAGCCGCAGGATCACGGCGGGGTGGTGGCGGACGATCCTGATCGAGGGGCCCGCCACGCGCGCGCCCGCGGGGAGGCGTCCATCGCGCAGCCGCGGGGTGACGAACTGGGTGAGGGAGACGGTCGGCAGGGTCGGCGAGGCGGCGGCGATCCGGTGCAGGGAACGGGCCGAGAAGCTCATGACCCGCACGGGAGAGTCGTCGCGGGACGCCGGGGCGTCGAGTCCGAACCGCTTCAGGAGCTGGAGGAGCCGCTCCTCGACCTGGCCCGCCCAGCGGGTGGGGTGCTTGGTCTCGATGGCCAGCTCGACCCGGCGCCCGGCGTCGGAGACGAGCTCCAGGAGGCGCTCCAGGGTGAGGACGGAGGTGTACTCGGGGTCTCCCCAGTCGGGGCTCTCGGAGGCTTCGCCGCGTTCCTCGCGTTCCTTCCAGACGCCGAAGTCGAGCGCGGCGAGGTCGGCGAGTTCGAGGGCGGAGACGGCGCCGCGACCGTTCGACGTACGGTTGACGCGTCGGTCGTGGACGCAGACGAGGTGGCCGTCGGCGGTGAGCCGGACGTCGCACTCCAGGGCGTCGGCGCCGTCCTCGATGGCCTTCACATAGGCGGCCAGGGTGTGTTCCGGGGCGTCCTCGGAGGCTCCGCGGTGGGCGACGACCTGGACGGGTGCGCTGTTCGGGTGCTGCCGTGCGTGAGTCACGGCGTCATGGTGCCATTGGCGGGGTGGGGCGAGCACACCGGAAGCTGTCCGTTCTGCCCGTATATAAAGGATGGGGCGCGGATGCACAGCTCCGCCTTACGGCGGCCTGACGCCCGGTGGGAAAAGCTGGTCACGACACCCTGCGCCAGGCACGACCACCCACGACCACCCACGACCATTCCGCGCAGTGATCGAGCAGCCAACGAGGAGAGCGAGCTGTGAGCACCGAGAACGAGGGCACGGCGGTTCCGGCGGACCCGACCGCCCCGTCCGCACCTCCGACGCCGCCCGCCCCTCCGACACCTCCCGTACCTCCGGCACCGCCGGCGGCGCCGGCCGAGCCGGTGACGACGGCCGAGCCGGTGCCGACGGAACATGCAGCGGCACCGGCTCCTGCCCAGGCGCCCCCTTCCCAGGCACCGGCAGCGGCCCCCGCACCGGCACCGGCCCCCGAGCCCGCGACCGTCGCGGCTCCCGCGGCGCCCGCCGCCGCGGCGGCAGGCGCGGCCGGTGGCTGGCCCCCGCCTCCGCCGGCCGTACCGGCCTGGGGCGCGCCCGTCCCGCCGGTACCCGTCGCTCCCCAGGCGCCCCGCAAGCGGACCGGCGGCATCGTGGCGGCCGTCCTGGTCGCGGCGCTCGTCGCGGGCGGTGTCGGCGGCGGCATCGGCTACTGGGCGGCCCAGCGCGGCGACGAGGGCACCGGCTCGACGACGGTCTCCTCGGGCGAGGCACCGGCCTCGTTCAAGCGCGACCCGGGGACGGTCGCCGCGGTCGCGGCGAAGGCGCTGCCGAGCGTGGTCACGATCCAGGCGAAGTCCGGCGCGGCGCAGGGCGAGAGCGAGGGCGGCACGGGCACCGGCTTCGTGTACGACCAGGAAGGCCACATCGTCACCAACAACCACGTGGTGGCGTCGGCGGCGGAGGGCGGCACGCTCTCCGTGACCTTCTCCGACGGCAAGACGTACGACGCGGAGGTCGTCGGCCGGGCCCAGGGCTACGACGTGGCCGTCCTGAAGCTCACGAACGCCCCGAAGGGGCTGAAGCCGCTGCCGCTCGGCAACTCCGACCAGGTGGCGGTCGGCGACTCGACGATCGCGATCGGCGCGCC
This sequence comes from Streptomyces sp. NPDC050842, assembly GCF_044456565.1. Taxonomy (NCBI): domain Bacteria; kingdom Bacillati; phylum Actinomycetota; class Actinomycetes; order Kitasatosporales; family Streptomycetaceae; genus Streptomyces; species Streptomyces sp. NPDC050842. Next base: position 158,075 of record NZ_JBITGA010000005.1, on the reverse strand, counting down.
GTTCGGCCTGTCGAACACGGTGACGACGGGCATCATCAGCGCCAAGAACCGCCCGGTCGCCTCGGGTGACGGCTCGGGCGGCGGCAACTCGTACATGAGCGCCCTGCAGACCGACGCCTCGATCAACCCGGGCAACTCCGGCGGCCCGCTGCTCGACGCGAGCGGCGCGGTGATCGGCATCAACTCGGCCATCCAGTCCACCGGAAACGGCTTCGGCCAGTCGCAGGCGGGCTCGATCGGCCTCGGCTTCGCGATCCCGGTCAACCAGGCGAAGAACGTGGCCCAGCAGCTGATTAAGACGGGCAAGCCGGTCTACCCGGTGATCGGCGCGACCGTGAACATGACCGAGCAGGGCGAGGGCGCGACGATCGCGGCCCAGGGCACCGGCGGCACCGCGTCGGTCACCCCGAACGGCCCGGCGGCGAAGGCGGGCCTCAAGGCCGGTGACGTGATCACGGGCTTCGGGGGCCACGCGATCGACAGCGGCCCCGCGCTCATCAGCGAGATCTGGACCCACAAGCCGGGCGACTCGGTCAAGATCACCTACGAGCGCGACGGCAAGACGTCCACGGCCACCGTCACCCTCGGCGAGCGCACGGGCGACAGCTGACGGCACGGAACGGCCGCAGGGAAAGGGGGAGGGGAGCACCGGCAGTCACCAGGTGCACCCCTCCCTCTTCACGCGCGTTGCCGCGCGTCTACGAGCGCCACCCGTGGGAAGAGGCGAGGGTCTCGGTGCTCGCCTCCCGCGCATCCCACGAACCCTCGCTCACGTGTCGATCCGCGAGGCACCGAACTCGCCGAACTCGCCCATCTGACGGCCCTTCCGGTGCGCCGGTCGGCGCGGCTCGTCGTCGCCCATGATCAGCAGCGGGTCGAACATCACGACGGCTGGAAGCCGAGCATGGCGATGAAGTGCATCGTCCAGATGCCGCACCCGATGGAGGCCGCGCCGAGCGCCATGCCGTAGCTGAAGCCGTCGATCGTGCCGTGCACCCTGCAACCCTTCGGGAATCACGCGGCGGACACCGCGAAACTCAGATGTGGTGAACAAGGGACTCTGACCCGGCCCCCTCCCCGGCCGACCCAGCCCCACCCCGCTCCCCGGCCGGGTACGCTGTAGCCCGCTCCACCCCAGGTGGGCCGGGGCGAGGGTGGGTTGCCCGAGCGGCCTAAGGGAACGGTCTTGAAAACCGTCGTGGCAGCGATGTCACCGTGGGTTCAAATCCCACACCCACCGCCAGTGGAACGGCCCCTGACCAGGAACGACAGTCAGGGGCCGTTCTGTCGTCCGGGGCTCCCGGGTCGCCGTTGTTCCTCGTGGGTTCCGGAGAGGGAAGGCTTTCGGCATGGTGCGGATCGTGCTCGTTCAGGGGGACATCACGGCCGAGGCGGCGGACGCGGTGGTCAACGCCGCGAACTCGTCGCTGCTCGGCGGTGGCGGTGTCGACGGGGCCATCCACCGGAAGGGCGGGCCGGAGATCCTCGCCGCCTGCCAGGATCTGCGGCGCTCCCACTACGGCAAGGGGCTGCCGACCGGCCGGGCCGTGGCGACGACCGCGGGGCGGTTGCCGGCCCGGCATGTGATCCACACCGTGGGGCCGGTCTGGTCGCGGGACGAGGACCGGTCGGCGCTGCTGGCCTCCTGCTATCGCGAATCCCTGCGGGTCGCGGACGAGTTGGGGGACCGCACGGTCGCGTTCCCGGCCATCTCCACCGGGATCTACGGCTGGCCGATCGAGGACGGGGCCAGGATCGCGGTGGAGACCGTGCGGGCCGCCCGTACCGAGGTGGAGGAAGTGCGGTTCGTGCTGTTCGACGCGGGGGCGTACGCGGCCTTCGAGGCGGCGGTCGGCAGCCAGGACCTTCCGTAGGGCAATTCGGCAGGGCAGTTCGGCAGGGCAAAGCGTCAGCGTCAGGCAATGCGTCGAACCTTTCTCCGGGCATCGCCGATGTGTTCGCATTCCTTGTGCCCGGGACTCGCCGGGCCGTCTTTCCGAGAGAAGGATTGGCGGAAAATCTGCCGGAACGCTTCCTCCCTTGCCGTGCCCGGATTCTTTCGGCCACGTAGCTCTCGCCGACCGGCTGAGCTGCGCCGTTCTCGCTTCGCCGGGGTTTATCAGCCTGTCCTCACGCTTGCGGGGGAATAAGCCGCTCCGGGGTGGTTCGACGGGGATTCGGTGGGCAACTCTGGATTCGCGACGTCGAGCACAACGACCGAGGCGGTCGGCCAACTGCCTGGGTAATGGCTGTAGTTCAGAGAAGTTCTCGAAGCAGTTCCGTGCAAAGCATCAGTTTCAGTTCCCGGAGGAACACACATGGCAAGCATCCGTACCGCCCGCGTCCTCGCCGCTGCCGCCGCCCTGCCCCTCGCCGCCGCGCTCTTCACCGGGGTGGCCCAGGCCGACAACGGCGGATTCGCGGACGACGGATCGAACACGAGCGTCGCCACGATCATCGGCAGTGGTGTGGGCGGGGACAACAACGGAAACTCGACCACCACGCAGCAGGTGGCGACCGGCTCCGGTGCCTCCAACCAGAACAACACGGCGAGCGTGAACGGCTCCGCGTTCACCCACATCGACCAGTCGAACGCGGTGGTGAACTTCCACCCGTGGTGGTAGTCGGCAGAAGCACGGGAGCCGGCCCGACGGGGGGCGTGACCGCGGTGTGAACAACGGCCTGTGCGCCGGTACTTCGGTACCGGCGTACGGGCCGTCCCGCGTTTCCGCGGTCGCGCGCCCCGGGGCACGAGACCGCCACGCGTACGGTCGCCGACCTTGACAGAGGTCCTGAATCTGACGGACAGTCAGAAACCTCAGTCGTCCCACGGGAGGCCGTCGCCGTGCACCTCGCCCCGACCGAGCGGCAGCTGCGGCTGCGCGCCGAACTCCGCGCGTACTTCCGCGAGGTGATGCCCGAAGGACCGCCTCCCTCCGGCGACGCCGCCGCCCAGCGCCGGCTGCTCCGCCGGATCGGCGCCGACGGGCTGCTCGGCCTCGGCTGGCCCGAGGAGTACGGCGGGCAGGGGCGCGGCCCCGACGAGCAGTTCGTCTTCTTCGACGAGGCCTACCGGGCGGGCGCCCCCGTCTCCATGGTCACCCTCAACACCGTCGGGCCCACCCTCATGAAGTACGGGACCGACGAGCAGAAGGCCTACTTCCTGCCCCGGATCCTGCGCGGCGAGACCGTCTTCGCCATCGGCTACAGCGAGCCCGAGGCCGGTACGGACCTCGCCTCCCTGCGGACCCGGGCGGTACGGGACGGGGAAGGCGACGGCGCGGACTGGCTGATCGACGGGCAGAAGATCTTCACCTCCAACGCCCAGAACGCCGACTGGATCTGGCTCGCCTGCCGCACCGACCCCGACGCGTCGCCGCACCGGGGCATCTCCATCGTCCTCGTCCCCACCGACGAGCCCGGTTTCTCCTGGACCCCGATCGCGACCGTCGGTGGTCTGACGACGACCGCCACCTACTACGACGGGATACGGGTCCCCGCCGGGAACCTCGTCGGGCCGGAGCACGGCGGCTGGGGGCTGATCACCGAGCAGCTCAACCACGAACGGGTCGCGCTCGCCGCGATCGGCATGCAGGCCGAGGACTTCTTCGCGGCGGCGCTGGACCGGGCGCGTACGCCCGATCCGGTGACGGGCAGGCGCCGCATTGACGAGCCGTGGATACGGATTCGGGCCGCCGAAGCGCATGCCCGACTGGCGGCGACGCGCCTGCTCAACTGGCGTTTGGTGGGGGACGTGGGGGCCGGCCGACTGGCCCCGGGGGACGCGAGCGGCGTGAAGTTCGCGGGAACCGAATCGGCGGTCGAGGTGTATCGAATATGTCAGGAGATCGCGGGCGGGGCGGGGACGGTGCGAGCGGGATCGCCGGGGGAGTTCGACGGCGGCGAGCTTGAGCGCATGAACCGGGCCGCGCAGATCAACACCTTCGGGGGAGGGGTGAGCGAGGTGCAGCGCGAGATCGTCGCGAGGATGCGGCTCGGCATGAAGGGGAGGGGGCGGCGATGAGCGGTACGGGGCGGGCGGCAGCGGCGACGAGCGACGGGGAGCGCGCGACGGACGCGCTGTACGAGCGGCTCGCCGCCTACGAGGGGCGGTCCGCCGCCACCGCCGGAGTCGGCAGGGACCCCGTCAACCTGCCCATGATCCGGCACTGGTGCGAGGCCATGGGCGATGCCCACCCGGCGTACGAAGGACCCGGGGCGGTCGCGCCACCGACCATGCTCCAGGCATGGACCATGGGCGGCCTCTCCGGGCACAGCGAGCGCTCCGGGGCGTACGACGAGCTGTCCGCGCTCCTCGACGCCGCCGGCTACACCTCGGTCGTCGCCACCGACTGCGAGCAGGAGTACCTCCGGCCCCTGCGGCCGGGGGACGCGATCACCTTCGACGCCGTCATCGAGTCCGTGTCGCCGCGCAAGACGACCAAGCTCGGGACCGGTCACTTCGTCACGACGCGGATGGACGTCCGGGCGGACGGGGAACTCGCCGGCACCCACCGCTTCCGGATCCTCAAGTACGCGCCCGCCGGGCGCCCCTCGAAGCCCGACCGGAAGACCCCGGAGCCGGCCGCCGCGGCGCCCCGGCGGCCGCGCCCGGTCGTCAACCGGGACAACGCCGGATTCTGGGAGGGCGTGGCCGCGCACCGGCTGCTCATCCAGCGCTGCGGCGACTGCGCGAGCCTCCGTCTCCCCTGGCTGCCGGGGTGCGCCGAGTGCGGCTCGCCGGAGTGGGACACGGTCGAGGCGAGCGGTGCCGGGACCGTCTACTCGTACGTGGTGATGCACCACCCGCCCTTCCCGGCCTTCGACCCTCCTTACGCGGTCGGGCTGATCGAGCTGGCCGAGGGCGTACGGATGATCAGCAACGTGGTGGGCGTGCCGTACGACAAGGTCCGGATCGGGATGCCGGTGCGGCTGGAGTTCCTGCGGGTCGACGACGAGCTGGAGCTCCCCGTCTTCCGCGCGGCAGGGGAGGGCTGACATGGACTTCACCCCCACCGAGGAGCAGGAGGCCGCCCGGGACCTGGCCGCGCGGATCTTCGGCGACCTCGCCACCCACGAGCGGCTCGCGGCCACCGGCACCGGCAGCGACGCCGAGCTGTGGAAGGCCCTCTGCGCGGCCGGCCTTCCCGGCGCCGTCGAGGAGACCGGGCTGCTGGGCCTCGTCCTCCTCCTGGAGGAGCAGGGGCGCAGGACCGCGCAGGTACCGCTCGCCGCGAGCTGTGTGTACGGGATCCTCGCCGTCGCCCGGCACGGCACGGAGGAGCAGCGCGCCCGGCTCCTGCCGGGCCTCCGCGACGGTACGACGGTGGTGACGGGCGCGTTCCCCGCGACCGGCGGGGTCACGGCGACCGGCGGGGTCGCGGCGACCGGCGGGGTCGCGGCGACCGGCGGGGTCGCGGCGCGCGAGGGGCGGCTCAGCGGGGCCGTCGACTGGGTGCCGTGGCTCAGGGACGCGACCCACGTCCTCGTGCCGGACGCGGAGCGCGCCCTGTGGCTCGTCCGCACCGAGGACGCGGCCGGGATCGAGAGTGTCGAGCTCACCGCGCCCTGGTCCGCGGGGCGGCTCGTGCTCGACGGGGCGGCGGGGGAGCGGCTGGGGGCCGGCCCCGGCGCCTGCGCGGACGTGCTGGCCGCCGCCCGGGTCGCTTTCGCCGGGCTCCAGGCGGGGGTGTGCGCGGGGTCTCTCGCCAGGGCCGTGGAGTACACCTCCGTACGTGAGCAGTTCGGCCGCCCGCTCTCCACCCATCAAGCCGTCCAGCTGCGCGCCGCGGACGCCCACATGGACACCGAGGCCATCCGGGTCACGGCCTACGAGGCGGCCTGGCGCCACGACGAGGGCCTGGACGCCACCGAGGCCGCCCTGACCGCCGCCTGGTGGGCGTCCGAGGCGGGCAAACGGGTCGTGCACACCGGGCAGCACCTCCACGGCGGCATGGGCGCCGACCTCGACCACCCCGTCCACCGGCACTTCCTGTGGGGCCGGCAGCTCGACGCCTATCTGGGCTGCGGCACCGAACTCCTCGCCGAACTCGGCGACCTGCTCGCGAAGGGAGACCTGTCATGAAGCCCGGGGACGAGCTGCCACCGCTGTCGATCCCGATCACCCGCACCCTGATCGTCGCCGGGGCCGTGGCCTCCCGCGACTACCAGGACGTCCACCACGACGCCGAACTGGCCCGGGAGAAGGGCTCCCCGGACATCTTCATGAACATCCTCACGACCAACGGACTCGTGGGCCGCTACATCACCGACCACTTCGGCCCCCGAGCCGTCCTCCGCAGGGTCGCCATCCGGCTCGGCGCCCCCAACTACCCCGGGGACACGATGACCCTGACCGGGACGGTCACGGAGGTGGCCGGGGACACGGCCACGGTCCGGGTCGTCGGGGCCAACGACCTGGGACACCATGTCACCGGGACGGTCACCGTCACCGTGGAGGTGGCGCGATGAGCGTCCGTACCAGGGACACCCTCGGCGGCCGGGCGGCCGTCGTCGGCATCGGGGCGACGGAGTTCTCCAAGGACTCGGGCCGCAGCGAACTCTCCCTCGCCGCCGAGGCGGTACGGGCCGCCCTCGACGACGCCGGACTGGCCCCCGGCGATGTCGACGGCCTGGTCACCTTCACCATGGACACCAACCCCGAGATCACCGTCGCCCAGGCCGCCGGCATCGGCGAGCTGTCCTTCTTCTCCCGCGTGCACTACGGCGGCGGGGCCGCCTGCGCCACCGTCCAGCAGGCCGCGCTCGCCGTAGCGAGCGGCGTCGCCGAAGTCGTCGTCTGCTACCGGGCGTTCAACGAACGCTCAGGGCGCCGCTTCGGCTCCGGCGTCCAGCAGCGCGAGCCCTCCGCCGAGGGCGCCGCACTCGGCTGGCAGCTGCCCTTCGGGCTCCTCACCCCGGCCTCCTGGGTCGCGATGGCCGCCCAGCGGTACCTCCACACCTACGGGCTGACCCCGGACGCCTTCGGGCACGTCGCCGTCACGGACCGGCGGCACGCGGCCAGCAACCCCGCCGCGTACTTCCACGGGAAGCCGATCACCCTCGCCGACCACGCCGCCTCGCGCTGGATCGTCGAGCCGCTGCGGCTCCTCGACTGCTGCCAGGAGACGGACGGCGGCCAGGCGATCGTCGTCACCTCCGTCGAGCGCGCCCGCGACCTGCCCAGGCCCCCCGCCGTGATCCTGGCGGCGGCGCAGGGCGCCGGACGGAAGCAGGAGGCCATGACCAGCTTCTACCGGGACGAGTTGACCGGGCTGCCGGAGATGGGGGTGGTCGCCCGGCAGCTCTGGCGGACCGCCGGCCTCACCCCGGACGACATCGACGTGGCCATCCTCTACGACCACTTCACACCGTTCGTGCTGATGCAGTTGGAGGAGTTCGGCTTCTGCGGTCCGGGAGAGGCGGCGGACTTCGTCGCGGCCGACGCCATCCCGCTGAACACCCACGGAGGTCAGCTCGGCGAGGCCTATCTGCACGGCATGAACGGCATCGCGGAGGCGGTGCGGCAACTGCGCGGCACGTCCGTGAACCAGATACCCGGCGCGGCCCGGACTCTGGTCACGGCGGGCACGGGGGTTCCCACGTCCGGGTTGATCCTGGGCGCGGACGGCTGACACGACGGCCGCAGCGGTGGCCGGGCGGGGCGGGCGGCCCTTCACTCGCGGCATGAACACAAACGCACCGCCCCCGTCCGCCGCCCCGCTTCCGGCCCCGGTTCCGGCTTCGCTCCCGCCCGTCCGTCCGCCGCACGCACGATCCGCGCCGCCTCCCGGGGCGCGGGCCGTGGTCACCGCCCTCGTGGTGGCGGCGATGGCCGGCGCCGCACTCGTCACGGGCCCGACCTCGGTCACCGCCCGGGCCTCGGCTCCCGTCTCCGCTACTCCAGTCCCTGCCGCTCCCGCCCCTGCCGCACCCGCCGTCGGGGCGCCCGCCCCTGCCGCGCCCGCCGTCGGGGCCTCCGCGCCCGTCTCCGCGCCGCGGTTCGCGGGCAAGGCCTTCGACACCTGTGAGGCGCCGTCCCTCGCGGTGATGAAGGCCTGGCTGGCGTCCCCGTACCGGGCCGTCGGGGTCTACTTCGGGGGCCGGGGCCGGGGCTGTCCCACCCAGAAGGAGCTGAACCCCGCCTGGGTCGCCTCCGCCCACGCCATGGGCTGGCGGCTGCTGCCGCTCTTCGTCGGCTCCCAGGCGCCGTGCGTCTACGCCGCCGCGAAGCGGCCGTACGCCATCGGCCCAAGCCCCTGGGACCAGGGCGTCCGGGAAGGGGGCGAGGCGGTGCGGGCGGCGCGGGCCCTGGGGATCGACACGAGCAGCCCGCTGTACCTGGACATCGAGTCCTTCCAGGTGGAGGACACGCCCTGTGCGGCCACCACGCTCTCCTTCGTCCGCGCCTGGAACCGGGAGGTGCGGCGCCTCGGCTATGTGCCCGGCTACTACAGCAGCGCCGAGACCGGTATCCGGCACATCGAGGGGGAGCGGAAGGCGGGAACGGAGGACCTGCCGTCCGTGCTGTGGTTCGCGCGCTGGCGGGGCGTGCCCACGCTGTACGCGGAGGCGTCGCTGCACCCGGAGGCCTGGATGCCGCACGCCCGGATCCACCAGTACGCGGGCAACGTCGCCGAGTCGTACGGAGGACGCCGGATGCTGATCGACCGCAACGCGGTGGACGCGCCCGTCGCCCGTGTCACGCCGACCGGCACCTGACCGCCGGTACGGGAGCGCCCCAACCTCCCCGCGACCCTGGTTCGACCCGGTATCGACCCTGACTCCGGTGGAGGGGCGACTCCACCCAGAGGAGGTCCGGGCGTCGCCGTTCCTCCAACCTGAGGCGGACCCCGGTTCGGGACCTGGGGCCGATCCGCCGGGCACGGTCCGCTTCTAGCGTGGAGTCATGACTCCGCCACCCTCTGGCCCCGTCTGCACCGGCGCCTCGAAGGCCGCCCTCGGCCACGTGCCGTACCCGTCGTTCTCCTCGTACGTACGGGCGCGTGGTCCCGTGTTGCTGCGTACGGCGCGCTCCCTGACCGCCAACCCCTGCGACGCGGAGGACCTCCTCCAGACCGCGCTCACCAAGACCTTCGTCGCCTGGGAGCGCATCGAGGACCACCGCGCCCTGGACGGCTACGTCCGCCGCGCGCTGCTGAACACCCGTACGTCGCAGTGGCGCAAGCGCAAGGTCGACGAGTTCGCCTGCGAGGAGCTGCCGGAGCCGACCGGCCTGCCGGAGCCCGACCCGGCCGACCGCCAGGTGCTGCACGACGCGATGTGGCGCGCGGTGATGAAGCTGCCGGAGCGCCAGCGCCAGATGGTGGTCCTGCGGTACTACGAGGACCTCAGCGAGGCCCAGACCGCCGAGGTCCTCGGGGTCTCGGTCGGCACGGTCAAGAGCGCGGTGTCCCGGGCGCTCGGCAAGCTCCGCGAGGACCCGGAGCTGACCCCCGTACGGTAGGAGACAGGGGTGGAAATCAGCAGGAAGAGCAACTTCCGCCAGTGATCACTGGCAATTTACGTACTCCCGGGTAGTGACATACCGCGCGGTACGTGCGCAGAATCTCCACACCCTTTCTGCCACGTAGCGCCCACCGGGAGGACGCCCCGTGTACAGCACCATGCAGGACGTACAGCTGACCGTGAGCCGCATCCTCAAGCACGGGATGACGATTCACGGGAAGTCCACCATCACCACCTGGACGGGCGAGCCCGAGCCGCAGCGCCGCACGTTCGCGGAGGCCGGAGCCCGCGCGCACCAGCTGGCCAACGCCCTGCGCGACGAACTCGGGGTGACCGGCGACCAGCGCGTCGCGACCCTGATGTGGAACAACTCCGAGCATGTCGAGGCGTACTTCGCGATCCCCTCCATGGGCGCGGTCCTCCACACCCTCAACCTCCGCCTTCCCCCCGAGCAGCTGGTGTGGATCGTCAACCACGCCGCCGACCGGGTCGTGCTCGTCAACGGCTCCCTGCTGCCGCTCCTCGTCCCGCTGCTCCCGCACCTTCCGACGGTCGAGCACGTGGTCGTCGCGGGCCCCGGGGACCGCTCCGGCCTCGAAGGCGTCGCGCCGCGCGTGCACGACTACGAGGAGCTGATCGCCGGCCGCCCGACCACGTACGACTGGCCCGAGCTCGACGAGCGCTCCGCCGCCGCGATGTGTTACACCTCCGGCACCACCGGCGACCCCAAGGGCGTCGTCTACTCCCACCGTTCGATCTACCTGCACTCCATGCAGGTGAACATGGCCGAGTCGATGGCCCTGACCGACAAGGACACGACCCTCGTCGTCGTGCCGCAGTTCCACGTCAACGCCTGGGGCCTCCCGCACGCCACCTTCATGACCGGCATCAACATGCTGATGCCGGACCGTTTCCTCCAGCCGGCCCCGCTCGCCGAGATGATCGAGCGCGAGCGGCCGAGCCACGCGGCGGCCGTCCCCACCATCTGGCAGGGCCTGCTCGCCGAGGTCACCGCGAATCCCCGCGACCTCTCCTCGATGTCCCAGGTCACCATCGGCGGCGCGGCCTGCCCGCCGTCCCTCATGGAGGCGTACGACCGGCTCGGCGTCCGTCTCTGCCACGCCTGGGGCATGACCGAGACCTCCCCGCTGGGCACGATGGCGCACCCGCCGGCCGGTCTGAGCGCCGAGGAGGAGTGGCCGTACCGGGTCACGCAGGGACGTTTCCCCGCCGGTGTCGAGGCGCGGCTCGTCGGCCCCGGCGGCGACCACCTGCCCTGGGACGGCGAGTCGGCGGGCGAGCTGGAGGTCCGCGGCACCTGGATCGCGGGCTCGTACTTCGGCGGTGCCGACGGCGAGGAGATCCGCCCGGCCGACAAGTTCAGCGAGGACGGCTGGCTCAAGACGGGCGACGTCGGCGTGATCAGCCCCGACGGCTACCTCACCCTCACCGACCGGGCGAAGGACGTCATCAAGTCCGGCGGCGAGTGGATTTCGAGCGTCGATCTGGAGAACGCCCTCATGGCGCACCCGGAGGTCGCCGAGGCCGCGGTCGTCGCCGTGCCGGACGAGAAGTGGGGCGAGCGGCCGCTCGCGACGGTCGTCCTCAAGGAGGGCGCCACGGCGGACTACGAGACGCTGCGGTCCTTCCTCGCCTCCGAGGGCGGCATCGCCAAGTGGCAGCTGCCGGAGCGCTGGGCGATCGTGCCGACGGTGCCGAAGACGAGCGTCGGCAAGTTCGACAAGAAGGTCATCCGCAAGCAGTACGCGGAGGGCGAGCTGGACGTGACCCAGCTCTAACGACAGCGACAGCGACAGCGACAGCGAAAGGGAAGGGGGCGGGACGGGCTGAAGCCCTTCCCGCCCCCTTCCTCATGCCCTGTCCTCTGCCCTAGTTGGTGCCGATCTTCGCGAGCAGGTCGACGATCCGGGCCTGGACCTCGGTGCTGTTCGACCGCTCGGCGAGGAAGAGGACCGTCTCACCGGAGGACAGCTTCGGCAGCTCCTCCTCGTCGAGGTCGGCCGAGGTATAGACGACGAGCGGCGTGCGGTTCAACTGCCCGTTCGCACGCAGCCAGTCGATGATCCCGGCCCGTCGGCGGCGCACCTGCATCAGGTCCATCACGACGAGGTTCGGCCGGGTCTGGGTGGCCAGCGTGACCGCTTCGGTGTCCGTCGCCGCCCGGGCGACCTGCATCCCGCGCCGCTCCAGGGTGGCGGCGAGCGCCTCCGCGATGTCGTCGTGCTCCTCGATCAGCAGGACCCGGGACGGGTGCTGCTCGCTGTCGCGGGGCGCGAGCGCCTTGAGGAGTACGGCCGGATCGGCGCCGTACGCGGCCTCCCGGGTCGCCTGCCCGAGGCCTGCCGCGAGCAGCACCGGCACCTCGGCGGCGACGGCGGCCTGGCGCAGCGACTGGAGCGCGGTACGGGTGATGGGCCCGGTCAGCGGGTCGACGAAGAGCGCGGCCGGGAAGGCGGCGATCTGGGCGTCGACCTCCTCGCGGGAGTGCACGATCACCGGGCGGTAGCCGCGGTCGCTGAGCGCCTGCTGGGTGGAGACGTCGGGCGCGGGCCAGACGAGCAGCCGGCGCGGGTTGTCGAGCGGCTCGGGGGGCAGCTCGTCGTCGACGGGCCGCGGCGCGGGGCGGTTGGCGACCTCGACCGCGCCACCGGGGCCGTCGAGCGGCTCGGGACCTTCGGCGGAGCCCTCCGCGGGCGCCCCTATGGCGTAGGCGCGCCCCTCGGGAGCGGCCGGGGCGAGCCCGAGCGCGGCCTCGGGGGAGGACTGCGGGTGCGGCTTGGCCGCGTTCTCGGCGGCCGGTACGGGGAGCGCCGCGGGCGCCGGCGGGTCGACCTCCGGCGGGGTGGCGAGCTTGCGCCGCCGCCCGGAGCCGTTGGAGGGGTTGGAGGACGCGGGGGCCGCCGGAGCCACCGGGACAGCAGGGGCCACAGGCGCCACGGGGGCCGAAGGGGCCACTGGGGTCACAGGGGCAGCCGCAGGGGCCGCGACGGCCGGTGTGGCGGGAGCCGCCGGAGTGGCGGGAGCGGCGGGAGCCGCCGGAGTGGCGGAGGCGGCCGCCGGCGGGACGAAGGGAACGCCCTGCCCGAGGGTGCGCACGCTGAACGCGCGCCCCTGGGTCGAGTCCTTCGACACCGTCATCGGCATGGGCAGCTCGGGCGGCAGCGGTACGGAGCCGGTGCCCGTTCCGGAGCCGGTGCCGCTCTGCGGCGCGGGCGGCGGCGGTGCCATGGCCCGGCGGCGACCGCTCGGCTCGGGCAGCGGCTGCGGCTGCTGCGCGAGGTGCGGATGGTGCTGCGGGGGCGTGTGGTCGGACCCCGGGACACCGCGTACGGCCTCGTGCCGCCCCTCGTCGGAGACGGGCAGCGCGGCGGAGCCCGGAACCGGAACCGGCGCGGGAGCGGGTACGGAGGCGGATGTGGTCTCGGGGCGGTCCACGTCGGCCGGCGGGAGCGCGAACGGCGTCCGGGGGCCGGCCTCTGCCGCCGCGGCCCGCTCCTGCGCGGCGGCCAGCGCCCGCCGGCGGCGCCCGCTCGGCTGGGCGGCCGGTACGTCGCCGCCGGAGGCGACGGCGGGCAGGGCCAGGGCAGGACCGTGTGCGGCCGCGACCGCGTGCGCGTTCACGTGCTCGGCGGCGGCGACACCCTGCGGAGGCACGGCGGCGCCCAGCGCGGCACGCCCCTGCGCGCCCTCGGCAGCGGTCACCACGGACCCCTCGGCGGGACGGCCACGGCGGCGCCCGGTGGGCTCGACCGCGGGCCCGGCCGACGGAAGGGAGGCGGGCACGGAAGCCGGGAGCGCGGGCATGGCGGAGCTGTCGGCGGCGGCGTTCTGCTGGGCGGGGATCAGCTCGGCGGGGCCGGCCGACTCTCCCGTACGGGCACGACGGCGACCGCCCGACTCGGCGGCCTCCGGGGCGACCGGGCTCTCCAGGAAGGCGTCCGTGGAGGCGCGCCGGGCCCGGCGCCGTCCGCCGCCGGAGGTCTCGCCCTCGGCGCCCGTGGCCTGCGCGGGAAGGGCCGGGACGTCCCGCGAGGGAGAAGCGGAGACGGAGGGAACAGGACTGGCCGCAGCTGCGGGGACAGTGCCCCGCCCGGTCCCGAGCGGGACCTCGAGGACGTACGCGCCGCCGCTCGTCCCGGGCACCTCGTGGGTCTGCACGACACCGCCGTGCGCCGCCACGATCCCGCGCACGACCGGCCCGTGGACCGGGTCGCCGCCCGCGTACGGGCCGCGGACCTCGATGCGTACGACGTCTCCGCGCTGGGCGGCCGCGACGACGATCGTGGAGTCGACCGGACCGGCGCCCTGCGCGGCAGCCCGGTTCTTGCCGGTCGCGTCGACGCCGGCGACGTCCGCGACGAGGTGCGCGAGCGCGGTCGCGAGCCGGTCCGGGTCCACCTCGGCCTCGATCGGCGGCGCGTGCACGGCGAACTGCGCGCGGCCGGGCCCGATCAGCTCGACGGCCCCGTCGATGCCGGCCGTCACGACCCCGTCGAGGAGCGCGACCCGCCGGTCGAGCTTCTCCGCGCCCGCGTCCAGGCGCTGGTAGCTCAGGACGTTGTCCACGAGCGCGGTCATCCGGGCGTAGCCGGCGGTCAGGTGGTGCAGCACCTGGTTGGCCTCGGGCCACAGCTGCCCGGCGTCGTCGGCGGCGAGCGCGCCCAGCCGGCTGCGCAGCTCCTCCAGGGGACCGCGCAGCGACTCGGCGAGGACGGCGGTCAGCTGCTCGTGCCGGGCGGCCAGCGAGGCGTACCGCTCCTGCTGCGTCTCCCGCTCCACCGCGTGCCGTTCGGCGCGGTCGGCGAGTTCGGCGGTGTGCTGCTCCTCGAGCTGCTCGTACGGCCTGCGGTCGGTGAAGGTCATCACCGCGCCGACGAGCTGGTCCCCGTCCCGTACCGGGGCGGTCGTCAGGTCGACCGGCACCCGGTCGCCCTTCTTCGCCCACAGCACCTGACCGCGCACCCGGTGCTTGCGCCCGGACTTGAGGGTGTCGGCGAGCGGCGACTCCTCGTACGGGAAGGGCTCGCCGTCGGCGCGGGTGGCGAGGATCAGCGGGTGCAGCTCCTGGCCGCCGAGCTCACCGGCGCGGTAGCCGAGGATCTGCGCGGCGGCGGGGTTGACGAGGACGACCCGGCCGTCGGTGTCCGTACCGACGACGCCCTCGGACGCGGCGCGCAGGATCATCTCGGTCTGGCGCTGCGAGCGGGCGAGTTCGGCCTCGGTGTCGAGGGTGCCGGTGAGGTCCCGGACGACGAGCATGAGCAGCTCGTCGCCGGTGTAGCCGCTGTACGAGTCGTAGGCCTCGCGGCCGTCCTCCAGGCTGGCGCTGGTCACCTCGACGGGGAACTCGCCGCCGTCCGTGCGGCGGGCGATCATCCGGGTCGGCTTGGTGCGGCCGCGCTCGTCGGTGCCTTCGGGGCGGCGCATGGAGCCGGGGATGAGGCGCGAGTCGAAGCCGGGCAGCAGATCGAGCAGGCCACGGCCCACGAGCGCGGTGCCGGGCGTCTCGAACATGCCGAGGGCGATCGTGTTGGCGTTGACGACCGTGCCATTGCAGTTGACGAGCACGAGGCCGTCAGGAAGGGCGTCGAGTATGGCTGCGAGGCGAGCAGCGCCTCGGGATGGCCTGCTGCTCACGACGACGGTTCCTCCCTGACCCACTGCACGTGCTTGCCTGTCGGCAGGCGGGCCCCATCTTGCCCCTCGGGCCGCAGCCTGTCACGGAGGGAGTCTAAGGGAGCCGCCGCCCGCCGTTCATTGTCCGAGGGCGGGAAGGACCGGCTGGAGGTCGGTCCAGCGGTCGATCTCGCAGCCGTTGACGCGGGAGAAACGGGCGTCGATCTCGCGGCCCTGCCAGGTGCCGGTGACGTGCGCGACGGCGTCCCCGCCGTGCACCTGGGTGCAGAACGCGTCCTGCGGAACGGCCTTGAACGGGTTCGTGCCCGCCTTCGCGTGCTCCTCCAGTCGCGCGCAGGCGTCCTCGGCGTCCGGGTGCGTCCCGCCGGCCTGGTCGTCGCAGGTCAGCTCGAACGTGCCGTCGGCGCCGTGACGGCCGCTCTCGGCGACCGTCACGGTCAGCGTGTCGGGCGGGGAGAGCAGGGGCAGCGGCGGCAGGGGGCCGAGTCCGGCGGTCCCGGCGGCGGTGGTGGCGAGGGTCGCGAAGAGGAGGCGGCGCAACATACGAATCTCCAGGAGCTGCGGGATACGGCGACGGACGACGGACACGTACAGGGATGCGGGTACGGGGGCGGTCCTCGGCGTCCCGCCCCTTCTCACTAACGCTCCGGGCGTGGGGGCGTTGCGCAAGCGGGGTGCGCCGGGTGGGCGGCACGGGGCGCGGCGGGGCTCGCGGGGCTCGCGGGGCTTTGCCCTGGACCCCGGAGGCCTAGTACGGTGAGAATCGATTGGTGACAGCCGGTTCGCCTGTGTCATCATCTGCACGCACCACTCGCGTATGCGCGAGGTGCATGGAGGCGTCGCCTAGTCCGGTCTATGGCGCCGCACTGCTAATGCGGTTTGGGTCTTAAAGCCCATCGAGGGTTCAAATCCCTCCGCCTCCGCCCCTACCGAAGCCCCGGCCCCACGGCCGGGGCTTCGGCCGTTCCAGGGGCCGACGCTCAGGCCGTTCCCGGGGTCGGGGCCTTGGCCGTTCCCAAGGCATGTGACCCCGGTCTCTTTCGGCGCGTTTCCGCCCCGAGCACCCCCGCCGGCGACCTCTGGCCACCGACTCCCCGAACCTCCCCCGAGCAGCGTTTTCGCAGGTCACAAGGGGTGGAGTGAATGGATTTCACATGACGGCGGCAGTCATGTAATGTTCTTCCTGTCGCCGCGAGCGGGCCGAAAGGCCGGGGAGCGAAGACAGAAAACAAAACAAGCACTCGTAGCTTAACGGATAGAGCATCTGACTACGGATCAGAAGGTTGCAGGTTCGAATCCTGCCGAGTGCACATGAGCGAGAGGCCCCGGACAAGAGTCCGGGGCCTCTTGCGTTGGGGTCGGTCGGGGTCTGATGATCGTTCTTTCTCTTCATCAGTGGGGGTTGGAACATGGCGCTCTTCGGGAACGCGCACGCGATCGATCCGGCGCAGGCGCAGCAGGACTTCGCGCGGCTGCTCGGGCAGGGGGAGCAGGTGCACGCCGCGTACCTGCTGATCCGCGACACGATCTTCTTCACCGACCGGCGCCTGGTGCTCGTCGACAAGCAGGGCATCACCGGCAAGAAGGTCGAGTACCACTCGATCCCGTACCGGAGCATCACGCACTTCGCCGTCGAGACCGCCGGCACCTTCGACCTCGACGCCGAGCTGAAGATCTGGATCTCGGGCAACGCCGTGCCCGTCCAGAAGACCTTCACCAAGGGCGTCGACATCTACGAGGTGCAGGCGATCCTGACGCAGTTCGTCGCGAAGTAGCGGTCAAGCAGGGAGGAAGGCCCCCGGGGATCCCGGGGGTCTTCCCCTTTTGGGTGAACCTGTCTGATTTGCATGTCAGTTGAATATGCCCTCGGCCTAGCTTGCGAGGCGGAGGTGATGATCGATGGATGCGATCGACATCGATGACATGGTGTACGTCGCCACCGGGGCGCGTCTGCGGAGGCTGACCGCGCCGGACGGGACGCACTGGTTCCCGGTCGTGGACGTGGCGAGGCGGCTGGGGTACGCGGGGACGCGGGAGGCGCTGCGGACGGTGGTGCTGCCCGAGAGGTGCCTGGCGGGGGCGGGGGAGCTCGCCGGGAGCGCCGCGATACTCGCCCTCAGCGGCGTCAGGGCCTCGGCGCGGATGGTGAACGTTCCGGGGCTCGTCCAGCTGGTGGGGGCGTGCCGGAGGCCGGAGGCCGGGCCGTTCCGGGCGTGGGTCGCGGAGGTCGTGACGGCGGTCCAGCGGGACGGCGGATACGGGCTCGAACCCTCGCCTGTCCGGTCCGGGTTCCTCCTGCCGCCGGAGCTCGTCGACGCGCTCGTGCGGCTGGAGGGCGAGTTCGACGAGCAGGCCGCCCTGCACGCCGCGTACGAGGAGTACACCGACCGCGCGGAGCTGCTCCGCGAGACACGCGAGAACCTCGCAAGGGTCGCCGACTCCCTTGCGCGTCTCTCCGTGCCCCGGCAGCGCACCGGCGCCGCCGTCGTCGCGCTCACCCCGCACCAGCTCGTCGAGTCCTGGGCCATCACCGGCGACACCCGGACCGTCGCCTGCTGTCTCGCGCCCGGGCTCGTGCGGGGCGGTGTCCGCTACCGGCCCCAGGACGTCACCCTCCGGACCGGTCTGTCCGGCGAGCGCGTCCGCGACTGCGTCCGGATCCTTCTGGAGCGCGGCTGCATGCGTGAGGTGGGTGATCCGGACCCCGACGGTGCCCGGATCTATGTGCTGCCCTGAGCCTGAGCCGGGGCCGGGGCCGGGGCCGGGGCCGGGGCCGGGGCCGGGGCCGGGGCCGGGGACGGGGACGGGGACGGGGACGGGGACGGGGACGGGGACTGGCGTGGCGGAGACTGGACTCCACAGCTGGTAGGGAGGCGTGGGCCGGTGGAGTGGTGGTGTCGGGGGCTCGGGTGGAGTGGTGGGGTGCCCGGGTTGCGGTGGCGGGGTGGGAGGGTCAGCGCCCTCGCGTACGGGCAGGGGCTTGCCTTTCAGGCCGTCGGCGTGCGGCGGTGTCCTGGCGCTCGGGGCAATCCCTGTCCCCTGGAGGCCGTCGTGTCCGGGCGGGCCACCGGTGGCCGGTGCGCCGAGTGTGCACGGCTCGACCGGGCGCACTCGGTCGCGGCGGACACCCTGCTCGACGATCCTCGGCCGTACCGCGTCTATCTCGCCTGGTTCGGGCCCGGCATGACCAAGGTCGGGATCACCGCCGAGGCCCGTGGCGAGGCCCGGCTCCTGGAGCAGGGCGCGGTCGCCTTCAGCTGGCTCGGACGGGGGCCTCTCATGGCCGCGCGCCGGACCGAGGAAGTGCTGCGGCAGGCGCTCGGCGTCCCCGACCGGATCGCGTACGAGCGGAAGCGGGCCGTACGGCACGTCCTGCCGCCCGTCGAGGAACGTGCCCGGGAGGTCCAGGAGCTGCACCGGCGCGCGCGGGAGGTCGGCGGGTGGACGGAGACCCTGGAACCGCTCGACTTCGTTGCTCGCGACCACGCCGAGGCCTTCCATCTGGACGGGCTGCAGCCGCTCGGCGGGACCGTCACCGAGCTCGTCGACGGCGGTGTCGTCACCGGGCGCCTGCTCGCCGCCGCCGGGCCCGATCTGCACCTGCTCGACCCCGGCGGGCGCTGCGTCGTCCTCGACACCCGGCTCATGGGGGGATGGGCCCTCCGGGGGGTCGGGGAGGCGGGTGCCTTCTCGGTGCCGGTGGCCGCTGTGGCCGGTGCGGAGCCCGAGAGTGCCCAGGGCGAACTCTTCTGACGCTTCGTAAAGTCTTGGATCCCTTTGGCCTGCGACCGTGGACATCCCGGCCCGGCCCGGACGAGGGTGATCACATGACCCAGAAGCTGGTGGCGGGCCTGGAACCGCCCTACTACACCGCCCTGTTCACTTCCGTTCGTCCCGACGCGCCCGAGGGCTACGCCGAGACCTCCTCCCGCATGCAGGAGATCGTCAAGGACATCCCCGGGTTCCTCGGCTACGAGTACGCCCGTACCCCCGGCGGCATCGGCATCACCGTCGCCTACTTCCGCGACCTCGAATCCCTCGACGCCTGGCGTCTCGACACCGAGCACCAGGCCGCCAAGACGCACGGCCGGGAGCACTGGTACGAGAGCTACAGCGTCCACATCGGCAAGGTCGAACGGAGCTACAGCTTTGAGCGGGAATAGCCGGAGTAGCGAGAGTGACGACATCCGGGCGCTGGTCGCGCGGCTCGGAATTCCTGGGCTCGTCGATGTGCACACGCACTTCATGCCGCAGAACGTCCTCGACAAGGTCTGGGCCTACTTCGACTCCGCCGGCCCCCTGACGGGCCTGGAATGGCCCATCACCTACCGCGAGGAGGAGGACCGCCGGCTCGCGATCCTGCGCGGTTTCGGGGCCGTCGCCTTCACCGCGATGCTCTACCCGCACAAGCCCGGCATGGCCGCCTGGCTGAACGCCTGGGCCGCCGACTTCGCCGCCCGCACCCCCGACTGTCTGCACACCGCGACCTTCTTTCCCGAGCCGGGCGTCGACACGTATGTCCGTGAGGCGCTCGGCGCCGGCGCCCGCGTCTTCAAGGTGCACCTCCAGGTCGGCGGGTTCGACCCGACGGACCCCCTGCTCGACAGCGCGTGGGGAGCCCTCGCCGACAGCGGTACGCCCGTCGTCGTGCACTGCGGGTCCGGGCCCACCCCGGGCACGTTCACCGGCCCGGAGCCCATGGGGCGGCTCCTCGCCCGCCACCCCCGGCTGCGGGTGATCGTCGCGCACATGGGCATGCCCGAGTACGGCGAGTTCCTGGCCATGGCCGAGAGGTACGAGGGCGTCTGCCTCGACACCACCATGGCCTTCACCGACTTCAGCGAGCGGCTCGCGCCCTTCCCCACGGCGGAGCTCGGGCGGCTCGCCGACCTCGGTGACCGCATCCTCCTCGGCTCCGACTTCCCGAACATCCCCTACCCCTACGTCCACCAGCTCCACGCCCTCGAACGCCTCGGGCTCGGGGACGACTGGATGCGGCGCGTCCTGTACGAGAACGGCGCCGCGTTGTTTCACGTGAAACACCCCTGAGGCCCGCCCGAGGCCTTTCTCAGGGAATTCACAGGAAAGGGCAAGGGGGCTCTCAGCGGCGGTGGAGAGCGTGGGCGCATGACCGTCACCACGCGCCGCCCCGGCACCCGCGCCGACATGCTCCGTGCCGACGGCACCGCCGTCCGCGTCCTCGTCGTCGACGACGAGGCCTCGCTCGCCGAGCTCCTCTCCATGGCCCTCCGCTACGAGGGCTGGCAGGTGCGGAGTGCCGGTGACGGCGCCGCCGCCCTGCGCTCCGTACGCGAGTTCCGGCCCGACGCCGTGATCCTCGACGTGATGCTCCCCGATGCCGACGGGCTCAGCCTGCTGGGCTCGATCCGGCGTGAGCTCCCGGACGTTCCGGTCCTCTTCCTGACGGCGAAGGACGCCGTCGAGGACCGGATCGCCGGGCTCACCGCCGGCGGCGACGACTACGTCACCAAGCCCTTCAGCCTGGAGGAGGTCGTCGCCCGGCTGCGCGGCCTCATCCGCCGGTCCGGCGCCGCGCAGGCGCGCAGCGAATCGCTGCTCGCCGTCGGGGACCTCACCCTCGACGAGGACAGCCACGAGGTCACCCGGGGCGGAGACTCGATCCACCTCACCGCCACCGAGTTCGAGCTGCTGCGCTACCTCATGCGCAATCCGCGCCGGGTGCTCAGCAAGGCGCAGATCCTCGACCGCGTCTGGTCGTACGACTTCGGCGGCCAGGCCAACGTCGTCGAGCTCTACATCTCCTACCTGCGCCGGAAGATCGACGCGGGCCGTGCGCCGATGATCCACACCCGTCGCGGGGCCGGGTACCTCATCAAGCCGGGGGAGTAGCGCCCGTGCCCGTACGACGTCGGCGGCCGTGGTCGCTGCGCACCCGGCTGGTCGTCTCGGCGGTCGCGCTGATCGCGGTCGTCGCGGCCGTGATCGGGACGGTGACGACCATCGCCTTCCGCTCGTACCTGTACGACCAGGCCGACGAGCAGCTGAACAGCGTCTCGATGCGGGCTTCGGGCCCGCCGGTCGCCATGGGTTCCCCTCCCGGCATGCCCGACCCGGGCCGGGTGAAGGACCCACTCGCGTTCGTCCAGTCCGGCGCCCGGATCGGCACCCTCGGCGCCGAACTGGTGGACGGCGAGATGACCACGGCCGGGTACTCGGCGGAGGCCGCGTCCGAGGATGCCGGGGAGTTCGGACGGAACGTCCAGACCACAGCGCTCGACGCGGCCCAGCGGGCCGCGCTCGCCGCCGTCCCCCGCGACAGCGAGCCGCACACCGTCGAACTGCCCGGCGGCCTCGGGTCCTACCGGGTCGAGTACGCCTCCGGGGAACGTGGTTCGTTCCTCACCGGCATTCCGCTCACCGAGGTCGAGGACGCCCTCTCCACCCTCGTCCTCGTCGAGCTGAGCGTCACCGGCGCCGGGCTCGTCGCGGCCTCCATCGCCGGGACCGTGCTGGTCCGGGTGGCGCTGCGCCCGCTGCGGCGGGTCGCCACCACCGCCGGCCAGGTCGCCCAGCTCCCGCTGCACAGCGGCGAGGTGGCGCTCCATCAGCGGGTCCCGGAGACGGAGGCCGATGCGCGGACCGAGGTCGGCCAGGTCGGCGCGGCCATCAACCGGATGCTCGACCACGTCCACTCGGCCCTCGACGCCCGCCAGCAGAGCGAGACCCGCGTCCGGCAGTTCGTCGCGGACGCCAGCCACGAGCTGCGGACCCCGCTCGCCTCGATCCGGGGGTACGCGGAGCTGACCCGGCGCGGCCGGGAGGAGTGCGGGCCCGACACCCGGCACGCGCTGGGCCGGATCGAGTCCGAGGCGACCCGGATGACGGGGCTTGTGGAGGACCTCCTGCTGCTCGCGCGGCTCGACACCGGACGCCCGCTCTCGTACGAGAGCACCGATGTCGTCCCCCTCGTCGTGGACGCCGTGAGCGACGCACGGGCCGCCGGGCCCGAGCACCACTGGCGCCTCGAACTGCCCGCGGACGGCGAGGCCGTGACCGTGCGGACCGACGGCGCCCGCCTCCAGCAGGTGCTCGTCAACCTCCTCGCCAACGCCCGCACCCACACCCCGCCCGGCACGAAGGTCACCGCCCGCGTCCGGTCGGACGGGCCGAGCGCGCTCGTCGACATCGAGGACGACGGACCCGGCATCCCGCCCGGGCTCCTGCCGTCCGTCTTCGAACGGTTCGCGCGCGGCGACGCCTCCCGCTCCCGGCACGCCGGCTCCACCGGCCTCGGCCTGGCCATCGTGCGCGCGGTCGTCCTCGCCCACGGCGGCGACGTGACCGTCGTGAGCACGCCGGGGAGGACCGTGTTCACGGTGCGCCTGCCCGCGGATCAGGACTCACAGCGAGGGCACAGGCTCATCACACAGCCGTGACAGCGGCCCCGGCGAGTGTCGGTGTCATGCGAACCCCAACGATCGCGGGCCCCGCGTCCGGGACTCCCGGCGCCCTTCCCGCCCGGGAGCACCTGCCGGTGAGCGTCGCCGGAAGGCCCGTCCTGGACGTGGTGATCCCCGTCTACAACGAGGAGAAGGACCTGGAGCCGTGCGTCCGCCGGCTCCACGAACACCTCCTCCGGACCTTCCCGTACGGCTTCCGCATCACCGTCGCCGACAACGCCTCCACCGACACGACGCCCGCCGTCGCCGCGGCCCTCGCCGACGAGGTGCCCGAGGTGCGCTCCGTACGGCTTGAGCAGAAGGGGCGCGGCCGGGCGCTGCGGACGGTCTGGTCCGCATCGGACGCCCCCGTCCTCGCCTACATGGACGTCGACCTGTCGACCGACCTGAACGCCTTGCTCCCGCTGGTCGCGCCGCTCATCTCGGGCCACTCGGACCTGGCGATCGGCTCCCGGCTCGCCCGCTCCTCGCGGGTGGTGCGCGGGCCGAAGCGGGAGTTCATCTCGCGGGCCTACAACCTCATCCTGCGCGGCTCGCTCGCCGCCCGCTTCTCCGACGCCCAGTGCGGGTTCAAGGCCATACGGCGGGACGTCGCCGAGCGGCTCCTCCCGATGGTCGAGGACACCGGCTGGTTCTTCGACACCGAGATGCTGGTCCTCGCCGAGCGGGCCGGGCTCCGTATCCACGAGGTGCCGGTCGACTGGGTCGACGACCCCGACTCGACCGTGCACATCATGAAGACGGCCACCGACGACCTCAAGGGCGTGTGGCGGGTCGGGCGGGCCCTGGCGACCGGCTCGCTGCCCCTCGACCGGCTGGCCCGGCCCTTCGGGGACGACCCCCGGGACCGTGACCTCAGCGGAGTGCCGGGCGGTCTCGCGCGCCAGCTCGTCGGCTTCTGCGTGGTCGGCGCGCTGTCCACGCTCTTCTACGTCGCGCTGTACTCGGCCTTCCGCCTCGGCGTCGGCCCACAGCTCGCCAACGCAGCCGCGCTGCTCGTCTCGGCCGTCGCCAACACGGCGGCCAACCGGCGCCTGACCTTCGGGGTACGGGGCCGGGACCGGGCCGTCCGCCACCAGGCGCAGGGGCTCGTGGTCTTCGCCATCGGCCTGGCCCTGACGAGCGGTTCACTCGCCGCTCTGGGCGCGGCGACCGGCGATCCGGCGCACTCCACGGAGCTCGCCGTCCTGATCGTCGCCAATCTCGCCGCGACCGTCCTGCGCTTCCTCCTCTTCCGGCTCTGGGTCTTCCCCGAGCGGTCCACCCCGCAGACCTCCGCAAGGAACGACCGATGACCACGATGTCCACCGCGGCCCACGCCGCGCCGTCCCGCGGCGGCCCTCTCGCCCGGCTCTGGCGCGGGCGCACCGGGGACGCCCCCTGGGTCCGGCCCGCCTTCCTCGGGCTGCTCGCCGTGACCACCGCGCTCTACCTCTGGAACCTGAGCGCCTCCGGCTACGCCAACTCCTTCTACTCGGCGGCCGTCCAGGCGGGCGGCGAGAGCTGGAAGGCCTTCTTCTTCGGCTCCCTCGACGCGGCCAACGCCATCACCGTCGACAAGCCCCCGGCCGCCCTGTGGCCGATGGCGCTCTCCGTCCGCCTCTTCGGGCTCGGCTCCTGGCAGATCCTGGTGCCCGAGGTGCTGATGGGCGTGGCCACGGTCGCCGTGCTGTACGCGGCCGTCCGGCGCCGGTTCGGCGCGGGCGCCGGTCTGATCGCGGGCGCGGTGCTCGCGCTGACGCCCGTCGCCGCGCTGATGTTCCGCTTCAACAACCCGGACGCGCTGCTCGCGC
This sequence comes from Streptomyces sp. NPDC050842, assembly GCF_044456565.1. Lineage (NCBI taxonomy): Bacteria > Bacillati > Actinomycetota > Actinomycetes > Kitasatosporales > Streptomycetaceae > Streptomyces > Streptomyces sp. NPDC050842. The sequence goes on along the minus strand of NZ_JBITGA010000005.1, from coordinate 133,714 downwards.
TGCTCATGACGGTCGCGGTCTACTGCGTGCTGCGCGCCCTGGAGCAGGAGAAGGGCGCGGCGAAGTGGCTGGTCTGGGCCGGGGTGGCCTTCGGGTTCGCGTTCCTCGCGAAGACCCTCCAGGCCTTCCTGATCCTGCCGCCGCTCGCGCTCGTCCACGGGGTGTGCGCGCCGGGCGCGATCGGCCGCCGCATCGGCCGGCTCGCCCTCGCCGGGCTCGCGATGATCGTGTCGGCGGGCTGGTGGGTGGCCCTGGTCGAGCTGTGGCCCGCGGCCTCCCGCCCGTACGTCGGAGGCTCGCAGAACAACAGCTTCCTCGAGCTGACCTTCGGCTACAACGGCCTCGGCCGGATCAACGGCAACGAGACCGGCAGCGTCGGCGGCGGTGGCCGCGGCGGCGGCCAGGGTGGTGGCTGGGGCGAGACCGGGATCGGCCGGATGTTCAATGACGCGGTCGGCGGTCAGATCTCCTGGCTGCTCCCGGCGGCGCTGATCCTGCTCATCGCGGGGCTCGTCGTCACCTGGCGGGCGCCCCGGACGGACACGGCGCGTTCGGCGTTCCTGGTGTGGGGCGGCTCGCTGCTGATCACGCTCGCCGTCTTCAGCTTCATGGCCGGCATCTTCCACGAGTACTACACGGTGGCCCTGGCCCCGTACGTCGCGGCGCTCGTCGGCATGGGCGCGGCGGTGCTCTGGGAGGAGCGCACGAGGTGGCTCGCCTCGGCGGCCCTCGCGGTGACGGTCGCGGCGACGGCGGTGTGGGCCTGGACGCTCCTCGGCCGTACGCCGGACTGGCTGCCGTGGCTGCGCTGGGCGGTCCTGGTGGCGGGTGCGGTGGCCGCGGTGGCGCTGCTGTTCGCGGGCCGGATCGACCGGCGGCTCGGGCTCGCGGTGGCCGGCCTCGGGCTTGCGGCGGGGCTCGCGGGCCCGTTCGCGTACACCCTGGAGACGCTGGGCTCCGGGCACCAGGGCTCGATCGTCACGGCGGGCCCGTCGGGCGGCGCGATGGGCGGCCGTGGCGGCCCGGGCGGCGGCGGTATGCGGTCGTTCGAGAGGGGGGCGATGCCTCCGGGCGGCCAGGGCCAGGCAAGCCAAGGCGGCCAGGGAGGCCAAGGCCAGGGCGGCCAAGGCGGTCAGGGGCAAGGTCAGATGCCCGGCGGTCAGGGCGGTCAGGGACAGATGCCGGGTGGCCAGGGTGGCCAGATGCCCGGCGGCGGCACCCCGCCCCAGGGCATGACCCGTGGTGAAGGCGGCCCCGGTGGCATGGGCGGTGGCGGCGGCATGGGCGGTCTCCTCAACGGCGCCAGCGTCGGTACGGAGGCGAAGACCGCGCTCCTCGCGGACGCCGACGCCTACACCTGGGTCGCGGCCACGGTCGGCGCCCAGAACGCGGCCAGCTACCAGCTCGCCACCGAGAAGCCCGTGATGGCGATCGGCGGCTTCAACGGCAGCGACCCGTCCCCGACGCTCGCCCAGTTCAAGCAGTACGTCGCCGAGGGGAAGATCCACTACTTCATCGGCGGCAGCGAAGGCGGCACCGGCGAAGGCGCCACCGGTGAAGGCGCCACAGGCGGCGGCCGCATGGGCGGCGGCGGTCCCGGCGGCAACTCGGAGATCTCCACCTGGGTCTCGGAGACCTTCGAGAAGGTCACGATCGGCGGCGTCACCTTCTACGACCTGACCACGTCAAAGGCCACGACGAAGGCCACGACGAACTAATCGCTATACAGCGTACGAGAGTCCTTGTACGGTGTACGAGACCCAGTCCCGTACACCGTACAAGGAGTCCTGCCATGACGGCGCCGACCGCCGCGACCGAGCAGATAGCCACCGGTGGCCACCCGCAGCGCTGGCTGATCCTCGGCGTCATCTGCCTCGCCCAGCTCACCGTGCTGCTCGACAACACCGTGCTCAGCGTCGCCATCCCCTCGCTGACCTCCGAACTCGACGCGACCACCACCGACATCCAGTGGATGATCAACGCGTACTCGCTCGTCCAGTCCGGCCTCCTGCTGAGCGCGGGCAACGCCGCCGACCGCTACGGCCGCAAGAAGCTCCTCGCCGCCGGCCTCGCGCTCTTCGGCCTCGGCTCGCTCGCCGCCGGACTCGCCGACTCCACCACGCAGCTCATCGCCGCCCGTGCGGGCATGGGCGTCGGCGGCGCGCTCCTCATGACCACCACCCTCGCCGTCGTCATGCAGATCTTCGACGACTCCGAGCGGGTCAAGGCCATCGCGCTCTGGTCCACGGTCGCCTCGCTCGGCTTCGCCGGCGGGCCGCTGATCGGCGGCGTGATCCTCAACCACTTTTGGTGGGGAATGATCTTCCTCATCAATATCCCGGTCGCGGTCCTCGCGCTCGTCGCCGTCCTCAAGCTGGTCCCCGAGTCCAAGAACCCGCAGGGCGACCGCCCCGACCTGCTCGGCGCGCTGCTCTCCACGATCGGCATGACGGCCGTCGTGTACGCGATCATCACCGGCCCCGAGCACGGCTGGCTCTCCGCCGAGGTCCTCGTCCCGGCCGTCATCGGCCTCCTCGGGCTCGGCGCCTTCGCGCTGTGGGAGCTCCACACCCCGTACCCGATGCTCGACATGCACTTCTTCCGCAACCAGAAGTTCGTCGGCGCCATCGGCGGCTCGATCCTGGTCGTGTTCGGCATGGGCGGCTCGCTCTTCCTGCTCACCCAGCACCTGCAGTTCGTGCTCGGGTACGAGCCCCTCGAGGCGGGTCTGCGGATGGCGCCGCTCGCGCTGACGATCGTCGCCCTCAACCTGACGGGCATCGGCCCGCGGATCGTCATGAAGCTCGGCACCCCGCCCACCGTCGTCCTCGGCATGACCCTGGTCGCCGGCGGCCTCACGTCGATCTCGCTGCTCGGTGGCGGTACGGACGGCAGCTACTGGGGCATGCTGCTCGGCCTGGTCCTGATGGGCGGCGGCATCGCCGTCTCGTCCCCGGCCATGGCCAACGCGATCATGAGCTCGATCCCGCCGGAGAAGGCGGGCGTGGGCGCCGGTATCAACGGCACCCTCGCCGAGTTCGGCAACGGCCTCGGCGTCGCCGTCCTCGGCGCCGTGCTCAACGCCCGCTTCGCCGCCCTGGTCGCCGTCACCGCGACCTCGCTCCCGGCCGCGCTCGCCGCCGCGGGCAGCGAGGCCGAGCGCCAGGAGATCTCCGACGCCTTCGCCTCAGGCCTCCAGACCAGCCAGCTGGTCGGCGCGATCGCCGTCTTCGCCGGCGGTCTGGTCGCCGCGGCCCTCCTCAGGCGGGCCGAGCGGACGGAGGCCGAGGCCGCGGGGGCGGCCGAAGCGGCGGAACGGATCGAGACGGCTGCTTAGCATGGTGACGGACCGCTGACAGACGGAGGAACGCGATGGTCAAGGCAGCAGACAGGGCCAGGAACCCGGCGCGTTCCAGCGTCTGGCTGGAGGCGAAGGCCCCCCGCAGCGGCGGCGGTCCGGCCGGACTCGACCGGGACCGGATCGTCGCCGCGGCGATCCGGATGCTCGACGAGGAGGGCTTGGCCGGGCTGTCGATGCGCAAGCTCGCGACCGAGCTGAAGGTCACCGCGATGTCCCTCTACTGGTACGTGGACACCAAGGACGACATCATCGAGTTCGCCATGGACAGCGCCTACGGCGAGTTCGACCTCGCGGCGATCGACGCCGCCGACGGCTGGCGGGACATGATCCGGGTGCTCGCCCTGGGATACCGCCGGATGCTGGTCCGCCACCCGTGGATGTCGCCGAGCGCCGGGCGGTACCTGAACATCGGCCCGCACGCGATCGCGGTCGGCGCCAAGATCCAGGAGGCGATCGGGCGCACCGGCCTGCCGGTCGACCGTCAGCCCAGCGCGACGTCGGCGGTCTTCCAGTTCGTGTACGGCTACGGGACGATCGAGTCCCAGTTCGGGCGGCGTGCGGCGGAGGCCGGGATGTCGCAGGACGACTTCTACGTGGAGTCCGTCAAGGCCTTCCGCGACAATCCGGGCTTCGTGGACGCCATCGAGCCCATGGCGGAGATCCTCGACGCGCGGGCCGCGCACGGCAGCGTCACCGAGATGTGGGACCGGGACTTCGCCTACGCCCTGGACGTCCTGGTCGCCGGCATCGAGACCATGGTTTCCCGTGAAACCAAGAAATGACGGAGCGGCGGGCCGTCCCCTGCCCGCCGCTCCGTTCCCGACCCGGCCGCGCCTCCGCTCGAAGCGCGGCCGGGAGCTTCTCTAGCCCTCCTCGGAGGCCGTCACCGTGCTGCTCTTCAGGGCGACTTCCTTGATGAACAGGGTCACCACGAAGGCCAGCAGCGCGAACGGCGCCGAGTAGAGGAAGACGTCGCCGACGCCGTGTCCGTACGCGCTCTCCATGACCGTACGGATCGGGCCCGGCAGCTTGTCCATGTCCGGGATCCCGCCGCCCGAGCCGGCCTGGCCCATGGCGCCCGCGGCCTTCGGGCCGAGCTCGGCCAGGCCCTCCTTGACGTAGTCCGTGACCCGGTGGGCCATGACCGCGCCCAGCGCCGAGACGCCGATCGCACCGCCGAGGGAGCGGAAGAAGGTGACGACGGAGGAGGCGGCGCCGAGGTCGGCGGGGTCCACCTGGTTCTGGGTGCAGAGCACGAGGTTCTGCATCATCATGCCGAGGCCGAGGCCGAGGACCGCCATGAAGATCGCGATGTGCCAGTACGTCGTGTCGTAGCGGATCGTGCCGAGCATCCCGAGCCCGCCGGCGGCCAGGGCGCCGCCGCTGACCAGCCACGCCTTCCACTTGCCGGTCTTCGTGATGATCATGCCGGAGGCGGTCGACGAGACGAACAGGCCCGCGATCATCGGGATGGTGAGGACGCCGGACATCGTCGGCGACTCGTTCCGCGCCAGCTGGAAGTACTGGCTGAAGAAGACCGTGCCGGCGAACATCGCGACACCGACGAAGAGCGAGGCGAGCGACGCCAGGGTGATCGTGCGGTTGCGGAAGAGGCGGAGCGGGATGATCGGCTCGCTCGCCTTCGACTCGACGAGCAGGAAGATCCCGCCGAGCGCGATCGAACCGAGCACCATGGCGGCGGTCTGCCAGGACATCCAGTCGTACTTGTCGCCCGCGAAGGTCACCCAGATGAGGAGCAGGGAGACGGCGGCGCTGATGAAGAAGGCGCCGGCCCAGTCGACCTTGACCTTGCGCTTCACGACGGGGAGCTTGAGGGTCTTCTGCAGGACGACCAGCGCGATGAACGCGAAGGGCACGCCGACGTAGAAGCACCAGCGCCAGCCGAGCCAGTCGGTGTCGGTGATGACGCCGCCCAGCAGCGGGCCGCCGACGGTGGCGACGGCGAAGGTCGCGCCGAGGTAGCCGCTGTACCGGCCGCGCTCACGCGGGGCGATCATCGCGGCCAGGATGATCTGGGAGAGCGCGGTCAGACCGCCGACGCCGATGCCCTGGACGACACGGCAGGCGATGAGCATGCCGGTGCTCTGCGAGAGACCGGCGACGACCGAGCCCGCCACGTAGATGATCAGGGCTATCTGGACGAGCAGCTTCTTCGAGAAGAGGTCCGCGAGCTTGCCCCAGAGCGGGGTGGTCGCGGTCATCGAGAGGAGCGCGGCGGTGACCACCCAGGTGTAGGCGGACTGGCCGCCGCCCAGGTCGGTGATGATCTGGGGGAGGGCGTTGGAGACGATCGTCGAGGACAGGATGGCGACGAACATGCCGAGCAGCAGGCCGGACAGCGCCTCCATGATCTGCCGGTGCGTCATCGGGGCGCCGCCGCCGGCGGTGTCCCCTTGCTGGGCGCTCCCGCCGCGCACACCGGTGGCAGGTGTGGTGGTAGCCATCAAGTTCCTTCGTTCTCAAGCGTGGTGGGCCCGGCAGTCCCCGAAGGAGTCGCGGAGGCGGGCAAGCAGGTCGGTGAGCAGTTCGACGTCGTCGTCGGACCACTCGGCGAGGGTGCGGGCGAGCATGTCCGTCAGCCGTCGGTCGAGGACGGCGAGCATGGACTCGCCCGCGGAGGTCAGGTGCAGGATGCGGGAGCGCTTGTCGGCGGGGTCGGGCAGTCGCTCGACCCAGCCGCGGTCCACGGTGTGGGCCACGTGACGGCTGCTGACCGACATGTCGACGGCCATCAGTTCGGACACGCGGCCGATCCGCATGTCGCCGTGGTGGTGGAGCAGGGCGAGGACGATGGCGGACCCGCCGGGGCACTCGGCAGGCAGGGTCCGCGCGAGTCCGCGCTTCACCGCTCCGATCGCGCTCACCTGGCGGGCGAGGTTCTCGTAGCGCTTGCCTCTGTCCATCGGATCCTTCGGGTCCTTCCGGTCCATCGGGTCCATCGGGTCCTTCGGGCACTCCACTGATGTTGTTGCTTAGGGCAACGATAGAGATGGATGGTTGCTTCAGGCAAACTAAATCGGTCAAACAGCGCTAAAGAATCGGCAAAGGGCTGTGGGGAGTGACGGGGCTTGGGCCCCCCACCCGCACTTCGCTAGGGTCCTGGCTCATGGCACACAACCCCCAAGCACCGTACGGCCAGGGCCAGGCACCCCAGGGGCAGGGCCCCGAGGGCTACGACCCCGCCGGCAGCACGCAGATGTTCCGCGCCTTCGTCGACGAGGGTGCTCCGCAGCGGCAGCAGCCGCAGGCGGCGGCCCCGGCCTCGGCCCCCGCCGGGCCGCGCGTCGGCCTGATCGTCGGCGTCGTCGCGGTGATCGCCGTCCTGGCGGCCGTCGCCTGGCTGGCCCTGGGCTGACCGCTCGTCCCTACACCACACCCCGGACGGGCCGGGTCCGCATCACGCGGACCCGGCCCGTCTCGGCTTTCACGGCGTCTCTCGGTCCAGGGCGGGGGCGAGCAGCGTGAAGGCCCGGCCGATGAGCGCCGTCGGGTCCTCGGTGTCCCCGTCGCCGCTCCAGTGGTGCAGCACCGTGTCGAACGCGGCGATGGCCATGCCCGCGGCCAGCCGCGGATAGAGCTCCACCTCGGGGTCGAGCCCCAGGCGCCCCGCGAGCTCCTCCGTCAGCTCCTCCCGCCACCGCGCCTCGTGCTCCAGGAAACGGGCGAGCAGCGCGGGCGTCCGCAGGATCAGCCTGACCACCGGCAGCGCGCGCTCGGCGTGGTCGCCGCAGACGGACAGGGGTACGGAGACGGCGTGCAGCAGCGCCTCGGAGGGGCGCTCCCCGGCGGGCCGGGCGGCGAGCCCCGCGCGCATGTCGGCGCCCATGTCGGCCAGGAACTGGACGACCACGTCCTCCTTCGACGCGAAGTACCGGAAGAACGTGCGCTTGGAGACGCCCGCGGTGGTCGCGATCTCGTCGACCGTGACCGCGTCGAAGCCCCGGAGGGCGAGCAGCTGGAGCGCCGCCTCGGTCAGCTCGGTCGCGACGAGCTGTCGTTTGCGCTGGGCCAGGGTGACTTCGGGGCGGGTGCTCACAGGGCTCACGGGGAGATGGTAACGCGGTGCCCTCGATGACACCAGGGCGCGCGCTTGACACTCGGTGACACTAACGGCAGCGTGTGTCGCATGACCAAGAAGCAGAGCTGGACCGCCGACCGGATCCCGGACCAGACCGGACGGGTCTTCGTCGTCACCGGAGCCACCAGTGGCCTCGGCCTCGCGACGACCCGAGCGCTGGCCCGCCGGGGCGGACGCGTGATCCTCGCCGTACGGGACGAGGAGAAGGGCCGCGAGGTCGTGGACGGCCTGATGGCGGCGGGGTCAGGACCCCTGCTCGACGTACGGCGGCTCGACCTCGCCGACCTCGACTCGGTACGCGCCTTCGCCGCCCGCCTGCGCGAGGAGCACCGCCACCTCGACGTGCTCGTCAACAACGCGGGCGTGATGGCACCGCCCCGCACCCTCAGCGCCCAGGGGCACGAGCTCCAGTTCGCCACCAACCACCTCGGCCACTTCGCGCTCACCGGGCTGCTCCTCGACCTGCTCGCCGCCGGCCGGGACCCCCGGGTGGTCACCGTCAGCTCGATCAACCACCGGCAGGGCAGCCTCCGTTTCGACGACCTCGGCGGCGAGCGCGGCTACGCGCCCATGGCCTTCTACAACCAGTCGAAGTTCGCCAACGCCGTCTTCGGCCGCGAGCTCCACCGCCGCCTGGCCGAGGCCGGAAGCCCGGTCCGCAGCGTGCTCGCCCACCCCGGCTACACCGCGACGAGCCTCCAGACCCGGGACACGCGCGGTCTGACGCGGCTGGTCTTCGGGCGCATCGGCAATCCGCTGCTCGCCCAGGCCCCGGAGCGGGGCGCGCTGCCCCAGCTGTACGCGGCGACCGCCCTGGACGTGGCGGGCGGCGAGTTCATCGGCCCGGACGGTCCGGCCGAGCTGCGGGGCGCGCCGACCCGCGTGCGGCTCTCGGACGCGGCGGCCGACGCCGGCACGGGGCGCCGGCTGTGGGAGGTGTCGGAGGGCCTGACCGGGGTGCGCTTCCCGGTCACTGCCAGCTGACGGTGACCTGCCGGGTGTCGATCCGCATGCCCAGCGGCACCCGCCAGGAGTCCACGCACACGCGGTACGTCTGCGTCCGCGCCGTCCCGGCGGCGATCGGCGCGGGCAGGGCCTGGCTGGAGGCGACCGTCGCCCAGTCGACGCCGAGGGCCCCGATGACGTGCGTGGCGAAGGTGACCGTGCCCGAACGGGCCGCCGTGCCACCGGTGTTCCGGAAGGTGACGGTCACCTGCTCGCACCAGCGCCGGTCGGCGTCCGCGAGAGTGGGCGCGGAGACGGTGAGCAGGGCGGGCGCGGGCGGGGCCGTGGGCGACGGCGAAGGGCGGCCCGGTGTCGTGGGCGGGGCCGTGGAGGGGCCGGTGCCGGGTGCGCTGGAAGGGGTACGGGGCGGGGTGCCGCCCCCGGTACCAGGAGCCGCACTGGAGCTGCCGGAGGTGGCGGGCGCGGAGGTCACCGGAGCCGTACCCGACTCCGTACCGGAAGAACCCGAGCCGCCGGAGGTCCCGGACGTACCGGAGGTCCCGGGACCGGCGGAGGGCGCCGTGTTCCCGCCCGCCGCATCCGACGACGACGGCGGCGACGACGGCGACAGCGCCAGGGGTGGCGGCGACGGGGATGACGGCGACGACGGGGCAGGCGCCGGGGACGACGTACTGGACGTCGTCCCGCTCGCCGTGGGGCTGTCCAGGGGGACCAGCGTGACCGCGCCCGAGGGGGCGACCGCGCCCCTCGGGGAGGGGCCGGCGCCGACCGCCGCGTACCCCTCGTCGTCTCCTCCGCCACAGGCGGTCAGCGCCCCGCCGAGGCAGAGCGCCACCGCCACGAGTCCCGGCTTCCTTCGCCTCATGGGCCACAGTCTGACTGACGGACCGTCAGTAAGGCGTGGTTTTCGGGAAGTCCGCCGACGGGATCAGTCGGAGATGAGGCCCTCGCGCAGCTGGGAGAGGGTGCGGGTGAGCAGCCGCGAGACGTGCATCTGGGAGATGCCGACCTCCTCGCCGATCTGCGACTGGGTCATGTTGGCGAAGAAGCGCAGCATGATGATCTGCCGCTCCCTGGGCGGCAGTTTGGCGAGCAGGGGCTTGAGCGACTCCCGGTACTCGACGCCTTCGAGCGCGGTGTCCTCGTAGCCGAGGCGGTCGGCGAGGGAGCCCTCGCCGCCGTCGTCCTCGGGCGAGGGGGAGTCGAGCGAGGAGGCGGTGTACGCGTTGCCCACGGCGAGGCCGTCGACGACGTCCTCCTCCGACACCCCGAGGACGGCGGCGAGTTCGGGGACGGTGGGGGAGCGGTCGAGCTTCTGCGCGAGCTCGTCGCTGGCCTTGGTGAGGGCGAGCCGCAGCTCCTGGAGCCGGCGCGGCACCCGCACCGACCAGGACGTGTCGCGGAAGAACCGCTTGATCTCGCCGACGACCGTCGGCATGGCGAACGTCGGGAACTCCACGCCCCGTTCGCAGTCGAAGCGGTCGATCGCCTTGATCAGGCCGATGGTGCCGACCTGGACGATGTCCTCCATCGGCTCGTTGCGGGAGCGGAAGCGGGCCGCCGCGTACCGCACGAGGGGGAGGTTGAGCTCGATGAGGGTGTCGCGGACGTAGGTCCGCTCCGGGCTGTCGGGGGCGGCACCTTCGTCGGTGAGGGCGCGGAGCCGCAGGAACAGGGAGCGCGAGAGGGTGCGGGTGTCGAGGGCGCCGGACGTGGCGGGCAGCGGCGGAGCCGTGCTCTCCACGGTGTCGACGACGCTCACGACGGCGGTTTCCGCGGAGCTCCCTGCGGAGCTTTCGGCCGCGGTCGGAGCCGTCGTCTGCGTGGGCACGGGAACGGGCGTGAGCGTGAGCACCTTCGAGCTGCCCAGTTCTGTGGACATGCCACCCCCTTGAGGTCGCGGACGGTCGCGGTGGCCGCGACCATCTGAGGAACGCAGCCTCCACCTGAATACCGGCGGCGGGGCTGCGGCAAACTCGGTTCCAGCAGAATGTCACATGTCGGCAACACGCTGTAGTGACTTGTCGACAAGCAGACGGTGCATTTCCGCAGGAAACAAGGGGTGTACGGCATTTGGGGTGCCGCAGAACTGCTCCGAACCGGTCTACCCGTTTCGGTTACGCCTCGATTCTGTTTGCGGATCTCAAACGCGCGAAGCTACGGGCGAGGAGCCTTGACACGTGCATCTGTGAGACGCCGAGTTCCTGACTGATCTGAGACTGGGTCAAATTGCTGTAGTAGCGCAGCATCAGGATCCGCTGCTCGCGCTCGGGCAGCTGGACGAGCAGGTGCCGGACGAGGTCGCGGTGCTCGACGCCGGCGAGCGCGGGGTCCTCGTAGCCGAGCCGGTCGAGCAGTCCGGGCAGCCCGTCGCCCTCCTGCGCCGCCTCCAGGGAGGTCGCGTGGTACGAGCGCCCGGCCTCGATGCAGGCGAGCACCTCGTCCTCGCCGATCCGCAGCCGCTCGGCGATCTCCGCGGTCGTGGGGGAGCGGCCGTGGGCGGTCGTCAGATCCTCCGTGGCGCCGTTCACCTGGACCCACAGCTCGTGGAGCCTGCGCGGCACGTGCACGGTCCGGACGTTGTCGCGGAAGTACCGCTTGATCTCGCCGACGACCGTGGGCATGGCGAAGGTCGGGAACTGCACGCCCCGGTCGGGGTCGAAGCGGTCGATGGCGTTGATCAGGCCGATGGTGCCGACCTGGACGACGTCCTCCATCGGCTCGTTGCGGGAGCGGAAGCGGGCCGCCGCGTACCGCACGAGCGGCAGGTTGGCCTCGATGAGGGCTCCGCGCACCCTGTGGTGCTCCGGAGTGCCCGGTTCCAGGTGTTTGAGCTGCCCGAAGAGCACCTGCGTGAGGGCGCGGGTGTCGGCGCCGCGGGTGCTCTGGGGGCGGGGGCGCGGGGTCTCCGCCCCACCTGCCTCGGGCTGGGGCGGGACTTGAGGCGCTGTACTGGCCGGCACGTTCACGCCACCCCTTTGGCTGGTCTTGCTGGTCGACTGGGTCAACTACGGTCAACTCATCCGTCAAAAGCGGTCATAGCATCACAAGACATGTCCACTGTGTGCAAGCACCGTATAGCCACGTGTTGAGGGCATGTGGGAGCAAAAGGGGAGGCCAGAACTCCGCGAGGCCCCCCACCATGACGGCGGGGGGCCTCGAAGGCGCGATCGCTCCGGGTGTGGCCGGAGCGCGTGGCTAGAACGCGTAGTCGGCGATCACCCAGGTGGCGAACTCGCGCCACTGGGCGACACCCGCCTGGTGCGCGGGGTGCTCCAGATAGCGCTGGAGGGCGTCCGTGTCCTCGACGGCCGAATTGATGGCGAAGTCGTACGCGATCGGCCGGTCGGTGATGTTCCAGTCGCACTCCCAGAACCTCAGCTCGGGGATCTGCTCGCCGAGCGCGCGGAACGCCTCGACACCGGCGACGACGCGGGGCTCGTCGCGCTTGACGCCCTCGTTGAGCTTGAAGAGGACCAGATGGCGGATCACGAAGGGCTCCTAGTTGATGAGTTCGGTCATGAACTCGCCGACGCCCTGGGCAGCGCTGGCAATGCCTTCGAACCCTACTCCCACGAGATCGGCCGCCCGCTCGGGGGAGTTGATGATCGTGTACAGCACAAAGACCGCGACCGCGTACAGCGCGACCTTCCTCGCTTGTCCCATTGCTCAGCCCTCCCCTGTCCCCGCCGTGCGATCGCGCCACTCTAACCGAGCCTTTATGGACCAAGGGCCCGGAGATCGAGGCCTTTCGCCGCCCCCCGGAAGAGTGACGGGCGAGCAGTATGGATGTCGAGCCCGGAGGATCTGGCAGGAATCCGAAGGGCTTCCGGAACCGGCCCGCACTGCGGGGTCCGCGCCGCCGGCTTCCCCCCTGACTGCGGCGCAGGACTTGTTGGGTCCGGTTCTCATCGGGGGGAACGGCTTGTCCCCCCGATGCCGTTCCCCCCGTCCTACGGAGAAGGCCCCGGCCGCGCCCCGAGCGCGGACCGGGGCCTTCTCCGTATGGCTCGCACCCTAGGTCGCGGCCCCTCATTCATTCCTTCCTTCAACTGGCGCAAGTGTGTAGGTGCTTCTCCATGGATGGAGAAGCATTCCCAAACGGTCTGCTGCGCGTTTCCCGAAACGTCTGCTGCATCTGCTAGGGTTCGAGGCGTACCCAGGAGAAGGTCTGTAGGGGGTGGGTCAAGGGTGGTTCGGTCGTGGCCGTGGTGGCTCGCGGCGTCGCTGACGATGAACGTCGCGATCGTGGCGGGCATCATCGAGTACGCGCGGTACAAGGACGTGCTCGGTGCCGTGCAGCATGGGGGCAGCGCGTTCGCGGTGGTCGCCGCGATCGCTGTCGTGATCGTCGTCGCCTTTCGGCGCTGACTCCGCAAGGTGGGTGTGATGCAGGAGACCAGGTCCCAGCTGGACTGGTTGTGGCGGGCTGTCGATGTGCTGCGTGGCGGCATGACCGGCGACGCGATGCAACAGCTCGTCCTGTCCGCGGTCTTCCTGCGCCATGTCTCGGATGTCCCCGAGGCCGCGGCCCAGGGGCGCCCGACCTGGCGGGACGTGATCGGCCAGGTGGGCGGGAGCGGCCACCCCGAGTGGGTCGTCCAGCAGGCGCTTCGCGCGTGGAGCGGTGACTACGGGCGGCTTCGGGTGGACCTGGACGACGATCAGGTCCTCGGGCAGCTGAACACCGGGGCCCCGAGGATGGATCAGGCGCTGCGGGACCTGTTCGCCGTCCTGGACGAGGCAGGTCGGGCGCTGACCATGGCGGAGCTGTACGAGCAGTTCCTCGCGCGGTTCTCGGAGGATCGGGCGGGCGGTGAGTACTACACGCCTCGAGGAGTCGTACGGACGTTGGTGGGGCTCACGGCGCCGGCACCCGGCGACGACGTCTACGACCCGGCGTGCGGCTCGGCCGGATTCCTGGCCGAGGCGGCGCGATACGTGGAAACGCGCCACGGGCAGCTCGCGGATCACATCGGGCCCGCGCTTCAGCTGTTCGGTCAGGACGTCAACGCAGGTGCCCGTCGGGTCGCGGCGATGAACTTGATCCTCAACGGCCTGGGCGACGACATGGGCCGGGACCTCGGCCGGAGCGACAGCCTGCTGTACGGCTCGGAGGCACGCGAGACGTACGACATCGTCCTCGCGAACCCTCCGTTCAGTATGAAGTGGCAGGACGACAGGTACGACCGGTACGTGCCCTGGCGCTACGGTCAGCCGCCCAGGAGCAAGGCCGACTTCGCCTGGGTCCAGCATGTGCTGGGCTCGCTCAAGCCCCGCGGCCGCGCGGCGGTGCTGCTTGCGAACGGTGCGGCCTTCCGCGGCGGAGCCGAACAACGTATCCGTGCCGGTCTGGTGCACGACGACGTCCTCGCCGCCGTCGTCCAGCTGCCGGCGGGACTCTTCCCGCACACGCGCATTCCCGCCTGTGTGTGGGTCTTCGACACGTGCAAGCAAGCGCACGCCAAGGGCCGCGTCCTGTTCGTCGACGCACAGGACGCGGGTACCCAGGTGAGCCGCGGCAGGCGCATCCTCGCCGAGGAGGACGTCGCTCGGATCGTCGGTACGTTCAGGGGCTGGTCGGAGCGCGGAGAAGCCGACGAGCAGGGGTGGTGCCGGACCGTCACCCTGGCCGAGATCGAGGCCACTGACTTCGACCTCCAGCCGGCACGTCACGTCATGCCGGTCACCGTGGACGCAGCACCCGGCGAGGACGAGCGCCGCGTGCGGGAGCTGACCGAAGAGCTCTACGGACACTTCGCGGAAGCCGCGCGCCTGGAACGTGAACTCCGTGACGTCCTGGAGGCGCTGTGAGCGAGCGGACGCGGTGGGCGGCGCTCGCCGACCTGCCCGGTGTGGAGGTGGTGGGGTACGGCATCAACCGCCCGGGTCGTCCTGACCCGAAGGGCGTTCCCATGCTCCGGGCCGGTGACATCGCCGACGGCCGCGTTCGCGTCACAGAACCGGTGTGCGTGAGCCCGGAAGTGGCGAAGGCTCATCCGAAGACGCGGCTGCGCCCGGGCGATCTGCTCATCGTGCTCGTCGGACGGATCGGTGAAGCCGCCGTGACCGGACCGGAGCACGAGGGGTGGAACGCGGCGCGCTCCGTGGCCTTGGTCCGCTGTCACGATCCTGGTCTCGCCCAGTGGCTCCGGGTCTGGCTCGCCATGCCCGCCGCCCGCGCATGGTGCGAGGCGCAGGCCGTGGGCACTGTTCAACTCACCCTCGGCCTGCGGGCGCTGCGTCAGCTGCCCGTCGCACTGCCCCCTCTGGCGGATCGCGAACGGGCCCTGCGCGTGGTCCGCGCTGTCGAGAGCAGAGTCGAGGCCAACGACCGGATCGCTCGCACGGCTGTCGCGCTCGGGGACGCGCATTTCCGTGTGCTCGCGGCGGACCGGAACAGCTGGCCCACGAAGACCTTCAAAGACGTCGTCCGCGATGCCCGGACCGGGACGGCCTCACGGCCGTCCGCAGATCCGGAGGGGCATGCGTGGGTGGCACCCACTGACGTACTGCACAGTCCGCTTCCCTACATCGGCACCGCGTCCGCAGTGGACTGGGCGGGTGCGGTCGGCTCACTGCTCGTGGTTCCCAAGGGGAGGCAGGTTCATGGTGCTGTCACCCCCATGCCCGTGATCACGAGCCGTGGTGTCCTTGTGCTGGAGCCGAAGGCGAAGGACGACATCTGGTGGCTGCTCCATGAAATCCGTTCCAGAAGTGGCGAGCTGTCGCAGCTCGCGCAGGGCACGGCCGGCCGCGAGCTGAGTGCGCGGGCTTTCGGCCAGGCCGAGGTGGCCTGGCCACCAGAAGAGGTGCTGGCGCGCTTCGCACGCCTCGCCGGCACATTGCACATGCGCGCGCTCACAGCCCAGTGCGAGAACCGCACCCTGCGAACCCTCCTGGCCGATCTGCTGCGTGTCCTGGAGCCGGGAGAAGCGCCGTCGGATGTGGCCGGATCCGCGTGACCGGGGGTCAGGTCCGTAGGCACACATGAAAGAACACCCCTCCGATCGCATTCCTGCAGATCGGAGGGGTGTTGCTGGCGGTAGCGGAGGGATTTGAACCCTCGGTGACTTGCGCCACACTCGCTTTCGAGGCGAGCTCCTTCGGCCGCTCGGACACGCTACCGAGAGAGAGCTTAGCCGAAACTGGCGCTGCGATGAAATCCGTATCCCCGGCGAGGTCAGGAGGGGTGTCAGCGCGTGCGGAAGAAGGCCGTCAGCTGCTCCGCGCACTCCTCGCCGAGCACGCCGTGGATCACCTCGGGGCGATGGTTGAGCCGCCGGTCCCGTACGAGGTCCCAGAGCGAGCCCGCCGCGCCCGCCTTCTCGTCGAGCGCGCCGAACACCACCCGCTCGACCCGCGACTGGACGAGGGCGCCCGCGCACATCACGCACGGCTCCAGGGTGACGACGAGCGTGCACCCCGTCAGGCGCCACTCCCCGGTCGCCGCGGCCGCCCGCCGCAGGGCGAGGACCTCGGCGTGGGCGGTCGGGTCGCCGGCCGCCTCCCGCTCGTTGTGCGCGCGGGCGAGGACCGTGCCGTCCGGGCCGAGCACGACCGCGCCGACCGGTACGTCACCGGCGGGCGCGGCCGCGTCGGCCTCGGCGAGAGCGAGTCGCATGGCGTCCCGCCAGGGGTCCCTTACGGGGTCCCTGGCGGAGTCTCTTACGGAGTCCCTGGCGGGGTCCGCGCCGGGCGTCGGTACGGGACCGGCACCCGGCGTCGGTACGGCGCCGGGTGCGGGGTCGGGTGCTGGGTCGGGTGCCGGGTCGGGGACAGGTACCGCGTGGGTCACTAGCGGACGGCCTCCAGGACCTCCGCGGCGCCCAGCGCGTCCGCGATCACCGCGAGCGCGTCGCTGTCGAGCCCCCGGAGCTCCCGCTCCGAGAGGCCGAGGTCCGCGAGGACCAGCGCGTCGCCCACGGGAGCGGACGGCACGGCCTCCGCGGCCGCGCCGGCCCGCTCGTCGTCATCGTCGGCATCGTCGACGAGGGGTTCCCCGTCCTCCGTGCCGTCCAGGTCCAGCGACTCCAGCTCGTCGAGCTCGGCGTCGAGGTCGTCGCCGAGGATCTCCCGGGTGAGGATCTCCCCGTACGAGGAACGGGCGGCGGCCGCGCCGTCCGAGACGTAGATCCGAGGGTCTTCCTCACCCTCGATCCGGACGATCCCGAACCACGCGTCCTCCTGCTCGATGTAGACGATCACCGTGTCGTCGTCCGAGGCCTCACGGGCCAGCTCGGCCAGATCCGACAGGGTCTCCACGTCGTCGAGCTCCGTGTCGCTCGCTTCCCACCCGTCTTCGGTGCGCGCGAGCAGTGCGGCGATGTACACCTGACTCTCTCCCACTGATCAGAGGTGTGACGTTCCGGCGGCGCGCTTCCGATGCCCCGCCCAATCGGCATCGTGACAGAAACAGGGCGCTCAGGAGAGGTCTTCGGCTCTTGCGTCGTGCATCAGTCTGAAGGGCACCGCCATCGGGCGGGCGTGCGACCCCGGCGCACACAGGGGGCGCACGGCGGGCCGCGCCGGGCGTTCTCACCAGCGGAAGGTCCGCATGCGCATGGCCTGGCGCATCCGTGCGGCCCGGGCGCGCCGCGGCTGCACGCGCTCGCGCAGCGCCTTCGCCTCGTTCAGCTCGCGGAGGAACTGGGCGCGGCGCCTGCGGCGCTGCGCGTCGGTCTCCGGTGCCGGCTGATCGGCCGCCCCCTCGGCGGCTTCCTCGGCCGGTTCTTCCAGGTCGGGCATCTGCCACACCACCCCATCGCTGGGTCCCTGTGCCCCCACCTTCCCCCAGCGGCGTGGGTCGACGCCAGTGCGCGGCGGGCTACTGTTGAGCCATGCGTCTCCACGTCGTCGACCACCCTCTGGTCGCCCACAAGCTCACCACCCTGCGCGACAAGCGCACGGACTCCGCGACCTTCCGTCGTCTCTCCGACGAGCTGGTCACCCTGCTCGCCTACGAGGCCACCAGGGACGTGCGGACCGAGCAGGTCGACATCGAGACCCCCGTCACTCCCACGACCGGTGTGAAGCTCTCGTACCCGCGTCCGCTGGTGGTCCCGATCCTGCGTGCCGGGCTCGGCATGCTCGACGGCATGGTCCGGCTGCTCCCGACGGCCGAGGTCGGCTTCCTGGGCATGATCCGCAACGAGGAGACGCTGGAGGCGTCGACCTACGCCACGCGGATGCCTGAGGACCTCTCGGGCCGCCAGGTGTACGTCCTGGACCCGATGCTGGCGACCGGCGGCACGCTGGTCGCGGCGATCCGTGAGCTGATCAAGCGCGGCGCCGACGACGTGACCGCGGTCGTGCTCCTCGCCGCCCCGGAGGGCGTCGAGATCATGGAGCGCGAGCTCGCGGGCACGCCGGTGACCGTCGTGACGGCCTCGGTCGACGAGCGGCTCAACGAGAACGGCTACATCGTCCCGGGCCTGGGCGACGCGGGCGACCGCATGTACGGCTCTGCCGAGTAATCACGCAGCCGGCTCCGCCGAGTAGCTCCTCGGGAGTACGTCAGCACTTTCCGGTCGGTACGGGCGCGGGCTTGGTCAGGGCGACCAGGGCCGCGTCCGCCGTCGCCTTCGGGGACAGCGTCTTGAACGCGGTCCCGATGATCAGGTCCACGTCCGCCGTGCCCCGGGTGTCCGTCTTGGTCGTGGCGCCCTTGAGCTGGGTGCCGAGGACCGGGAAGGCGCCCTTGGGGGCCGTGGTCGCGCCGAGCAGCAGCCCCGCGCCGGGGACCTTCTTGTCGAAGGCGGCGGGTGCGTTCCCCACCTTGCCGATCTTGAAGCCGCGCTTCTTGAGCTCGTCCGCGGTCGTCTTGGCGAGCCCGCTGCGCGGGGTCGCGTTGTAGACGTTCACCGTGATCTGGCCGGGCTTCGGGAGGGCGGCCACGGGCGGGGTCGTCGCCTTGGCCACGGGTTTGCAGTCGGTCTGCTTCCCGGCGGTCGTCTTCGTGCCCTCGTCGCCGGAGAAGACGTCGACGAGCTGGAGCGTGCCCCAGCCGGCCGCGCCGAGCACGACCACGGAGGCCGCGGCCGCGAGGATGATCCGGCGCCGGCGGTGGGGGCGGCGCATGCGCGGGTAGACATCCCCCGTGATGCGGTACTTTCCGCCCATTCCGGGGGGTGTGAGCATGCTCATGAACGCAGCGTAATACCGCCCGTCGGCGATGCCTACTTGATGATCATGTGATCGCGTCCGGATGGGGGCGAACTGACCCCGAAAGGGTCAGCGGCGGTGGAACGTCAGTCGAGTTCCAGGACGCGGGCGTGCAGCACCTGGCGCTGCTGCAGTGCCGCGCGGACGGCGCGGTGCAGTCCGTCCTCGAGGTAGAGGTCGCCGCGCCACTTCACGACGTGCGCGAAGAGGTCGCCGTAGAAGGTGGAGTCCTCGGCGAGCAGCGTCTCCAGGTCCAGCTGGCCCTTGGTGGTGACCAGCTGGTCGAGGCGGACCGGGCGCGGCGCGACGTCCGCCCACTGCCGGGTGCTTTCCCGGCCGTGGTCGGGATACGGCTTTCCGTTTCCGATGCGCTTGAAGATCACACGGAAAGCCTACCGGGCAAGCGGCTCCCGGCGCAGCCACGCGAGGGCGATGCGATGCTGGTGCGAATTGTGACAAAAGCGAAATCAAGGTGTCGTCATGAGCGTCAGTGAGCAGAGCGCACAGCCGCCCGCCCCCCTTGCGGGGCCCGCCGCCGAGATCGCCGCCGGGTACGGCTTCGACGGAGCCGCACTCGATCTGGGGGCGCTCCTCTGGGACGGCGCCTGTCACCCGGACGCGCCGGTCCGCATCCCGCTGCCGATGCTCAACCGCCACGGTCTGGTCGCCGGCGCCACCGGCACCGGCAAGACGAAGACGCTCCAGCTGATCGCGGAGCAGCTCTCGGCCCACGGCGTGCCGGTCTTCCTCGCCGACATCAAGGGGGACGTCTCCGGGATCTCGGCGCCCGGGGAGGACGGCGAGAAGGTGCGGGAGCGGGCCGCCCAGGTCGGCCAGGAGTGGCGGGGGACGGGCTTCCCCTGCGAGTTCTACGGGCTCGGGGGCATCGGCCCCGGCATCCCGGTGCGCGCCACGGTGACCAGCTTCGGCCCCGTACTCCTCTCGAAGGTGCTCCAGCTCAACCAGACGCAGGAGCAGTCGCTCGGCCTGATCTTCCATTACGCCGACTCCAAGGGCCTGGAGCTGGTGGACCTCAAGGACCTGCGGGCCGTGGTGGCGTTCCTCGTCTCGGACACCGGGAAGGCCGAGCTCAAGGGGATCGGCGGTCTGTCGACGGTGACGGCCGGGGTGATCCTGCGGTCGATCACGGCCTTCGAGCAGCAGGGCGCGGGCGGTTTCTTCGGAGAGCCGGAGTTCGACACGAGCGAGTTCCTGCGGACGGCGGCCGACGGGCGCGGGACCGTGTCCGTCCTGGAGCTGCCGGCCGTGCAGGACAAGCCGCAGCTCTTCTCGACCTTCCTCATGTGGATGCTCGCGGACCTCTTCAACGACCTGCCGGAGGTCGGCGACCTGGAGAAGCCGAAGCTGGTCTTCTTCTTCGACGAGGCGCACCTGCTGTTCAAGGGGGCGTCGAAGGCGTTCCTGGAGTCGATCACGCAGACGGTCCGGCTGATCCGCTCGAAGGGCGTCGGGATCTTCCTCGTGACGCAGACGCCGAAGGACGTCCCCTCGGACGTGCTCGCCCAGTTGGGCAACCGGGTGCAGCACGCGCTGCGCGCCTTCACCCCGGACGACGCGAAGGCCCTCAAGGCGACCGTGCGGACGTTCCCCAACTCCGCGTACGACCTGGAGGAGGTGCTCACGGGGCTCGGCACGGGCGAGGCGGTGGTCACCGTACTGAGCGAGAAGGGCGCCCCGACCCCGGTGGCGGCGACCCGGCTGCGGGCCCCCGAGTCGCTGATGGGCCCGATCGACGCGGCCGCCCTGGACGCCGCCGTGAAGGGGTCGCCGCTGTACGGGCGGTACGCGGAGGCGGTGGACCGGGAGTCGGCGTACGAGCGGCTGACGGCCGAGCAGCGGGCGGCGGAGGCGGCGGCCCTGGAGGCCGCGGCGGCGAAGGAGGCCGAGAAGGAGGCCGCGAAGGCCTCCGGACAGCGGGGAGCGAGGGCTCCGAAGCCGGAGCCCTCGCTCGCCGAACAGGTGGTGGGCAGTGGGATCTTCAAGTCCCTCACCCGGTCGATCGGTACGCAGCTGGGCCGGGAGATCAGCCGCTCGATCTTCGGGACGGCCCGCCGCCGGAAGTGACTACCGGCTTACTCCGTGACCTCGTGGTGGTCGTCGTGCAGGCCGCCGCCGCTGCCCGTGCCGCCGGTGGTCGGGACGGAGACGACCGGCTTGCGCAGGGAGGAGATGTCGTGGGCGTACGTGCCCACGGCGTTGGCGATGACGTCGATGTTCACGTCGAAGGCCTTCATGTTGACGTTCTTCAGGTCGTCGCCCTTGGCGTGGTAGTTCACGTCGTACGCGACACCCGCCGTGCCGCCGAACTTGGCGGCCTGGGCGGCGGTCTTGATGCCCTCGGCGCCGGTGAAGGTGCCGCCGGAGGGGATGCCGACCTTGATGAACGGGCCGTAGTCCGAGCGGCCGGAGAAGTCGGTGCCCTCGTTCGGGACCCCGCGCGCGTCCATGAAGTCGGTGATGTCGCGCTCCAGCTGGGCGGAGCCCGCCGGGCCCGCGCCCTCGCCGACGTTGTCCGAGTTGTCGCCGTCGTAGACGAACAGGCCGTAGTTCGGCGAGGCGATCATGTCGAAGTTGAGGTAGAGCTTGATCTCGCTCTTGTCGAGCGCGGTGAGGTTCTTGACGTAGTGGTCGGAGCCGAGGAGGCCGTTCTCCTCCGCGGACCACCAGGCGAAGCGGACCTTGTTGCGGACCTTGTCCTTCGACTGGGCGAGCTCCAGGGCGGTCTGGAGGAGACCGGCGGAGCCGGAGCCGTTGTCGTTGATGCCGGGGCCGGCGGTGACGGAGTCGAGGTGCGAGCCGAGCATCACGGTGTTGGCGGCGTTGCCGCCCTTGGTCTCCGCGATGACGTTGTTCGTGACGCGCTTCTCCTGGAGCTGGCGGATCTCCAGGGAGAGCGAGACCGGGCCCTTGGCGAGGTCGGCGGCGAGCGCCGTGCCCTCGGCCAGGGTGATGCCACCGGTCGGCAGCTTTCCGGCGGCCGGGTCGCCGAGGGTGCCGGACAGGGCGCCCTCGACGTTGTTGTAGACCAGGGCGGCGGTGGCGCCGGCCGCGGCGGCCTGCTCCTGCTTGATCGCGAAGGAGCAGCCACCGCGCTTGATCAGCGCGATCTTGCCGGTGAAGGTGCCGGAGGCGTAGTCGCCCGGCTCGCAGCCGGTGGTGCCGTCGGCGTCGACGGGCACGGCCGCGAGGGCCGCCGTGATGCCGCCGACCGGGGTGGACTTGGTGTACGTCATCGCCTTGACGTCGAGCGTGCGGGGCGCCGGGGAGACGACGGAGCCCTTCTCGGCGAGCGTCTCCGTGTAGAGGAAGTCGAACTTCTGGTACGAGACGTTGTAGCCGGCCTTCTTGAGCTGCGCGTACACGTACGCGGCGGAGGCGTCGTGCCCGAGCGTGCCGGCCGCGCGGTGGCCGCCGGACGAGTCGGCTATCGCCTGGAACATCTGCAGGTGCTTGAAGGCGTCCTTGCCGGACGTCTCGCGGACCAGCTTCTTCGCCAGCTTGGCGGCATCGCGGGCCGGCGCGGCCGCGGGGTCCTGGCCGGCGGTGGCGGGAGAGGCGAGGACCAGCGGGGTGGCGAGGGCGGCAGCGGCCAGGATGGCCGCGGCACGGCGCTGGGTTGCGTTCACAGAAGTCCTTCCCGAAACGGACGAGGTTGAGGGGAAGTTAGCGATCTGTGGGGGGTTCTGTGAACAGGTTCTGCGCAATTCCTGTCACCTTGAGCAGGATTGACATCTGGAATTATCGATTCCCGGATGGTTTGGGATCTTTGGCGGCTTTTGCCGCCTTCGCCGCCGCCTTCATCTCCTGCTTGTGCGCGCGCACCTTCGCGAGCGACTCCGGCCCGGTGATGTCGGCGGCCGAGCGGTACGCGTCCCGCTCGCCGTACGGCCCCGCCGCCTCCCGCCAGCCCGCGGGCCGCACCCCGTACTGCTTGCCGAGCAGCGCCAGGAAGATCTGCGCCTTCTGCTTCCCGAAACCCGGCAGCGCTTCGAGCCGCGCGAGCAGCTCCTTCCCGGTCGCTGCGTCCGCCCAGACGGCCTCGGCGTCGCCCCCGTACTCCTCGACCAGGAAGCGGCAGAGCTGCTGCACGCGCTGGGCCATCGACCCCGGGAAGCGGTGCACGGCCGGCTTCTCGGAGAGCAGCGCGGCGAACTGCTCCGGGTCGCGGGCGGCGATCTCGTGTGCGTCGAGATCGTCCGCCCCGAGCCGCGAGGCGATCGTGTACGGGCCGGAGAACGCCCATTCCATCGGGACCTGCTGGTCCAGGAGCATGCCGACGAGCGCGGCGAGCGGCGAACGCCCGAGCAGGGCGTCGGCCTCGGGCTGCTGGGCGAGATGGATCTCGGGGCTTGCCTGGGAACTCATGCTTCGATCATCCCGCCGCCGCCGTGCGCCCGCATGGTGGGTTCACCCCATCGCGAAGCGGTCCATGGCCGACAGGATCAGGTCCCGGGTCTGTTCGCCGCCCAGGTGCCCGGCGTCCTCGACCACGTGCAGCTCGGCGTCCGGCCAGGCGCGGGACAGCTCCCAGGCGGTGGTGGGCGGGCCTGCCATGTCGAGCCGGCCGTGGACCAGGACGCCGGGGATGCCGGCGAGCCGGTGCGCGTCGCGGATCAGCGCGCCCTCCGGCAGCCAGGCGCCGTGGGCGAAGTAGTGCGCGCAGATCCGGACGAAGCCGAGCCGGGCGTCGTCGACCCGGTCGGTGTACGGGGTGCCCTTGCCCTCCATGGAGAGCACCGTGTCCTCCCAGGCGCACCAGTCGGCCGCGGCCTTCTCCCGTACGGCCCGGTCGGGGTGGTTCATCAGGGCGGCGTACGCGCCCACGAGCTCGGCGGCCCCGTCGGTCGCGGCCCCGTCGGCGCCGGCCCGGAAGCGGTCATGGGCCTCCGGGAAGAAGCGGCCGGCGCCCTCGTACAACCAGGCCGTCTCGGAGCGTCGGGTGGTCGTGACGGACGCGATGACGATCTCCGTCACGCGCTCGGGATACGCCTCCGCGTACGCCAGGATCAGTGTCGATCCCCAGGAGCCGCCGAACAGCAGCCAGCGGTCGATCCCGAGGTGCTCGCGCAGCCGCTCCATGTCGGCCACCAGGTGCGCGGTGGTGTTCACGGACATGTCGGCGGCCGGGTCGCTCGCGTGCGGGGTGGAGCGCCCGCAGCCCCGCTGGTCGAAGAGGACGAGCCGGTACGCCGCCGGGTCGAAGTAGCGCCGGTTGCGCGGCGAGGATCCGGAGCCCGGCCCGCCGTGCACGACGAGCGCGGGCCGGCCCGCCGGGTCGCCGGAGACCTCCCAGTGGATGAGGTTGCCGTCGCCCACGTCGAGCAGGCCCTGGTCGTACGGTGCGGTCTCGGGGTACATCCGCCCGAGGCTACCGACCCTTGACGCGCGCCACCGGGTCCTCGCACCATCCAAGGACCGAGGCCCATTCCCCGTACCCCGAGTCGGGGTTGAGGTGCGCGCCGCCCGGGACGTGGTCCGTGTCGAGACCGAGCGGGGTGCCGTAGTGGACGTCCGCGCCCTCGGGGCAGTACGGGTCCCCGTCCCCGTACACGAGCCGTACCCGTACGCCCGTCTCCGCCAGGCCCTTCTCCGCCAGGTCGAGCCCGTCGGCGAACGCGGCGATCGCCGGGATCGACGCGGTCACCGGCGGTGAGGGCGGGGCGACGAGCAGCACCCGGTCCGCGTCCGGCCGCCGCTCCCCGGCCCGTAGCCACAGCAGCACCGACAGGCTGTGCGCGAGCACCACGAACTCCCCGTCGGCCGGCCGCTCACCGTGCTCCTCCAGCGCGGCGAGCCAGTCCTCCAGGACGGGCGCGTCCGCGTCGGGCAGCTGTGGGTAGCGCACCTCGTGGCCGCGCGCCCGCAGCTCCCCGGCGAGCCAGTGCTGCCAGTGCTCGGGCGGACGGTGGTTCTGGAACCCGTGCAGGATCAGGTACGTGGTCATGCCACGATCCTGCGGCCGGGGCCCGCTCCCGGTCCACCACCGTCCACGGAGCGGGCGGACCCGTACGGGGGTGGTCAGCCGCCCACGTACTCCCGCAGATGGCGGGCGGTCAGGGTGTCGCCCTTCTCGACGAGCCGGCTGGGGGTGCCCTCGAAGACGATGTGGCCGCCGTCGTGGCCCGCGCCCGGGCCGAGGTCGATCAGCCAGTCGGCGTGCGCCATGACCGCCTGGTGGTGCTCGATCACGACGACCGTGTTGCCGGCCTCGACGAGGCGGTCGAGGAGCGCGAGGAGCTGGTCGACGTCGGCGATGTGCAGGCCGGTGGTCGGCTCGTCGAGGACGTAGACGGCGGCCTTCTCCGCCATGTGGATGGCGAGCTTGAGGCGCTGGCGCTCGCCGCCGGAGAGGGTGTTGAGGGGCTGGCCGAGGCGGAGGTAGCCGAGGCCGACGTCCTTCAGCCGGCCGAGGATCGTGCGGGCCTGGCTCTTCGCCCCGAGGGCCGTGAAGAAGTCGTACGCCTCCTCGATCGACATCGACAGGACCTCGTGGATGTTCTTCCCGTCCAGCTCGTACGTGAGGACCTCGGCGGTGAACCGCTTGCCCTCGCACGCCTCGCAGACCGAGGCCACGCCCGCCGTCATCGCCAGGTCGGTGTAGACGAGCCCGAGGCCGTTGCAGTGCGGGCAGGCGCCTTCCGAATTGGCGCTGAAGAGCGCCGCCTTGACGCCGTTCGCCTTGGCGAAGGCCGTACGGATCGGGGCGAGGAGCCCGGTGTACGTCGCCGGGTTCGAGCGGCGCGAGCCGCGGATGGGGGACTGGTCGGCGACGACGACCCCCGCGCGGCCCGGCAGGTTGCCGTGGATCAGGGAGGACTTGCCGGAGCCGGCCACGCCCGTGACGACGGTCAGGACCCCGGTGGGGATCTCGACGCTCACGTCCTTGAGGTTGTGCTGGTTCGCGCCCGTGATGGTGAGGGAGCCGGTCCCGGTCCGCACCTCGGGGCGGAGCTTCGCCCGGTGCGCGAGGTGGTCGCCGGTGAGGGTGCCGGAGCCGCGCAGGCCCGCCACGTTCCCGCTGTAGCAGATCTCGCCGCCCGCGGTCCCGGCGCGCGGCCCGAGGTCCACGACATGGTCGGCGATCTCGACGACCTCGGGCTTGTGCTCGACGACGAGGACGGTGTTGCCCTTGTCGCGCAGGCGGAGGAGCAGGTCGTTCATCCGCTGGATGTCGTGCGGGTGGAGCCCGGTGGTCGGCTCGTCGAAGACGTACGTGACGTCCGTGAGGGGCGAGCCGAGGTGCCGGACCATCTTCACGCGCTGCGCCTCGCCGCCGGAGAGCGTGCCGGAGGAGCGGTCGAGGGAGAGGTAGCCGAGGCCGATCTCGACGAGCGAGTCGAGCAGCTCGCGGAGGCTCGCGAGGAGCGGGGCGACCGAGGGGTCCTCGATCTTCCGTAGGAACGCGGCGAGGTCGCTGATCTGCATCGCCGAGCACTCGGCGATGTTGACCCCCTCGATACGGGAGGACAGCGCGGCCCGGGTGAGCCGGGTGCCCTCGCAGTCGGGGCAGGTGCGGAAGACGACGGCCCGGTCGACGAAGGCGCGGATGTGGGCCTGCATGGACTCGCGGTCCTTGGAGAGGACCGTCCGCTGGAGCTTCACCACGAGGCCCTCGTAGGTGAAGTTGTTGCTGCCGACCTTCACCTTGCAGGACGGCTTGTGGAGGAAGTCCTCCCACTCCTGCTCGGTGAAGTCCGCGAGCTTCTTGTCGGGGTCGAAGAAGCCGGAGTGGGCGATGATCTGCCACATCCAGGAGTCGACGGCATAGCCCGGCACGGTGAGGGCGCCCTCGTTGAGGGACTTCGTGCGGTCGACGAGCTCGTCGACGTCGATGTCGGAGACCTGGCCGACGCCCTCGCAGCGCGGGCACATGCCCTCGGGCAGGTTGAAGGAGAAGGCGCCCGAGGTGCCGACGTGCGGGGTGCCGAGGCGGCTGAAGACGATCCGCAGCATCGTGTACGCGTCGGTGGCGGTGCCCACGGTGGAGCGGGAGTTGGCGCCCATCCGCTCCTGGTCGACGACGATCGCCGCGCTCAGGTTGTGCAGGCCGTCGACGTCCGGGCGGGACAGGGACGGCATGAAGGACTGGAGGAAGGCGCTGTAGGTCTCGTTGATCAGGCGCTGCGACTCGGCGGCGATGGTGCCGAAGACGAGCGAGGACTTCCCGGAGCCCGAGACCCCGGTGAAGACGGTGAGGCGGCGCTTGGGGAGGTCGACGTCGACGTTCTTGAGGTTGTTCTCCCGGGCCCCGCGGACCTGGATGACGTGGTGGCTGTCCGCTGCGACGGGGTGGTTCATGCGTGTGCCCTCCGGCGGTCGTCCCATGGCTCTCCGATGCATCTCCGATGCGCTCAGGACAGGTTACTCTATACGGTGTACAAAGTTAGGGAAAACAGTTATTGACCTGCGAGAATGGCCGTCATGACGGAGACGAAGGGGAAGGGTCGCAGTGGAGCCGGCGACCCGGCGCGCACCCTGGAGCTGCTGTGGCGCGACGGCTCCGGCGCCCCGGCGGGGCGGCGCGGCCCCCGGCAGGGCCTCACGGTCGACGGGGTGGTCGACGCGGCCCTCGACCTCGCCGACGGCGGCGGGCTCGACGCGGTGACCATGCGGGCGGTCGCCCAGCGCCTCGGCGTGACCCCCATGACGCTCTACACGTACGTCCCCGGCAAGGCCGAGCTGATCGACCTCATGCTGGACGCCGCCTTCCTCCGGATGGAGCGGCCGCCGTTCGCCCCGGAGGAGCCGTGGCGGGCCCGGGTGACGGCGGTCGCCGACGCGAACCGGGCGCTGCATCTGCGCCACCCCTGGCTGGTCGACCTGCGGGTCGTGCGCGCGCCGCTGGGGCCCGGGGTGATGGCCAAGTACGAGTACGAGCTCGGGGCCTTCGAGGGGCTCGGGCTCGACGACGTGGCGCGCGACTCGGCGCTGACGTACCTCCTCGGCTCCGTCCAGGCGAGCGCGCGGGCGGAGCTGGACGCGCGGGCCGTGGAGCGGGAGAGCGCGATGTCCGACGCGGAGTGGTGGGACACCCACGAGCCGCTGCTGGCCCGGGTCTTCGACGAGACCAGGTTCCCCCTGGCGGCGCGGGTGGGGGAGGCGTCGGCGATCGCGTACGACGGCGTGTACGACGCGGAGCACGCGTACGCCTTCGGGCTCGCGCGGACGCTGGACGGCTTGGCGGCGCTGGGCGGACCCGGGGCTTGATCGCCGGAGTCTGATCGCCGGGGTCTGAGGGCCGGGGTCTGATCGCCGGGTGCCGAGGGTGTCAGCCCCGCAGGGTCAACAGCTCCCGCACGCCCGCCTTCAAGCGCTCGCTCGACAGCTCCTGCTCGACCGTCAGATGGTGCATGACGTCCGGCGAGAACGACGCGAGCGCCAGGTGCGCGAGCAGTGTGGCGTCAGAGCCGGGCCTCAACTCGCCGATGATCAGGGCGACATGGGTGTGCATCACCCGGTACGCGCCGCTGTGGTAGCGGGCGCGGGGTGCGGCGGAGTGGGCGGCGAGCAGGATCTCGCGCTGCTCGCCGACCCGGTCGACGAGCGCGTCGAGGAAGGCGTCGAGCCGCTCGGCGGCGGGGGCGCCCGGCCCGAGTGGCGGCGGGCCGCTCATGTACGCCTCCTGGAACTGGCGCTCGCGGTCGTCGAGCAGGGCCCACAGGAGCTGGGAGACGTCGCCGAAGCGGCGGTAGACGGTGCCGACGCCGATGCCGCTGGCGTGGGCGACCTGGTTCATGGTGACGGCGTCGGGGCCGTCCTCGGCGACGATCCGGGCGGCCGCGTCGAGGATCTTCCGCCGGTTGCGGGCGGCGTCGGCGCGCTCGGGGGCGGGGCTGCCGCCGGCGGTGGGGAGCAGGCTGAGCATCGGCGCGGCGGCCGTCGCGGCCGTGTCCCCGGCCCGCGGTTCTCTCGTGCTCATCTGCCGACTCCTGTCGTTCGTTCGCCCGCGTTCACTCGCCCGCGTGCACTCGCCTGCGCTCGCGTCCCCCCTCGGTCGCTCCTCGATGTGAGCATACCCGCTGCCCTTGCAAAGCGGATAGCCATCCGTTTAACCTCGAAGCATCGAAGCGGAAAAGAATCCGGTTGAGGGAGTTCGTCATGTCCGTCAAGGTCGCCGTCATCTACTACTCGTCCACTGGTGCCGTCCATCAGCTGGCCCAGGCCGTCGCCGAGGGCGCCTCGAAGGCCGGCGCCGACGTGCGCCTGCGCAGGGTGCCCGAGCTCGCCCCGGCCACCGCGATCGACGCGAACCCGGCCTGGCGCGCGCACGTCGACGCCACCGCCGACGTGGAGACCGCCACGCTGGACGACCTGGAGTGGGCGGACGCGTACGCGCTGGGTTCCCCGACCCGCTTCGGGAACGTCGCCGCCCAGCTCAAGCAGTACGTCGACACCTCGGGCGGCCTGTGGCAGCGCGGCGTCATGGCGGACAAGCCCGCGACCGCCTTCACCAGCGCCCACAACGTCCACGGCGGGAACGAGTCGACGCTGCTCGCGCTCTACAACACCTTCCACCACTGGGGTTCGGTCATCGTCTCGCCCGGCTTCACCGACCCGAGCGTCTACGCGGCCGGCGGCAACCCCTACGGCACCTCGCACCCCGGCGCCAACGGCGCCCCGGAGGAGAACGTCCTCCAGGCCGCCCGCTACCAGGGCGCGCGTCTGACGCGGATCGCGAAGCGCCTGAAGGGCCTCGTGGACGACTGAGGTACGAGATCCCGAAACTACGAGATCCCGAAACGCCGAGCACCCCCGGGGATTCCCCGGGGGTGCTCGGCGTTTCCGCGCCCTCTCAGGCCAGCGACAGGAAGAGCTTCTCCAGGCGCGCCCGCATGGCATCGCGGTCCTCGCCGTTCTTCCGGCCGTCCTCGATGTCGGTCAGACACTGCTGGAGCCCGGTCGCGATGATCGCGAACCCGGCCCGGTCGAGGGCGCGGGAGGCGGCGGCGAGCTGGGTCACGACCTCCTCGCAGTCCCGTCCCTCCTCGATCATCCGGATGACGCCGGCGATCTGGCCCTGGGCCCGGCGCAACCGGTTCAGTACCGCCTTGAGCTCCGCGCCCGCGAGATCGAGTTCCACGACTACTCCTCCACAGATACCCCAGGGGGTAATTTACTCCCCAGCACGGGGCTACGCCGAAGACCAAGGATGACACCTGCCATGAACGAACCCCTCTCGCTCGACGCCGACCAGGCCCGCGAGCGGCTGGCCGAGCTGACCGTCGTCGACGTGCGGACACCCGGCGAGTACGCCTCCGGGCACGTCCCCGGAGCCCTCAACGTCCCGCTCGACCGGCTCGGCCGGGCCGTGCCCGAGCTCCGGGAGGCGGCGGCCCGCGGCGGGCTGCTCGTCGTCTGCCAGTCGGGCGGCCGCTCGGCCGACGCCTGCGCCCGGCTCGCCGCGCACGGCGTCGCCGCGATCGACCTCGCGGGCGGTACGAGCGGCTGGGCGGCCCGCGGGCACGGCCTCGACCGCCCGGCGGGCGCCGCGGCGAAGCCGGTCTGGGCGATGGACCGGCAGGTCAGGCTCGTGGCCGGCTCGCTCGTCCTGCTCGGCCTCGCGCTGGGTCTCCTCGTCCACCCCGCGTTCCAGCTGCTCTCGGCGGGCGTCGCGGGCGGGCTCGTCTTCTCGGCGCTCACCGACACCTGCGGCATGGCGCTGATGCTCGGGAAGCTCCCGTACAACCGCGCGACGAAGAACGGCGGGCCGACCCTCGACGCGACGCTCGCACGCCTGCGCCAGGAGGCGTAGCGACGTGTCTACGGGCCGTCTCAGGCCGCGTAACGGCGGAGGAACATCTCGACCCCGTCCGTGACGAGCCGCTCGCTCAGCTCCTCGGCGAGCTCCGTCCCGTACTGCTCGAAGACCATCTGCGGGAAGACGAGCAGCGAGTAGAGCTGGAGGACCGCGACCTCCAGGTCGGGGATGTCCAGGAGGCTCCGGTCGGCGAGGGTGCGCAGCGCGTCGGCGACGGCGGGGTGGTGACCGGCCGGGCCGTGGGCGCGCCAGGCGCGGCCCAGCTCGGGGAAGCGGTGGAGTTCGGTGGCGACGAGGGTGCGCAGCGCGCGGCCCTCGTCGTCGGCGCGTACGGCCCGGGCCCAGGCGTGGCCGGCCTCGGTGAGGGCGGCCTTGAGCGCGTCGGGCCCCTCGGCGGCGACGAGCAGGGCGAGGTCCGGCCCTTCCGCCTCCTCTCCTCCGGCGGCCAGGGGCTCGTCGAGGGCGCCGGCGACGACGGCGGTGAAGAGCGCTTCCTTGCTGCCGAAGTGGTTGTAGACGGTGACCTTGGAGACGCCCGCCTCGGCGGCGATGGCGTCCATGCCGACGCCGAAGCCCTCGCGGAGGAAGAGATCGCGGGCGGCCCGTACGACGGCCTGGCGCTTGCGGGCGGCGCGGGCCCCGCTGGGTGCGGGCTTGGGGGCGGCGACGGCGGCGGGAACGTCCGAGGGCTGCGCGTTCATACCCGTCACCCTACAACCCGAACTGTACCGTTGAGTTCAACTGTACTGTGCCGTACAGTTCAGTTATGAAGCCTCAGCTCGACGTGTCGGCCCACACCCATGCCCACCCGCGACCCCACCCACGCCGCTGGACGGCCCTCGCGCTGATCTGCGCGGCCCAGTTCATGCTGATCCTCGACGTCACCGTCGTGAACGTCGCCCTGCCCGCCCTCTCCGCCGACCTCGACCTGGGGCGCACCGCCCTGACCTGGGTCGTCACGGCGTACACCCTCTGTTTCGGCGGACTCATGCTCCTCGGCGGCCGGCTCGCCGACGCCCTGGGCGCCCGCCGCGTCCTCCTGACCGGCCTCGCGCTCTTCACGACCGCCTCCCTGGTCTGCGGCCTCGCCGCGAACGCCCCCGTCCTCCTCGGTGGCCGCATCGCCCAGGGCGTCGGCGCCGCGCTCCTCTCCCCGGCCGCGCTCGCCCTCGTCACGACCGCGTTCCACGGCGCCGAGCGGGCCAAGGCCCTCGGAGCCTGGGCGGCGATCGGCGGCACCGGCTCGGCCGTGGGCGTCCTGCTCGGCGGAGCCCTCACCGAGGGCCCGGGCTGGCCCTGGATCTTCTACGTCAACGTCCCGGTGGGCCTGGCCCTGCTGGTCGCCCTCCCGAAGGTCCTCCCGGACAACAGGCCCGGGCGCACGAACGCCCGCCTGGACGCCCCCGGCGCGCTCCTCGTGACCACCGCCACCGGCGCGCTCGTCTACGGCCTCGTCCAGGCGGGCGACTCCGGCTGGGCCTCCGCCGCGACCCTGCTGCCGCTGCTCGGCGCGCTCGTGCTCTACGGGATCTTCGCCGCGGTCGAGCGCGCGAGCAGCGCCCCGCTGATGGACCTCAGGATGCTGACGCGGCGCCCGGTCGTCGCGGGCTCCCTGCTCATGCTGGTCGCGACCGCGCTCCTGATCTCCTTCTTCTTCCTGGGCTCGATGCAGCTCCAGCACGTGTACGGCCTCGGGGCCTTCCGCACCGGACTGCTCTTCCTCCCGATCGCCCTCACGACCGCGATCGGCGCCCACCTGGGCTCGCGCCTCGTGACGACGGCGGGCCCGCGCGCCTGCGCCACGGGCGGCCTGGCCCTGGCGGCCCTGGGCTGCCTGCCGCTGACCTTCCTGCCCCCCGGCGCCAACCCCTGGGCGACCCTCCTGCCCGCCCTCGCCACGGCTTCCTTCGGCCTCGGCGCGGTCTTCGTCGCGGCGACCACGACCTCCCTCGGCCTGATCGCCCCGCACGAGGCCGGCCTCGCCTCCGGCATCGTCAACACCTTCCACGAGGTCGGCGGCTCCATCGGCGTCGCCGCCGTCTCCACCCTGGCCCTCACGGCCACCACGGACCCGACGCCGACGGGCTTCACGGTGGCCTTCACCCTCTGCACGGCCACGGCGGCCACAGCGGCCCTGACGGCCCCCTTCCTCATCCCCCACGGCACCCCCCGCCACACGGGCGGCCCCCACGGGGTGCACTGAGGAGACGGAGACGGAGACGGAGACGGAGACGGAGACGGAGACGGGCCGGGATCCGCGTGCTCAGTCCTGCGTCGGACCGGTCTCGTCGACCGGGCGGATCACCACCGCGTACTCCGGGGAGCCGGCCGGGGCCGGGCAGCGGGCGACCTGGGCGGCGATCTCCGTAACGCGGTCCAGGGAGGCGCAGTCGAGGAGCCAGTAGCCCGCGAGGACCTCCTTGGTCTCCGCGTACGGGCCGTCCGTGACGACCGGCTTGCCCTCGCCGTCCACCGTCACGAAGCGGGTCGTGGACGGGGCGGCGAGGCCCTGGCCGTCGAGCATCTCGCCCTTGGCGGTCAGCTCGGTGTTGATCGCGTTCATGTGCTCGAACATCGTCTTGAGGTCCGCCTTGCTCCAGGCGGGGCTCCCGGCGGAGCCGCGCCCCACCATCGCCTCGTAGTCGATCTGCGAGCCCTGCACCATCACCAGGTACTTCATGACGTCCTCCTCACATCCGTGGCCGGTTCTGCCTCTCGCAGGAGAATCGGAGCCGACGGGCGATTCTCGACACCGCGCGGGCAAAGGCCGGAAAGACGGGAGAAATCACCCGACCGTCCCATGATTCCAGGGTGCACGCACTCAGCTTCTCCACCGCCTTCATCGCCTTCTTCTCCGTCGTCGGCCCGCCCAAGGTGCTCCTCTCCTTCGCGGCCCTCTCCCAGATCCACCCCGCCCGCCAGCTGCGCTCCATCGCCCTCGTCTCCTCGGGTCTGGCCGTCCTGGTCGGTCTCGGCACCGGCATCACGGCCCCGTGGCTGCTGAACCTCTTCCACATCAGCACGCCCGCGCTCATGCTCGCGGGCGGCATCATCTTCTTCCTCTACGCCCTCGGGCTCGTCCTCGGCCTCCACATCGGCCCCGTCAGCGCCCACAAGGACGCCCCCGACCTGGTCAGCGGAGTGCGCGAGTTGCTCACCCCGTACGTCGTGAGCCCGCTCGCCATGACGGCGATCCTCATCGGGGGCGCCTCCGGCGACTCCTTCGGCTGGCGCTCGACCGTCGTCCTCGCGTACGCGGCGGTCATCGCCCTCGACCTGGCCTGCGTCCTGCTCCTCGCCGGCGTCCTGCGCCGCGCCCAGGGCACCACCATCGAGCTCCTCGGCCGGCTCCTGGGCCTGCTGCTCGCCGCGGTCGGCGTCGACCTCGTCCTCAACGGCCTCGCCGACCTGGGGGTCCCCGGGCTCGGCGAGAACGAGTAGGCGCCGGTGATCAGGGCGCGGCGAGCTCCCGTTCCAGCGGGGTGCGGAACCGGGGCGTCACCCGTACGTCCCCCACCCAGGCCGCCAGTCGCGTCGCCTCCACCCCGATCGCCCGCACCGCTTCTCCGCCCACGTCGGCCAGGAGCCGGTGGACGATCTCCCCGTCCGGCCGCTGCGCCCAGACGCCGACGATCCGGCCGTCCCACCACACCGTCGGCGCGATGTTCCCGCTGCGGTCGTACAGCGCGGCCCGGTGCCCGGGGTCCTGGTACCAGTCCCGGGCCTGCCAGCCCATCGCGGTCGGGTCGAGCGCGGGCAGCAGCGCCGCCCACGGCTCCAGCGCCGGTACGGGGTCGAGGTCGTCCGGCAGGACGAAACCCGTCCCTCCGGCCCCGTCCTCAGCCCCCGACCCGGACGCCGCCCCCGACCCGGCCCCCGACCCCGCCAGCGTCACCGCCACCGCCCCGACCGCGGCGAGCGCCGCGCGTACGTCCGTGACCTTCCACCCCGTCCACCACTTCAGATCCGTCTCGGTCGCCGGCCCGCAGGCCGCCAGCCAGCGCCCGATCAGCTCGGCCCGCGCCTCCGCCGCCGGCACCGGCGCGTGCTCCTCCGCGAGCGCCCAGCGGAAACGGCTCGACGTCCACGTCCCCTGCGGCCGCCCCCGGACGATCCGGCCCTCCATGCCGAGGACCCGCAGCACCCGGCTCGCGACGGACTGGACGCCCTCCTGACGGGTGCCCGGCCCGTACACGTACGTTTCCCGCAACCTCGGTACGGCCGCGCCCAGTTCGGTGCCGGTCGCCTCCCCGCGTACGGCCAGCTCGGCCAGGACCAGACGCTCCGTCTCCGCCAGCCAGGCCTCGTCGAAGGAGCTCCCCTCCGCCAAGTGTCGGACGAGCAGCGCCCGTTCGCGTACGGCGGCCGGTCGGGTCGTCGAGGACCGCACGGCGGGCGCGAGGGCGGACGGGAAGACGAAGATCGTGTGCCGCATGCCGTGCATCCGGATCAGGGACCGCTCCTCGTACAGCGCCCGCTCGGCCGACGCGACCGGCCCTCCGTCGCCCGCCAGCCGCGCCCCCACCGAGAGGAACACGCTCGCCGGGTCCGTCCCGTGCAGCGCGACCAAGGAGTCCCCGACCTCCTCCGCCGTCGCCGCCCGCGCGGCCCCGGCCAGCCGGTGCCGGACCGCGAGCCGTGCGCTGCGCTCGGCGTCGTCGATCGTTCTCGTACGCGTACGTGTCTCACCCATGCCTCCCAGCATGGCTTCAGACGCGGACCGAACCGGCGAAGGAACCGAGGAAACCCGTCACCGTGCTCACGAACTCCTCCTCCTTCTCGAAGAGGACGACATGCCCGGCGTCGATCTCCGCGTACGAGCTGCCGCCGATCGCCGCGTGCAGCGCCCGGCTGTGCTCCACCGGCACGGTCGCGTCCTGCGCGCAGCCCACGACCAGCGTCTCCGCCGTGATCCGGGGCAGCAGCTCCCGGATGTCGACCTCCAGATCGAGCGCCACGTGCCGCAGGGTGCCGGGGGTGGGCGGCATGTTCGGGATCAGCGCCTCGACGCCCTCGCGGGCGGTGCCGACGGTGACGGTGGCCATGATCGCTGCTCCCGATGGAGGGGGTGAGTGGCTGACACCGAGGACTCTGCCGACCGCCGGGAACGGGCGGGACCACCTCCACCTCCTCGCCAGCCACCGCCCGCCCGCCGGGCCCACGGTCGGCGACCACGTCTCACCCGGCCTCCTGCACCTCCTGGACCAGCTGGACACGACCCCGGCGCAGGTCCTGAGCGACCTCGGGGACGTCCTCGCCCAGAACGCGATGGCCCGCGCGCTGCTCGGCGGCGTGTGCACGGTGTCCGAGCACGGGCGGAACGTGGTGTGGCGCTGGTTCGCCGACCCCGAGGCCCGTACGGCGTACCCGGCCGAGGAGCACGCGTACTACAGCCGCCTCCACGTCGCCGACCTGCGCGCGGCCGTCGGCCGCCGCTCCGGCGACCCGGCGTGCGTCCGCCTGGTGGAGCGGCTGCGCGGGGCGAGCGAGGAGTTCGCGGAGCTGTGGGCGCGGCACGAGGTGGGGGTCCGGCGGCACAGCCGGATGCGGGTCGTGCACCCGGTGATCGGCCCCGTGGACCTGGACTGCCAGGTGCTGCTGACCCCGGAGGGCGAGCAGCGGCTCGTGATCCACACGCCGCCGCCGGGCACGGACGCGGGGGAGCGGCTGGCGCTGCTCAGGGTGGTGGGCGGGGAGCAGTTCGCGCCGGCTTAGGAAACGCCCGGCGCCCGCTGCCCGCTGCCCCCCCCCGCCCCCGCCACCCGCTCAGCCCGCCGCGCGCTCCTCCAACGGCCGTCGCCGCAGCGCCGGTTCGGTGAGGGCGCGCGGGCGCCAGACGCCGTCCGGCGGGTAGAGGTTCGTCCCCGGCGGCACGATCGCGTCGATCCGGTCCAGGACCTCGTCCGTGAGCACCACCGGCGCACCCTTCAGCAGCCCCTCCAGCTGCTCCCTCGTGCGCGGCCCGATGATCACGGAGGTCACGGCCGGGTGCGCGGTCACGAAGGCGAGCGCCAGCTCGGGCAGGCTGCACCCGATCTCGTCCGCGAGCGCGACGAGCTCCTCGACGGCGTCGAGCTTGGCGGCGTTGACGGGCAGCGACGGGTCGAAGCGGTGCGGGGTGAGCGCGGCCCGCCCGCTGGTCAGGTCGATCGGCGCGCCCTTGCGGTACCGGCCGGTGAGGAAGCCGGACGCGAGCGGGCTCCAGGTCAGCACCCCCATCCCGTACCGCTGGGCGACGGGCAGGACGGACGCCTCCACGCCCCGCGCGAGCAGCGAGTAGGGCGGCTGCTCGGAGCGGAAGCGGCGCAGCCCGCGCCGCTCGGCGACGGCGTGTGCCTCGACGATCTCCTCGGCGGGGAAGGTGGAGCAGCCGAACGCCCGGATCTTCCCCTGCGTGACGAGGTCGCCGAGGACGTCGAGGGTCTCCTCGATGTCGGTACGGGGGTCGGGCCGGTGGACCTGGTAGAGGTCGATCCAGTCGGTCTGGAGCCGCCGCAGGCTGTTCTCGACGGCGAGCGTGATCCAACGACGGGACGAACCACCCTTGTTGGGGCCTTCGCCGCCCATCGGGAAGTACACCTTCGTGGCGAGGACGGTCGCCTCGCGGCGCCGGGAGTCGCGCAGCGCCTTGCCGACGATCTCCTCGGACTCGCCGGCCGAGTACATGTCGGCGGTGTCCACGAAGTTGATGCCCTGGTCGAGGGCGGCATGGATGATCCGTACGGAGTCCTCGTGGTCCGGATTGCCGACGGCACCGAACATCATGGTGCCGAGGCAGTAGGTGCTGACGTCGATCCCGGTCCCGCCGAGTGTTCGATAGCGCATGCGCCGCACTCTAGGAATTGGAGTGCACTCGAAGGCAAGAGCGGGCGCGGGCGGGCCCCAGGCCGGGTCTCCACCCGGTCAAGGCGTGGCTCCCTTGGCGCCCGCCGCGACGATCGTCTGCGCGGCCCGTGCCGCTTGGGCCGCTATGCCCGCGATGCTGGACGTGATGAACGGACCGCCCCCGGCGAGGTCTCCCACCACGTGCAGGCGTGGGTCGGCCGGCACCAGCCCACCGGCCGGGTGCAGCTCGGCGGAGCCGTCGGCCAGCAGGGCCGTGACCAACTGCCCGGCCCCCCGAGGGATCGCCCGCGGCGGCGGGTTCACGGCGTTGACGACGGTGTCGAAGGTGCTTTCGCCGTCGTCGCGGCGCACCCGGAACACCCCGTCCGCCGCCTCGATCTTGCGGATGCCCGCGGCGACGGAGAGTTGCCCGGAGTCCAGCAGCCGCATCATGGTGGCGGCGTTCACCGGGACCATCGGTGAGGCCACGCTCGTCGCCGTGCGGAAGTGGCGCCGCAGCCGCTCACGGTCGGGCTCGGGCAGCAGCCGCCACGCGTACGGGCCGACGCTGTGCGCTGTCTCCTGGAGGACCCGGCGGCCGATCCTGGAGTCGTCGACGGCGTCCAGTTGCGCCCGCAGGCGCCGGACCGGATCCTCGGTCGTGGTCGCCAGCAGGTCGGCGGCGAAGGCGTCGAAGTCCTCTCCGGCATCGGCCAGTTCGGCGCGCAGCAGCCCGATGAGGTCATCGAGGCGGACGGTATTTTGCCGCCGGTGCAGCGCCGCCACCCGCTCGGCGGTCACATGCCGCGGCCGGTGCTCGACCGGGCGCTGCCAGACGTGGGGCAGCACGCCGCCGCGGGACAGCAGCGTGATCGGCCCGGTGTGCCCGCGCGCGGCGAGCGACACGACGACGTCGACCGCGGTCAGACCGCTCCCGACGACCGCGACGTCGCTGCCGGGTGCGACCCGGTCGAGTGTGCGGGCCAGCGGGTACGGATCGTCCACGAAACCGGAGGCGCCGCCGAGGCCGTAGTGGTCTTGCGGCATCCCCCCGCCCACGCACAAGGCCACGTGGTCGGCCTCGTGCCCACGTCCGTCCTCCGTACGGAGCGACCAGTCGGCCCCGGACCGGGCTACCCCGATGACGCGCGAGGTGACGACCCGCACCCGCCGGCCGGCTTCGCGCAGGGTGTCCAACGCCGTCTCCGCGGTGTGTGCCAGGTACTCGCCGTAGAGCGCGCGCGGAACCAGCGGCCGCCCCAGCCGTTCGTCGAGGTGAGCCGGGGCACGCGTACCCAGCCAGGCCGCGTAGTGCCCGAAGTCCAGGTGGCGGATCGACATGATGGCCGGTGGTGCGTTGACCAGCACCGTGTCCAGGTCAGGGCCGTACGGGCGGCCACGCCAGAGATGCGGGGACGGCTCGAACACCGTGACGGCCCCAGGCCCGTCGGCGGTGGCCGCCAGGCTGTCCAGCAGACCGACCGCGGCAGCGCCCGCTCCGACGATGGCGATGTCCATGTTCTTCCTTCTTCCCTTCACGTTCCGGGCTGCCGCCGAAAGAACCGCGGCCTCGTCGAGACTCGCCGCCCCCAGTGCCGAGGCCCATCCCCCGTGAGGGGTGACCGTCGGGAAATAACCCCCTCAAACGGGGGGTTGGTGCAGGACGGGAGGGCGGGAAGGCTGACCTGCGTCCAGACCACCGGAGGGATCTCCATGTCCGATGCGCGCCGCCACGCCGAGGTGCTGTCAGGTCACGCCAAGGTGCTGTCGGATGCGGATCGGGCCACCGACACACGCGAACTCTTCAGCCGGGCGTCCGCCAGGCTGCGACGGCTCGTTCCGTTCGACTCGGCCGTCTGGGCGGCCACCGACCCGGAAACCGGTCTCGTCACCGCGCCGATGCTGGTGGAGAACCTCGGCTCCGGCGAGCGCTGCGCCGAGTACTGGGAAAGCGAACTCCTGGAGGAGAACGTCCTCCCGTTCAGGGACCTCGCCCGCGCCACCGTCCCGGTGGCCGGTCTGCGCGCGGCCACCGGCGACCTGCCCGCGCGCAGCGCGCGCTTCCGCCGGCTCCTCGGGAGCCAGGGCGTGGACGACGAGCTACGGGCCGTGCTGCGGGTCGGCGACCGGCCCTGGGCCGTGGTGAGCCTGTTCCGCATGGGCGGTGGCGCCCCGTTCGGCCCGGCCGAGACCACACTGCTCGCCGGCCTGTCCGCTCCGCTGGCCTCGCGGGTGCGCCGGTTCGCCCGCCCGTCCGCGTCCGGCGGCGGAACCGACGCACCCGCGCCCGGACTGGTGCTCTTCGATCCCTCCGGCGAGCCGACGTCGATCAACGAAGAGGCACGGCAGTACCTCTCACAGCTCCCTGAAGGCCCTTCCATCCCCTCGCAGTTGGGCCTGAGGCTGCCGATCTGGGTGGTCGCCACCGCACTACAGGCACGGGCGATCGCCCGGGGCCGCGACCGGGCAGGCGGCGCGAGGACGCGCATCCGGACCGTTGACGGCCGCTGGCTGACCTGCCACGCCTCCTGTCTCAGCGGCCCCGCCGGGCGACCCGGTCCCGTGGCACTCGTCATCGAGCCGGCGGCCGCCACCGACCGGGCGGTCCTCATAGCGGAGGCGTACGGCCTGACGCCGCGCGAGCTGGAGATCACCCAGCTCATCACGCGCGGACTGCCCACCGCCGAGATCGCCGCGACGCTGTTCATCTCCCCGCATACCGTGCGCGACCATCTCAAGGCCGTCTTCGGCAAGGCAGAGGTCTCCAGCCGAGGCGAACTCGTCGCACGACTCTTCGGCGAGCATTACCGACCCGTGTGAGGTGCCGGGCCCGGACCGGGCACGGGCGCCGCGTCGCGGGCCGGCCTCAGCCCAGCCCCCAGGCCGGGTCTCAGCCCAGCCCCCAGGCCGGGCCTCAGCCCAGCCCCCAGGCCGGGCCTCGGCCCAGAAATCCCGTCATCAGCGCGTGCAGCACCTCGGGCCGCTCCAGATGCACGTCGTGTCCCGTGCCGGGCACGCTGACCCCGTGCAGTCCGGGCAGGAGCCGGGCCATCTCCGCGTACTCCTCGTCGCCGATGATCCCGCCCTGCTCGCCCTGCCCGAGGACGGCGAGGGTGGGGCAGGTGATCGCCGCCCACTCGTCCCAGAAGACGCGGGTGGCGTTCTCGTCGAGGGACCGGACCATGACGTCGGCGTCGAAGCGCGGCCACAGCCCGTCGCCGCGCTCTTCGAGGCCGTTCGCCCACCCCTCCCCGACGGACTGCTTCCCGCCGCCGAGGTACGCGACGGCCGCCTCCCTCGACGGAAACGGCACGGGCCAGGCGGTGAACCACTCCCCGATGGCGTCCTGCACACCCGGGTTCGACCCGCCCGGCCCGGCCTCGACGAGGACGAGGGCGCTCGGCAGCTCGGGATCGGCGGCGGCGGTGAGCAGCGCGGTGTGCCCGCCGAGGGACTGCCCGATCAACACGGGCCGGTGGAGCCCGAGTTCGCTCACGACCGCCACCACGTCGGCGACGTACGCGGCGCGCGAGACGTCCGCGGGCCGCCGTTCGCTGCTGCCGTGCCCGCGCTGGTCGAGGGCGAGGACCCGGTATCCGGCGTCCCGGAGGGTACGGGCGGTCGCGTCCCACTCCCCGGCGTGCCCGGCGAGCCCGTGGAGGAGGAGTACGTCGGGCCCGGAGCCGCCCCAGTCGCGACAGGACAGCCGTACGTTGTCGCGCACGACGACCCGCTCGGACCAGGGGAACCCCGAAGAATCAGTCATCCCCCCATCCTCCCCGACCCGCCTACGGATTCACGGATTGAGGAGCTGGTCGGCGACGGCGGTGCGGGCGTAGAGGACGGAGCGCCCGCTGCGGTGGGCGGTGACGAGGCCGGCGTTCCGCAGGGCGATGAGGTGCTGGGAGACGCCGGCGGCGGACAGGCCGCAGTGCGTGGCGAGTTGGGTGGTGGAGGCCGGGGTGTCGAGCTCGGTGAGCAGGAGGGTGCGGGAGCGGCCGAGGACGGCGGCGACGGCGTCCGTGGCGGCGGTGGTACGGGGTTCCCACAGGGTGCCGATTCCCCGGGCGGGGTACGCGAGTTGGGGCGGATCGGGGTGGACGGACCGGGTGAGGACCTGGGGCCAGGCGAAGGCGGAGGGGATGAGCAGCAGCCCGGAGCCGGCCTCGTCGCGGGTGAGCGCGCAGTGGCGGCGTACGAGCCGCAGGGTGCCGTCGTCCCACCGTACGGTCTCGTGGAGCTCGCTCAGGACCCGGGCGGAACCGTGCTCGGCGACCTGGCGGGCCCGGTGGAAGACGTCGGCCTCCAGAAGCTTCTGGATGCGGGCCCAGTAGGGGGCGAGGCAGATCTCCCAGTACGTGTCGACCTCGCCGGCGACCTTGCGGAGGGCGGCCTCGGGAGCCTCGTGCAGCAGCCGGCGCCGGGGCTCGTCGCCGCCTTCCACCCCGAGCCGCCGGAGGTCGTCGCGTACCTGCTCGGGAGGGGTGCGGCGGATGGCGTCGAGCTCGGCGTCGAGGGTGGGGAAGGGGCCGGTGGGGGTGGGGTTGAGGAAGTCGGCGAGGTAGCCGTGGGCGGGGACGAGGGTGGCGAGCCAGCCGCGGTCGAGCCCGGCCCGGAGGAGGCGGGGGCGGACCTGGGCGGCCCAGCGGCGGTGGGGGGAGGTGTCGGAGTTCCGGACGAGCAGCCGGAAGCTGGTGACGACCTCCCACATGGGGGAGACGGCGAAGCGGGTCTGGGCGAGGTCGGCGGCGGAGAAACGGAGCCCGGATTCCATGGAGTTACCGCCCTGATCGTCACGAAGCACTGATTGGATTCAGGCTGAGCTTAATCATTGGAGGAGAAGCAGAGGGAACCCACACCATCTCCCCATGCCCACTTCCTTCCGCGGTCTCCCGCCCGTCGTCTGGACGATCTTCGCCGGAACGATCGTCAACCGCCTCGGCTACCTCGTCACGCCGTTCCTGGTCTTCTTCCTCGCCGCGCGCGGAGTGACCGGCACCGACACCTCGTACGTCCTCGGCGCCCTCGGCGCGGGCAACCTCATCGGCCCCGCGGTCGGCGGCATCCTCGCCGACCGCATCGGCCGCAGGCCGACGATGCTGATCGGCCTGATCGGCGCGGCGGCGGCGCAGGGCGCGCTGTTCCTGGCGCCCGGGGTGTGGACGATGGCGGCGGCGTCGCTGCTGATCAGCACGGCGGGCAGCACGGTGTCCCCGGCGGCGTACGCGCTGCTGGCCGACGCGGTCGACAGCGAACGCCGCCAGCGCGCGTACGCCCTCTTCGGCTGGGGCGTGAACATCGGCACGGCGGTCGCGGGCGTCCTGGGCGGCTACCTCGCGGCCCACGGCTACTGGCTGCTGTTCGCGGTGGACGCGGGTTCGATGCTGCTGTACGCGGTGGTCGTGGCGACGCGCCTGAAGGAACCGGCACGAGCGAAGACCCCGAAGCCCAATGACGGACAGACGGACGAGCAGACGAACGAGCAGAAGGACGGGAAGAAGTCCGGGAAGAAGGACGGGAAGAAGGCCGGCATCGGCTACGGAGTAATCCTCCGAGACCGCCTGACCCTGCTCCTCCTCCCCCTCTTCGGCATCCAGCTTTTCGTGTACTCGCTGACCGAGGTCGCGCTGCCGCTCGCGGTCCGCGACAGTGGCCTCTCCCCGGCGGTGTACGGGGCGATGGCGGCGGTCAACGCGGTCCTGGTGGTCGCCCTCCAGCCCTTCGTGACCGCCCGGCTGGCCAAGCTGCCGCAGCTCGTGGTGCAGAGCGCGGGCAGTGCGCTGATCGCCGTGGGCGTCGCGCTCACCGGCCTGGCCGACGGGATCGTCGGCTACACGGTGTCGGTCGTGGTCTGGTCCCTCGGCGAGGTCGTGGTCGCCGGCATCGCCGCCGGAGTCGTCGCCAACCTCGCCCCGGCGCACGCCCGGGGCCGCTACCAGGGCGCCTTCAGCTGGACCTGGGGCGTGGCCCGCTTCGCGGCCCTCACGGTGGGCGTCGCCGCCTACACGACCCTGGGCCCGGGCGTCCTGTGGTGGACGGCCCTGGTAGTGGGCTCGGCGGCCTCGGCGGCGACCCTGATCCTGGCGCCGCGCGTCCACCGCCGCACGGCCCACGAACTGGTGGCCTGAGGCTGCGTCCCGTACTCGCCCTACTTGCCCTCGGCGAGGGTATGGGCGACGAGGGCATTGGCGTGCCCGTGCCCGAGCCCGTGCTCGGCCTTGAGCCAGGAGACGAGCTCCATGTGCTTGGTGAGCGGCGAGGACCGGATGATCTCCTGCCACTCGGCGACGGGCCGCCCGTACTTCTTCTCGATGGAGGGGAAGTAGCTGGCGGGACCCTTGGGGGTGTTCTCGGCCACGGTGATCTCCTGGGTGAAGTGAGCAACTGAAGGTAGGACCCCCACTGCACCCGGAACTCATCGCCGAACGCAAGATCAATCCCGCCGAATGTGTTCGGGATCGATGTGCCGCCGGACCATGGGTACGGAGGCGAGGGCGGCGGCGCACA
This sequence comes from Streptomyces sp. NPDC050842, assembly GCF_044456565.1. Taxonomy (NCBI): domain Bacteria; kingdom Bacillati; phylum Actinomycetota; class Actinomycetes; order Kitasatosporales; family Streptomycetaceae; genus Streptomyces; species Streptomyces sp. NPDC050842. The sequence goes on along the minus strand of NZ_JBITGA010000005.1, from coordinate 90,013 downwards.
GGACGCCCAGGGCACAGGCGAAGAGCAGCGGCAGCCCCTCCCAGTCCCAATGCACGGCCCCACCCCCGGTGATCAGATAGCTGGACTCGGCGAGCCACCCGGTGACGATCGCCGCCCCCAACCCCACGACCAGCGGCAACCCGACCTGCAAAACCTGCACCACCCGCAAGGTCCCGGCCCGAGCCCCCAACAACGCGAGCGCGGTCACCTGCGCGCGCCGCTCCATGGCCCGATCGGCAACGGACACGACGAACGCGGCGACCCCGATCACCAGCCCGAGCACCATCCCGACGGCCAGCAGACTCCGAATCACAGCGAGCTGCGCGAGCGAATCGATCACGATCCCGACGGGATCGACGGACGCGGTGGGCGCGATGGCCCCGATCCCGTCGAGAACGGAACGGATGGTGGCGGGGTCGGCGGCGCTGACGAGGGTGAGAGTGCCGTCGGCGTCGGCGAGGTTGGGGGGCAGGAGGGAGGGCGGTACGAGCAAGGCACTCGTGCGGAAGACGGACGGCTGGTATGCCCTCATGCTGATCCGCTCAGGAGGAACGGTGAGAATGACCTTTCGCCCGTCGCGTGTCTCGAAGGGGAATCGGTCACCAGGCTGAGGGTCCTCCGCGTACGCCGAGTTGGCGTCGTGCAGCTGCATGATCCTTCCGTCCACACAGCCTCTTGCCCACCGAGTTGTTGCGGTGAGTTGGGCACAGGTGGCGACCAGTAGGTCGACGTGCGGCCGCAAGGTGCCGTCTAGCGGATCCCATGAGCTGTACGCAGGCACCTGCATCCGCACTCCAGGGACCAGTGTGAGCTGCTGCCTTTGCTTGGGGCTCAGATCACTGAGGCTGATCTTGTACTCCTGAACGGGCGCAGTCCGCCGACTGACCTGGTCCAGTTCGACGAGCACTCCCTGAGTGAGCGAGGCTCCGAAAACCAGCAGCACGAGACCGGTGGCAACCCGCAACGATGACCCCGGATCGACCTCCGTACGCCGCATCGCCAACGCCACTGGCAGCGACTTCGCCACCCCGGCTAGCCGCCGCGCGAGCCACGCAGTAATCGGAGCCAAACCGAAGACGAGACCGGCACCGGTCAACAACACGGCGGCAGGAACGAGCACGGAACTGGCAGAACCCCCGGAGGGGTCGCGCCCCATGACACTGAGAACGCAATACCCGCCGATGACACCCACCCCTGGGATCAGCAGCAGTGTCCCGTAGATCCTCGGTGGTTTGCGTTCCCCGGTCCGACGGACGCTGATCGGCGACAGGGCGGCCCGCCGCGCACTGAACTGGCCCACGACCCATGCGAGCGCCGGACACCCGAGGAGACACACGGCAATCGTTGACGCCCGGGGCCGTCCGTCCGCCGGATACCAGTGCAGCCCCGGCAACCCGACCCGCGCCATGACCTCGTTGACGCCGAGATACCCGGCGACCCCGAGCACGGCTCCGACGAACGCGGCGACCATGCTCTCCCCGGCATTGACCCGCAGTGTGTCCTTCACGCTGAGCCCGACGAGCCGAAGGGCGGCGAGGCGTCGCGCACGGGACTCCCCAGAGAGCCGTGCGCAGACCGAGAGGAAAATGACGAGGGGGAGGAGCACGATGCACCCGAGGGTGAAGCGCAGGATGTCGAGGGTTGAGGGGTCGACGATCTGCCGCCACGACCGGCCGGTGCCGAAGCTACCGAGCTGCTCTGCTCCGCTCAGCTCGTCCGGAGTGGTGCCGATGTAGGCGTACAGGTCGTCCGAGTCGCCCAATCCCGCCGGCGCGATGGTGCCGGTTACGCGACCAGGGAAAAGACCGGTTGCCTGCGGGTTGGCTGCCAGGATCTCGACGAGCTTCGGCGAAACGATCGCCTCACCGGCCTCGGGAAGCTTGTCGATGCCGGGTGGCACCGGCATCGCCCCGGGGCCATTACGAGCGACGAAGACCCGATGGAGTGGCTGCGACCCGTACGGGTCCCGGAACTCGCGATAAAGGGTGTTGCTACCGCCTGGCCGTGGCTCCCGGGCAGCCGTACGAGCGTCATGCGCGGTGAGGATCGACGGGATGGTCAGCACTGCGGCAAGGCAGGCCACCCCGAGCGCGGATCCGAGTGCCATCAAGAGGAAGCGAACCCGCCCCCTGCGCCCACTTCCCCAGAGGAGGCGGAGCCCGAGGAGAAACACGTTCACACTGCCACCCGCTGCGTCAGCAGACCGTCCGACATCGTGTACTGCGTGTCCGCCCTCGCGGCGACGTCGGCGTCGTGCGTGACGATGACCACGGCCGTCTTCTGTCTCCGCGCCAGTTGGAGGAACTCCTCCAACACCGCAGCAGCGTTGGCGCTGTCGAGGGCCCCGGTCGGCTCATCCGCGAACACCACGTCCGGCCGGTGGACCAAAGCCCGCGCAACCGCCACGCGCTGACTCTGGCCACCCGACAGTTTCGAGGTCCTTCGCCGAACCAATTCGCCCATTCCTAGCCGCCCCAGTACTTGGCCAGCCATCGCATGAGCATGGGTCTTACTGATCCCGGCAAGCCGGAGGGGAAGCGCAGCGTTCTCCTCCACGGTCAGCTCCGGCAACAGTTCCCCGTACTGGAAGACGAATCCCAGGCGTGTGCGGCGTAGGGCGCTCAGCTCTCCGTCGGGGAGAGAAGCGAGCTGGACCCCGTCGAAGGTCACCGTGCCGCTGGAAGGAGGTAGAACCCCGGCGAGGCAGTACAGCAGAGAAGACTTCCCTGACCCGCTGCTGCCCATGATGGCGGCTACCTCGCCGCGCTTGAGCGTGAAATCGGCACCGCTGACCGCCTGATGCGTGCCGTAAGAAAGATCCACGCCCTTGGCGCGGAGGATGACGTCCATCGTGGTGTGCTCCCTGCAGATTGGGAGCCGCTCATCGGCGGCTCCCAGAACCGTCGACTATCGCCGCGAGATCAGCCGCTCAGGGGAGCAGTTGTCCGGTCGCAGGGAGCCGCGGTCGCGGCACACCTGCAGTCGGACTTCCTTCGTCTTCAGAACCGCGCCGTCGACGAAGACCTTGTCGACCTTGACATTCCTCCTCTGCGTGCCCGTGAGACGGCCCCACGCATAGCCCTCAACCCTTGTGCGGAGGTACACGTTGTGCCCGTCGTCACCGTCGTCGTCCCTCAGTTCTCCCTTCACGTGAAGTCCGCTGGGCACTTTGCTTGTGGGCTGCCACTGGTACGTGCCGGCGAACACAACACCTGGGTCCGTGATGATCAGCTTGTGCTCCGAGTCAGCCATCGCCACCCCCATCCCCCCAAAGAACAGCCCCGCAGCCACCACCGCAGTCGCCAACTTCCTCATGGATAACCCCTGTTTGATCGAACCGGATTGGTCATCACAGAAAGTATCGGCATCACTACACACCGGTGACCGCAGGAACGTCCCTCCCTCGCATCACCCCTCTAACCGGTGAACGAATCCCTCACGGCACCAGCAGCACCTTCCCCCGCACGCCCCCGACCTCGCTCGACCTGTGGACGTCTGCCAGCTGCTCCAGTGGGCGCGTTTCGGCGATGTCCAACGTCACCGCACCCCCGTCCACCAGGGCGATCAGTTCCTTCAGTTGCTTCACGTCGTTCCTGGCCACCATGTGCTGGGACGTCACCGACCTGTCCTTGTCCGCCGGGATCGGAGTCGCTATCGAGACGATGTGGCCGCCCGGGCGGACCAGGCGGGACAGGGGCGCGGCCTCTTCCGGCGATACCGGGACCAGGTTCAGCAGCAGGTCGACCGGGGACCGTAGGCCCTCCGGCAGCGGCGTCGTCGTGTAGTCGATGACCCGCCGTGCCCCCTGCCGCCGCACCGTCGCCGCGCTGCGCGCGCTCGCCGTGGCCGTGACGTCCGCGCCCGCATGGGAAGCGAGTTGGGTGACGAAGCCGCCGACTCCGCCGCCCGCGCCGTTCACGAGGACCCGCTGTCCTGCCCCCACCCGCCCGTGCTCGAAGACCGCCTGCCACGCCGTGAGGCCGGCCACCGGCAGGGCGGCGGCGTGTGCGAGCGGTACGGATGTCGGCGCCGCCGCCAGCAGTCTCGCCGGCGCCGCCACGTACTCGGCTCCCGCCCCGCCGTCCAGTCGGCCCACGACCCGGTCGCCGATCGTGAAGTCCCGTACACCCGCGCCCACTTCGGTGACGATCCCCGCCACGTCCCAGCCGAGCGTGAACGGCAGGTCCACCGGCAGGAAGCCGTGCAGCAGGCCCCCGCGCAGGGCCGTCTCGGTCGGGTTGAAGGAGGTCGCCGCGATCCGTACGAGCACCTCGTCCGCAGCCGGGTCGGGGAGCGGCGCGTTCTCGTAGCGGATCACGCCCGCGTCGCCGTACTGGTGGATTCGAGTGGCCTTCATCATCGGCCTTGTTGTCGTCGCTGTCGTCATGCAGCGAATCTAGGAAGAGGGAGCGAGACGATCCATGTGTCTGAGTGCCTTCTTCATACGAGTTCGTCTCGCTAGGCTTCATCCATGGATGTCCTGAGCGACGTGATCGCCGTGATGCGATCCGGCCGCCCCCGGTCCGCCTCCGTCCGCTGGCACGCGCCCTGGGCGCAGCGTTTCGCCACCGTGCCGGGATCCGCGGGGTTCCAGGTCGTCCTGGAGGGCACCTGCGTGCTGCGGTCGCCCAGCGCTGGCGCCGGCGCCAGCGCCGGGGACATCGAACTGGCCGCCGGTGACGTCGTGTTCCTGCCGCACGGCACCGGGCATCTCCTCGCCGACAGCCGCGCCTCGGGGGACGCCTACCGCGAGACCCCCGACAGCCGCACCGTCGTCGAGGACTGCGCCCCCACCCCCTCGGCCTCCCCCTACGTGTCCGACCGCGTCGACCCCACCGGCCAGGGCGGGCCCGTCACCGCCCTGCTCTGCGGCACGTACCAGCTCGACCCCTCCCGTACGCACCCCTTGCTGCACGGCCTCCCCGACCTGATCCATCTGCCGGCCGCCCGACCCGGTCGCCCGCCCGAGCTGGCCGCGGCCGTGGAGCTGCTCGCCGCCGAGCTTCGGCGGCCCGGGCTGGGGACGGACGCGGCTGTACCCGCCCTCCTGGACACGCTTCTCCTCTATATCCTGCGCATCTGGTTCGCCGAACAGGCCGCCCAGGCCGGGCCCGGGGCCTCCGGCTGGGCCGCCGCGCTCGGCGACCCGGCGGTCACCGCCGCCCTGCACGCGATGCACCGGTCACCGGGCGCCCCCTGGACGGTGGAGCGCCTCGCCGCGGAGGCGGGTCTCTCGCGGGCCCCGTTCGCCCGCCGCTTCGCCGCACTCGTCGGGCGTCCACCCCTCGCGTACCTCACCTGGTGGCGCATGACCCTCGCCGAGCGGCTGCTCCGGACGACGGAAGCCCCGCTCCGTACTGTCGCCGAACAGGTCGGATACGGCACCGAGTTCGCCTTCTCCGCTGCCTTCAAGCGCATCCACGGCTCCGCGCCCGGCGGCTATCGGCGGGCCGTTCGCCGCTCCGGGGGCCAGGATGTCGCTGGGTGATCGCGTTCGTAGCCAGGGGGAGGTGAGGAGGCGGCCCCCGGCGGCAGCTCAGGCCGATCCGGGACCCACCCAGGCCGACCCCGGACCGCTCAGGCCGATCCGGGACCACCCCAGGCCGACCCCGGACCGCTCAGGCCGATCCCAGGTCCTCAGGCCGAAACAAGTTGGCCGAAACGCGCTCCTCGCGGATGTCGAGCGGGGTGGTCCCGCCCTCGACCCATGGGTGAGAGCGGGCCGCAGGGGCGGTGCGCGTCACCTGAAGGCGGGACCCCTCATGGCCAGGATCATCCACTTCGTGCACCAGTCCCTCGACGGCTTCATCGCCGGGCCGAACGGCGAGTTCGACTGGCCGGCCATGGGCGCCGAGCTCTCCGCGTACACCGCGGAGCTGACCGCCGGTGACACCGTCTTCCTCTACGGCCGCAAGGTCTGGGACCTGATGTCCGGCTTCTGGCCGAACGCCGAGCAGTACTCGCAGGACCCGCACGACCTGGCTTTCGCGCCGGTCTGGCGGGAGGCTCCGAAGGTGGTGGTCTCCAGGACCCTCGCCGGCCAGGACCTCGGCTGGAACACCACCGTCGTCTCCGGGAACGTCGCCGGGGAGCTGACGGCGCTCGCGGAGGCCGGCAAGACCCTGGTGCTCTTTGGCGGCGCCGAGCTGGCCGCCCACCTCGGCGCGCACGATGCCGTCGACGAGTACCGGGTCGTCGTCCACCCCGTGCTCCTCGGTGGCGGGACCCCGGCCTTCCACCCCGCCGAGCGCCGAACGCAGCTGGAAACGGTGGAGACCCGGACCTTCGACGGCCGCTCCGTCCTCCTCCGCCACCGTGTCGTACGCGAGGGCTAGACGGTGTCCGGCGAGGTGTCCTGGACGTGGCCGGGGTCCTGCCGTCCCCGCGCCGCCTCGGCCAGGGCGCGGTCCAGGGGGGCGAAGAGCGTGCCCTCGGCCGGGATGATGCCGCCGGGGCCGAGATCCTCGTCGAGGCCGATGGCCTTCAGGGTGCGTACGAGACCGGGTTCCGCGCCCGCGATGACGAGGCGGCCGCCGTGCCGGTGGAGCTCCGCCACGTACCGGCGGAGGAGTTTGACGACGGTCGAGGACGGGACGTCCGGGACGCCGCGCATGACGAGGACGAGTACGGCTCCCGGAGCGTCGTCCGCGCGCGGCAGAGTGGCCTCGATGTGGGGGAGTTCGGCGAAGAAGCCGATGCCGTCGTAGTAGAGGACGGTGGTCTCGCCCGCGGTGAGCCGCCGCGGCGGCTCGGCCGTGTGCCAGTCGCCCTTCTCGTCCCGTACGAAGGCGACGAGGCGGGCGCGGCGGGCGGCCTGGGCGCAGTAGAGGAGGAGCGAGAAGACCGCGCCGAGCACGATGGCCTGCTGGAGCGGGAGTTGGGTCGTGGCGAGGAACGTCAGAATCATCGCCGCCGACGACAGGCGCGAGGTGCGGAGCACCAGCAGGATGTCGCGGCGCTTGCCCCAGATGAGTTCGCCGCCGACGACGAGGATCAGTCCGCCGATGACGGGCATCGGGATGCGTTCGGCGAGCGGGGCGCAGGTCAGCACGATGACGGCGAGCAGCACGCCGGAGAAGACGCCCGCCCAGCGCGTGCGGGCCCCGGCGGAGACGGCGACGCCCGTACGGGAGAGGGAGCCGCCCGCGGGCAGCGACTGGAAGAGGCCGCCGGCAAGGTTGGCGAGGCCCTGGGCGGCGAAGTCGCCGTTGACGGAGGAGCGCGAGCCGTCCGGGTTGGGTACGGAGGGGCCGATGCTCGCGGCCTGGGCGAGGGCGACGAGGGCGACGGCGACCGAGCCGCCGAGCAGCTCGGGCACGACGGACAGGTCGGGCGCGGAGAAGCCGGGCAGCGAGGCCGGGATGTGGGCGATGTCCCGGACGAGCTCCACGTCCGTACCGAGCACGGCCACGGCGACGCTCGCCAGGACCATCGCGACGAGCAGCGCGACGGGTTCGAGGCGTTTCACGAGCCGGGTCGCGGCCCAGATGCCGATCGTGGCGACGGCGACGAGGGTGGCGCCGAGCGCCCAGTCGCCGATGTGCGCGAGCCAGTCGCCGAGTTGGTAGAGACGGTTGTGGCCCTGCGGCTTGTAGCCGGTGGCGTCCTTCAGTACGCCGGTGACGATCTGGAGCGCGATGCCGGTGGAGAAGCCGGTCATGACGGCGTTCGAGACGAAGCTCATCACCGCACCGAGCCGCAGCACGCCCATGAGGAGCATGACGAGCCCGGCGAGGAGCGTGAGCGTCGCGATGTTGCCGGGGTCCTTCGCGTCGAGGCCCGCGTCGGACAGCACGCTCTGGGAGGTGAGGGCGATGGCGCTGGTCAGGGTGGTGACCATGAGGACGGTACGGGCGGTGAGGGAGCCGACGATCGCGGGGACGACACCGGCGTAGAGACCGGCGACGGGGTTGAAGCCGGCGATGGCGGCGTAGGCCATGCCCTCGGGGATGGAGAACAGTCCGGTGACGAGGCCGGATCCCACGTCGGCGGGCTTGGGCCGCCCGAGCCGGCCGATCCGCCCGAGCCGGCCGACCCGCCCTGGCCACCCCGACGCACGGACCCTCCCCGACTTACGGACCCTCCCCGGCGTACGCACTCGGCCCCCCTTCCGTCACGCCGCCGCCAGCCCGCTCAGCGCGTCGCCGACGTACTTCGCCCCGAGGACCACGAGCAGCGTCGTCATGATCGCCGCGTTGTGCCGGGACATCCAGGTCTTCCAGCCGCCCAGCGTCTGCGCGGACCGCTCCCCGCCGAGGAGGTAGACGGTGAGCGGCGCCAGGGCGCAGAGGGAGCCGATCAGCACCATCAGGACGGCGGCGACGGTCTTGCCCCCTGTCGAGGCCCCGCTGCCGGCGATGGAGACGGCACCGCCGACCGCCAGGACCAGGTTCTTCGGGTTGGCGATCACGAGGGCGGCCGCGAGCCCGGCCGCCTTGCCGGGCGTGAACCGGTCGATCGCCTTCATCCAGCCCGGCGGCTCGGGCTCCTGCCCCTCCCGCGGGCGGTCCTTCCACTGCTTGACGCCCATGAGGAGGAACAGGAGGCCGAGCCCGAGCTTGAGCCACAGCGTCCAGTCGGCCGGCCCGTCGTCACCGGACGCGCCCGCGCTCGAACCGAGCAGGACGACGGCGGTCACGACGACGGCGAGTGAGACGACCCAACTCGCCGTGAAGGCCATGCCGTTGCTGCGCCCGCGTGGGGTCGCCAGCATCAGGACGACCGCGATCAGAGGGACCGGGCTGATGGCGATGCCGACGGCCGGGGCCAGCATCTGTCCGATGGCGTCGCCCATGGAGCAGCCCTACCCTTCCTCCGTCTCGCGTGCGTGAACTCGGCTCAGCTCGCGAAGACTTCGCGGAGCTTCGCTTCCTTCTCGCCGTCCAGGTTGGACTGGATCAGCTCGGCGTGGCCGTTCGGGAAGGCGTCCTTCACGCGGTCGACGACGGCGTCCGCGGAGAGCAGGAACAGGGCGGAACTGCCGGGCGTGACCTTCGACTTGACCGAGTCGATGAAGTCGTCGTCGATGCCGACGTCGGCCATCTTGCCGCCGAGCGCACCCGCGGCCGCGCCGACGGCCGCGCCGAGGAGCGGCATGAAGAAGAGGAGGCCGAAGAGCATGCCCCAGAAGGTGCCGGACAGTGCGCCGGCGCCGGTGAGGTTGTTCAGCTGCTTGGTCTTCGGCTTGCTCGCTTCCTCCGGCCAGCTGACGGTGGCCGCGTCGATGACCTTGATCAGCTCCTGCTTCTGCAGCTGGAGCAGGGTGTCCTCCACGGCCCCCGCGCCCTCGGGTGCATCGAATTTCCACACAGTCAACGTGGCCACGTCCAGCCTCCAGAAGCTCGCCCAACGGCGCTCGGCAACAGGTAGCCCTCAGTAAATGCGGTGATCACGAATGCCGCATCTCGGGCATATGGGCCAGGCGGAGTGAGGGCGGAGTGCGGGCGGAGCGAGGGAGGTGAGGGGTCCTCCGCTTCTCTCCGCGTGCGGATCGATCATCACGGCCCCGCTCGCACGGCCGGCCTCCGCCGACGAGGCCTGTCTCAGCGCGGACCCGGTCGTGTGCCGGATCCGCGTCCTGCCGATGGACGAGAGGGTCGAGGCCCAGCGGACGCGGATGCAGTACCACGGGCTCCTGGAGGGCATGCACCGTACCGAGGCCGACATGCGCGAGGCGAGCTTCACCGACGGAGCGGCGCAGGAAGTACCAGAGGGCCGGACCGCTGGTGCGGTCCGGCCCTCTGGGGCTGCCGTGCCGTGGTCGACACAGCGGTACTACAGCTTGCTCATCTTGTTGTACGGGCTCAGGATCCGCTCCTGCAGCGAGCCGAAGTCGACAAGTGCTGCGACTCCGTCCTCGATGCCGATCACGCGGCCGAGGCCGTACATGTCGTGTGTGACCTGGTCGCCCACGGCGAACTCCTTGGGCGGAGGGGCGACCGGGGCCTTGAAGGGACTGGTCGGCAAGTAGCGCTTCGGTGCTGCTGGCTTTGTCATTGCGACCAGTATGCGCCCGCGAGCCGCTGTGTGCGGCTGTCGTCCGACTGCGAATGGGACACAAACTGCTCCGAGGCAACGCCAGAGGGCCGGATCGCTGACGCGATCCGGCCCTCTGAGCTGGCGGAGGATACGAGATTCGAACTCGTGAGGGGTTGCCCCCAACACGCTTTCCAAGCGTGCGCCCTAGGCCACTAGGCGAATCCTCCGGTCGGAACATTACATGACCGAGGAGGGTGCTCGCGAACTCGATTCGATCAGGGGCCGAAGAGGGGCCGAAGAGGGGGCGCAGAGAGGTCGGGCCGAGGTTCGGCGGAGGCCCGGCGGAGGTCATCGGAGGTGACTGGAGGAGAGGCGGAGGGAGGGGTGGGGGAGGTCGTGGAGCGGTCGAGGCGAGGTCAGGGGGGGCGAGCGGGGTTCCCAGGGAGGTTCCCAGGGAGCTGCCCGGGAGGTTTCGAGGGCGGTTTGGAGGGGCGTGGAGGGTGTGTGAGGGGGAGTGGGACGTGGGGCTGCCGGGATCGGGTACGCTGGGCGGAGCCCCTCACGCGGCGCTATCTGACTGAACTCCCCCAGGGCCGGAAGGCAGCAAGGGTAGGTTGGCTCTGGCGGGTGCGTGGGGGGCGCTTGCGTTCCCGGGCCCGGTGGATTCCGCCGGGTGTCGGAGGCGGTGGCGGCAAGGTCCCACCCGGTGGTTTTTCCCGGGTTGTCGGTGGACGCCTATAACCTCGTATACGTGTCGTCTCTCGCGCTGTACCGCCGCTATCGCCCCGAGTCCTTCGCCGAGGTCATCGGGCAGGAGCATGTCACCGACCCGTTGCAGCAGGCCCTGCGGAACAACCGGGTCAATCACGCGTACCTGTTCAGCGGGCCCCGCGGCTGCGGAAAGACGACCAGCGCGCGGATCCTGGCCCGGTGCCTGAACTGCGAGCAGGGTCCGACGCCGACGCCCTGCGGCGAGTGCCAATCCTGCCGCGACCTCGCGCGGAACGGGCCGGGGTCGATCGACGTCATCGAGATCGACGCCGCGTCCCACGGTGGTGTGGACGACGCCCGTGACCTGCGGGAGAAGGCCTTCTTCGGGCCCGCGTCCAGCCGGTACAAGATCTACATCATCGACGAGGCGCACATGGTCACCTCGGCGGGCTTCAACGCCCTCCTGAAGGTGGTCGAGGAGCCGCCGGAGCACCTCAAGTTCATCTTCGCCACGACCGAGCCCGAGAAGGTCATCGGCACCATCCGGTCGCGGACCCACCACTACCCCTTCCGGCTCGTGCCGCCCGGCACCCTGCGGGAGTACCTCGGCCAGGTCTGCGGGCAGGAGGGCGCTTCCGTCGAGGACGGCGTGCTGCCGCTCGTCGTGCGCGCCGGCGCCGGCTCCGTGCGTGACTCGATGTCCGTGATGGACCAGCTGCTCGCCGGTGCCGCCGACGACGGTGTGACGTACGCCATGGCGACGTCCCTCCTCGGTTATACGGACGGGTCCCTGCTCGACTCGGTGGTCGACGCCTTCGCGTCCGGCGACGGCGCCGCCGCGTTCGAGGTCGTCGACCGGGTCATCGAGGGCGGCAACGACCCCCGGCGGTTCGTCGCCGACCTCCTGGAGCGGCTGCGCGACCTGGTGATCCTGGCCGCCGTGCCGGACGCCGCCGAGAAGGGGCTCATCGACGCCCCGGTCGACGTCATCGAGCGCATGCAGGCCCAGGCCTCCGTCTTCGGTGCCGCCGAGCTCAGCAGGGCCGCCGACCTGGTCAACACCGGCCTGACCGAGATGCGCGGCGCCACCTCGCCCCGGCTCCAGCTGGAGCTGATCTGCGCGCGTGTGCTGCTGCCCGCCGCCTTCGACGACGAGCGTTCGTTCCAGGCGCGCCTCGACCGGCTGGAGCGGGGCGCGGCCGTCGGATCCGGTCCGGCGCCCGTCTACACGCCCGCGCCGCCCACGCCCGCCATGGGGTACGTCCCCGGGCCCGAGGCCCACACCCCGATGGCCCCGCCCCCGCTCCCGCCCGCCCCGGCCCCCGCGCAGCCGATGCAGCCCGTGCAGCCCGCGCCGGCGCAGTACGCGCCGCCTGCCCCCGCCCCCGAGCCCGCCCCCGCCCCCGCGCAGAACCAGCCCCCCGCGGCCCGGCCCGGTGCCTGGCCCGGGGCCGCGGCCCCCGGCAGCGGTGCGCCCGGCGCCTGGCCCGGCGCGGCAGCCCCCGCCGCCCCGGCCGCTCAGGTACCGGCACCGGCCGCCCCCGCCCCCGTACACGCGCAGCCCGCGCCGCAGGCGCCGGCTCCCGCGGCAAGCGCCGGCGGCGGTGGTGGCGGGGACACGGCGCAGGTGCGGAACCTGTGGCCGCAGATCCTCGAAGCCGTCAAGAACAAGCGCCGCTTCACCTGGATCCTCCTCAGCCAGAACGCGCAGGTGGCCGGCTTCGACGGCACCACCCTCCAGCTCGGCTTCCTCAACGCCGGCGCCCGCGACAACTTCGCGAGCAGCGGCAGCGAGGAGGTCCTGAAGCAGGCCCTCTCCGAGCAGTTCAACGTGCAGTGGCGGGTCGAGGCGATCATCGACCCGTCGGGCGGTGCCAATCCGCCGCCCGCCGCGGCCAACTTCGGCGGCGGGCGGCCCCAGGCCCCCGCCCCCGCACCCGCCTTCCAGCAGGCCCCGCCGCCCGCCCCCGTACAGGCGCAGCCCACCCAGGCCTTCCCGCAGGCCTCCGCCTCCGGCTTCGCCCCCGGTCCCGGCTTCGCCCCCACTCCCGCGCAGGCTCCCGAGCCCTCGTACGCGCCGCCCGCGCCGCAGCCCGTGGCGCCCGAGGACGACGTGCCCGAGGAGGACGATCCCGACCTCGTCGACTCCGCCCTCTCCGGACACGACCTGATCGTGCGCGAGCTCGGAGCCACCGTTGTGGAGGAATACACGAACGACTAGGGCCGTCTCGCTCGGTGGCCCGCACAAGGGGCATCCCGGCCGGCGGGCTACCCTGGCTGGCGTGAAGGTCCTCGTCATCGGCGGCGGCGCCCGCGAACACGCCCTGTGCCGCTCTCTCTCCCTCGATCCCGACGTCACCGCTCTGCACTGCGCGCCCGGCAACGCCGGAATCGCGGAGGTCGCCGAGCTCCACCCCGTCGACCAGCTGGACGGCGAGGCCGTCGCGCGCCTCGCCACCGAGCTCGGCGCCGAACTGGTCGTCGTCGGCCCGGAGGCCCCGCTGGTCGCCGGTGTCGCCGACGCCGTCCGCGCGGTCGGCATCCCGGCCTTCGGCCCGTCCCAGGAGGCGGCGCTCCTGGAGGGCTCCAAGGCCTTCGCCAAGGACGTCATGGCCGGCGCCGGCGTGCCCACCGCCCGCAGCTACGTCTGCACCACCCCCGAGGAGATCGACGAGGCGCTCGACGCCTTCGGCGCTCCGTACGTCGTCAAGGACGACGGCCTCGCCGCCGGCAAGGGCGTCGTCGTCACGGAGGACGTCGAGAAGGCCCGGGCGCACGCCCTCGGCTGCGACCGCGTAGTCATCGAGGAGTACCTCGACGGCCCCGAGGTCTCCCTCTTCGCGATCACCGACGGCGTCACCGTCCTCCCGCTCCGGCCCGCGCAGGACTTCAAGCGCGCGCTCGACGGCGACGAGGGGCCGAACACCGGCGGCATGGGCGCCTACTCGCCGCTGCCCTGGGCCGACCCCAAGCTCGTCGACGAGGTCATGGACAGCGTCCTCCAGCCCACGGTCGACGAACTGCGCCGCCGCGGCACGCCGTTCTCCGGCCTGCTGTACGCGGGTCTGGCGATCACCAGCCGCGGTGTCCGGGTCATCGAGTTCAACGCGCGCTTCGGCGACCCCGAGACCCAGGTCGTCCTGGCCCGGCTGAAGACCCCGCTCGCGGGCGTCCTGCTGCACTCCGCCAACGGCACCCTGGACGACCAGGCGCCGCTGAGCTGGAGCGACGACGCCGCGGTCACCGTGGTCATCGCCTCCCACAACTACCCGGAGACCCCGCGCACCGGCGACCCCATCGAGGGCCTGGACACGGTCGCGGAGCAGGACGCCCCGCACGCGTACGTCCTCCACGCGGGGACGAAGCGGGACGGCGACGCGATCGTCAGCGCGGGCGGCCGGGTCCTCTCGGTCACCGCCACCGGAACGGACCTGGCGCAGGCCCGCGAGCGCGCCTACGCGGCGGTCGGCCGTATCCGGCTCGACGGCTCGCAGCACCGCACGGACATCGCGCGGAAGGCCGCCGAGGCCTGATCCCCCGCGGCGATACGCCGTTCTTTCGTGCGGCCGTGCGGTGAACCGTACGGCCGCACGAATGCCATCACCTTTGCCCAAAGCCATTCCATCGAGTGACGGCTCGGCCATCCGGATGACGCCCGCCACCGCCCCAACTAGGGTGCGGCGGAGGCGTTCCGGCACTTGGCCCACCGGCATTGCGATGTCAGGGGCGGGTGCCACAGTGGGGGAGTGAGCAACACCGCCACAGGCAGTCCCGACATGGGCGATCCCGACATGGGCAGTCCCGACATGGGCAGTCCCGATATGGGCAGGAGGGGGTGATGGACGGCGTGTCCGGTACCGGTGCCGTTGTCGGCGAGGAGTGGGGTGCGCGCGCCGCGCGCTCCCGGGCCCTCGCCGTCCTCCGTGTCCGAGGCAGGGCCCTCGGCCTCGCCGTGCTCCCCGCCGCGGTGGCCGTCGTCCTGTACGCGGGCGGGGTCACCGGCCACTTCACCGGGACCGGCTGGGACACCGCCCGCTGGGTGGTGACCGTCCTCGCGGTCCTCGTCGCCCTCGCCGCCACGGCCGTCGCCCTCGTCGTCGCCCGCGCCCGGCCGGCCGCCACGCCCACCGTGGAGCTCTCCGAGGCCGGGGCCCCCGATCTGTACCGGCTCGTGCGGGACCTGGCGGACCGGCTCGACGTCCCCGCGCCCTCCGCGATAGCCCTGACGCCGGACTGCGACAGCTGGCTGGAGGACCGCACCCACCGGGCCCACCGCAAGCACGGAAGCAGCGCTCCTCACCACACGTCCGACGGCGGAGCGGCCCCCGTCCTCGTCATAGGCTCGCCCTTCCTCTGGTGGATGCGGGTCGCCGAGCTCCGCGCCGTCCTCGCCCCGGTCGTCGCCGGTACGGGACCGGCCGCCCACCCCGACATAGCCGCCGCCCGCCGCTTCGTCCGCGGGCTCGACGCCGCCGTCGCCGTCCCCGAGACCCCCGGGCTCGACCCCTTCCGCAGGCTCGGCGCCCACGGCGTCGGACAGGTCGCCCGCGTCCTGCTGCGCGCCTGCCGGGGGCACGCCTCCGAGATGGAGCGCGGTGTCGCCGCCGCCGGTTCGGAGCGCGCGCAGACCGTGGACTACGGCGTACGGATCGTCGCCCAGGAGCAGGTGGGCCTGGCCTACGCGGGCTGGGACCGGCTCCTGACCCGGGTCGCGCTGCCCGCCTGGCGCATGGGCCGCTGGCCCGCCAAGCTCGACGCGGGCGTGGTCTCCGCCCTGACCGAGCTCTCCCGCCGCGACCGGCTCGCGGACGGTTTCTCCTCCCGGCTCGGCGAGCGGCCGGCCTGCGACCTCCTGGAGGAGCCGGGCGCGGTCGACGAGGCGACGTCGCTGCTCGCCGCCCGCCTCTTCCACGGCGGCCCGGCCGAGCCCGGCCCCGACTGGTCGCCGGTGGAGTGGAGCCAGTACCCGGAAGAGGTCGTCGACCGGAAGTGGCGTACGGACGCGGCCCGGCTCCACGAGGTCCTCGACCGGCTGGGCGTCGCCGCCGCGGCCGCCGGGTCCCCGTCCGCCTCCGACGGCCCGACCCTGACGCGCGTGATGGCCCACCTGTCCGCCCCGCAGCCCCCCACACCCCCGACCACACCGCCGGTCGCGGACCCCGAGCCCGGCCACGACCCCGCAGCGCCGGACGCCCTCGACACCCTTCACGCCCTCCACGATCTCGACGACGAGCCGCACGCCAACCCCGCCGCCGACGCCCTCGCCGCCGCGCTCGGCGCGCTCCTCGCGCGGGAGGACGCCGCCCGCGAGGCCCGCGCGGCCGCCACCGCCGCCGAAGCGGCGAGGACGGCGGCGACCGCCCCGAGCGCCGACACCCCGCACGCGGTCGTCAGCGGCCCGGACGGGCCCCTGCCGCTCTTCCCGCTCCAGCCGCCCCGTTCCGGACGCGACCTGCTCGCCGACCACGTGACCGCGATGGTCTGCTGCGCCGCCGTCGACACCGCGGAGGCCGTCCCCGGCCTCGACTGGCTCGACGGCCCCGCCCTTCTCGTCGGCGGCGAGCGCGCGGCGGACCTCGGCCCCCGGGTCCTCGCCCTCGTGGAGGACGGCGACCCGGAGCCCCTGCGCGCCTGGCTCGCCCGCACCGGAGTCCGCCCGGAGAAGCCCGTGCGCCTGGTCTGAGCGCCCCCGGGAACCGCCCGTGGAACCGCCCCCGGATGCGCCCCCAGAAGCGCCCCCGGAACCGCCCCGGATCCGCCCCGTCCCGGAGCCCCGGCTTCCACTCTCGTCAATTCACGACGAACGGTGACGGAGTGCGTGCGTTATGTGATGTGCTGGAGACCGTCACTGACAAAGGCAAGAACCAGAAGGCAAGAACCAGAGGCACTGACCAGCCGACCGGGGGAGTCGAGGGAGGGGCGCAGCATGGGGGCCGAGCAGATCAGACGGTGGGAGTCCGGGGCGCTGGCGCACGCCGTGAGCGATCCCTTCGGACAGGGCCCGCTGCCCTGGCTCCGCGGTTCGGAGAACTACTTCGACGACACGGGTCAGATGGTCCCCTGGTACGCGGACGAGACCCTGGCCCGCGGCCGCAGCGGCGGCCCGCGCACGGCCGACGACGTCCGGCGGCAGATCAAGGGCTTCGCCTCGACCGGGGCCGTGGCGCCGGGCGAGTCGATCGACTTCCACATCACCGTGGACCCGCCGCAGCAGTTCCTGGTCGACGTCTACCGGATCGGCCACTACGGCGGCGACGGCGCCGCGAAGATCACCACGAGCCCGCGGCTCTCGGGGATCGTCCAGCCGGCCCCGCTCACCGCCGACCGCACGGTCTCCTGTCACCACTGGTGGCAGTCCTGGCGGCTCCAGGTCCCGACGTACTGGTCGATCGGCGCGTACGTCGCCGTCCTCACCACCGCCGACGGCTACCGCTCCCACATCCCGTTCACAGTCCGCGACAGCCACCCGGCGGACCTGCTCCTCGTCCTCCCGGACGTGACCTGGCAGGCGTACAACCTCTACCCGGAGGACGGCCGCACCGGCGCCAGCCTCTACCACGCCTGGGACGAGGAGGGCCGGCTGCTCGGCGAGGAGGACGCGGCCGTCACCGTCTCCTTCGACCGCCCCTACGCGGGCGCGGGCCTGCCCCTCCACGTCGGCCACGCCTACGACTTCATCCGCTGGGCCGAGCGGTACGGCTACGACCTCGCCTACGCGGAGACCCGCGACCTGCACGCCGGCCGGGTCGACCCCAGCCGCTACCGGGGCCTGGTCTTCCCGGGCCACGACGAGTACTGGTCGGCGCCGATGCGCCGCACCGCCGAACTCGCCCGCGACCAGGGCACGTCCCTCGTCTTCCTCTCCGCCAACACCATGTACTGGCAGGTGGAGTTGGGCCCGTCCCCGTCGGGGGTGCCGGACCGCCTCCTCACCTGCCGCAAGCGGCGCGGCCCGGGCCGCCCCGCCCTCTGGCGCGAGGTCGACCGGCCCGAGCAGCGGCTCCTCGGCATCCAGTACGCGGGCCGGGTGCCCGAACCGCACCCACTGGTCGTGCGGAACGCCGAGCACTGGCTCTGGGAGGCCACCGGCGCCGGTGACGGCGACGAGCTCCCCGGCCTGGTCGCCGGCGAGGCCGACCGCTACTTCCCTCGCACCGCGCTCCCCGAGCACCAGGGCCGCATCCTGCTCGCCCACTCGCCCTACCGGGACGGCGACGGAGCGGTCCGCCACCAGGAGACCTCGCTCTACAGGGCGCCCTCGGGCGCCTGGGTCTTCGCCTCCGGCACCTTCGCCTGGTCCCCGGCGCTCGACCGCCCGGGCCATGTCGACGCCCGGGTCCAGCGCGCCACCGCGAACCTCCTCGACCGGATCTGCAAGAGGGACTGAAGGGACTGAGCGGGGAGTCACAGGTCCTGGCGGCCGGGGCCGCCGGGATGTGCGAGAGAATCGGACTCGCTCCTGGATCAACCTACGCGGAGGAACCGTGTCCGGATTCGTAGAAAAGCCCGAGCCTGTCCAGGTCCCGGGCCTCACCCATCTCCACACGGGCAAGGTCCGCGACCTGTACCGGAACGAGGCGGGCGACCTCGTCATGGTGGCGAGCGACCGCCTGTCCGCGTACGACTGGGTCCTGCCCAGCGAGATCCCCGACAAGGGCCGGGTCCTCACCCAGCTCTCCCTGTGGTGGTTCGACCGGCTCGCCGACCTGGTCCCGCACCACGTGATCTCCACCGAGCTCCCGGCCGGCGCCCCCGCCGACTGGGCCGGCCGCACCACGATCTGCAAGTCGCTGAACATGCTCCCGGTCGAGTGCGTCGCCCGCGGCTACCTCACGGGCTCCGGCCTCGTCGAGTACGACGCGTCCCGCACGGTCTGCGGCCTCGCGCTCCCCGAGGGCCTCAGCGACGGCTCCGAGCTGCCCGCCCCGATCTTCACCCCGGCCACCAAGGCCGCGGTCGGCGACCACGACGAGAACGTCTCGTACGAGGAGGTCGCCCGCCAGGTCGGCGCCGAGACGGCCGCGCAGCTGCGCCAGACGACGCTCGCCGTGTACTCCCGGGCCCGGGACATCGCCCGCGAGCGCGGGATCATCCTGGCCGACACCAAGTTCGAGTTCGGCTTCGAGAGCACCCCGGACGGCGACCGCCTCGTCATCGCCGACGAGGTCCTCACCCCGGACTCCTCGCGCTTCTGGCCGGCCGACCAGTGGCAGCCGGGCCGCGCCCAGCCCTCGTACGACAAGCAGTTCGTGCGGAACTGGCTGACGTCCCCCGCCTCGGGCTGGGACCGCAAGAGCGAGACGCCGCCGCCGCCGCTCCCGCAGGAGATCGTCGACGCGACGCGCGCCAAGTACCTGGAGGCATACGAGCTGCTGACCGGCAAGACCTGGTCGGACGACTTCTAGGAGCCCAGGGGCACGAGAAAGCCCCCCGGTCGGATCGACCGGGGGGCTTCTTCATGGAGCGGACGACGAGATTCGAACTCGCGACCCTCACCTTGGCAAGGTGATGCTCTACCAACTGAGCCACGTCCGCATGCGCCGTAGCGCGGGGCTAACTATACCCATCCTTTCGCCTGCGCGAGACGCACCGCCGTGTGACGGTTCTCGGCACCGAGCTTCGCGGCGGCCGAGGAGAGGTAGTTCCGGACGGTTCCGGGGGAGAGCGAGGCGCGCCGGGCGATCTCCGCGACGGGCGCTCCGTCGGCGGAGAGTTCGAGGACCTCGGCCTCCCGGGCAGTCAGCGGGGAGTCCCCGGCGGCGATCGCGTCGGACGCCAACTCCGGGTCCACGTAACGGTTTCCGGCGTGCACGGTACGGATGATCTCGGCGAGCCGCTGGGCGCTGACGGTCTTCGGGACGAAGCCCCGGACGCCGGCGGAGAGGGCCCGCTTGAGGTGCCCCGGACGGCCGTGACCGGTCACGATCATGGTGCGGCAGCCGGGCAGTTCGTCCCGCAGGACCGTGGCGACCGTCACACCGTCCGCGCCCGGCATCTGCAGATCGAGCACGGCGACGTCGGGTCGGTGGGCGCGGGCCATGGCGAGCGCCTCGGGCCCGGTCGCGGCCTCGGCGACGACGACGAGGTCGTCCTCCAGGCCGAGCAGCGCGGCGAGCGCGCCGCGGATCAGATGCTCGTCGTCGGCGAGCAGGAGCCGTACGGGCGGGGTCACCCGGTCACCTCCGTACGGGGCACGGGCACCCGGGCCGTCACCCGGAACGTACCGCCGTCGCCGGGCCCGGCCTCCAGCGTCCCGCCGACGGCCGCGAGCCGCTCCCGCAGCCCGGCGAGCCCCGAACCGGGCGGTCCGCCGGGTCCGGAAGGCTTCCCCGCCCCGTCGTTCTCCACCATCAACAGCACCGCACCCTCCTCCTCGCGGACGGCGATCGCGCAGCGCCGCGCGTCCCCGTGCCTCAGTACGTTCGTCGTGGACTCCCGGACCACCCACCCGAGCGCCGACTGCACCTCACCGGGCAGCACGAGCCCGGGGGAGCCGGCGGCGGAGCCGAAGGGCGACCGGACGTCGCAGTCGATCCCGGCCGCGTCGAGGACACCGCGCGCGCCCTCCAGCTCCACCCGCAGGTCCGCCTCGCGGTAGCCGCGTACGACGTCCCGCACTTCCCGCTGGGACTCCCGGGCGATGCGCTGCACCTCGATCATCTGGTCGACGGCCTCGGGCCGTTCCCGCCGCGCGAGCTGCACGGCGAGCTCGCTCTTGAGGGCGATCACGGACAGGTTCCGGCCGAGGATGTCGTGCAGGTCCCGCCCGAACCGCAGCCGCTCCTCGGCGACGGCGAGCCGGGCCTGCACGTCCCGGGAGCGCTCCAGCTCCCAGACGATCTTCATCAGCCAGGCGGAGAAGCCGCAGGCGGCGGCGAGGCCGCCACCGCTCAGGGTGATCCCGATCGCGTAGCCGAGACCTTCGCCCGGGTGGATGCCCATCGCCACGACCGCGGTGCCGGTCGCGAGCCCGGCGGCCGGGACGACGTACAGCATGCGCCGGGGCCGGCGCGCGCAGAGCACGAGGCCGCCCATGGTGAAGGTGACCAGGCCGGTGACGACGGCGGCGACGATCGAGGGGTCGTCCACCACGCCCGTGGCCCGCAGGGCGAGCACCGCCAGCGAACCGCTCGCGGTCAGGAGGATCATCGCGGTCGCGAGCCTGACCGGCCGGTCACGCCGGTCCAGGGCCCAGTCCAGGGCGCGTGAGGAGAGCACGGCGTTCAGCACGGCGTGCGCGCAGACCAGCAGCGTCAGCGCGAGCCCGAGCGGGGTGACGAGCGGGTTGTACCGGGAGTCCGCGACCGGTACGAGGCCGATGGCGGCGATCTCGATCACCAGGAAGAAGTGGAAGCTCCACCGGGTGTACAGCTCGACCTTGGCCGCACTGCCGCGCCCGCTCCACCACCCCGTCAGCCTGGACACGCGCCCGGCCCCCCCCTTTTGTCCCTGATTCACCTGCGGGGTTCCCAGCGGAACCACCTGCGGACAGCAAACACGGTGAGGACGCCCCAGGCCAGCGTGGTGAGCGCGGCGGTCATGAGGTCCTTGGTGTCGCCGGCGCCGAGCCACCCGGCCCGCACGAACTCCATGACTCCGCTGAACGGCAGCAGCCGGGCGATGTTCGCGGCCGGGTCCGGAAGGACGTCGAGCGGGACCATCAGCCCCGAGCCCATGGCCGAGATCAGGAAGAACGGCAGCGTGGTGAGGCCCGCGCTCTCGACGTTCCGCGTGATGGCGGTGGTCGCGGCCGCCAGTCCGGCGAGCAGCAGGATCGCGGCGAGCAGACCGAGGACGAGCAGGTCCGGCCGCCGGGGCGCGGGGACGTCGAGGACGAGGACGCCGCCGACGGCGAGGACGGCGCACTGGACGAGCGCGATGGCGGCGGACGGGAGCGCGGCGCCGCCGAGGATCTCCAGGTCGGTCGCCTCGCCCGTGCGCAGCCGCTTGAGGACGAGCTCCTCGCGCCGGGCCACGAGGGCGGAGACGAGGCCCATGTAGACGACGAGGACGAGGACCAGCCCCGTCCCGCCGATGACGGTGGTCCCCGCCATGCCGCCGGGCAGCTCTCCCGCACTCATCTGCCCGAGCGAGGACCGCAGCACGAAGATCATCATCAGCGGCATCAGGAGGGCGATGAAGAGATTGTTCTTGTTCCGCCCGAGGAGGGTGAGCTCGGCCCGTCCGAGCGAGGTCATCCGGCGTGCGGTCGCGTTCATCGGGCGGTCTCCAGGTCCACGTTCCGGTCCATGTCCAGGTCCGGGGCGTCGTCGATGCGGGAGGCGATCTCCAGGAACGCCTCTTCGAGGGAGGCGGACCGCGCGTCGAGCCCGTCGAGCCGTACGCCGTTCTCCCGGGCCCAGCCGAGGAGCGTGGTGAGGTCGTCTTGCAGCGCGTGCGTACGGATCTCCACGCGCGGACCCTCGGCCGCGGCCTTCAGCGCGAGCGGCAGCCGGGCGGCCTCGACTCCCTCGGGGAGGGTGAAGCGGATGCGGGCGGGCCGGGCGGCGGTGACCTCGGCCGGGGTGCCGGAGAGCACGATCCGCCCCCGGTGCATGATCGCGAGCCGGTCGGCCAGGGACTCGGCCTCCTCCAGGTAGTGCGTGGTGAGGAGCACGGTCGTCCCCTCGTCGCGCAGCGCCCGCACCAGTTCCCAGGTGTCGTGCCGCCCTTCCGCGTCGAGTCCGGTGGTCGGCTCGTCGAGGAAGAGGACCTCGGGGCGGCCGAGGAGCGCGAGCGCGAGGTCGAGGCGCCGCCGCTCGCCGCCGGAGAGCTGCTTGATCCGGACGCGGTCACGGGAGCCGAGTCCGACGGCCTCCAGTGCCTCGCCGGCGGGCCGGGCACCGGTGGTGCAGCCCGCCCACATCCGTACGGTTTCGGCCACGGTCAGATCGCTGGGGAAGCCGCCCTCCTGGAGCATCACCCCGATGCGCGGCCGGACGGCGGCCCGTTCGCGGTACGGGTCGTGGCCGAGGACGCGGGCGGTTCCGGCGCTGGGGGCGGCGAGGCCCTCCAGGAGTTCGACGGTGGAGGTCTTGCCGGCGCCGTTGGTGCCGAGCAGGGCGAAGATCTCGCCGTGGGGGACGGTGAAGGAGATGCCGCGCACGGCCTCGAAGCCGCCGGAGTAGCCGCGGCGCAGGCCTTCCGCTTCGATCGCGTTGGTCATGTGACCAGCCTCGCGGCGGCCGGGGCCGTCCGGCAGTGCGCGCTGTCATCGCGGCTTCTGACAAATGTCATGGGGCCGGCGCGAGGGACGGGGGCACGACGAAGGCCCCGGTTCCTGAGAACCGGGGCCTTCGACTTCCTGAGCGGACGACGAGATTCGAACTCGCGACCCTCACCTTGGCAAGGTGATGCTCTACCAACTGAGCCACGTCCGCATGCCTCCGACCAGCTTTCACTGGGCGGCGCGAGCACCACTCTACCTGATGCACCGGAGTGCTTGGTAATGCGATGCAGAGCGGGTGACAGGAATTGCACACTGCGCCTTCCCCCTGGAAGGGGGATGTTCTACTACTGAACTACACCCGCACGCTGCGTGAGGTTCGGCCCTGCGGCCTCGCCCCTCGGCGTGTTCCAGACTCTAGCGGATCATGGGGGGTGGAATGCAAATCCGCTCCCGGCGCGTGTCAGCTCCCGGCGCGCGTCAGCTCGCGGCGTGGAACGCCTCGTAGACCTTCTTCGGGATGCGGCCCCTGGCGGGCACGTCCATCTTGTTGGACTGCGCCCAGGCGCGGACCGCCGCCGGGTCGGGCGCGAGCGCGGTCCGGGTGTAGGTCTCGACGCCCGCTCGCTCCTTCGTCCCGGCCTTCGCTCCGGCCGCCTGCTTGCGGCCGGCGGCGAGGTAGGGGGCGAGGGTCTTGCGGAGTTTCTTTGCATTGGCAGCATTCAGGTCGATCTCGTACGTCTTCCCGTCGAGGCCGAACGCGACCGTCTCAGCAGCTTCTCCGCCGTCGATGTCATCGGAGAGAGTGACCACCACACGCTGAGCCACGGATATCGGTCCTTTCCTGCGGCCGCCGGGGTCGGAACGACGCTTGTGACGTCTCTGACGTGCGACGATGCCGACCGTTCGGCTGTGCCGGGACAATGCTGCTTTCCTCTGTATTCCTTTGTACAGCGGTGGACGTCGCATTGTGAAGCCCTGGCAATTGTTTCAGCGTGTCCCGGCAGATTGAGGGACGCAATATTTCACTGGAAATTTGCGCGTGAGTGTGCGTGTGGGTGGTAGGTGGTGTTCGCGGTCCGTTCGTGGTCCGTTCACGGGTCTTTGGCGGATCTCTTTGGAGGATCCTTCAGATCTCTACCCGCGTAGAATTTGGAGGCAGGTACGCTGAGGGAACCGCCCACGCAACACACCACCGGGAGTGCCAGTGGCACGCGTCGTAGTCGACGTCATGCTCAAGCCGGAGATTCTGGACCCTCAGGGGCAGGCGGTGCAGCGTGCACTGCCTCGCCTGGGATTCGCCGGAATCGCCGACGTCCGTCAGGGGAAGCGCTTCGAGCTGGAGGTGGAGGGGCCGGTCGACGACGCCGCCCTCGCCCGCATCCATGAGATGGCCGAAACCTTCCTTGCAAACACCGTGATCGAAGACTTCGTCGTGAAGGTCGAGTCGTGACCGCACGCATCGGCGTCGTCACGTTCCCCGGAACGCTCGACGACCAGGACGCGCTGCGCGCGGCCCGCCTCGCGGGCGCCGAGCCCGTCTCGCTCTGGCACCGCGACAAGGACCTCAAGCAGGTCGACGCCGTGGTCCTGGCCGGCGGTTTCTCCTACGGCGACTACCTGCGGGCCGGAGCCATCTCCCGCTTCTCGCCGGTGATGGAGAGCATCATCGAGCAGGCCAAGGCGGGCATGCCCGTCCTCGGCATCTGCAACGGCTTCCAGATCCTCACCGAGGCCCATCTGCTGCCGGGCGCGATGCTGCGCAACAACCACCTCCACTTCATCTGCCGCGACCAGAAGCTGCGGGTGGAGAACGCGGAGACCGCCTGGACGTCCGACTACGAGCGGGACCAGGAGATCGAGGTCCCGCTCAAGAACATGGACGGCCGGTACGTCGCCGACGAGCGCGTGCTCGACGAGCTCGAGGCCGAGGGGCGGGTGGCCTTCCGCTACCTGGACGTGAACCCCAACGGCTCGCTGCGCGACATCGCGGGCATCACCAACGCCGCGGGCAACGTGGTCGGCCTCATGCCGCACCCGGAGCACGCCGTCGAGCCGCTGATCGGTACCGGCAAGACGGACGGCCTCGGTTTCTTCACCTCGATCCTCAAGAAGCTGGTCAACGCCTGATGAGCCTCGACACCGTCAAGCACGCGAGCGAGACGCCGGACAGCGAGCAGCCCTGGAAGGAGCTCGGCCTCAAGGAGGACGAGTACGCGCGCATCCGCGAGATCCTGGGCCGCCGTCCCACCGGCGCCGAGCTCGCCATGTACTCCGTCATGTGGTCCGAGCACTGCTCCTACAAGAGCAGCAAGGTCCACCTGAAGCAGTTCGGCGAGAAGGTCCCCGAGAACGACGCCATGCTCGTCGGCATCGGCGAGAACGCCGGCGTCGTCGACGTGGGCCAGGGGTACGCGGTCACCTTCAAGGTCGAGTCGCACAACCACCCCTCGTACATCGAGCCCTACCAGGGCGCGGCCACCGGCGTGGGCGGCATCGTCCGCGACATCCTCGCCATGGGCGCCCGCCCGGTCGCGGTCGTCGACCCGCTGCGCTTCGGCGCGGCCGACCACCCCGACACCAAGCGCGTGCTGCCCGGTGTCGTCGCGGGCATCGGCGGCTACGGCAACTGCCTGGGCCTGCCGAACATCGGCGGCGAGGTCGTCTTCGACTCCTGCTACCAGGGCAACCCGCTGGTCAACGCCGGCTGCATCGGCGTCATGAAGCACGAGGACATCCACCTCGCCCAGGCCTCCGGCCCGGGCAACAAGGTCATCCTCTACGGCGCCCGCACGGGCGGCGACGGCATCGGCGGCGTCTCGGTCCTCGCGTCCGAGACCTTCGACGACACCAAGCCCACCAAGCGCCCCGCCGTGCAGGTCGGCGACCCGTTCCAGGAGAAGCTCCTCATCGAGTGCACCCTGGAGATCTTCAAGGAGAAGCTGGTCGCGGGCATCCAGGACCTCGGCGGCGCCGGGCTCTCCTGCGCCACGTCCGAGCTGGCCTCCGCCGGTTCCGGCGGCATGCACGTCGACCTCGAGAAGGTCCACCTGCGCGACGCGACGCTCTCGCCCGAGGAAATCCTCATGAGCGAGTCGCAGGAGCGCATGTGCGCGATCGTCGAGCCGCAGCACGTCGACCGCTTCCTGGAGATCTGCGAGAAGTGGGACGTCATCGCCACCGTCATCGGTGAGGTGACCGAGGGCGAGCGCCTGGAGATCTTCTGGCACGGCGAGCAGATCGTCGACGTGCCGCCGCGCTCCGTCGCCCACGAGGGTCCGACCTACCACCGGCCGTACGCCCGCCCGGAGTGGCAGGACGCGCTCCAGGCCGACGACGCCGGCAAGCTGCCCCGGCCGCAGGACGGCGCCGCGCTGAAGGACCAGGTCCTGAAGCTCGTCTCCTCCCCGAACCAGGCCTCGAAGTCCTGGATCACGGACCAGTACGACCGGTTCGTGCAGGGCAACACGGTCCTGGCGCAGCCCGAGGACGCGGGCATGGTCCGCATCGACGAGGAGACCAACCTCGGCGTGGCCATGGCGACCGACGGCAACGGCCGGTACGCGAAGCTCGACCCCTACACGGGTGCGCAGCTCGCGCTGGCGGAGGCGTACCGCAACGTCGCCGCGTCCGGTGCCAAGCCGCTCGCCATCTCGGACTGCCTGAACTTCGGTTCGCCCGAGGACCCGGCTGTCATGTGGCAGTTCGCCGAGGCCACCCGTGGTCTCGCGGACGGCTGCCTCCAGCTCGGCACCCCGGTCACCGGTGGCAACGTCTCGCTCTACAACCAGACGGGCGAGACCGCGATCCACCCGACGCCGGTCGTGGCCGTGCTCGGTGTGATCGACGACGTCAACCGCCGTACGCCGATCGCCTTCGCGGAAGAGGGCCAGCTCCTCTACCTGCTCGGCGACACGCGTGAGGAGTTCGGCGGCTCGGCCTGGTCCGAGGTCATCCACCAGCACCTCGGCGGCATGCCGCCGGCCGTGGACCTCGACCGGGAGAAGCTGCTCGGCGAGATCCTGATCTCGGCCTCCCGCGACGGCATGATCGACGCGGCGCACGACCTGTCCGACGGCGGTCTCGTGCAGGCGGTCGTCGAGTCCTGCCTGCGCGGCGGGAACGGCGCGCGCCTGGTCGTCCCGGAGGGCCTGGACGCCTTCACCTTCCTCTTCAGCGAGTCGGCGGGCCGTGCGGTCGTCGCCGTCCCGCGCAGCGAGGAGCTCCGCTTCACCGACATGTGCGGTGCGCGGGGTCTGCCGGCGGCCCGGATCGGTGTCGTCGACGGTGACGTCGTGGACGTCCAGGGCGAGTTCGCGCTCTCCCTTGAGGAGCTGCGTACGGCCCACGAGGCGACGATCCCGGCCCTCCTGGCCTGATCCGACGCTCTGAGCGAGCCCCCGCCGGGACCTTCGGGTCCGGGCGGGGGCTTTCTCGTTTCCGGCGGTTCCTACTTGCACGAGATTACGTAATTACGTAATCTCCGAGTCATGGAGCTGGAAGAGCGGGTCGCCGCACTCGAACGGCGCATGGCCGCCCTGGAAGGCGCCGAGCGCCCCGCACCCGAGGTCACCGACGCCACCTTCTGGGCCTTGGAAGGGCTCAAGGCGGACCTCGCGGAGGCGGGGGCGAAGGGCGCCGACGGCGGTGTGCTGTTCACGGGTTCGGTCCGGCTGCCGACCGAGGAGCGGTACGAGTGGCAGTTCGGCGCGTTCACCGAGCGGCTGCTCGACGAGGAGTGGGCCGAGACCGCCGACTCCTTCGCCGCGCTCGGCCATCCCGTACGGCTCCGGCTGCTGCGGGAGATCCTCGGTGGCCGCCGCACCGCCGCCGAGCTGGCGGAGTTGGCGGAGATCGGCACGACCGGCCAGATCTACCACCACCTGAAGCAGCTCACCGGCGCGGGCTGGCTCCACACGACGGGCCGGGGCCGCTACGAGGTGCCCGCAGCGCGGGTCGTCCCGCTCATGGTGATGCTCACCGCAGCCCGCCCGTAGAGACCGCGGGCCCGTAGAGACCGCCGGCCCGTGGAGACCGACACAGGGGAACTCAGGGACCTCAGGGGGAACATCCATGCTTTCGCACAAGTCCATGACCGTGCTGCACCGCGCGCTCTGGCTGCTGTTCATCGTGCAGGCGCTCGCCTCGGTGGCCGTCGAGCCGCCCTATCCGTACTGGGCGGGGTGGCTGCCGGCGATCGCCGCCGTCGGACTCGGTCTCGCGATCTCCGCGACGGCCCGCCGCCGGGTCGCGACGGAGCACCGGGCGGCGGTCGAGGTGGGCCCGCCGGTCACCGGCCACTGGTCGGCCCTCAACAGCCCGGCCGACCGGACGCCCAGCCACGGCACGCACCGCTTCGGTCAGACGTACGCCATCGACATCGTGGAGGAGGACGAGAAGCGTCCGCGCCCCTCCTTCGCCTGGCTCTGGCCCCTGGTCCGCGACAACCGGGACTTCCCCGCCTTCGACGCGCCCCTTCTCGCCGTCGCCGACGCGACCGTCGTCCACGCGGAGGACGGCCAGCGCGACCACCTCAGCCGCAACTCGCTGCCCGCGCTGCTCTACCTGATCCTGATCGAGTCCTCCGTCCGCGCGCTCGCCGGCGCCCGCCGCGTGACCGGCAACCACCTCGTCCTCGACCTCGGCGACGGTACGTACGCGATGTACGCGCACCTGCGGCGCGGCTCACTGGCCGTGCGGGCGGGCGACCGGGTCGTCGCCGGCCAGGAACTCGCCCGGTGCGGCAACTCGGGCAACTCCACCGAGCCCCACGTGCACTTCCAGCTGATGGACGGCCCGGACCTGGACACGGCTCTGGGCGTCCCGTTCACCTGGACCGGGATCGGCGTACCGGCGAACGGCGCGACCTTCGCGGCGGCGGCGGCAGCGCCAGCGGCGGACTCTCAGCCCTCGGCCTGACCCCAGAAGGCGTCGGACTGCTCGATGTCCTCGACGCACTCGTCGATGTCGGTGATCTTGCCGCCCATGATCGTGAAGATCAGCGCGCCCTTCATCTCGATGCCGCGGTCACCGCGCTCGGCGAAGAACTTGTTCGACGCCACCACGTGCCCGCGGCCGTCCATGCTGATGCTGTCCATCTCCACCTGCATCTTGCCGCCGGTGAGCTCGAACATCTTTCCGTACATGGCGAGGATGTTGTCGCGGCCCTTGAAGTGCCCGGATATCTGGCTGTTGCCGGGGGAGTGGTGCGTACAGTCCGCCGTCATCAGGGTGCCGACGGTCTCCATGTCCCCTCGTGTCCAGGCCTCGAAGCCCCGGCGGACCAGAGCGATGTCAGGGTGCTCAGCCATGGCTGCTCGACCCCTCTCGTGCGCGTTGAGGTGTGTGCGGGAAGCCCTCCCTCCCTCTCAGTCTCCGGCTACCCTCGCCCCCATGCCACCGGCCAAGAAGCGCACCCGCAGCTACGACTCCGCCAAGATCCGGGCCGCCGTGCTCGCCCAGTTCGGGAACGTACGGGACGGGGTGGCGGCGCTCACGCCCGAGCAGCTCGCCGGGCCGACCCGGCTGGGGGAGTGGACCGTACGGGAGCTGGCGGCGCACGTGACGATGGCCCTGGGAGCGGTCGCGCGGAACCTCGACGAGCCCGAGCCGACGAAGCGGGAGCTCACCCTCCTCGACTGGCCCCTGGCCACGGCGACGGAGGCGGCGAGCATCGACGAGGACACCCGGGCGATCGACGCGGCCGACCTGCCGGCGCTGTACGCGGGGACGGCCGCGCGGTACGAGGAGGCGCTCGCGGCCGCCGCCGAGGAGCGGCTCGTCCCGACCCGCTTCGGCGTCATGACCCTCGCCGACTTCCTCGTGACCCGGACCGTCGAACTCGTCGTCCACACCGACGACCTGAACGCGGCGACCGGCGCCGGCATCCCGTACGACCGGCAGGCCCTCGCCGCCTGCGTCCGGCTGCTCGCCGACGCCCTCGCGGCGAAGGCCCCCGGCGGCGCCGTCGAGGTGCGGATCCCGCCGTACGCGGTCGTGCAGTGTGTGGAGGGCCCCCGGCACACCCGGGGCACCCCGCCCAACGTCGTCGAGACGGACCCGCTGACCTGGATCAGGCTCGCGACCGGGCGCGCGGAGTGGGCGACGGAGAAGGAGGCCGCCCGGGTGAGCGCGAGCGGCGAGCGCGCGGACCTGAGCGACGTCCTGCCGGTGCTCGGCTGAGCCTCGCGGAACCGGACGGCGCGTCGGCCCGTCCCATTTCCATGTCGAAGCCACGCGCCCTCGCCGCCCTGGTCCCCCTCCTGCTCCTCACCGCCACCGCCACCGCCTGCGGCACCGAGCAGGGCCCCGGTGCCGCGCCGGCCGGGACCGTCGGCGTCGGCCTGCCCGTCGAAGGGACGCACTGGTCGATCAAGGCCGTGACGGTCGACGGGCGCAGGTCCACCGCCCCCGCCGACGCACGCATCGAGTTCACGGAGGACGGCCGCGCCCAGGGCAACACCGGCTGTAACCACTTCGGCGCCACCGCCGAGGTGAACGGCGACATCGTCACCGTCACCCCGCAGGAGATCACCGAGATCGGCTGTCCCGGCGACCGCGAGCGCTTCGAGAAGGAGCTGCTCAAGGCCTTCTCGGACCCGCTCACGGGCACGATCAAGGGGGGCCGGTTCACCCTCGTGTCGGCCGACGGCCGGAACGACCTCGAACTGGCCTCGGAACCGGGCGCCCCGCTGCGCGGCACCACCTGGAAGATCGACTCGCTCGTCTCCGGCGGGACGGCCGCCTCGCTGCCCGCCGGCAGCGGGAGCAAGGCCCGCTTCGTCCTCGGCGAGGACGGCCGGGTCACCGGCAACCTGGGCTGCAACAACTTCGCCGCCACCGCTCGCGTCGACGGCACCACCCTCACCGTCGAGGGCCCGGCGGCGACCACCCGCATGATGTGCGCGAGCGCGGAGATGGAGCTGGAGACGAAGCTGTACGAGCTCCTCGACGGCCCGCTCACCTACCGCCTCGACCACCGCACCCTGACCCTCACCGACCCCTCGGGCGAGGGCCTCACGGCCACGGCCACCCCGTAGAGGAGCCCGTCACCCACGGGACCGGCGAGTGAGCCGAAGGGGCGCGGCCCTGTGAGCCCGGCTGTAGCGCCCCGGAGGTGAACCGAGCCCCAAAAAGAGGTGCACTCCGTCACATCGCGGAGGCCCTCGCGGGCTGGTACGAGCGTCTGCTCATGAGGGTCCCGGGGGCGGAATCCCTTCCCGCGTCTGCCTCGTAGGCCTCTCCAAGTCGGAGATGATCATTTCGTGCGATCGCACGAGTGGCACAGAGCCCGCTTTTCTTCCATTCGGACCAGTGGTCGAGCCCGTCTACACTCGGAAACGTGCCACGTGGTGACGGTCGACTCAATCACGACTTGCTCCCTGGAGAGAAAGGCCCCCAGGACGCTTGCGGCGTCTTCGGTGTCTGGGCTCCGGGTGAAGAGGTCGCAAAGCTCACGTACTTCGGGCTCTACGCCCTCCAGCATCGGGGCCAGGAATCCGCGGGAATCGCGGTCAGCAACGGCTCCCAGATCCTCGTCTTCAAGGACATGGGCCTCGTGTCCCAGGTCTTCGACGAGACCTCTCTCGGTTCCCTCCAAGGTCATATCGCGGTCGGTCACGCCCGCTACTCGACCACCGGGGCGTCCGTGTGGGAGAACGCGCAGCCGACGTTCAGGGCAACCGCCCACGGCTCGATCGCGCTCGGCCACAACGGCAACCTGGTGAACACGGCGCAGCTCGCCGAGATGGTCGCGGACCTGCCCAAGAAGGAAGGCCGCTCGACCCGAGTGGCGGCCACCAACGACACCGACCTGCTCACGGCGCTCCTCGCCGCGCAGGTCGACGACGAGGGCACGCCGCTCACCATCGAGGAGGGCGCCGCCAAGGTCCTTCCCGATGTCCGGGGCGCCTTCTCCCTCGTCTTCATGGACGAGCACACGCTCTACGCCGCCCGTGACCCGCAGGGCATCCGCCCGCTGGTCCTCGGCCGCCTGGAGCGCGGCTGGGTGGTCGCCTCCGAGTCCGCCGCCCTCGACATCTGCGGCGCCAGCTACGTCCGCGAGGTCGAGCCGGGCGAGATGATCGCGATCGACGAGAACGGCATCCGTACCTCGCGATTCGCGGAAGCGAAGCCCAAGGGCTGTGTCTTCGAGTACGTGTACCTGGCTCGCCCCGACACCGACATCGCCGGGCGGAACGTCTACCTCTCCCGTGTGGAGATGGGTCGCCGCCTCGCGAAGGAGGCGCCGGTCGACGCCGACCTGGTGATAGCGACTCCGGAGTCCGGTACCCCGGCCGCCATCGGCTACGCCGAGGCCTCGGGCATCCCCTTCGGCGCGGGCCTGGTGAAGAACGCCTACGTCGGGCGCACCTTCATCCAGCCCTCGCAGACCATCCGCCAGCTCGGCATCCGGCTGAAGCTGAACCCGCTCAAGGAAGTCATCAAGGGCAAGCGCCTGGTGGTCGTCGACGACTCGATCGTCCGCGGCAACACCCAGCGCGCTCTCGTCCGGATGCTCCGCGAGGCCGGCGCGGCCGAGATCCACATCCGGATCTCCTCGCCGCCGGTGAAGTGGCCCTGCTTCTTCGGCATCGACTTCGCCACCCGCGCGGAGCTGATCGCCAACGGCATGTCGATCGACGAGATCGGCAAGTCGCTCGGTGCGGACTCGCTCTCGTACATCTCCCTGGAGGGGATGATCGAGGCGACCACGATCCAGAAGCCGAACCTCTGCCGTGCCTGCTTCGACGGCGAGTACCCGATGGAGCTCCCGGACCCCGAGCTCCTCGGCAAGCAGCTCCTGGAGACCGAGCTGGCCGCGGGACCGGCCGCCACCGCGGCATCCGACGCCCTGCGCCGCCCGTAAGACCCCGCTGCACACCCCGCAGTACGACACGAAAGTTCTTCAGCATGTCTGAGTCCACCAGTGCCGGAAGCGGCGCCAGCTACGCGAGCGCGGGCGTCGACATCGAGGCGGGCGACCGCGCCGTCGAGCTCATGAAGGAGTGGGTGAAGAAGACGCAGCGCCCCGAGGTCCTCGGTGGCCTCGGCGGTTTCGCCGGCCTCTTCGACGCCTCCGCCCTCAAGCGCTACGAGCGTCCGCTGCTCGCCTCGGCGACCGACGGCGTCGGCACGAAGGTCGACATCGCCCGCCAGATGGGCGTGTACGACACGATCGGCCACGACCTGGTCGCGATGGTCATGGACGACATCGTCGTCTGCGGTGCCGAGCCGCTCTTCATGACCGACTACATCTGCGTCGGCAAGGTCCACCCCGAGCGTGTCGCCGCCATCGTCAAGGGCATCGCCGAGGGCTGCGTCCTCGCCGGCTGCGCCCTCGTCGGCGGCGAGACCGCGGAGCACCCGGGCCTCCTCGGCCCGGACGACTTCGACGTCGCCGGCGCCGGCACGGGTGTCGTGGAGTACGACCGCCTCCTCGGCGCCGATCGCATCCGTACGGGGGACGCGGTCATCGCCATGGCCTCCTCGGGTCTTCACTCCAACGGGTACTCGCTCGTCCGCCACGTGGTCTTCGACCGCGCCGGCATGACCCTGGACCAGCGGGTCGAGGAGCTCGGCCGGACCCTCGGCGAGGAGCTCCTGGAGCCCACCAAGATCTACTCGCTGGACTGCCTGGCCCTCACCCGGACCACGGACGTCCACGCGTACAGCCACATCACGGGCGGCGGTCTCGCCGCCAACCTGGCCCGGGTGATCCCGGACGGCCTGCACGCCACGGTCGACCGTTCCACCTGGACCCCCGGCGCGATCTTCGACCTGGTCGGCAAGGCCGGTCAGGTGGAGCGCCTGGAGCTGGAGAAGACCCTGAACATGGGCGTCGGCATGATGGCCGTCGTGCCGGCCGACTCCGTGGACGTGGCCCTGACGACCCTCGCGGACCGCGGGGTCGAGGCCTGGGTCGCGGGCGAGCTCACCGAGCGCGGCGCGCACACGACCGGCGCGGAGCTGGTCGGGACGTACGCGAATTAGAAGCGCCGCCAAGTAAGGACGCATACGGGAGCGGCCCGGCAGCACCCCTGAGGGGTTGCTGCCGGGCCGCTCCCGTATGTCCGTACATCCACTGCCCGCACATCCGCACGGAGCAGGACAGCACGGAAACCCGGCCGGGTGTACCGGACCGGGTTTCGGTGATTCAGAAGGTCAAGCGCGACGTGGAGACGACGGACCGGACTCGTCGTCCTCGTCCTCGTCCTCGTCGTCGTAAAGAGACGCGTACTGCGCGTACGGGTCGTCTTCCTCGTCGTCGTCCTCGAACGGCTCGCCATTCGGCGGCTGGTTCGAAGTCGAAGCGCCCAGCTCATTGGCCAGACGCGACAGGTCAGTCCCGCCGCTGCTGTACTTCAGCTGGCGGGCGACCTTGGTCTGCTTGGCCTTTGCCCGGCCGCGCCCCATGGCTCGACCCCCTCGGTGACGGGGCTCGATGACCCCAGAGTCTTGACACGCGTTCATGATTCGGAACGGGCTCTCGACAGAGAGACCGGCCCGTAGGGCTTCAACGGTACCTGTTTCCTCGGCTCTACGGTACGCCGTGCGCATCACATACCTCGGTACAGAACCCGCGAGGCGCCCTTTCCTCGCTGGTCAATCGCGATTTTAACCTCTTCTTGAGGGTCGACCCGCCGAGGAGCGTGAGCGAAGTCTCGTCGACCTCACCCCATCGGCGGGGCGACCCTCCGTGCAAACGAGCGGGGGCTCAGCCCCGTCGGGCCTCCGCCATCCGCTGCTCGGCGATCCGGTCGGCCGCCGCGGCCGGCGGAATTCCGTCCGCATTCGCACGTGCGAATATGGCCAGCGTGGTGTCGAAGATCTTCGTGGCCTTCGCCTTGCAGCGGTCGAAGTCGAAGCCGTGCAGCTCGTCGGCGACCTGGATCACGCCACCGGCGTTGACCACGTAGTCGGGCGCGTAGAGGATCCCGCGGTCCGACAGGTCCTTCTCGACACCGGGGTGCGCGAGCTGGTTGTTGGCCGCGCCGCAGACGATCTTCGCGGTGAGCACGGGCACGGTCTCGTCGTTCAGGGCGCCGCCGAGCGCGCAGGGCGCGTAGACGTCCAGGCCCTCGACACGGATCAGCGCGTCGGTGTCGGCGACGACGGTGACCCGCGGGTGCTTGTCGGTGATCCGGCGGACGGACTCCTCGCGCACGTCGGTGATGACGACCTCGGCGCCGTCCTCCAG
The DNA here is from genome assembly GCF_044456565.1 of Streptomyces sp. NPDC050842. Lineage (NCBI taxonomy): Bacteria > Bacillati > Actinomycetota > Actinomycetes > Kitasatosporales > Streptomycetaceae > Streptomyces > Streptomyces sp. NPDC050842. The sequence goes on along the minus strand of NZ_JBITGA010000005.1, from coordinate 54,959 downwards.
GAGGTGCTCGACGAGGTAGTGGCCGACCTTGCCGACGCCCGCGACGCCGACCTTGCGGCCGCGCAGCGTCGGGTCGCCCCACAGGGTCTGCGCGGAGGCGCGCATGCCCTGGAAGACGCCGAAGGCGGTGAGGACCGAGGAGTCGCCGGCGCCGCCGTTCTCGGGGGACCGGCCGGTGGTCCACCGGTTCTCGCGGGCGACGACGTCCATGTCGGCGACGTAGGTGCCGACGTCGCAGGCCGTCACGTAGCGGCCGTTGAGCGAGGCCACCATGCGCCCGTAGGCGAGCAGCAGCTCCTCGGTCTTGATCTTCTCCGGGTCCCCGATGATGACGGCCTTGCCGCCGCCGTGGTCGAGGCCGGCCATGGCGTTCTTGTACGACATGCCGCGCGAGAGGTTGAGCGCGTCGGCGATCGCCTCGGCCTCGGTGGCGTACGGGTAGAAGCGGGTCCCGCCGAGGGCCGGGCCCAGGGCGGTGGAGTGGATGGCGATGACGGCCTTGAGGCCGGTGGCGCGGTCCTGGCAGAGCACGACTTGCTCGTGGCCACCCTGCTCCGAGTGGAACAGGGTGTGCAGCACGTCTGCGGGAACGACAGGAACGCCGGTCACATCGGTCACGGTGGTGACTCCCAAGTACGAGGCGGCGGTTGCGGCCCTCCCTGCGGGTGGGGGAGGACCAGTTCGGCAAGAGAGTAAGTCCTACCTGTGCGTAGATCGGCCGCAGTGCTCAGGATCACCCCCTGTCCTTCGGGATCACCCCCTCCCGGAGTACCTCCGTGGAAGGATTCGCGGCATGACGGTCGCCTCCTCGGTCCTCGTCCCCTACGCGTCCTACCTGCGGGTGTACGAGCCGCTGGCCGCTTTCCCCGAGCCGGAGCGGAGCCACTGGGCCCGGTACGCCCGCCGGCCGCGCACCCCCGGCGCGCAGGAGGAGTTGCGGCGCTCGCTCGCCGACCTCCTGCCGACGCCTCCGGTGCCGGTGCCGGTCCAGGAGAGCGCGGAGGCGTTCGTCGCACATCTGGACGGGGTGGTGGTGATCTGTCCGTGGCGGACCCGGCTGCGGAGCTGGCTGGCCGTCGAGGAGCTGATGGCCGACGGGTACCCGGGGCCGGTGCTCGACGCGATGCTGCCGCCGGTGGTGCGGTCCCAGATCGCCGGCGACTACGAGCGGTGGCTGGAGCGGAACCCCGACGCGCGGCCGTGGATCCGTACGGCGGTCTGGCAGGTCCCGCTGCGCTGGTTCGCGCTCTTCGGGGACGAGGACCGGCGGTACGAGCCCGGCGGCCCCGAGACCGCGCCGGTGCTGCGCTACCGGACGACGATGGCGCAGGCGCGGCGGCGGCTCGCGCGGGCGCTGCGGGCCCTGCGGGAGTCGATCGAGGAGGGCCCGATGACGGAGGGTCTGGTCGACGTGGGCCGCTGGCTGGAGGAGTTCCATCCGCGGGCGCTCGTGGAGCTGGACTTCGGGGGCCTGGTGCACGCGGTCGCGGAGGAGTGGCTGGCGGCGGAGCGGTCGGCGGCGGAGATGGCGGAGGGGATCGCGGCGCTGCGGGCGGGGGACGGCGAGCGGGCCAGTGAGGTGTACGGGCGGCTCGCGGAGCGCTGGCGGGTCGTCAGGGACCTGCGGGGTGCGAATTGACATCAGTCGGGCATCTTCGTCAGGTCGCCATCGACAAGACATGTCCGGCTGGGGTAAATGATCTTCAGGCATCCGGACCCGACGGCTCCGGGGGCTTCTCGGTGCGCTCGGCGCTCCGAGGTCTTTCGGCACGTCGAGGGTGAGGACGTTGGTCCTGATCCGGGCCTTTGGCTCAAGCGTGACGGACAGCACTTAACGCACCCTTGCGCCCATCACCCACCCTCGTGCCAAAATAGGACAAGGAGTCCGGGGAGGGTTCCTTCCGTCCAAGTATGGGCGGAACGCTCAGCATTGCACTCTATGGGGGGTCTGAGGACTCCTGATCGCTCTGTGACTGATCGTCACAGCCGCGTGACTGTCCGTTATGGCATGGTCCATCGACTTCCGCCGCTGATGAACACCTGCGAGGGCAATTCCATCGGTTTGGCCGACGTGGCTGGACGGATGGTGTAGTTGTAGTGCCGAGGACAAGCCGTTCGTCCTATAACCGACTCGGCCCGCTTCTGCCATTTCGGGCAAGGCGGGTCAAGGTGCAGAATTTAGAGGAAAGAACCGAGATTGGTTCGGTTCTCCCGAGGAGGCCGCTCATGACCGCTCGCACCCCTGATGCCGAGCCGCTGCTGACCCCTGCCGAGGTTGCCACGATGTTCCGTGTGGACCCGAAGACGGTCACCCGTTGGGCGAAGGCGGGCAAGCTCACGTCCATCCGCACGCTGGGTGGGCACCGCCGTTACCGCGAGGCTGAAGTTCGCGCACTGCTCGCGGGTATTCCGCAGCAGCGCAGCGAGGCCTGAGGCTCGCTCAACACCCCGCAGCACCCTGTAACACCGGGCCTGTCCGGATCCCCCAATCCGGTCGCCCACCCCTAGTACTGCCGACGGAATCCTGCCCCAACAGGCCTTCGTCAACGATCGCGCTGGACTCCGCCGGGTCTGGCGCGATCTTTTTTGTGCCCGGCGCCACTCCGCGAGAGGTGGTGCAATTGCACATATTAAATCGGGCTGGTGTAGGAGGGGTGTAAGTGAAGGGGTTCTTGAAACTCACTCCGTGACACCCGTCACACTCGCGAAACCTTGCCAATCACCAGCCTGCCACTCCGGGGATCCCTTCCAACCCGCCGTTGGTCACGGGTCGGTGGGACTTTCGTCCTCCGTCGCCGGCTCCGGCCCCTCGGGGTCCGGGAACTCCATGACGAGCCGCTGGAGGCGATGGCAGACCACGCAGTGGCGGGTGAGGTGTCCGTACCGGGAAGCGGCCGCCAGATGGGCGCGCAGCAGCGCTCTCGTGTCGTGTCGTGCCGCCGATGCCGCGGCCATGCGCGACCACCTCCGCTGCGGTCCCCCGATGCCCTGTCTCCGGGGTACCGGCGGGCGCACCGCGCCGTCAATACACGGGAACACAACGAAGGCCCGCATCTCGCGATGCGGGCCTTCGTGAAAAGCGAACCTGACGGGACTTGAACCCGCGACCTCCACCTTGACAGGGTGGCGAGCTAACCAACTGCTCCACAGGTCCTTGCTCGCAGCCCCTCGTAAGTGGCTGCGAGGAAGACTGTACAGCAGGTCAGCGGTCTGGTCGAACTCACCGCCGGACCCGCCGCCGGTCAGGGTGCCGCGGCGTCGATCGCCTTCACGATCCGCTTGTCCGAGACCGGGTACGCCGTGCCCAGCGCGTGCGCGAAGTAGCTCACCCGCAGCTCCTCGATCATCCAGCGGATGTCGGTGACCTCCGTCGGCACCGGGCGGCCCTTCGGGAGCTGTTCGAGCAGCCACGCGTACTCGTCGAGCATCTCGTGGACCTTCTCCATGCGGGTGGTGTCCCGCTGGACGCCGGTCGCCATCTGCTGGAGCCGCCGGTCCACCGCCACCAGATAGCGCATCAGGTCCGGGAGCCGCTTGAGCCCCGTACGGGTGACGAAGCCCGCCGGCACCAGCCACGCCAGCTGCTCGCGCACGTCCGTGAGGTTGTTGATCAGGGCCAGGCTGTTCGTGGACTTCAGCCGCCGCTGGCAGGCCTGCCAGGCCGCCAGGATCTGCTGGACCTGCCCCACCGTCCGTACCGTCGTGTCCACGAGGTCCGCGCGGACCTTGTCGAACAGCTTCCGGAACGACTCCTCGTCCCAGGCCGGGCCGCCGTGGTCGGCGATCAGCTTGTCGGCCGCGGCGGTGGCGCAGTCGTCGAAGAGGGCCTGGATCGAGCCGTGCGGGTTCGAGGACAGGGCCAGCTTCTGCTGGTTGGTCAGCTTGTCCGAGGCGAACTTCGCCGGGTTCACCGGGATGTTCAGCATGATCAGCTTCCGGGTGCCCCGCCACATCGCCTGCGCCTGCTCGGCCTCCGAGTCGAAGAGCCGCACGGCGACGGTCGCGCCCTCGTCCACGAGCGCCGGGTACGCCTTGACCGGCTGGCCGCCCCTCTTGGTCTCGAAGACCTTCGTGAGGGTGCCGATCGTCCACTCCGTGAGCCCTGTGCGCTCCAGGGAGGGACCGGAGCCGTCCGGGCCGGCCGTCGCCGCCGCGGCGGCCTGGGAGAGCGCCTTACGGGCCTTGGGGCGCAGCTGGAGGCGGAGCGTCTCCAGGTCCTTGTCCTCGGCGAGCTTGCGGCGCCGCTCGTCGACGATCCGGAACGTGACCTTGAGGTGCTCGGGCACCTTCGCCCAGTCGAAGTCCTCGGCGGTGACCGGGACGCCGACCATCCGCTGGAGCTCGCGGGCGAGCGCGCCCGCCAGCGGCTCCTGCACCGGGACGACCGCGTCCAGGAAGCGGGTCGCGAAGTTCGGCGCGGGCACGTAGTGGCGGCGGATCGGCTTGGGCAGGGAGCGGATGAGCTCGGTGACGACCTCGCCGCGCAGACCCGGGATCTGCCACTCGAAGCCCTCGTCCGTCACCTGGTTGAGCACCTGGAGCGGGATGTGGACGGTCACGCCGTCCGCGTCCGCGCCCGGCTCGAACTGGTACGTCACCCGGAACTTCAGCGGCCCCTGCCGCCAGGAGTCCGGATAGTCGTCCTTGGTGACCCCGGCGGCCTTCTCGTTGATGAGCATCTCGCGCTCGAAGTCGAGGAACTCCGGTTCCTCGTGGCGCTTGTGCTTCCACCAGGAGTCGAAGTGGGCGCCGGACACGACGTGCTCGGGGACGCGCTTGTCGTAGAAGTCGAAGAGCGTCTCGTCGTCGACGAGGATGTCCCGGCGCCGGGCGCGGTGCTCCAGCTCCTCGACCTCGGTCAGGAGCTTGCGGTTGTCGGCGAAGAACTTGTGGTGGGTGCGCCAGTCGCCTTCCACCAGCGCGTTCCGGATGAACAGGTCGCGGGAGACCTCCGGGTCGATCCGGCCGTAGTTCACCTTGCGGTCGGCGACGATCGGCACGCCGTACAGCGTCACCTTCTCGAAGGCCATCACGGCCGCCTGGTCCTTCTCCCAGTGCGGCTCGCTGTACGTCTTCTTCGTCAGGTGCTCGGCGAGCGGCTCGATCCACTCGGGCTCGATCCGGGCGTTCACCCGGGCCCAGAGGCGCGAGGTCTCCACGAGCTCGGCCGACATGACGAAGCGCGGGGGTTTCTTGAAGAGCGCGGAACCGGGGAAGATCGCGAACTTGGCGCTGCGGGCACCCAGGTAGTCGTTCTTCGCCCCGTCCTTGACGTCCTTCAGACCGATGTGGCTCAGGAGACCGGCCAGGAGCGAGACGTGGACGGACTGCTCCGGAGCGTCGTCCTCGTTCAGATGGATGCCCATCTGCTTGGCGACGGTCCGCAGCTGCGTGTAGATGTCCTGCCACTCGCGGATGCGCAGGAAGTTCAGGTACTCCTGCTTGCACATCCGGCGGAAGGAGCTGGATCCGCGCTCCTTCTGCTGCTCGCGGACGTACCGCCAGAGGTTCAGGTAGGCGAGGAAGTCGCTGGTCTCGTCCTTGAAGCGGGCGTGCTGCTGATCGGCCTGCGTCTGCTTCTCGGACGGCCGCTCGCGCGGGTCCTGGATGGAGAGCGCCGCCGCGATCACCATGACCTCGCGGACACAGCCGTTCTTGTCCGCCTCCAGGACCATGCGGGCGAGCCGCGGGTCCACGGGCAGCTGGGAGAGCTTCCGGCCCTGCGGGGTGAGCCGCTTCTTCGGATCCTTCTCGGCCGGATCGATCGCGCCGAGCTCCTGGAGGAGCTGCACGCCGTCCCGGATGTTGCGGTGGTCCGGCGGGTCGATGAAGGGGAACTTCTCGATCTCGCCGAGGCCCGCCGCGGTCATCTGGAGGATGACGGAGGCGAGGTTCGTACGGAGGATCTCGGCGTCCGTGAACTCCGGACGCGACAGGAAGTCGTCCTCCGAGTAGAGCCGGATGCAGATGCCGTCCGACGTACGGCCGCAGCGGCCCTTGCGCTGGTTGGCGCTGGCCTGGCTGACCGCCTCGATCGGCAGGCGCTGGACCTTGGTGCGGTGCGAGTAGCGCGAGATGCGGGCGGTGCCCGGATCGATCACGTACTTGATGCCGGGGACGGTCAGGGACGTCTCGGCGACGTTCGTGGCGAGGACGATCCGGCGGCCGGAGTGGGCCTGGAACACGCGGTGCTGCTCGGCGTGGCTCAGGCGGGCGTAGAGGGGGAGGACCTCGGTGTTCCGCAGGTTCCGCTTCAGGAGCGCGTCCGCGGTGTCCCGGATCTCGCGCTCGCCGGAGAGGAAGACCAGGACGTCGCCGGGACCCTCGGCCTGGAGCTCGTCCACGGCCTCGCAGATCGCGGTGATCTGGTCCCGGTCCGACTCCTCGCCGTCCTCTTCGAGGAGCGGGCGGTAGCGGACCTCGACCGGATACGTACGGCCGGAGACCTCGACGATCGGGGCCTCGCCGAAGTGGCGGGAGAAGCGCTCCGGGTCGATCGTCGCGGAGGTGATGACGACCTTGAGGTCGGGGCGCTTCGGCAGCAGCTGGGCCAGATAGCCGAGCAGGAAGTCGATGTTGAGCGATCGCTCGTGGGCCTCGTCGATGATGATCGTGTCGTAGGCGCGCAGCTCGCGGTCCGTCTGGATCTCGGCGAGCAGGATGCCGTCCGTCATCAGCTTCACGAAGGTCGCGTCCGGGCTGACCTGGTCGGTGAAGCGGACCTTCCAGCCGACGGCCTCGCCGAGCGGGGTCCGCAGCTCCTCGGCGACCCGCTCGGCGACCGTGCGGGCGGCGATCCGGCGGGGCTGCGTGTGCCCGATCATGCCCCGGACGCCCCGGCCGAGCTCCAGGAGGATCTTCGGGATCTGGGTGGTCTTACCGGAACCCGTCTCACCGGCGACGATCACGACCTGGTGGTCGCGTATCGCCTCCAGGATCTCGTCCTTCTTCTGCGAGACGGGCAGCTGCTCGGGGTACGTGATCGCGGGCACACGAGAGGCGCGCCCGTCGACGCGCTCCTTGGCCTTGGCCGCCTCGGCGGCGATCTCGTCCAGGACGGCCTCACGGGCCTCGGGCTTACGGATGCGGCGGGCGCCTTCGAGACGGCGGCCGAGCCGGTGGGAGTCCCGCAGCGAGACCTCGGCCAGGACGGACTGGAGGGCGGCGAAGGAAGTAGACATACGGATCCCAGGATCGCACCTGCGGACGAGAAGCGGCGAACCGATTTCCGGGTGGGGGTGCGTACTATTTCGGGCACGTCGACCGGACCCGAGAGGTATCGCATGTTCCGCACCACCCGCGCGCTGGCGGCCTTCGCGGCGCTGACGGGTCTGGTGCTGGGCCTGCTGGTGTGCGGGACGGTGACCGTGGCCGCTTCTGCCGCGCCGCCCGGGACCCAGGCCGTCGCCGTCGTGCCGGGCTGCGACCCGGGCCACGCCGTCGACACCGGCGCCTCCGGTCCCGTCGTACCGCCCCGGGCCAACGGCTTCGCGGAGCTGCTGCCCGCGCTGGCCGCCGACCGGACGCCGTGCGCGGTCCGGCACGGGGAGCCGGAGGGGCGGGGGACGACACCGGGCCGCGAGCCGCCCGAGCGCGTGGCGCCGTCACCGGTGGAGCTCTCGATCCTGAGGGTGTAGACGGACGGCCGCACTCCGCCGTCCTTCTCCCTTTCCTCCTCAGGAGCGCTTCCGCATGTCCAAGTCCAAGCCGATCGTGATCGTCTCCGCGGTGGCGGCCGCCGCCGTGCTGCTCGGCGTCGTCTCGTACACCGCCACCGCGCCGTCCGCCGGCGGCGCGGGCGGCTCGTCCGCCGTCGCCGAGGTCTCCGCCGATCCGTCCGCCGGCGTCTATCCCGAGCTGGAGGCGTACGCCCGCCGCGACGCCTCCGACAAGCTCGCCCTGGGCCGGGCCGACGCGCCCGTCGTCCTCATCGAGTACGCCGACTTCAAGTGCGGCTACTGCGGGAAGTTCGCCCGGGACACCGAGCCGGTCCTCGTGAAGAAGTACGTGGACCAGGGCACCCTGCGCATCGAGTGGCGGAACTTCCCGATCTTCGGCGAGGAGTCGGAGGCCGTCGCCCGCGCCTCCTGGGCGGCCGGGCAGCAGGGCCGGTTCTGGGAGTTCCACAAGGCCGCGTACGCCGAGGGGGCCAAGGAGAAGGGCTTCGGGAAGGACCGGCTCGCGGCCCTCGCGAAGGAGGCCGGCGTCCCCGACGCCGCCCGGTTCGCGAAGGACACCGACGGGACGGCGGCCCGCGAGGCCGTCCGCGAGGACCAGGAGCAGGGGTACGCGCTCGGCGCGACCTCCACCCCGTCCTTCCTCGTCAACGGCCGCCCGATCGCGGGCGCGCAGCCCCTGGAGACCTTCACCGAGGCCATCGAGGCGGCGGCGAAGGCGGCCAAGCCCGCGAAGGCCGGGCAGTGACCTCCGGCATCGGGTACTTCGCCGCGTTCCTCGGCGGCCTGCTCGCCCTCCTCAGCCCGTGCAGCGCCCTGCTCCTGCCGGCCTTCTTCGCGTACTCGATCGACACGCGCGCGAAGCTGGTGGCGAGGACCGGGATCCTCTACGCGGGCCTGGCGACCACCCTCGTCCCGCTGGGCGCGGCCGGATCCTTCGCGGGCCGGTTCTTCTACGGCAACCGCGACCTCCTGGTGACCGTCGGAGGCTGGCTGATCGTCGGGCTCGGCGTCCTCCAGCTCCTCGGCCTGGGCTTCGCCTCCCGCCGCATCGCCGAGGCGAGCGGCCGCATCCGGCCGACGTCGGCGCTGTCCGTCTACGCCCTCGGCCTGGTCTACGGCCTCGCCGGCTTCTGCGCGGGGCCGATCCTGGGCAGCGTCCTGACGGTGGCGGCGCTGAGCGGCAGCCCGGCGTACGGCGGGCTGCTCCTCGCGGTGTACGCGCTGGGCATGGCGGTCCCGCTGTTCGTCCTCGCGCTGCTCTGGGAGCGGTACGACCTGGGCCGGCGGCGCTGGCTGCGCGGCCGGCCGCTGCGGGTCGGCCCCTTCACGCTCCACTCGACCTCGGTCCTCTCGGGCCTGTTCTTCATCGCCCTCGGCACGCTCTTCCTGGTCTTCGACGGGACGACCGCGCTGCCGGGGCTGCTCTCGGTGGACGAGTCGTTCGCGGTGGAGGAGCGGGTGGCCGAGCTGGGGCGCGCGGTGCCGGACTGGGCGCTGCTCGTCGCGGTGGTGACCGTGGTGGCGGTGGCGCTCGTGGTGCGGGGACGGCGTGGGAGCCGTACGGGGGAGCGCGAGGAGGTGTGACCGTACGCGGGGAAGGGGCGCGGGCCCCTTCCCCGTACACGGGTGTCCAGGCGTCCGGTGTCCGGGTGGGCACGTGCGTGCGGGGAAACGACGAAGGCCCCGTTCTTTCGAACGGGGCCTTCTGTTTGTGGCTGGGGCCGGGGTCGAACCGGCGACCTATCGCTTTTCAGGCGATCGCTCGTACCAACTGAGCTACCCAGCCACGAAGCTGTTTCCAGCTTCAGCGACTCTGACGGGACTTGAACCCGCGACCTCCACCTTGACAGGGTGGCGAGCTAACCAACTGCTCCACAGAGCCTTGCAATGTGCGAGACAAGTCTCGCACACGTTAATGCGTACCCCCAACGGGATTCGAACCCGTGCTACCGCCTTGAAAGGGCGGCGTCCTGGGCCACTAGACGATGAGGGCTAAGGGCCCGCCGGGGCGCTTCTCAGCGCGTCGGGGACGTGAGAAGCATATGGGATGTCGGCCGCGATCGCCAAAACGGTTTCCGCGCACCCCCGGCGAGTCCCTCCGACGGGGGGACAATGAGCGCGTGCTGGAGATGACGCGCGAGGAGTTCGAGGAACTTGTCGCCGAGGCGCTGGACCGGATCCCACCGGAACTCGCCCGGCTGATGGACAACGTCGCGGTGTTCGTGGAGGACGAACCCGCCCCGGACGATCCCGAGCTGCTCGGGCTCTACGAGGGGACGCCGCTGACGGAGCGCGGCGAGTGGTACGCGGGGGTGCTGCCGGACCGGATCACGATCTACCGGGGGCCGACGCTGCGGATGTGCGAGTCACGCGCGGACGTGGTCGCGGAGACCGAGATCACGGTGGTGCACGAGATCGCCCACCACTTCGGCATCGACGACGAGAGGCTGCACGCGCTGGGCTACGGCTGAGCCGAGGCGTGTCCCTCGCGGCGCAAAGGGAGTTGGGCAGGGCAACGCGTTCCGTTCCTGCCTGTTGTGTCCCTGGAGGTGCCCCCGTGCGCCATTTGCCCACCCGTTTGCCCACCCGTGTGAGATGGGCCGCCGCCGCGCTGGCCGTCGCGGCCTGCGCCGGTCTGAGCGGCTGTATGAGCGTGAGTGACGAGGGGGCGAAGCCGGCGCCCGGCGCGTCCGGGGGGAAGCGCGGTGTGGCGGCCGAGGCCGCCGGCGGCGGTGGTCTCCAGGACGGAGGCGGCGATTCCTGGAACGGGAGCCCGGACAAGGGCGGGCCCGACGCGGACGGCGGCGGGAAGTCCCCGGTGCCGAGCGGTTCGCCGACGACCTCCGCGAAGCCCTCGCCGGGCGCGTCGCTGCCCTCGGATGGCCCTGACGGTATCGGGGGCTCCCCGAAGCCCGGGCAGACGGGCGGCGGTGCCGGCGGCGCCGCGGGCGGTCAGCAGGGCTCGGGCGGGGGCCCTGCCGACGGCGGAAGCGGCGGCAACGGCGGCAACGGCGGGAGCGGCGGGGGCGGCGCTGCCGGGGGGAGCGGCGGGAACGGCGCGAGCGGGGGCAGCGGCGGCGGCGGTGACGGCGGCGCGGGGAGCGGTGGCGACGGCGGCGGGGCCGGTGGCCCGGGCGGCGGCGGGGTGACGCCGACGCCGGAGCCGACCCCGAACCCGACCGAGCCCCCGACGCCGGAGCCGACCCCCGAGCCCACCCCGGAACCGACGCCGGAACCGACATCGAATCCGACCGATCCGCCGACCCCCGGACCCGAGACCCAGCTGGGTGCGATGCGGGCGGCGGACGGGCCGGGAGCGCCGTCGGAGCCGGCGGCATCTCCGCAGGTCGGACCGGTGTGACGGAGTCCGGTTTGCCATAGGTGGGGGAGGGTGCGTATGGTGGTAGATCGTTTGATCCCATTGCCCGGCGCCGACACAGAAGAGCGCCGTGTGGCGCGTACTCTCCCTAGCCGTGGCTGACCGCATTGAGGCGGTCGATTTGCGAATTCACGGAGTTGACGGGCGCGTGCCGAGACTCCGGAAGGTTTCGCATTTCGCATGTCCATTTTCAGTTCTGACCACGCCGTCATGCCCGAGAACGACGAGATCGTAGAGGCCGTAGAGGCCACCGAGACTGTCGTCACCGAGGCTGCGGCCCCCGCCGAGGCCCGTGCCGAGGCCGTCATCGACACCGACGACGACACCACCGACTTCGACGACGTCGAGGACTCCGCCGAGGCCGACGAGGCCGACGAGGAGCCCGCCGAGCCCACCATCACCTTCGGCGACCTCGGTCTGCCCGAGGGCGTCGTGCGCAAGCTCGCGCAGAACGGCGTCACGACCCCCTTCCCGATCCAGGCCGCGACCATCCCGGACGCCCTGGCCGGCAAGGACATCCTCGGCCGTGGCCGTACCGGCTCCGGCAAGACCCTCTCGTTCGGTCTGCCGCTGCTCGCCGGCCTGGCCGACGGTCACACCGAGAAGAAGAAGCCCCGCGGCATCATCCTCACGCCGACGCGTGAGCTCGCGATGCAGGTCGCGGACGCCCTCCAGCCGTACGGCGACGTGCTCGGCCTCAAGATGAAGGTCGTCTGCGGCGGTACGTCGATGGGCAACCAGATCTACGCCCTGGAGCGCGGCGTCGACGTCCTCGTCGCCACCCCGGGCCGTCTGCGCGACATCATCAACCGCGGCGCCTGCTCCCTGGAGCAGGTCAAGATCGCCGTCCTCGACGAGGCCGACCAGATGGCCGACCTGGGCTTCCTGCCCGAGGTCACCGAGCTGCTCGACCAGATCCCCGGCGGCGGCCAGCGCATGCTCTTCTCCGCCACCATGGAGAACGAGATCGGCACCCTGGTCAAGCGCTACCTGACCGACCCCGTCACGCACGAGGTCGACAGCGCGCAGGGCAACGTCACGACCATGACCCACCACGTCCTCGTCGTGAAGCCGAAGGACAAGGCCCCGGTCACCGCGGCGATCGCCGCCCGCAAGGGCCGCACGATCATCTTCGTCCGCACCCAGCTGGGCGCCGACCGCATCGCCGAGCAGCTGTGCGACTCGGGCGTGAAGGCCGACGCGCTGCACGGCGGCATGACGCAGGGCGCCCGTACCCGAGTCCTCGAGGACTTCAAGAAGGGCTACGTCAACGCCCTCGTGGCGACCGACGTCGCCGCCCGAGGCATCCACGTCGACGGCATCGACCTGGTCCTCAACGTGGACCCGGCCGGCGACCACAAGGACTACCTGCACCGCTCGGGCCGTACCGCCCGTGCCGGCCGTTCCGGTGTCGTGGTCTCCCTGGCCCTGCCGCACCAGCGCCGTCAGATCTTCCGCCTGATGGAGGACGCGGGCGTCGACGCCTCGCGCCACATGGTCGGCGGTTCCGGCGTCTTCGAGCCCGAGGTCGCCGAGATCACCGGCGCCCGTTCGCTGACCGAGGTCCAGGCCGACTCCGCGAACAACTCGGCCAAGCAGGCCGAGCGCGAGGTCGTCGACCTGACCAAGCAGCTGGAGCGCCTCCAGCGCCGTGCGGTCGAGCTCCGTGAGGAGGCCGACCGTCTGGTGGCCCGCGCCGCCCGTGAGCGTGGCGAGGACCCGGAGGCCGCTGTCGCCGAGGTGACCGAGGCCGCCGAGGCCGAGGTCGCGGCCGCTGCCGTCGAGGCCGAGCGTGCCGCTCGCGCCGAGGAGCAGCGCCGTGAGGAGCGCCCGGCGTTCCGCGACGAGCGCGGCAACTTCGAGCGCCGTGACCGTGGCGGCGACCGCGGTGGCGACCGTGGCGGCTTCCGCGGTGGCGACCGTGGCGGTGACCGTGGTGGTTTCCGTCGCGACAACGACCGTCCGTCCTCGGGTGGTTTCCGTCGTGACGACCGTCCGTCGGGCGGTTTCAACCGTGACGACCGCGGTGGCGACCGTGGTGGCTTCCGTCGCGACAACGACCGTCCGTCCTCGGGTGGTTTCCGTCGTGACGACCGCCCCTCGGGTGGCTTCAACCGCGATGACCGCGGTGGCGACCGTGGTGGCTTCCGTCGCGACAACGACCGTCCCGCCTCGGGTGGCTTCCGTCGTGACGACCGCCCCTCGGGCGGCTTCAACCGTGACGACCGCGGTGGCGACCGTGGCGGTGACCGTGGTGGCTTCCGCCGCGACAACGACCGTCCCGCCTCGGGTGGCTTCCGTCGTGACGACCGCCCCTCGGGCGGCTTCAACCGCGACGACCGTGGCGGCCGCCCCTTCGAGCGCCGTGACAACGACCGTCCGGCCGGCGGCCACCGTGGCAGCGACCGTCCGTTCAACCGCGACCGTCGCGACGACCGCCCCGCCGGCGGCTTCCGCGCCGGTGGCGGCGACCGTCCGTACGGCCGTCGCGACGACCGCCCCGCCGGTTCGACCGGTTCGACCGGTGGCTCCTCCTTCGGCCGCCGCGACGACAAGCCGCGCTGGAAGCGCAACGGCTGAGTCCGCGTAGCACCCTGAGTCAGGGCCCGTACGAGCACTTCGGTGCTGGTACGGGCCCTGACTCGTATCCGGGACCCGTATCCGGGATTCGGGTGGCCGTTCGGGCGGATACGCTCGGCCGGTCATCAGGTTGCCCTGGGGAGGGACCTCTCTTTGTCTCGTTTCGCACGCGCGCGGCGTCCCCGCACGCGTACAGCCGTCCTCGCCACCGCGCTCCTCGCCTCGGCCGTCGGCCTCTCGCCCGCCGTGGCCGCCGAGGCGTCGCCGATCGTCGGAGTCGACCAGCTCGACATCGCGCCGAACTGGCGGGCCGTGCCCCGGCAGGTGACCGTCACCGCGGCCGGCCCCACGGGCTACGTGCACGAGACGGAGGACCCCGACCGGTCCTACGGCGGGCAGCTGGAGTGGACGGACTTCACCGACCCCACGAAGAGCGTGCCGCTGGGGTACGGGACGACGGCGGCCCTGCCCTTCGCCGAGTCCGGCACCGGTGGGCGTTACCTGTACGTCCAGCGCGGTATCGGCGTCCATGCCGTCCGCGACCTGGAGACCGGCACCGAGCAGTCGCTCGACATGCCGGCCGACGCGAGCTACCGGGGGCTGCTCGGCTCCACCCTGCTCTTCCAGCAGTACGCCTCCGCCGAGGACCACTCCACGACCGTCGGCTCCTACCTGGTGCGCGCCGACGACCCGAACGGGACCCGCACGCCCGTCACCGGCTGGCCCGAGGGCGCCTATCGGCACGCGGCGCCGCTCGTGGCCGGCGACGACTCCGTCGCCGTGATCCGCTTCGGCCGGTCCGGCGACCCGGCCGCGTACGGCTACTCCGACCTCGGCGTCATCGACCTGCGCACCGGGCAGATGACCGTGATCCCGGCACCCACCCCGCAAGGGAGCGGGCGCGGCGTGCCGGTGGCCGTGAGCCCCGACCGCATCGCCTGGATCGACGAGAACCGCACCGTCCACGTGCGGCAGCGGTCGGCCCTGACCGGACCCGAGCAGAAGATCGTCCTCCCCGAGGGCCTGAGCACCGCCCGTGTCGCCCTCGTCGGCGACTGGGTCCTCGCCCTGGGCGAGGCCTCCGGCGCCGATGCCTCTCTGAAGCGGAAGCTGGTCGCGCTGCACCCCGACGGGCGCTCCCAGACCCTCCTGGCGAAGGCCGAGGCGGAGCTCACCCAGTTCGCGGGCGGGGGCGCGGCCGTCGTCGGCGGGACGTCCTCCTCCGACTGGTCCGCCTTCAAGGCCGTCGCGGCGAAGGACGGCGGCGCGCCGCTCCTGGAGAAGCTGAGCCGCGTGGAGCCGCTGCCCGCCGAGGTGCGTTCGCTCGCCCTCGGCGCGGGCCGGCTCTCCACGCTGGAGCTGGACACCAGGATGGGCAGCGGCTTCTACGGACGGACGCCGCTGCCGGTCGGGCCGGTGCACACCGGTCATCCGCAGTCGGTGTGGGCGGGCGCCGAGTCGAAGCGGCTGGAGAGCAGCACGCCGCTGTTCGACAGCGGTGACGGCCGTACGGTCTATCTGGCCCATGACGACTTCACGCCGCTGGAGGTCACCGCCCGTACCTCCGCCGGTCAGGTGAGCCGGGTGTCCACCGGCGAGACGGACGGACGGATCGTCGACGTCTTCGGCCGGCGGGCGGTCTTCCAGGGCCGCGGCAAGACGCTCGTCGTGGACCTCGACGCGCAGACGGTCGTCAGCAGCAAGGTGTCCACGGCGCCGGTGGCCCTCTGGGGCGACACCCTGTACGCGGGCACGGCCACGGCGGGCGAGGTGGCGCGGACCGACCTGGCCACCGGCAAGGACCTCGGCAAGGTCACGACCGGGACGGCGTGCGTCCCGACGGAGCTCCAGGCGTCCGCCGGACGCTGGCTGTACTGGTCGTGCGGGCGGACCCAGCAGGGCGTGGTCGACCTCAGGACGAACACGAAGCTGCGCTTGTCTCCGGAGATGTCCGCCGACACCCTGCTGGGCGACGGCTACGTCGTCGACCGGGACGCCGACGCGTACCTCCGGGTCACCGACCTCACCAAGGTCACCTCCGGCAAGCCCGAGGTGCGCAGGCTCGTCGACGCCGCGCCCGTGCGCGGCGCCCGCCGCGAGTACTGGACCGTGGACCGCTTCGGCGGGGCCGTCGCCTACAAGGACGCCCGGAACCTCGTCCACGTCGTGTGGCCCGGCGTCCCCACCTCCAGCCTCACCGCCGCCTCGTCGAAGGTGCCGGCGACCATGCGGCTCCAGGACGGCTGGAAGGCGTACTGGACGCTGTCCAAGCCCTCGTCGTACTGGCAGCTGACGGTGCGCGACGTGCACTCCGGGAACCCGGTCCGTGCCTACGGGGGCGGCGAGACCCGGAGCCGTATCGACGTCTCCTGGGACGGCAGGACGACGGCGGGGAAGCCCGTCGCGAACGGCCGGTACACCTGGCACCTCCAGGCGAACACGGCGGACGGGCAGGGCAGCGACCTGTCCGTGACCGGCACGGTCACGGTCTCCGGCGGCCAGCCGGCCTGGCGTGACATGGCCGGGAACGACACGCAGGGCGATCTCCTGGTGATGGACACGGCGGGGCTCGTGTCGATGTACCGGGGCACCGGGTACAGCAGTCTGTCGGCGCGGATCGCGGGCAGCGGCGTGAAGTTCCCGACCGCTTCGGTCCTGGTGCCGTTCGGCGACGTGAACGCCGACGGGTGCGCGGACGTGCTGGTGCGCGTCGGGGACCAGTTGCGGGCCTACCGGCCGGGCTGCGGCAAGGTGGTCTCGGCCTCGTCGCCGTACACGACGATCGGCTCGGGCTGGGGGCAGTACGACGTCCTGACGTCCCCCGGCGACGCGAACGGTGACGGGTTCACCGATCTGATCGCACGCCAGACGTCGACGGGTGACATGTACTTCTACGCCGGCACCGCCGACCACCGGGTGAAGTCCCGGGTCCGGATCGGCACGAACTGGAAGCTGTACAAGAAGGTCGTCGGCGCCGGCGACCTCAACGGCGACGGGCGCGGCGACCTGCTAGGCGTGGACGCGTCGGGCGTGCTGTGGCGGTACCACGGCACGGCCACCGGCGGCGTGACGGCGCGGGTGAGGGTCGGCAGCGGCTGGGGCGTCTACACCTCTCTGGTGGGCGTCGGCGACATCTCCGGCGACGGCTGCGCGGACCTCGTCGCCCGTGACACGGAGGGCCGGCTGTACGACTACGACGGCACCTGCCGCGGCCCGTACGGCTCCCGCATCCTGATCGGCGGCGGCTGGAACGCGTTCAAGGCCCTCTTCTGACACGGCGCGCTACATGACGCACGGCGCGGCCGGTGTCGGATACCCGATCGGTTCCCGGGAGCTCTCGGGCTATGCTGCTCGGGTGTGCTTGTCCACGGGCCGTTAGCTCAATTGGCAGAGCAGTGGACTTTTAATCCATTGGTTGTGGGTTCGAGTCCCACACGGCCTACTGACTGCGCCGACGAGCGCCCCGATCGGTTTCGACCGGTCGGGGCGCTTCGTCGTTTCCGCGGTGTCAGTGCACCGGCCGGCCGGCGCGCAGGAGTTCGCGGGCCGGGAGTTCGTTCGCCTCGCGCCAGGCCTGGACGCGGTGCGGGGTGATGCGGAACCAGCGGTACGGGGCCGGCTCGGCGCGCGGGTCGAAGCCGGTTCGTTCGGTGAAGCGGTCGCCGCGGTCCCGCGGCAGCGCGTCGATCTCCAGGACCTCGACCGTGCCGTCGATCATCGACACGTCGCGGGTGTGGCCGAGGCCCACGCGGACGCGGCCGGTGGCGGCCAGGTTGCGGCCGGTCGGGCTGTTCGCCGGAGTGGACACGAGCAGGGCCTCGCCGTCCCAGTCGAAGGACAGCGGAACCAGGTACGGGGTGCCGTCCGGTGAGGCGGTGGCCACCCAGACGTCGACGTCGTGCGCCAGCCGGTGCTCGGTGTCCTGGCGGCGCTGGGCGCGGGAGCGGGGCGCGGCGGTCATCCGTCCGGCTCAGCTGTCCTGGAGGAGGCCGATGAGGTTGCCGTCGGGGTCGACGACCGTGGCGACCAGGCGGCCGCCGCCGACGTCCTTCGCCGCGTCCTTCACCGTGGCGCCCGCGGCGGTCACCTCGGCGAGCTTCGCCTCGATGTCCGGCACGTGCCAGTAGGCGAGCGACGAGGTGAGGCCCTGCGGGCCGCCGCCCGGCAGCAGTCCGATGTGCTGGCCCTCGGCCTCGAAGGCGACGTAGTACGGCTCGTCGATCTGCGGCGCGACGCCGAGCAGAGCGGCGTACACGGCCTTGGCCTTCGGCAGGTCGGACACGGGGTGCAGCACCGTCTTGATTCCCTGGGTGGTGGACGTACCGGACATGGTCACTCCTGTGGTGTGTGTGGGGCTGTGGTTTCCGGCGGTCTCTCGTTCGCCGTGGTTCCACTCTCCGTCAGGCGGGCGGCCCGCGCCTCCGTGGTGACCACGGAAAGGACTACGGAACGGACTCCGTACGAGCCGATAATGACGTCGTGTCCACTTCAGAGATCTCGTCTCGGGAAGCCGACGTGCTCGCTCTCCTCGGGGAGCACCTCAGCAATGCCGAGATCGCCGCGCGGCTGTTCATCTCCGTCCGGACCGTCGAGTCGCACGTCTCCTCGCTGCTCCGCAAGCTGGCGGTGCCGGACCGGCGGGCGCTCTCCCGGCGGGCGGCCGAATCCGCTCCCGTCGCGATGCCGGCGCCCGTTCTCCCCGCGCCCCTGACGGCCTTCGTCGGCCGTGTGCGGGAGCGCGGGGAGCTCACGGAGGCACTGAAGACGTACCGGCAGGTCACCGCGGTCGGTCCCGGCGGCGTGGGCAAGACGCGGCTCGCGCTGGCCGTCGCCGCCGAGCTGGCCGACGACTTCGCCGACGGGGTCTGGTTCGTCGACCTCGCCCCGGTCACCGATCCGGGCCGGGTGGGCGCGGCCGTCGCGGCCGCCGTCGGTGTGGGCGAACAGCCCGGGCGGGGTGTCGACGAGTCGCTGTTCGCCGCGCTGGCGGACCGTCACGCGCTGCTGGTGTGGGACAACTGCGAGCAGATACGCGACGGCGTGGCGCCCTTCCTGGAGCGGCTGCTCGCGGCCTGCCCGCGCGTGCGCGTGCTCGTGACGAGCCGGGCCCGGCTGATGGTGCCGTTCGAGCGGGTCTTCCCCGTCCCGCCGCTGTCGCGGGACGGAGGCGGGGAATCGGAGGCCGTGGAGCTCTTCCTGGAGCGCGCGGCGGCGGTCGGCGTACGGCCGGATCCGGCCGTACGCGACACGGTCGTGGCCCTCTGCGAACGCCTCGACGGCATGGCGCTGGCCATCGAGCTCGCGGCCGCGCGCTGGCCCACGCTCGGGCTCGACGGGCTGGTCGCCGGGCTCTCCGACCAGTTGCGGATTCTCGCCGGCGGGCCCCGCGCCGCCGACCGGCACCGGTCGGTGCGGGCGGTCCTCGACTGGAGCCACGACCTGCTGGAGCCGGCGGACCGGGCGCTGCTGCGCCGGGTGTCGGTCTTCGTGGTGCCGTTCACCGCCGAGGCGGCCGCGGAGGTCGCGGGTGTCGCCCCGCTCGATCCCGGCGCGGTCGCCGACGGGCTCGGCCGACTCGCCGAGCAGAGCCTGCTCACTGTCACGCCGTCCGCTGCCGGCACCCGCTACCAGGCCCTGGAGACCATCCGGCAGTACGGCGCCGAGCACCTCGCCGAGGCCGGTGAGTCGGCGGTCGTCCGGACGCGTCACGTGGCGTGGTGTCTGGACCGGGCCACCGGCCTCCTGGACGCCGGCGGCGCGGACTGGCGCGCCCGGTTCGACGCCGTGGCCGAGGACCTCAGGGCCGCCCTCGCCTGGGCCGCCGCGCAACCGGAGCTGCGCGCGGACGCCCATCGGCTCGCCCTGTCCCTGGCGGAGGCGGCTTTCACCCGCAACCTGCTCGGCGAGGCCCAGGAGCGGTACGAGCAGGCCGCCGCGCTCGCCGATCCGGGTGCCGAGGTCGGGGAGTCCCTGCGGCGCGCCGCCGCGGTGGCCGGGTGCCGGCGGCTGGGTGACGACATGTTCCGCCTGCACCGGGCCGCCGGGGAGGCCGCCCGCCGGGCCGGCGACCTCGCCGGGGCGGGCCGCGACCTGGCGGCCGCCGCCACCGTCGCGTACCGCTTCTCCAGCGAGTTCACGCGCCTCCCGTCGGCGGAGGAGGCGACGACCCTCCTCGCGGAGGCGCGGGAGCTGTCCGGGGGCGAGGTGGGCGAGGTGGGCGAGGCGGTCGAGGTGGGCGAGGGCGGCGAGGCGGTCGAGGGCGGCGTGTGCCCCGCCGTCGCCGCCGTCGCGCTCGCCGAGGCCGCCGTGCTCGCGGACGCCTTCGGCGCCGTTCAGGGCGCCACGGACAACACCGTGGAGGAGACGATCGCCCTCGCCGAGCGGGCCGTCGCGCTCGCCCGGAGCGTCGGCGACCCGGTGGCGGAGTCCGCCGCCCTCGACGCGCTCTCCGGCGCCCGGAGCTGGGCCGGTGACACCTTCGCCGCCGCGGCCGCAGCGCGCCGCCGGATCGACCTCCTGAGCCCCCTGCCGCCGGACCCCGCGCGTACGCACGAACTCCTCGACGCCCTCGCCATGGCCTCCGGAACCGCCCTCGGCGCCGGCCGGCTGGCCGAGGCCCGCCGCTGGGGGCGGCAGCTCGCCGGCCATCCGATCCTCGCGGAGGTGGGGCACCACGCCACGGCCTGGCTCCTGGTCGCGGACGCCTTCGCCGGCCGCGGCGACGACGTGCTGACCGGCAGCGGGCGGTTCCTCGACGCGTGGGAGCGGAGCGGCCGTCAGCAGTCCTTCTCCCTCGGCCCCGCGGCCGCCTCCGTCGCCATGGTCCACGGCCTGCGCGGCGACGACGACGGCCGGGCGGAGTGGCTCGGGATCGTCGACCTGGCGGGCACCGCCGACGAGTACCGCCACGGCTACGGCGCCATCCTCGACGCCACGGTCCTGCTCCACGAAGGGGACGCCGCCGCGGCCCTCGACCGGGTCGCGCCGGAGCCGGAGCAGGTGTGGAAGTGGGTCACCTGGATCTGGCTGCACTGGTACGTGGCCCTCCGGGCGGAGGCGTCCGTGCTCGCCGGGCACCCGGACGCCCGGGCCCGGACGGCCGCCGCCCGCGCCGTCGTCGCCGGCAACCCGGTCGCCACCGCCCAGCTGGACCGGGCGGAGGCGCTGCTCGACGGCGACCAGCCGCGACTCCTCGCCGCGGCACGGGCGTTCGACGCGGCCGGCAGCCGCTACCAGGCGGCGCGCACGCTGCTCCTCGCCGGGGGCGAGCACGCCGCCGCCGGTACGGCCGCCCTCGCCGGACTGGGCCTGGCTCTGTAAGGCTTCGTGTGGCCCCCGCGAGACCTGCGTAACGCCCCCGCGAGGGGCGAACCCGGGCGACTCGAAGATCTTTTCCTCCGAACGGGCCTTTCCGGAGCGCGGAGTGAGGGACCGTGGGGGAATGTGGATCCGGAGCATGGAGGTGGGTCGGTGACGGCGAGCGGTTCCGGTGATCCGGCGAGGTCGGCCCGGCGGCTGGCCCGTTGCGCGCTGCTGGCCGCGGCCGGCGCGGTGGCGGCGATCGTGACCGCCCTGACGGGCGGAGTGCTGATCCTGCTCACCGGGCTCGTGGGGCTCGTCGCCTCGGCCATGGGCCTCTGGTGGTTCTTCGCCCATCGCGGGCTGCCGCGGGTGCTCGGCGGGCTGCTCGCCGTGGCCGCGCCGATCGCCGTCCTGGTCCTGTACGTCGTCGGCGGCGTCTGGGGCAACGCGCTGGTGGCCCTCGCGCTCTGGGGCACGGCCCTCGGCTGCGCGCGGACCGCGCTGCGCCGCCCCGACCGGGAGCGGAGCGCGCTGAGGAGCGGCGCCCCCGCGCCCCGCCCCCGGCGGCCCGTCCTGATCATGAACCCGAAGTCCGGGGGCGGGAAGGTCGGCCGTTTCGGGCTCGTCGCGCGCGCGGAGGCCCTGGGCGCCCAGGTCGTCCTGCTCGACCTGTCCGCACAGATCGACGTCACCGCGCTCGCCCGGAAGGCCGTGGCCGACGGCGCGGACCTCCTCGGCGTGGCCGGCGGCGACGGCACCCAGGCGCTGGTCGCCGCGGTGGCCGCCGAGCACGACCTGCCGTTCCTCGTCATCTCCGCGGGCACCCGCAACCACTTCGCCATGGACCTGGGCCTCGACCGCACGGACCCGGCGACCTGTCTGAACGCCCTGACCGACGGCGAGGAGCTCCGGGTCGACCTGGGCGAGGTCGCCGGGCGCCCCTTCGTCAACACCGTCTCCTTCGGGGTGTACGCGGACGTCGTCCAGCGCCCCGAGTACCGCGACGCGAAGGCCGGCACCGCCGTCGAGGCCCTCCCCGACCTGCTCCAGGGCGGGGAGGGCGCGCGCCTCGACGCGACCGTCGACACCCTCCGGCTCCCGGCCCAGCAGGCGCTCCTCGTCAGCAACAACCCTTATGCCGCGCCCGATCCCTTCGGTGTCGCCTCCGCCCACCGGCCGCGCCTCGACCGGGGCGAGCTCGGGGTGATCGGCATCCGGGTGGACGGCGCCGCGCAGGCCGCCGAGCTGGCGGTACGGGGGACCCAGTCGGCCGGCCTGAACGTTCTGACGGCCCGTAGGGTCGAGGTCGTGGAAAGCCCGGGAAGTGGCGGCAACGGCAACGGCAACGGCAACGGCAACGGCAACGGTGGGATCTCCGTCGCCGTGGACGGGGAGGCGCTGACCCTGCCCACGCCGGTCGTCTGCACCCTCCGCCCCGGCGTCCTGCGGGTCCGTGTCCCGCGCGACCGGCCGGGGACGGTGCCTCCCCTGCCGCCGCTCGACTGGCGGCGGATCACCACGCTCGCCTTCCACACCCCTCGTACCCCCTGAACCATCCCAAGGAGTGGCGCATGACGGACATGACAGCGGAGACGGCGGAGCCCGAGACCTTCCAGGCCGTCCTGCACGACCTCCGCGCCGTCGACGGCGCCGTGTACGCCGCCGTGGCCGCCACGCCCACGCCCACGCTCGACACGGCGCTGCGCCGGCTGTCCACCGCGGCGAACCACTCCAAGATCTCGCTCGGCGTCGCCGCCGCGCTCGCCCTCGTCCCCGGCCGGCCCCGCCGGGCGGCCCTCGCGGGCGCCGGGGCGATCGCCGTGGCCTCGGCCACGTCCAATCTGCTGGGCAAGCGGCTCGTGCGCAGGCCGCGGCCGGACCGGGAGGCGGCCCGGGTGGTGGTGGGCCGGCACGTCCCCATGCCCGACTCGGCCTCGTTCCCCTCCGGGCACACCGCGTCGGCGGTCGCCTTCGCCACCGCCGTGGGGGTCGTGCTGCCCATCGCCGCCGTGCCCCTCGCGCTTCTCGCGGGGGCCGTCGGCTACTCCCGGGTGCACACCGGGGTGCACTACCCGGGCGACGTCGCCGCGGGTGCCGTCCTCGGCGTCGCGAGCGCCGCCGTCTCCCTGGCGGCCGTGACCTGGGTGGCCACCGGGGAGCGGTGACGCGCGGTCGGTGACGCGCGGTCGGTGACTCGCCGTCAGTCGGCGACGGTGAGGGGCGGGAGCCGCCAGCCGCCGTCGAGGACGGACGGATCGGGGCCGTACACCCGGATGGCGACGGTGAAGGGGCCGTCGGGAGCCGGCAGCCAGTTCGCGGCCCGCTTGGGGTCGGCCGGGCGGTCCTTCCGGATGTGGAGGGTGAGCCCGCCGTCGTCGTCGTACACGAGCCTCGGGGTGCGGTCGCCGATCGAGTACCGGTCGATCTCGTTGTCGACGAGCAGGCGTTCGGGCAGCCGGTAGATCGTGGCCGACCAGAAGAAGCGGGCCGGCGGGAGCTGCCCGGGCGGGAAGCGGACGGTGTGCGCGTGGTGCGCGGCGGTCGGCGGCCGGTTGCCCCGGTCGTCCTGCGCCCAGCCCGCGTACCAGGCCTCGGCGGCCGGGAGCCCGTACAGGCCCTTGTCGACACCGACCGCTCGGGTCAGGTAGTCCGTGCCGTGCTCGGCGCGGGTGCCGAACCAGTGCGTGGAGTCGACCGCGTCCCTCTTGGCGTCCTCCAGCCGGGCGCGGGCGTCGGCGATGCCCTGCTCGACGGCCGTACGGAGTTCGGGGCCGAGGGCCGACGGTTCGAACTCGCCCGTGCCGGAGACGCCGAGCGCCGCCAGGCGGTCGCGCAGCTCCCGCTCCTGCTCCAGGACGGGGAAGAACCCGAGCAGGAAGTCGAGGAGCGTGAAGAACTCGACGTTCCCGAGGTCCTCTTCCCGCCAGACCGGCCAGACCGGCTCGTCGACGGGGTGCGGCGCGGCCGTGTCCGTGTACGCGGAGAGGGGCCGCAGCAGGTACCGCTCCTGGACCGCGCGCAGGGCGGGTACGTCCGCGGGGCCGGACAGGTAGGTGCGGCCGAGGATGCCGACGAGGAAGGTGTCGGCGCGCAGCACGCCTGTGATGCCGTCGGGGACGGTGCCGTTCCAGCCGGGGCCCGCGACCAGGTAGTCGCCCGCCTCCTGGCCGGTCGTCCGGGCGCCGACGTAGCCGACGTACGAGGTGTCGAGGTCGTGGAACGGCAGCACGTAGTAGCGGTCGATCGCCGGGACGGAGACCACGACCGGCTCGGCGCGCAGATCGAGCCAGGCCCAGGAGTACGGGGTGTCGTTGTTCGGGGTCACCACGTCGGTGTTGGCGGCGGTGAACGGCTCCGAGTAGTGCCGGAAGCGACCGAAGCCGCCCACGTACCGGGGGTCGTCTGAGTCGATCGCCTGTGGGTACATCGTGCGGTAGTTCTCGAGGAGCGGGTAGCCCCAGATCCAGGCGTCGGCCGCCGTCCGGCGGGCCTCCTCGGGGGTCAGTCGCACAGCGGCCACCTTTGCGGGTTCGCGGACAGGAGGGGACCAACTCGTACAAAATCGCACGAAAGATCCCCTCCCGCATGCGGTGCGCGGTGTGAGGCCGGAGCCTCAGAACGTCGCGCGGGCCAGGTCCTCCTCCGAGAGGCCGAGCGCGGCGAGCCGCTCCGGGTCCGCCAGGATCTGGAGCCCGACGATCCGGTCCCCGGCGATCGTGAACGACATGAGGACGGTCGGACGGCCGTCGGCGACCGCCACGAACGCGGGCGAGCCGTTGACGACGACGGGCAGCGCCGCCTGACGGAACTTCGCGTACATGAGGGCCTGCGCGATGACGGCCTCGGCGCCGCGCACGACCTTGGACGCGGCCGCGAGGGCCATGCCGCCGTCCGCGCGCAGCACCACGTCGGGGTCGAGGACCGCGAGCAGGCCCTCGAAGTCGCCGCCGTTCGCCGCGGCGAGGAAGGCGTCGGCGATCTCCCGCTGGCGGCGCGCGTCCGGCCCCGCGGCGGGCGAGGCGTCCTGCACCCGGCGGCGGGCCCGGCTGGCGAGCTGGCGGGTCGCGGCGGGGGTGCGGTCCACGATCCGCGCGATCTCGTCGAAGGAGACGGCGAACATGTCGTGCAGCACGAACGCCAGCCGCTCGGCCGGCGACAGCGTCTCCAGGACGACGAGGAGCGCGAGGCCGACGGACTCGGTGAGCTCCGCCGTGTGCTCGGGGTTCATGGTGTCGGGGAGGCTGACGACCGGGTCGGGGACGTAGTACTCCAGCGGGTCCTCGCGGCGCGAGCCGCGGGAGCGCAGCATGTCGAGGCAGACGCGGCCGACGACCGTGGTCAGCCAGCCGCTGAGGTTCTGCACCGCGCTGACGTCGGCGCGGCTGAGCTTGAACCAGGCCTCCTGGACGGCGTCCTCCGCCTCGCTCAGCGAACCGAGCATCCGGTAGGCGACGGCCCGCAGGTGGCCCCGATCGTCCTCGAACCGCCGGGCCAGAGCTTCCTTGGTCTCGCCCGGCTCGTCCTTCAGGTCGCCGTTCACTCGTCGATCTCCCCCTTCGCGTCCCGTCATGCCTTCATGACGGATGGAACCCTGCCGATGTGACACGACCCGCGGTGTTCGAGCGGCCCGAACGGTCTCGTTGCGTGAGATCCCCGCCGCCCGGTGGCCAACGCCCGGGATTCCCCGGTCGAGGCCCCTGACCGCCGTGGATCCGTACTTCAGCACGATGATCTTCGTCCGTAGATTGATCACCATGACGACGACAACGACGCAGGTCAACCCCGTACTCCGCACCCCGCCGGCCTCTCCCGCCGCCGCTGCCGCCTACTTCTCCGCCAGCCTCGCCTTCCACGCCGACGTCTCCGACGTGGCCTCCGCGCTGGCCTCCGCGACCGCCGAGGGCACGGACCCGGGCTTCGTCGTGATCGACTCCCGCTCCACCGCCTCCTGGGACCAGGGGCACGTCCCCGGCGCGCTCCACCTGCCGACCGCGCTCATCCCGGAGCAGGCCGAGCAGCTCCTCGACCCGTCCGTGCCGGTCGTCACGTACTGCTGGGGTCCCGGCTGCAACGGCGCCACGCGCGCCGCGCTGGCCCTCGCCGAGCTGGGCTTCCAGGTGAAGGAGATGCTCGGCGGCTTCGAGTACTGGGTGCGCGAGGGCTTCGCCTACGAGACCTGGGAAGGGCCTGCCGAGAAGGCCGCGGACCCGCTCACGGCGCCCGTGGACTCCGACGACTGCGGCTGCTGAGAAACCGATTTCACGTTTGCGCCGGTCATGACGTAGAGTCGTGTTTACCGACGCGGGGTGGAGCAGCTCGGTAGCTCGCTGGGCTCATAACCCAGAGGTCGCAGGTTCAAATCCTGTCCCCGCTACTCAGTAGCAAACGAAGGCCCGGATCCGATTTTGATCGGATCCGGGCCTTCGTCGTGTTCCCGCACCACGCGTCATCGCGAAGTCCGCTTGACCTTGACGCGACGTCAAGATTTAGCGTTGTCGGCATGGAGTGGTCGATCCAAGAGATCGCCAAGAAGGCCGGCACCACCAGCCGCACCCTCCGCCACTACGGCGAGCGGGGACTGCTGGAGCCGAGCCGGATCGGCGCGAACGGTTACCGGTACTACGACCAGGCGGCGCTCGTACGTCTGCAGCGCATCCTGCTGCTGCGCGAGCTGGGGCTCTCGCTGCCCGCGATCGCCGAGGTCCTCAAGGGGCAGAGCGATCCGTCCGCCGCGCTGCGCACCCATCTGCTCCTCCTGGAGCAGGAGCGGGAGCGCATCGGCCGGCAGATCGAGGCCGTCCGCACCACTCTCCACAAGACCGAGAAGGGAGAAGAGCTCATGGCAGAGGAAGTCTTCGACGGCTTCGACCACACGCGGTACGAGGAGGAGGTCACCGAGCGCTGGGGCCGCGCGGCGTACGAGAAGGGCGACCGCTGGTGGCGCTCGCTCGACGCCGAAGGGAAGAAGGCGTTCCTGGACGAGCAGGCCGGCATCGCCCGCGACTTCGGGCAGGCGGTGCCGGACGGCCTGGCCGCCGACAGCGACGAGGTGCAGGCGATCACGCGGCGCCAGATCGCGTGGCTGTCGGCCACCACGACCCCGACCAAGGCGTACGTCATCGGCCTCGGCCGCATGTACGTCGACGACCCGCGCTTCACCGTGAACTACGACAAGCACGGTGAGGGCACCGCGCTCCTCGTCCGGGACGCGATGGCGGTCTACGCGGAGCGGAACCTGTAGTCACCGCGCCGGAAGTGCTCGGAAGTAGTCGGAAGTAAACGGTGGCCGAAACCGCGCCCGTCGCTTTGCCGGTGCGCGACACCTCACCGTAGTCTCACGCGCACCATGAGTGACGAGCGTGCGAGTGACGTACGACGGCGGGCGCCCGCCGTCCTCGTCCTGTTCGCGCTCCTCGCCCTCGTGATGAGCGTCTGCCACGGAGCGCACGGGCACGTCCTGCCCGCCTCCGGCACCGCGACCGTCTCCGCCCCCGCGCTGCCGCACGGCTGCGAGCGGTCCGGCGAGGTGTGGTCGTTCGACGCCCACCTGCCCGCGCAGACCGCCGCCTCGCAGCTCGCCGCGCCGTACGTCTCAGCCGGGGTCGTCACCCCGTCCTCGTGCGCGGCGGACCACCGCACCGACCCCCGCGCGCGCTGCGTCCGGGGCAGGGCGGGACCCGGCCCCGAGCCGGGTCGTCTGCTGATCGCCCTCGGAGTGGACCGGAACTGAGCCGGGTCCCGAGCGTGCCCCGCACGCGCGTGACCAGGTTCCCTTCGGCGTACCACCTCAAGGACGTACCTCCCGTGAACAGTCTCCTGTTCGGCAACACCCCGCCCATCGCCGTCCAGACCGTCGGCAACACGCCCGTCCTCTGGACGGACGACGGCTACTGGGCCAAGCTCGAAGGCTTCAACTTCGGCGGCATCAAGGACCGCGCCGCCCTCTACATGGTCGAGCAGGCCCGCCGCCGCGGTGAGCTGCGGCCCGGCGCCCCGATCGTCGAGTCGACGTCCGGGACGCTCGGCCTCGGACTCGCCCTCGCGGGCGTGCTCCACGGCCACTCCGTGCACGTCGTCACCGACCCCGGCCTCGAACCGATCGTCGAGCGGATGCTCGTCGCCCACGGCGCCCGGGTCCACGTCGCCGCCGAGCCCAGCCCGCGGGGCGGCTGGCAGCAGGCCCGGATGGACCTGGTCGCCGAGCTGCTCGGGCGCCTCGACGGGGCCTGGTGGCCCAACCAGTACGGGAACCCCGACAACTGCGACGCGTACGCCGGGCTCGCCGCCGAGCTGTCCGGGCAGCTCGACCGGATCGACGTCCTCGTCTGCGCCGTCGGCACCGGAGGCCACTCGGCCGGGATCTCCCGCGCGCTGCGCGCCGGCGGCAGCCCCGCCCTGGAGCTGGTCGGGGTGGACTCGGTGAACTCCACCGTCTTCGGTCTCCCGGCCGGGGAGCGGCTGATGCGCGGCCTCGGCTCCTCCATCCATCCGGCCAACGTCGACCACGGGGCGTTCGACGAGGTCCACTGGGTGGCTCCCGCGGAGGCGGTACGGGCGGCCCGCCGGCTGGCCTCGCGTCAGTTCGCCACCGGCGGCTGGAGCGTGGGCGCGGTCGCGCTCGTCGCCGGGTGGCTGGCCCGCACCCGGCCGCGCGGGACGCGGATCGCGGCGGTCTTCCCCGACGGGCCGCAGCGGTACTTCGACACGGTCTTCAACGACGAGTTCTGCGCGGCGCACGGGCTCCTCGACGGGCCGGTGCGGGAGGACCCCGTCGCGTACGAGGCGGACACGCCCGTCGACGGCTGGACCCGCAGGGTCCTGGACCGGCGGGGGCTGGGGCGTTGAGCACCACGACCGCGCCTCCCCAGGGAGGCGTCTGGAAGCAGAGCCGCACCTTCGACCCGGCCGTGCGGCTGCTCTTCCTCAACCAGCTCACCATCAACCTCGGCTTCTACATGCTCATGCCGTTCCTGGCCGCGCACCTCGCGGACGGGCTCGGCATGGCGGCCTGGTCGGTCGGCCTCGTCCTCGGCGCCCGCAACCTCTCCCAGCAGGGCATGTTCCTGGTCGGCGGGGCGCTCGCCGACCGGCTCGGCTTCAAGCCGCTCATCGTCGCCGGCTGCGCGCTGCGGACGGTCGGCTTCGGGGCGCTCGCCTTCGCTCAGTCGCTGCCGATGCTGATCGCCGCCTCGCTCGCGACCGGGCTCGCGGGGGCGCTGTTCAACCCGGCGGTCCGGGCCTGCCTCGCGGCGGAGGCGGGGGAGGAGCGGCGGGTGCAGGCCTTCGCGCTGTTCCACGCGTACTACCAGGCCGGCATCCTGCTCGGGCCGCTCGTGGGGGTGGCGCTGACCGGGGTGTCGTTCCGGCTGACGTGCACGGTGGCGGCCGTCCTGTTCGCCGGCCTGACCCTCGTACAGCTCCGGCATCTGCCCGTCCGCGGCGGGGACGCGCCTTCGGCGGGGGAGGACGGGCGGGGGCAGTTCCGTACGGTCCTCTCCCACCGCACGTTCTGGCTCTTCTCCCTCGCCATGACCGGCTCGTACGTGCTGTCGTTCCAGGTCTATCTGGCGCTGCCGCTCGCGGCGGAGGGCACGGGGCTCACGACGGCGCTGTTCGTCGTCTCGGCGCTGGTCGCGCTCGCCGGGCAGCTGCGGATCACGGCCTGGTGCCGGCGCCGCCTCGACCGCGAGCGGTGCCTGGTCCTCGGGCTCGCGCTGATGGGCGGGGCCTTCCTGGTCCCGGCGGCGCTGGGCAGGGGCGTGGCGGGGCTGCTGCTGTGCGCGGCGGTCCTGGCCGTCGCGAACGCCGTGCTCTACCCGTACGAGATGGACACCGTCGTCGCCCTCTCCCGGGGGCGCTGGGTGGCCACCCACTACGGGCTCTACAACACGGTCTGCGGGATCGGGATCACCCTCGGGAACCTGGCGACGGGCGCGCTGCTCGACGTCACGGGGTGGTCGGCGGTGCCGTGGCTGGCGCTGTGCGCGGTGGGTCTGGTGTGCGCGGGGGCGGTCGCCCTCCTCGCCCGCGGCGGACGTCTCGCGGAGCCGCCGGCGCCGGAAGCCCCTTAGGGGGCGTACGCCAGTCGGCCCCACGGGGGTCGCCGCCGGGTGCGGCGGCGGCCACCCTGGGAGGGCGCGGTACGAGAACACCGTGGCCGGTACGGACCGGGCAGGAGAGCACAGGTGGGGCACCCCCGAGGAGCAGCGGGTCGCGGGCGGCGGGGCGGAGAGGGCCGCCCCGGCACGTACGGACGGGCCCGGCGGTTCCTCCGGGCGCTGCCCCCGCTGATCATCGTGGGCGGTGTCGTCTTCGACCTGTCGACGCCGGCCACGTACACGGCCGCGCCGCTCTTCTCCGCCGCCCCGCTGATCGCCGCGCCGTTCTTCTCGACGCTCACGACCCTGCTCACCGGGATCGCCGCCGTCCTCGCCTCCGTCGGGCTGCACGTCTACAACGGCACGGCGACCCAGGTCCCGTCCCTCACCGAGGTCTTCACCGTCGTCACCGTCTCCGCGCTCGCGATGCTGGTCAACCGGGTCGTGCGGCGCAGCGGCGAGCGGCTGGCCTCCGCCCGGGTCATCGCGGAGACCGCGCAGAAGGCGGTGCTGCCGACGCCTGCCGAGCGGATCGGCGGGCTGCAGTGCGCGGCCCGTTACGAGGCGGCCCAGGCGGACGCGTTCATCGGCGGTGACCTGTTCGCCGTGCAGGACACGCCGCACGGGGTGCGGCTCGTCGTCGGGGACGTGCGCGGCAAGGGGATGGAGGCGGTCGAGGCCGTCGCCGTCGTGATCGGGGCGTTCCGGGAGGCGGCCGAGCAGGAGGCGAGTCTGGAGGGGGTGGCGCAGCGGCTGGAACGGGCGCTGGCCCGGGAGGGGACCCGCAGGGACGGGCTCGACGCCTTCGAGGGGTTCACGACGGCCGTCCTGGCGGAGATCCCGCGCGCCGACGGGACGGGCGGGGGCGAGGGCGAGGGTGACGCCGGGAGCGTGCGCGGGGCCGGGAGCGTACGGGTCGTCAACCGCGGCCATCCGCCCCCGCTGTTGCTGTACGCGGACGGGAACCTGGACGTGCTGGATCCGGCGGAGCCGGCGCTGCCGCTCGGCATGGGCGAGCTGGCGGCGTGGCCGGACCGGGCCGAGGAGCGGCCGTACCCGCCGGGCGCGACGCTGCTGTTCTACACGGACGGCCTCTCGGAGGCGCGGAACACGGAGGGCGTCTTCTACGACCCGGCGTCCCGCCTCGCCGGGCGGATCTTCCCGGGACCCGAGGAACTGCTCGACGCCCTCGTGGACGACGTACGGCTCCACACGGGTGGCGGGTCGACGGACGACATGGCGCTGCTCGCGCTGAGCAGGCCCGCGACGGGGCAGCAGGAGCGGCGCCGGACGATGCCGGTGGTGCCGCCGGCGTCACCGGGAGCGCCCCCGATCCGCCCCGGTCACCAGGCGTAGTCGCGGGGTGTCGCTGCGATAACAATTGACATAACGTCAGATCGCGAGTGTTTGGCCGTCTCTTGCTGAAGGGCGGTCAACTCGGGCGATTCCCCACCAATTCAATGAATGATCACCGGGAACAGCTTGGAATCGGACCCCCCTGTCTATTAACGTTCGATAACGCAGCGCGGTCGTCACAACCGTCGCAAGAGACGGCACCGTGCGCACGCGCCGAATCCTGAAAAGGAACCGGGGAACCACTACTTGGGGTGAATCGGGCCCTTCGCACCTTGTGCGACCGCGCCCGTAGGAGACCTTCCTGCTCCGAACCCGTCAGCTAACCCGGTAGGCGAGAAGGAAGGAAAGGAGCGCGCCTTCGTGGCGTCCAACACTCCCGCACCCGAAGCCCCCTTCGATGCCTTCGGTGGTGGTGCGGGTCCTGCCGCTCCGGACACCGAGTGGAACCCCACCGAGGGAACCCTCCGCGCCGAGAGCCGCTCCGGCGGCCGGCACCGGGTCGTCAAGCAGCGCTCCAACTTCGCCCGTTCCTCCACCGTCCTCGGCGTCGGCGTCATCGCGGCCGTCGGTGCGGGCGGCCTCGCCACCGCGCAGGAGAAGCCGCCGGTCGCGATATCGCTCCCGGACCTCCCGGACCTCGCCGACCTGAACCTCCCGGCCGCCGAGGACCTCCCCGGTGTCGGCGAGCTGTTCGCCGACGACGCGGACGACGCCGACCAGCGCATCCAGGACACCATCGACCGGACCGGCGGCAACCCGAACCCGCTCACCGCCGCCACGTACGTCACCCCGGCCGGCGAGAAGGCGGACGGCACCGCCGCGACCGCCCGGACCACCCAGGCCGGTTACACCACGCAGACCGGGACCGCCGAGACCACCGCGACGGCCACCGCCGCCGGCACGGCCGACGCGGGCGAGATCCTGCGCGCCCGCATCCTCCAGCAGGCCGAGCAGCAGCAGGCCTCCGCCGACGCCGCCGAGAAGCTCGCCGCCGAGAAGGCCGCGGCCGAGAAGGCGGCGGCCGAGGCCGCGGCCAAGGCAGAGGCGGCGGAGAAGGCGGCCGCCGAGGCGAAGGCCAAGGCCGAAGCGGAAGCCAAGGCCAAGGCGGAGGCGGAAGCGAAGGCGGAGGCCGAGCGGAAGGCCGCGGAGGCCGAGGCCGAGCGCCTCGCCCAGCTCGCCGCCAGCTACTCGATGCCCCTCTCCTCGTACTCCGTCAGCGCCACCTACATGCAGTCCGGCTCGATGTGGTCCTCCGGCTACCACACCGGTCTCGACTTCGCCGCCCCCACGGGCACCCCGCTCAAGGCCGTCCACAGCGGCACGGTCAAGTCGGCGGGCTGGTCCGGCTCCTACGGCTACCGGGTCGTCCTGGAGCTGGAGGACGGCACCGAGGTCTGGTACGCGCACCTCTCCTCCATGACGGTCGGCGCGGGTCAGACCGTGACCACCGGCGAGACGATCGGCCGCGTCGGCGCCACCGGCAACGTCACCGGCGCCCACCTCCACATGGAGGTCCACACCTCCGGCGGCGACGGCATCGACCCGGCGGCCTGGCTCCGCTCCAAGGGCCTGCCGATCTGATCCCGCCTGCCGATCTGATCCGCCCAGCGCGGAATAGGCCCGGCGGCGCGGAGGGTTGACGAACCCATGACTTCTCTCCGCACGCTGGGCTCTTCCGATCTGCACGTCTTCCCGCTCGCCCTGGGCGGCAACGTCTTCGGCTGGACCGCCGACGAGGCACAGTCCTTCGCCGTCCTCGACGCCTACGCCGCCGCCGGCGGAAACTTCGTCGACACCGCGGACATGTACTCCGCCTGGGCCGAGGGCAACGAGGGCGGCGAGTCCGAGACCGTCATCGGCCGCTGGCTCGCCTCCCGCGGCAACCGCGACGACATCGTCGTCGCCACCAAGGTCGGCGCCCACCCCCGCTTCAAGGGGCTCTCCGCCACCACCATCAAGGCGGGCGTGGAGGAATCGCTGCGCCGCCTCGGCACCGACCGCATCGACCTCTACTACACGCACTTCGACGACGAGTCGGTCCCGGTCGAGGAGATCGTCACCGCCCTCGACCAGCTCGTGAAGGACGGCACGGTGCGGGCCGTCGCCGCCTCCAACATCTCCCCGGAGCGGCTGCGCGCCTCCCTCGACTTCGCGGAGGCCGAGGGCCTCGCCCGGTACGTCGCGCTCCAGCCGCACTACAACCTGGTCTCGCGCGACACCTACGAGGGTCCGCTCCTGGAGACCGTCGAGAGCGCCGGGCTCGCCGCCGTCCCGTACTTCGGGCTCGCCTCCGGTTTCCTCACCGGCAAGTACCGCCCCGGTGCCACCGTCGACAGCGTCCGCGCCTCCGGGGCCGGCGAACACCTGGACACCGAGCGGGGCCGGGCCGTGCTCTCCGCGCTCGACGCGGTCGCCGAGGCCCACGAGGCCGAGCTCGCCACCGTCGCCCTCGCCTGGCTGGCCTCCCGGCCGACCGTCGCCGCGCCGATCGCCTCGGCCCGTACGGTCGAGCAGCTCCCGGCCCTGGTGGCGTCCGCGGACCTCACCCTGACGGAGGCCGACCTGACGCTCCTGACGAAGGCCTCGGCAGTCTGATTCCGCCTAACTGCGGTAGGGGTTGTAGCCGCCGTAGTCCAGATACTGCGGCGGCGCCCACACCCGGCCGGTCGCCCGCGCCGCGTACGTGAGCGCGGGGGAGGCGACCGCCCGGCGCTGCCAGAGGTGGTGCAGGAGCTCCTGCTCCCGCGCCGGGAAATCGGGTCCGGCCGTGCCGCGCCGGGCCCGGTCCCGCAGGAACGCGAGGGTCGTCGCGAAGGACTCGTACTCGCCGACGGCCCGCGCCGCCGGAGCGCCGTACGTCCGGGCGGCGAAGGCGCGCGCCACCTGGCGGGCGCGCATCGAGGAGAGGGCGAGCGGCTCGGCGGGGGAGAGCCAGCCGGCCGCCGCGTACGCCGGGAGCGTCCCGGATATCGTGCGCAGCTCGCGCTGCCGGCTCCACACGGCAAGCCAGGTCAGCAGGCCGAAGGCGGGGACCATGAAGCAGGCGTACACCACGTAGAAGGCGAGGGGTCCGCCGAAGGTGGCGGCGCCGTTCCAGGCGGCGTGCATGCCCATGGCGAGCAGCAGTCCGGTGATCGGCAGCAGCACCCGCCGGACCCGCTTCCCGCGCGGTGCGAGCGCGGCGAGGCCGAAGCCGATGCCGGTGAGCACGGTGAAGAGCGGATGCGCGAACGGCGACATCACGACCCGTACGAAGAAGGTTCCGGCGGTCACCGAGCCGATGCCGGAGGAGCCGAACTCCTGGTCCTCCCCGAAGGCGTTGCCGAGGTAGAGGATGTTCTCGGTGAAGGCGA
Organism: Streptomyces sp. NPDC050842; assembly: GCF_044456565.1. Taxonomy (NCBI): domain Bacteria; kingdom Bacillati; phylum Actinomycetota; class Actinomycetes; order Kitasatosporales; family Streptomycetaceae; genus Streptomyces; species Streptomyces sp. NPDC050842. The sequence goes on along the minus strand of NZ_JBITGA010000005.1, from coordinate 20,212 downwards.
AGCCGGTCGCGGTGAAACCGGCGGCGACGACCCCGTCGACGAGTCCGCCGAAGTGCCGTCGGCGGAAGAGGAACAGCAGCAGGATCGCGGCGGCCTTCGCGGTCTCCTCCACGACCGGCGCGATCACCGTGGCGCCGAGGGTGTCCGCCGAGTCCGGGTCGGCGGTGGCCGTCGCGATCCAGCGGACCGCGAAGGTGTTCGCCAGGATCGCGACGAGCGCGGCGGCGAAGGCGCCCCACGCGAAGGCGAAGAGCAGGTTCTTCCAGGGGCCCGGCTCGACCCGGTCGAGCCAGCGGAACGCGGCCATGAGCAGCGGTACGGGGAACACGGCGAGGCCCAGGCCGACGAGGAAGCCCTGGGTGCCGGTCTGCTCGCGGACCAGCGCCAGGATGAACAGGGCGCAGGTCGCGAGCACGGTGATCACGACGACGGCCCGGAACAGCCGGCTGCGCCAGAAGGCGCGGCGGGGCCGGTAGCGCCACTGGGACCGGTCGGCGGCGGCCGGGAAGGCCGGCTCGTCGGTGTCCCGGTGCGGGACGGCTGCGGCTGCCGCTGCGGCTGCCGCTGCGGCTTCGGCTGCTGCTTCGGCTTCGGCGGGGACGGGGTTCGACACGTGAGCGACCCTAACGACCCCCACCGACACCGGGCGAAGGAGTGACGTACTCCCTGTCACTTCTTCCTGTCACTTCCTCCGGAAGAGGAGATCGTGCACGACGTGCCCCTTGTCCAGGCCCTGCCCCTCGAAGCGGGTGACGGGCCGGAAGTCCGGGCGGGGCGAGAAGCCGCCGTCGGCGCGGGTGTTCTCGAAGTCGGGATGCGCGGAGAGGACCTCCAGCATCTGCTCGGCGTACGACTCCCAGTCGGTGGCGCAGTGCAGCACGCCGCCGGGCTTGAGCCGGGTCGCGAGCAGGCTGAGGAACTCGGGCTGGATCAGGCGCCGCTTGTGGTGGCGGGCCTTGGGCCACGGGTCCGGGAAGTAGACGCGGCAGCCGTCGAGGGCGTCCTTCTCGATCATCTCGCGGAGCAGGATGATCGCGTCGCCGTTGGCCACCCGGACGTTGGTCAGACCGTTCCGGTCGGCGAGGCCGAGGAGGTTGCCCTGGCCGGGGGTGTGGACGTCCACGGCGAGGATGCCGGTGCCGGGGTCGGCGGCGGCCATCTGCGCGGTCGCCTCGCCCATGCCGAAGCCGATCTCCAGGACGACCGGAAGCCCGTCGAACATCTCGCCGAGATCGAGGACCCGCTTGCCGTCGATGTCGAGGCCCCAGTCGGGCCACCGCTTGAGCATGGCCTCGGCCTGCCCGTACGTGACGCGGCTGCGGCGCGGCTGGAAGCTCCGGATCCGCCGCTCGTGATGAGCCCCGGCGGGATCGGGCAGGGGCCCCTCACCGGGGGCGAACATCCGACTGCCCCGCCGCGCGACGGGCTGGACGGGTTCGGCGGCGGACTGCGGGCTGTTCTCTGGCTGCTCGGACACAATGTCCGATTCTACGATCGCACCGCACATGGTGAGGGCGGCGCGAAGCTGCCGCCTCGGGGGGCCGGGGGCGGAGCCCCGGAAAGAAGACCACCCGCGGAGCTACAACCGCGCCAGCGCCCGCCGGGCCACCTCCCGCCCGATCGGCAGCGACGCCGTCGCCGCCGGCGAAGGCGCGTTCAGCACGTGCACCGTCCGCGCCGCCTCCCGGATCAGGAAGTCGTCGACCAGCGTCCCGTCCCGCAGCACCGCCTGCGCCCGCACCCCCGGCGCCGCGCGCCGCAGGTCGGACTCCTCCACCACCGGCAGCAGTCTCCGTACCGCCTCCGTGAAGGCCCGCTTCGACAGCGAGCGTCGCAGCTCACCCGCCCCGTACCGCCAGTGGTCGCGGGCTATCGCCCACGATCCGGGCCAGGCCAGCGTGGCGGCCAGCTCGCGCGGGCGGACGACGGACCAGCCGTATCCCTCGCGGGCGAGCGCCGGCACCGCGTTCGGCCCGATGTGGACGCCGCCGTCGATGCCCCGGGTCAGATGCACCCCGAGGAACGGGAACGCCGGATCCGGCACGGGATAGACCAGCCCCCGCACGAGCGAGGGGTCCGCCAGCTCGTAGTACTCGCCACGGAAGGGGACGATCCGCATCCCCGGATCGTCGCCCGCGAGCCGCGCGATCCGGTCGCAGTGCAGCCCGGCGCAGTTCACGAGGACCCGTGCCCGCACGATCCGCCCGTCCGCCGTCCGCACGGCGACGCCCCACGGCCGCCGGTCGATGACGGTGACCTCGGCCCCGTACAGGATCCGCGCCCCCGAGGCCTCCGCGAGCCGCTCGGCGACGGCCGTGTAGTCGCAGATGCCGGTCGTGCCGACGTGGATCGCGGCCAGCCCCCGCACCCGCGGTTCGTACTCGCTGATCTGGGCCGGTCCGAGCTCCCGCACCGGGATGCCGTTCTCCCTGCCGCGCTGCACGAGCGCGTGCAGCCGGGGCAGCTCGTCGCGCGAGGTGGCGACGACCAGCTTCCCCGTCACCTCGTACGGAATGCCCCACTCCGCGCAGAACTTGACCATTTCGGCCGCGCCCTCGACCGCGTACCGCGCCTTGAGCGAGCCGGGCCGGTAGTAGATCCCGCTGTGGATCACCCCGCTGTTCCGGCCGGTCTGGTGCCGCGCGGGGGCGTGCTCCTTCTCCAGGACCGTGACCCGCGTGCCGGGGGCGGCGCGCGTCAGGGCGTACGCCGTCGACAGACCGACGATCCCGCCGCCGATCACCAGCACGTCACAGTCAAACACCGGCGCCACCTGTCACCTCCCACCCCCGATAGTGCACTGGCCCACTGACAATCCCGCGAAACCTCGCGAGAGCGCACGAGACGCAGGTCACGTGGATCGGGTCCTGCCCGGCGGATCAGGACCGGACAGGCCGGACAGACCCCAGGCCGGGGCCGGACGTCGCCGGGCCGGACGTCACACCGGCGCGACCAGCAGCGGACGCGCCCGCTCCCGCAGCTCCATGACGCGCGGCTCGTCCCCGTACGGTTCGAGCCGGTGCAGCAGATCCCGTACGTACTCGGTGGTCCGCGCCGAGGAGATCCGCCCCGCCACCTCCACCGCGCGCGTGCCCGCCGCGCAGGCCGCGTCCAGATTGCCGGACTCCAGCTCGGCGACGGCGGAGACGACGAGCCGCAGCCCGTGCGAGCGGACGAACTCCTCGGTCGGCCGGGACAGCGCCTGCTCGGTGAAGCGGCGCACCTCGCGGGGTGCCTTCAGGTCCCGGTAGCACTCGGCGGCGTCGGCGCAGAACCGGTCGTACGAGTAGAAGCCCAGCCACGTCGGGTCGGCGTCGCCCGCCCGGGACCGCTCCAGCCACCCCTCGGCGGCCTTCAGCGTGGCCGCGGCGGCCGGCCCGTCGCCGGCCTTGGCGTGCGCGCGGGCCTCGACGAGCCGGAAGAAGGACATGGTGCGGGCGGTGGCGAGCCCGCGGTTCCGCTCGAGCGCGGCCTGGGCGAGGTCGACGCCCTCGTCGGCGAAGCCCCGGTAGGTGGCCTGGAGGGACATGGAGGCGAGGACGTACCCGCCGAGGGGAACGTCGGCGGCGGCGCGGGCGAGCCGCAGGGCCTGGATGTAGTAGCGCTGGGCGGCCTCCTGCTGGCCGGTGTCGAAGGCCATCCAGCCGGCCAGGCGCGTGAGCTCGGCGGTCGCCCCGAAGAGGGCGCGGCCGACCTCGTCCGAGTACGAGCCGAGCAGCAGCGGTGCCGCGTCCACGCGTAAGCACTCGGGCACCATCGACGAACGCCAGTCCCCGCCGCCGTACTTGGAGTCCCAGCGCCGCGCGTCCTCGGCGGCCTCGCGGAGCTTGGCGACGTCGCTGTGGCCCACGCGCGCGTGCTCCGCGGCGGCCGTGGCGGCGGAGCCTGTGATCTCCCCTGAGCGGGGCGCCTCGCGCTCCACCGACGGGTCGGCGGGGGTTATCAGCCAGCGGGACGCGGGTGTCGCGTAGGCGCTCACGGCGAAGGAGCCGGCCAGCGACTGCCAGATGCCGCCACCGCCGGCCCGCCGCCCGGCGAGATCCAGCCGGTACAGGTCGGTCGCCGAGCGGACCGCCTCGCCCACGTCGCGCGGGAAGGCGAGCCCCACCTCGGGCGCCGGGTCGGCGTCCGCGAGCCCGATCTCGTGCAGCGGCACGGGCCGGCCGAGCTTCTGGCCGATCGCGGCGGCGATCAGGTGCGGGGCGGCGCCCTGCGGCACCATGCCCTTCGACACCCACCGGGCGACCGAGGTCTTGTCGTAACGAAGCGTCAGACCCCGTTGTGCGCCGAGGTCGTTGACGCGCCGGGCCAGCCCGGCGTTGCTGATTCCCGCGAGGGCGAGAACCGTGCCGAGCTTTTCGTTCGGCCCGCGTTGCTCCCTGGACATGACGCCACCCCTCGACAACACAGACGGCCGCCACGACGCCGGGCATAGGCGTGCGGCATTCGTAAACACAGCGTAGTTCGCCGCATCCCTACCGTTAAGGGGCGGTGTTCCGGATGGCGAGATTGTTGTGTGAACGGTCGGCGCCGAGGGTCGCCGGCCCGCCCCGTGCTCCCGCCGTGTGGCCGTGCGCCCGGCCGTGCGCTCTCCTCCGGCCGGTGCGGGGAGCGCTTCCATGGTCGGTGCGTGGGTCGGCCCGCTCGGCCGGGAACGGTGTCCCGGACCAGTGGGCTGGGGGACACCGCCGCTCTGCTCCCCGCGGGCGGCGGACGGCGCCGGGAGGCGGGATCGCCTCCCGGGCTGCCGGTGACGCATGAGGGCCGGCGGTGCGCCGGGCAGAGCCCGGACGCCTTCGGGGCCCTCCGGGGAGGGTCGATATTTGGCCGAATGACGCCGGTTCCCAACTGGCCCATGCCAGGGGCGCATTCGGCTTTCGTACGCGTGCGCCCGGACTCCGCCCCGTGCGCCGTTGTCGTGGCAGCATGGCCTCCACCGAAACGGACGTGGAGGCGCCGATGCGATGGCTGGTGGGCTGGAGCAGTGTCGCCGCGAGCTTCGCAACGACCGCGGGGGCGCGGGCGGGAGCGGTGAACGGCGGCTACGACTCCACGAGGGGCTACGACTCCGGCGCGTCCGGCTACGGCTCCACGACGGGCTACGACTCCGGCGCGACCGGCTCCCCGAGCGCCGGCTCCACGAGCTCCGGCTACGCAAGCCCCGGCTACGCAAGCTCCGGCTACGCGAGCGCCGGCTACACGAGCCCCGGAACGGCGGCGTCCGAGGGACGCACGGTGCAACCGGTGGGCGCGCAACTCCTCTGGGGCGACCCCGATCCCCTCTGGGCGGTCGGCGACTGGCGCCCCGACGAGGTGCGGGTGGTGGCCGTCGACGACCACACCCGCCTCGCCGTGCTCGGCTGCTGCGCCGCCACCGACGAGGAGCTGCGAGTCGGCCTGCTCACCGCGCGCGGGGGCGCACTGCGGCATCTGACGGCGTGGCCGGGCAGCTATACCGCCGTCGTCAAGGCCGGCCGCCGCGTCACCGTCACCGGTGATCTCGCGGGTGCCCGGCCGGTGTTCCACACCCCGTGGGCCGGCGGTACCGCCTTCGCGACCGCCGCCCTGCCCCTCGCCGACCTCGTCGAGGCCCAGCTCGACATCGGCCACCTCGGCGCCCTGCTCGCCTGCCCCGAGACCCCGGAGGCGCTCCGCGACTCCACCCCGTACGAGGGCGTGCGGCGGGTGCCGCCCGGCCACGCGCTGATCCTGCGGGAGGGTTCGCGGGAGATCGCCGGGTACGAGACGGTGGCCTCGCTCGCGGTCGCGGCGGCCGAGACCGACGCCCGGCAGGCCGTCGAAGGGGTACGGGACGCCCTGGTCGAGGCCGTCAGGGCCCGGCTCACCGCGCCCCGGCACGCGCCCGAGGCCCCGCTGCCCGACCCGGGTCCGGTCCCCGGGATGGGGCCCGCCGACCGGCGCGCGGCCCGGGGCGGCGGCCCGGCGGCCGGCATCGGCGCCGACCTGTCCGGCGGCAGCGCCTCCGGCACGATCGCGCTCCTCGCGGCGGGGCTGCCGGGCCGGCCGGGCACGATCCTCGGCCACGGCACGGGCGCGGGGGAGCGGCTGCTCGCGGTCACCTTCAACGACCTGGCGACCCGCGCCGGTTCGGGCCGCGAGGACGAACTGAAACGGGCCGGGGAGCTCGCGGCCGACCCCCGCCTGCACCACGTGGTCGTCGCGGCGGGCGAGGAGGCGCTCCCGTACGCGGCCCTGGACGGGCCCCTCACCGACGAGCCGGGTCCGGCCCTGGTCACGGCGGAACGCCACCGAAGGCGCCTCGCGGGAGGCAGCGCCGACCACTTCACGGGCATGGGCGCCAAGCAGGTCCTGGACGCGCACCCGGCGCGCCTCGCCGACCTCCTGATGGACCGCAGGCGCCGCTCGCTGGTGCGCCCGGTGGCGGCGCTCGCCAAGGCGACGGGCGCGTCGGCGGGGGCGCTCCTGGTACCGCTGACCGTGTACCGGGCGGCGCGGAAGCTGGCCCGTACCCCGTACCGCACCGGTCTGGAGGCGGCGGCGCGCCGGGTCCAGGAGGCGAACCGCACGCCCCCCGACGGCTTCGGCCCCCTGGAGGCCTCGCTCTCCGCGCTCACCTGGTCGAGGCCGGGCCCCGCGGCGCGCTGGATGACGGGGGAGGCGCTGGCTGAAGTATCGGTTCGCCTGAACCGCGCGGCGACGCTCCCCACCTCCGTCCAGCGCCCGGGCGAGGCACGCGCGCGTGCCGCCCTCGCCCGCGCCGCGGCCGACCACCGGGTCCTGGAACAGGCCGCCGAGATCCGCGGCCAGCGCCTCCACGCCCCGTTCCTCGACAACCAGGTGGTACGGGCCTGCCGCGCGCTCCCCGAATCACTCCGGGTCCAGCCGGACGCCCGAGCAGGCATCCTGCGCACGGTCCTCACGGGCGCCGGCGTCCACGACCTCCCCCCGGGCTGGGGCGCACCGCACCCGGCGGTCCCGGCCGCCGCCACACGCGCGGGCCTGCGTGCCGCGCTCCCCCACCTCCTGGCCCTCTTCGACGCCCCGCTGCTCGCGGACGCGGGCCTGATCGAGGCCCGCGTCGTCCGCGAGGCCCTGTGCGCGGCGGCCGACGGCGCCCCCGTCCCCCTGGACGGCCTCGCCGACCTGGTCTCCACCGAACTCTGGCTCCACCGCCTCCTCGCCCGCCGAGGCTCCTGCTGGACGAACACGACGGAGCCCCGCGCCCACCGAGCGGTCCAGGGCCCGCTGATCCCGGCATCGAGGTCCCTACCGGCGTGAGGCCCCCCGAAGGGGGAAGGAGGGGAAGGATGGGGCCATGACGACGGTGGAGCAGGTCTTCGACCTGTACAGCGCGCAGGAGCCCGAGGGCTGGCGGGTGGAGCTGGTCGAGGGAGAGGTCTGCCTGACGTCGGTCAACGACGGTCAGCACGCGGAGATCGTGGCGGACCTGCGTGACCAGCTGACGGTCCCCGACCCCGACCGGCGAGTCAGCGCGTACACCGGCATCGGGCTGCGAGTGCCGCCTGGTGGGCCCGGCGAACGGGCCGAGGGCCGCGTGGTCCCGGACCTCATCCTGGCCACAAGGGGCAGCTTCGGGAACGCACTCGTCTGGCAGACCCCTGACCCCGTCCTCCTCGTCGCCGAGGTGACCTCCCCCGTCACCGCGCACCGCGACCGCGTCCGGAAGGCCCGGGCCTACGCACGGGCCGGGATCCCCGTCTACCTGCTGATCGACCGCGAGGCGGGCGAGGCCGTCGTGCACTCCGAACCGTGCGGAGGCGGCTACGGCCACAAGTCCGTCCACAGGCTGGGGACACTCGTCCCGCTCCCGGCTCCCGTCCCCCGCACGCTGGAGACGACCGCACTCTGACGGCCGCACGCTCAGGGTCCCACCCGGGTAAACCCCGAGGCGCGCCCCGAGCCCACCGGACACAATGAGCCGGTGCGGTACCTCATCCTCGGCACCACCGAGGCCCTCGACCCCCGCGGCACCCCCCTTCCCCTCGGCGGCGCCCGCCTGCGCGCGCTCCTCGCCGCGCTCGCGCTGCGCGGCGGACGGGCCGCCTCCACCGCCGAGCTCGCCGACGACGTGTACGGGGACGACCCGCCGCAGGACGCGCCCGCCGCCCTCCAGGCCCTCGTCGGCCGGCTCCGCCGGGCCCTCGGCGCGGAGGCCGTCGTCTCGACGCCCGGTCCCGGCTACCGGCTCGTCGCCGGTCCCGACGACATCGACCTGTACGTCTTCGAGCGCCGCGTCAGGGACGCGGGCGCCCGCCTCGACGCCGGCGACCCCGACACCGCAGCCACCCTCCTCCGGGAGGCCCTGGCGCTCTTCCGGGGCCCCGCCCTCGCCGACCTCCCCGCCCCGGCGGGCGTCCGGCCCGAGGCCCAGCGGCTCGCGGCCCTGCGCCGCCGCGTCGAAGCCGACCTGCGCCGGGGCGCCACCGACGGACTCGTACCGGAGCTGACCGAGCTCACCACCACCTACCCGTACGACGAGGCCTTCCACGCCCACCTCATCCGCGCCCTGCGCGCCGAGGGCCGGCACGCCGACGCCCTCGCCGCGTACGAGTCGGCCCGCCGCACCCTCGCGGACGCCCTCGGCGCCGACCCGGGCCCCGAACTCACCGCCCTCCACCACGAACTCCTCGCGGCCACCCCCCAGCCCCAGCCCGGTACGGAGCCCCAGCCCGCTACACAGCACCAGCCCGCCGACGACCCCACCCCCGACGCCCCCACCCCCGGCAACATCCGCCCCCGCCTCACCTCCTTCGTCGGCCGCGAGCCCGAGATCGCCGCGCTCCAGGGCGACCTGACCCGCTCCCGCCTCGTGACCCTCACCGGGCCCGGCGGTTCCGGCAAGACCCGGCTCGCCGAGGTGGCCGCGCTGCGCGCCGTCGGCCCCGCCGCCTGGATCGCCGAACTCGCCCCGCTCGACGACCCCGAGGCGCTCCCCGGCGCCGTGCTCTCCGCGCTCCGCCTCCGCGAGATCAACCTGATCAGCCGCGACGGCCTGCCCCTCCAGGACGATCCGACCGCCCACCTCGTGGAGCACCTCGCCCGCCGCCCCCTGCTCCTCGTCCTCGACAACTGCGAGCACGTGATCGGCGCGGCCGCCGCCCTCGCCGAGACCCTCCTCACCCACTGCCCGCGGCTCCGCATCCTCGCCACCAGCCGCGAACCCCTCGGCGTCCCCGGCGAATCGGTCCGCCCCGTCGAGCCCCTCCCGCCCGACCCGGCCCACCGTCTCTTCGCCGAGCGCGCCCGCGCCGTACGCCCCTCCTTCGACCCGGCCGCCGACGCCGACACCGTCGACGAGATCTGCCGCCGCCTCGACGGCCTGCCGCTCGCCATCGAACTGGCCGCCGCCCGCCTCCGGCTGCTCACCCCGCGCCAGATCGCCGACCGCCTCGACGACCGGTTCCGGCTCCTCACCTCCGGCTCCCGCACGGTCCTGCCCCGCCAGCAGACCCTCCGCGCGGTCGTCGACTGGTCCTGGGACCTGCTCGAACCCGCCGAGCGCACCCTGCTCCGCCAGGTCTCCGTCTTCGCCGGCGGCTGGGACCTCGCCGCCGCCGAGGCACTCGCCCCCGGGGCGGCCGACACCCTCGGCGCGCTCGTCGACAAGTCGCTGGTCGTGGCCGCGCCCACCGACGAGGGCGAGATGCGCTACCGACTCCTGGAGACCATCCACGAGTACGCCGCCGAGCGGGCCGCCGAGACCCCCGCCCTCCTCGCCGCCACCGGCGCCGCCCACACCGCCCACTTCACGGCCCTCGCAGAGGAGGCCGAGCCGAAGCTGCGATCAGGGGAGCAGCTTCCCTGGATCGACCGGATCGAGCGGGACCTCGACAACATCCGCGCCGCGCTCCACCGCGTCCTCGCCGCCGCCCCCGACGAGGCCGCCGCCCATCGCCTGGTCTTCGCCATGGGCTGGTTCTGGTGGCTGCGCAACTACCGCCCGGAGGCCCTGGCCTGGGTCGACCGCGCGACCGCCCTCGGCGAGGACCCCGACGATCCGGCCGACCCCCGGTACTGGCCGCGCATGCATCTGCGCATGCTCCACTTCTTCCTCGCCGTCGAGAACCATTCGGCCGCCCACTACCGCGACGACCCCGACGCCCTCGCCCTGGTCGGCCGGGTACGCGCCGCGTTCGGCACCGAGCCGGGCCCCGAGGGCGCCCGCTTCCCGGGCATGCTCTGGCCGTTCACGGCGTACCTCACCGAGGAACCGGCGCGGATCCGCGCCCTGCTGGATGCCTCCGTCGCCAACTGCCGCCGCCACGGCGGCGACTGGGAGGTCGGCGTCAGCCTGATGTTCCGTACGCACCTCGTCGTCGACATGCCGGGCGGCATGTCCGGCGGCATCTCCGGCATCGACGAGGACCTGGCCGAACTCCGCTCCCTCTCCCGGCGGGTCGGCGACCGCTGGATGGGCGCCCAGATCGCGAGCGCCGCGGCCGAGGCCAACATGATGCGCGGCCGCCACGAGGAGGCGGGAGAGGCGTACGAGGAGGCCCTCGGCCTGGCCCGCGAGGTCGGCGCCCACGCCGAGACCCCGTTCCTCATCGCCCGCCTCGCCGAACTCTCCTACCGCGCCGGTGACATGGAGGCCGCCGCGAAGGGGCTCGAAGAGGCCTCACGGGAGGCCGAGCGCTACCACGTACGGGACACCGAGATGTTCGTGTGCTTCCTGGGCGCCGCCGTCGCCTTCCACCTCGGCGACGTCGAGGCGGCCCGCGCCCGGCTGGAGACCGCGGGCAGCCTGGTCGACACCGGCCCCGCTCCACCGCACTTCGCGGCGGTGCTGGCCGGACTCGGCGCTCGCGTCGAGGCGTACGAGGGCAGGGGCGCCGCCGCCGTGGCCTCCGCCGCCGAAGCGCTGCGCGCCGCGCGGGACGCCCAGTGCGCCGACCTCATCGTCGCGGCGCTCGGCGAGGGGCTCGCGGTCACCCTGGCCGAGGCGGACGAACCGGCCCTCGCGGTGACGGTCCTGGCCGCCGTCGACTCCTGGCGCCAGGAGCTGCCCCGCTCGGTCCCGGAGCTGCGGGAGGCCGAGGAGGTGACGGCGCGGGCGCTCGCCGCCCTCGGCCCGGCCTGCCTCGCCGCCGCCCGCGCCGCCGGCACGGGCCTCGGCCCCGACGACGTCCTGGCACTCGCCGCCGCCTACACCGGCACCGTCCCGGAGGGACCGGGGCCGGTCAGGAGCAGCTGATCCGGGACTGCGCCCAGTCGGCGACCGCGGCCCGGCCGAGGGGCGTGTGCTCCTCCACCACGAGCCGGATCGTGGAGCGGCCCGTGATGTCGACGTGCACCGGGAGCGGCGGGTCGCCCGCCCGGACCACGTCGGAGCGCCAGAGCCGCTCGCCGTCCCCGAAGACGGAGAAGCGGACGCCGGCCTGCGGGCCCAGCAGACCGCTGATGTCGTCGATGCCGACGACCGCGTCGTAGCCGGTGCACTGCCGGTTGAGATCGACGAACAGCGAGGACGGCGCGTGCACGCTCACCCCGTGGGCGTACCGGGCGCCGCCGATCGAGGGGCCGTTCCGCGGCCACATCCAGCTGCTGTCGGAGAGCGACACCTCGGGCTTGGTGCCGTCGCCGAAGATCCCGTACTCCAGCTCGTTGACCTGGTAGACGACGGGCGGCGCGGGCGGAGGCGGGGTCGGCTTCGGAGAGGTCTTCTCGGCGCTGGGCGTCGGCGCGGGCGTCGGTGTGGGCGTGGGAGTCGGCTTGGGACTCGGCGTCGGCGTCGGCTTCGGAGGCGGTGTGGGCGTCGGCGTCGGCGTGGGGCTCGGCTTCGGGGAGGGCTTCTCCGGGCTGGGCGTGGGCGTCGGGGTCGGCTTCGGCGTGGGCTTCGGCGGATCGGACGGTACGGGCGGAGGCGGCGGTACGGGCGCGGGCGTCGGCTTCGCCGCGGGAGCGGGCGCCGGCGGTACGACGGGGGTGACGACCGGCTGCGTGGGCTTGGGCGCGGCGACGGGCTGCGGGTCCCCGGCCATGGCCCAGACGAGCCCGGCGGCCGCGGCGACGGCCAGACCGGCCGCGATGCCGGCCTTCGCGGGCATGCCGAGCCCCTCGGCGGCGGCACCGCCCGAGGCCGCGCCCCCGGAGGCCCCGCCGGCCGTACCTCCCGGCGCGCCGGCGGCCGCGGCCGCCGCGCCCGCGCCGGCGGCACCGACCGCACCGCCCGCGACGACACCGGCGGCCTTGAGGGAGTACCCGGCGGCGAACCAGCCGATGACGGCGACCGGCAGCAGCGCGGGGATCCCGGCGTTGACATGGGCCAGCTCACCGGCGGCGAGCCGGCACTTGGCGCACTCCTCCAGGTGCTTGCGCAGGCCGCGCTCGGCCCGCATCCGCAGCCCGCCGCGCGCGTAGGCGCCGAGCCGGTCCGCGTACCGGGCGCAGTCGCCGCCCGAGGTGAGGGACTGGCTGACGTGGGCCTGGAGGTAGGCCTGCTTGAGGCCCTCGCGGGCCCGGCTGGCGAGCACGGCCGTGGCGTTGGCGGTCAGCCCGAAGAGCGGGGCGACGTCGCTCGGCGACTCCTCCTCGACGGTGGTGTGCCACAGCACGGCCTGCCAGCGCTCGGGCAGCGAGCGGAAGGCCTGCATCGCGAGCGACTGCTCGGCCTCGTGCATGGCCCGTACGTCGGCGCCGAGGTCCATCGTGTCTTGGTCGGAGACCTCGGAGGAGCGGGAGGCCTCCGCGGCGAACACGGCGAAGTCCTCGACGAGGTGCTCGCGCTTCTGCGTCCTGGCCCAGTTGGCCGCGACCCGCCGGACGGTGGTCATGAGGTAGGCGCGCACGGCCTGTTCGGGCCCGGCTCCGCCGCGTACCGCCTGGAGGGTGCGGGCGAAGACCTCGGCGGTGAGGTCGTCGGCGGTGTGCGCGTCGCGGCAGCAGGTGCGCGCGTACCGCCGGACGGCCTCGGAGTGGCGCCGGAACAGCTCCTCGTACGCGGAGTCGTCGCCGTCCCGCATGAGCTGGACGAGTTCGGCGTCGGAGGGCGGCAGTTCGAGGGGCGGCGGAAGGACACCGCCGGGTTCGTCGGCGGGATCGTCCCCGACCGGACCCGCCTCGGCGCCGACCGCCCCCGCGAAGACCCCGGCACCGGCACCGACCCCGGCACCGGCACCGACCCCGGCACTCACCCCGGCACCCGACTTGCCCTCGCGCTGCGGCGGAACGCTCGCTTCGACGGTCCCCGCCCCGCTCGGCGGCCCGCTCAAGGGCGCACCGGAGAGGCTTCCCGGGCCACCCTGGCTCGGCACCTGGCGGGGAGGCAGACCACCGGTCTCCGCGCCGCCGTCGCTGCCCAGCGGATCGTCCCGACCGTCACCGCTCATCGCGGAAGCCCCCGTACGCACGCCCAGACCCGAACACCGGCCAAGACTGCCACAGAGCGCGGGCACGCCGAAGCGGCGCGTCCACTTACCACTCGTCCGGGGCGACTTCCTGTATCCGGGCGTAACCGCTCACACGTTCGTGCGATGCTCGTTGGTCCGCCCGGAGCACAGGAACGCCCCGCACCACAGCAACATCCCGCACCACAAGGGCGCCCGGGCGCTACCGGGAGCGCAGACCCTCGAGCAGGATGTCGAGGAGCCGCGTCGAGGCCGCCGCCTGCTGCGCCGCGTCCGGCAGGGCCGGGGCCGCGGTGGCGATGACGAGCAGCACGTCGGCCACGGTCACGTCGGCCCGCAGCTCGCCCGCCTCACGCGCCCGGTCGACGAGCCGGCCGACGACGTCGAGCAGCTCCGCCGCCCCCGCGTCGTCCCGCTCCTCGGCCGGCACCGCGCGCGGCGCGATGACCCGCGCGTCGGGATCGGCGACACCCCGCTGGTACGGCACCCGGGCAGCGTCCTCCGCGGCGTCGGCGCCGACCGGCCCCGAAGGGTCGTCCACACCCACCCGCAGCACCTGCGGCGGCAGCAGCCGGCCCGCACCCGAGGCCACCGAGGTCCGCAGGAACCGCGAGAGCGCCGACCACGGCTCGTCCTCCTGGCCCAGCGCGGCCCGTGCCTGCTCGGTCAGCCGGGAGGTCTCCTCCTCGGCTATCCGCCGCACCAGCACGTCCTTGCTGGGGAAGCGCCGGTAGACGGTGCCGACACCCACCCGGGCGCGGCGCGCCACGTCCTCCATCGGCGCCCCGTAACCGAGCTCGCCGAAGACCTCGCGCGCGGCACGCAGCACGTGCTCCAGATTGCGCTGGGCGTCCACCCGCAGCGGCGCGGACCTGCCGCCCGCCAGCGGGGACACCGCCCCGGCACCCTGGCCGTCGTCGGCGGTCGCCGTCCCGACGACCGACTGCCACCGTGAATCCTGAATCTGCATAAGCGTTCCCCCGCTCATGATGTCTCCCCCCGGAGACTCCCCGCCCTGACACGGGGCTTCCGGTACGTGAGCGCTTCGGTCCACGCGCACCCGTCCGACACCCCGATGAACTACGAACATAGTTGAGTCCGGGTCAATTCAGAAGGGGGAGTTCCGTACGGTGCGCCCCCCGATCGGAGCAAGGCCCGGAAGACTCCCGATTCCGACCCCACGACCCACCCGTCACGCCCACTGTGACCTGCACCGTTCACCCCGCACCCCGCTCGCGCGCCACCCCGCGCCTCCGTACCCCTCCGGTCACACAATTTGTCAGGCCTGTGGACAAACAACGGACGGCGTTGCGTCATGGGACAGTGACGGAACCTGCGCGCATTCTCGTGGTCGGCGGTGGCTACGTCGGCATGTACACCGCGCTGCGCCTCCAGCGGCAGCTCCGGGCCGAGCTCAGAGCCGGCACCGTCGAGATCGTGGTGGTCACCCCCGATCCCTACATGACGTACCAGCCGTTCCTGCCCGAGGCCGCGGCCGGCTCCATCTCCCCGCGCCACGTGGTCGTCCCGCTCCGCCGGGTCCTCGACCGCTGCCGGATCCTCATCGGCGAGGTCGGCTCGATCGACCACGCCAAGCGGACCGCGACCCTCTCCACCCTCGCCACCGAGGAGGAGGGCACCGGCGCCATCGAGCTCGCCTACGACGAGCTGGTGCTCGCCCCCGGCTCCGTCTCCCGCACCCTCCCGGTCCCCGGCCTCGCCGACCACGGCATCGGCTTCAAGACCGTCGAGGAGGCCATCGGCCTGCGCAATCACGTCATCGAGCAGATGGACATCGCCTCCTCCACCCGTGACCCGGCGCTCCGCGACGCCGCCCTCACCTTCGTCTTCGTCGGCGGCGGCTACGCGGGCGTGGAGGCCCTCGGCGAGCTGGAGGACATGGCCCGCTACACGTCGCGGTACTACCACAACGTCAAGCCCGAGGACCTGAAATGGGTCCTCGTCGAAGCCTCGGACCGGATCCTCCCCGAGGTCGGCGAGGCCATGGGCAAGTACGCCATCCGCGAGCTCCGCGGCCGCAACATCGACGTCCGTCTGGAGACCCGCCTCGAATCCTGCGAGGACCGGGTCGCCGTCCTCAGCGACGGCACCCGCCTGCCCACCCGTACCGTCGTCTGGACCGCCGGAGTCAAGCCCGCCCCCGTCCTCGCCGCCTCCGACCTGCCCCTGAACGGACGCGGCCGGCTCCGCTGCACCGCCCACCTCGCCGTCGAAGGCGTCGAGCACGCCTGGGCGGCGGGCGACGCGGCCGCCGTCCCCGACGTCACCTCCGGAGAACCCGGCAAGGAATGCGCCCCCAACGCCCAGCACGCCGTCCGCCAGGCCAAGGCCCTCGCCGAGAACGTCGCCGCCTCCCTGAGCGGCCGCCCGCTCAGGGAGTACGCGCACTCCTACGCGGGGTCCGTCGCCTCCCTCGGCCTCCACAAGGGAGTGGCCCACGTCTACGGACGTAAACTCAAGGGCTACCCGGCCTGGTTCATGCACCGCGCCTACCACCTCAGCCGGGTCCCGACCTTCAACCGCAAGGCCCGCGTCCTCGCCGAATGGACCCTTTCCGGGCTGTTCAAGCGGGAAATCGTCTCTCTCGGCTCGCTGGAACACCCGCGCGCCGAATTCGAACTCGCCGCCGCACCGCCACCCGACCACGGCGACAAGCCGTCGTCCTGACATCACTGTCAGTGCACTCGTCCACACTGGACGTGTGACCATAGGTGGGCTCACACCTGCACAGCGTGACTCTGCACGGCACCGACACCACGAGGCATACAGATCCGTGAACTTCACCCGTTGGAGCGCCCGGCTCCCCGGCACGCAGCGCCGCGCGGCGCGGGGGACCGAAGGCTCCGTGCCCGCCGCCCGCGGTGAGTACGCGCAGCAGCTCGAGCATGTGGCCGACGAAGCCGACCAGGCAGCCGACGTCCCCGCCCTGGAGGACTTCTCCGTACGGGAACTCCTCGGCCGGCTCCCCGGCCTGGTCGCCCTCGTGTACGGCCCGGAGCACCGCATCGCGTACGTCAACGACGCCTACGCCGCCGCCTTCGGCCCCCGCCCCGCGGGCGCCACCGTCGCCGACACCTGCCCCGAGGCCGAGGACCTCGGCCTGCTGCCCCTCATGGACCAGGTCCTGCGCAGCGGCAAGCCCCGCACGGTCAAGTCCCGCCGCACCCAGGACGGCGGCTCGTACACGGTCACGTGCCTGCCCGTCGACAGCCCCCAATTCGAGGGCGGAGTCCTCGTCCACGCCGCCGACGTCACCGACCACGCCGAGGCCGCCGAGCGCCTCCGCGCCAGCGAGCGCCGCCACCGCGAGACCGCCGTCACCCTCCAGCGCTCCCTGCTCCCGCAGGAGCTGGAGCAGCCCGACGACCTGCGGATCGCCGCCACCTACCAGCCCGGCGGCACGGACGCGGCCGTCGGCGGCGACTGGTACGACGTGATCACCCTCGGAGCGGGCCGCACCGCGCTCGTCATCGGCGACGTGATGGGCCGCGGCGTGCGCGCCGCCGCCGTCATGGGCCAGCTCCGCACCGCCGTCCGGGCATACGCCCGCCTGGACCTGCCCCCGCACGAGGTGCTCCAGCTCCTCGACGGCCTCGCCGCCGAGATCGACGCCAGCCAGATCGCCACCTGCGTCTACGCGATCCACGACCCCAGCGAAGGCAAGCTGGTGTACGCATCGGCCGGCCACCTCCCGATCCTCGTACGGGACGAGGACGGCACCGTGCGCCGCGCCGAAGACCCCACAGGCCCGCCCCTCGGCACCGGCGGCTGGCTGCACGCCTCGGGCTCCATCGCCCTGCCGCCCGGCTCCACCGCCGTCCTCTACACCGACGGCCTGGTCGAGCGCCGCCGCGAGGACATCGACGAGGGCGTCGCCGCCCTCGCCCGCGCCCTCTCCGGCGCCAGCGGCACCCCGCAGGTGGTCTGCGACCGGCTGCTCCGCGCCCTGGGCGTCACCGCCGAGCACGACGACGACGTGGCCGTCCTCGTCGTCCAGCACCCCTCCCGCCAGGGCGCGGACGCCGAGCTCTTCCACAACGCCGCCCTGGAACTGCTCGGCGGAGTGGAGGCCGCGCCCCGTGCGCGTGCCTTCGCCTCCGGCGTCCTGTCGTCCTGGCGCTTCCCGGTCGAGCTGCGCGACCTGGGCGTCCTCGCCACCAGCGAGCTCGTGGCGAACTCCCTCCAGCACGGCACGCCGCCGATGCGGCTGCGCCTCCGCCGCACGGACCGCCGACTGATCATCGAGGTCACGGACGGGGACGACCACCTGCCCCGCCGCCGCAGGGCGGAAACGGAAGACGAGGCGGGTCGCGGTATCTCGATCATCGCGACGATCGCCTCGTCCTGGGGGAGCCGCCGCACACCGGGCGGCGGCAAAGCGGTGTGGTGCGAGTTCGCCCTGCCGAACAAGAAGGGCTAGGCGGCGGCCTCCACCTTCTGTTCCGGCTGGTGCCGCGCCACGACCTTCGACGGCTTGGCGGCGGTGAGCGACGGCTGGTTCTGCTCGGGGGTCAGCTGCCGGCCGAGCCGGACCGCGAGGAACGTGATGCCGAGCGAGAAGAGCACGAAGGTCACGATGTACGGACCGTGCAGCGCGGCCCCCATGGGCCCGCCGACGGCCGGACCGACGGCCAGCGCGAGCTGCTTGACCAGGGCGAAGGCCGAGTTGTACTGCCCGACCATCGACTCCGGCGCCAGGTCGGCCACCAGCGGCGCCACGGTCGGCGACAGCATCGCCTCACCGAGCCCGAAGAGCGCGTACGTGGAGACGAACGCCGCGGTCGCCATGGCCTGGCTGCCGTGCCCGAGCCCCGCGTACCCGGCGATGAGCCACGCCACGGTCCAGATCAGACCGACGGCCGCGATCACCCGGGTCCGCTTGCGGCGCTCGACGAACTTCAGCACCAGGAACTGGGCGGCGACGATGACCGCCGTGTTGGCGGCCAGCGCGATCCCGAGCGTCGACGGCTCGATCCCGGCGGCCTCCGTGCCGTAGGCGGCGAGACCCGACTCGAACTGTCCGTAGCAGGCGAAGAAGAGGACGAAGCCGAGGACGCACAGCTGCACCATCGCCTTGTGCCCGAGCAGCGCGCGGACGCCGCCACCCTTGCCGCCCTCGGAGGGACGCGTCCCGCGGAACGCGGGGGAGCCCGGCATCCGGACGGTCCCCACGACCGCGGCGAGCACCAGGAACATCGCGGCCTCGATCGAGAACAGCAGGATGAAGCTGCCCGGCCGGCTCGTGTCGACGAGCAGGCCACCGATCAGACCACCGACACCGAGGCCGAGGTTCTGCAGGAAGAACTGCGTGGCGAAGGCCCGCGTCCGGCCCACCGGCGTCGAGCACCAGACGATCATCGTGGCGAGAGCCGGCTGGAGCACGGCCGTACCGGCACCCAGCAGCGCAGCGGCCGCCACGGCCGCCGGCACGCTCGACGCGAATCCCATGGCGACCGCACCCACGGCGGCCACGACGGACGCCACGAGCAGCACGGGCACCGGCCCGCGCCGGTCGATGGTCCGCCCGCTGAAGGGCAGCACCACGAGCGCGGCCATGGCGAAGACGGCGAGAACGATGCCCGCGGTCGCCGCGCCCAGATCCCGCACCTGGGCGACGTACACATAGAGGTACGGCACGGTGAAGCCGAGTCCGAACGCGCTCAGCGCGCTGCCTGCCTGAATACGGCGCATCGCAGCGCCCCTCGCCTTGGTCACACTCACCCACTTCGGTCGCAGGTTCAGAGGTGTAGCCCTGAACCCTGAAGACTTCAATACTAAAGTTCGATCCTTAACAGTACACACCGAAGGACTTCAACGCCAACGAGAGCCGTGGGATACTCGCCGCATGTCCGACACCCCCGAGCGGTCCGGCCCGCAGGCCCCCCAGGAACCGACCCTCGACGAGCAGATCGCCGCCTACCAGCGCGAGTACCGCGACCTCGACCCCCAGGTGGAGAAGGTCGTCTCGGCCCTCGGCCGGCTGAACCGCCGGATGAACGTGGCGTACGGCCGCCAGCTCGCCGAGCTCGGCATCAGCAATGCCGAGTGGGAGGTCCTCAAGACCCTGGTCCTCGCCGGAGCGCCCTACCGTCTGGGCCCGGGCGAGCTGGCCAAGCGACTGGGCCTCACCCCGGCGGCGATGACCCACCGCATCGACCGCATGGCCGGCGAGGGCCTGGTCACCCGCGACCGCGACGAGAACAACCGCGTCCGCGTCATCGTCGAGCTCACGGACGAGGGCCGCTCGAAGTGGCTGGAGGCCATGCACATGGCCACGGACTTCGAGGAGGACCTGCTCCAGGACCTCACGGCGGAGGAGAAGGGCGTCCTCGGCGAGGTGCTCATCCGCCTCCTGCGCCGCGTGGAGCTCACCCAGCCGGACGCCGGCGGCCGCCTCACGGACCTGGACTGACACCACCGCGCGCAGCCACCGGCCGGGGGTTGACACGCCCCCGCCGGATACGTAATGTTCTCCGAGTTGTCACGGAGCCGGAACGGTTCTTCGACAGCCACTCCCGCCGCTGATGCGGCACCTCTACTCAGCACGATCTCCCCACCGGGAAGAATTTCGGCATGCCGAAATTCAATTCGAAAGACTCGATTATGAGTTGACGGGGAAATCCGCTAGAGTTTGAGACGTCGGAACGGCCCAACAGCCGGAAAGACAAACCCCGCTGACTGGGGGTCAGACACCGAAAGGATCTGATAGAGTCGGAACCGCCGGAAGGGCCTGGAGCGAAAGCGAACGGGACCGGAAAGCACCGAGGAAATCGGATCGGAAAGATCTGATAGAGTCGGAAACGCAAGAACACGAAGTACCGAAGGGAAGCCCGGAGGAAAGC
>NZ_JBITGA010000004.1:792416-842759 GCF_044456565.1 Streptomyces sp. NPDC050842 | reverse complement strand
ACCATGACGGCGAAGGTGACGGGCTGGACGACGTCGACCCGCTCCAGGGTGGGCGCGCCGGGCGCCTGCCGGACGACGGCCTCAAGCGACCAGTCCACGTACGGGGCAAGTGCAGCTTCACACTCGGCCATGGCGGCGGCGAACTCCTCCGACACATCAAGGAGTTCGGCACCCATGCCGGCCCACTGCGTCCCCTGCCCCGGGAACACGAACGCCACCCGACCCAGGTCGGAGGCCGTCCCGCGTATCAGCCCTTCGGGATCGGCCAAGGTCTGCATGAGAACGTCCCGCCCGGCACCGACAGCGACGGCCCGGTGCTCGAACTCCGCACGCCCCTCGACGAGTACGCGTGCGACCGCACCGGTGTCCAGATCCGTACGGCTGTCCGCGTACGCGGCGAGCCGCCCGATCTGCGCGTCCAGCGCGGCCGGAGTCTTGGCGGACACCAGCCACGGCACCACACCGGCGGCCGACGACTCGTCGCCCGCCGGGCCCGCCGCTGCCTCGACAGCCGGGGCCTCCTCCAGCACCACATGCGCGTTCGTGCCGCTGATGCCGAACGACGACACCGCTGCTCGGCGCAGCCCGCCGTCGCCCTTCTCCGGCCACTCCATGGCCTCGGTGAGCAGCTCGACCGCGCCCGCCGACCAGTCGATCTGGTCCGACGGCTCGTCCACGTGCAGCGTCTTGGGCAGCAGCCCGTGGCGCATCGCCTGGACCATCTTGATGACGCCGGAGACACCGGCGGCTGCTTGGGTGTGTCCGATGTTGGACTTCAACGACCCGAGCCGCAGCGGCTGTTCGCCGTCCCGGCCCTGCCCGTACGTGGCGATCAGGGCCTGCGCCTCGATCGGGTCGCCGAGCCGCGTGCCCGTGCCGTGGGCCTCGACGACGTCCACGTCACCGGTCGTGAGGCGGGCGTCCGCCAGCGCGCGCCGGATCACGCGCTGCTGCGACGGCCCGTTCGGAGCCGTAAGACCATTGCTCGCACCGTCCTGGTTCACCGCGCTGCCGCGGACGACCGCGAGGACCTGGTGGCCGTTGCGGCGCGCGTCCGACAGGCGCTCGACGAGGAGGACGCCGACGCCCTCGGACCAGCTGGTGCCGTCCGCCGAAGCGGCGAAGGCCTTCGACCGGCCGTCCCCGGCCAGGCCGCGCTGCCGGCTGAACTCCACGAACATCCCGGGCGTGGGCATCACGGCCACGCCGCCGGCGAGGGCCATGTCGACCTCGCCCTTGCGCAGGGCCTGCACGGCGAGGTGCAGCGCGACCAGCGACGACGAACACGCCGTGTCCACCGTCAGGGCGGGGCCTTCCAAACCCAGCGTGTACGAGACGCGGCCCGACATCACACTGGCCGTGTTGCCGGTCAGCAGGTAGCCGTCGAGGCCCTCCCCGCCGTCCCGCAGGCTCGGCCCGTACTCGTGGGTCATCGCCCCGGTGAAGACGCCGACCTGCCGTCCCCGCAGGGAGGTCGGGTCGATCCCGGCGTCCTCGACGGCCTCCCAGGAGGTTTCGAGGAGGAGCCGCTGCTGCGGGTCCATGGCGAGGGCCTCGCGGGGGGAGATCCCGAAGAAGGCCGCGTCGAAACCGGCGACGTTCTCGATGAAGCCGCCCTGGCGGACGTACGACGTACCGGCGTGCTCGGGGTCCGGGTGGTACAGCCCCTCCACGTCCCACCCGCGGTCCTGCGGGAAGTCCGAGATCGCGTCCCCGCCGCCCGCCACCAGCCGCCACAGGTCCTCCGGCGAGGCGACACCGCCCGGCAGACGGCAGGCCATGCCCACGATCGCGACCGGCTCGTCGACGGCACCGGCCGCCGACGCCACCGGAGCCGACTCGGCACCGGCCGCCGCTGTCCCCAAGGCCTCCCCGTGCATCACGACGAGCAGCTGCTCCGCGAGCGTCTCGGGGGTGGGGAAGTCGAAGATCATGGACGGCGCCATCCGTACGCCGAAGGCGGCGTTGATCCGGTTGCGCAGGTCCACACCGGTCAAGGAGGTGCAACCGGCCTCACGGAAGGTCCGGTCGACCTCGATCCGCCCGCCGGACGCGTACCCCAGCACCTGGGCCGTCTGCGCCCGGACCTTGTCCAGGATCACGCGGAGCTGCTCGTCCCGGTCGAGCGCCGCCAGCTCGGCGGCCTCCGCACGGAGCACGGCGGGCCGGACCGGCAGGTCGGCCTCGGCCGCGGGGGCGAGCGCCTCGATCTCGCCCAGCCAGTGGCGCTCGGTCTGGAACGCGTACGTCGGGAGGTCGGGGTGCCGGCCGATGGTGGCCGGGAGGAGAGGGCTCCAGTCGACCGCGAGGCCGTTGGCCCATGCTTCGGCGAGGGAGGTGACGAGGCGGTCCTGGCCGCCGTTGTCGCGCCGCAGGGTCGCGAGACCGGTGACGGTGTCCGGCAGGGCCATGGTGAGGACGGGGTGGGCGCTGACCTCGACGAAGTGGGTGAAGCCCTCGTCCGTGGCGAGCGTCTCGACCGCCGGGGCGAAGCCGACGCGGTGGCGGAGGTTGCGGTACCAGTACGAGCCGTCCAGAGCGGGCTCGGTGATCCAGGCGCCTTCGAGCGTGGAGAAGAACGGCACCTGTGGCGCACGCGGGGTGAGCCCGGCGAGAACCTCGGCCAGTTCGCCCTCGATGCTCTCGACCTGCCGGCTGTGGGAGGCGTAGTCGACGGGAATGATCCGCGCACGGACCCCATCGGCCTCACACGCCCGCGCAAGCTCCTCGATCTGGGTCGGGTCACCGGAGACGACGGTGGCGGTGGGCCCGTTCACGGCGGCCACGGACAGCCCGTCGAAGGCGCCCAGCCGCTCCAGAACGGCGGCCTCGCTCAGCGCGAGGGAGAGCATGCCGCCCTTGCCCGCGAGGTGTGCGGCGATGGACTTGCTGCGCAGGGTCACGACCCGAGCGGCATCGTCGAGGCTCAGGGCTCCGGCGACGTATGCGGCGGCGATCTCGCCCTGCGAGTGCCCGACGACGGCCTGCGGCGTCACACCGTGGTGCTGCCAGACCTTGGCCAGGGAGACCATGACGGCGAAGGTGACGGGCTGGACGACGTCGACCCGCTCCAGCGTGGGCGCACCCGGAACCTGCCGGACGACGGCCTCAAGCGACCAGTCCACGTACGGGGCAAGTGCAGCTTCACACTCGGCCATGGCGGCGGCGAACTCCTCCGACACATCAAGGAGTTCAGCGCCCATCCCGGCCCACTGCGTCCCCTGCCCCGGGAACACGAACGCCACCCGGCCGACACCGGAAGCCACACCCCGGACCAGCCCCTCAGGAGCGGCCAGCGCCCCCGCGAGCTCGTCCCGCCCGGCACCGACCACGACCGCGCGGTGCTCGAACTCCGCACGACCACCGGCCAGTACGCGCGCCACCGCGCCCGCGTCCAGATCCGTACGGCTGTCCGTGTACGCGGCGAGCCGCCCGATCTGCGCGTCCAGCGCGGCCGGAGTCTTGGCGGACACCAGCCACGGCACCACACCGCCGACGACCGGCGGCCCGTCGACCGGGGTCTCCTCGACGTCCGGGGCCTCCTCCAGCACGACGTGCGCGTTCGTCCCGCCCATGCCGAACGAGGACACGCCGACGACCATCCGCTGTCCGTCGCGCTCCGGCTCCCACGGCAGGTACTCCGTGTTCACCCTGAGGTTCAGTGCCTCGAAGGGGATCGCCGGGTTCGGGGTCTCGTAGTTCAGGCTGGCGGGCAGTGCGCGGCCGCGGAGCGCCAGGACGGCCTTGATGAAGCCCGCGATCCCGGCCGCGCCCTCCAGGTGCCCGATGTTCGTCTTGACCGAGCCGACCAGGAGAGGCTGTCCGGCCGGGCGGCCGGTGCCGAGGGCGGCGCCGAGCGCCGCGGCCTCGATCGGGTCGCCCACGGGGGTGCCCGTGCCGTGCAGCTCGACGTACCGCACGTCGGCCGGCGCGGTCCCGGCCTGCGCGTGGGCCTCCCGCAGCACCGCCTCCTGCGCCTGCGCGTCGGGGGTCGTCATGCCCTTGGCGGCACCGCCGTTGTTGACGGCGCTGCCCCGGATCACGGCGAGCACCGGGTCGCCGTCGGCGATCGCCCGGGAGAGCCGCTTCAGGACGACGAAACCGCCGCCCTCACCGCGTACGTAGCCGTTCGCGCGCGCGTCGAAGGTGTAGGCGCGGCCGTCGGGGGAGAGGCCGCCGAACTTGCTCGCGCCGATGGTGCTGTCCGGCACCAGGTTGAGCGAGATGCCGCCGGCGAGCGCGAGCTCGGACTCGCCCCGCCGGAGGCTCTCGCACGCGAGGTGGACGGCGACGAGCGACGAGGACTGGCCGGAGTCGACGACCAGACTCGGGCCGCGGAGCCCGAGGGTGTACGAGAGCCGGTTCGCGATGATGCCCCGGTGGAGGCCGGTGACGGTGTGCGGGGTGATCGCGGCGGCGCCCTGGCGGTGCTTCAGGGTGGCGTAGTCGTCCCAGATGGCGCCGGCGAAGACGCCGGTACGGGTGCCGGCGAGCGAGGACGGGTCGATCCCGGCGCGCTCCAGGGCCTCCCAGCCCAGCTCCAGGGCGAGCCGCTGCTGCGGGTCCATCTCCGCGGCCTCGCGGGGCGAGATGCCGAAGAAGGCGGCGTCGAACCGGTCGACGTCCTCGATGAACCCGCCCCACCGGCTGTTCGTGCGGCCGGGGGCGGAGCGGTCCGGGTCGTAGAAGTCGCCCGTGTTCCAGCGGTCCGCGGGGACGTCGGTCACGGCCTGGCCGCCCGCCGTCAGGAGCTCCCAGAACTCTCTCGGGTCCCGGGCGCCGGGCACCCGGCAGGAGATGCCGACGACGGCGACGGGTTCCGCTGTGCCGTGCGCGGAACCGGCGTCGTTCGACACGGACACGAATTCCTCGGACTCACTCTTGGACACTGTCGACATCTCTCCACGAATCAATTCGGCGCGCACATCACCGGTGGGAAGGCAGGAGAGAAGCAGTGCTCCGCACGATCAGGGCCGGCAGGGGGCAACCCCCGTCGGACCCGGACTTCCCCCATGTCCCACGCTGCCGCCCCACGCCCTGTCACCGGTGTTCTCGCGCCGGTCCTGGTAATTCCGGCTGAAGACATCCCGGCTCCGTTTCCGGAAGCCGCGCTTTCACCCAACCTCAGGGCACCCCCCCTATGCTCCCCCTACGTTCCCCCTATACCTGGCGTCGACCCCAGGCCACGGGTGTCCGGCGGGGCCCCGGACCCCCCTTGTCGGGGTGTCCGGGGGTGGCGCCCGCCGCATGCGCGGTCCCCATGGTGTCGCGCCGACTCCCGCTCTATACCAATGGTCGGGAAATCCACGCCAGGTAAAGGGAGGGGTAACGGCTGTTCCCGGGGGAATGGCTTGATTTCACCCCCGACATGACATAGTTCGGCCTCGGCGGCGGGAGCGGCCGACGAGCGGCGGCCTCAACCCGACCCCACTGGGGGCTCGTTGGACGGCCCCCGCGCGACAGGCCTCCAGGGCCCCCCAATACCACTCCGCCGCACCTCACTTGGGGGGCAACGCCCCTGCGGCACCCCTCGCGCCCCCTTCCGTGAGCCGCTCGGACCGCCCTCTCGTCCCGCTCCCAACTCCCGTGCGGAGAGCCGTCAGTACGTCAACTCGCTCTCCTGTCAGGCGACGGACCGTGAGGTATGGTCCGTGCCAAGTCCATTGACCACGGCAGCCAGGGAGGGGATCGTTCATGGCAGTGCGCGACTCCATACCGAAACGAGCGGATCGCGACGCCCTCCGCCGCGAATTAGGGCAGAACTTTCTCCAGGACGACAGAGCCGTGCGCAATCTCGTCCGGCAGGTCGAGGGGGACGGGAGACACGTTCTCGAAATCGGCCCCGGAAAAGGCGCGATCACCGAGGAGCTGCTGCACTCCTTCGACACCGTGACGGCAGTGGAGATGGACCCGCACTGGGCCGCGTACATACGGAAGAAGTTCGACGGGAAAAGGGTCACCGTATTCCAAGGTGATTTCCTCGACTTCCGTTTTCCGAGCGAGATCGACACCGTCGTCGGAAACGTCCCCTTCGGTATCACGACCCAGATCCTCCGGTGTCTTCTGGAATCGACGAACTGGCAGTCCGCGGCCCTGATAGTGCAGTGGGAGGTCGCCCGTAAACGCGCCGGTCGCAGCGGCGGATCGCTGCTCACGACCTCCTGGGCCCCGTGGTACGAGTTCACGCTCCACGACCGCGTCCGCGCCACGTCGTTCCGTCCTATGCCCAGCGTCGACGGCGGCATCCTGACGATCAGGCGGCGCCCCCAGCCTCTGCTGCCGGAGAGCGCGAGCCGCGCCTTCCAGCAGTTCGCCGAAGCCGTCTTCACCGGCCCCGGACGCGGCCTCGCCGAGATCCTCCGGCGCCACATCCCCAAACGGACCTATCGCTCCCTCGCCGACCGCCACGGAATTCCGGACGGCGGACTGCCGAAGGACCTGACGCTCACCCAATGGATCGCCCTTTTCGAGGCTTCCCAGCCGGGGTACGCGCCGGGGGCGACCGGCGCGCGCATGCCCGCCCAGGACCGTGGCGGCAGGGAGTACGAGCCCGAGGCGAACAGGACCCCCCGCAGATTCGGCCCCACGCGCGGCGGCGACCCCTGCGCGCCCCGCGCACAGGTCCGTCAGACGAAGGGACGCCAGGGCGCGCGAGGCTCGTCGTACGGACGCCGCACGGGCAGATAACCGCCCCGCAGCCCCGCACGCAGCCCCCGCCACCCCCCTCCCGCCGTTCACGAGCGGGAGGGGAGCGGGAGAAATCGCAGAGACGAGCATCGGACACGGGCGGATCGGAAACGGATCAGGCACAGGTCAGGAGCCCTCCGGCCGGCCCCTGCCCCGCCCCTGCTCGGTCCCGGTGGAGCTCCGTACGACGCGTCCCCGGCCGCGCCGCGCCTGCGACACGCCCCGACGACTCGCGGAGCCCCGCCCGCCCGGGTGACCGGCCCCTGCCCTGGCCGACCCGAACGACCCGGCCGTGCCGCCACCCGTACCGCCGAGGGCGCCGTCGGCCGTACCGCCGGTCAGCTCCCACAGCGACGCCCACTGGCCCGGCTTGAGATCCTTCGGCAGCGCGTGCGGCGAGATCTCGTTCCTCAGCAGCCACGCCCCCAGGTCCCGCTGCGAGATCCGCCCGGTACGCCGCAGGATCTCCTTCAGCCCGTTGCCCTTGCCGGTGAACACCTGGCGTACGAAGTCCTGGTACGTCTTCACCTGGCCCACGAGCGGCGCCGACCGCCGCCGGATCGCCAGGACCCCTCCGTCCACGCCCGGCATCGGCCGGAAGGCGCGCGCGGGGACCCGGGAGTGCAGGTCGAACTCGTACCAGGGAGCCCAGCTGGCCGTCAGCAGGGTCGACCCGCCGACGCCGGCCCTGCGGCGGGCGACCTCCCACTGGACGAGGAGGACGGCTGTGTGCCAGTGCTGGGCGTCGAGCAGCCGCCGCATGATCGCCGTCGTCAGATGGAAGGGGACGTTGCCGACGACCACGTGCGGGTTGCGCGGCAGCGGGTAGTGCAGGAAGTCGTGGTGCACCACGGTCACGTGACCGGGAGTGCGGACGCCGAGGCGCTGCGCCCGCCGGCCGTCGAGCTCGACGGCGGTGATCGGCCTGCCGTGCCTGCTCAGCGGGAGGGTCAGGGCGCCGTCACCGGGACCGATCTCCAGTATCGGACCCTTGGTCCTGGCCACCAGGCCGTCGATCTCGTCGATGACGGACCGGTCGACGAGGAAGTTCTGGCCGAGCTCGTGTCGGCCGCCCTGCGGGGAATATGGCATGAGTCTGCTCCGCGAAACCGTTCGGAGCCGGAGCAGCACGAAGAGCCGCACCGGCGGGACCCGGAAGCGGAGGGCCTGAACGAACGCGAGAGCGCGAGTGCCGACGCAGGAGTGCGAGGACGCGCGGAGAGTGAGACGCGTGAAGAGGGGCCCGCCGCTAGGAGCGGCGCAGCCTCATGTAACGGGCCTGAGCGTGGCAGAACTGCATGGCGCCAGGGTAACACCGCCGCAAACCGACCCCGTTGAGGTTTCCCGGGGCCCCGACGCCCCCGCCGCCATCGGCGGAGGCATCGAGGGAGGCACCGGCCGGGCTCACACGCCCGGCGCCTCGGCGACGCCGATCGGGCAGGAGACACCGGTGCCGCCGATTCCGCAGTAGCCGCCAGGGTTGCGGTCCAGATACTGCTGGTGGTACGCCTCGGCCGGATAGAACGGGCGCTCCTCGTCCGCCGGCAGGACGTGTGTGGTGATCTCGCCGTAGCCGGAGCTCGCGAGGACCTTCTGGTACGCCGCGCGGGAGGCCTCGGCCTGCTCGGCCTGGGCCGGGCTGTGCGTGTAGACGGCGGAGCGGTACTGGGTGCCCACGTCGTTGCCCTGGCGGAAGCCCTGCGTCGGGTCGTGGGACTCCCAGAAGAGCTTCAGGAGGGACGCGTACGACACCTTCGACGGGTCGAAGACGACCCGGACGACCTCGGTGTGGCCGGTCAGACCGGAGCACACCTCCTCGTACGCCGGGTTCGGCGTGATGCCGCCCTGGTAGCCGACGAGGGTCGTCCAGACGCCCTCGGTCTGCCAGAACTTGCGCTCGGCACCCCAGAAACAGCCCAGGGCGAAGTCGGCGACCTCGAGACCCTCGGGGTAGGGGCCGAGGAGCGGGTTGCCGAGGACCGTGTGGCGATCCGGGACGGAGAACTCCGGCTCCGGGCGGCCGCGCAGGGCCTGCTCGGGGGTGGGGAGGACGGGGGTGCGGGACAGGAACATGCTGCATCTCTCCTCGACGTCGGCAGTCCTCACAACAAGGGAGGGCCGGAAGGGATTCCCCTCCCGGCCCTGCGCAGTCCCGCCCCGCCTCGGCGCGGCAGATCAGTGCGGCAGATCAGTGCGGCGGATCAGCGCGGCAGATCAGCGCCTCGCCTCAGCGCGGCAGCGTCACCGGGCTGCCGCCGTTCGCCTCGTACCCCGCCACCGCCAGGTTCCGGAAGACCGTGTACTCCGCCGCCGGGTCCCCGCTCAGCGTCCACGGCACCGCGCCGACGTGCCCGTCGACGTGCACCAGCTGCTGCATGGCCTCGCCCCAGCGCTCGCCGCGCACCAGGAACCAGACGAGCAGGTGCCGGACGTGCGCGAGCATCGGGTCCTCGGGCCGGGCCGAGTGGACCGCGTACAGCGCGCCCTCCGTCGCCTTGCTCACCACGGCCGTACGGAAGAAGTCCTGCACGAGCACCACGTCCGGCACGTGCTCGTACACCGCGAACAGCGGCAGCGCCGCGAGCAGCGAGCCCCGCGGGGCACGCGCCGCGGCCGTCGTCGCGAAGTGGTCGGCCTCCTCGCGCGAACCGTGCCACTTCTCGCACCAGTAGTGCAGGGCCGCCAGATGCGCCCCCATGTGCTGCGGAGCGCGGTCGATGACCTTCGCCCACACCTGGTCGAACTGCTCGTGGCCATAGCCGAGGCCACGCGCCACGGCCAGCTGCGTGATGTACGGGACGGGGTCGCCGGGCGCGAGCAGCGCCGCCTCCTCGGTGACCTTCAGCCCCTCCTCCAGGATGATCCGGAAGTCGTCGGTCCCGGCCGACGAGGAACGCCATGCCTGCTGCACCAGGAACTCGCCGTGCACGGCCGCGCCGCCCGCGTCCTTCGGCGCGTCCGCCCGCCAGGCCCGCAGCCACGCCCCGCCCACACCGGGCCGCTCCTGGAGTTCGAGGGAGGCGGCGCCCGCGAAGGCCTGGACCCGCTGCCAGCGCACCTCGCCGTCCTTGTCGGTCTCGGCGAGCAGCCGCGACGCGGCCCGCCAGTCCTGGGTGGCCTGGACGACGTCGAGCACGTGGAGAAGGTCCTCGTCGGCCCCCGGCAGCCGTACGTCCTGCTCCTCCTGCCGTACGAAGCCGTACGCCTCCGGGTCCGCCGCGTCCGGTGCGCCCGGCGCGACCTGTCGGATCCCGACACCACCCCTGCGGCGGCGCAGGTAGGGGCCGAGGATGCTGACCAGCAGCACCAGCGCGATCAGGAACCAGAGAATCTCCATGCGTCCATTGTCCAGGACACCCGGTGAGACGAACGAAGCGGCGGGGGGCGCTCAGGACTACGCTCCTCACTCATGAGCGACCAGCACTCTCACCAGAGCTTCGAGACCCGCGCGATCCACGCGGGCAACACCGCCGACCCGCTGACCGGCGCGGTCGTCCCGCCCATCTACCAGGTGTCCACCTACAAGCAGGACGGCGTGGGCGGGCTGCGCGGCGGATACGAGTACAGCCGCAGCGCGAACCCGACCCGTACCGCCCTGGAGGAGAACCTGGCGGCCCTGGAGGGCGGCCGGCGCGGTCTCGCCTTCGCCTCCGGGCTCGCCGCCGAGGACTGCCTGCTCCGCACGCTCCTCGCGCCCGGCGACCACGTGGTCATCCCGAACGACGCCTACGGCGGCACCTTCCGGCTCTTCGCCAAGGTCGTGCAGCGCTGGGGCGTGGACTTCTCGGTGGCGAACACCTCCGACATCGACTCGGTGCGGGACGCCGTCAACGACCGTACGAAGCTGATCTGGGTCGAGACCCCCTCGAACCCGCTTCTCGGCATCACCGACATCGAGGCCGTCGCGGGCGTCGCCCGCCAGGCCGGCGTGAAGCTCGTCGTCGACAACACCTTCGCCTCGCCCTACCTCCAGCAGCCGCTGGCGCTCGGCGCGGACGTCGTCGTGCACTCGCTCACCAAGTACATGGGCGGCCACTCGGACGTCGTCGGCGGCGCGCTCGTGACGGCCGACGAGGCGCTCGGCGAGGAGCTCGCGTACCACCAGAACGCGATGGGCGCGGTCGCCGGACCGTTCGACTCGTGGATCGTGCTCCGCGGCATCAAGACGCTCGCCGTCCGTATGGACCGCCACAGCGAGAACGCCGCGAAGATCGTCGAGATGCTGGCCCAGCACCCGAAGGTCACCCAGGTCCTCTACCCGGGCCTGCCGGAGCACCCGGGGCACGAGGTCGCGGCCAAGCAGATGCGGTCCTTCGGCGGCATGATCTCCTTCCGCGTGCAGGGCGGCGAGGACGCGGCGGTCGAGGTCTGCAACCGCGCGCAGCTCTTCACCCTCGGCGAGTCCCTGGGCGGTGTCGAGTCCCTCATCGAGCACCCGGGCCGCATGACGCACGCGAGCGTCGCGGGCTCCGCCCTGGAGGTCCCGGCCGACCTCGTCCGCCTCTCGGTGGGCATCGAGAACGTCGAGGACCTCCTGGCGGACCTCCGCCAGGCCCTGGGCTAGCCGCAAGCCGCCGGCCGCTGACCGTTGGCTGACACCGGTACGGAGGGTCCGGGTCCCGTCACGGGCCCGGGCCCTCCGTCGCTCGGCTCGGCTCGGCTCAGGTCCCGGGCAGCGGGTCCTTCAGCGCGGCCCGCACCTCCGCGCGGAGTTCGAGTGTGTCCGTGTGCTCATGCACGGACACCATGTGCTCGACGGCGGCCCGGAGGACCTCCTCCTCCTCGCCCGAGATGTAGAGCGAGCAGCCGGAGACGCTCGGGGTGTCCCGGCAGTCCGTTGCTTTCCTGGCCATGGCGACCTCCAGTCGGCCCCTCCTCCAGGCTAGGCCGAGCGTCGCGTCACCACCCTTCGAGCGGTGGCGTCGTCTGCGCGGGCGGGACCTCCCACGGACGTTCCACCGACGCCCACACCACGAACGCGAACACGGCGACGGCGAACAGGCCCCACAGCACCCGGCGCGCCATCCGGTCCCGGCGCGCCCGCCGCGACCCGCGCTCCACGGCCTGTACGGCGAGATCCGCGGGGACCGGCGGGTGCGGGGTGTCCAGCATCCGCCGGACCGCCGCCTCCTTGTCCTCGTGCCGGGTCACGCGGCGATCTCCCGACCGGGACCAGCCGGCCCCTGGGAGGCGGCGGCCGTGCCGCGCGCCGCGGCCCGGAGCGCGGCGACCGAGCGTGCGCAGACGGCGCGGACGCGTGCCTCGGAGAGTCCGAGCAGGGCCGCGACCTGCTCCTCGGCCACCCCTTCGTACAGCCGCAGCACGACGACGAGACGTTCCTGCGGGCCGAGCGCGGCCAGCGGACCGTGTCCGCCGTGGTGCCGCCACGCGGTGCGGGCGAAGCGGGCGGCGAGATCGCGGCGCGTGAGGTCGTACGGGTCCTCGTCACGCAACCGCGCCCACACCGCGTACGTATGGGCGAGGGCGGCGCCCAGCAGCGCCCTGGCGTGGGGGTTGGCCGTACGGGACTCGGCGGTGAGCAGGGTCGAGGCATGCAGCAACCGCCCCGCCGCCCCGGCCACGAACGCCTCGAACTCCCGGGTGCGGTGGGCCTGTTCGCTGCCAGGTCCGATCCGATGCTCGCGCACCCCCTCATAGGAGGGCAGCGCGCGGCCGGGGTCAAGACCCGCGGCTCAAGAGGCTCGGCTCACGACCTGCGGCTCAAGCGGCCCGGCTCACGACCTGCGGCTCAAGCGGCCCGGCTCACGACCCGCGGGCCAAGAGGCTCGGCTCACGCCCCTCGGCTCAAGAGGCCGGCGCGGACTCCGCCGACGAACCCCCGGACGCGGTGCCCGGGTGGCCCGTGTGCGCCGACTGCCGTACGGACAGGGCGGTGTTGAAGCGCGTGAGCAGCGTGCAGAAGGACTCGCGCTCGGCCTGCGTCCAGCCGTCCGTGACCTCCACCATCAGCTGGCGGCGCGAGGAGCGGACCTCCTCCAGGCGGGCGAGGCCGCGCGGCGACAGCTGGAGCACGACCGCGCGCCCGTCCTCCGGGTGCGAGGTCCGCTTGACGAGGCCCGTGTCGACGAGCGGGGCGACCTGCCGGGTGACCGTGGACGAGTCGATCCCCATGCCCGCCGCGAGCGCCTTGACACCCATCGGCCCTTCCTGGTCCAGCCGGTTGAGGAGGAGGTAGGCGGCCCGGTCCATCGAGTTGCGGAGCTGTCCCGTTCCGCCGAGGCGGGTCTGCTCGGCCCGGCGGGCGAAGACGGCCACCTGGTGCTGGAGGGCGTCGAGGAGACCGGGGTCGAGCTCAGTCGTCATGTCCTGAGATGTGGGCATGGCTGTGGGTCTCTCTCGTGCGGGGGTGGTCGGTCGGTGGGGGACAGAGTACGCGGACCCGAGGGGGTCCGTACCGGGGCTGCGCAAACCGGATTCGGCGCCCGCCCGCCGAGCGGCCACGAGGGCGGTGAGCTGCGAGACTTGCTGTCATGAGCTTCCGTACGCGAGACCCCTTGCACCACCTCATGCTGGACGACGTGCGCGGGGCGCAGAAGATGCTGTCCGGGGTGGCCCGGGTGACCGCGATGGAGGGCAGCCGTCATCTGTCGTCGCTGGTGGGGGCGCCGGTCCAGCTCAAGTGCGAGAACCTCCAGCGGACCGGTTCCTTCAAGCTGCGCGGGGCGTACGTACGGATCTCCGGGCTGCGGCCCGAGGAGCGGGCCGCGGGGGTCGTCGCCGCCTCGGCGGGCAACCACGCGCAGGGCGTCGCGCTCGCGTCGAAGCTGCTCGGCGTGCACGCGACGGTCTTCATGCCGGTCGGCGCCCCGCTGCCGAAGGTCGCGGCCACCCGGGAGTACGGCGCCGAGGTCCGGATGCACGGCCACGTCGTCGACGAGACGCTGGCGGCGGCGGAGGAGTACGCGCGGGAGACGGGCGCGGTCTTCATCCACCCCTTCGACCACCCCGACATCATCGCGGGGCAGGGCACGGTCGGCCTGGAGATCCTGGAGCAGTGCCCGGAGGTCCGGACGATCCTCGTGGGCATCGGCGGCGGCGGTCTCGCGGCCGGCGTGGGGCTCGCGGTGAAGTCGCTGCGCCCGGACGTGAAGGTGATCGGCGTACAGGCGGAGGGCGCGGCCGCGTACCCGCCGTCGCTGGCCGCCGGGCATCCGGTGGTGATCGACTCGCCGGCGACGATGGCGGACGGGATCAAGGTGGGGCGGCCGGGCGACGTGCCGTTCGCCCTGGTCCAGGAGTACGTGGACGAGGTCCGTACCGTCTCCGAGGACGACCTGTCGTCGGCGCTGCTGCTCTGCCTTGAGCGGGCCAAAATGCTCGTCGAACCGGCCGGCGCGAGCCCGGTGGCGGCCCTCCTCGCCGACCCGGCGGCCTTCCAGGGGCCCGTCGTCGCGATCCTGTCGGGCGGGAACGTCGACCCGCTGCTCCTCCAGCGGATCCTGCGGCACGGCATGGCCGCCGGGGGCCGCTATCTGAGCCTGCGGCTGCGGGTGACGGACCGGCCGGGCGCGCTCGCGACGCTGCTCGCGGTCCTCACGGTGGTCGACGCGAACGTCCTCGACGTGAGCCATGTGCGGACGGATCCGCGCCTGGGTCTGACCGAGGCGGAGGTCGAGCTGCACCTGGAGACGAAGGGCCCGGAGCACTGCCGGGAGGTCGAGGAGGCGCTGCGGGACGCGGGCTACACGGTCCTCGGCTGACCCCCGGGCCGCGCCGGTCGCGGCCCACCCGCTGCGCGAGACGTCCGTCGGCCTGCGGGAGCTGGGCGTCGGCCCGGAGCCGGGGCTGGTGGAACCGCGCCGCCGGATCCTGACGCTCGACCCGGCGCTCACCGCGCCACAGCCCGCAGCGGAACCACACCCGGGCGCGAGCGGGAGCACGGACCCGAGCCCGCCCCCGCCCCCGAGTCCGAGCGAGCCCCACCCCTCGCCCGCCGCCGACACCCACCCCGTACCGCACCAACTCCCCTCCTCTCCGCCGACTTCACCGGCAGGGAGCAGGAGCTCGACCGCATCGTCGGGGAGCTGACCGCGACCGACCGCCCGACGGGGCGACGACGAGAGGGCGGTGGAGGACCGGCTGGAGGCGCTGGTCGACGCCCACCTCCTGGAGTCCCCCGCGCCGGGCGCCTCGCCCTGTGGTGCCTGCGCGACTGCGCGGGGCGGGCCGCCCGGCGGAGGCGGTCGAGGCGTACCGGCGCGCGCTCGCCCTCCAGCGGCTGGGCGGGGACCAGCGCAGCGACCGGGCCGAGGCCGAGGCCTGCTGGGGGAAGGCGCTCCGCTGGATGGAACGCCTCGGCGACCAGGGCAGGACCGTCGGCCTGCGCAAGCGTCTGGCGGGGGCGTAAGGAAGGTCGGAGCGCACTAGGGGGCGCACGCAGGGGCGCACTCGACTCCATGATCATGTGGCGCGAATCACAAATCCACTGGGCGAGGACCGCCCGGCAAACCTAGGATCGGTAGGAAACGCCCGAATCTCCCTGGGAGAACCCACATGCCAGGCGCGATCTACGCCGAGGGTCTGGTGAAGACCTTCGGTGACGTACGAGCTCTGGACGGCGTCGATCTCGACGTACCCGAGGGCACTGTCCTGGGCCTGCTCGGCCCGAACGGCGCGGGGAAGACCACCACCGTGCGCGTGCTGACGACGCTCCTCCAGCCCGACAGCGGCAGGGCCGTCGTCGCCGGAATCGACGTCCTCAAGCATCCCGAACAGGTCCGCCGCTCGATCGGCCTCTCCGGCCAGTTCGCCGCGGTCGACGAGTACCTCACCGGCCGCGAGAACCTCCAGATGGTCGGCCAGCTGTACCAGATGAAGGCGAAGGCGGCGAAGGTACGGGCCGACGAACTGCTCGACCGGTTCCGGCTCACGGACGCCGCCGACCGCACCGCCAAGACGTACTCCGGCGGCATGCGCCGGCGCCTCGACCTCGCGGCGGCCCTCGTCGTCTCCCCGCCGGTCATGTTCATGGACGAACCGACGACCGGCCTCGACCCCCGGAACCGCCAGGCACTGTGGGAGGTCATCAAGGAACTCGTCGCGGGGGGTACGACGCTGCTCCTCACCACGCAGTACCTGGAGGAGGCCGACCACCTCGCCCACGACATCTGCGTCGTCGACCAGGGCAAGGTCATCGCACGCGGCACCTCCGACCAGCTCAAGGCCCAGACGGGCGGCGAGCGCGTCGAGGTCGTCGTCCACGAACCGGCGATGATCGCGGGCGCCCGCGACGTCCTCGCCCGCTACGGCATCGCGGGCAGGGGACAGGCCGAGGTCTCCGTAGAGGACCACACCCGCAAGCTCACCGTCCCCGTCTCCGGCGGCGCCAAGCTGCTCGCCGAGGTCATCCGCGACCTGGACGCCGTCGGCGTCGAGATCGACGACATCGGCCTGCGGCGCCCCACCCTCGACGACGTCTTCATCTCCCTCACCGGCCACGCGGCCGCACTGACGGAGGAGGAGAACGGCGGGCCGCCCCCGGAGGACGGCCGTGACGGTCGTGACGGCCGTGGCCGTGGCCGTGACCTGACGAAGGAGACGGCCAAGTGAGCACCGTGAACGACTCCCTGGTCATCGCCCGGCGCAACCTCATCCGCATGACCCGGATCCCCGAGATGATCCTGTTCGGGCTGATCCAGCCGGTGATGTTCGTGATCCTCTTCACGTACGTCTTCGGCGGCTCCATGAGCATCGGAGGCAGCACCGACCCGGACGTCTACAAGAACTTCCTGATGGCGGGCATCTTCGCGCAGACCGTCACCTTCGCCACGGCCGGCGCGGGCGCGGGCATCGCGGACGACATGCACAAGGGCCTCATCGACCGCTTCCGCTCCCTGCCCATGGCGCGCGGCGCGGTCCTCACCGGCCGCACCCTCGCCGACCTCGTCCAGACCGCGCTGACCCTGTTCGTCCTCGCGATCGTCGCGCTGATCATCGGCTGGCGCCCGGGCTACGCGGCACCGACCAACTTCGGGAAGATCATGGCGGGCTTCGCCCTCCTTCTCCTCCTGGGCTACGCCTTCACCTGGATCGGCGCCCTCATCGGCCTCTCGGTCCGCACTCCGGAGGCGGCGACGTCCGGCGGCCTCATCTGGCTCTTCCCGGTCACGTTCATCTCGAACGCGTTCGTGGACTCCAGCCAGATGCCGTCCTGGCTCCAGCCCATCGCCGAGTGGAACCCGTTCAGCGCCACCGTGCAGGCCTGCCGCAAACTCTTCGGCGACCCGGGCGTCTCCCCGTCCGACGCCTGGCCGATGCAGAACCCGGTATGGGCGTCGCTGATCTACTCGATCCTGATCGTCGCGATCTTCCGCACGCTCTCGGTCCGCAAGTACCGCCGCGCGGACGGCTGACCGCCCCGCTCAGGGCAGATACCCGGAGACGACGAGGCCGTTGGGGAGGGCGAGGAACACCGCCCCTCCGGCGGCCAGCACGTCTCCGGCCGCCTGCGGCAGGGGGAAGCTGTCGGGCAGGTTGGGGTCGTAGTACTCCACGTCACTGTCGTCGGAAGGACCGGAGGCCGGAATGGAGGCGACCCTCGTCGTGCTCGCGACCACGACCCGGTCGCCCGCGAGGTACACCCGCTGCCCGGAGTGCCCCGACGACCGCCAGCGCTCGCGGCCGCTCTCCAGGTCGTACGTGACGACGTCACTGCCCGCTTCGACGACGGCGACGAGCCCGTCCGCGTTCACGGCGGGCCCGGCCGAGACCTGGCTGCCCAGCGTGCGGCGCAGCGTGAGCGTCGCGGGGTCGAGGACACCGACGGTGCCGTCCTGCCGCCCCGAGCACAGCACGCTGCCGCTCTTCTCGTGGACGGTGAAGTCCCCGCAGACCTCCGTCCCCCGCGCGGTCTCCTTGCCCGTACGGACGTCCAGGGCCACCGGTACGACGCCGAGCGGGACGAAGACCCGCCCGGCCGCCACGACCGGCTGCTCCGGCAGCGCGTCGAGCGGCGTCCGCCACAGCTCCTCGCCGTCGGCGAGCCGTACGGCGGTGGCGAGGCCGGTCCGCTCGTCGCGCACGTTGATGTACGTGGAGTAGAGGACCCCGTCCAGCAGGTCCGTCCCCTTCACGGCCCAGTCGCCCCCGGGCCCCGGGATCCGGTTCCGCTCCTTGCCGTCCAGGACCCCGTAGGCGACGACCCCGTCCGGCCCCGTGACGTACGCGGTGTCGCCGACGACCGCCGGATACTGGGCGCCGCTGCGCAGCCCCTCGCCCCGCCCCGGCACCTTCCACAGCTGCTTGCCGTCCGCCGCGCTCAGCCCGGTGACCGCGCCGCCGGACCCGGGGCAGACCAGGACCTTCGGGGAGAGCGCGCAGGTGCCGCTGCCCGGCTCCACCTCGGTGGTCCACGGCGACCACTCGGCCGGGCGGTACGCGCGGTCCGTGCCGGCCGTGCCGAAGTCGTTGGTGTGCCCCTCGCCGCCGTACGGCAGGACGACCTGGCTCAGCGTCTGCGGAGCCGGAGCTCCCGACGACGTGCCGGGGGCCGTGCTGGGCGCCCCCGCGACCCCACCGGCCGAACTACCGTCCCCGTCGGTCCGGTTGAGCAGCACCACACCCACCGTCGCGAGCACAGCCACGGCCACCGCCCCGGCCACGACAGCGCCCCAGCGCCGCCGGGATCGAGCCGGCGCGGCGGTCGGTGCCACCGGCCGGTCCGTCATCGCGGTGGGGGAGTACGGAACGACAGGCCCGAGCGTCGGCAGGTCGGCGACGCCCGCACCCGAGGCCGCGACTTCCCCGACCTGCCGGGCGGCCTCCCCGTACTCGGCGAGCAGCGACAGCACCCCGCCGGGCCAGGGAATGACCGCGGGAGCGCCCCCGCCGCCGCCGAGCAGGACCACCAGCTCCTCCGCCGACGGCCGTTCCGCCGGGTCGAGCCGCAGACAACGCTCCACGACCGTCCGCAACTCCTCCGGAACCCCGGACAGTTCGGCGTCGGCGCGGGTGATCCGATAGATCACCGCGGCCATCTCGTCATCATGGAACGGCCCTAGGCCACTCGCGGCGAACGCGAGCACCGCACCCAGACAGAAGACATCCGACGCGGGCACCACCGCCCGGCTCCCCACCAGATGCTCGGGCGACATGAACCCGGGAGAGCCGATCACGAGCCCGGTCGAGGTCAGCGCCGTCGCCTCGAAGGCCTGGGCGATGCCGAAGTCGATCAGCTTCGGCCCCGCCGCGCCGAGCAGGACGTTCGCGGGCTTGAGGTCCCGGTGCAGCACCTTCACCCGGTGCACGTCCGCCAGGGCCGTGGCGAGCGCGACCCCCAGGGCCCGCACGGCCGCCACGGGCAGCGCGCCCGACCGCACGACGGCCTCGGCGAGCGACGGCCCCGGCACGTACTCCGTCGCCAGCCACGGCGAGGGCGCGTCGGCGTCGGCGTCGACGAGCCGCGCCACCCCCGGCCCGTCCACGGTCCGCGCCGCCGCGATCTCCCGCCGGAAGCGGGTCCGGAAGTCCCCGTCGACCTCCAGGTCCTCCCGCACGGTCTTCACGGCGACCATCCGGTACGGATCGGCCGTCGGCGCGTCGGCCCGGCAGGCGAGATGCACCTCGCCCATGCCGCCCGCCCCGATCCGGGCGAGCAGCCGGTAGGGGCCGACGAGCCGCGGGGGCTGTCCCGAGGGCAGAGCTTCCAGCACCGAACAGGTCCTTTCGGAACGTCACTTGAACGTCAGTCGAGCGGGGTCACTTGGGGAGTTCGACGGCGGCGACGACACCCTTGTCGTAGACGACGTACGCGATTCCGCCCACCGGCAGGACCTCCGGGTCCCGGATCTTCGCGGCGTAGAACTCGCCCCAGTTCGGGTCGTGGTCCTCCTCCTCGGCGCGCGCGCCCGGCGCCCCCGGCACCGCCGTGACCTTGAGCCCGCCGGGCGTGCCGTCGGCGCCGAGCCGCACCGTGTAGAGCGAGGAGTAGTCGGCGTACACGGCCTGGTCGCCGGCGAGCAGCGGCGCGGACCAGCTCTGGGCCAGGCCGGCCGGAGCCGCCTTGGCCGGGAAGGAGGCGAGTGTCTCGCCGGTGCGCGGATCGAGGATCCGCAGGCCCTCGTCCCAGGCCACGACGGAGCGAGGACCGACAGCCGAGGGGACGGCCTTGCCGAGCGAGCCGGGCAGCGACGCCTTCGAGGCGAGGGTTCGGGCGTCGAGCAGGTGCAATTCGGTGTCCTGGTCCGTGCCGTACCCGGCGCCGGCGCAGTACGCCGAGGTGCCGAGCACCTTGATCTCCCGGCACGAGTTGGCGTCCGGGTCGACCTGCCCGAGCTGGGTGCCCTTCCTGCCGTCGTACGCGACGAGCCCGCCCTGGCTGAGGGCGTAGACGACCCCCCGGGCGTAGGCGACGGGCTCGTACGCCTCGCGCTCGGCCATGGAGATCTGCCCGTTCGTGAGCTCCTTCGACCAGAGCTGTTTCCCGTCGGCCAGGGAGAACGCGGTCACGGCGGCCCGGACCCAGGTGACGTCCTGCGCCACCTCCGTGGCCGCGTAGACGATCCCGTCGGCGACGATGGGCCGCGTCTCGAAGAAGCCCTGCGGCCCCTGGGCGGGCTTCTCCCAGCGCACGGCGCCGGTACGCGCGTCGCGTACTTGAAGGGACTGCGCGGCGACCAGGACCACGCTCCCGTCGTGGACGGTGGGGCGCGTGGCGCCCCCGGCCGCGTGGGGGAACCCCTTGCCGGTCACGTAGGTCTCCGGCGGTGAGTTCTCGGCGCGCGGGACGTCCCACAGCTTCTTCCCGCTCGCCGGATCCAGCGCCTCGTACCGCCCGTCCGTCGTCCGGCAGACCAGCACCTTCTCACCGGCCGAGCAGCCGAACGCCGGCGCGCTCAGCTTCGCGTTCCACGGCTTCCAGCCGGCCGGCCGCTGGGCCGTGTTCTGCGGGACGACGCCCGAGGCGTCGGCGAGGCCCCGGTCGTCGACGCCGGGGACGCGCGGCCCGGCGGGCGGGGCGGCGGCCTTCTCCGGGGAGCGGGGCTTCTTCGTCTCCTCCTCCGGCCACAACAGGTACGTGCCGACGCCCCCGGCCACGACCGCGAGCGCCAGGACGGCGGCGAGCACCCGCCCCCGCCGCCGGCGCGGAGGCGCGTCCGGCCGCGAGACCGGTCCCTGCGTCGGCACGGAGTGCAGCCCCGGCACCCCAGAAGTCACGACAGGCCCCCGGGGATCGACCGGGGGCGCGGGCGCGACCTCCAGAAGCGGCCCGCCGGAGGCCACGAGCTGGGCCAGCTCCGTCCCGTACTCGCCGATGTGGTCCCGTACGCCCTCCGGCCAGGGGAAGCGACTCCCCGCGCCGTCGCCGAGGAGCTCCGCGAGTTCGCCCGGGGTGGGCCGGTCCGTCGGATCGAGGGCCAGGCAGGCGGCGACGGCCTCGCGCAGGTCCTCCGGCACCCGGCTCAGGTCGGCTTCCGCCTGCGAGACCCGGTACAGGACGGCGGCGAGCGGCCCGTCGCCGAAGGGGTCCTCGCCGGTCGCCGCGTAGCAGAGGAGCGAGCCGAGGCAGAAGACGTCGGAGGCGGCGGTCACCCGTCGCGCGCCCGCCACGTGCTCGGGCGACATGAAGGCGGGGGTGCCGACCATCACGCCCGTCGCGGTCATGGTGGTCGCGGTGGCGCTGCGGGCGATGCCGAAGTCGATGAGGCGGGGCCCGTCGACGGAGAGCATGACGTTCCCGGGCTTGAGGTCCCGGTGCAGGACCCCGGCCCCGTGCAGGTCGGCGAGGGCGCGGGCGACTCCGGCGCCGACGGCGCGCACGGTGGCGACGGGCAGCGCGCCGCCGCGCCGTACGGCCTGGGAGAGGCTGGGCCCGGGGACGTACGCGGTGGCCAGCCAGGGCACCTCGGCGTCGGCGTCGCCGCCGACGGGCGCGGCGGCGTGGGGGCTGGCGACGAGCGCGGCGACCCTGATCTCGCGCCGGAACCGGTCGCGGAAGGCCGGATCGCCGGCGACGTCCCGCCGCACCGTCTTCACGGCGACGAAGACCCCGTCGGCCGCTCCCCGCCCCAGGAAGACCTCGCCCATGCCGCCGGCGCCGAGCCGGGCCAGCACCTCGTACGGTCCGATCTGCCGTGGCGTGCCCTCACGCAGCGGTCCCAGCACTGTGCCCATCCCCCTGATGACGCAACCCTGATGACGCAACCCTGATGACACAGCGTCAGGACCGCATCATTACATGTGCATGCAAGGGAAAAGGCCGGACCCCCGAGGGGTCCGGCCCGTCACACGTAGCCGTGGAAGGCGGCGGCTCAGCGGCCGTACGGCGTGGCGCTGAGGATCTTCACCGTGGCCTTCTTGCCGTTCGGCAGCTCGTACTCGGCGTCGTCACCGGCCTTCTTGCCGTTGACGCCGACGCCGAGCGGCGACTGCGGCGAGTAGGTCTCGATGTCGTCGCTCGCGTACTCGCGGGAGGCGAGCAGGAAGGTCATCGTGTCGTCCTCGTCGCCGTCGAAGGCGATCGTGACGACCATGCCGGGCTCGACGACGCCGTCGTCCGCCGGGGCCTCGCCGACCTTGGCGTGCTCGAGCAGCTGGGTGAGCTGGCGGACCCGGAGCTCCTGCTTGCCCTGCTCCTCCTTGGCCGCGTGGTACCCGCCGTTCTCGCGCAGGTCTCCCTCTTCGCGCGCCGCCGCGATCTTGGTCGCGATTTCGGTACGCGCGGGACCAGACAGGTACTCAAGCTCTCCCTTGAGCTTGTCGTACGCCTCCTGGGTGAGCCAGGTGACGTTGTCGCTGGTCTGGGTCACAGGTGCTCCTCGTAGGTACTGGGAATACAAAGCATCGCCCTACACGGGAAGCGGGTGCTTCCCGAGCGGGCGAAACCACGAGCCTAACAATGAGTGGCGAAAAGCGGGAGGACATAAACCATCAAGATGGCGTCACCCCAGGTCACGCTCGTGACCCGCCGGGACTCGTCACCCGGTCCCTACCCACGGCTACCGGGCCGTACACCCCACGAGCTCGGCACTCGTCGCGAGCGCCGTCGTACGGAGCGTGAAGACGTCGTCGACCCGGGCGGCGGGGTCGTCGATCCGCACGTCCTTGCGGGCCACCTCGGCGCCGTCCTCGGCCCGTGACCGCAGCGTGCAGACGCCCTTGACGCCCTCGTCCTTACGGATCTCCAGGTGCACCTGCACCTCGGTGGGGCTCACCACGTCGAATTTGATCATCTCGGCGCTGATCTTGCTGTCGACGACGTAGTGCCAGCCGAACCAGCCCATCATGCCGAGGAAGAGGACGCCGAGCACGGCGCCGGTCACCTTGAGCTTGCGGTCGGCCCGCTCGTCCGCGGAGCGCCCGTAGCGCCCTTCGGGCAGCTGCTCTCGCACCGCGCTCATGGTGGATCCTCTCGAAGCCGGGGGGGTGGCGGAATTTTCGCTCCCCCGATTCCGTCACTATAGAAGCCTCCCTCCGCGTCGAATCACTGAGGATCGAGTCTTGACTGACCAGCTGCGACTGATGGCCGTTCACGCCCACCCCGACGACGAGTCGAGCAAGGGTGCGGCCACGATGGCCAAGTACGTGTCCGAGGGGGTGGACGTCATCGTGGTGACGTGCACGGGCGGCGAGCGCGGCTCGGTCCTGAACCCCCAGCTTCAGGGTGACGCCTATGTCGAGGCGAACATCCACGAGGTGCGCCGCAAGGAGATGGACGAGGCCCGCGAGATCCTCGGCGTCTCCCAGGAATGGCTGGGCTTCGTCGACTCGGGCCTGCCCGAGGGCGACCCGCTGCCCCCGCTCCCCGAGGGCTGTTTCGCCCTGGAGGACGTCGACACGGCGGCCGGAGCGCTGGTCCGCAAGGTCCGCTCGTTCCGCCCGCAGGTCATCACGACCTACGACGAGAACGGCGGCTACCCGCACCCCGACCACATCATGACCCACAAGATCACGATGGTGGCCTTCGACGGCGCGACCGACGCCGCGAAGTACCCGGAGGCCGAGTTCGGCCCGGTCTGGCAGCCCCTGAAGCTCTACTACAACCAGGGCTTCAACCGTCCCCGCACCACCGCCCTGCACGAGGCGCTCCTCGCCCGTGGCCTGGAGTCCCCCTACGGGGAGTGGCTGGAGCGCTGGAGCGAGTTCGAGCGCAAGGAGCGGACGCTGACCACGTTCGTGCCCTGCGCCGACTTCTTCGAGACCCGCGACAAGGCCCTGATCGCCCACCGCACCCAGATCGACCCCGACGGCGGCTGGTTCCGGGTCCCGATGGAGATCCAGAAGGAGGTCTGGCCGACGGAGGAGTACGAGCTCAGCAAGGCGCTGGTCCCGACCTCCCTCCCCGAGGAAGATCTCTTCGCGGGCATCCGCGACAATGCCTGACATGAGCGCACACCTGGCACTGACCCAGCTTGTCCCCTTCGCCGCCGAAGAGCTGGACAAGAACAAGGTGACCCCCGGCGTCCTCGGCTTCGTCGTCTTCGCGGTCATGGCCGTCG
This sequence comes from Streptomyces sp. NPDC050842, assembly GCF_044456565.1. NCBI lineage: Bacteria > Bacillati > Actinomycetota > Actinomycetes > Kitasatosporales > Streptomycetaceae > Streptomyces > Streptomyces sp. NPDC050842. The sequence continues at coordinate 818,616 of NZ_JBITGA010000004.1, read as the reverse complement.
CGGTCTGGCTGCTGATGAAGTCGATGAACCGCCACATGGGCAAGGTCTCCTTCGAGGAGGCCCCGGACCCGGCGGCCACCGCGGACACCCCGGCGGCCAAGGCCGGCGCCACCGGAAAGTAGCGACGACGCCCCCTGTCTCCTGGACGGGGGGCGTCCGTACGCCTGCCCAGACGAGAAGGTTCAGGGATGCCTACCGACCGGTTAGAGAGCGGCGCGGTGAGCGACGACGTGCCCGCGATCGCCGCGGAGGGTGCCACGGTCGTCCTGGACGGGACCACCCTGCTGGCGCCGACGACGTTCACGGTCCTGCCGGGCGAGTTCCGGTGCCTCACCGGGAGCAACGGCTCCGGGAAGACGACCCTCCTCCGGGCCTTCCTGGGCAGCCGGCGGCTGACCGACGGCGCCGTCCTCGTGCGGGGCGAGACCGTCGACATGGCCAGGCCCCGGCACCGGCGGCTCGTGGCCTCGCTCGTCGAACCGGTGCCCGTCGCCCGCGACATGACGCTCCGCGAGCAGGTCACGCTGGTCGCCGCCTCCTGGTACGGCAACACCACGACGACCGCCGAGCGCGCCGAAGAGATCATCGGGCGACTGGGACTCACCGCACTGGGCGCGCGGTTCCCCTCCCAGCTCTCCTCCGGCCAGCTCCAGCTCTTCCACCTCGCGCTGACCCTGGTCCGCCCCGCCGACGTCGTCCTGCTCGACGAACCCGAGCGGCATCTCGACACCGAGCGCGTCGACCTCGTCGCCGCCCTGCTCGCCGAGCGCGCCGAGCAGGGGACGTCGTTCCTGGTCGCCACCCATGATGCCGCCGTGGTGGAAGCCTGTGACGGCGTCGTGGAGCTGGGATGACGACGGCGGGCATCACCGAGGTCGAGGCCGACCCCAGGTCCCGCGTCCACGCCGTACGCCACCGGTACGCCCACCGCGGTGACCGCGCCACCGTGCTGGACCGGGCGTACACCGCGTACCTCACCGTCATCCTCGGCGCCGTCTACGTGGCGCCGGTCGTCCACCTGGTGCGCACCACGGAAGCGCTCCTCTCCCTGGAGTCGCCCGAGGCGGCGACGCCCGTGGCCTGCCTGGTCGCGGCGGCGGCGGTCTGGGGCGCCCAGCTCACCGGCCGGTTCTGGGGACCGCTGGTGCTCACACCGTTCCTGCTGCACGTGTTCACGTCCACGGACCTGTCCCCGACGCACTACCTCGGCGCTTTCGCCCGCCGCCGACTGGCGTACGCGGGACTCGGCACGCTCCTCGCGGTGTGTACGGCGACGTTCCTCGCGACCGACCTGTTCGACCACCCGGGAAGCGGCCTCCTGCCGCGGGGCGTGGCCGTCGCGGCGGGCATCGGCGCCGTCGCCTCCGTGGCGTGGCTCTGGGGCCAGGTCCGGACGGTACGCGAGAACGTCCTGCTCGCCGCCGCCGTGGCCGCCGTGGCGGTCGCCGTGGCGCTGCTCGGCCGGTCCGCCCCCCTGGGCGGGGGCGGCCTGTGGCTCGTCACCGGTGTGCTGGCGGTCGGGGCGGCGGCGCTCGGCCGGTCGGCCTTCCGGTCCGTCCGTACGGTCGACCTCGCCCGGCTCGCCCGCGAGTCGGCGCGTGCCGCCGAGGCTCAGACCTTCGCCTGGACCGGCACGCTCCACCACGCGCTCGACCTGTACCGGCCACAGCCGCGCGGGCTCACCCACGCCCTGACGCGCCCGGACGGGCGGCTGCGCGGCCACCTGGCGCAGGGAGCGGTCCGCGCCCTGCGCACGAGAGGCCGCGCGATCGCCGCCGCGGTGTTCCTGCCGGCCGGCGCCGCCGTGCTGACGCTCGGCATCGCGGAGCCGGACGCCGGGCTCGCGACGTCGGCCTGGCCGGCCGGCGCGGTCGGCGTGTACCTCGGCTCCGGGTGGGTCGGCGAGACCTGGCGCGGACTGCGGGACGAACTGACCCTGGCCCCGCTGCTCGGCGAGTGGTGGGGCGGGATGCTCGCCCGCACCCTGGCCTGGCCGGTCGTCGCGGTGACGGTCCCGGTCGGCCTGGCGAGCGGTGTCACGACCATGACGCGGTGGCCGCTCCAGGCCGCCGGGGCCGACACGGCACTCCTCGTCACCGGCACGGTGGTGCTCGTCCTCGGCGCCAGGTTCCTGCGCGAGATGAAGACGAATCTGCCCGTCGAACTGCTGCTCCCGATCATCACTCCGCTGGGCGACCTCTCCGCCCTCCGGGTCTTCGTGTGGCAGTTCGACGGACTCGCCGTCGTCCTGACCGGCGTCCTCGTCCTGAACGGGATGCCGACCGCGCCCGGCGCGGCCCTGACCGCACTCGGCATCGCCGCCTGCTGCCTCTGGGCGGGCCTGCGCCGAACGGGCTGGTCCCTCGGACCGCTCATCACCCGCCTCGGCCGGGTGTAACGGCGCCCCGCCCCCGACGGCAGGGCAGGATGGGCACCATGGCGAACCGACTGGCCCATGAGACCTCCCCTTACCTCCTTCAGCACGCCGACAATCCGGTCGACTGGTGGCCCTGGTCGGCCGAGGCCTTCGAGGAGGCCCGCCGCCGCGACGTCCCGGTGCTGCTCAGCGTCGGCTACAGCTCCTGCCACTGGTGCCACGTGATGGCGCACGAGTCCTTCGAGGACGACGCCACCGCCGACCTGGTCAACGAACACTTCGTCGCCGTCAAGGTCGACCGCGAGGAGCGCCCCGACGTCGACGCCGTCTACATGGAGGCCGTCCAGGCCGCCACCGGCCAGGGCGGCTGGCCGATGACCGTCTTCCTCACCCCGGACGCCGCCCCCTTCTACTTCGGCACGTACTTCCCGCCGGAGCCCCGCCACGGCATGCCCTCGTTCCCCGACGTCCTGGAAGGCGTCCGCGGCGCCTGGGCCGACCGCCGCGACGAGGTCGGCGAGGTCGCCGACCGGATCGTCAAGGACCTCGCGGGCCGCTCCCTCGCCTACGGCGGCGACGGCGTCCCCGGCGAGGAGGAGCTCGCGCAGGCCCTCCTCGGCCTCGTCCGCGAGTACGACGCCACCCGCGGCGGCTTCGGCGGCGCCCCCAAGTTCCCGCCGTCGATGGCCGTGGAGTTCCTGCTCCGCCACCACGCCCGTACGGGCTCCGAGGGCGCCCTCCAGATGGCCGCCGACACCTGCGAGGCCATGGCCCGCGGCGGCATCTACGACCAGCTCGGCGGCGGCTTCGCCCGCTACGCCGTCGACCGCGCCTGGGTCGTGCCCCACTTCGAGAAGATGCTGTACGACAACGCCCTGCTCTGCCGGGTGTACGCGCACCTGTGGAAGGCCACCGGCAGCGACCTGGCCCGCCGGGTCGCCCTGGAGACCGCCGACTTCATGGTCCGCGAACTGCGCACCCCCGAGGGCGGCTTCGCCTCCGCCCTCGACGCCGACAGCGCCGTCGCAGACGGATGGGGGCACCCCCAGGCCGAAGGCTCTGGGGGAGGCACCGGCAAGCACGTCGAAGGCGCCTACTACGCCTGGACCCCCGAGCAGCTCACCGCCGTCCTCGGCGAGGAGGACGCCGCCCTCGCCGCCGCCCACTACGGCGTCACCGAGGAGGGCACCTTCGAGCACGGCAGCTCCGTCCTCCAGCTCCCGCAGGACACCGGCGTCGCCGACGCCGACCGCATCGCCTCCATCGCCGCCCGGCTCCTCGCCGCCCGCGAGGAGCGCGAGCGCCCCGGCCGCGACGACAAGGTCGTCGCCGCCTGGAACGGCCTCGCGATCGCCGCCCTCGCCGAGACCGGCGCCCTCTTCGACCGCCCCGACCTCGTCGAGCGCGCCACCGAGGCCGCCGACCTGCTCGTCCGGGTCCACATGGACGAGACCGCCCGCCTCACCCGCACCTCCAAGGACGGCCGGGCCGGCACCAACGACGGCGTCCTGGAGGACTACGCCGACGTCGCCGAGGGCTTCCTCGCCCTCGCCGCCGTCACCGGCGAAGGCGCCTGGCTCGAGTTCGCCGGCTTCCTCCTGGACATCGTCCTCGACCGCTTCACCGGCGAGGGCGGCGCGCTCTACGACACCGCCCACGACGCCGAGGCCCTCATCCGCCGCCCGCAGGACCCCACGGACAACGCCGCTCCCTCGGGCTGGACCGCCGCCGCCGGAGCGCTCCTCTCGTACGCCGCCCACACCGGCTCGGAGGCCCACCGCACCGCCGCCGAGGGAGCCCTCGGCGTCGTCAAGGCCCTCGGCCCGCGCGCGCCCCGCTTCATCGGCTGGGGCCTGGCGGTCGCCGAGGCCCTCCTCGACGGGCCCCGCGAGATCGCCGTCGTCGGCGCTCCCGCCGACGAGGCCTTCCAGGAGCTGCGCCGTGCCGCGCTCCTGGCCACCGCCCCCGGCGCGGTGCTCGCGACCGGCGCCCCCGACAGCGAGGAGTTCCCGCTCCTGAAGGACCGGCCGCTGGTGGCCGGGGGCCCCGCCGCGTACGTCTGCCGGCACTTCGTGTGCGAGGCCCCGGTCACCGACCCGGCCGCGCTCGCCGAGAAGGCGGATCCGGCGCGCTAGACGGGGACGGCCCCGCCACCCCTCCGAGGAGGGGCGGCGGGGCCGCCGCCGTGCCGGGCGTCGTCGCTCAGCTGTTGCCGGCGCCGTTGCCGGACAGGACCGGGATGTCGCTGAGGATGTGCGACAGCGGCTCGTCACCCTTGGCCTGGGTGGAGTTCTCGGTGCACTGCTGGTTCTGCGGGGAGGACAGGACGTTGACGTCCTGGACGGTGATCGGGATGAGACCGATCAGCGAACCGGCGTTGACCTTGGCCGGCAGGCCGACGCACGGCTTGTTCAGGGAGCCCTGGACGAGCGCGAACTGCGGGCTCATGTTGCCGTACGTGGCGGAGTTGCCGTACTCCTGGTGGGCACCGTTGCCGCTCAGCGAGGTGGTGCCACCGTCGTCGGCGATCGCGAGCGCCTGTCCGGCACCCGCCGCCGTCGCGCCGAGAACCGACGCGGCCACAGCAGCCGTAGCCAAGAGCTTCTTCATTGTTCAGGCCTTTCGGGTACTGGCCCCGCTGAGTGCCGAGCCGTGCTGATCAACTGGTCGGACGTAAGGAGGTTCCGGTAAGTCCACCGGACGGACTACGGGCAGATGAGCGATGACCCCGCGGCCGGCCTGTAGGTCGCCGCCGGGATCGTGCTGGGCGCGACCTCCTCCGCGGCCGGCAGCGGACGGTCCTCGCGCAGGCGCCCGAAGACCTCCGCCGCCCCTTCCTCGTCCCAGGCGAGCGTGGACCCGACACCCTCGATGTTCGGATGGAAGCCACGTACGGGCACGGTCGCGAACTCCGTACGGTCCGGGGGCAGGTCCCGCAGCCGGGCCGCGAGCGTCAGCAGCTCCGCCGTCGAGATCCCGCGCTCGGCCGCCGCCGTCCCGCGCAGCGTCGCGGCGAGGTCCGTCAGCCGCTCCGGTTCGTCGAGGATCCCTTCGCGGAGCCGCTCCAGGGTGTTGACGACGAACTTCTGCTGCTTGTGGATCCGGCCGAAGTCCATCTGCCCGTCCGCCTTCCGCGAGCGGACGTACTGGAGGCCCTCGCCGCCCCCGACGCGCTTGGTCCCGGGCTGGAGGTCGATGCCGGTGGCCGGGTCCTTGAGCGGCTCCACCGTGCAGATGGGCACCCCGCCGTCGACACGGTCCACGGTGTCCATGAAGCGCCGGAAGTCGATCTCCAGGTACCGGTGGACGGGGAGTCCGGTCATCGACTCGACGGTCTCCACGGCGAACGCCGGACCGCCCTCCGCCCAGGCGCTGTTGATCTTCGCGGGGTGGGCGGCGTGCACCTTTCCGGTCCGTCGGTCGCGGTGGTCGGCGGGGAAGGCGGTGAGCGAGTCGCGCGGCAGACTCACGACGTCGACCCGGTCGTTCGCCGCGGACACGTGCACGAGCATCATCACGTCCGTGCAGTCGCACTCCTTCCCGCCCAGCCGGTAGCGCTCCTTCTCCGCCTCGCTGAGACCCCTGCGGGTGTCGAGGCCGACCACGAGGAGGTTCAGCCCCTGTTCCGGGGACGGCAGTTCGGTCGGGGCGGCGGCGAGCGCGCCGGGAACGAGGGCGATGAGCGCGGTGAGAGCCGCGGGGGCGAGCAGCAGACTCCGAGGCCGCTTCGGGCGCGCGAAATTCATGCCCGCACGCTAATTCGACCCCCCTCGTACAGAGGTACGCGACGCGACATGGGCAGAGCGAATCACTCTCCTGCGGCGCCTGTGTAATCCTTGCAATGATGCGTGAATCGCAGTGGAGGGAGCGAAGATGGCGCCGGGTCCCGGGAAATGGGAACGGATGGCCTTCATTCCGAAGAGCCGATATGTGAGTGACCCACCGACCGTCGACCGCACGCCATTCCCGGTCTATTCCGCACTGGTGACACAGTGGGTGCAGGCGGGGCGCACGGTACCGGGAATGCCGGACCGGGAGTGGGAGCGACTGATGGCCACCCCCATCTGGCCGCGCCCGTAGCCGTCGTGCGCGCGCGTAAGGGGCCGCCCGGAGAGGGCGGCCCCTTACGCGTGAGCGGGACGTCAGTTGTTGCCGACGCCGTTGCCCGACAGGACCGGGATGTCGTCCAGGATGTGCGACAGGGCCTCGTCACCCTTGGCCTGGGTGGAGTTCTCGGTGCACTGCTGGTTCTGCGGGGAGGACAGGACGTTGATGTCCTGGACGGTGATCGGGATGAGACCGATCAGCGAACCGGCGTTGAGCTTGGCCGGCAGGCCCACGCAGGGCTTGTTCAGGGAGCCCTGGACGAGCGCGAACTGCGGGCTCATGTTGCCGTACGTGGCGGAGTTGCCGTACTCCTGGTGGGCACCGTTGCCGCTGAGCGACGTGGTGCCGCCGTCGTTGGCGATGGCGAGCGCCGGGGTCGCCATCGCGGCGGAGACGCCGACGATGGAAGCGGCTGCGGCCGCGGTGGCCATAACCTTCTTGATCACGGGAGTTCCCTTCTAGAACCGGCTCCGTGCAGGGAGCGCCCTGATCAACAGGCCTCCGGACGCCCGGGTTCCGCTGTGTCACCCCCTTGGCGGAGCGCACACGGCAGCGCGAAACGGAGTCCCAGTCGAACGAGTGAAGGGCCGGAACCAAAGCCCCCGGCCGCAGTTGATCCCGTCGCATCAATCAGGTCGATTGGTGGGAACAGGAACGGAATCACCGTGATCAAGAAGATTATGGCGGCTGCGGCTGTGACGGCCTCTGTTGTCGGCGCTTCCGCTGCGGCGGCCTCTCCGGCGCTCGCCATCGCCAACGACGGCGGCACGACCTCCCTCAGCGGCAACGGCGCCCACCAGTCGTACGGCAACTCCAAGACCGCCGGTGACATGAGCCCGCAGTTCGCGGCGGTCCAGGGCTCGCTGAACAAGCTGTGCCTCGGCGTCCCGGTCAAGGGCAACCTCGGTTCCCTCATCGGCGCCATCCCGATCACCGCCCAGGACATCAACGTCCTGTCGTCCCCGCAGAACCAGCAGTGCGCGGACAACTCCACCCAGGCCAAGGGTGACGAGCCGCTGTCGCACATCCTGGAGGACATCCCGGTCCTCTCCGGGAACGGCGCCTACAACGGCTGATCCGCACCGCGCACGACAGGGCCGGAGGGAACGTTTCGCGTTCCCTCCGGCCCTGTTTCGTGGAGGCAATGGAGTGAAAGACGTGACGTCGCCGTTGCCGAGGTTTCCTTTGTGAGGCGTGTTCGTTGTGTGGTGTGCAGCGGAAAGGTATTCCGCCGAGGAAAGGATCCAGACGCAATGAACTGTAAGAAGGCCGCGGCCGTCATCGCCGGAATCGTCATGGCCATGGGTGTGGCGTCGCCCGCCTTCGCGGACGCGGACGCGCACGGCGTGGCCATCGGTTCGCCGGGCGTCCTGTCGGGCAACGTCGTCCAGGCCCCGATCCACATCCCGATCAACGCCTGCGGCAACAGCGTCAACGTCATCGGCGTGCTCAACCCCGCCGTCGGCAACTTCTGCGGCAACTTCTGAGTCCCCAGCGGCCCGCAGGCACAGGGGCCGGCCCCGGAGAGCACCCGCTCTCCGGGGCCGGCCCTCGGCTATGCCCGGACGGCGGCCTGCCCGCCCGTACGGGGCCGGGCCACCGTGCCGCGCCGGGTGCCCGACCGCAGACGCTGCCGGACCCCCTTCACCAGTCGGCCCGCCGTGTACTCGGCGCCGAACACGAACCGCATCGACGGCCCGTACGACGGCGCCGTGAGCAGCCCGGCGACGAAGAGCCCCGGCCACGAGGACTCGAAGAGGCCGCCGACCTCCGGGGCACCGACCGCGCCGACCGTCCGCAGCGCCCCGCGCAGCGCCGGGTCGAGCATCCCCGCCCGCTCCAGGCTCGGGGTGAAGCCGGTCGCGGCGACCACGTGATCGGTCTCCAGGACCGTCGTCCCGCCGGGCCCGGCGACGTCGAGCCGGAGCCGCTCGTCGCCGGTCACGGCCGCCGAGGTGATCCGCTGCCCGAGCCGTACGTCCCCGACCGCCGCGAACCGCTCCCGCAGCCACCACGCGCCCGCCGGTCCGAGCGCCGAGTCGAAGATCCGCTCGCGGGTGGCGGCCGGAAGCCGCCGGAAGAGCCCCGGGGTGTCCGCGTAGAGCTTGTTGCGCCAGCCGCAGCCGAGACCCGTGTGCGGGGCGCGCGCCGTGCGCCACGGGCCGCGGTCGAGGGCCGGGGGCAGGGTGTTCCACTTCAGCCGGTCCGCGCGGGCGACGATCCGGACGGTGGCCGCGCCCTGCTCGGTGAGGAGCGCGGCCGTCTCCAGGGCGGCCTGACCGGCGCCGACGACGGTCACGTCCCGCCCGGCGAAGCGGTCGAGCCCGGCGTGGTGGCTGGAGTGCGTGACGTACCGCCGGGGGAGCCCCCGCAGCGGCCCGGGGATCTCCATGAAGGGCAGCACGCCGACGGCGAGGGCCACCGTCCGCGTACGGAGCGGCTCGCCGTCCTCCGTCCGCAGCGCGAACCCCTCGGCCGTGGGCGCGACCGAGGCGATCAGGCGCTCGTCGAGGGCGGGCACGGCCTGGCGGGCGAACCAGTCGCCGTACGAGGCGAAGAAGTCGACCGGCAGCGGCACGCCGTGCTCGGCGCGGACGCCCCGCGTCACGGCGTACGCGTCGAGCCCGTACGCCCCCTCCGGGTCGGAGAGGTGCGAGGCCCAGGGCTCCGACTTCAGGAACATGCCCGGGGGCATGGCGTGCCAGGACGCCATCGAGCGGCCGAAGGTCCGCAGCTTCAGCCCGTGGGCCGCCGCGTGCGCGGCCACGGACAGGCCGTAGGGACCCGCCCCGACGACCACCAGGTCGTATATCGACTTCGACATCGTGCCTTCCGCCTTCATCGTTCTCATCGTGGGGTGAGCTGGTCGGGGGCGGTGCGGGCCGACGGCGCCGGGAGGACGGCCGGATGCCCGGTCCGGCCGGCCCCGAGCCGCCGGACCACCGCGCCGAAGGCCTTGCGCAGGAGGTGCGCGAGCCAGGCGAGGCCCATCGCGAGCGCGGGCGCCGGGTCGTCGACCGCCCACCAGGCGCGCTCGGTACGCGGCTGCCGCCCGGCGCCGGGCTCGGCCGCGTACCGGCGGCGCGGGGAGGTGGCGAGCGAGAGCGCCGCGTAGTTCTCGACGACGAACCGGCGGCCGTACACCGGGGTGTGCGGCGGCACCGGACGGCCGGTCAGGTCCAGGTGCGCCGCCCGGACGACGTCCAGTCCCTCGGGGTCGGCGAAGAGCCGGAACTGCGCGCCGGGCCGGGGGTTGAAGTCGAGCAGGTGGTACGCGCCCGTGGACCGGTCGAGCCGGAAGTCCAGGTCGCACACGCCCCGGTAGCCGAGCGCGTCGAGCAGCTCGCGGGCCGTCCGGTCCACGGCCGGGTTCGCCGTCCAGCGGCCCACGGCGGTGAGCCCGGCGGCGTCGGGCCAGGAGCGTTCCTTGCGTCCGGTGGCCCCCGTGACACAGCGGCCGGCGGAGTCCACGTACCCGTGGAAGAACCAGTCCAGGTCCCGGCCCGCCGGAAGGAGCTCCTGGAGCAGCAGCCGGCTGCCGGCCTCGGGAGTGCGGCCGTACAACTCCCGTACCTCCGCGAGGGACCGCACGATCGAGGTGCTGCGCAGCCCGCTGCCGGCAGGCAGCAGCCAGGGCCTGCTCCACTTGGCGACCACCGGGAGACCGAGCGACCAGGCCATGGCGGCGGCCTCGTCGGCGCCGGTCGGGAGTTCGGTCCGCGGATGGGGCAGACCGAGTGCCGCGCAGGTCCTCGCGAGCGCGGCCTTGTCCGCGACCCGCAGCAGCTGCTCCTCGGTCTGCTCGGGCAGCAGGAAGCGCGGGGACAGCTCGGCGCGCCGCCGGGCCAGCGCGAGGGCGCTGACGTCGTCCAGGGGGAGGACGAGCACGGGATGTGAGGCCCCGTCGGGTACCCGGCCGTCGATGTCGTGGCTGATCTCGTCGGAGATGCGGACCAGCAGTTCCGCAAGCCCGGCGGAGGACGGTGTGGCCGGGCCCGGACGGGCCGAGCGGAGATAGCGGGACCGGGCGACGGGACTGGTGCTCGATTCGATGACGGCATGGACCGGGATTCCCGCCCGCCCCAGTGATCGCGCGGCGCCGAGAGTGCCGTGATGAAAGGGATTCGGGTCGAGTCGCACGAGGACGGTGGGTACGCGGGTGTCGAAACTCTGACGGCGCGGCACGGCATGCCCTTCATCTCGGGTGCCCCAACTGGGCGATGAAATCCTCTAATGGACTACTGATCAGAGGGAAGCCGAGTTCACGGTCGGCTCATTAGGAATACTTTCGGAGTATCGGATTGACGGATCATCAAAAAGCGAGCGACGTGAAGGAGCGGCCATGGCAGCTGCACAGCGGAGAACATCGAGAGCGTGGCTGGGGGTGTTCACCGCCGGTCTCCTCGCCTCGGGCTCGGTCGTCCTCTCGTCCCCCGCCCACGCCACCGACTCGGTAACGACGAAGGACCCCGGACCGACTCTCTCCAGCGCCATGGGAGCCTTCCTCGACTCGGGCGCGCTCGGGGTCGCCCGCATCGGGCAGCTCGAACGGTGGCTCGGCGGCCGCGAACTCCGCGTCGGCCACACCTACCTGCCGGGCGACCTCTGGTCGAACATCGAGGGCCCGCCCGGCTTCCTCGACGCCTGGGCGGACTGGCGCAACGAGCAGGCAGACCGGCTGTTCGTCCTCAACGTCCCCATGCTGGAGCGGAACGAGGCCGGCGTCTCCGACTACGAGGTCCGCCGCCAGCTCCAGCTGGGCGCGGCCGGGTACTACGACCACCACTTCACGACCCTCGCCGAGCGGCTCGTCGAGCTCCAGGCGACCGACACCGTCATCGTCCTCGGCTGGGAGATGAACGGCACGACGTACACCCACCGGTGCGCGCCGGATCCCACGGCCTGGAAGAAGTACTGGAACCGCATCGTCACCGCGATGCGCTCCGTCCCCGGGCAGGAGTTCCGCTTCGACTTCAACCCGAGCCGCGGCCGCGACGCCGTCCCGTGGACCGAGTGCTACCCGGGCGACGACGTCGTCGACATCATCGGCATGGACTCGTACGACCAGCCGCCGGGAATGAGCTTCGACGAACACGTGAGCGAGCCGTACGGGCTCCAGAAGCAGGTCGATTTCGCCGCGGAGCACGGAAAGCAGATCTCGTACCCCGAATGGGGGCTCTTCCGTAACGGCGACAATCCCGTGTACATGCGGCGCATGCTGGAGTGGATGAAACAGCACAAGCCGCTGTACCACACGATCACGGATTACTGTCCGCACGGCGTATGGCAGTGCGACGACAATCCGCGGTCGTCGCTGGTGTTCCGGCAGATGCTGTTCGGGGTGGAGCCGGAAATCCCCGAGATTCCGGTGGATCCGGTGGATCCGGTGGATCCGGTGGATCCGGTGGATCCGGTGGATCCGGTGGATCCGGTTGATCCGGTTGATCCGGTGGATCCGGTGGATCCGGTGGATCCGGTGGATCCGGTGGATCCGGTGGATCCGGTGGATCCGGTGGATCCGGTTGATCCGGTTGATCCGGTTGATCCCGTGGATCCCGTGGATCCCGTCGACCCGGTTGATCCCGTGGATCCGGTCGATCCCGTCGATCCGGTCGACCCGACCGACCCTGTCGAGCCGACAGACCCGACGGTCCCGGTGCCGAAGCCCGAGCCGAAGCCGGAACCGAAGCCGGAACCGAAGCCTGAGCCGAAGCCCGAGCCCAAGCCGGAACCGAAGCCTGAGCCGAAGCCTGAGCCGAAGCCCGAGCCCGAGCCGAAGCCGGAACCCAAGCCTGAGCCCGAGCCGAAGCCCGAGCCGAAGCCGGAACCCAAGCCTGAGCCGAAGCCCGAGCCCAAGCCGGAACCCGAGCCCGAGCCCGAGCCCGAGCCGAAGCCTGAGCCCAAGCCCGACTGCTGGACCGTGAACCTCGGTTCGTGGGTCGAGAGTTGGATCGGTGGGCCCGTCTGTGTCCCGAAGGACTCCTGGAAGGACGAGGTCGACCTCGACTGGAAGGACGCGCTGAAGGGCGTCTGGCCCTTCTGACCGGACCCTGACGGATCCGAACGGCGGCGGTGGAGGAGGATCACCCGCCGCCGTTCGGCGTCCGTCCGGGCCATCGGGCCAGCGCCCGCCCGACCCAGGCCCGCTCCCGGGCCTGGCGGGCCGCCCAGCGGCGCCCGTCGGCGGCGCCCGCGCGCAGCCACAGGAGCGGGGCCGTACGTCGTCCGGCGAGCATCAGCCGCTGGTTGCGGACGGCCTCGGGGCGCCAGTGCTGCTTGTACGCCTCGGTGCCGCGCAGCATGCTCAGCGTGGCCCGCCCGCCGGTACTGGTCTCGCGGGCCCCGTGGCGGAGCAGCATCGTCGCCACGTCGACCTTGCGGGCCCGCAGCTCGGGGTCGGCGCCGTACAGGTAGCCGCCGGCGAGTCGGGGGGACATCAGGGTCAGGTCGGCGGCCACCACGTCCCCGGCGAGCCGGAACTCGGTGACCATCGCGTCGCCGCGCTCCACCATGGGCCGCACGGCCCGCGTGAGGTGCTGGGCGAACCGCCGGCTCGTGTGCTCGGCGGTCACGCCTCGCCCCTGCCACTGGAGCTGATGGAGCTTCAGGAGCCGGTCGAGGGCGGCCGGGACCTCGTCGCCGGTGACGACGTGCGAGTCGATGCCGAGGGCGTCGAGCTTGCGGAGCTTGGCGCGGACCCGCTGGGCCTTCCCGGAGGGGATCCGTTCGAGCAGCCCCTCCATGGGGACGGCGGGCAGCTCCAGGCACAGCGAGTCGGGCAGGGAGCGGCGCGGCCCGCGCCAGTGGGCGGAGATCCGCTCGGTGGCCGCGCCGGGCCGCACCTCCCGCAGGTCGATGACCGCGCCCCGGGCCGCCCGGGCGAGCGCCCGGGCCAGGGCGGGCGCAGCCTCGGGGCAGTCGTCGTCGAGCAGCACGTCCGTGAAGTCGGTGATGGTGCCGCCGAGCTGGGTGAGGACGGGCAGCGGCCCGCGGGCCCGCATCAGGGGCGCGGCGGCGACGAGTTCGCCGCCCTCCCGTCGTACGAGCACCACCCGCAGCGCACCGGGCCGGCCGTACGAGAGCCACCAGGAGTGCAGCCAGGAGTGGGACTGGAAGGGGGTGGCGGAGGAGCAGCGCCCGTACAGCGCCGTCCACTCGGCCGCCAGGCGCCCGAACCGCTCCTCGTCACGGCAGACCTCGGTCCGCAGCGTTCTCGGGGTCACACCGCCTCCGGTTCCGGCTGGTGCGAGGCGACCGCGGGGGCGGGCACGGCGGCGCTTCCGGTCGCGGGGGTGCCTCCGACCGGCGTGGCGGCGGGCTGCCGGGAGTGCCGGGCCTCGCCGCGCGCGGCGCCGCGCTTCGGGCGGACGAGCAGGACCAGGCCGCCGAGGAGCCCGCCGGCACAGCCGCCGACGAGCGCGGAGAGCGGCGCGGACGGCGACACCGGCGCGACCGGCTTGGTGGCGCGCGAGAACTGGACGACCTTGACGCCCGTGCTGCCCGCGACGTGCGTGCTGTTGAGGACGAGCGCGCGGGCCACCCCGTCGGCCATGGACACGGCCTTCGCGGGCTTCTCGGCCCGGGCGGTGATCGAGATCATCGGCGCGTCCGGCGAGGTCGCGGCCTGCACGCTCTTGCGCAGCGTGTCGGCGGTGACGCCCGCCCACACCTGGGCGTCGCCGGTCACCGCGATGTCGGTGGCGACCCGCCCGTAGGCCTGGGCGAAGCCGAGCGCCGCCGCCGGGTCGGACTTCTCGGCCGGTACGACGATGACGTAACTGATCGCCGCGTACTGCGGGGTCTTGAGCGCTCCGTAGCCGCCGCCGAGGACCGCTCCGGCGAGTACGGCGGCGGGGAGCACGGCCCAGCGGCCCGGGAGGCGGAGGCCGGCGGGCGGGAAGGTGCGGGTTGGGGTGGTGTTCATCGTGCGGGCTCTCTCACTTCGCGGGGGACGGGGTGCCGTGGACGGCCTGGTCGTAGAGGGACATCAACTGCCCTGCGCTGCGCGTGATGTCGTAGCGGCGGGCGGCCGCGGGCTGGGGGAGGCGGGTGAGCCGGGCGTCCCGGATGCCGCGCAGCGCGGAGACCAGCTCGGGCACGGACTCGCCGATCCGGCGCGCGCCCGGGGCCGCGTCCGGCGGCAGGTCGTCGATCGCGGGGCAGGCCACGTACAGCACGGGAAGGCCCGCGGCCAGCGCCTCGACGACCGCGAGCCCGAAGGTCTCGTCGGGGGAGGTGGACACGAAGACGTCCATGGCGGAGAGCAGTTCGGGCAGCGAGGGGCCGAGCGAGGCGACGGACGGCGGGTCCTCGCAGGCCCCGACGAGCAGTACCCGGTCGGCGGCCCCGCACTCCCGGGCGATCCGCAGCAGCTCCGCGCGGTGCTCGCCCTCGCCGACGAGGAGCAGCCGGGCCTCCGGCACCGAGGCCACGGCCCGGACGAGCCGGTCGAACCGCTTCCCGGGCGCCAGCCGCCCCACCCCGCCGACGACATGGGCGTTCTCGGGGATGCCGAGGACACCCCGGGTGAGGCGGCGGGCGCGGGCGTCGAAGGCGAAGCGGCCGGTCTCGATGCCGTTGGGCACCACCCGGATACGGTCCGGGGGCACCCCCCAGTCGGCGAGGCGGCGGGCCACGCTGGGCGAGACGGCGACCGTGGACGTGCCGAGCCGCTCGGAGGCCAGGTACAGGGCGCGGGTGCCCGCGGAGAGCGGGCGGCCCTCGATCTGCGCCTCGCCGAGCGAGTGCTCGGTGGCGATGACCCGGCGGACCCCGCCGAGGCGGGCCGCGAGCCTGCCGTACACGCACGCCCGGTACAGATGGGTGTGGACGAGGTCGTAGCGGCCCTGGCGGACGATCCGCGCGAGGCGGGGGAGCGCGCCGAGGTCGCGGTTGCCGGCCATGCCCAGGTGGGTGACGGGGGTGCCGTCGGCCTCGATGCCCGCGGCGACCGCGCCGGGGTTGGTGAGGGTGACCACCCCGTGCTGGACCGGGAGGTGGCGCAGCAGGAGCCGCAGCTGCTGCTCGGCGCCGCCGATGCCGAGCCCGGTGATGACGTGCAGGACCCTCATGGCGCACCGACCACGGCGGGTCCGGCCTGGGCCTGCGAGGGGAACACGTCGACGGGATGGCGGCGGCGCAGCGGGTGCAGCACGCGCTTGGCGGTGAGCCGCCAGGACGTGTCGTCCTCGCCGATGTGGACGCGGGGCAGGGCGTACGCGCTGGTGTGCGGGCCGGGGTCGATCGCGCAGGCGTGGCGGTAGCCGGCCTTCCGCACGGCGTGGATCACGCGCGGGTCGACCTTCCCGTACGGGTAGCAGAAGCCGTCCACGGTGTCGCCGGTGATCTCCTCCAGGAGCTCGCGGCTGCGCTGGGTCTCGTCCGCGAGCGTCGTGTCGTCGGCTTCGGTGAGGGCGGTATGGCGGAGGCCGTGGGAGCCGATCTCCATGCCGGCCTCCGCGATCCGCAGGATGCCGTCCTCGTCGAGGAGCCGTTTGCGCGGGCCTTCGGTGTCCCAGGTGTTCTCGCCGCCGAGCCGGCCCGGCAGGACGTACACGGTGGCGGTGAAGCCGTGACGGCGCAGCAGCGGCAGCGCCGAGTCGAGGAAGTCGGCGTAGCCGTCGTCGAAGGTGAGGCCGACGAGCCCCTTGGCGCGCCCGGCGGCGGTGGCGGCGAGGAGCTCCCGCACCGAGACCCCGCGCAGTCCCCGGTCGCCGAGCCAGTGCAGTTGCCGGGCGAAGCGGACCGGGGAGACGGTCACGTGGTACGGGTCGTCACCGGGGTCCGTGATCGAGTGGTACATCGCCACCCACAGGGGCGGTTTCACCCACAGGGGCGGCTTCGGCAGCAGTCGGCGCAGCGCGGTGGGGGCGGGCATGGTCGGTCCTCCGGGAGGCGGAGCGGGGCAGGGGCGGAATCTCCGGCGCCTTGGCGGCGCAGGCGATGAAGAGCAGGAAGACGCCCATGACGACCAGGGCGGCGACGGTGAGGGCGGGGGCGGGGGAGCCGATCCCGACCGAGCAGAGCCAGCCGGCGCCGGTGGCCCACGCGCCGGCGGTGGCGAGCCGGAGGAGACCCTCGCCGAGCTTGTCGACCTGGACGGGCACGGTCTGGCGGTGCGCGCCGCGCAGCAGCAGGACGGCGGAGCAGGTGATGCCGAGGGCGTTCGCCGCGGCGATGCCGACGGCGCCCCAGTAGTGGGCGCCGGGGATCCCGGCGACGGTGGTCGTGGCGAGCCCGGCGGCCATCGCGGCGGCCGGGTACCAGAGGGGGCGGGCGGCGGAGAAGTAGCAGCGGACGAGGGCGCCGACCATGGTCTGGCCGAGGAGGCCGAGGGCGTAGACGCGCATGACGGCGGCGGTGGCGACGGTGTCCGTACGGTCGAACTCTCCCCGCTCGAAGAGGAGTTCGACGATGCTGGGGGCGGCGGCGATCACCGTCGAGGCGCCGACGAGCACGACGACGGCGGCCAGCAGCAGATCCCGCTCGACCCGGCGGCGGGCCGCCTCGGTATCGCCCGCCGCGAGGGCGCGGGCGACCACGGGGAAGCTGACCGTGCACAGCATCAGGGAGAGGATCATCGGCATCTGCGCGACCTTCTGCGCGTAGTTCAGATGCGAGATGGCCCCGGCGGGCAGCGGCGAGGCGAGGAACCGCTCGATCAGGATCTGCGACTGGCGGCAGAGCGAGAAGGCGACGACCGGCGCGATGAGACCGAGGACGAGGATGCGCCCCTCCTGCCCGCCGCGGCCGCTTTCGGGCGCGAGCGCCGTCGGCTCCTCCTTGGGTACCGGGCGGGCCCGCAGCTCGCGGAGGAGCGAGGGGGCCTGTACGAGGACCATGAGGACCCCGCCGACCGCGACCCCGGCGGCGGCGGACCGCACCCCCCACGGCTCGCGCAGCACCAGGATCGTGCCGATGATGCCGACGTTGTACGCCACGTAGATCGAGGCCGGCGACAGGAAGCAGCCGTGCGCGCGGAGCGCGGCCGAGCAGTACCCGACCAGGGCGAAGGACAGCACGCAGGTCGCGGTCAGCCGCGTGCAGTCCACGGCGAGCTGCGGATCCGGCAGGCCGGGCGCGAGGGCGGAGACGATCAGCGGCGCCGCCAGGACGAGTACGGCGGCGGCGACCGCGACAGCGATGGTGAGCCGCGGGAGCGTGCCGCGCACGAGGGCGCGCACCGGATCCCCGAACAGGCTGCCGGAGCGGCGGGCCAGGGCCCGGGAGAAGGCGGGCACCAGGATCAGCGCGAGCGCGTCCTCGATGAGCAGCGTCGAGGCGAACTCGGGCACCGTCCACGCCACCAGGAACGCGTCGGTCTCCGCGCCGGCGCCGAAGTACCCGGCGAGGATCTGGTCGCGCACGAGCCCGAGCAGGGCCCCGAGGGCGGTGAGCCCGGCGGTCACGGCGGCGGCCTTCGCGAGGAAGCCCCGCCCCTGCACCCGGTCGGCCCCGGCCCGTACCCGTACCCGCGCCCGGGCATGCGCCCGACGCCCGCGCGGCGCCCGCACCCGCAATTCGTCCGCTGCCCGTACCCCGTCCGCCCGTGCCCCGTCCGCTGTCCGTACCCCGTCCGTCCGTACGGCGGTCTCCGCCCCCCGCACGGCCGTGCCCGTCCCCACCCCCGCACCCGCCCCCGGCAGCGCCGCGGCCTCCGGGCCCCACGGAGAGTCCGTGGGGCCCGGAGGCGCGGTCGGCCAGGGGTCGTTCAGCGGGGTGCCGCGGGGCGGCCGGGGAGCGGAGCGCGGGGCGCCGGGCCACGGGGTGTCCGTGGGCTCCGGCTCCCCGGCCCACGGGTCACGCACGCCGCACCTCCGCCAGCGACCACCAGGCCGCCAGACCGAACACGACCGACATCAGGACCGTCGACGGGCCGCCGATGTCCGCGTAGAAGAAGTCGATGAGCTGCCACGACAGCAGGCCCGCCGCGACGAGCGCGCAGTCCGCGCCGAGGCGCCGCCGGCGCAGCGCGCCGACGAGCAGCGCCACCCAGCTGCCCGCCAGCGCGAACAGCCCCAGAAGGCCCTGCTCGCTGAGCACCAGCAGGTACATGTTGTGCGGGGACAGCAGCGGCTGCCGCTGGAAGACGGCGCCCGCGCCCGCCGTGTCGCTTCCGGAGGACAGCGCGAGCGAGGCGTTCGAGTCGCGGTACGCGGGGAAGCCCTTGAGGCCGACGCCCGTGACCGGCTCCGTGCTCCACATCCGCCCGGCCGCGGCCCACATCGTGTACCGGTCCGTCACCGACTGGTCCGGCGCCGCCGCCACCTGCGTGATGCTCGCGACCCGCTCCTTCACCATCTCCGAACCGATCCCGAGACCGCCGACGAGGACGACACCGAGCGCCCCCGCCGCGAGTGCCACCCGCAGCGCCCGGCGCGGCCCGGCGAGCAGCAGCTGGATCCCGCAGGCGAGCACGGTCGCGATCCACGCGCCCCGGCTGAACGACAGCACCAGCGGCAGGAACAGCAGCCCCGCGCAGACCAGCGCCGCCGTCCGGGTCCGGCCGGGGCCGCTGCCGAGCGCGATCCCGGTGACGATCACGAGCCCGTACGACACGACCGTCGCCATGCCCATCACATCGGTCGGCCCGAAAGTGCCGACGGCCCGGATGTCCTCGCCCATGTACGAGGCGCCCGTACCGGTCAGGTACTGGAGGACGCCCACCGCGCCCTGGAGCAGCGCGAGCCCGACGAGACCCCAGGCGACCACGGCGAAGTCCCGCCGGTCGCGGATCATCAGGAGCACGGCCGCCGGGACGAGGACGAAGATCTGTACGTAGCGGGCGACGCCCGGCAGGCTCGCCGCCGGGTCGTTCGAGGTGATCGCGGCCAGACAGATCCCGAGGACGGGCAGGCCGAGGACGACGGCCGCCGCCCGGGTCAGCGGCCGCGTGCCGCCGCGCAGCACCCGCACGAAACAGATCAGGACGAGGAGCCCGGAGGCCGCGTCCGCGATCGTGCCCGTGCCGCCGGTGCCGCCCTGCGCCCCGCCGCCGCCCGGGACGAGCAGCAGCGCGATCACGGCGAGGACCGGGGACAGGGCCCCGGCCCTGCGAGCCCAGTCCCGAACGTCGTCGCGGGCCCGCTCCCGTACGTCGTCGCGGGTCCGGTTCCTCGCGTCCGGGGCGACCGCCGGCACCGGCGTCACGGCCGTGGCCATCTTCAGCTCCCTGTCGGTCGGACGAGCCCGGCCGCCGTACGCAGCAGGATGCAGACGTCCTGCCAGAGCGACCAGTGGTCGATGTAGTGGTTGTCGAAACGGCAGCGGTCCTCGATCGAGGTGTCGCCGCGCAGCCCGTGCACCTGCGCCAGTCCCGTCAGCCCCACCGGCATCCGGTGCCGGGCCGCGTAACCGGCGTGGATCTTGCTGAACTGGGCGACGAAGTACGGGCGTTCGGGCCGGGGCCCGACCAGGCTCATGTCCCCGCGCAGGATGTTCCACAGCTGCGGCAGCTCGTCCAGCGAGCTCTTGCGCAGGAAACCGCCGGCCGCGCTCATCCGCCGGTCGCCCGCCACGTTCCAGCGGGTCGCCGACTCGGTGTCGTCGGTCGGCCGCAGCGTACGGAACTTGAGGAGCGTGAAGTGGCGGCCGTGCTGGCCCACCCGCTCCTGCCGGAAGAGGACCCCCGGACCATCCGACAGGCGCACGGCGAGCGCGCACAGCAGCAGCACCGGCAGCGCGAGCGCGAGCGCGGGCGCGGCGAGCGCGATGTCGAGCGCGCGCTTGGCGGTCAGCCCACGGCGCTCGCCCAGCGGGACGATCCGGCGCCAGGCGTACCCCCAGACGTGCTCCCCCATCGGTCCGGCCTGCCGCTGGCCGCCCACCTGCCAGGTGGTGCAGCCGTAGTGCTGGAAGAGGTTGACGAGACCCGGGTCGTCGTCGAGGAACACCGCGTCGCACACGCTGTTCTGGATGACGGCCCGGTGGATCTCCTCGGTCGTGGTGAGGACCGGAAGCCCGGCCTCCCCGACCGCCCGGGCGGCTCCGCCCTGCTCCGGCACGCCGACGATCCCGACCGGCCGCACCCCGTACTCGGGGTGCTGGGCGGCCGCGGCGGCGAACCGGCGCGCGGCCCTCGTCCCGCCGATGACCAGCGCCGAGCGCGGACGCTCCCGCGCCACCCGCCGCCTGCGGGCTAGCAGCAGCGCGCGGACCAGGCACACGACGGCGACGTGCGTGCCGTACGCGGCGCAGAGCCGCAGCGGCCCGAACGCCAGGGCGGGGGAGTACGCGGCGACGGCGGCCGCCGCCAGGCACCAGGCGACCCCGGCGCGGGAGGCGAGCGCGGGCAGCTCGTCGAGCAGCCGGGTGTGCACGGCGGGCCGGTAGAGCCCCCCGTGCCCGTCGAGGACGAGGACGAGCGCCGCGATCGGCAGCAGCAGCCGGGCGTCGTGGTGCGCCGCGCTCAGGAGCGAGGCGGCGGCCAGGACGGCGAGGCAGTCGACCGCCGCGAGCGGCCAGGTGCCGGACCGCCGCCGGGCGGGGCGGCGCGGCAGCGCGAGCCGGTCCGTCGCGGCGCGGCGCGGCGCGAGGGAGGCGAGGCCGAAGGCCTGGCCCGCCGTGGGCCAGGGGCCCGGAGAGGGAGGAACGCTGGTACTTTCCGTGGTCACTGCGCAATCGGCTCTCTGTGTTCGGCCCCCCGCACGCCGGCCAGTTCGCGGTAGACGTCCGCGACGGCCGCGCCGGTGCGCCGGACATCGAAACTGCTGAGTACGTGCTCGTGGGCCTCGCGGCCCAGACGGTGCCGCAGCTCCGGCCTGCCGAGGAGGCGGCCGAGAGCGGCGGCGAGCGCGGCCGGGTCCTCGGGCGGGACCAGGCACAGGGGTTCATGGGTGGGCGGCAGGCTCTCGCGCGCCCCGTCGACATCGCTGACGACGACCGGCCGGCCGGCCGCCATGGCCTCCAGGGGCGCGAGCGCCATGCCCTCCCAGCGGGACGGCAGGACGACCACGTCGGCGGCCCGGTACCAGGGGACGGTGTCGTCGACGGCGCCGGTGAAGCGGACCGAGGGGCCCGCCGCCGCCCGCAGCCGCTCGCCGTCCGGGCCGTCGCCGACCAGCACGAGACGGGCCGTCGGCACCTCCGCGAGGACGGCGGGCCAGGCGGCGAGCAGCACGTCCTGCCCCTTCTGGCGGCAGAGCCGGCCCACGCAGACGACGGTGGGTACGGGGTTGCCCGGCGGGCCGCCGGTCGCGAACCGGGCCACGTCCACACCGTTGTGGACGACGGACCAGTCCGCCACGACCCCGGCGGCCTCGCCGGTACGGCGCTCGGCCTCGCTGACGCAGAGGATCCGGTCCGCCCAGCGGGCGCCGAACCGCTCCCAGCGGCGGGCGAGCGACGCGGTCGTCCCGGTGACCGCCTCGAAGGACCAGGCATGCGGCTGATACACCGTCGGGACCCGTCCCCGCAGGACGAGTCGGGCGCACAGTCCCGCCTTGGCACTGTGCGCGTGGACGAGACCGGGCCGGACGGTACGGATCACTCGCGCCAGCTCCCTCGTCTCGCGGACCAGTCGGGGACCGGGGTCCCGGCCGGCCCGCCAGTCGTGGGTCTCCGCGCCCTCGGCGCGGACGGCAGCGGACAGGGAGGTGTCCGGGGGACAGGCGACCGCGACCCGCAGGCCGGCGGCGCGCTGGGCACGGACCAGGTCGACGACGACACGGGCGACCCCGCCGTCACCGGGCTGGACCGCGTGCAGGACGGTGGCGGACGCGGGATCCGGCGCTTCCGGCGCTCGTGGAGGCCGCACGTCAGCGCCGGACGTCGGCCTGGAGGAAGAGCGCACCGAGCCAGACGGTGTCCTTCCGGCTGCCGAACCGGACATGGACACGATCGCCCCCCTCGCGCAGCGCCCCCCGCAGATCGAAGACGTCGGAGTCGTACCCCAGAGTGTTCGTACCATCGGGAGAACGGACCGTCCGACCGGTGCCGAATTCGGTGATGCTGGAGTTCATGACGTCGTCGGAAGAATTAGCGGAATCGGCCATTCGGACGCTCCGCGACGGGCTCGTTTCGACCTCCAGATAATCACCGGAAGTGCCGCGGTCACCGTCATAGGCGATCACGCCGAGCCGCCCGCCCACGCCCTTCGGATAACGCTTCCCGTCGACCGGGACACGCAGCTCGCCGGCCCCCGGACCGACCGTTTCGAATCCGTCCCATACGGCCAGTCGGCGCAGCGGTTCCGAGTCCTTCTCGTACGCGGCGACGAGCGTCCAGCCGCCCCAGCCGCCGACCTTGGAACGCCCCATGGCCACATTGACCTGGGCGACGGTCCACTGGCCCGAGCGGGCGGAGCGGACCAGCTCGGTGACGTCGGCGGAGGCCTGGAAGGCGTCGGCGCCGCCGGCGGTGCGGTGACCGATCAGGGTGTCGGCGAGCAGCGCCTTGTACTGGCCGCCGGGTTCGGCGATCAGGACGCGGCCGTTGTCCGCGGGCGGCTTCTGCTCGCCCACCCGCAGGTTCCCGCCCCAGTACAGACGGGCCCAGCTCACCCGGGCGCCCGAGGGCACCGGGAGCTCGGCACGGCTGGAGTTGTACGTGTTGGGGTCGCTGTCGACGTCGACGTACGCGATCGAGGCGTCGTCGTTGACCGACTCGGTGCCCCGCGCGCCCTTCGCCGAGGTGTTGGCGGCCCGCACGATCCCGCCGTGCTGCTCGGCCTCGTGGCGCGGGGCGAAGGGGACGCGGGCGGCCTCACCGGGCTGGGGCGCGGCGGCGGAGGCGACCGGCAGCGCGGCGGACAGCACCGCACACGACAGGGCGCACACCACACCGCGACGCACAGCAGGAAACGCTGAATTCCGCATACAGGTTCTCCGCTTTGATGAGAGGAGGAAGGGAAGACCCGAGAAGGCCGGGAGAGGGGGAGGTGTCGTCCGCACGAAATGGGTGAACGCGCGATCGGCCCGGAAGCAACGTTCGGGAACGTTATAACCCCGACGCGGGGCGATAGTAAGCATTAGATGCTCGGAAACGCTAACTCCCGTATCTGCGGGGCAGGTTCCTCGTTGAGCGTGTTGCGCCATTCCACGCCCAGTCGCTCCAATGGCCCTCTTATGGCCCAAAGATCGGTTGAACGTCACCCGTTCGGGAGAGCAACCGATGAAAGGCCGATGCGTTGTTGAGGGAGCCGGGCCGAACAGTCCGCGCAGTCCGAGTTGGATGAATTCGATCGAGGAGCACTTCCCCATGTCCCGTATCGCCAAGGCCGTTGTCCTGACCGTCGGTGCCGCCGCCGCGGTCGCCGGTGCCGCCGGTGTCGCCGCCGCCGACTCCATCGCCGAGGGTGCGGCCGTGAAGTCCCCGGGTGTCGGCTCCGGCAACGTCGTCCAGGTCCCGATCCACATCCCGGTCAACGTGTGCGGCAACACCGTCAGCGTCATCGGCGCCCTGAACCCGACCTTCGGCAACTTCTGCGCCAACGTCTGATCTCGCACAGCGGATCGGTCCTTCCGAAGCCGGTGCGCCCACCCCGATCGGGGTGGGCGCACCGGCTTTTTCCTTGCGGGGTCTGGTGGGCTACTCGTTCGGCCGCACCGTCGTGCGCCGGTCGGTGCAACGGCGTACGCCCCTTCGAGGGGCAGGCCAGGAGGGTGGATTCACTCGAACGGAGACGTGGCGCTCAGTAGTTCCCCGGTTGCGGAGGGCTATACCCGCAGGCACGGTGGGAGGGAAGTTGTCCGACGCATAAGGAAAAGGAACATATATGCGTCCCCTGGCTACACGCCGATTCACCGCCCTGGCGATATCCGCCGCCATCACCCTCTGCGCGGCGGGACCCGCCGTCGCCGACGAACACCATCCGTCCTCCGCGGCCGACCGGGCCGCCCACGCGCCCCTCCCCGACGCCGCCGCCCTGCTGACCCAGGCCGACGCACTCGGCGAGCTCGGCTCGGTGACGACGCCCGTGACCGAACTCGTCACGGCAGCACTCAAGGCCGACGCGGGCCAGCTGCCCGCGGCCGACGCCGACGCCCTCAAGGCGAAGATCGCGGCGGCCGTCGAACAGGCCAAGGACACGGCCCCGGCCCCCCTGCCGGAAACCCCCGCCCCGGACCTCCCAGCGCCGGACCTCCCAGCGCCGGACCTTCCGGCTCCGGATCTCCCGGCCCCGGACCTTCCGGCCCCGGACCTCCCCGCGCCCGACCTTCCCGTGAAGCCGCCGGTGAGCCTGCCCGTCGCCGCCGGTGCGAAGGCGGCCGCCGCGCCCGCGGACGTCGTGGACGACGCCCTCGCCACGGTCGAGAAGGCCGTCGCCGGTCTGCTCGCCGCCGTCACCTCGGGTGACGCCGGCGGAGTCGTACCGCAGGTGACCGCGACGCTGACGTCACTGGTCAATCTGGCCGTCGCCACCGTGCTCGGCAGCGGTCTGCCCGCACCGGACCAGGCCGGACTGCCGGCGCTCCCGGCGCTCCCGGTCACCCCGCCGGAGCTGCCGGTCGACCCGCCGGAGCTGCCGGTCGACCCGCCTGAGCTGCCGGTCGACCCGCCTGAGCTGCCCGTCGACCCGCCCGAGCTGCCGGTCGACGCGCCCGACC
This sequence comes from Streptomyces sp. NPDC050842, assembly GCF_044456565.1. Taxonomy (NCBI): domain Bacteria; kingdom Bacillati; phylum Actinomycetota; class Actinomycetes; order Kitasatosporales; family Streptomycetaceae; genus Streptomyces; species Streptomyces sp. NPDC050842. The sequence continues at coordinate 793,587 of NZ_JBITGA010000004.1, read as the reverse complement.
TGCCGGTCAAGCCCCCGCTTCCCGTCAGGTAGTCCCCGCGAAGGCCCGTACCGGCCCGGCGTCCGCCGTACCGGTACGGGCCTTCGCGCGCGACAAATAGCACCGGTCGCATCGATCGGGTGCAGTGTCGAGAAATCCTCCCTCCCGGAGTTTCCGGGGAGCGCACCTCTCGTTACAGAAGGCAGGACAGCACACGGGATTCGGCCAAGAACCCTGTGTGGAACGTGACGTGAAAGTCCAGAGGAAGGATTCTCCCCATGAAGTCCACCAAGGTCGCCGCGATCGTCGCCGGTTCGCTCGCGGCGCTGGGTGCCGCCGCGCCCGCCATGGCCACGGAGGCGCTGACCCCCACCAGCCTGAACGGTGGCCTGGAGGCGATCGCCGCCAATGGACTCAAGACGGACATGCTCAGCAGCACCACGGACGGCTCCCCGGTGAAGACCGCCACCGACACCCTGGGCCAGCTCAACGAGGCCGGCAAGGGCGGTTCCGCGCTGCTCGGCGGTCTCCCGCTGGGCGGCTGATCGAATGATTTTCTGATCGGCCGCCGTGTGGCCCCCGCTTGACGTGGGGCCCCGCTCCCTACTGTCTGGTCCATCCCACGCGAACGTCGGCGTGGACTGGCCGGTCGGAGCGAGGGGGGATCCTCGCCGGTCTCTCCCTTTCTCCAGAGGAAGAGCGGTATGCGGTCCATCATCAGCAGGAAAGTACTCACCGCAGCGGCAGCGACCGGCATCCTGTCGCTGACCGGCGGATTCGCCCTTGCCGCCAACTCCCATGCCGGTACGGGCGATTCCCCCGGTCCTGGTACGGCGGGTCAGGTCCAGGGCCCCCTGCCCGCGGACGTCTGCGGCAAGAGCATGGAGCTCGGTGGCTTCGTCGCGGCGGCCGTCGGCGACCTCTGCGCCCAGGCGGGGGAACCCGGCGGCTACGGCGACGAGCCGGGCGAGCCGACCCATCCCCCGACGACTCCGCCGCACACGGAGCCTCCGACGACCGAGCCGCCGCACACTGAGCCGCCGACGACTCCGCCGCACACTGAGCCTCCGACGACCGAGCCTCCGCACACGGAGCCGCCGACGACCGAGCCTCCGCACACGGAGCCGCCGACGACCGAGCCTCCGCACACGGAGCCGCCGACGACCGAGCCTCCGCACACGGAGCCGCCGAC